>NZ_LQIS01000055.1 GCF_001499905.1 Mycobacterium sp. GA-1285 | reverse complement strand
ACCCGGAAGCTAAGCCTGCCAGCGCCAATGATACTGCCCAACCCGGGCGGAAAAGTAGGACACCGCCGAACACACATTAAGCCCTGTGGCCCCCAATTCGATTGGGGGCCACAGGCATTTGTGCTTTCGGGTCGAATCACTCGAATAACCTCAGCGCGGGCGAGACCCGGCTCTTCTCCATCTCGAGCAATGCCCTCTTCCTGTCGAGGCCACCGCCGTAACCGGTGAGGCTGCCGTTGGCGCCGATCACCCGGTGGCACGGCACGACGATTCCAATCGGGTTGTGCCCGTTGGCCAATCCGACGGCCCGGAACGCACCGGGTGCACCGATCTGGCGGGCGATCTCACCGTATGACCGTGTTGCCCCGTAGGGAATGGTCAGCAACGCTGCCCAGACCTTCTTTTGAAACGTCGTACCGACCATGTCGAGCTCGAGATCGAACTCGGTGAGTTCACCGGCGAAGTACGCCTCGAGCTGTTCGACCGCGTCCGGAAATGCGCCGGCATCGGGTTCCCACCCTTCCCGGCTCGGTTCATACGTCTGGTCGACCATTCGCAGGTGCATCAGCCGACCGTTCCGACCTGCCAACGTCAATTCACCGACCGGGCTCTCCATTGAGCGAAAGTGCAGACCTGTCATCACTTCTCCTTCGGCGGCCACACATTGACCGCATGATCGAGGGCCGTCCACAGATGCTGTGTGACGTACGAACGCCACGGTCGCCAACGGACGCTGTGCTCGGTGAGCAGACGCGCATCGGTGGGCAGCCCCAGTTGTTCGGCGGCAACGCGCACGCCAAGATCTGTCACCGGAAATGCGTCGGGATCTCCCAGGCCGCGCATGGCAATGATCTCCGCGGTCCACGGGCCGATTCCCGGTAATGCCTGCAGCTGCTCACGTGCGCTGTCCCAATCGCAGCCCGCATCCAACACCAGATCGCCGTCGGCGAGGGCTTGGATCAGAGACGTCAAGGAACGTTGTCTGGATTTCGGGAATGCCAAACGGGCGGGATCGATCTCGGTGAGATGCTCGACAGTCGGAAACACATGTGTCAGAACGCCATCCAGATCGGTGATCGGTTGGCCGTACGCGGATGCGATCCGGCCGGCATGCGTGCGCGCTGCCTTCACCGACACCTGCTGGCCGAGCACGGCCCGCACGGCAAGTTCGTGTTCGTCGACCGTACGTGGGATTCGCTGCCCCGGGGCCTTGGCCACCAGGGCGCTCAAGTCGGCATCGGCGCCGAGCGCATCGACGACCGCCTCGGGATCCGCGTCGAGGTCGAGCAGCCGTCGGCAGCGGGCGATGGCCGTGGCGAGGTCCCGGAAATCGTCGAGTACGACGCTGCATTGCACATGATCCGGTTGCGGTGTGAGCGAGACGATTCCACTCCCGCTGGGCAGGCGTACCGTGCGCCGGTAGGCACCGTCGCGCACCTCCTCGACGCCGGGTACCGCACTGGCCGCCAGGTGACCGAACAATCCCTCGTACGCGAACGGGGTACGTACGGGCAACCGCAGAGAGATCGCCCCGCCACCGCCGTCGCTTGCACCGAACCGCGCTCGCGCGCGTTGGCGCAACGCGGTTGGAGGAAGGTCGTACACGGATCGAACGGTGTCGTTGAACTGGCGGATGCTGGAGAAACCAGCTGCGAAAGCCACGTCGCTGAACGGCAATTCGGTGGTCTCGATGAGCACGCGCGCTGTCTGCGATCGCTGTGCCCTCGCCAACGCGAGTGGGTTGGCACCGACTTCGGCCTGCAACAGCCGCTCTAGCTGGCGGGTGGTGTATCCGAGCTTGGCGGCCAACCCGGTGACACCGTCGCGGTCGACGATGCCGTCGGCGATCAGCCGCATGGCGCGCGCAACGACATCGCCGCGCACGTTCCACTCCGGTGACCCGGGGGAGGCGTCGGGCCTGCAGCGCTTACACGCGCGGAAGCCGGCCTTCTGAGCAGCTGCCGCGGTCGGATAGAACCGCATGTTGCGGGCGTACGGCGGACGGACCGGGCAGCTCGGCCGGCAGTAGATCTTGGTGGTCAGCACGGCGGTGACGAACCATCCGTCGAACCGAGCGTCCTTGGACTGGACGGCCCGATAACAGCGGTCGAAATCGTCATGCATGTCTCTCACAATTACACGCGGTCACCGACAAGACTGGCGGAAAACCGACATGGTCGTCGGAGGCCCCAGCCAGCAGCAGGCTCGTGGGATGAGACCGCATGACGACGGAGTAGCTGTCCGCGACGCGGGTCGGTGACACGGCGTGAAGGTCAGAGGTGTAGATGACCGGCACACTTCCGGTGCGATGCACGCCAGCTAACGGGCCGGTTTCGGCGTGTTAACGATTCGTAGACGCTCGCCGATGTTAAGTGCGCAGTGACCGATCTCGTGGTGTCGTGGAAGTGATGTCGGAACGGACCTGGTTTCTCGGCGGTGCGGTGGCCGCATGCTCGGCCGCGGCTGTGTTCGCCTTGCCGTCGGCCGTCGCGGCGCCGGCCACGGATTCGTGGGGCTACGTCGACTCGACCGCGCGCTGCTCGGCGCCCTCCACGGCGGTGATGTTCGGCAGCACCGCCACCTCGCGCGTGGCGGTATGCAAGACGCCCGACGGTGCATACGAATACCGCGGGGTACGGGTGCGCGACGGCGCGAAACTCATCAAAACCGCCTCGAAATCCGGAGACACGTTCACGGTGGACAACGACGGGATCACCTACACCATCTCCGAGGAGTCGCTGATCCTGGCGGAAGGTTCGCGGGTCATCCGCGACGAGGCGATGCTGGATTTCCACGAGGTCTCCGCGTCGAGCCCGGGGATGTCGCCGCCCGCCGCCGGCTCGACACCGACGACATCGCAAAAGCCGCTGCCGCCACCGCTGCCCGCCGAAGTGGGGCACGCCGACAGCTGAACCGAGACTCTTACGCCGTGATCGCCAGGCGCGCTCACGCGACGGCGGCGGCGCCGTCACCCGTCGTCCCCGTGGTCGCTTCCTCGCACCCTGCCGATCACGGTTGAGAACGTTGACAGAACTTCGCCGAGACGGGCACGGTTACGTACCAGATGGTCGACGAAGGGTTCAGCCGATGATCAACCTCGTGGACGCCGTCGCACCGCCAAGCTCAGTGGCCGAGGCGCGACAACGGCTTTCCGGACTCGGCGCGTCGATCGCTGACCGATGGCCGAGTCCCGACCGTCCACTGGCGAATCCACCGGCCGGCTCCGGGCTGGCACCCGTGATGGGCAACTACGGTGTGCCCTATCTCGGCCATGTCCTGGCTTCGCTCGCTGACCCGTTGGAGTTCGCGCGGCGCCGCTATGCGAAGTACGGCCCCGTGTCTTGGGCCGGTGGCGTGGGGTTTCGCGTCGTTGCGCTGATGGGACCCGAAGCGCTCGAGGCGGCGTGGGTCAACCGGGACAAGGCGCTGTCGAGTACCCGCGGATGGCAACCGGTGATCGGGCCCTTCTTCCATCGCGGTATCATGCTGTTGGATTTCGAGGAACACCGCGACCACCGGCGCATCATGCAGCGGGCGTTCACGCGCACCGCGCTCAACACGTATCTCACCGACACTGCCGACGGCATCGACCGCGCGCTGGCGACATGGCAACCGGCAACGCGGTTTCCGATGTATCCGTCGATCAAGCAAATGCTGCTGCAACAGGCCGCCGAGGTGTTCGTCGGAACCGAACTCGGCGTGGAGTCCGACCAACTCATCCGCGATTTTCACGACACCGTGCACGGCGGTCAGGCCATCGTCCGGGCGGACGTGCCCGGCGGCACGTGGGCGCGCGGATTGCGGGCGCGGGAACGCCTCGAGCGTTACTTCGGCAGGCAGATCTCAGACCGCCGTGCGGGCGAGGGCACCGATCTGTTCTCGATGCTGTGCCGCAGCGAATCCGACGACGGCCAACGCTTCACCGATGCCGACGTCGTCAACCACATGATCTTCCTGCTGATGGCCGCGCACGACACCACGGCCATCGCCCTGTCGATGCTCGTCTACGAGCTGGGGCGAAACATCCGCTGGCAGAACGTACTTCGAGAAGAAGCCGTCGATCGTCCCATCGACTCGCCCTCCCTCGACGACCTCGAGGGTTTTCCGTTGCTCGACGCCGCGTTCAAGGAGGTGTTGCGCATGTATGCCCCAGCGGGAACCCTGTTCCGCCAAGCGATCCGCGACACCGCGATCTGCGGGCACTTCATACCCCGCAGGGCCCAGATCGCGATCAGTGTGCACGCCTCAATGCGGCTGTCCGACTGGTGGCCCGCCCCCGACACCTTCGACCCGTCGCGATTCAGCGATGCCACCAACCGGGCCGCGATCAACCGCTATGCGTTCGCCCCCTTCGGCGGCGGTGCCCACAAGTGCATCGGCCAGCAGTTCGCCGACATGACGGTCAAGACGGTCATGCACAAGCTGGTGCGCCAGTTCCGCTGGAGAGTGCCCGACGGCTACCGCGTCCCGCTCACATGGGGGACGGGACCCACACCGGCCGACATCTTGCCGATCGAGCTCGAACGGCTCACGTGAGATCCGGTTGCGGCTTTCAGTTTTCGGATGGGAGCGTCTAGGACCCCGACAGCGTCGTCAGTGCGGCCGACAACGACTGCATCGTGCGGTCCCGCTCGTCGCCCATCCCGACCAGCGCATCAACGGTCAACGGAGCGAGTATCTGCGTCAGCCCGTGCCCCTCGTGGCCGAAGAACCCCGCGATCTCCAACAACACCGCACCGTGGCTGATGCTCCACAGCCGCCCCGCGATGGCCGCCTCACCGTCGTCGCGGATGCGCCCGGCCGCGATCATCCGGCGCACGCCGCTCAGCAGTGCGTCGAATGACACCGCCCACTCGCTTCGGGCGCTGGCACTGCCGGTGACCGTGAGGTCGGCGTGGTACCGGTTCAACGACTCGGCCGCGGTGCCGAACATCATCTGGTAGCGCTGCGGGTTCTGCAGCGCGAATTCCCGGTAACGGGCGCCCATCACGAAGAAGTCGGCGACCGGATCCTCAGTCGCGCTCACCTCGGTCAGCGCCCGGGTGAAGCGGGCGAACGACTCGCCGGCGATCGCGTCGATCAGATTCGACATGCCACGGAAGTGCGTGTACACCGCCATCGTCGAGCTTCCGGTTTCGGCGGCGAGCCTGCGCGCGCTGAGGGCGGCCAGGCCGTCGCGCTCGAGGATGCGGATGCCGGCCTCGACCAGTTTGTCTCGAGCGGCGCTCACCCTTGCCATGGTGCCATAACGGTGTTATACATGGCACGTCATAACACCGTTATAGGAAGTCCCGATGACAAACCGTTACCTCGAAGGCGCCTTCGCGCCGATCCACGAAGAACACACGCTGACCGACCTGGAGGTCATCGGAACGATCCCCGATCACCTCGACGGCCGTTATCTGCGCAATGGACCGAATCCGATCGGAGAGGTCGACCCCGAGCTGTATCACTGGTTCACCGGAGACGGAATGGTGCACGGCATCCGGATCCGCGACGGCAGGGCGGAGTGGTATCGCAACCGGTGGGTCCGTGGCCCGCAGACTGCCAGAGCATTGGGAGAGTCACCGCCGAAGGGTCACTTTCCGATCTCGGGAATCGGTGCCAACACCAACGTCATCGGTCACGCCGGTAAGACACTGGCGCTGATCGAATCAGGCGTGACAAACGTCGAACTCACCGACGAGCTGGACACCCTCGGCGCGTGCGATTTCGACGGGACTCTGACCGGCGGTTACACCGCGCATCCCAAGCGTGACCCGGACACCGGTGAATTGCACGCCGTCTCGTACAGCATGTACCGCGGCAACACCGTGCAGTACTCGGTGATCGGCGCCGACGGGCGAGCGCGACGCACGGTCGATGTCGAGGTCGCGGGCAGCCCGATGATGCACGACTTCTCACTCACGGAAAACCACGTCGTGTTCTACGACCTACCGGTGACGTTCGACGTCCACATGGCGGTGGAGATGACGGTTCCGCGCGGTCTTCGCTCGATCTCCCGGCTCGTGTTGTCGTCCCTCATCGGTCGGGTGCGGGTCCCTGACCCGATCACTGCGCGACAACCGCGGGGTGACACAACCGATCGTCGGTTCCCGTACTCGTGGAACCCGCGGTATCCCGCGCGGGTCGGCGTGATGCCACGTGACGGAACCAATGCCGACGTGCGCTGGTTCGACGTCGAGCCCTGCTACGTGTTCCATCCGATGAACGCCTACGACGACGAGGGCACCATCGTGCTCGACGTCGTGCGGCACCCGAAGATGTTCGACACCAACCACCTGGGGCCCGACGAGGGCCCCCCGACGCTCGACCGCTGGACGGTCGATCTCGCCGACGGCAAGGTCCGCGAATCGCGCATCGACGATCGCGGGCAGGAGTTCCCGCGCGTCGATGAACGCCGCGTCGGCAAGCGTCACCGCTACGGGTACGCGCCTTGTGTCGGCCAGGCGGAGGGGGGCGATGTCCTGCTCAAGCATGACTTCGTCGGTGGGGCAAGCGAATCCCGGTCCTTCAGTGACGGAAAGGTGCTCGGCGAGTTCGTCTTCGAGCCATCGTCAGCGGATGCGGCAGAGGACGACGGCGTGTTGATGGGTTACGTCTACGACCGTCGGACCGACCGCAGCGAGCTGGCGCTGCTCGACGCGCAGACCCTGGAGGACGTCGCGATCATCAAGTTGCCGCACCGCGTGCCCGCCGGCTTCCACGGAAACTGGGTACCGGCCTAGGATCGAGAGATGGCCGAACTGGTACAGCGGTTCCTGGACCAGATTCGGGCACACCACGCCGACAACGACGAAGGCGCCCTGGCCGACTATATCCCCGAATTGAGAAGCGTCGACCCCACCGGATTCGGGCTGTCCTTGTCGATGGCCGACGGTTATGTCTACGAATCCGGCGACACGGCAATCGAATTCACGATCCAGTCGGTGTCCAAGCCGTTCACCTATGCGCTTGCGCTCGAGCGCCTCGGCATGGACGCCGTCGATGCCAAGATCGGCGTGGAACCCTCCGGCGAGCCGTTCAACGAAATCAGCGTCGACGAACGCACCAAGACACCGAAGAACCCGATGATCAACGCCGGTGCGATCGCCGCGGTCTCCCTGGTGCCCGGTGTCACGGCCGATGACCGGTTCAACCGGATCCACGAGTTCTATTCGACGTTCGCGGGCCGCGAACTGGCATTCGATCACGACGTCTACGCCTCCGAGCAGGCGAGCGGCAGTCGCAACCGCGCGATCGCCTACATGCTGCAGAGTTTCGGCGTGCTCGACGGCGATCCCGACGAGATTCTCGACGTCTACATCCGGCAGTGCTCGATCAAGGTGACGAGCACCGATCTGGCCAAGATGGCCGCCACCCTCGCCCGCGGGGGTGTCGAGCCGATGGGGGGACGGCGGGTCGCCACCGCGGCGGTCGTGCAGCGCACCCTGAGCGTGATGGTCACGTGCGGTATGTACGACGCGGCGGGAGATTGGGTGAGCGCGGTCGGCATGCCCGCCAAGAGCGGTGTCGGCGGCGGCATTGCGGCGGTGCTGCCCGGTCAGCTCGGAATCGGCGTTTACTCACCACTGTTGGACACCAAGGGCAACAGCGTGCGAGGCGTCGAGGTGTGCCGCAGTCTGTCGGCGGACCTCGGGCTGCATTTTCTGTCCCACACCCGAGAGTCTCGGTCGACGATCCGAAACACGTACGACGCCCGGCCTGGCGTCCGGGTTTTCGAGCTGCACGGCGATCTGTTGTTCGCCGGAGCCGAGCAGGTGCTGCGCAGGGTCGGCTACGAGCGCGACGCGTACGATGTCGCCATTCTCGAGTTGTCACGCATTGACGACATCGATGACGCCGCACGTCGCATGTTCGCGGGCATGCGCGAGTCGCTCGTCGCCGTGGGCAAAGAGGGGTACGTGGTCGATCCCGACGAGGTTCTGACGCCGCGCCACACCGAGGGCAACGACGCCAGGGTATTCGGGATGCTGGGGGACGCGCTGAGCGCAGCCGACGGTTTTTTGCGGAGGTCAGACGGGTCAGACCGGTAGGGCCAACCTCGTCGGCTCGTGGTGTCCGCGCAGCGTCACCTCGTCGCCCAATTGCCAACGGGCACACTCGTCTTCGCCCGCGCCGCGCACAGCGTCGGAGCTGGCCAACACATGGCCGGGAGTCTCCTTGGCCAGTTCGCACAGCCGTGCCGCTTCGTTGACGGGTTCGCCGATCACGGTGTACTCGAAGCGTTCCCGTGCGCCGACGTTGCCCGCCACCGCCTCACCGGCCGCCACGCCGATGCCGGCGTCGAACTCGGGCACCTCCTCATGGATGCGCCGCGCGATCGCCCGCGCGGCGGCCAGTGCCGAATCCTCCGGGTTCTCGAGGCGCACAGGAGCGCCGAACACCGCGAGCGCACCATCACCCTCGAACTTGTTGACGAAGCCGTGGTGGCGATCGACCTCCTCGACGACCACCGCGAAGAACCGGTTGAGCAGCTCGACGACCTCCGTGGCGCGCTTGGCGGTGACCAACTTCGTCGATCCGATGATGTCGACGAAGATCACCGCGACGTGCCGCTCTTCACCGCCGAGTTTGGGCCGCTGCTTCTCCGCCTCGGCGGCGACCTCGCGACCGACGTGGCGGCCGAAGATGTCCCGCAGGCGTTCACGTTCTTTGAGCCCCTGCACCATCGAGTTGAATCCGCGCTGCAACTCACCGAGTTCGGTGCCGTCGAAGACGACGAGATTGCAGTCCAGGTCGCCTTCTTCGACATGCTTGAGAGCCGAGCGCACGACCCGGACCGGGGTGGCGATGAGCCACGACAACAGCCACATCAGGATCAAGCCGAAGGCCAGGGCGATGACCGCGATGATCATCACGGCTACCGCGAACTGCGTCGCGGTGAGGTTCCGCAGCGACAGGGCGAACACCGCAAGCAGAAGGATGCCGAGCACCGGCACTCCGGAACTGAGCAGCCAGACGGTCATGGTGCGGCCCATGACTCCGTGCGCCAACCGGCGTGGTGGACGACCGGCCTCGAGCGCCTGGGCGGCGATCGGCCGGAGAGCGAACTCGGTGATCATGTAACAGGCGGTCGCCACCACAATGCCGGGGAAGCCCACCGCGAGCAGGAACCGGGGGATGAAGGCCGAGTTCTGCATGCCGTACAGCACGGTGAACAGCACCATGCCGATGCCCCACAGCAGGAGGAGTTTTTTGGCCACTCGCCACGGAGCGAGGAACACGTTGCGTTGGTCGACCTGGGTGGGGGTGCGCTCCTCGATGGCCCATCGCAGAGAGTTGACGGTCCGCGAAGTGATCCACGCGGTGCCGAAGACCAGAGCCACGAGCATGTAGGCGGGTACGACACCCCAGGTCAGCCAGCGAGGTGCGTCGGTGAAAACACTGGGCACCGGGATGGCGACTGCGTTGAGCAGCAGCGATACGGCGATGCCGAGGAAGTTGGTGAACAGGATGAAGAAGGTGAGGATCACCTGGATGCGGATGCGTCGGCGCTGCTGGCTTTCCTCCGGTTTGCCGAGCAGCCACGACCCGAACTCCGGGGTGCCCAGCCGCCCGCTCTGGCGGGTCAGCCTCTCCAGGACGCGACCCAGCCGATGTGCGACGCTCCTGGTGGCGGTCATTGTGCCCTCAGCCTAAATTGCCGGGCGGCCGCCTAAGGTGGTCGGGTGCGTCTCGTGATCGCCCAGTGCACCGTGGACTACGTCGGACGCCTGACCGCGCACCTGCCTTCCGCACGGCGGCTGCTTCTGATCAAGGCGGACGGTTCGGTGAGCGTGCACGCCGACGACCGTGCGTACAAGCCGTTGAACTGGATGAGCCCGCCGTGTCGCCTCACCGAGGACACCTCCGGGCCGACGCCTGTGTGGGTGGTCGAGAACAAGGCCGGTGAGCAGTTGCGGATCACCGTCGAAGACATCGAACACGACTCCAGCCACGAACTCGGCGTCGACCCCGGTCTGGTCAAGGACGGTGTCGAAGCGCACCTTCAACAGCTGCTGGCCGAGCACGTGGAGCTGCTCGGGACGGGTTACACGCTGGTGCGACGCGAGTACATGACCGCGATCGGCCCGGTCGACCTGTTGTGCCGCGACCCGAATGGCGGGTCGGTCGCGGTCGAGATCAAGCGCCGCGGCGAGATCGACGGAGTCGAACAGCTCACCCGCTATCTCGAACTGCTCAACCGTGACAGCCTGCTGGCGCCGGTCACCGGCATCTTCGCCGCCCAGCAGATCAAGCCGCAGGCCCGAACCCTGGCCACCGACCGCGGTATCCGCTGCGTCACGCTCGACTACGACAAGATGCGCGGCATGGACAGCGACGAGTTCCGGCTGTTCTGATGGCTCGCAAGCGTTCTCGTCGGCGGCCGGAACGTCCGCCACCGCCGTTGGATGCGTCCCGCCGTGTCGAAACTGGGCCGGACGGCTACGACTACGAGGTGCGCCCGATCGCGGCGGCGCGTGCGACCAAGACGTACCGATGCCCGGGGTGTGACCACGAAATCCGGCCTGGGACAGCACATGTCGTGGTGTTCCCGGCCGATATGGGGGAGCGGGCGGTCGATGACCGTCGACACTGGCACACGCCGTGCTGGACTCACCGGGCTACGCGCGGCCCGACTCGCAAGTGGTCCTAGTGGTCGGATGCTTCGGAGGCCGGCTCGACCAGCTCGACGAGCACGCCGCCGGCGTCCTTGGGATGGATGAAGTTGATCCGCGAGTTGGCGGTGCCGCGGCGCGGCGCGTCGTAGAGCAGCCGCACCCCGTCGGCGCGCAGGCGCTCGCTGAGTGCGTCGATGTCGCTGACGCGGTAGGCCAGCTGCTGAAGACCGGGGCCGCGCTTGTCCAGGAACTTGGCGATCGTCGAGGTCTCGTCCAGGGGCGCCATCAACTGGATCTGCGCGCTGCCGATGGGGGCCCCGCGCACCGAGAGCATCGCCTCGCGCACGCCCTGATCCTCGTTGACCTCTTCGTGAAGGACGATCATTCCGAGATGGTCGTGGTACCACTTGATCGCCGCATCGAGGTCCGGCACTGCGATCCCCACGTGATCGATCGCCGTCACGAGCGCGCTCGCGAGCGCCGGACGTGCGTCTACGTGTTCGGTGGTCATAACGTAACGGTAACCTTGAGACAGATGTTTGCGGAATGTGTCATGGAACACATATCGCTATACCCACTTTTTGGAGGTAGTAAATGACCACGTCGGTGATCGTTGCCGGGGCGCGCACACCGGTCGGCAAGCTGATGGGCTCGCTGAAGGACTTCTCCGGCAGCGACCTCGGCGCGATCGCGATCAAGGGGGCGCTGGAGAAGGCCAAGCTCCCCGCATCGGCGGTCGAATACGTGATCATGGGCCAGGTGCTGACCGCGGGCGCCGGGCAGATGCCGGCCCGGCAGGCGGCGGTCGCGGCGGGCATCGGCTGGGATGTTCCCGCGCTGACCATCAACAAGATGTGCCTGTCGGGTATCGACGCGATCGCGCTGGCCGACCAGTTGATCCGCGCCGGTGAGTTCGACGTCGTCGTGGCCGGGGGCCAGGAATCGATGACACAGGCGCCGCACCTGCTGATGAACAGTCGGTCGGGCTACAAGTACGGCGACGTCACCGTGCTCGACCACATGGCCTACGACGGTCTGCACGACGTTTTCACCGACCAGCCGATGGGCGCTCTCACCGAGCAGCGCAACGAGGTCGACCAATTCACCCGCGCCGAACAGGACGAGTTCGCTGCCCGCTCGCACCAGAAAGCGGCTGCGGCATGGAAAGACGGCGTCTACGCCGACGAGGTGGTGCCGGTGCAGATCCCGCAGCGCAAGGGCGACCCTCTGGAGTTCTCCGAGGACGAGGGCATCCGCGCCAACACCACCGTCGAGTCGCTGGCCGGTCTCAAGCCCGCATTCCGCAAGGACGGAACCATTACCGCCGGTTCGGCTTCGCAGATCTCCGATGGCGCCTGTGCGGTCGTCGTGATGAACAAGGCCAAGGCGCAGGAACTGGGGCTTTCGTGGCTGTGCGAGATCGGCGCGCACGGCGTCGTCGCAGGCCCGGACTCCACCCTGCAATCGCAGCCGGCCAACGCTGTCAAGAAAGCCGTTGCTCGCGAAGGTATTTCGGTCGATCAGCTCGACGTCATCGAGATCAACGAGGCGTTCTCCGCGGTCGCGCTCGCCTCGACGAAGGAGCTCGGCGTCGACCCGGACAAGGTCAACGTCAATGGCGGGGCCATCGCCATCGGGCATCCGATCGGTATGTCGGGTGCCCGAATCGCCCTGCACGCGGCTCTCGAGCTGGCCCGGCGTGGGTCGGGCTACGCCGTGGCGGCACTGTGCGGCGCGGGCGGCCAGGGTGATGCGCTGATTCTCCGGGCGCGGTAGCTCCTACGACGGCTTGTAGTAATCGACGCATGTTTCGGGCACAATGGCGCCCATGACTCGCCTGCTGAACCAGCGCAACGTCGCGGGATGGTTTCGTTTCGTCGCCTTGCTCGAGGCCGTCAGCTGGGTCGGGCTCCTGATCGGCATGTACTTCAAGTACCTCGGCAGGCCCCGCACCGAGCTCGGCGTCAAGGTGTTCGGGCCCGCCCACGGAGCCGTCTTCATGGCGTTCGTCGCACTGGGACTGGTGGCGGCAGTCATGTTCAGGTGGAGAACCGGTACGTGGTTGCTCGGAATGGTCGCGAGCATCGTGCCGCTCGCCAGCGTGTTCTTCCTCGTATGGGTGGATCGCACCGGCCGCATGGAAGCCCGGTCGGCCGGCACGACCATCGCGCAACCGCGACAGCCGGTACCAGAAACGACGTGACAGACTTATGGGCGTGACTCGTCCACGCCCTTCTATCGCGGCCTCCATGGCCGGTGCGGTTGATCTGTCCGCCCTCAAGCAACGGCCCCCGACGGGTGACGGCGGTTCGTCGGCGCCCTCCGGTGGCGTTGAGGTCACCGAGGCCAACCTCGAGAACGAGGTGCTGGTCCGGTCCAGCCAGGTTCCCGTCGTGGTGCTGCTCTGGTCACCCCGCAGCGACGCCAGCGTCCAGTTGGGAGATGCCCTCGGCCAGCTCGCGGCGGCCGACGGCGGCAAGTGGTCGTTGGCGACGGTCAACGTCGACGTCGTACCCCGCGTCGCGCAGATGTTCGGTGTCCAGGCGGTTCCCACCGTGGTGGCGCTGGCCGCCGGCCAACCCCTGTCGAGTTTTCAGGGCATGCAGCCGCCCGAACAGTTGCGCCGCTGGATCGATTCGCTGCTGAACGCCGTCGCGGGCAAATTGCCCGGCGCCGGCGAGGGAGACGAGGCCGAGGAGGTCGATCCCGAACTCGCACAAGCACGTTCATATCTGGATGCCGGTGACTTCGACGCCGCGCGCACCGCGTACCAGGCGATTCTCGACACCACTCCCGGTCACGCCGAGGCCAGGGGCGCCGTGCGCCAGATCGAATTCCTGCAGCGCGCCACGTCCCGTGCGCCCGACGCCGTCGCCGCTGCCGACGCGTCCCCCGGTGACATCGAGCTGGCGTTCGCCGCCGCCGACGTCGAGCTTCTCCAGCAGAATGTCGCCGCCGCCTTTGATCGGCTGATCGACCTGGTCAAGCGGACGTCCGGCGACGACCGCACCACCGTGCGCACTCGCCTCATCGAGCTGTTCGAGCTGTTCGACCCGGCCGATCCCGAAGTGATCGCCGGTCGGCGCAAACTGGCCAGCGCGCTGTACTAGTCACCTTCTGGTGTGCAACCAGATCGACTTTCGAGCGCTATCCGGCCGAAATCGCGATCTGAGCGCACACCAGACCGACGCCGCAGCGCCCTACTCGGCGACGTACTCGAACCACAGCGCGGACAGCGGGGGCAGCACCATGACCGCGGAGGCAGGGCGACCGTGCCACGGCTCGTCGGTTGCCTGCACCGCGCCGTAGTTACCGATGCCCGACCCGTTGTAGATGTCGGCGTCGGTGTTGAGCACCTCGCGCCAGGTGCCCGGGTGCGGTAGGCCCAGGCGATAGCGGGTGTGCTCGGAGCCGGAGAAGTTGAACACGCACGCCAGCACGGAGCCGTCGTCGCCGTAGCGCAGAAAACTCAGCACGTTGTTCGCCGAATCGTTGGCGTCGATCCAGCTGTATCCCTCGGGGCGGGTGTCCTGCGACCAGAGCGCCCGCCTACTGCGGTAGATGGTGTTCATGTCGTGCACCATGCGCTGAATGCCGGTCGAGAAGCCGTTCTCGTCGAGCTGGTACCAGTCGACGCCCCGCTCCTCGGACCACTCGGCGCGCTGGCCGAACTCCTGGCCCATGAACAGCAGTTGCTTGCCCGGATGCGCCCACTGATACGCCAACAGGCTGCGCAATCCGGCGGCCTTGCTGTGGTCGTCGCCGGGCATCCGGCCCCACAGTGTGCCCTTGCCGTGCACGACCTCGTCGTGGCTGATCGGCAGCACATAGTTTTCGCTGAACGCGTAGAGCATCGAAAACGTGATCTCGTGGTGGTGGTAGCTGCGGTGGATTGGATCGCGTTTGATGAACTCCAGCGTGTCGTTCATCCAGCCCATGTTCCACTTCATCGAGAAGCCAAGTCCGCCAAGGTTCGTCGGGCGGGTGACGCCGGGCCAGGAGGTGGACTCCTCGGCGATCGTCACGATGCCCGGCGCCGCCTTGTGCACGGTCGCGTTCATCTCCTGCAGGAACTGCACGGCCTCGAGGTTCTCGCGGCCGCCGTAGATGTTCGGCGTCCACCCGCCCTCGGGGCGCGAGTAGTCCAGATACAGCATCGAGGCCACTGCATCCACCCGCAGGCCGTCGATGTGAAACTCCTGCAGCCAGTACAACGCGTTGGCCACCAGGAAGTTGCGTACCTCGGCGCGGCCGAAATCGAAGACGTAAGTGCCCCAATCCAATTGCTCACCGCGGCGAGGATCGGAGTGCTCGTAGAGTGCGGTCCCGTCGAAACGGCCGAGCGCCCAGGCGTCCTTCGGGAAGTGGGCGGGCACCCAGTCCATGATCACGCCGATACCGGCCTGGTGCAGCGTGTCGACGAGGTGGCGGAACTCGTCGGGTGTGCCCAGACGCGACGTCGGCGCGTAGTAGGACGTCACCTGATAGCCCCAGGAACCGCCGAACGGATGCTCGGCCACGGGCATCAGCTCGACGTGGGTGAACCCGTTCTCGACGACGTATTCGGTGAGCTGAGTGGCGAGTTCGCGGTAGTTCAGCCCCGGGCGCCACGACATAAGATGCACCTCGAGGGTGCTCATCGGCTCGAACACCGGGTTCTGGGCCACGCGGCGCGTCATCCAGTCGTCGTCCGCCCACGTGTAGTCGCTCAGGGTCACCTTCGAGGCGGTCTTCGGCGGCACCTCCGTCGCGAACGCCATCGGGTCGGCGCGCTCGCTGACCGAACCGTCGGCGCCGTGGATGCGGAACTTGTACAACCCGCCGATCTCGAAGCCCGGCCAGAACACCTCCCACACGCCCGTCGACCCGAGCACCCGCAACTGGGCTTCGTTGCCGTCCCAGTGGTTGAACTCGCCGATCAGGCTGACGCCCTTGGCATTCGGGGCCCACACCGCGAACGAGACTCCCTCGACCACCCCGTCGGGGGTGGTGTAGCGGCGGGGGTGGGCGCCGAGGATCTCCCACAGTCGCTCGTGACGGCCCTCGGCGAACAGGTGCAGGTCCATCTCGCCGAGCGTGGGCAGGAACCGGTACGCATCAGCCACCGTGTGGATCTGCCCTTCGGGGTAGTGCACTTCGAGCCGATAGTCGGCCAGCTCGGTGAACGGCAGCGCCACTGCGAACAACCCGGATTCGATGTGCTGAAACGCATACCGCTCACCACCGACGAGGGCGTTGACCTCGACGGCATGGGGGCGGTAGGCGCGGATCACGGTGTGGTCGTCGTACTCGTGCGCACCGAGCACCGAATGCGGGTCATAGTGCTCCCCGGCCAGCAACCGGTTGAGGTCGGCGGTGTGCGGGCGCAGATGGGGGCTGCTCGCTTGTTTGGTCTGCGTCATGTCGTCACTCCCTACGCAGCAGATCGAGTCGTTGGTCGGCGGGCACCTGCGGCATGTTCATGATGTGTGCCACCGCACGCACCGGGTCGAGACGCACGTAATTGGCCTGCCCCCACTGGTATTCGTCACCGGTGATCTCGTCGCGCACCCAGAACCGGTCGTAGGGCTCCATCCCGAGCGCGGGCATGTCCAGCCACAGCGTGGCCTCCTCGGGCCCGAAGGGGTTGAGCGTGACCACCACCAGCACCTGATCTCCGGTGGCGGGGTCGAACTTGCTGTAGGCCAGCAGTGCGTCATTGTCGACGTGATGGAATGTGATCGTGCGCAACTGATGCAGCGCTGGATGCAGGTTGCGAATCTCGTTGAGTCGGGTGATGAACGGTTCCAGCGATTCACCGTCGGCGAGCGCGGCGTCGAAGTCACGGGGCCGCAGTTCGTACTTCTCGGAGTTGAGGTACTCCTCGCTGCCGTCCCGCACCGGGCGGTGTTCGTAGAGTTCGAATCCCGAGTACACACCCCACGCCGAACTCATCGTCGACGCCAGCACCGCTCGGATCGCGAACATGCCGGGGCCGCCGTGCTGCAGGCTTTCGTGCAGGATGTCAGGCGTGTTGACGAACAGGTTCGGGCAGGCGTAGTCGGCGTGCTCGGCGATCTGTTGTCCGAACTCGGTGATCTCCCATTTCGCGGTGCGCCAGGTGAAGTACGAATACGACTGGGTGAAGCCGAGTTTGGCCAGTCCATACAGCCGTGCGGGACGGGTGAACGCCTCCGACAAGAACAGCACATCGGGATGCTCGTTCTTCACCTGGCCGATCAGCCAGGCCCAGAAGTTGGGCGGCTTGGTGTGGGGGTTGTCGACCCGGAAAATCTTGACGCCGTGTGAGATCCAGTGCCGAACCACCCGCAGCACCTCTTCGTAGAGCCCGGCCGGGTCGTTGTCGAAGTTCAGCGGGTAGATGTCCTGGTACTTCTTCGGCGGGTTCTCGGCGTAGGCGATGGTGCCGTCGGGGAGCACGGTGAACCACTCCGGGTGTTCCCTGGCCCACGGATGGTCGGGGGCGCACTGCAACGCGAGGTCGAGCGCCACCTCCATGCCGTCGTCGCGAGCGGCGGCCACGAAGTCGTCGAAGTCGTCGATCGTGCCCAGGTCCGGGTGGACCGCGTCGTGACCGCCCTCGTCGCTTCCGATCGCCCACGGCGAGCCGACGTCGTTGGGAGCGGCGGTGACGCTGTTGTTGCGGCCCTTGCGGTGCACCTTGCCGATCGGGTGGATCGGCGGAAGGTAGACGACGTCGAAACCCATGCGGGCGATGCGGGGCAGCGCCTTGGTGGCGGTCGCGAAGGTGCCGTGTACCGGGTTGCCCTTGGAATCCCAGCCGCCGGTGGAGCGCGGAAAGAACTCGTACCACGCGCTGAACCGCGCCTCGGGCCGGTCTACCCAGACGCCGTACCGCTCGCCCCGGGTCACCAGCTCGCGCAGCGGATACTCGTCGAGTAGGCGGCTGACCTCGGGCGCCAGCGCGGCACCGGCCCGGGTGATCGGGTCACCGGGTTCGCGCAGCCGCGCGGCGGCCTCGATGAGCGGATATCGGTGCTGGCGCGGCACACCCGTCGATGCGCGTTCCAACAGCCCGGCTCCCACCAGCAGATCATTGGACAGCTCGGATTCACTCTGACCCGCGTCGAGCTTGGCGGTCACGTTCTTGCGCCAGGTCGCCACCGGATCACCCCAGCCGTCCACCCGGAACGTCCACAGCCCAGCACAGTCGGGGGTGAACGCGCCGTGAAAGACGTCGGGCTCCCGCCCGGTCGACATCGGCAGGTGCTGCGGCTTCTTCCGCGGCGTGGTGCCGAGCACGGTCTCTATCGGCACCGCTTCGGTGGATTTCACGAGACCTGGCGGATCGTCGGCGAGCTTGGGATACGCCATACCGTGATAGCGCACCACGAGGGTGGCCGCGACCGCTTCGTGGCCCTCACGCCAGACGGTGGCCGCCACCGGAACGATCTCTCCGACGACCGCCTTGGCCGGGTACCGCCCCCCGGAGACGACAGGCGCGACGTCATCGATTTCGATTCGACCGGCCACCAACCACTCCTTCTTCTGGCGCGGCCACCGGGTGCTTCGCCGGCACTCCGACGTGGCCGCTGTGTCGTCTGCGTCGAGTTCACAGCCGAGATGAACAAGCCTCGCCGCGCCCTATACCCACGTTAGTGCGCAGCCCAACCCGAAGCGCGGCAAGCAGTGCGCCCGGGCCCCCTGCGAGCCGGCGGATTGTCAGTAATGTTGTCTCGCGTGATGGCCCGATGAAAGCGCTGAGAAGGTTCACTGTCCGAGCGCATCTGCCCGACCGGCTGGTGGCGCTCGAACGGTTGTCGATCAACCTGCGCTGGTCCTGGGATCGGCCGACGCAGGAGCTGTTTGAAACGATCGACCCGGAGCTGTGGAAGCGGGTCGGTTGCGATCCGGTCGGCCTGCTGGGGCAGGTCAGCCCGCGACGGCTGGACACCCTCGCCGACGACGAGGCGTTCTTGCGCCGCCTCGACGGGCTGGCCGCCGATCTCGACGACTATCTGAACCGGCCGCTGTGGTACCAGCACGAGATCGAACGCGGTGCCCAGGTGCCCAACGGCATCGCGTACTTCTCGATGGAGTTCGGGGTGGCCGAGTCCCTACCGAATTACTCCGGCGGACTCGGCATCCTCGCCGGTGACCACCTCAAGGCGGCATCGGATCTCGGCTTGCCGCTGATCGCCGTCGGACTGCTCTACCGCTCGGGTTACTTCCGGCAATCGCTGACCGCCGACGGCTGGCAGCACGAGAGCTACCCGGCCCTGGACCCGCAGGGGCTGCCGCTCCGGCTGCTCACCGACCGCGACGGCCAACCGGTGCTTGTCTCGGTTGCGATGCCCAGCGAAAGCGGATACGACAATCAGCTGCGGGCGCGGGTGTGGATCGCCCAAGTGGGCCGAATTCCGTTGCTGCTGCTGGATTCCGACGTCCCCGCGAACGACCACGATCTGCGCGGTGTGACCGACCGGCTCTACGGCGGCGACCAGGAACACCGGATCAAGCAGGAGATCCTCGCCGGTATCGGCGGAGTCCGGGCGATCCGGGCGTTCATCGAGTTGGAGAGGCGGCCCTCGCCAGAGGTGTTCCACATGAACGAGGGACACGCCGGCTTCCTCGGTGTGGAGCGCATCCGTGAACTCATCGACGCCGGGCTCGACTTCGACACCGCGCTGACGGTGGTGCGCTCGTCGACGGTGTTCACCACGCACACCCCGGTCCCCGCGGGTATCGACCGGTTCCCGGTGGAGATGGTGCGGCGGTACTTCGGCGGCTCCGTCGATGAGCGCTCGCGCGAAGAGCATGGATCAAGCGGACCGTCCGAAACCTCCCGGCTATTGCCCGGCCTTCCGCTCGATCGCATCATCGCCTTCGGCGAGGAGGACGACCCGACCAAGTTCAACATGGCGCACATGGGCCTGCGTCTGGCGCAGCGCGCCAATGGTGTCTCGTTGCTGCACGGCAACGTCAGTCGGCACATGTTCAACGAGTTGTGGCCGGGGTTCGATCCCGACGAGGTGCCGATCGGATCGATCACCAACGGTGTGCACGCGCCGACCTGGGCGGCGCCGCAGTGGATGGAACTCGGCCGCGAACTGCTCGGCAGCGAGGACCTCAGCAGCGCGCGCGAACCCGCGGTGTGGGGCCGGCTGCAACAGGTCGACACCAGTCGTCTGTGGGGGATCCGCTCGCAGCTGCGCGAGCAGCTCGTCGAGGACGTGCGTGCGAGGTTGCGTCGCTCCTATCTGGAACGCGGCGCCGCCGAAGCCGAGTTAGGTTGGATCACAACAGCTTTCGACCCCAACGTCCTGACGATCGGATTCGCGCGGCGGGTGCCGACCTATAAGCGCCTGACGTTGATGCTGCGCGACCCCGGACGGTTGGAGCGGCTGCTGCTCAACGATCAACGGCCGATTCAGCTCATCGTCGCCGGGAAATCCCATCCCGCCGATGACGGCGGCAAGGCCCTGATCCAGCAGGTGGTCAAGTTTGCCGACCGGCCCCAGGTTCGGCACCGGATCGCTTTCCTGCCCGACTACGACATGTCGATGGCGCGCCAGTTGTACTGGGGATGCGATGTGTGGCTGAATAATCCGCTGCGGCCGCTGGAGGCGTGTGGCACGTCGGGCATGAAGAGCGCGCTCAACGGCGGGCTGAACCTGTCGATCCGCGACGGGTGGTGGGACGAGTGGTACGACGGCGAGAACGGTTGGGAGATTCCGACCGCCAAAGGTCTTGCCGACGAGAATCGCCGTGACGACCTCGAGGCGGCGGCTCTCTACGACCTGCTGGAAAATTCGGTCGCGCCGAAGTTCTATGACCGCGACGAGCGCGGCGTCCCGGCGCGCTGGGTCGAGATGGTGCGGCACACGCTGATCGTGCTGGGGCCCAAGGTTCTGGCGTCTCGGATGGTGCGCGACTACACCAAGAAGTACTACGCGCCAGCGGCACAATCGCTGCGACGCACCGTCGAGCCCGGCGGTGACAGTGAACCGTTCGGCGCCGCAAGGGATCTGGCCACCTACCGGTTGCGTGCCCAGGAATCGTGGCCCAAGGTCCAGATCACCGACGTCGACAGCTACGGACTGCCGGACACCCCGCTGCTGGGCTCGGAGCTCACACTGACCGCCACCGTGTACCTGGCGGATCTGCGCCCCGACGAGGTTGCCGTGCAAGCCGTGCTGGGCCGCGTGGACACCAGCGACCAACTCGTCGATCCAGTGGTGGTGCCGATGGCACACACCGGGTCCGCCGACGGCGGGAAAGAGGTCTTCTCCGCGACCGCGCCGTTGCCCGTCGCGGGACCGGTGGGCTACACCGTGCGGGTGCTGCCGCATCATCCGCTGTTGGCGGGCGACAACGAGCTCGGCCTCGTCACGCTCGCCTGACACCTGGTCTCGAAGTCACCCTCGACGGCGGGCCACATCCCGCGAATGCCCACCTGACCGGGCGATCGGGAGGATTCTGGGAGCATCCGCACGCGGCATACATCGGGCGCGGTAGGTTCCGAAGCGTTGCTAACGATGGAGGGTGGCCAGTGACGATTGGGATTGCGCTGCGGCGAGGCGTCACAGTGATCGCGGTCGCGGGGGTACTTGGCAGCGCGGGCGCAGCTTCCGCATGGGCCGATCCGGAGGCAGAGCCGGTCGTGGCCGAAGTGCCCGCCGAGGGAGCGCCCCCTGCGCCACCGCCTCCGGACGGTGCCGTCGAGTCCACCCCGCCCGCGGTGACCGAGACGCCCGACGGTTGGCGTCTCGAAATGGGCGCCGAGAAAGAGACCCAGGCACCGACACCTCCGCTGACGACTGCGTTGTCGTCACGTGAATATGTCGTCGGCGGCACGTATAAGGGACGGCTGATCGGCCCGGGCGACGAAGCGCCTGAGGGCAGCCTCGAAGTCGGCTACGAGATCGGCTGCGGCATCGACATGAGCACCTCGAACGGCGTCTCTCTGACCGGCACCGCGGGCATCAACCCGTCCATCGGACTACTGGGGCTCACCATCGCCGGTGGTGGAGAGGACTTCGGAATCCTGCCGAGCCTCGGCGGCAATGTCGGCGGCGGTATCACCGTCGGTCTCAAACCGGGTCTGGTCAACGTGGTACCCGTGACGAAGAAGAAGTTCACCGGCGCGGACCCATGGGTGATGGTGAGCAACTTCCGGGTCAAGATCGACGGCTGTGTCGGCGAGTCCTTCATCCGCTCGTATGCGTACCTCAGCCGTACGACGGACCAATCGGAGGCGATCGTGGCCTGGTACGGCGTGACCAAAAAGATCTGAGCAGATCTGAACCACTTAGTCGAAGCGCTTGAAGCAGCGCTCGGTGTCGCCGAGGACGCCCACCCGGAACGCGTCGATGCGTGAGAAGCCCGACGGCACCGACTCGCCGTTGACGTCGCTGGCGACCAAGCCGTTCAAGAGGATGCCCGACACGGCTTCGTCGATGTCGCCTGCGGTCAGAGCGACGGTGTTGCCGTCCGGGGTCGTCACGCTCTTGGAGAGCTTGGTGGTGGCGACACCGGTCAGGCACGCCGTGCGCAGCGCGGCCTCGGCGTCGTCCAGTGCGACGCCGCCGCGCTCGGTCTGGATGGCCTGCATGTACCGCGACACCAGCACCGAGTAAGCGGTGTTGTCACCGGTGGCCAGGCCGACCGGATCATCGACATCGGGTTGAGCGCCCATCATCGCGAGCTCATCGAGGTCGACCGCGATCGTGTTGGTCGCAGGGCAGTAGGACACCGGCGGGCGCGGCCGCGCGTTCGTGCACTCAGGGGAGTCGAAGCTCAACTTCGGCGGGTTGGCGGGCTTGAAGAGGATGTTCATCGCGTCCATCACGGCGCGCACCGACTCTTCGGAGACCGGCCATTCACCTGTCTCGTCCGATTGTAGGAGCACCGGCAGATTCCCCCGGCGTTGACCGATCTCCCGCAAGTCGATGGCCGCGCAGGCCGACGGGCCATCCGTGAAACCGAATTGGAAGGCCGACAGACGTTCGAACGCCGAACCGTGTTCGTCGACACCGACTTCGGGGTCGTCCTCACTCAACAGCGGATCGCGAAACGCGATGACGGCGGCCAACACGTTGTTGAGTCCTTCGCCGGTCGACAGCGTGAAGCGCGGTGAGTCGTCTTCGGCGACCCAGCGCATATAGGCGCCTGCAAGGCAATCGGCCTGTTGTTCGGACACCAGCGTCGGGGTGTCGTCGTCGACCAGGCCCGCCTGCCTCTGCACCGCGTGGCCGTATTCGTGGGCGAGCACCATCGTCACGCCCATGTCGCCGAACTCTCGCCGCAGGCTCGGCACAAGCTCGCCGCGATCCCACCCGATGGTGTTGTCGGTGGTGCAGTAGCCGGCGTTGACCAGTCCGTAGGTGTCGGTGTCGCAGAACACGGTGCTGTCGAATCCGTTGGCGTCCCAGGAATACACGCGATCGACGGGTTCGAACCGACTGTCGAAAGCGTTGCCGTACGCGCCTTCCCAGAACTCTTCGATGTCGCTGATCGCCTGGCGGGCCAGTTCGTCGGAGTCGCTCCCGTCGGTGCCCACCACCACTCGCGCCGGTCCATGCGCTTCCGGACGCAAACCGGTGGGGCCGTCGGTCGCCGGCATGCCCGCGACGCGGAACGGGTCGTTGAACACCGATACCGGCTCGCCTCGCAGCGTTGTGGTGCATCCGGTGATGACGAGAACCGCCAACATCGCGGTCACCGCGCCGACCCGGTGTCGTCGATTCATGGGCGACGCCTTTCCCGTCGAGGCGGCCAACGGGCGCGCACTGAACCGTTGTCAGGATAGAAAACAATCACCGCGCGCGTAGACGTTCGAGTGCCTGACGCACACGGTTGGAGTCGGTGGTCACCCAGAACGGCGGCAGGGAGGCTCGTAGGAACCCGGCGTAGCGGGCGGTGGCCATTCGCGAGTCCAACACGGCGACCACGCCGCGGTCGTCGACGCTGCGCAACAGCCGTCCCGCGCCCTGGGCCAGCAGCAGCGCCGCGTGACTGGCGGCGACGGCCATGAAACCGTTGCCGCCTCGGGCGGCCACCGCCCGTTGCCGGGCCGTCAACAGCGGATCGTCGGGGCGCGGGAACGGAATACGATCAATGAGCACGAGCGACAGTGACGGTCCGGGAACGTCGACGCCCTGCCACAGCGACAGCGTGCCGAACAGCGATGTCTCCGGATCGTCGGCGAACCGCTTGACCAACGCCGATGTGGTGTCCTCGCCCTGACACAGCACCGGAGTTTCCAGACGCTCCCGCATGATCTCGGCGGCCGCCTTGGCCGCACGCATCGAGGAGAACAGCCCCAGGGTTCGCCCGCCCGCCGCGGTGATCAGCGCGGCGATTTCGTCGAGTTGTTCCGCGGAACCTTTGCCGTCACGTCCCGGCGGCGGCAGATGCGCTGCGACGTACAGGATGCCGGACGTCGCATGCTCGAACGGCGATCCGACGTCGATGCCCTTCCACTCGGTCTGCCCGCCCGTCAGCCCCCACGCCGATGCCATCGCGTCGAAGGTGCCGCCGATCGTCAGCGTCGCCGACGTCAGTACCGTCGTCACATTCGCAAAGAGCCTGGTGCGCAACAGCTCCGAAACCGAAAGCGGGGCAACCCGCAACACCGTCCGTACGGATGCGCGCGTGTCCTCACGTTCGATCCACACCACGTCCGTGCGGTCCGGGATCGCCGGTACGAAGGAGTCGAGGACGCGCGAGGCGGCATCGCCGATATCGGTCAAGGCGGTGACGGCTTCGGTGCGCGCGGATGCGGCCGCCGGGTCGCTGGGCGCGGTGTCGATGGCCGACCGCGCCCGGTAAGCGGCGTCGCGCACCGCGGTCAGGTAGGTCGCCAACTCGGCGTCGAGCACGTCGATGCGGCCGGGTTCGGTGTCGTGGATCGCCGACGACAGCGTCGCCGTCGCGGCCTCCAGCCGTTGCGCCAGTTCCTGGTCGACCAGGCGCGCGGCGCGGCGGTGTGCGATGCCGAGCGATGTCGCGGACAACTCGCCGGTGGCCACCGAGGTCACGCGGTCGACCAGCTCGTGCGCCTCGTCGACGATGAGCAAATGGTGTTCGGGCAGCACGGCGGCGTCGGAGATCGCGTCGATGGCCAGCAGCGCATGATTGGTGACGACGACATCGGCACTGCCGGCGCGACTTCGAGCCTTCTCCGCGAAACAATCGGCGCCGAACGGGCACCGGGCCACACCGATGCATTCGCGCGCCGACACGCTGACCTGCGACCAGGACCGATCGGGGACGCCGGGGGTCAGCTCGTCACGATCGCCGGTGCCGGTGTCCGACGACCAGGCGATCAGCCGCTGCACGTCTCGACCCAGGGCACTGGTCGCCACCGGTTCGAACAACTCCTCTTGGGGACGGTCATCCTCGCCGGCGGTGCCTGCCGAACTGCCGATGTGGATCTTGTTCAGGCACAAGTAATTTCCGCGGCCCTTCAACAACGCGAACTCGGGTGTGCGCGGCAGCGCGTCGGCCAACGACTCGGCCAGCCGCGGAAGGTCGCGGTCGACGAGTTGGCGTTGCAGGGCGATGGTGGCGGTGGAGACGACGACGGGTTCGTCGGCCTCGACGGCGCGTGCGATCGCCGGGACCAGGTAGGCCAGCGATTTCCCCGTGCCCGTCCCGGCCTGTACCGCAAGGTGCTCACCGGTGTCGAAGGCGTTGGCGACCGCCTTGGCCATCTCGAGCTGACCCGCGCGTTCGTGGCCGCCGAGACCCGCGACGGCGACGGCCAGCAGTTGGGCGATGTCCGACATGTCGTTCGTGGTGAACCCTTACGTGCCGGGAGGAATCAGCCGCGTCGGCACCGCGGGTTCGCCGCGCGACAGCTTCAGCCCATCCCAGGGCAGGCTCATCAAGCCTTCCCTGACCCGCTCGCGGGCCGCGTCGAGGGCCAGATCCGCAACCGGTTCACCATGCCGTACCAGTGGAACCGTGAGGACTCGCGCGGTGAGGCCGTCGGGTTCGGACGGCGGACGGTGATAAGGAGATACGACCTCCTCGACGATCGTGCCGGTCGGCTTGGCGAACCGCATCGCCTGCTTCCGACCGCCGTGGGATTGCTTGTGGGTACTGCGCTTCTCCACCGGTAGGCCGTCCACCTCGACCAGCTTGTAGACCATTCCGGCGGTCGGGGCGCCGGAACCGGTGACAAGAGACGTCCCGACGCCGTAGATGTCGACGGGTTCGGCGCGCAGCCCGGCGATCGAGAACTCGTCGAGATCGCCCGAGACGACGATCTTTGTCTCGGTGGCGCCGAGGTCGTCGAGTTGAGCGCGGACTTGGCGCGCGAGCACCCCGAGGTCTCCGGAATCGATTCGCACCGCACCGAGTTCCGGACCGGCGACCTCGACGGCCGTCGCCACACCCGCGGTGATGTCGTAGGTGTCCACCAGCAGCGTCGTGCCCACACCCAGCACATCGACCTGGGCTCGGAACGCCGCGCGCTCGTCGGGCCCGTCATGGGTGGTGTGGAGCAAAGTGAACGCGTGCGCGCTGGTGCCGAGGGCCGGAACCCCGTAGTCGATCTGGGCCTGCAGGTTGGACGACCCGGAGAAGCCGGCCAGGTAAGCGGCGCGAGCGGCGGCGACGGCGGCCTGCTCGTGGGTGCGCCGCGAACCCATCTCGATCAGGGACCGCCCCTCGGCCGCACTGACCATGCGGGCCGCAGCCGACGCGATCGCGGTGTCGTGGTTGAAGATCGACAACGCCAGTGTCTCGAGTACGACACATTGGCCGAACGTGCCGTGCACCGAGAGCACCGGCGAACCCGGGAAGTAGAGCTCACCCTCGGCGTATCCGTCGACATCGCCTCCGAATCGGTAGTCGGCCAGATACGCGAGCGTCCCGGGGTCGAGGAAATCCGCGAGCGACGACAGCGCCGCGTCGTCGAATTCGAACTGCGCCAATGCATCCACAAACCGTGCGGTTCCTGCCACCACGCCGTAGCGACGCCCTTCGGGCAGTCGGCGCGCGAAGATCTCGAAGGTGGTGCGTCGGTGCGCGGTGCCGTCACGCAGTGCGGCCGCGAGCATCGTCAGCTCGTATTTGTCGGTGAGCAGGGCCGGGGATGCGGCGGTCACACCGTCACCGTAGTAGCTCGAAGTGCCGGTTATGCGTTGGCTATCCTGAACGACATGGTTACGCCGGCGAAGGCTCGACCGGGAACTCGCGAAGAGCGAGACGTCAAATCTGTCGCGACTGAAGACGCCGCCGCCGACACACCTTGGGTGACCATCGTGTGGGACGACCCGGTGAACCTGATGACCTACGTGACCTACGTCTTCCAGAAGCTGTTCGGCTATCCCGAGGCGCATGCGACTAAATTGATGCTGCAAGTGCACAACGAGGGCAAGGCGGTGGTGTCGGCGGGCAGCCGTGAGGCGATGGAGGTCGACGTGTCCAAGCTCCACGCCGCCGGGCTGTGGGCGACCATGCAGCAGGACCGCTGACAGACTCGTGCGCAAGTGGAAGCGGGTGGAGACCGCCGATGGAGCGCGCTTTCGGTCGGCCATTGCGCCGCACGAGGCCGCCCTGCTGCGAAGCCTCGCCACCTCGGTGGTGGGCATGCTGGAAGAGCGCGAATCATCCGCGCCCGCAGACGAACTCGAAGCGATCACCGGCATGCGTACGGGCAACTCGACACCGCCCGAAGACGACACGATGAAACGCCTGCTGCCGGATTTCTACCGGCCGCAAACAGAGCATCCGGCCGGCTCCAGCGCCGCCCAAAGCCTCAACAGCGCGCTGCGCGGCCTGCATGAGCCGGCCATCATCGATGCGAAACGTAAAGCCGCACAGACACTTCTGGACACCATGCCGGCACAGGGCGGCAAGTTCGAGCTGACCGAGGACGATGCGCACGCCTGGGCCGCCGCCGTCAACGACATGCGCTTGGCGCTGGGCACCATGCTCGCGATCTCACCCGACGGGCCCGACGAACTGCCGCCCGACCATCCGATGGCCGGGCACCTCGACGTCTACCAGTGGTTGACCGTGCTGCAGGAGTATCTGGTGTTGGGGCTGATGGGCAAGTCGAGATGAGTTCGATCACCGACGTGGCCGGCATCCGGGTGGGACATCACCATCGCCTCGATTCGGACGTGACGTTGGGTTCTGGTTGGGCCAGCGGCACCACGGTCGTGCTGACGCCGCCTGGAACCGTGGGAGGCGTAGACGGCCGGGGCGGCGCGCCCGGCACCCGGGAGACCGACCTGCTCGACCCGATCAACTCGGTCCAACTCGTCGACGCCGTGGTCTTGAGCGGCGGCAGTGCCTACGGACTGGCGACCGCCGACGGGGTGATGCAGTACCTCGAGGAGCAGGGTCGCGGCGTCGCGCTGGACGGCGGCGTGGTGCCGATCGTGCCCGCAGCGGTGGTGTTCGATCTCCCGGTCGGCGGATGGCAGTGCAGGCCGACCGCGGAGTTCGGCTACGCCGCGGCCGCAAGCGCGGAGACCGACGTGGCGATCGGCACCGTGGGCGCGGGCACGGGAGCGCGCGCCGGTGTGCTCAAGGGCGGCGTGGGTACGGCGTCGACGGTTCTCGACTGCGGCGTCACAGTGGGCGCCCTGGTGATCGTCAACTCCGCGGGTGAGGTGCTCGACACGACGACCGGCCTGCCGTGGCTGGCGTACCAGATCGAGGAGTTCGGGTTGACTCCACCGCCCGCCGAGCAGATCGCCGCCTACGCCGCCCGGCACCAGGAGTTCAGCCCGCTCAACACGACCATCGCCGTGATAGCGACCGACGCCGTGCTGAGTTCTGCGGGGTGTCGACGGGTTGCCGTTGCCGCACATGACGGTTTGGCGCGCACCATCCGGCCGTGCCACACGCCGCTCGACGGCGACACGGTCTTCGCGTTGGCCACCGGCGCGGTCGAGGTCTCGGCGGATCCGGCCACGCCGGCGTCGATGTCGCCGGAGGTCCCGTTGATCACGCAGGTGGGCGCTGCGGCGGCGGACTGTCTGGCCCGCGCTGTGATGGTCGGGGTACTGGCCGCCGAGTCGGTGGCTGGAATACCCACGTACCGAGACATGTTGCCCGGAGCGTTCGAGTAACCGCGAAACTGCATTCCAGCAGCCGATTACTCGACATTTCGCTGCTGGAATACAGTTTCGGGCAAGAAAGGGGTAGCTGCTGTGTTGGTGATCCGAGCGGATCTGGTCGACGCGATGGTCGCCCACGCCCGCGCCGACCATCCCGACGAGGCGTGCGGCGTGATCGCGGGACCCGAGGGCTCGGACCGTCCGGAACGCTTCATCGCGATGACCAACGCCGAGCGGTCGCCGACGTTCTACCGGTTCGACTCGATGGAGCAGCTGCGGGTGTGGCGGGAGATGGACGACGCCGATGAGGTTCCGGTCGTGATCTACCACTCGCACACCGGGACCGAGGCCTATCCCAGCCGCACCGACATCTCCCTGGCCCAAGAACCCGACGCCCACTACGTGCTGGTGTCGACGCGCCACCCCGAGGAGCACGAACTGCGGAGCTACCGCATCGTCGACGGGGTCGTCACCGAGGAACCCGTCAAGATCGTCGATCAATACCGGACTTAAAAGGAGCCCTTCGCATGTCTGTCGCGTCCGTTTCAGTGTCCATCCCGACCATCCTGCGCACCCACACCGGAGGGGAGAAACGCGTCACCGCGTCCGGCGACACCCTCGCGGCGGTGATCAGCGATCTGGAGGCCAACTACTCGGGCATCTCCGACCGCCTGATGGACAAGGACAACCCCGGGAAGCTGAACCGGTTCGTCAACATCTACGTCAACGACGAGGACGTGCGGTTCTCGGGTGGGCTCGACACCACTGTCGCCGACGGCGACTCGGTGACGATCCTGCCCGCAGTGGCTGGAGGGTAGCGGTCGTTTGATGGCGCGATACGACTCGCTGCTGGAAGCGCTGGGCGGCACACCGCTGGTGGGGCTGCGCCGGCTCTCGCCCCGGTGGGACACCGAGCCCCATGTGCGGCTGTGGGCCAAGCTCGAGGATCGCAATCCCACCGGTTCCATCAAGGACCGTCCGGCGCTGCGGATGATCGAGGAGGCCGAACGACAGGGTCTGCTTCAACCGGGCGCCACGATCCTGGAGCCGACGAGTGGAAACACCGGCATCTCGCTGGCGATGGCGGCGCTGCTCAAGGGCTACCAGATGATCTGCGTGATGCCGGAGAACACCTCGATCGAACGCCGTCAGCTGCTCGAGTTGTACGGTGCGCGGATCATCTACTCGCCCGCCGAGGGCGGCTCGAACACCGCCGTCGCCCACGCGAAAGAGCTTGCGGCACAGAATCGTTCGTGGGTGATGCTCTACCAGTACGGCAACGAGGCCAATTCGTTGTCGCACTACGAGGGCACGGGCCCCGAGTTGCTCGCGGACCTGCCGGAGATCACCCACTTCGTCGCGGGCCTCGGCACCACCGGCACCCTGATGGGGACCGGGCGGTTCCTGCGCGAGCGCAAGCCGGACGTCAAGATCGTCGCCGCCGAACCGCGGTACGGCGAGGGCGTTTACGCGTTGCGCAACATCGACGAAGGGTTCATCCCCGAGTTGTACGACCCGGAGGTGCTCACGACGCGGTATTCCGTCGGTTCGTACGACGCGATCAGGCGCACCCGTGATCTGGTTCAGGTGGAGGGGATATTCGCGGGCATCTCTACCGGTGCGGTGCTGCACGCGGCGCTGGGCATGGCGGCCAAGGCGGTCAAGGCCGGCGAGCAGGCCGACATCGCGTTCGTCGTCGCCGACGCGGGTTGGAAGTATCTGTCGACCGGTGCGTACGCCGGTAGCCTGGATGACGCCGAAGACGCGCTTGAAGGGCAGCTATGGGCATGACCGGCTATCCGGGGACCACACCGTCGCAACCGAGGAAGCGGCCCGCGTGGGTGGTCGGCGCCGTCACCGTCTTCAGCTTCGTCGTGCTGCTGTGGGTCATCGAACTGTTCGACTCGTTGTCGAACCACCGTCTCGACGACAACGGCATCCGGCCGATGGAGTCCGACGGGCTGGTGGGCATCCTGTTCGCTCCGCTGCTGCACTCGAACTGGGATCACCTGATCGCCAACACCGTTCCGGCCCTGGTGCTGGGCTTCCTGATGACGCTGGCGGGGATGTCGCGATTCATCTTCGCGACCGCCATCGTGTGGATCCTCGGTGGTCTGGGCACGTGGCTCATCGGCAACATCGGCATGCACTGCCCGTACGTCGGGGTGCGGTGCGAGGCCAACCACATCGGCGCTTCGGGGCTGATCTTCGGCTGGCTGGCGTTCCTCATCGTGTTCGGGTTCTTCACCCGCAAGGCGTGGGAGATCGTCGTCGGCGTGATCGTGCTGCTCGTCTACGGCAGCGTGCTGCTCGGCGTACTGCCGGGCACCCCGGGGGTGTCGTGGCAGGGCCATCTGAGCGGGGCGGTCGCCGGCGTCATCGCGGCGTATCTGCTGTCCGGCCCGGAGCGCAAGGCTCGCGAGAAACGCAGGAGCGTGGCGTCGAACCCGTACCTGAGGTCATGAACCCGGTCGTGTCTGCGGAGGCGCCCGTCGGCATCTTCGACTCGGGCGTCGGCGGGCTCACGGTCGCGCGCGCGATCATCGACCAGTTGCCCGACGAGAACATCGTCTACGTCGGTGACACCGCCAACGGACCGTACGGGCCGCTGTCCATCCCGGAGGTGCGCGCACACGCGCTGGCGATCGGCGACGATCTCGTCTCGCGCGGTATCAAGGCACTGGTCATCGCCTGCAACACCGCGTCGTCGGCCTGTCTGCGCGACGCCCGAGAGCGCTACGCGCCGGTGCCCGTCGTCGAGGTGATCCTGCCCGCGGTGCGCCGCGCGGTGGCAACCACCCGCAACGGCCGCATCGGTGTCATCGGCACCGCGGCGACGATCGGGTCCGGCGCGTACCAGGATGCCTTCGCGGCGGCCCGCGACACCGAGGTGATCGGTGTGGCCTGCCCCCGATTCGTCGACTTCGTCGAGCGCGGTGTGACCAGTGGACGCCAGGTGCTCGGGCTCGCCGAGGGATACCTGGAACCGCTTCAGCGCGCGCGGGTCGACACGCTCGTGCTGGGCTGCACCCACTACCCGATGCTGTCGGGACTGATCCAGTTGGCGATGGGCGAGAACGTCACGTTGGTGTCGAGCGCCGAGGAGACCGCCAAGGACTTGCTGAGGGTGCTCACCCAGCTCGATTTGCTGCGGCCGCACGACTCCCCGCCGGCGAAGCGGATCTTCGAAGCGACGGGAGACCCTGACGCCTTCACCGCGCTTGCCGTACGGTTCCTCGGGCCGACGCTCGACGGCATTCGACCTGTCCAACGTCACGCCGGCGCGCCGAGATGATTTCGGTCGCTCAAACCGGCCATGTTTTCGTCACAGCTGGATCGGGCATGGCAAGCTAGTGAGCGTGCGAATCACCGTACTCGGTTGCTCCGGCAGTGTTGTCGGACCTGATTCGCCGGCGTCCGGATATCTCGTCACCGCGCCCGATACCCCGCCGTTGGTTCTCGACTTCGGCGGCGGCGTCCTCGGAGCGTTGCAGCGCCACGCCGATCCCAACGACGTGCACGTGTTGTTGTCACACCTACACGCCGACCACTGCCTCGATTTGCCGGGCCTGTTCGTGTGGCGGCGCTATCACCCGTCGCCGGCGCAGGAGCGCGGTATCTTGTACGGCCCCGCCAATACCTGGGCTCGGCTCGGTGCCGCGTCGTCGCCCGAAGGCGGGGAGGTCGACGATTTCTCGGACGTCTTCGAGATCCGGCACTGGGTGCACAATCAGTCGGTGACCATCGGCTCACTGACTGTGACACCGAAGCTCGTCTGCCACCCGACCGAGTCCTACGGCATCCGCATCACCGATCAGCACGACGCGACGTTCGTCTACAGCGGGGACACCGGCTACTGCGACGCCCTCATCGACCTCGCCCGAGGCGCCGACGTGTTCCTGTGCGAGGCGTCGTGGACGCACTCGCCGGATCGCCCGCCGAGACTGCATCTGTCGGGCACCGAGGCGGGCCGCGCCGCCGCCGAGGCCGGCGTCGGCGAACTTTTGCTGACCCACATTCCGCCGTGGACGTCGCGCGAGGACGTCATCAGCGAGGCCAAGGCCGAGTTCGACGGTCCGGTGCACGCCGTCGTGTGCAACGAGACGTTCGACGTCGTGCGCGCGGCCTAGCTGACATCACTAGTCGGAGCCAGCGGATAGGGTTGGCTCGTGTCCCGAAGAGAAGACGGCCGGCTGGACGACGAGCTGAGACCGGTCCGCATCACCCGTGGTTTCACCACCCATCCCGCCGGTTCGGTGCTGGTGGAATTCGGCGAGACGCGCGTCATGTGCACGGCAAGTGTCACCGAGGGTGTTCCGCGCTGGCGCAAGGGCTCCGGAACGGGCTGGCTGACAGCGGAATACGCGATGTTGCCGGCCGCAACGCACGATCGGTCCGATCGCGAGTCGGTCAAGGGCCGTATCGGTGGGCGCACTCAGGAGATCAGCCGGCTGGTCGGCCGGTCGTTGCGGGCGTGCATCGATCTCGCGGCGCTGGGCGAGAACACGATCGCGATCGACTGCGATGTGTTGCAGGCCGACGGGGGCACGCGAACAGCCGCGATCACCGGAGCCTACGTCGCGCTGGCCGATGCGGTGACCTATCTGTCGGCGGCGGGCAAGCTGTCCGACCCACGGCCGCTGTCGTGCGCGATCGCCGCGGTCAGCGTCGGCGTGGTCGACGGGCGCATCCGCGTCGACCTGCCCTACAGCGAGGACTCGCGCGCCGAGGTCGACATGAACGTGGTGGCCACCGACACCGGCACCCTCGTCGAGATTCAGGGCACCGGCGAGGGCGCGACGTTTCCGCGCTCCACACTGGACAAGATGCTCGACGCGGCGATGACGGCGTGTGAGCAGATCTTCGAGATCCAGCGTGAGGCGTTGGAGTTGCCGTATCCGGGGGTGCTGCCCGAGCCGAAAGAAGCGCCCAAGAAGGCGTTCGGAAGCTGACCGAGCTGCTGGTGGCCAGCCGCAACCGCAAGAAGCTGGCCGAGCTGCACCGAGTGCTGGCGGCGGCGGGGGTGTCGGGACTGGCGCTGCTCTCGCTCGACGACGTGCCCGCCTTCGACGAGGCGCCCGAGACGGGGGCGACATTCGAAGAGAACGCGTTGGCCAAGGCGCGCGACGCTCATCGCGCGACGGGTCTGGCGACGGTCGCCGACGATTCCGGGCTGGAAGTCGCCGCCTTGAACGGAATGCCCGGGGTGCTTTCGGCGCGATGGGCGGGCCGGCATGGGGACGACGCCGCGAACACGGCACTGGTGTTGGCGCAACTCGCCGACGTCCCCTCGGAGAGGCGCGGCGCGGCGTTCGTCTCTGCGTGCGCGCTGGTGCACGACGCCGGCGAGGTGGTCGTGCGGGGGGAGTGGCCGGGCAGCATCGTCCGCGCGCCACGCGGGAGCGGCGGATTCGGGTACGACCCGGTGTTCCTGCCCGCCGGGTCGACGCGGACCGCCGCCGAACTCCAGCCCGCGGAGAAGGATGCGGTGTCGCACCGTGGCCGTGCGCTGACGGCGCTGCTGCCCGCGCTGCGCGAGTTGGCCGGTCGAACCTGAACGCGAATTTTGTATAGGTCAACTAAGCGGTAGCATGCCCGGGGTGCGTCGCTCCTCCGTCGAATCCGATGTCGGCAGGACGCGGCACCCGGCGATCGTCGTGGCGGTGCTGGCTGCGGCGGGCATCAGTGTGTCGCTGATGCAAACGCTCGTCATCCCGCTCATCCCGGAATTGCCCACATTGCTGAACACCGGCGCATCGAACGCGTCGTGGGTGATCACCGCGACGCTGCTGACGGCGGCGGTCGCGACACCGATGTTCGGCCGGCTCGGCGACATGTACGGACCCAAACCCATCCTGATCATCTGTGCCGTGCTGCTCACGGCGGGTTCGTTGATCGCGGCGACGACTACGGCGCTGATCCCGGTGATCGTGGGCCGGGGGCTACAGGGCTTCGGGATGCCGATCATCCCGCTGGGCATCAGCGTGATGCGCGCAGCGGTGCCGGCTCATCGGGTCGGCACCGCGATGGGACTGATGAGCGCGTCGCTGGGTGTCGGTGGCGCACTTGGACTTCCGCTGTCGGCGATGATCGCCGATCGCTTCGACTGGCACGCGTTGTTCTGGTTCGGCGCCGCACTCGGGGTCCTCTCGGCGGTGTCGTTCGCCGCACTGGTGCCGCGGCTGCCCTCGGTTTCGGCCGACCGGTTCGACGCGCTGGGCGCGATCGGTCTCGCGGGCGGGCTCGTCACGCTGCTGCTGGGCATCTCCAAGGGGGGAAGCTGGGGGTGGACCAGCGCGATCACCGTGACGATGTTCGCCTCGTCGGTGGTGATCTTCGGTGTGTTCGCCCTGTGGCAGTTCCGAACGGCCGCCCCGATCGTCGATCTGCGCACCACGCTGAAACGGCCGGTGCTGACGACGAATCTGGCATCGATCGCGGTGGGCTTCTCGCTGTTCGCGATGTCGTTGATCGCGCCGCAGATCCTCGAGATGCCCGTGGGGTCGGGCTACGGCCTCGGCCAGTCGATGCTGCAGACGGGTCTGTGGCTGGCCCCCGGCGGGTTGGCGATGATGTTGACGTCCCCGGTGGCGGCTCGGATCGCCGATGCGCGCGGCCCACGGTTCACGCTGTTCGTCGGATCGACCGTGGTGGCGATCGGCTATCTGTCGGGACTGGTGTTGATGAACAGCCCCTGGCAGCTGGGCCTGTTCAACGTGATGGTGAGCGTCGGCGTCGGTTTCGCGTTCTCGTCGTTACCCGCGTTGATCAATGCGGCGGTCCCGGTGTCGGAAACGGCGGCCGCCAACGGGATCAATGCACTCGCACGGTCGCTGGGCACATCGATCTCGAGCGCGGTGATCGGTGCGGTGCTGACCGTGATGACCACGACTGTGGTTGGACAGCAGGTGCCGTCGCTGGCCGGTCTGCGGGTGGCGCTGTTGATTGCGGCTGGTGCGGCCGTCGTCGCCGCGCTCACTGCGCTCGTGATCCCGAAAATCGGTGAAATGAACGAGTCAGAACCGGATCTGGCCTTGGCTACAGACCGTAGCGGTCCTTGATCTCCCTGGTCTGGACCTGCTCGACGATGATGCCGACGAGTGGAATGGTGCCCGCGAACAGTACGCCGATGGTCTTTCCGATCGGCCAGCGCACCTTGACCGCGAGGTTGGCGGTGAAGAGCAGGTACACGAAGTAGACCCAGCCGTGGACCACCGCGATCCAGTTCAGGCCCTCGACGTGGTAGACGTACTTCATCACCATCTCGTAGCAGAGCGCGATGAGCCAGATGCCCGTCGTCCAGGCCAGCACCCGGTAGCCCAGGAGTGCCTTGCGGACGTTTTCGGCGGAGGTGATCGGCGGTTCGGTCATGTGGCCGGGTGTTCCTTGTCCTTCTCGGCGAGCTCGGCCAGATAGGCGTTGTACTCGCGCAGTGCGGGGTCGTCGACATCGTCGTCGAATCGGGTTGTCGCTGAGGGCTTTTGCGGGAGCAGATCCTCGGGGATCTCGGTGAGGTCGCGTTTCGCGGGCTCGGGCGGAGCTTCCTCGTAGCGCACGAACTTGTAGTAGGCGTACACGACGAAGCCGGCGAACAACGGCCACTGCATCGCGTAGCCGAGATTCTGGAAGCTGCCCGAGGCCGATTCGAAGCGCGTCCACTGCCACCACGCCAGCGCGAGGCAGCCGACGGCGCCGACGATCACCAAAGCGATGAGCGCCGGCCTCCTACGCCGTGTAGTGGACATCTTCCAACGGTACCGCGACGTCCTTGGGGCCGACGAACTCGTCGAGGCGGGCGGTGGCGGCCTTGCGGTAGACCGAGACGATGTACCTGCTTGACCGTGTCCACGGGATGTCGAGCTTGTCCAGCGCGCTCGTGAACAGGCCGAGGATGTCCTCCGAGCGGTTGGAGAAGTGGTACCGGATGCTGCGTATGCCGCGATCGTTGGCGACGACGCGACAGCCGTCGCTATGGATCAGACCGATGATGAACTCCTCGGTCGCCTGATCGACGAGCGCCTGCTGCCACGGTTCAAGCGCGATACGCCGCGTGTGCTTCCTTCCTGGACCGTGTTGCGGGAGCAAGCATGGCCAGTGTTTGGAGTAGAGCCCGACTTCGACGCAGTTTTTCGGTAGTTGCTGAACGGACGCACGCTGTCCGGGCATCAGCTGATCGATTGCCTGGCGACAACGATCGATGATCGCCGGGTACTTACTGTCCAGGACGATCCTCAACCGCCAGACGCGTCTTGAGCGCGAGATGCATCCGTCGCCGAGGTAGAGACCGAGCAGGTACGCGTAGGCGGGTGGCGCGATGTCGTTGAAGTCATGAAAGGTGCCGCACCGAGCACTGTTGGACGGCCGTGAGCGACGCTGAGGACGACGACGCCAATCTTGAATCGTCGGACGCGGAATCCCTAGCAGGCGAGCGATCGCGCAATCTTGACGCCAGCCGCGATGAGCCGCTTAGCGGCGTTGAACTCGTCGGCAGAGCGCACGGCAGCCCCTTCCACACGGCTACAACAGACCGTATTGGGCAGGTCCGACAGGCGGGGCGATCGTTGTTGCGAGGTACGATCGCCACGCTCATGCGCGAGTGGCGGAATGGAAGACGCGATGGTTTTAGGTGCCATTGTCCTTTGGACGTGGGGGTTCGAGTCCCCCCTCGCGCACTGAATTCGCTACGCAGTGCTCTGGATTGGTCGAGCCGCCCGTCCGCCCAGCTGTCGGTGCCTGGCGAAGGCGATCGCGAAGCATTAGAAGCTACCTAGCGGCGAAGAACTTCTGCCCGTCGCTGGGAATGCGCCCGAAGCCTGCCTTGAGTAGTGGCGCCAATACTTTGACGGGCAAGGTCATCGCGTTCTTCGGTTCGATCGCGACGACCCAGGTGAACCGTGTCTGGTCGCCGTCGGCCTCGACGATGTAATCCTCGGCGAAGCGTTTGAACAGCGGCAACGTCGACTCGTAGACGTAGAAGGACTTCTGATGGCCCTCGTCCCATTCGAAGAAGCGCTCACGCAGGATGGCGCCGCCGAGGGCGGTCACGTCACGGGTGGTCCCGACTCCGAACGGGCGCGGTGATGTCCAGGTCACCTTCTTGACCGCGGGCCCCCACGCCGCTAGCGACTCGTCGGACGTCAGCGACTTCCATACCCGTTCCGGGGTTGCGGCGTAGCGCTTCTCGTAGCGGAAGACGTGGGGCGCAGAAGCCAGGAAGTCAGCGTCGGCGGATAGCAGCGGGTACCAGCGGGCCACAGCTGGACATCATCGCAGGCTTGTACCGGCGCGTGTCAGTCGTCCGCGCTCTGCTTTCCGAAGCAGACCAGGCTTGCGGCGAAGCTGAATGCGGCGACCAGACCCGCGGCGGCGGCCAACGGTGTGTCGGACGCACCCCAACTCGCCACGCTCACCGCGACCGCGATGATCGCGGTAAAGATGAGGAAGAGGCCTGTCGTGGCGACCGCTTCGGCGGCCGGACTGTCGGCGGGGGCGAGGGCGCGCTCGCGCATCGAGGTCTCCTGGTAGCTCGCGGAATCGGTTGCGCAGAGGTTGCCCGCTGGCAACGCCGGTGAAACCCTCGATCTCGAATATGCGGTTCAGCCCGCCTGTCGAACGGTGAACCCATTGCGCTCGGCCAGCGACCGCAGTTGCCGCAACGCGAACTGGCGGGCCCGGCCGGCGTCGGGAAGGTAGATGCCGGCCCACACGCCGACCGCTCCGGGCGTTCGACACGCCTCCTGCGCGCAGAGCCACCGGCGGGGGCACGCGCGGCACAACTCCTTGGCGCCTTCGTCGGCCCCCAGGGTCCACCGGTCGGGAGCTTGGACGCAGGGGCCGATCGACCCGTCGTGGGGCGCGTCAACCGGGGCGGGACGCGCCATTCGGCCGGTCGGCCGCTCGTCGACGGGCATCTGCGTCTCCTCTCGGTCGGGACGGTCCTTGACGATCAGGCAGACAATACACATGTATCGGCTTCTCGCAATACAGGCGTATTGGCTACTGTGTGGGGGTGAGCACTGCTACCTGCGGATATTTATGACGGCGGCACCGACGGACCAACGGACCTCCGGTGGTCATCAGCGTTCGAGTGTCGACCGGATCCGGGAAGCGGCGCTCAAGTGCTTCGCGGCCCGGGGCACGTCCGCGACTTCGCTGCGCGCCGTGGCTGCGGAGGCCGGCGTCTCACTGGGATTGGTGCAACACCACTTCGAGACCAAGGCGAACCTGATCAGGGCCGTCGATGATCACGTGCTCGAGGTGATGGGAACAACGCTTGCGCAACCCATTTCCGAACCCACGGTCGACACCATCACCGATGTCGGCAACAGAGTGACCTCGCTGGTAGCCGGCGAGCCCGATGTGGTCGCCTACGTCGGACGTGCGCTCACCGACGGCAGTTCGCTCGGAGGCCAGGTGTTCGACACGCTGGCGACTTTGGGTGCGGCGCGTTGGAAAGCACGTCGGGAACTCGGACTGACTCGCCCCGATCTCGACCCGACGTGGGGCGTGCTGAACCCGCTCGTGCTGGCTCTCGGCGCCTGGGTGCTGCGCGACCACATCGAGCGGCACCTTCCCGAGCCGTTCGACACCCCGTCGCAGCTTCGGCGATGGGAGGACGCGGTGAATGCGCTGCTTCGTAACGGGCAGATGCGTCACGATGCGTGACGGTTGGCCGTATCACAGCTTCGCCGTATCACAGCGATGTGCCGCCGACCCGCTTGCGGTAGCTCGTCGGCGTCTCTCCGCAGAATTGCGTGAAGGCCCGGCTGAAAGAGCTGAGGTTGTCGAACCCGACGGCAGACGACGTCTCCTGCACCGACTGACCCGGGGCTGCGAGCAACGCCATGGCCTTGAGCATCCTGGCGTGCAGAAGGTATGTGCGCCAGGACAATCCGACCGAATCCTGGAACAGGCGTCGCAGCGTCCGCTCCGACACCGAAACGGCCCGGCTCACCTCGTCGGCGCTGACCCCGTCGAGATGTTCCTGGGTGTAGGCCATCGCGGCGGCGACGATGGGGTGTTCGGAACTGGGCAGGCTCAACGGCGCCTCGTGGTCGAGCGCCTCGGCCACCAGGTTGGCGAGGGTGCGGAAGAACGCGTCGGAAATCTCGTCGCCTTCGGCGCGGTCGATGGGCCAGCGCAGCGCGTAGATCATCATCTCGCGAATCAGGGGGGACACCGCGAGTATGCGCGCACGGTCACCCGCCTGCGGGATCAACTCGGGGTCGAACATCACCGCGACGGTCCGGACGTCGGGGTTCATGGTGGCCTGATGTTCGAGCCCGACGGGGATCCACGCGGCTTGCTGCGGCGGCAGCAGGTAGTGCGCCGAGTCGGTTTCCACCTCGACCACCCCGCCGAGCGCGTACTCGATTTGATGCACATCGTGCGAGTGCCAGCCGGTGATCAGCGCGTCACCCTCGTACAGGTAACTGCCACCCAGCGCTCGACCGCCTTGCCGGAGATCGATGACGCGCCGGGACGCACCCCCGGCCAACGTGGCCGGACGGGTCAAACCTCTGTCCGATAGCGCAGAGACGGTCACGGTGCTACACGGTACTACTGGGGTATGAACGTTGACGACCTGATCCTGGTGAGCATCGATGACCACGTTGTGGAGCCGCCGGACATGTTCCTTCGGCATGTCCCCGCCAAGTACAGAGACGAGGCGCCGATCGTGGTCACCGACGACAAAGGTGTGGACCAATGGATGTATCAGGGTCGTCCGCAAGGCGTCAGCGGGTTGAACGCCGTGGTGTCATGGCCGGCCGAGGAGTGGGGACGCGACCCCGCCGGCTTCGCCGAAATGCGTCCCGGCGTCTACGACGTCAACGAGCGGGTGCGTGACATGAACCGCAACGGCATCCTCGCGTCGATGTGCTTCCCCACGTTCACCGGCTTCTCGGCGCGGCACCTCAACATGCACCGCGAAGAGACCACGCTGGTGATGGTGTCGGCTTACAACGACTGGCACATCGACGACTGGGCGGGGTCCTACCCGGACCGCTTCATCCCGATCGCGATCCTGCCGACGTGGAACCCGGAGGCCATGTGTGCCGAGATCCGGCGCGTTGCCGCGAAGGGCTGCCGTGCGGTCACGATGCCGGAACTTCCCCATTTGGAGGGACTTCCGAGCTATCACGACGACGATTACTGGGGACCCGTGTTTCGGACCCTGTCCGACGAGAACGTGGTGATGTGCCTGCACATCGGTACCGGATTCGGCGCGATCAGCATGGCGCCCAACGCCCCGATCGACAACCTCATCATCCTTGCCACCCAGGTGTCGGCGATGTGCGCGCAGGATCTGTTGTGGGGTCCGGCGATGCGCAACTATCCGGACCTGAAATTCGCCTTCTCCGAAGGTGGTATCGGATGGATCCCGTTCTACTTGGACCGCAGCGACCGCCACTACACGAACCAGAAGTGGCTGCGACGTGACTTCGGGGACAAGTTGCCATCCGAGGTGTTCCGCGAGCACTCGTTGGCCTGCTACGTCACCGACAAGACGTCGCTGAAGCTGCGTCACGAGATCGGCATCGACATCATCGCGTGGGAATGCGACTATCCACACTCCGACTGCTTCTGGCCCGACGCGCCCGAGCAGGTGCTCGCCGAACTCAACGCGGCCGGCGCCTCGGATTCCGACATCAACAAGATCACCTGGGAGAACTCCTGCCGGTTCTTCAGCTGGGATCCGTTCAAGCTCACACCGAAGGAGCAGGCAACCTCGGGTGCATTGCGCGCCAAGGCGACCGACGTCGACGTGTCGATCCGGCCGCGCAAGGAATGGGCGCGGCTCTACGAACAGAAGCAGCTCGCCAAAGCGTGACGGCGCGGGGGCTCACCACACCAGCCCGCGAACCATTTCGGCCGGGGGGATGTCTTCCACGGCGATGATTCCCCGCGGCGCCCGGCACACCCAGTCGATGACGTTGACGACGCGGGCCGCGGTCGAAACGCATCCGGCCTCGGTGACATCGAGCACCGGGTGAGAGAGCAGCGTATTCACTTCGATGCGCGGCTCGCCTTCCACGATCACCTTGTGCACGCCGGAGTGCCCCTCGGGTGGGTACTCCCAGTCCGGCGCGGCCGCGGGTGTGAGCCGGGTGGTGTGCTCCACCGTGATGAGGGGCGCGCCGCGCCGAAATCCCTCTGCCGCGAAGCGCACACCCGCCAGTCCGCCGGGTTCGACGGTCATCATCTTGCACTCGATGCGCCGGTCGGTGTACCACGGCTCGAAACGCTCGGTGACATCGTCGAGTTCGACGGCGAGGTGGGCCGCGATGTTGCGCACCAGCCCGCCGAACATCGTCGTGACGACGCCCGGTAGAAACGCCATCGCCGGCTCGTCGCCCGGCTTGCTACCGAATCCCATTGCGGTGCCGGTGTACTCGTAGTCGCCGTAGTTGCCGTAGTCGAAGACCTCCTGCACGGTGACCGACTCCGCGCGGGTCACCAGGCTCAACGCGGCCAGTACCGCGGTGTCGCCGGAGTATCCCGGATCGATGCCGTTGACGTAGAGCGACGAATCGCCCTCTGCACAAGCTTCTTCCAGCGGTACCCGCAGCCAGTCGTCGATCTGACGAGGTGTCACCAGCCACACCATCGATGTGCCGACCACGTTGATCCCGGCGGCGAGGAACCTCGACATCTCCTCGATCGCCTCCATGGGCCGCGTCTCACCCAGCGCGGTGTAGACGACACAATCCGGCTTCAGCGCGATCAGCGCATCGATGTCGTCGGTGGCGGTGACGCCGGTGGGATCGCTCAGTCCGCACAATTCGGCGGCGTCCCGGCCGACCTTGTCGGGGTTGGCGGCGTGCACCCCGACAAGTTCCAGATCGGGACGCCCGATGAGCGCCCGCAACGAGTGCTGCCCGACGTTGCCGGTGGAAAACTGGACTACTCTGCGCATCTCGCGACCGTTCCTATCAGTAATCGGGGATCGGCAGGGGCGAATTGTTCGAGTCGATGCCGCCGTCGACGTGGAAGATCGCGTTCGTCGCGTAGCAGTCACGGGTCGCCAGGTAGACGCACAGCCGGCCGAGGTCCTCGACGCTGCCGAGCCGATGCAGCGGCGTCGCCTCCAGCATCTTCTCTAGCGAGCCCGGCATCAGATCCAAGCTGCTCTGCAGTCCGTCGGTGGCGAACGAGCCCAGCGCGATCGCATTGACCCGGATCTTGGGTGCGAGTTCCTGCGCCATGGCGCGCGTCAGAGCTTCCAGCGCGCCCTTGGCGGTACAGTAGGCGGCCAGCGCTCTGATGCCGAAACGCGCTGAGCCCGATGAGATGTTGACGATCGAGCCGTGGCCCGCCTCGATCATATGGGGTGCGCACAGTTGACTCATGATGAACGCGGAGGTGACGCACCAGTCGAACGTCAACCGGAAGTCTTCGTCGGTGATGTCGAGAAATCGTGCGTAGGTGGACCCGCCCACGTTGTTGACGAGGATGTCGATTCGACCGAAGCGTTCCATCGTGGTGCTCACCACGCGTTCGCCGTCGGAGCGGCTCATCGCGTCGGCGACGAGAGCCAGACCCTTACCGCCGTTGCCCTCGATGCCTTCGATGGTCCCCACGATGTCGGCCTCGGTGCGTGCGGTGCCGACGACCGTCGCACCCGCTTCCGCAAGAACCCTGGCGATGCCCTGTCCGACGCCCTTGCCGGCTCCGGTGACGATGGCCACCTGTCCGTCGAGATTGAACTGTTCCAGCGCCATCCGGACTCCTCTCTGAATTGACTGCAGTCAATCACACATGTCAATACCTGATCGGTGTTGCTATCGTCGGGGCATGGCAGTCGTGGACAAACCCTCAGCGCGAGAGGCCAAACGCCTGCAGACCCGCGAGCGGCTCATGGGTGCCGCCATTGCCGAGTTCAAGCGGTCGGGGATGGCCGAGGCGGACGTGGGCGCCATCGTCGACGCTGCGGGAGTCGCGCACGGCACCTTCTTCTTCCACTTTCCCACGAAGCAACACGTGTTGCTCGAGCTGGAGCGGCGTGAAGAGGAGCGCATCGCCAAGCAGCTCGGTCGGTACGCCGATTCCGCCCGCAGCCTGTCGTCTGTGCTGCAGGAGGCCGTTCGACTGGTACTTGGGCTGGAACGCCGTCTTGGCGCCATCTTGTTCAAAGACTTTCTCGCCCTGCATTTCTCGCAGACCCGCCCTGCTGACGAAAGCAATGAGCATCCGGTCATCGTCAGGCTCGCCCAGGACATCGAGCGCGCGCAGAGATCGGGACGGGTCGCGCCGGACGTCAACCCGGTGAACAGCGCGGTGTTCTTCCTCCTCGGACTCTATGCGTTGTTGACGACCACGCACGAGTGGCCGACGCAGAGCTCGATGCTCGAGGACTATGTGGCGAGGACCTTGCGCGGCATCGAAGCCCGCTAACATTGTTGACTGAGGTCAGTCTTCCTGCAATGCTCAGGAGGCCGACTTTCAGGAGGGTGCCTTGACTCTGCGCACAGAACCCGTCACCGGCGGCGGTCTCGTCGAGCACATGGAGCGTTCCCGGCTGGCCCAGCGCCAGGCGGATAAGTGGCTCATTTCCGGCAGCCTGCTCATCGGTACCGCCGCCCTCGGCATCTTCGGTCTCCCGCTGTTTCTGCGGGGGGTATGGCTGCTGCGCAAGGCTCAGCGCGAGGGCCTCTCGGTGCGCCCGATGATCGTCACGCTCATCGGCTACCTGGTGATCATCGACGCGGCCATAAACACGGTGGGCTGGGCGCTCGACCTTGTCGCCAACCACACCATCCTCGCGCGAATCCTGTTGAACGGCTGGGGGGCAATGTTCGACGCCGGATACTTCTGGCACTACAACGAGTTGTGGCTCGGCGGTGCCGCCGGACCGGGGGAGAAGGCGATGGAGGTCGGGATGATCCTCACCGTCTTCACGATGCGGATCGCCGCCGGAATCGGTTTCCTGCAGATGAAGCGGTGGGGCCATCAATGGATGATCGTCACCTGCTGGATGGGTGTGCTCATCTGGTGCCTGTACGTCTTCAACATGACGATGTACGCCGACGTGCGATACGCGGGCACGATCTTCCCCGTTGTCGGGTGGTGGCTGTACGACATCTTCTACATCACGCCATTCCTCGCGATCCCCTATCTACACACGGTCAATCGCGAGATTTTTTCAGACTGACTAAACTCATTGACTGGAGTCAGCTCATGGATTACAAAGAGGGCTTACTATGACCGCTCAGGGCGCACTGTCGGCGCGCGGACCAGGCCCGCAAGGAGTGTTGACCGCTGTCGACGCCGTGATCATTGACTCGCTGTCGGTCCGACCGGTCGTCTCGCCCGTACGGCGTCACGAGTTCCGCTGACTGTAACCCGCTCCGAGGAGGCGTATACGTGGACTGGATCTGGGAGATACTTCGCTATGTCGCCGCCTGGGGCGGAACCGGTCTCATCATCTGGTTTTGGTACTGGATGTTCTCCAACATCGGAACCTTCTGAGCGAATCCGAAGTCGATGACTGAACTTTCCGATTCACACGCGATGGCGGTCGAGCGCAGCTGCGCGGTGACGGCTGTGGCCTTGAGTAGCCAACGGCGGCAGGGCGTTCGTCTCGTGACGGGGGAGCACCGGGCATTCGGCCTGAATGCGGCGCTGGACTTCGTTCACGTTCCCTACCCGATCGGCCGCGGCTGGACCCGTAGAACACTCACGTGCGGGATTGCACTGCAATGCTCGCCGTCGAAAGACTCGATCGTCGGATTCCGGTTGAGCGAACTGTCCGCACGCGAACTACGCGCGCTGACGGTCGTCGAAGCCGGTGTCGCACTTGGCTGGGTCTCCGAGCGCTGGCCCGGCCTACTGCCCGAGTTCCGGCGTGTGCTCGGCGAATTCGAGACGCTCGACGGTGACCTCGATGCGACCTCGATGTTGAATCGGGCGATTGCGCTGGCGCGCACCGGAGAATCGCTCGGTGTCGATCCGCTGTTCGGCCGGCTCCCGCTGGCGTACACCGCTCCGCAGAGTGTGTCGGACAAGCTACGCCGCACGCTCGGCAGGATGCCCTGGACTACGTCGGAGAAGCGGCTACCACGCCCCTACTCGATTCCTGTCGGCGGAGACGGCGGGATCCGCAACCCCAACCTCCCGCCCCCCAGTCGGCCGCAGGACAACGATCTCGACATCACGCCCGAGCACCGGCCCGGCATCCCGTATCCCGAGTGGAACCAGTGGACCAAGAGCTTCATGCGCGACCACGTCGCCGTGCTCGAGAGGGCGCATCCGTCGCGCACCCGTGAGCCGGAACCGGCACCCGCCGAGCTGCGAAGGTGGTTCGAGGAGCACACCCATCGCGCGATGAAGAACCGGTTGGAAGACGGCTCCGATCTCGATGTCGAACAGTACGTCAATCACTACATCGACCTGGCCACCGGAGAGGCGATCGAACCGCGCATCTTCCGCGAGCTGCTGCCCAGCAACCGGGACGTCACCACGGCCCTTCTGCTGGACGGCAGCTCGTCGCTGGGTGTCCACGGCGGCCGGATCTTCAAGCTGGAGCTCGCCTGCGCCGACGCGCTTTCGCGTGCGATGACACTGGCTCGTGAGCGGCACGGCATTTTCGTGTTCACCGGCAACACGCGTCACCGCGTCGAAGTCAGTTGCCTCAAGGACTTCGAGGACCGCAGATTCGTGCCACCCGGCCGCCTGGGTCTGGCCACCGGCGGCTACACCCGGCTGGGGGCACCGCTGCGCCATCTGACCAGCCGGCTGCTGGCGCAACCATCCGAGCGCCGACTGCTCATCGTGATCGGTGACGGGCTCATCTCCGATGAAGGGTACGAAGGCCGTTACGCCTGGGCCGACGCCGCACACGCCGTCGAGGAGGCCAACGATGCCGGCGTGAGCGTCTACTACGTCGGCGTCGGCCCCACCCGGGTCGATCCCCTGCCGGAGGTCTTCGGACCTCGCCGTTCACAACGCATTCGACGAGTCGAGGAGCTGCCCCGCGTGCTTGCCCATGTCCATCGCGAACTGGTGGCCGCATGAATTACTACGCGAACGCCGACGAGATCCAGCTGTTCGAGCAGGCGTATCGGCAACGCCTGCCCGTGATGCTGACCGGGCCGACCGGCTGCGGTAAGACCCGCCTCGTCGAGCACATGGGAGTCCTGCTGCGACGGCCCGTCGTCACGATCAGCTGCCATGACGACCTGACGAGCTCCGACCTGGTCGGGCGGTTCATGGTCACCGGTGGTGATGTCGTGTGGACCGACGGACCGCTCACCCGGGCCGTGAAGGACGGTGCGATCTGCTACCTCGACGAGGTGGTGGAGGCCCGCCACGATTCGCTCGCGATCCTGCACTCGCTGACCGACCACCGCCGGGCGCTGTACCTCGACCGCGCGGGTGAGGTGGTTCGGGCGCCGGACACCTTCATGCTGGTCTGCTCGTACAACCCCGCCTACCGCAGTTCGCTCAAAGAACTGAAACCGTCCTTCCGCCAACGCTTCGTCACGCTGCCGATGAAGTACCTGGCACCCGAGCGCGAAGCGGAGGTCATCGTCTCCGAGACCGGTGTCGACCCCACGACCGCGACGCGGCTTGTGCAGTGTGCCACCGCGATCCGTACCGCCGACGAGGCGTTCCACTTCGAACCGCCGTCGACCCGCGTGCTCGTGACGGCCGCGCGGCTGATCGTCGCGGGCGCAACAGAACTCGAGGCCGCGGAAGCCTGCATCCTCGCACCGCTGTCCACCGACGGTGCCATCACCGACGGATTGCGTGAAGTCGCCGTGGCCAGCTTGGCCGCTGACGTCCCGAGCACCTCCCGTTAGGAAGGAGTCCGCCATATGGATCAGAAAGAGCGCAAGCGTAAGAAGGCGCTGATCATCCTGCAGATAGTCATCTACGGCTACCTGTTCACGATGTTCGCGATCCAGCTCTACATGTCGTTCGCGCGCGGATGGTGGGAGTTGTGAATCTGCCGCTGCTGAACCGCCGTTCCAAGACGCCGGCCGCGCTGGATGGTTCCGTGAGCCTCGAGGAGCACCACGAGGAATCTCGGCTCGCCCAACGCCGGGCCGACAAGTGGATGATCGTCGGCGCAGCGCTGATGGGCATGTGGGCGCCCGGCCTGATCGGATTTCCGATCTTCATGCGTGGCGTGTGGCTGCAACGTCAGGCCGCGCGCGCCGGACTCTCGATGCGGCCGATGATCGTCACCCTGATCGGATATCTCGTCCTGATCGACGGCATGCTCAACAGCCTCGGCTGGGCACTCGACCTCGTCGCCAACACCACGCTGATCAACCGGGTGCTGATGGTCGGCTGGGGTGCGATGTTCGACGCCGGTTACTTCTGGCACTACAACGAGCTTTGGGTCGGGGGCGCGGCCGGGCCCGGCGAGAAGTCCATGGTGTTCGGCATGATCCTGACGGTCTTCGCGATGCGATGCGCCGCGGCGATCGGTTTCCTGCAGATGAAGCGGTGGGGACATCAGTGGATGATCATCACCTGCTGGATGGGTGTGCTCATCTGGTGCCTGTACGTGTTCAACATGACGATGTATGCCGACGTGCGCTACGCCGGGGTCGTCTTCCCGGTCATCGGATGGTGGCTTTACGACATCTTCTACATCACGCCCTTCCTGGCCATTCCGTATCTCCACACGGTCAACCGCGAAATCTTCTCCGACTGAACAGGTTCAAGGAGCCCAGCCATGACATCGTCTTCGCCGACACCCGAGATCACCGGAAAAGAACCGGGGGATGATCTGCCACCGGGCACCACGCCGTACTACGCGCGGATGCACCTCTACATCAAGCGGGCAGTGCTGGTCTGCCTGGTGGCGCTGGTGATCGAGGGAGCCTTCACGTTGCCCTTCATGGCGGTCTATTACGGCTATCCCACTCTCAGCCTCACCGAGATCTGCAGCGAACTGCTCAAGGTCCGCTATTCCGATGACACGCTGGAATGCAAGGTCCCGTACCCGCCACTGGGTCCCCCCGAGGGTGCTGAGGGCAAGGACACCGCTCAAGACGAATGGGGCATTCAACCGGTGCCCAAGTACAACAGGATCGGCTGGCGTGAACTGGTCCGCATCCACGAAGAACGCGAAGCACGGCAAGCCGCTGAAGCGCAGGGGATTCCGGCTCCGTGACTCGCAAGTCGCCGGAGGAACACGCGGAGAACTGGGATCTTCGAGACGAGGATTTCAACGACGACAGCCTCCTCTACGACGTGTATGCGGCGATGCGACGCGAAGCCCCTTTCACCCACACCGGCACCCCGTTTCTCACGACCATGCCGAACAGCGCCTGGGTGGCGGTGCGCTACGCCGAGTGCTACCGGATCCTGCAGGACTGGCAGCATTTCTCGAGCAATCCGACTCCGGACGCGACCGAGGCGTTCGGCGGTGACCTGGTGATCACGCTTGACCCGCCCCGGCAGCAGAAGTTCCGCAGGGTGCTCAACCCCTACTTCTCGCCGGCGCGGATGAAGGCGCTACGACCCCAGATCCGCGACGAGACCGACCGGCTGATCGACGATTTCATCACCACCGGGCGCGGCGACCTTGCGCAGGTCGCGTGGCGTCAGCCGGGCATCGTGTTCTTCAAGTACGTGCTGGGCATGCCGGTCGAGGACGTCCCGTTGTGCATCGAACTCACCGACACCGCACTCAACGGCGCCACTGAGGAGGAGCGGGCACCCGCCTGGGGCGGGCTGTATCAGCACATCCACGACGCGGTCACCGCACGCACCGACGCGCCGCCCCGCGACGACATGATCGACGTGCTACTGGGCGCCGAGATCGACGGGGAGCGGCTGCCGTTCAACGACGTGGTGGCCAATGCCATGCTGCTTGTCCAGGCCGGACTGGAGACGACGGCCAGCGCGATGTCGTGGTCCTTCCACTATCTGGCGACTCACTCGGCCGAGCGGGACCGGCTGATCGGCGAACCCGAACTGCTGCCGCGCGCGGTGGAGGAGTTCATCCGCTTCGGTGGATCGATCCACGGCATACCCCGCACGGTCGCCGATGAAGTCGAGTTGGGCGGTCGGACCTTTCACCCGGGCGAGGCGGTCATCGTGAACTACGCCTCGGCCAACCGCGACGAGGAGGCGTTCGTCGATGCGCACCGATGCATCCTGGACCGGCGGGACAACCGCCATCTGGGTTTCGGCGCCGGTGTGCATCGGTGTCTGGGGTCCAACCTGGCCCGGTTGGAACTACAGGTGGGCTTGCAACAGGTGCTGACCCGAATGCCGAAATTCACCCTCGACCCCGCGAAACCACCGTTGTTCACGGGCAATTCGATTACCCGCGGCTTCCGCTCGCTTCCCGTTTCGTTCGACCCTGCCGAACGGTCGGCGGCATGACGTATCGAATCGTCCAGTGGACGACTGGGAACGTGGGCAGGCGATCGGTCCGCGCGGTCGCCCTCAATCCGGGGCTGGAACTGGTCGGGTGCTATGCGTGGTCGAAGGACAAGGTCGGTCGCGATGTAGGGGAGTTGTGCGGCATCGACCCGCTCGGGGTGGCCGCGACCGACGACGTCGACGCCCTGCTGGCGCTGAGGCCGGATTGCGTTGTCTACAACCCCATGTTCGCCGATGTGGACGAGATGGTGCGGATTCTGCACGCGGGCATCAACATGGTCTCCACATCGGAGTTCATCACCGGACACTTCTTCGGCGTCGACCGCGATCGCATCGTCGAGGCATGCCGGCAGGGCGGGTCAACCATCTTCGGCAGCGGAATCAACCCCGGCTTCATCCAGTTGTTCGCCATCGTTTCGGCAGGGTTGTCGGAGCGCGTGAACAAGGTGTCGGTCGTGGAGGCCATCGACACGACCATCTACAACTCACCGGCCACCGAAAAGCCCATGGGCTTCGGCTATCCCATCGATCGACCCGATCTGAGGCAGATCACCGAACAGGGCTCGGCCATCTTCCGCGACGGCGTCCTGCTGATCGCCGACGCGCTCGGCGTCGAACTCGACGACGTGTGTTGTGATGTCGCCTACGCCCAGACCACCGAAGACCTTCATCTACCGGGTGACTGGACCATCGCAAAGGGCTGTGTCGCCGGAGTCGACGTCGGTTGGAAGGGGATCGTCGGCGGCAAGGAGGTCATCGAGATCCGCGGCCGGTGGCGCAAGGGCCAGACGTTGGACCCCGACTGGGAACTGGACATGGGCTATACCATCGAAATCCTTGGGACACCGACGATCAAGACGACTCTGAGCTTTCTGCCGCCTGCCGACTTCGTCGGTGAGACGTTGGACGACTACATCATGCTGGGCCTGTCGATCGTCGCGATGCCCGCGATCACCGCGATCCCGGCCGTCGTGGCGGCGCCGCCAGGCATCGCCACCTACAACGATCTGCCGCTTCTACTTCCGCGGGGAGTCCTCGATGTCTGAGAAGACCTACCGGGTCATTCAGTGGATGACGGGCGACGTCGGCCGGGCCGGAGTCCGACATTTCGCCCAGTGTCCGGTGTTCGAGCTTGTCGGTGTGCTGGTGCACAGCAAGGACAAGGTCGGAAGGGACGCCGGTGAGATCGCGGGCATAGCGCCGACCGGGGTGATCGCGACCGATGACGTGGAGTCGATCACCGCCCTGGACGCCGACTGCGTGTTCTACACACCGGTGATCATGGACATCGACACGGTCTGCGGCCTGCTGCGCTCGGGTAAGAACGTCGTCACCACGAGCGGCTTCTTCCATCCGACAGACGATTTCCGCGAAGGTGGCGACAAGATCCGGGCCGCGTGCCAGGACGGCGGCGCGTCGTTCCATGCCGGCGGGATTCACCCCGGCTTCGCCGGCGACATCCTTCCGCTCACGCTCGCCCGCGTCGCCAGCAGGATCGACAAGATCGAGGTGTGGGAAGTCGTCAATGTGCTGACCGACGCACCGATGGATCACATCGACTGGATGGGGTTCGGCAAGGACAAAGACAAATTCCTGTCGGAACCGACGATTCTCGGCCTCGGCGTGCCGTTCTTCGCCCAGTCGATGCACATGGTCGCCGACGGCCTCGGCGTGACCATTGACGACGTGACCGCCGACGTCAGGGCTGCCGTGGCAACCGAGGACATTCCCCACGACCAGGGGGCCATCCCGCGCGGAACCGTTGCCGCACAACACCACGAGTGGACGGCTTGGGTCGACGGCAGTCCGTTGATCGTCTATCACGCCATCTACGTGACCGCGGGCCCCGGCGAACTCGACCCCGCGTGGGACTGGGGCAGGACCCGCTATCGCATCGCGATCGAGGGCGATCCGCCCAATGAACTCACGATGCACGGCTTGGTGGCGGCGGACGGGTCCATGACTCACCCGGGTTATACCTGGACCGCGATGGGCCCCATCAACGCCATCCCCGATGTCTGCGACGGCCCGCCCGGCTGGCTGACCCACTTGGACCTTGGCCTGGTCCGACCGCGCGGACTGGTTCGCAGATGACCGGTGACCCATTGCAGTTGCACCACGTCGTGTTCGCGGTCGCGCCGGAACGGCGGGTCGCGATGGCGTCGCTGTTCACCGATCTCGGCTTCACATTCGACGAAGCCGAACTGACCGAACTCGGGGTGCGCGTCCATCTGGACTGGAACCGGGGGATCGAGCTGATCAGCCCGATCCCCGGCTCGACGGCGTCGGTGGCGGCGTACGTCACCGAGTTCCTCCAGCGCCAGGGTGACGGTGTCTACACGGTCGTGCTCCGGGTGCCGGACGCCTCGGCGGCGGAATCGATCGCCGAACGCTACGGCTCGACCACCCGCTTCCGTCAAGGTTTTTCGGGAGAGGGTTCATATCTCGACGAGATCGACCTGTCGGTCCTGGGGCTTCCATTGACATTCCTAGCCACCAACGTGTCATGACCGACGCACTCGGGTTGACGCAGGTCCGTTACGAGGATCTGCCCATGGCACGGGACCGAGGGGCCGGCTGGGCCAAACTGCGCGAGCTGGGCTCGGTGCTTCACGGCGAGGGCTGGTATTACTTCACCCGACGCGAGGATGTGCTTGCCGCACTGCGGGATCCCGAGACGTTCTCGTCGAGGACCGACTACGACGACATGATCAGCCCGGTGCCCCTGGTGCCGCTCGGCTTCGATCCTCCCGAGCACACCCGTTACCGCCGGATTCTGCATCCCTACTTCAGCCCGCAGACGCTCTCCGGGCTGCTGCCGTCGCTGCAGGCGCAGGTGATCGACATCATCGATGAGATCGCCGGCCGTTCCGAGTGCGAAGTGATGGCCGATCTCGCGATCCCGTATCCGTCGCAGGTGTTTCTGACGCTGTTCGGTCTTCCGCTCGAGGATCGCGAACGCCTGATCGCGTGGAAGGATGCGATCATCGCGGTCAGCCTCGCGACCGACCCCGACAGCGTGGACCTGACCCCGGCGGCCGAGCTCTTCGGCTACCTCACCGAAGCCGTTCGGACACAGCGGGAGTCGCCACGGGAAGGCATACTGTCCGACCTGCTGCACGGTGAGGATGCGCTGTCCGACGCCGAAGCGACCGGGATGTCGCTCGTGTTCGTCCTCGCGGGCCTGGACACCGTCACCGCATCGATCGGCGCCGCGATGCTGGAGCTGGCCCGTCGCCCTGACCTGCGCCGGCACCTGAAGGACAACCCCGACGACGTCGGCGCGTTCGTGGAGGAGGTGATCCGGCTGGAGCCCGCGGCGCCGGTGCTCGGGCGCGTGACCACCCGGCCGGTGACCGTCGCGGGTGTGATGTTGCCCGCCGGAGCGCAAGTTCGGCTCTGTGTCGGCGCGGTCAACCGCGACGGAAGCGACGCGCACTCCGGCGACGATCTGGTGATGGACGGCAAACTGCACAAGCACTGGGGCTTCGGCGGCGGACCTCACCGCTGCTTGGGCGCACACCTGGCGCGGATGGAACTGAGGCTCGTTGTGACCGAATGGCTGAGGCGCATACCGGAATTCGACGTCGTTCCCGGCTATTTCCCCGAGATCGCGTGGCCGTCGGCGACCTGCTCGCTGCGCGACCTGCCCCTGCGGATCCGGTCGGGGACGACGCAATGACCTCCGGAGCGGCGAAGCCCAGCGTCTTCGATGCCGGGTTGCCGACGCTGTCCTACGACATCACGGCGACGCCCCAGGAGATCTATCCGGAGTTTCGGCAAGCGCAGCGGGAGGCGCCGATCGCGCTCGGACCCATCGGACCCGAGGTGTTGTCCTACGAACTGGCCAGGACCGTGCTGCGCGACCCCCGCTTCGGAATCCCACAGGGCATCCATCTGTCCGCGCACGGCATCACCTCAGGGGAGTTGTGGGACAGGGTGACCCGCAGCATCTTGAACATGGACGGCGACGAGCACCGTCGATTGCGCGGGTTGGTGTCGAAGGCGTTCACGCCGCGCGGAACGGCGCGCATGGACCCCACCATCCGCACCGTGGTCAACGAACTGATCGATCGGGTCGCCGACCGCGGCCGGTGCGAGTTCGTCGACGACATCGCCAGGCCGTACCCGATCCCGGTCATCTGCGCGCTCTTGGGCGCACCCCGCCAGGATTGGCAACGGTTCTCCCGGTGGGCCGAGGACATCTTCAAGATCGTCAGCTTCGACTGCGATCTGGCCGAGGAAGAAACGGTTGTCCTGAAGGCGTGGGACGAATTCGACTGCTACATCGACGAGATGATCGCACACCGGCGTGAGAACCTCACCGACGATCTGCTCTCCGAGCTCATCCGAACCGAAGACGACGGTGACCGACTCAATGCCGGGGAGCTTCGCATGCTGGCGTTCAGCATCCTGATCGCGGGCACCGATACCACCCGAAGTCAGCTCGCGGCGTCGATGCAGGTGTTGTGCGAGCACCCCGAGCAGTGGGAGCTTCTACGCAACGAACCCGCCCTCGCGATGTGCGCCGTCGAAGAAACGATGCGGCATTCACCGTCGATGTGCAGCACCGTCCGCAGCGCCATCGATGACGTCACCATCGGCGAATACACCTTCCCGGCAGGGACATTCATCATTGTCAACACCTACGCGGCCAACCGCGATCCGGCCATCTACGCGGACCCGACCCGCTTCGACATCACCCGTAGCGGTCCGCCGCCCATCCTCACCTTCGGTGGCGGCGTCCATTACTGCCTGGGCGCCAACCTCGCGCGGCGGGAACTCGCCGAGGCGCTGGTCATCATCGCGCGACGCATGTCGAACCCACGTGTGGTCGGGCCGGCACCGTGGAAGCCGCTTCTCGGTATGAGCGGACCGACCAGCCTGCCGATAGCGTTCGGCTGATGCGCTACAAACTCGATCCCGACGTGCTGCACACCGTCGCTGCGCAGGTCGTCGGATTGTGACCACCCTGCCGTTCGCGATGGTCGATACGCTGCTGGTGTCACTCGAACTGGAGTCGGTCCGCCGCTCGACGGTCGAGTTCGCGCGGTTGATCCGTCGGCGACCGCTTCCACGCGCCCGGTAGGAAACAGGCCGATATAGCCGAGATCACCGAAACAGCAACGAGATACGCCATGATCGAGCTACTGGATTTCGTGGCGGAATACAAAGCGGTGGCGATCGTGGGCGCGAATGCCGAACCTACCACTTGCGACAGCGTGTAGCCGATCGAGACGCCGCTGTAGCGCACGTCGGGGTCGAACGCCAGGCTGAACAACGAGCCGGTGACGCCGGCGGCCGGTGCCATCGCGAGCCCGAACACCAATAGGAGTGCGACCCCGAAGAGCAGCGCGCTGCCCGTGTTGATCAACGCGAACGCCGGGCCGATCGATATGCCCATCAGGATCACACCCGCGAGGAAGACGGGCTTTCGGCCCAAACGATCGGACAACGCGCCGAACATCGGGTAGGTCCCGACAGCGACCACCGCCGCGACGGCCGAAGACCACACCGCCGAGGGGGCGGGCGATGAATCCGACACCAAAGGTGGCGAACGACAACAGCAGTCCCGTCGCCGGCGACACGGCCGGGAAGAACAGCTTCGGGAACACCAACGCGGCGGCCGTGCCGTAGATGAGGAAGTCGTAGAACTCGACCGTTGTTCCGATGAAGCTGGCCAACCCCACGCGCATCGGCGAGGCCGGCGAAGACACCGTCGACATGCATCGATTGTGTGGCATACGTGTTTTCGCTGCACCCGGCGGGAAAACCTTCGCGGCGATATGCGGCGACGCTCCGCGTCTCTAACCAGCGCCCGCGGCCGGTGCCCACATCCTCGTGGGCACGGATCGGCCCCGTAGGGTTTCCGTCCCCTGCGGCGCCCAGCATCGTCTCTCGGCCTCGCCGGCGCGTTCGAGCGCGGTGCCCGAGCACAGCGCTCGCGTGTTGAATTCCTTGGCGCGGTCGGCCAGCCGCGCCGCCTCGTTGACCGCGTCCCCGACGACGGTGTATTCGTAACGGTTCTCGGCGCCGATATTGCCTGCAAACACGGGGCCGACCGAGACACCGATCCCGAAGTCGAGTTGCAGGCGTTGCAGGTCGGTGACGAGCGTGCGTGCGGTCGTCAGCGCCGCCGATGCCGGATCGTCGATGCTCAGCGGAGCGCCGAACACCGCCAGCGCCGCATCGCCTTGAAATTTGTTGATCAAGCCGTGCCGCTCGTCCACCGCCGCGACGACGATACGAAAGAAGTCGTTGAGGAGTTCGGCAACCTCGGCCGGCTCGTGGGTGGCCGCCAACTTGGTCGAGCCGACCAGATCGATGAACAAGACCGCGACCTCGCGTTCGTCGCCTGACAATGACTCGTTTTCTTCCACGGCCCGGCGCACAACATCCTCGCCGACATGGCGGCCGAACAGATCGCGCAGTCTTTCCCGCTCGCGCAGCCCGGCCACCATGCTGTTGAAACCGCGTTGCAGATGACCGATCTCGGACCACTCGTAGACCGCTACCGACCGGTCGATATGGCCGCGTTCCACTTCGGCCATCGCCTGCACGACCTCTCGAACGGGGTCGGAGATCGACATGGAGGTAAGGATCAAAGAACGAAGACCGAGAACGACTGCGACCAGCGCGAGCACCAGCAGCGCCAACTCAATAGCGGCCGTGTCCTCGATCAGCCATCCCCTGCTGCGCATGACCAACAGCGCTGCGATGGCTACGCCCGGCAGCGCGGTACACACGGTCCACATCAGCATCAACCGGGCCCGGACGCCCGGCGCGATCAGCCTCGGCAGCGCCGAATCCGTTGCGACGCTCGCTAATACGGGTCGCAACGTCCGCAATGTGAACAGAAAGCCGGTGCACACGGTGGCGATCACGCCGAAGAGCATCGCTGACCCGATGACCGCTAGCACTTCGGGACCGGCGCCCAGATTCATCGGAACCAAGACTGCGGCGTTGAGGACCCACGGCGTCAGCGTGGCGGCGGACTGGCGGTGCATTATCTGCAACGTCCACCGTCGTTCGGCGGCGGTGGGGGGGCGTCCCTCGCGCAGATAGCGCAGGGGTGGAAGGACGATGTACACGGCACTGGCAGCGACCGTCGCGGTACCCGCGAGGAGCAGTACGCCCGTGATGATCACGTTGGCGGGCGTGATCACGCTGCGCCCGCCCAGCGACGCGACAAGGAGGATGACCTCGGCGGCGGTGAGCAGATAGGCAGACGCGAGCCCTGCCGCGTACCGGAAGAGCAGGCGGCGTGGCCTCACGCAGTGGACGGTATCAGTCGCTCGCGGGTAGCGGTTTTGCTTCCTTGAGAGACAGCGGAGTGGTACCCACGCTCAGTGTCCCAGCCCCGGCCTTCGTCACGAGAACCTCGGCACCGTTGTCATCGACGTAGCGTTTGCCCATCGCGTTGCCGTCGGAGAATGCCGGGTCGATCTGGACGTCGCCGGATTTCTCGGCATCCAGGGGCACCATCGGGACGCCGCCCGCGCGCAGGTCGTCGAGGCTGTCGGCGCTGCGCACGACGATGACCTGGGTGTCGCACACCTGGCTCTGCAGTCGCGTGCCGTTCTTGATCATGCTGGGCTCCTTGTTATTTCGTGGCTGTCAACTCGGCGATCAGTTCTCGACGGAGCACCTTGCCGGTCGCGTTGGTCGGCAACTCGTCGCGGAACACGACGCGGTCGGGTGTCCGCGAGCCGCGCAATTGGCGTCGCACATGTTCGCGCAGCTCGTCGGCATCAGGGGTGGCCGGGCCGTCCGGCGTGTCGGCAGGGACGACCACCGCGACGATGATCTGACCCCATTGCGGATCCTCGGGTCCTACCACGGCGCAATCGCGCACGGCCGGGTGTTCGACGAGGACGTCCTCGATCTCGGCGGGTGCGATGTTCTCGCCACCGCGGATTATCGTGTCGTCGGAACGCCCGCCGATGAAGAGATAACCGTCCGCGTCGAGCATCGCGATGTCTTTGGTGGGGAACCACCCGTCGGCGTCGAGCACCGACCCGATCTCGGTGTAGCGGCCGGACACCTGGTCGCCGCGGACGAACAGTTCTCCGGTCTCACCGGGACCGAGCACCTCGCCGTCGGCGTTGCGGATCTGTACCTCGACTCCCGGCACCGGCTGGCCGACCGAACCCAACCTGCGCAGGACCGCCTCATCGGAGGAGGCAAGCGCTTCGCGATGGTCGTCAGGCCCGAGCACGGCGATGGTCGAGCTGGTCTCGGTCAACCCGTAGGCGTTGACGAAGCCGACCTCAGGTAGCAGCGAAAGCGCCTTGCGCACCAACGGAAGTGGCACCTTCGATCCGCCGTACGCCAGGCTGCGCAGGGTCGGCAGCGACACGCTCTCGGTCTCGAGGGCGGCCACGATGCGGTCCAGCATCGTCGGCACGACCGTCGCCGACGTCACGCCCTCATCGCGTACCAGCCGGATCCATTCTCTGGCGTCGAACTGCGGCAGGTACACCATCTTTCGACCGGCGTACAGGTTCGACAACGCCGCGCTGACACCGGCGATGTGATACGGCGGGACACAGATCAGCGCTGCGTCGCCGGGTTCGGCGGAGTCGAACTCGACTGTGCCGGTGATGTAGCTGGTGAGGTTGCTGTGAGTCAGCTCAACAGCTTTCGGCCGCGACGTCGTGCCGGATGTGAACAGCACGACGCCGACGTCTTCGGGATCGGCGAACACTGGGACATCTGGGCCGGGCTCGCCAGCCCGCGCGGCGTCGAGGAATTCATCGGAGCTGATGACCGCCTTGCCCGCGCCCGCGACCATGTCGCGGTACTCCGCGTCGGCGACGACGAGAGGCTGGGGGAGGCGGTCGATGAGTTCGCGGAGTCCGTCGGCGCTGAGCCGGTAGTTCAGAGGTGTCACCGGCACACCGGCGCGCGCCGACGAGAACAGCAGCAGGGGCAGCATCGCGCCGCCCATGCCGACGTACGCGACGTGCGACGCGCCCGACGCGGCGATGACGCCCGCCCCGCCGTCGGCCAGGGCGCTCAACTCACCTGTGGTCAGCCGCAATTCGCCCGACACCACCGCGGTGCGGTCCGGATCGCTCGAGGCCATCTCGAGCAGCAGGGAGATGCTCATGATTTGTCGACGAAGATATCAAGGATGGGGTCGTCTCCACCGCCGTAGCGCGACAGGTCCGTCACGCCGGATTCGGTGAGCAGTTTCGAGTCGATGAAGCATTTGCCGTTCACGTCGGCCGCGGGTCGGGACAGGATCATGGCGGCCGCGTCACCCACGATCTGCGGGTCGCGGGACCGGTTCAGCATCTCCTGGAAGCCGGGCGCATTGGCGACCGCAGACGTCGCGATGTAGGTCTCTGGCCACAGGCAGCTGAATCCGACGCCGGTGTCCGCATACTCGGCGGCCCAGCCCAGCGAGAGCAGCGTCATCCCGTACTTCGACAGTGTGTAGGAGGGGTGGGCGCCCAGCCAGTGCGGGCTCAAGTTCAGCGGCGGCGCCAACGTGATCACGTGCGCTCCCGCCGCTTGTGCGCCTTCCGTGCAGGCGCCGGACTTGCGCAGATACGGAAGCGCGGCCTTCGTGAGCAGAAAGGTACCGCGCACGTTGATGTCCATCATCAGGTCGAATTTCTTGGCCGCCAGTTGCTCGGTCGGCTCGGTGGCGATGGCGCTGGCGTTGTTGACGACGACGTCCACGCCGCCGAAATGCTCGACGGCCGCGTCGACCGCACGCTGCACATCTTCTTCCTTGCGCACGTCGCCGACCACCGCCACACCCTTGCCGCCCGCGGCCTCGACCTCGGCGACAGCGGTATGCACGGTGCCCGGCAGCTTCGGATGCGGTTCGGCTGTCTTGGCCAGGAGCACGCAGTTGGCGCCCCGCCTGGCCGCGGCGAGCGCGATCGCGAGACCGATGCCGCGACTGCCGCCGGAGACGACGAGCGTGCGGTCAGTGAAGGCGGACATGGACCTCCTTTGGCTGCGACCTGCGTCGCCCCACGATGCTAGCGGACCCAGAACGTGATCGGTATTGACGTTCTCATTTTACGCAAGTGCCATATTCGCTGTGTACCGCGGCTTCGATGCCTTTCTCGGCCGAAGGACGCCCCTTCCTCGGTGCAGGTTTCCGGGATGCGGTATTGGCATTCTCATTTTTTGCAAGTACGTTATCCGTGATGAGCGAGCCAGTACAGACCCCATCGGGGATCCCGCTCGAGCCGGTGTATGGGCCGGCGGACAGGCATACAGAGCCACCTCCGCCCGGCACCTATCCCTTCACGCGCGGAAACTTCGCGTCGGGATACCGCGGCAAGACGTGGACGTTCCGCCAGTACTCGGGGTTCGGTACGCCCGAGGAGTCCAATCGGCGCTACCGCTACCTGCTCGAACAGGGCGGTACCGGGCTGTCGGTGGCGCTGGACCTGCCGACCCAATGCGGCTACGACTCCGACGACCCCGAGTACGGCGAAGAGGTCGGCCGGGTCGGTGTCGCGGTCGACACGCTCGCCGACGCGGAAATCCTCTTCGACGGCATCCCGCTGGACAAGATCAGCACCAGCTTCACGATCAACGGCACCGCCGCGATCCTGCTGGCCTTCTACGTCGCCGCCGCGGAGAAGAAGGGCGTGCCGCGGGCCAAGCTCACCGGCACCATCCAGAACGACATCCTCAAGGAGTACGCATCACGCGGCACGTGGATCTGGCCGCCCGAGCCCTCGCTGCGCCTGATCGCCGACACCATCGAGTTCTGCGCCGCCGAGGTGCCCAAGTTCAACGCGATCTCCGTCGCCGGGGCGCACTTCCGCGACGCCGGCGCGAACGCGGTGCAGGAGATGGCGTTCACCCTGGCCGACGGCGTCACCTACTGCGACACGGTCGTCGAACGCGGCCGCATGACGATCGATCAGTTCGCGCCGCAGATCTCGTTCTTCTTCTACACCCACGGCGACTTCTTCGAGGAGATCGCCAAGTACCGGGCCGGACGGCGGCGTTGGGCGACGATCGTGCGCGAGCGCTACGGCGCGTCGTCGGACAAGGCGTCGATGTTCCGGTTCGGCTGTGTGGCCGGTGGCGCATCGCTGTTCGCACCTCAGGCCCAGAACAACCTCGTCCGGGTCGCCTACGAGGCGATGGCCGCTGTGCTGGGCGGCGTGCAGTCGATGTTCACCGCGGCGTGGGACGAGCCGTTCGCGCTGCCCAGCGAGGAATCGGCGACGCTGGCGTTGCGCACGCAGCAGATCCTCGCCTTTGAAACCGGCGTGACCAAGGTCGCCGATCCGCTCGGCGGGTCGTATTTCGTCGAGGCGCTGACCGACGCGACCGAGGAGAAGATCATCGAGATCATGCACGATCTCGAGACCCACGGCGGGATGGTCCGCGCCATCGAGGACGGTTACCTGCAGGGCCTGATCGCCGACGAGGCGTTCAAGATCCACCAGGAGATCGAGTCCGGTGCGCGACCGGTGGTGGGGGTCAACAAGTTCGTCTCCGACGAACCGCCGCCCGAGATCGCGACCTACGAACTCGACGCCGAGGGCCGCGATCTGCAACTCAAGCGACTCGCGAAAGTCAAGGCCGAGCGCGACGCCACCGCAGTCTCCGGATCATTGGCGGCGCTGGCGCGGGCGGCCGAAGGTGATGACAACCTGATGCACAAGCTGGTCGACTGCGCCAACGCCTACTGCACTGTGGGAGAGATGGTTTCGACGCTCAAGTCGGTGTGGGGCGAGTTCCAGCAGCCGGTGGTGTTCTGATGGCGGACTCTTCTGCGGGCGGGCCGGTGCGGGTGCTCGTCGCCAAGCCCGGCCTCGACGGACACGACCGCGGCGCGAAGATCGTCGCACGGACGCTGCGGGACGCGGGCTTCGAGGTGATCTACACCGGAATACGGCAGCGCATCGAAGACATCGTGTCGATAGCCCTGCAGGAAGACGTTGCGCTGGTGGGTCTTTCGATTCTCTCGGGTGCGCACGTGGCACTCACCGCGCGCACGGTGGAGGCCCTGCGCGCGGCCGACGCCGGCGACATCGCGGTCGTCGTGGGCGGCACCATCCCGCAGGGTGACGTGCCGAAGCTGCTGTCCGCGGGTGCCGCTGCGGTGTTCCCGACCGGCACTCCGCTCGACACCCTGGTCGACGAGGTGCGCAAGCTAACGGTGGGCGAAGATGGGGCGGGTGAACAGTGAGTCGCTCGGCGCTGAACTCTCGAAGGAAGAACTGACATGCGCCTTGGCGTGATGATCGGGGCCGAACGCGGCGATATGGCGCGCAAGGTGAACAAGCTGGTCTCCGATATCGAGTGGGCCGAATCCGCGGGGATGGACACCGCGTGGATGCCGCAGGTGCCCAACGACTTCGACTGCCTGACCATGGTGGCGCTGATGGCCGCGCACACCTCGAAGATCGAGCTCGGTACCGCCGTGGTGCCGCTGCAGGCGCAGCACCCGATCGCGCTGGCGCGTCAGGCGCTGTCGGTCCACGCAATGGCCGGCGGACGCCTCGCGCTCGGGGTGGGCCCGTCGCACCACTGGATCGTGCGCGACATGCTCGGCCTCCCGTATGACAAGCCCGCGGCGTACACCCGCGACTATCTCGAGGTGCTCAGCGCCGCGCTCGCCGGTCCCGGCGACGTCGACGTGGAGAACGACACCTTCACGGTGCACAACCCGACCGTCCTCGGCGCCGAAAGCCCGCTGCCGGTGTTGGTGGCCGCGCTGGGCCCGGTGATGCTGCAGATCGCGGGGGAGCGCGCCGATGGCACCGTGTTGTGGATGGCCGACGAGAAGGCCATCGGCGACCACATCGCGCCCAAGATCAACAAGGCCGCAGCCGAGGCGGGCAGATCTGCTCCGCGCATCGTCGCGGGAATTCCCGTGTGCCTGTGCGCGAATTCGGAGATCGAGACGGCGAAAGAACGGGCGAACCGCATCCTCGCCGAGGCCGAGACGTCGCCGAATTACCAGCGGCTGCTGGACCGCGGCGACGCCCGCGACGTCGGCGATTTGTGCGCGGCCGGAGACGAGGAAGCGATCCTTGCCCGATTCCAGCGGTTCGCCGACGCCGGAGTCACCGACCTGTCCGTCCGGCTGCTGCCGATCGGTGAGAACCGCGACGAACTGATCGCGTCGAAATACCGGACGCGCGAGGTGATTGCAGAGTTGGCCAAGGCGGTGCGGTGACGGCGGGTGGACCGCTGGCGGGCATCCGCATCATCGAGGTCGGAGTCATGCTGGCCGGCCCCTACGCCACCATGCTTCTGGCCGATCTCGGCGCGGAGGTCATCAAGATCGAGCCGCCGGGCGGGGAGATCTCGCGTCAGGTCGGCGACAGCTATTTCGCCAGTCTCAACCGCAACAAGAAGAGCGTCGTGCTCGACCTACGCTCTGAAGACAGCCGCGCGCGTCTCGGGGAACTCGTCGCGGATTCCCATGCGCTACTGGTGAATATGAAGCCGTCCGCGATCAAGAAGCTCGGCCTGACGTATGACTCGCTCAAGAGATTCAACGACCGCATCGTTTGTGTGGCGATGACAGGCTTCGGGCTCGAGGGCGGCGACGATCCGGCGTTCGACTACGTCATTCAGGCGGCGACCGGCGTCGCGGCCATGACCGGACATCCCGACGCACCGCCGACGTTGCCGGGATACTCGTCGGCCGACAACTCGACCGGTCTGGCCGCGGCGCTTGGATTACTGGCGCAGATCGTGTCCGGCCGTGGTGGCCAGGTCGACGTGTCCCTGCGGGACGTGATGTTCTCGCAGTTGAACTACCGCGCCTCGGCGTATCTCAACGACGGCGCGGTGCCGCTGCGCTATCCGTTCGGGGCGCATTCGTACTACGTTCCGGCGCAACTGTTCGCGACAGCGGAGGGTTACCTGGCGCTGTTCATCACCCACGACGGGTTCTGGCGGGCGTTCTCGGCCGAAGCGGGTATCGACGGCTTTCCGACGATGGCCGAACGCGCGGCCAAGCGCGACGAGGTGCTGGCGATCGTCGCTGCCGCGTTGGCCACGGACACCGCCGCGAGTTGGGAGTCGCGGTTGCGTCCCTTGGGTATTCCGGTCGCCGCGGTCCGCACATTGCCCGAGGCGTTGGAGCAGACGCCCGAGGTGATCGTGCAGGCGGGTGATTTCCGATTGGTGCGCAGCCCGATTCAGATCGCGGGCTATGAACCCGAGTACCGGCCGGCGCCCCGCGTCGACGAACACGGCGACGTCGCGGCTCAGTCGTCGTAGGTCACGCTGATCGTGTCGGTCTCCGGGATCGCCTGGCAGGTGAGGATGTACCCTTCGTCGACCTCGTCCTCGTCGAGTGCGTCGTTGACGCGCATCGTCGCGCGGCCTTCGGTCAGCTTGCCCATGCAGGTACCGCAGTTGCCGGCCTCGCATGAGAAGGGCGGGGACAATCCCGCCCGCCTGGCGCTCTCAAGAAGCGTCTCGTTGGCGACGCGCGGTACCGATACCTTCTTGCGGTCGAGCACGATCGTCACCTGTCCGCCACCCTGTGCCGGCTGGTCAGGCATCGGATCCGCCGTCATCAATCGCTCTCCTGGCATGTCGGTTCTAACTGTGCGAGAATATCATTCTCGTTAAATGATACGCTATTCTCAAAGCGAAATCGGGCCCCGTGACACTAGTGAGGACAGGGTGTGAGTGAGGCGATCGCGCTCGCCTTCGAGCAGTGTGAGTACACGCTGTCGCAACTCGATGCGTTGACCGCCGGGATGACCGCCACCCTGGAACAGCGCGGTGTGCGGGCCGGGGACCGAGTCGCGCTGATGTCGTCCAACCGTCCGGAGTTCGTCGTCGCGCTGCGCGCAATCTGGCAGTTGGGCGCCTCGGCGGTACTGCTCAGCCCCGCGTGGAGGCGCGCGGAAACCGACCACGCGCTCGCCCTGACCCGACCGGCGCACGCGGTAGGCGATCACCCGGTGCTCGCCGAACTCATGCCGATGCTCTCGCTCGACGATCCGATCGAGCCGACGCGGCGCGCGTTCGAACCGCCCGATCCGCAGGCCGACGCGTTGTTCGTGTTCAGTTCGGGAACCACCGGTATGCCCAAGGCAGTGCGTCACACGCACGCGGCGTTCGACGTCGCCGTGCGGCACTGGCGCGACGCGCTGCGGCTGTCGTCGTCGGACCGCATGCAGATCATGACACCGCCTTCGCACATTCTGGGCCTGCTCAACATCGTGATGGCACTCGATACGGGAACCTGGATCCGGCTGCACCCGCGCTTCGACATCGATGCCATGTTGCGCCACATCGAAAGTGACGGAATCACCATCGAGATGGCCGTGGCGCCAATTGCTTTGGCGCTAGCGGCGCATCCGGATCTGGAGTCCTACGACCTCTCGTCGCTGCGTTACATCATGTGGTGTGCGACACCGGTCACTCAAAGCGTCGCGGAAGCCGTCACCGCCAGGACAGGGGTGAAGTGGGCGACCGCATACGGTGCGAGCGAGTTGCCGGTGATCTCGTGCAACGACGTCGACGGCGGACACCTGGACACCGTGGGCCGGCCGGTACCCGGAGTGCGCGTGCGGGTGGTGTCGTTGGACGGGGGTGCGGTTCTCGGGACGGGTGAGGCCGGCGAGATCGAGGTTCAGTCGGATTCGGTCATGGCCGGATACCTGCCGGAGTCGGCGACTGCGGGAGCATTTGACGACGGGTGGTATCGCACGGGCGATGTCGGCTTTCTCGACGACGACGGGTGGCTGCGGATCACCGACCGGTCGAAGGAGATGATCAAGGTGCGCGGCTTCCAGGTCGCGCCCGCGGAGGTGGAGGCGGTACTGCACGGGCATGCCGCGGTCGAGGACTGCGCGGTCTTCGGTGTTCCGGACACCGCCGACGGCGAGGCGATCATCGTCGCCGTGAAGATGAATGCGCCAGTGCCGGAAGAGGACTTGGCGTCGTGGGTCGGGGAGCGGCTGGCCTCCTACAAGCGGCCCAGCCGGGTCGTCGTCGTGCCCGAGATCCCGCGTCTGCCCTCGGGGAAGGTTCTGCGTCGAGTGTTGAAGGAGCGTCTGTGGACGTCCGTCTGACCAGTGAACAACAACAGTTGCGGGCCGCCGCCGCTGCCCTGGCCGATGACCTCGGTCCCGGGTCGGTGGCCGACCTCGACGATGCGAACCGGATCGCGAGGCTGGAGAAGGCGGTGGACGCCACCGGCTTTCGCACGCTTCGCTCGGACGGCGCCTCGGGCGTTGAGGTGGCGATCGTGGCCGAGGAGTTCGCCCGGGGCCTGGTCGACGTGCCGTTCATCGGACCCGTGCTCGCCGACGACCTTCGGATGCGGGCCGGGCGTGAGCCGGCTGCTGCTGCTTCGGCGGATTCGGTGGATCTGACGAAAAGCCTAGCCGGAGTAGTCGAGTCGCCCGTTGAACTGGACGAGATTTCGGAGGAGGATGCGGCCCGATGGCGCACCTTGGCGCTGACGGTGTCGTGCGCTGACCTGCTCGGCGCGGCCAGGGGAGCGCAGGATCTGGCCGTCGAATACGCGAAGGTGCGCGAACAGTACGGTGCGACGATCGGGTCGTATCAGGCGGTCGGTCACCTCCTGGCCGAGAGTCTCGCCCTGATCGAAGGCTCGATCAGCGTGCTGCGGCACGCTGCGTGGGCGGTCGACGAGTTGCCGGCCGCCGAGGCGATCGAGGCGGCGCGGGTCGCCAAGATCTACTGTGCGCGCTCGGCTTTGACCGTCTGTGAGACCTCGATACAGGTACATGGCGGCATCGGCAACACCTGGGAGTGCTTGGCCCACGTCTACCTGCGCCGGGTGCTGGCCGCCACCGAGACATGGCCCGTGAAGTTGGAGGAGTTGTCCATTGGACTTTCGTGACTCACCCGAGGAAGCCGCGTTCCGTGAGCGGCTGCGCGGCTGGCTGACCGAACAGAAGGGCAAGTTCCCGACATCCGGCGACGAGTACTGGGCCGCCCAGGGCGCCTGGCATCAGGCGCTCTACGGGGCCGGCTTCTTCGGTACGTCGTGGCCGAAAGAGTATGGCGGACAGGACCTGCCGCCGGTCTACGACGTGATCGTCGACGAGGAGATCGCCAAGGCCGGGGCGCCGGCGCGGCCGAGCCTGGGTTATCTGGTGGTAGGGCTGTCCCACCACGGCAGCGAGGAGCTTCGGCAGCGCTTCCTGCCCGGGATGATCAACGGCACGGAGCGGTGGTGCCAGGGCTTCTCCGAGCCTGGCGCCGGCTCAGACCTGGCGTCGCTGACCACGACGGCGACCCTGTGCGGTGACGACCCCGACACTTACGTCATCCACGGTCACAAGATCTGGACCAGCTATTCCGACGTGGCCGACTGGTGCCTTCTGCTGGCCCGCACGGATAAGGATGTCCCCAAACACAAGGGCATTTCGGCGTTCATCGTGTCGATGCACCAGCCGGGGATCGAACAGCGGCCGCTGAAGATGATCAGCGGCGTCACCAAGGAGTTCGGCCAGGTGCTGTTCGACGGGGCCCGGGTCCCGGCGGAGAACATGGTCGGCGCACCCGGTGAGGGCTGGAGATTGGCGATGACCGTCGTCAGCCATGAGCGAGAGCCGTCGACGCTGGGTTTCTCGGCTCGCTACGGAAAGCTGGTGCGGCAGCTGGCCTCCCGGGTGGAGGGCCCGGCTCCCGAGGAACTGACGTGGGCGTGGGTGCAGACCGAGATGCTGCGGCTGCACGTGCGCAGAAGGTTGTCCGAACAGCTCGACGGGATGACGCACGGGCCGCAGGGCTCCCTGGACAAGCTGCTGATGACGTGGACCGAGCAGTCAGTCGGGCATGCTGCGCTGGCCACCGTCGGCACCGGTGATCACGAATTGTTCGGCGCCTACATGTACAGCCGCGCGCAGAGCGTGATGGGCGGTACCTCGCAGATTCAGAAGAACATCATCGCTTCACGCATTCTCGGATTAGGAGTCTAAGTTGTACGACCTACCACCGGAGATCGACGTTCAGGCCGACGGCGCGTTGCGCATCATCACGCTGAACCGGCCGGAATCCCTGAATTCGGTCAATGACGATTTACACTGCGGGCTCGCCTGGTTGTGGCCCCGGCTGGCCGAGGACAGGGAGGCTCGCGCGGCGGTGATCACCGGTGCGGGACGGGCCTTTTCGGCCGGTGGTGACTTCGGTTACCTCGAGGAGTTGCGTCAGGACGCCGATCTGCGCGCCAAGACGATCCTGCATGGCCGCGAGATTGTGCTGGGCATGGCACGCTGCCGGATTCCTGTGGTGGCGGCCGTCAACGGTCCGGCAATGGGCCTGGGCTGCAGCCTGGTGGCGTTGTCCGACATCGTCTACATCAAAGACGATGCGTACCTGGCCGATCCACACGTTCAGGTGGGTCTGGTCGCCGCCGACGGCGGGCCGCTGGTGTGGCCGCTGGAGATGAGCCTGCTACATGCCAAGGAGTACGCGCTGACCGGTGCGCGGATCTCGGCGCAGCGCGCCGCCGAACTGGGTCTGGCGAACCACGTCGTCGAGGATCCGCTGAGCGAGGCGATCGCCTGCGCGAAGAAGATCATGGAGTTGCCGCGCCAAGCGGTGGAAAGTACCAAGCGTCTGTTGAACATTCACCTCGAGCGCTCGGTGCTGGCGGTGCTCGACTACGCCAACACCGCCGAGGAGCAGTCGTTCAAAACCGACGATTTCCGTGAGATCGTCGCGCGGCTGAACGCCAAGAAGAAGTAGCGCACACTCAGGTTGGCGCGAGCGTGCGTGTCTGCTGCGCGACACGCCGCTCGCGCGCGCCGCTATGCGCACGCTCGTGCGCGTGCGAGTGTGCGCAACCTGTCGAACCCGACCGGTATGCGAAACGCACGGCCTCGTATGGCCCGGGCTGAGCACACGTGCCAGATGCAGACGCGCACCGTCGCGATGGCGCGATGGTGCGCAAACTGCTGAAATTGCGCGGCGTGTCGTGTGCAAACACGCACGCTCGCGGAACACGAGCTACTTGGGGGGGAAGCGCAGCGCTCCGTCGAGGCGGATGATTTCGCCGTTGAGATAGTCGTTTTCGACGATGCTCTGCGCCAGTTGCGCGTATTCCGTGGACCGGCCCATCCGCTTCGGGAACGGCACCTGCGGACCCCAGTACTGCTCGAGTTGGTCGGCCGCCTGTCCATACGCCGGGGTGTTGATGGTGCCCGGCGCGATGGTGACCACGCGGATACCGAGCGGCGAGAGATCACGTGCGGCATTCAGCGTCATGCCGATCACGCCGCCCTTGGCCGCGGCGTACGGCAGCTGGCCGATCTGTCCCTCGTAACCGGCAATCGACGCGGTGTTGATGATGACGCCTCGGGCGCCCTCGTCGAGCGGCTCGGACTTCGCGATCTCCGCGGCCGCCAACCGCATCACGTTGAAGACCGCCGTCAGGTAGAACTCGATCGTCGTCTTGAAGCCGTCGAGGCCCAGCGGGGAACCGTCCTTGCCGATGAGCCGGCCGCCGCTGGCTGGACCTCCGTGGGTGTCCACCGAGATGCGCAGGGGAGCCACCGCGGCAGCCTCGGCGATGGCCGCGTTGACGGAGTCCTCCGACGTCGCATCGGTGCGGACGTAGCGCACGCCGAGTTCGCTCTCCAGCGTCTTGCCCTTGTCGTCGGCCATGTCCGCGACCACGACCTTGGCTCCTGCGCCGTGCAGACGCCGGACCGTCGCCTCGCCGAGACCGCCGGCGCCACCGACCACGACTGCCGAGCTACCCGCGATCTGCATATGGTTCCCTTTCTTGCAACTGGCACTCTCGGCTTGAGAGAATAACATTCTCACACTGGTCGAGATGGAGAACTCAATGCCTGAAGCCGTGATCGTTTCTGCCCTGCGCACGCCCATCGGCACCGCGATGAAGGGCACGCTGCGAGACACCGATGCCTATGAGTTGGCCGAGCACGTGGTCGGCGGGGCCGCCGGTGAGGTGGACGGACTGACGATCGACGACGTCATCCTCGGCGAAGGTCTCTACGGCGGCGGAGTGATCGCGCGCCACGCCGCGATCACCGCGGGCCTCACTTCGGTGCCCGGGCTGTCCACCAACCGGCATTGCGCCGCCGGGCAGGCCGCGGTCCAAAGCGCCGCAGCCAGCATCCGCGCGGGTATGGATCAGGTGGTGATCGCCGGTGGCGTGAACTCCGCGTCCACCACCCCGCGCTTCACCCGCCGCGCCAGCAGCGCCAAAGACGCCGCGATGCTCGACTGGTTTCCGCCCACACACCCGGACCGCGCCGATGCGCCCAACATGGACATGTCGATCACCGTCGGCTGGAACGCCGCCGTCCGCGCGGGCGTCAGCCGCGAGGAGATGGACCAGTGGGCGCTCGGCTCGCACCGCAAGGCGATCCAGGCGATCGACGAGGGCCGCTTCGAGGACGAGATCGTTCCTATCGAGACGCCGTACGGATTGTTCGACACCGACGAGCATCCGCGCCGCGACACCAGCATCGAGAAACTCGCCGCGCTCAAACCGCTGCATCCAGAGATCGAGGGCTTCTCCATCACCGCCGGCAACGCCTGCGGCGCCAACGACGGAGCCGCGGTGCTCACACTCGCCAGCGACCGGCTCGGGCTGGCCCCGCTGGGAACCGTCAAGGCATGGGCATCGGTCGGTGTCGACCCCGCATTCACCGGGCTGGCGCCGGTCGAGGCGATCCCGAAAGCCCTCAAGCGCGCGGGCATTTCGATCGCCGACGTCGACTTGTTCGAGATCAACGAGGCGTTCGCTGCGATGTGCGTGGCGACTGTCAAACTGCTCGACATCGACCCCGACCGGGTCAACGTCAGTGGAAGCGGATGCTCGCTCGGCCATCCGGTGGCAGCTACCGGCGCGCGGATGCTCGTCACGCTCGTACACGAATTGCGCAGGCGCGGCGGCGGGATCGGCGTCGCCGCGATGTGTGCGGGTGGCGGCATGGGATCGGCCACGGTCATCGAGGTGCCGACTCCGTAGACTGCCAGTCAATGACCAGCCAAGACCGACTTGCGGAGCTCATCGAGGCGGCGCGCGAGGGATCCACCCGTGCGACCGGCCGATTACTCAGCATCGTCGAAAGCCCCAGGCGCAGCGAGCTTCTCGACGCGCTGGGGTCCGTCGAGGCGCCGCGGATCGTGGGTGTGACCGGACCGCCGGGCGCCGGGAAATCGACGACGGTCGGTGCGCTCGTCGGCGCCTACCGAGAACGTGGCGAACGCGTCGCTGTGTTGGCGGTCGACCCGTCCTCGCCGTACAGCGGGGGAGCACTGCTCGGCGACCGGATCCGGATGGCCGCCCACATCAACGACCCCGACGTCCTGATCCGATCCGTCGCGGCGCGCGGACATCTCGGCGGCCTGGCCGCAGCGGTGCCCGCGGCGATCCGCGTACTCGCGGCGCTGTCCTACGGGCTGGTGGTGTTGGAGACCGTCGGCGTCGGACAGTCCGAGATCGAGATCGCCGCCGTCGCCGATCCCACCGTCGTGATCCTCAATCCCGGCGCAGGCGACGCCGTGCAAGCGGCCAAGGCAGGTCTGCTGGAAGTCGCCGACATCGTGGTGGTGAACAAGGCAGACCGCGAGGGTGCCGACCAGACCGTGCGTGACCTCCGTGCCGAGACGAAAGCTCCGGTCCTGAAATTGGTTGCGGCCCAAGGCGACGGCGTTGTCGAGCTTGTCGACGCGATCGAGGCGCATCACCGCTCCGACAGCCGGGAACGACGCGCCGCGCGGGCCAGGGCGCAGATTTTGTCGCTGGCGCAGACGTTGTTGCTCACCCATCCGGACCTGAATCGGTTGGCCGCGGCGGTCGCCGACGGCGCCGACGATCCCTATACCGCCGCCGAGCGCCTCTTCGTCGTACATGAGGGAACCTGACCCCGCTCGGGTAGGTCGAGCATTCGCCGGGACATCTGAATAAGTTGAGCGCGAAGCGTTTCGGCGTCAAGATCGGCAACCAGTGGATGCATGACGGCCACGCTGATCGCGCTGGACAGCACCGCGGCGTGTAGCCGGGCTTCCGGGCCGGCGTGGGTGCCCAGCAACGCGGCATACAGCCGTTCGATGAATCGTTGGAACGGCTCATGTTCGGCCTGGAGCCGCAGGATCACCGGATCGAACTGCAGCACGGTGACGACTCCGCGCCGTTCGATCGCCTGGTCGATCATCCGGTCGAGCAGGATCTCCCGCGATTTGAGTCCGTGGCCGGCCGCCTCGGCAGCTTCCAGCGCATCCTCGAGCCGGCTCATCTCGCGCTCGGTGATCGCGATGACGATCTCTTCCTTCGTCTTGAACTGGCGGTACACGGCCGCCTTGGTGACCCCGATGGCATCGGCGATCATCTGAAGCGATGTGCCGCTGACTCCGTGCTCGGCGATCAACTTCAAAGCGGCATCCAGGACCCTGGTCTGCGCAGCGGTGCGGGTGATCGCACTGAATCTCTGTTCTGCCGTGGCCACACCGTCGAGGGTAGCCCAGCATTGACCATTTGGTTGCCGATCGGCTACCGTTCGAGTAGCCGATCGGCAACTAGCGTGGGAGCAGACGATGAGACGAACTGATGGCGAGTTGATCATGCTGTGGGCCTTGCCTGCGATGGTGATCATCTGGTTGTCGGCGTTCCTGCTGTTTCCCGGCTTCGTGCCCCCCATGTCGCCGACCATGTCGGCCGAGGAGGTCGCCGCCTTCTACCGTGACGAGACCGCACGGATCCGCTACAGCATGATCCTCTTCAACTGGTTCGGCGTCGGGTTGATCCCGACGGTGATTCTGCTTGCGATGCAGGTACGCAAGATGGCACACCGCACGCCGATCCTGACCTACTGCCTGATCGGCTGCGCGGGCGGTCCGCCGACGCTGTTCTTGATCGCCAATATGTTCTGGCTGCTGGGGGCCTTCCGGCCCGAGCGTTCCCCCGAGCTCACGCAACTGCTCAACGACCTCGCCTGGGTCACCTTCACGGTACTGGTGCCCTACCTCATCGCGCAGTGCCTGGTGCTGGCCCTGGCGATCTACTGGGATCGCCAGGATCGGCCGGTCTTTCGGCCGTGGGTGGCGCACTTCAACCTGCTCGTCGCCGTTGCCCTGATGCCGGCGGCATTCGGCGCGGTGACGATGACCGGCCCGCTGGCGTGGGACGGCGTGCTGTCGTTCTGGGTCAAAAACATCGCGATCGCCGTGTGGATCGTGGTGATGGGAGTTGTTCTCACACAGAACATCCGCCGCCAACGGGCAGAAGTCGCGGTCCCCGCATGAGCGCGCTGAGTGCGGAAGCGGTAGCGGCGCCCGATCCGCCCGACCATTCACGGCTACGCCGTCTGGTCTGGAATTTCCGCTACCACCCCAAGCGCGAGCTGTGGTTCGCGTGGTGGGTGATGGTGGTCTTCTACCAGCTGTACGGCGTGCTGTTCTTCCTCGTCACGCGCGTGCAACCACCGCCGAGCCCTGACTGGGACACGCCGTTGATCGTGCAGTGGTTCGCCGATCGCCACCTCGGCCTGCTCACGGGGTTCGGTGTCGTGTTCCTGATCTCGGGCATGTGTGCACCGATGAATGCGCTTCTCGCATACTCGATGTGGCGGATGTCGGTGAGCCGCGTCTTCGCCTATTCGTACCTGATCATGTATTCGCTCGCCGCCCTGCCCGGCATGCTGGTGATGGCCATCGCGATGACCGTCGGTGCGCTCCGACCGGATCGCGACCCCGAATTGATCGTGTGGATGTACGACTTCGCGTTCCTGTCGTTCAGTGGAACGATGGGGGTGTTCCTGGTCGGTTCCGTGGTCTGGCTGGTGGCGATCCTGCTCGACAAGAACAACGTGTTCCCGAAGTGGTTCGCGTACCTAGGGCTGTGCAACGCGCTGACCGAAGTCGTCGTCGCACCCGCCTGGATCTTTCAACGCGGCGCATTCGCGTGGAACGGTGCGATCGCGTGGTGGATCAACATGGTCGTGTTCATCCTCTACACCGCGGCGTTCATCGTGTTGCTGCGAAAGATGATCGAGCGCGAGGATTTCGGCACCGGGCCGCTGCCCGACCCGCCGCCGAAAGGTGTAGCTCAATCCTCAGCATCCGTGGAGGCGGTTCGATGACCGACGTCGTTGGTGCCGCGTCGAAACGGCTCGAGGAAAAGCCGCAACGGCGTGTGCCCGGACAGCCCGACATGTGGCTGTTCGTGTTGTTCGAGGCCATGCTGTTCACCGGCTACTTCTCCGTCTATCTGGCACTGCGCACGCAGAACGCCGATCTCTTCCTGCAGTCTCAGGCGGATCTGGACCTGCGGATCGGCGTCTTCAACACCGTTGTGCTGTTGACGAGTTCATGGGCGATCGCCGGGTGTGTCCGCGCCGCGCGCGACGGTTCGTACCGGTCGGCGATGACGTACGCGTATGTGACCGTCGCTCTCGGTGTGACGTTCGTGATCTCGAAAGTGTTCGAATGGATCCTCGAGATCCGGATGGGAAACACGTTCACCAGCGACGAGTTCTTCCAGCACTACTTCTTCCTCACGTCGCTGCACTGCATCCACGTGTTGATCGGCTTCATCGTCTTGGGCGTGATCGTCTACCAGCTGCGCAGCCCTGCGCGACGCTCGCAGGAACTCGTCGAAACCGGGGCAACGTACTGGCATACGGTCGATTTCCTGTGGGTGCTGATTTTCGCAATGCTCTACGTCGTGAGGTGATCGGTGACCAACGCCTTCAACAAGAGACTCGTGATCGCCTGGGCGATCCTGACCCTGCTGACACTGGTCTACGTCTGGATGGACGAAGCGGTCGACCAGAACGGCACGCTGAAGGCCAGCACCGTGGTCACCGTCAGCGCGATCGTGATCGCACTCGTCAAGGTGCGCATCATCTTCCGAGAGTTCATGGAGGTACGCCATGCCCCCGCCTGGCTGTGTCGCCTCACCGACGGCTGGCTAATTCTCGTCGCCGCGTGTCTGTTGGGCAGCTATTTCATCGGAATGGCGGTCGCCTGAGCGGCGGCACACGATGCCGAGTGTGCTGTTTCATACGCGACACGCCGCGATGGGCGTATCAGCTTGCACAGTCGAGCACTGGCGCGCGATCGAACCGCGGGTTACACGGACGCAGAAGCCGCAAGCCCCGCGCGGTAACCGAACACCATTGCGGGACCGATCGTTCCGCCGGCTCCGCCGTACGCCTTGCCGGTGGCGCCCGCCATCGCATTGCCCGCGGCGAACAATCCGGGGATCGTCGACCCGTTGACGTGCATCACGCGACCGTCGGCGTCGGTACGGGGTCCGCCCTTGGTGCCCATCGCGCCGATCGACACCGGCACCGCGTAGTACGGCGGCGTATCGATCGGGCCGAGGGTGCGCCCGGCAGGAGTCGGAGCCTTGTCGTCGCCCCAGTAGCCGTCGTAGGCGCTCGAACCACGCCCGAAATCCGGATCGCGGTCATGGGCGACGCCCTCGTTCCAAGCATGCAGCGTGCGTGCCAGCCCTTCGGGATCGATGCCGGTCTTCTCGCCGAGCTCGGCCAAGTCTTTCGAGGGCGAGAACCATTCCGGGGCAGGGCCTTCCGGCTCGATACCGAGGAAACCGTACTTCTTCAGGTGCAGCGAGTCGAAGACGATCCACGCCGGGTCGTTGGCATAGCCGAGCTTCGGATCAAGGTAGTGGAACGGCCCCGCCATCGAGTTGTATTCGCCGGCCTCGTTGAGGAATCGTTTGCCCGCCCGGTTGACGATGATGCTGCGCGGTCGGGTCCGTTCCAAGCGGACGCTGCGGCTGCGCGGCTGACCCTGGAACGTGTCGCTGGGAAGTTGAACGATCGGCACCCACCACGCCTCGCCCATGTTGGCCAGGTCGGCGCCGTGCGCCATCGCCATCCGCAGTCCGTCGCCGGTGTTGTTGGGCGGAGATACGGGTCCGCGCATCGGGCCGCGCAGGTACGCCTCGACCAGCTTGCGGTCCCACTCGAACCCGCCGGTTCCGAGGATCACGCCTCGACGGGCCCGCACGGTGAAGTCCTTGCCGTCCTGCGAGATTCGCACGCCGGTGATGCCGAGCGGATCGGCCAGCAGTTCGACGGCGCGCGCGTTGGTTCGCGGTGCCACACCGAGGTCCAGCAACCCCTTCAGCAGTCCGGCGATCAGGGCGGTGCCCGCGACGCAGTAGTCGCCGGATTCGTCGTCGACCGAGGCGTGAATGCGCGCACGGGTCTCGGCGTCAATGCCGACGTTGCTGAAATCGGCGGGAAACGACGTGATGCGGTCGCGCCACTCCCCGAGCCGGCCAAGATCGAACGGCTTGGCGTTGAGCGAACGACCTCCCGACGGTCGTCCGCCGGGCAGCTCGGGCTTGTAGTCGGGGAATCCCTCGGCAACCTCGAAACGCAGATCGCTGTGTGCCTCAACGAAATCGAGCATCTCGGGACCGGTGCGCACGAATGTCTCGACGAGGTGGTCGTCCATGTAACCCAGAGACTGAGCGCGCAGGTAGGCCATCGCGTCCTCGACGGTCAGTTCGCCGCCGGCGGCCCGCTTGTGCGCCGGGATCCAGATGATGCCCCCCGACACCGCTGTCGTGCCGCCCACCGTGGCCGCCTTCTCGTACACCTCCACCGAAGCGCCGTTGGCGGCCGCGGTCAGGGCCGAGGTGAGACCGGCCCCGCCGCTACCGAGTACGACCACGTCGACGTCATGATCCCAAGCGGTCACGTGCTGCTCCTTCCGGCTGGAGTGACCCTCTAGTTGAGGATCGCGGACAACTCGTCGGCCGCCCTGATGACCGCGTCTCTGCCGCGTGTCAGGACGTCTTCGCGATGCGAGATGAGATTGATACATGTCGGCGGCGCCGGTGGTCGTCGGCGCACTGGGACCGCGAGGCCGTAGGTGTCCGGCTCGATCTCGCCGTGGGTGATCACCCAGCCCTGCTCCCGCGTCAGCGGCACCAGATCACGTTCACCCGGTCGCGGCGGCATGCTCGCCAGCAACGCGATCCCGGCGGCGCCCCGGTCGAGCGGATAGCGGCTGCCCTCGTGGAACGACAATTGGTAGAAGACATTGGTCGGCACGACGACGGCGATGGCGACCTGCTGATCGCCCTCGGCGACGAGAAGGGACACCGTGCTCGCCAGTTCGTCGGCGAGCGCCCGCAGGGTGGGCAGGCTCAGCTGGCGCACGTTGTTGTCGAACGATGCCCCGAGCACCGCCAGCGCCGCGGCCGAGCGGTAGCGGCCGTCCTCGCCCTTGGCCACCAACCGGAACTGCGACAGCGTCGACAACACCCGGTAGGCGATGGTCCGGTGGACACCGATGTCGTCGGCGACCTGCTGGGCGGTGAGGCCGGTGCGGGAGCTGGCCACCAGTTGCAAGGCGGCCAAGCCTCTGGCCAGCGTCTGGGAGCCCGGTGCCCCATTGGGCACGGCGATAGGCTCCGTTCCCTGCCGGGCTCCGCCCTCTGAAGGCATGGCGTCCCTTTCCTCGACTTCCCTTGACATCAAGCTGCCGCGAGAGTGATGCTCTGACTATAGTGCACGTGGGTGTGCGATAAATGAGCAGAGTGCTTACAAAATACGAGAATTCGATTCTCGCGGTCAAGAGAGGGTAGGCGTGTCTGAGTCGGATTCGCTGGTGGCGTCCGCGGCGGCCGATTGGCGTTCGGAGGCAACCGAATTCGAAAGCGTCTGGAGCGATCTGCAGGGCTTCCCGTTCTCTCAGGGCTACCTCGACGCCGGGGGAATTCGCACGCGCTATCTGCACGCCGGTGACCCCGACAAGCCGGTGCTCGTCTTCCTGCACGGCTCCGGCGGGCATGCGGAAGCCTACGTGCGCAACCTGGAATCGCACGCCGAACACTTCTCGGTCTGGTCGATCGACATGCTCGGCCACGGCTATACCGAGAAACCCGGCCACCCGCTGGAAGTCCGCCACTACGTGAACCACCTGCTGGCGTTCCTCGACGCCGTCGGCGCCGACCGCGCCCACATCAGCGGCGAGTCGCTCGGCGGCTGGGTCGCGGCCCGATTCGCGGTCGACCACCCCGATCGGTTGGACCGGCTGGTGCTCAACACCGCCGGCGGTTCGCAGGCCGATCCCGAGGTGATGAAGCGGATCGTCACCTTGTCCATGGCCGCCGCCGAGAACCCGACGTGGGAGACGGTGCAGGCGCGCATCAAGTGGTTGATGGCCGACAAGACCAAGGATTACGACGACATCGTCGCCAGCAGGCAGCGGGTGTACCGCCAGCCCGACTTCGTGTCGGCGATGCGCGACATCATGGCGCTGCAGGACCCGGAGATCCGTGCACGCAATCTCCTCGGGCCGGACGAATACGGATCGATCACCGCGCCCACCTTGGTGGTGTGGACCAGCGACGATCCCACCGCCGACGTCGCCGAGGGGCGGCGCATCGCCTCGATGATCCCCGGCGCCCGCTTCGAGGTGATGCCCGGCTGCGGTCACTGGCCGCAGTACGAGGATCCCAAGACGTTCAATCGCCTGCACGTGGATTTCCTGCTGGGGCGGCTATGACGGCGACGACCGATGTCGACGTCGTCATCGTCGGTGCGGGCCCGTCGGGCCTGACGCTGGCCAACATCCTTGGGCTGCACGAGGTTCGGACGCTGGTCGTCGAGGAGCGCGACACGCTGATCGACTACCCCCGGGGTGTCGGTCTCGACGACGAGGCGCTGCGGACATTTCAGTCGATCGGCCTGGTCGACCGGATCCTGCCGCACACCGTGCCGAACCAGATCCTGCGGTTCTTCGATGCCAACCGGCGGTTGCTCGCCGAGATGGCGCCGCCGGACGCCCGGTTCGGCTGGCCCAAACGCAACGGCTTCGTGCAGCCCATGGTCGACGCCGAATTGTTCGGCGGCCTGGACCGATTCGACCACGTGGAGGTCCGGTTCGGGCACCGCATGGTGTCCTGCGTCGAGACCGACGACGCGGTGACGGTTCAGTTCGCCGACGACAAGCCGGCGGTCACGGCGCGATACGTGGTCGGGTGCGACGGCGGCCGCAGCGCCACCCGCAGGCTGATGGGTGTGTCGTTCGACGGCACGACGTCATCCACCCGCTGGCTGGTGGTCGACGTCGCCAACGACCCGCTGGGTCATCCGAATAGTGAGGTAGGCGCCGACCCGGCGCGTCCCTATGTGTCGATCTCGATCGCCCACGGCATCCGCCGTTTCGAGTTCCTGATCCATCCGCACGAGACCGACGCGGAAGCCGACGATCCGGCGTTCGTCAGAAGGATGTTGGCACAACGTGTTCCGTATCCCGAGCAGGTCGACATGATCCGGCACCGGGTGTACACGCATCACTCGCGCATCGCCGGTTCGTTTCGCGAGGGCCGAATGCTGTTGGCCGGTGACGCCGCTCATCTGATGCCGGTGTGGCAGGGGCAGGGATACAACAGCGGTATCCGCGACGCGGCCAACCTCGGCTGGAAGCTCGCCGCGGTGGTGAACGGGCAGGCCGAGGACGCCCTGCTGGACACCTACGACGTCGAGCGACGCAAACACGCCCGCGCCATGATCGACCTGTCGACGATGGTCGGCCGCGTGATCTCACCGACCAACCGCAGGGTTGCGGCGTTGCGGGACAGACTCATTCACGCCGCGTCCGTGGTGCCGTCGCTGAAGCGCTACGTCCTCGAGATGCGTTTCAAGCCGATGCCGCGCTACCAGCAGGGCGCGGTGTTCCATTCCCCCCCCGGTGCCGGTACGGCGGGTGCGGTGTCCCCGACGGGCACGCTGTTCATCCAGCCGCGCGTGGACACCCGCACCGAGCAGAACCTGTTGCTCGACGACGTGCTCGGACCGGGCTTCGCGGTGCTGTGCTGGAGCAACAACCTGCGAGCCATCCTCGGCGACAACGCGTTCAACCGGTGGAAGGCGTTGGGTGCGGAGTTCATCGAGGCGCGTCCGATGACACAGCTGCACTGGCCGGGCCATGACGACGACGATGTGGTGGTCATCGGCGACAGGACCGGCGCGCTCAAGGCGTGGTTCGACACCTACACCGACTCGGTGCTGTTTGTGCGTCCCGACCGCTGCATCGCCGGTGCATGCATCGCCCAGCGCGCCGTCGAAGTCAGCGAAGCGCTCTTCGACGTTCTTTGTCTGACCCAGGGAGGAGGCTCCGGTTCTCATGGGCACACTGGCCCTGTGCTGCATGTCGCACAGCCCGCTACTGAACCTTCCGGGACCGTCGCGGGAACTCCTTGACGACATCGAGGCGGCGATATCCGATGCCCGCCGGTTCGTCGCGGATTACGCTCCCGAGCTCGTGGTCATCTTCTCCCCGGACCACTACAACGGTTTCTTCTACCGGACGATGCCGCCGTTCTGCATCGGGACGGCCGCCCAGGGCGTCGGCGACTACGGCTCGCACGCCGGACCATTGGACGTGCCCCAGGATGTCGCGACCGATTGCGCGCGAGCGCTTCTCGAGTCGGGGATCGACGTCGCGATCTCGGCGAGCATGGACGTCGACCACGGAACGGTCCAGCCGCTGCAGAACCTATTCGGCGATGCGACGTCAGTGCCGGTGATCCCCGTCTTCATCAACTCGGTGGCCACCCCGCTCGGCCCGGTGCGCCGGGTGCGGGCGCTCGGAGCGGCACTCGGCACACATCTCGCGGCGCTCGACAAACGTGTCCTCGTCGTGGGATCCGGTGGGCTGTCCCATGATCCGCCGGTGCCCACGCTGGCGACCGCGCCACCCGCCGCACTGGAACGGATCGTGCACGGCGTGCCCATGACAGCCGAACAGCGGCAGGCCCGGCAGGTGGCGGTGATGGAGGCCGCGCAGGCGTTCGCCCACGGCGAGAGCCCGTTGCAGCCGCTGAACCCGGACTGGGACGCGGCCTTCCTCGAACTGATCGACACCAATCGTCTCGCCGAGGTCGACGGCTGGTCCAACGAGTGGATCGAACGCGAAGCCGGCCACTCCGCCCACGAAGTTCGCACGTGGATCGCGGCGTTCGCCGCACTCGCCGCACACGGCCCGTACCGAATCGAGCAGCGGTTCTACCAGGCGGCACCGGAATTGATCGCAGGCTTTGCAATCAGGACGGCGGTTCTGGATGTCTGACAAGTTCGACCACACCGTCGATGTGCTCGTCGTCGGCTCCGGCGGCGGCGGGATGACCGCGGCGCTGACCGCCGACGCGTTCGGCCTCGACACGCTCATCGTCGAGAAGTCGTCGCACTTCGGCGGGTCTACCGCGTTGTCCGGTGGCGGCATCTGGGTACCCGGCGCTCCGGCGCAGCGCAAGGCCGGTTACGTGCCGAATCCCGACGGCGTCGTGGAGTATCTGCGCCAGATCACCGGCGGCCTGGTCAGCGACGCCCGGTTGCGCCAGTACGTCGATGCCGCGCCGGAGATGATGGAGTTCCTCGAAAAGCTCAGCCCGTGGTTCGAATTCGTGTGGAAGCCGGGCTACGCGGACTACTATCCGGAACTGCCGGGCGGGTCCGCGCAGGGCAGCACCATCAACGTGCCCGCCATCGACCTGCGCCAGCTGGGCGACGAGGAGCAGAATCTGCTGCAGCCTCTCGCGCTGGCACCGAAGGGAATCTGGTTCGCGCCCAAGGACCTTCGGCTGTTCTACCAAGTGCGCCAGAACTGGCGCGGCAAGGCCGTTCTCGTCAAGTTGATCTGGCGGATGTTCCGTGCCCGCGTCTTCGGCGACCGGATGGCGGCCATCGGCCAGTCGCTGGCGGCCCGCATGCGGCTGGCGCTCAAACAGCAGAACGTCCCGGTCTGGCTCGACACGCCGATGACCGAATTGATCACCGACGTCGACGGAGCGGTGATCGGCGCGGTCGTCGAGCGCGACGGCCGCCCGCACCGGATCAGGGCCCGGCGCGGCGTGATCCTGGCCGCGGGCGGATTCGACCATGACATGGAGTGGCGCCGCCAGCACCTTCCGGTGCTCGAAAAGGACTGGAGCTTCGGTAATCCGGCGTCGATGGGTGATGCCATCCGGGCAGGGGAGAAGGTGGGCGGCTCGACCGATCTGCTCGACGAGGCCTGGTGGTTTCCCGCGATCTGCTGGCCCGACGGGCGGTTGCAGTTCATGCTCAACGAACGCATGATGCCGTCTCAGTTCGTGGTGAACGGCGAAGGTAGGCGGTTCATCAACGAAGCCGCGCCCTACATGGACTTCGCGCACGCGATGATCGAGGGCCACAACAGCGGGGTCACCCACATTCCGTGTTGGCTGATCACAGATATCCGGTCGTTCCACCGGTACGTGGTCGCCGGGCATCTGCCGATTCCCAAGATCCCGTTCGCGCCCGTGCCGACCGGCTGGAAGGTGCCCAGGGCGTGGCTGGAATCCGGTGTCGTCCACGAGGGAAGCAGTTTCGAGGAACTGGCGAGCAAGATCGGCGTTCCGCCCGCACAACTACGGCAGACCGCCGAGCGGTTCAACGAACTGGCGCGCAACGGCCACGACGACGACTTCAACCGCGGCGACTCCGCCTATGACAATTACTACGGCGATCCGACGCTGCCGAACCCGAACCTGCACCCGCTGGGTAAGCCGCCGTATTACGCGTTCCAGATCATCCTCGGCGACCTGGGCACCTCCGGGGGACTGCGCACAGACGAATACGCCAGGGTTCTGCGTGCCGACGATGGCGTCATCGAGGGCCTCTACGCGGTCGGCAACACGTCGGCCGCGGTGATGGGCCGCAGTTACGCGGGCGCCGGCGCCACCATCGGCCCGGCGATGACCTTCGGCTATGTCGCGGCCAAGCACATCGCCGAACAGCTGTCCGGGTCTGGAGTTCGGGCCGGCACTAGTACCGATTCGACACTCGATACACATCGAAAGGTAACGAAATGAAGATCTCGCTGTTCTACGAATTCCCACTGCCGCGGCCGTGGAGCGAAGACGACGAGCACAAGCTCTTCCAGGACGGTCTCGACGAGGTGGAACTCGCGGACAAGGCGGGTTTCTCGACGGTGTGGCTGACCGAGCACCACTTCCTCGAGGAGTACTGCCATTCCACCGCGCCCGAGATCTTCCTGTCCGCGGCCAGTCAGCGGACCCAGAACATCCGTCTGGGCTTCGGCATCATGCATCTGCCGCCGGTCGTCAACCACCCGGCCCGCGTCGCCGAGCGGGTCGCGACCCTGGATTTGATCTCCAACGGGCGGGTCGAGTTCGGTACCGGGGAGTCGTCGTCGGTCGGCGAGTTGGGCGGCTTCGGCGTCGACCCCGCCGACAAGCGCGCGATGTGGGAAGAGGCGCTGGAGGTTTCGATCCGCTGTATGACCGAGGAGCCGTTCACCGGGTTCAAGGGTCAGCACATCGAGATGCCGCCGCGCAACGTCGTGCCCAAACCACTGCAGAAGCCGCACCCGCCCGTGTGGGTGGCATGCACCAGGCCCGCATCGGTGGCCATGGCAGCCCAAAAGGGCCTCGGCGCATTGAGTTTCGCCTACACCGGTCCGGGACCGCTGACCGAGCGGGTGAACGGCTACTACAAGGAGTTCGAGGAGAACGCTGCGCCTGTCACCCCGCAGATGAACCCGAACATCCTCGCCATCGGCGGTGACCTGTCGATGATGGTGGCCCCCACCGACGAACAGGCCATCGAACGGCTCGGCAAGGGCGGCGGCTTCTTCGCGTTCGGCATCATGCACTACTACATGACCGGCATGCACACACCGGGCCGGACCGGCGTGTGGAAGCGGCACCTCGAGGAGATCGAGAAGGATCCGACCATCGTCTACGGACCCGACCGCGGACCGATCGGAAGCCCGGACACGGTTCGCAAGTTTCTGCGCGGCTACGAGGAAAGCGGTGTCGACGAGTTGATCCTGCTGCTGACGCCGCGCAGGCACGAGGAGACGATGGAGTCCATCGAGTTGATGGGCAAGGAGGTCCTGCCGGAGTTCATCGAACGCGACGAAAAGGCGGTGGCGGAGAAGGCCAGACGCCTGGAGCCCATCCTGGAGAAGGCGGAGGCGCGCCGCGCGCCGTCGCAGGCACCCGTCTTCGACGAGAGCTACGCATTCGGCGGACTGCCCACGGGCCGACAGAACTACACCGCCAACGAGGTGTCGTTGGCGATGGACGAGATGAACGCCGGCATCGAGGCGGCGGCCGCGAAACTCAAGTCCGGAGAAGGGTGGGCGAGCCGCAACCCCGAAGCGGATGCCAAGACCGCCAAGTGACGGATGTCGGCCGAAGATGAGCCATGGGCCGATCTGACGATCTATGGCGCTACGACGGGCGCCGTGTGGTGGTCACCGGATGCGCCTCGGGCATCGGTGCCCACGTCGCCCGTCAGGTCGCCGACCTTGGCGCCGAGGTGATCGGGCTCGACATCAAGGCGCCGACCGAATGTGTCGGTGAGTTCGTCGAACTCGATCTGTCGGATCAGGGGTCGATCGACCGGGCCGCCGACGCCGTCGGAGGCCCGGTCGACGCGCTGTTCAACATCGCCGGGGTGTCGTCGGGGATCAAGGACCCGCTTCGGGTCGTGAGGATCAACTTCCTGGGCACCCGGCGCTTCACCGAGGCGCTAATGCCCCGGATGCAGACGGGGTCCGCGATCGCGAACGTGTCATCGCTGGCAGCCTCGGCATACCGGGAGAATGCACCGGTCACCGCCGGCCTGGTCGACACCGACTCGGTCGAGGCGGGCATCGAGTGGTGTGAGCGCCATCCCGAGGCCCTGGCCGACGGCGGCGGTTACCGGTTGTCCAAGGAGGCGATCATCCTCTACGGCATGGCACAGGTGAGCGCATTGGGCGCCAAGGGAATTCGGATCAACTGCACCGCACCCGGGGTGACCGACACGCCGATCCTCGACCAGTTGCGCAGCGCGTACGGCCAAGAGTTCCTCGACTCGTTCCGTACCCCGCTGGGCCGAGCTGCGGAACCGGAGGAGCAGGCCAGCGTGCTGACCTTCCTCAACAGCCGGGCCGCCAGTTACATCACCGGACAGGTGATCTGGGTCGACGGCGGCACCATCGGGGAGACCGACCTCGCCGGATCGGTGCCCCGGCGATGACGACGATGAGAGGCGAGCGATGGCCAGCAGCATGAGCGAGTTCCGCCGCGTCGCCGACGACGTGCGCAACTGGGGCCGCTGGGGTGACGACGACGAGTTGGGCACGCTGAACTTCATCACTCCCGAGAAGGTGGCCGAGGCGGCGTCGCTGGTCAAGAAGGGCAAGGTCATCTCCCTCGGCGGCGACTTCAGCTCGGGTGGCCCGCAGGGGGCGTTCAAATTCCGGCCCAATCCGACTCATGTGATGACCGTCGACGGCGGTGATGCCTCGACGCTGGTGCGGTACGGCCCCGAGTGGTTGCGCAACGCGGTAGCCGCCGACGTCAGCGCGTTCTTCGCCGACAATCCGTTTCGGTTCAACGACGACATGATCGTGATGCCGCTGCAGGCCGCCACGCAGTGGGACGCGATTTCGCACGTCTACTACGAGGACATGCTCTACAACGGCTTCCCCGCGGATTCCGTGACGAGTTTCGGGGCATTTCATCTGGGGATCGAGAAGGTCGACGTCAAGGGCATCACCTCTCGCGGTGTGCTGCTCGACGTGGTCAAGCACCGCGGCGCCGACGTCTTCCTCGAACCCGGAAAGCCGGTCACGCCAGCCGAACTCGACGACATCGCCAGGGACCAGGGCGTGACCGTCTCCTCTGGCGACGTCGTGGTCATACACACCGGCTGGTGGACGAGGTTCCTGTCGACCGGTGACGGTGCCGAGCCGGGGTCCGGGCTTCACTGGACGTGCGCACGGTGGCTGCACGACCACGACGTCGCCGCGGTGGCCGCCGACAATCTCATGGTCGAGGATCCCGATCCGGCCAACGGGGTGGAGGGCACGTTCCTGCCCATGCACATGATCTGCCTGCGCGACATGGGCCTGATGTTCGGCGAGTACTGGGACCTCACCGGTCTGGCGGCCGACTGCGCCGCCGACGGTGTCTACGAATTCCAGTTGGTCGCACCGCCGTTGAAAGTCGTTGGCGCGGTGGGCGCACCCGTCAGCCCGATCGCAATCAAGTAGTAGTGGGTGAGGAAATGACTGCAAGCACCACAACCGGCGGTGCGCCGTTCGTCGTCGGACTCGGCGGCACCCTACGGGCGAATTCGTCGACCGAGCGCGCGCTGCGTTACTGTCTGGCCTCGGTCGAGCAGCAGGGTGGGCGGACGAGGCTGTTCGCGGGGCCCGATCTGGACTTACCGATGTACGCCCCGCATTCGCTGGAGCGCACGCCCCAAGCCCTCGAACTGGTCAGCGCGCTGCGTGATGCGGATGCCGTGGTCGTCGGCTCGCCCGGCTACCACGGGGCGATTTCAGGACTGGTGAAGAACGCGCTGGACTACATCGAGGACCTGCGGGAGGATCCCCGCGTCTACCTGGACAACACGCCGTGGGGCTGCATCAGCTGCGCGTACGGCTGGCAGGCGGCGGTCAACACGCTTGGGCAGTTGCGGTCCATCGGGCACGCGCTGCGGGCGTGGCCGACTCCGCTCGGCGTGGCCATCAACTCGGCCGACGAGATCTGGGACGCGGCAGGGGAGTTGATGCATGACGCCACCCAGAACCAGCTGGACATGCTCGCCACGCAGGTGCTGTTCTTCGCCAAGACCGCCCGGGAGACGGCGTGACACAGCCCCAACGCAGATCGGTGCTGGTCGACGGGCTCGTGACCGGCTATCTCGAAGCCGGACAGGGCGATCCGGTCGTCCTGCTGCACGGCGGGGAGTTCGGCGCCGGCGCCGAGATCGGTTGGGAACACAACATCGCCGCGCTGGCCACACGCCACCGCGTGCTCGCGCTCGACATGCTCGGGTTCGGCGAATCGGCGAAGGTCATCGACTTCAACGACGGCCGCGGTATGCGGATCCGCCACATCGCGCGGTTCTGCGAGGTGGTCGGTGTCGAAACCGCCCATTTCGTGGGCAATTCGATGGGCGCGGTGAACCTCTTCGTCGACGCCACCTCCGAGGCGCCGGTGCTGCCCGTGCGCAGCCTGGTGGCCATCTGCGGCGGCGGGGAGATCCAGCGCAACGAGCATTCGGCCGCGCTGTACGACTACGACGCGACACTTGCGGGGATGCGCCGGATCGTGAGGGCCCTCTTCTACGACGCGTCGTATCCCGCCGACGAGGCTTACGTCCGCCGCCGCTACGAGGCGAGCATCGCACCCGGTGCCTGGGAAGCGTTGGCGGCGGCGCGGTTTCGGCGACCCGGCCTGGAGCCGCCGCCGCTGCCGTCGAGCGCCCGCGCGTACGACCGGATCACGATGCCGACTCTGGTCATCGAGGGTGGCGGCGACAAGCTGCTGCCACCGGGATGGGCGGCCGAGATCGCGGGGCAGATCCGCGGCGGCCGCTCCGCGGTGATCGACGCGGCCGGGCACTGCCCGCAGATCGAGCAACCGGACGCGATCAACGAACTACTGCTCGGCTTCCTGGCCGACTTACACGAAGGGGCAGCATGACCGGCGAACTCGAGGGCAAGGTCGCGGTTGTGACCGGTGGCTCTTCCGGGCTCGGTGAAGGGCTGGTGCGGCGGTTCTGCGCCGAAGGCGCCAAGGTGGTCGTCGGCGACGTCGACCGCGAGGGTGGCGCTCAACTCGTGTCCGATCTCGGCGACTCGGTCCTCTTCCTCGAAACCGATGTGGCCGAGATCGATCAGGTGACCCGATTGGTGACGACGGCGGTCGAGCAGTTCGGCGGCCTGCATGTGATGGTCAACAATGCCGGCGTGTCGGGCAAGATGTTCCCCAAGTTCCTCGACGACGACCTGGCCGACTTCCACCGGGTGATGGCCATCAATGTGCTTGCCGTCATGGCCGGTACGCGCGACGCGGCCCGGCACATGTCGAAACACGGCGGCGGGTCGATCATCAACCTGACGTCGATCGGCGGCATCCAGGCCGGCGGCGGGGTGATGACGTACCGAGCGTCGAAGGCGGCGGTCATCCAGTTCACCAAGTCGGCGGCGATCGACCTGGCGCATTACGAGATCCGCGTCAATGCGCTCGCCCCGGGCAACATCCGGACCGCGATCGTGCGCAAGTCGGCGGCGGGGGAGGATCTCGAGCGCCTCGAGGAGTTCGAGGCCAAGATCCGTGAACAGATGCGCAACGACCGGCCCTTGAAGCGGGAGGGCACCGTCGACGACGTCGCCGAGGCCGCGCTGTACCTCGCCGGGGAACGTTCGCGGTACGTCACCGGAACCGTCCTGCCCATCGACGGCGGCACCACCGCGGGGAAGGTGATCGTCCGCAAACCCAAACCATGACGACTTTAAATCAGTCACTTGACTTAACGGCTCCACGGCGGTTGACTGTGACGGTGACCACTGCCAGAAGCGTGCGCACCGAACGGGCCAGCACCACGCGCGAAGCGATATTGGCCGCCGCCGAGCGGCTGTTCGCCGAACACGGTGTCTATGCGGTGTCGAACCGCCAGGTCAGCGAGGCCGCGGGTCAGGGCAATAACGCCGCCGTCGGTTACCACTTCGGCACGAAGGCCGATTTGGTCCGGGCCATCGAGCAGAAGCACCGCGTGTCGACCGAGCGCCTGCTGTCACGGATGGTCGCCGAGATCGGCGACTCGGCAGACCTGCGCGACTGGGTCGGGTGCCTGGTGCGCTCGCTCACCGAACACCTGGCCCAGATCGGGACCCCGACGTGGTACGCGCGCTTCGCCGCCCAGGCGCTGGCCGACCCCGAGTACCACAAGATCGTGGTCAAGGGCGCGCTCGAGTCGCCGTCGGTGCAGCGCGTCGTCGACGGCATCACCCGATGCCTGCCGGACCTTCCGCCCGCGGTGGTCACCGAGCGCAACATCATGGCCCGCAACCTGATGATGCACACCTGCGCCGACTTCGAGCGCGGCTTCGCCGAGGGGGCCGACTTGCCGCGCACCAGCTGGAACTCGGCGGCGTCCGGGCTCATCGACGCCATCGTCGGGCTGTGGCAGGCGCCGATCACGGAGCACCCGGCATCATGAAATTGAGTGTCGACCAAGACAAGTGCGTGTCGTCGGGTCAGTGCGTGCTCAACGCGGGCGACATCTTCGACCAGCGCGATGACGATGGTGTCGTGGTCCTGCTCAACGACAGCCCGCCCGACGACCAGGTCGAGAACGCCCGCAAGGCCGCCGCCGCCTGTCCCGCACTCGCCATCCACATCGAGGAATGAGAACGACTGTATGTCCGAAACTCTGACCGGAACCCCCGACGTGTCCGCGGATATCCCCGAATACCCGATGGAGCGCGATGTCCGCTGCCCGTTCGCCCCACCCCCGCGGGTGCTCGAGTTGGGGGCAACGAAAACGCTGTCGCGCGTGCGGATTTGGGATGGCAGCACGCCTTGGCTGATCACGGGATATGAGACCGCGAGATCACTCTTCGCGGACGCACGCGTAAGCGTCGACGACCGTCGCCCCGGCTTCCCGCACTGGAACGAGCTGATGCTCTCCACCGTCGAAAGACGGCCACGGTCGGTGTTCACCTCCGACGCCGAGGAGCACACCCGGTTCCGCCGGATGCTGTCCAAGCCGTTCACGTTCAAGCGGGTGGAGGGGTTACGACCGGTGATTCAGAAGATCACCGACGAGCACATCGATGCGATGTTGGCTGGCCCGAAGCCGGCTGACGTCGTCGCAGCACTCGCGCTACCGATCCCGTCCCTGGTGATCAGCGAGATGCTCGGCGTCCCGTACGAAGACCATGAGATGTTCCAACGCAACGCCGCCGTCGCGTTAGGTCGCTATGCCACCGCCGACGATGTCTTCAAGGGCGCCGCCGGCAACGCCAAGTACCTCGCAAACCTGGTCCGCGAGAAGATGGAGAATCCGGCCGAGGACGCCATCTCCGACCTTGCCGAACGCGTTAAAGCGGGCGAGCTGGATATCCGGGAAGCCGCCCAACTGGGCAGCGGATTGCTTAGCGCGGGGCATGAGACGTCGGCGAACATGATCGGACTGGGCGTGCTCGCGCTGCTCGAGCATCCCGATCAGTTGGCCATCCTGCGAAACACCGAGGACCCGAGGGTGATCGCCACCGCCGTCGAGGAATTGATGCGCTACCTGTCGATCATCCAGAACGGACAGCGTCGAATCGCCATCGAGGACATCGAGATCGATGGCCAGGTGATTCGTTCTGGCGAGGGCATCATCATCGACCTTGCACCGGCCAACTGGGACGCCACAGCGTTTCCCGAGCCCGACCACTTGGACCTCACCCGCGAGGGCCAAGCGCATCTCGGATTCGGGTACGGGCGACATCAGTGTGTGGGGCAACAGCTGGCACGGGCAGAATTGCAGATCGTGTTCTCGACGTTGCTGCGGCGAGTACCCACACTGCGACTCGCCGTCCCGATCGACGAAGTTCCCTTCAAGCACGACCATCTCGCCTACGGCGTCTACGAACTTCCGGTGACCTGGTAGTCAGGTCCATTCCCAGCCCGATTGGAGTGTCAACGATGTCAGCACCAAGTACCGCCACCCTGTATCCCCCCGAGGGATTCGGCGCACCCAAACACCGCAAGGGCCACGCCACAGGTGATTTCGGGCTGCCGGCAGGTACCGAGATCTTCTCGGCGGACAACCACATCTCGGTGGCCGACGACATCTTCTACGACCGCTTTCCCGAGGAGCTCAAGGGCGCCGCGCCGCGCATCTGGTACGAGGACGGCGCCTATATGGTCGGCATGAAGGGCAAGGCCTGGACTGGCGGCGATTTCGGCCGGGTGCTCATGCAGTACGACGACCTCGCCGGTGCGGCGTCGAACAACATCGAAGCCCGGGTCCGTGAGCTCAAAGAGGACGGCATCGACAAAGAGCTGGCCTTCCCGAACGCGGTGCTGGCGTTGTTCCACTACCCGGACAAGGCGCTGCGCGAGCGGGTTTTCCGGATCTACAACGAGCACATCGCCGATCTGCAGGAGCGCAGCAAGGGCCACTTCTACGGCGTCGGGCTCATCAACTGGTGGGACCCCAAGGGCACCCGCAGCACGCTCGAAGAGCTGAAGTCGCTGGGGCTGCGGACATTCCTGCTGCCGTTGAACCCCGGCAAGGACGACGACGGCAACATCTACGACTACGGCGCGGCCTCGATGGACGCGGTGTGGGACGAGATCGAGGCCGCCGGTGTGCCGGTCAGCCACCACATCGGTGAGACGCCGCCCAAGACGCCGTGCGAGTTCAACAGCGTCGTGGTCGGCATGATGGTCAACGTCGACTCGTTCCGCGAACAGTTCGCCAAGTACGTGTTCTCCGGCATCCTCGATCGCCACCCGTCGCTGAAGATCGGCTGGTTCGAAGGTGGTATCGCCTGGGTGCCAACGGCTTTGCAGGACGCCGAGCACATGCTCGCGTCGTACCGGCACATGTTCAACCATCAGCTCGAGCATCCGGTCCGGCACTACTGGGACAACCACATGCGCGCGTCGTTCATGGTCGATCCGCTCGGCCTGGAGCTCATCGACAAGATCGGCGTCGACAACATGATGTGGTCGTCGGACTATCCGCACAACGAATCGACGTTCGGATACTCGGAGAAGTCGCTGAAGACGGTCGTCGACGCGGTCGGACCCGAGAACGCGGTGAAGATCGTGAGCACCAACATCAAGAACTTCCTGGGGGTCTCGTGACCACAATCGCACCACAGTCGACGCAGTTCGACATCCCCGAGGTTCCCGATCTCGCCCGGATGTACCGAGAATGCGGTGCCCGGCTCCGTGACTCGATGCGGGACAAGGGTGTCGACGCCCTGGTTCTGCTCGGCAACGGCAACGTCGTCTACGCGACTGGCGTCAGCTGGCCTCTGCTCGACGCCGGGCTCTCGCACGTGGAACGCCCGGTGGCGATCGTGGTCGCCGACGACCCTCATCCGCACCTGTTCATGCCGTGGCGGGAGGGGTCGTCATCGCAGTGCGAGGTGCCCGACGATCATGTGCACGGGCCGTTGTACCTCGAATTCGACGAGGGCGTCGAACAATTCGCCAAGGTGCTGGCCGATCTCGTTCCTGCCGGAGGCAAGGTCGCGGTCGACGAGCTCACCGGTGCCATGCGCCGCGCGTCGGCAACGTTGTTCCCGTCGGGTGCTCCGTCGGACGCCGCGCAGGTCGTCGGACCGGCCAAGCTGGTCAAGACGCCCGACCAGGTTTCGTGCGTCCGCAACGCCTGCCGCATCACCGAAGAGGCGATGGTGGACGTGCAGAAGGCCCTCGCCCCCGGCGTTCGGCAGGTCGACCTCTCGGCAGCCTTCGTCCGGCGCGCGTTCGAACTCGGCGCGACCGCCAACATGCTCGAGGCCATCTGGCAGGTGATGCCCACGTCGAGGACCAGCGGTTCGGTCTGGACCACCACCGGAGACCTGGCGCTGCCCTTGCTGACCACCGAACGCGAACTCGAACGCGGCGACGTGTTGTGGACCGACGTCAGCATCACCTACAAGGGCTACTGCTCCGATTTCGGCCGCACCTGGTTGGTCGGCGATCAACCGAACGACCGCCAGCAGGCGCAGTTCGACAAATGGCGGGAGATTCTGTCCGCCGTGCTGTCGGTCACCAAGGCCGGCGCCACGAGCGGCGACCTCGCTCGCGCGGCGATCGCGGCCAACGGTGGTACCAAACCGTGGCTGCCACACTTCTACCTCGGTCACGGCATCGGCACCAACCCCGCCGAAATGCCGATGATCGGAACCGATCTGGGCGAGGAGTTCGACGACAACTTCGTGTTCCCGGCCGGGATGCTGCTGGTGCTGGAACCCGTGGTGTGGGAGGACGGCACCGGCGGCTACCGAAGTGAGGAGATCGTGGTCATCACCGACGACGGTTGCCAGTCCATCACCGATTACCCCTACGCTCCCTACGGACGGAACTGAACTGAATGGCACTCGAGATTCTGCCTGATGCAGGCGATCTGAGGCGGGGGCGCCGTGAGCGAGCACTGGCCCAGATGGAAGAACGCGACATCGACATCCTGGTGCTGGGTCGCCAGGCCAACGTACGGTACGTGACCGGCGCTCCGCAGTTGTGGGTGGCGGGCACCCGGCCGTTCGGACCGATCTGCGAGGTCATCAGGTCAACCGGCGAGATCCACCTCAACAGCACCTGGGACGAGGGCATCCCCGACGAGATCCCCCACGACCACCTGTATGGGCTGGCCTGGAACCCGATGACGCTCGTCGACGTGCTCAAGGCGCTGCCCGGGGCCGCCACCGCAAAGCGCGTTGGAACCGATTCGCTGACACCGACATTCGCGCAACTGCTGCCGATGGCCTTTCCCAACGCCGAACTCGTCGACGCCGAACCGGCGCTGCGGGCGGCGCACCGGATCAAGACCCCCGACGAGATCGCGGTGCTGCGCGGTGCGCTGGGCGTCGCGGAGACCGCACTGGAAGCGGCGCGGGCCGAGTTGGCGGCCGGGACGACCGAGAAGTCGCTGACCGGCGCGCTGATGGAGGCCATGGCGGCAGGCGGTGTCTGTACCCCCGCCACCCAGGACGGTGCGTGGGTGACCGGCAGGGAACACCCGTGGCGGCGTGCCCGCAGCGACGGCCGCATCGAAGACGGTGACCTGGTGGCGTTCTCCGCCGGCGCGCTGGCCGACGGTTACGTCGGCGAGGTCGGCCGCACATGGCCGGTCGGCGAGGTCGAAGGGGCCGCGGTCCCCGAACTCTACGATCGCTGGAACCGCCTGTGGGACAGACTGTTAGGCGCTTGCCAGCCGGGTCGGCCCGCCAGTGGCCTGCTCGCTGCCTACGAGGCGGCCGGTGAGCCGCTGCCCGCGATGCCCGTCGCGCACGGTCTCGGCCTGGGCTACGACTCGCCCGTCGTCACCCCGGCCCTGCGGGCCACCCTCGCCGACGAGGTGCTCGAACCCGGCATGGTGCTCGCGGTCAGCGGTTACGTCTGGCAACAGGGCGTCGGGGCGGTCTTCAGCCGCGACGCGGTGCACGTCACCGCCGACGGAGCCGAGGTGCTGACCTCCAGCCCGCTCTGGAGTGGTGCGGGCGTCGGAATCGGTTGACATGTCAGACCCCGGGAGTCGGCCCGCCCCTGAGGAAATCGTCCTCTACGAGAAGGATCCGGCGACCAAGATCGCGACCATCACGTTCAACCGGCCGGAGTACCTGAACGCGCCGACGTCGGCTGCGCGGTTGCGTTACGCCGATCTGTTGCGCGGCGCCACCGTCGACGACGACGTGAAGGTCGTGGTGATCCGCGGTGTCGGAGAGAATCTCGGCAGCGGTGCGGACCTACCGGAGTTCATGGACGGCGACGACGCCGCGCGGCTGGCCGAGTTACGCGTCGACGATCCGAGCGTCGTCTATCCGCCGAAAGGGTCGTTTCGGCACGGCGCGACGATGGGGCAGTGGTACGCCAACGTCGCGGCGGGCAACCGCGCGTTGCAGGAACTCAAGAAGATCAGCATCGTCGAGGCCAAGGGATACTGCTACGGCTGGCATTTCTACCAGTGCGCCGACGCGGACCTGGTGATCTCCAGCGACGACGCGCTGTTCGGTCATCCGTCGTTCCGGTACTTCGGCTGGGGACCGCGTATGTGGACATGGGTGATGACCATGGGGCTGCGGCCATTCCAGGAGATGGTGTACACCGGTCGCCCGTTCACCGCCGACGAGATGTTGGCGTGCAACTTCCTCAACAAGGTCGTGCCGCGCGACCAGCTCGAGGCCGAGGTCGCCAAGTATGCCCACGCGTGTGCGCGGAACCGGCCGGTGGACAGCGTCTTTCAGCAGAAGATGTTCTTCGAGGTGGTCAAGCAGTTCCAGGGTGAATACCTCGGCAGCCTGTTGTCGGCGATGTTCGAGTCGATGGGCGGCGCGGCACGACCGGACGGCGACGACTTCATGCTCGCCGATGCGATCGACGTGGGCCTCGCCGACGCCGTCAACGACAACGACGACAAGTTCCCGCCCGAGTTCCGGTTGAGCAAGGCCAACCGCAGAAAGAAGGATTAGTGCCGGCGCTGGAGGAGTACACCGTCGTTGACCTGTCGAGCGGCATCGCGGGCGGCTACGCCACCAAGCTGCTCGCCGACGGCGGCGCCACGGTGATCAAGGTCGAGCCGCCGCAGGGCGATCCACTGCGGACCTGGTCCGCCTCGTGTGCCCGCATCGAGCCCGGCAGTGACGGGGCCCTGTTCAGCTTCCTGGCCTGCTCGAAACACAGCGTCGTCGTCGATCCGCAGAACGCCGACGACCTGGACCTGCTGCGCGGGCTGATGCAGTCGGCCGATGCGGTGGTGTGGTCCCGCGGATCGGCGCTCGCCGAGCTCGAGGAGTTCGCGCCGGCAGCGTTGGTGGACGCCTACGGTCATCTGACCGTCACCGCAATCACCCCGTTCGGCCTCGAGGGACTGTGGGCGGACAAACCCGCCACCGAGTTCACCCTGCAGGCGTGGTCGGGCGGCGTGATCGGGCTGGGCCGGGGCGCGCCGGATCGCGCGCCGGTGTTCGTCGCGGGCCAGATCGGGGAGTGGCTCACGGGCGCGTACGCGGCTGCGGGCACCATGGCGACGGCGTCGGGTCTGGTCGATGTGTCGATGCTCGAAGCCCAGATACTCTGCCTGACTTACTATTCGGTGTCGTTTCACGATGCGCTCGGGCGCCCGTTCCGGGACCGCCGCCGGTTGACCGTCCCCGGTGTCGCCTCCGCGGCCGACGGGCTGGTCGCGCTGGGATGCGGCACCGCGCAACAGTGGTTCGACCTGTGCGCCATGGTCGGCCACGACGAGTGGATCGACGAGGGGGGCGACCTGTCGATCACCGAACAGGCCAACATCCACGCCGAGCAGATCTACGGGTGGGTGCGGGAGAACCGCGTCGAGGACATCGTCGAGCTGTCCAGCGCGTTCCGGATTCCGAACGCACCGGTCGGAAACGGCGCCACCGTTACGGGTTTCGACCAGTTCGTCGAACGCGGCACGTTCGTCACCAATCCGCGCGACGGGTTCACCCAGCCCGGGCCGCCGTACCGCACCACCCCGTCGCTGCTGCGCCTGCCCGAACCGGCGCCGACGCTCGGCGAGCACACCGGCCTGTATCGTTCGCGAACGGTACAACAGGGTCGCGATTCCGCCGAGGATACGACCCTGGGGTTAGTTTCGCGAACGGTACAACAGGGTCGCGATTCCGCCGAGGACGCGACCCTGGGGTTAGTTTCGCGAACACCGTTCGAGGGGCTACGGGTGCTCGATATGACGAGTTTCTGGGCCGGCCCGTCGTGCACCCATATGCTGGCGTTACTTGGCGCCGAGGTGATCCACGTCGAGTCGACGGCGCGTCCCGATGGCACGCGGCTCATCGCCGGGGTGCCGATCACCGAGGAGCAGTGGTGGGAACGCTCGCCGATCTTCTCTGGCCTGAACACCAACAAGAAGAGTGTCACGCTCGACATCCGTTCCGAGCGCGGCGTCGAATTGCTGCGTGAGTTGATCACGACCTGCGACGTCGTCGTCGAGAACTACACGCCGCGGGTGCTCGATCAGATCGGTCTGAACTTCGATGCCGTGCACCGGCTGCGCCCGGACGCGATCGTGATGCGCATGCCGGGTTTCGGGCTCGACGGCCCGTGGCGCGACAAGCCGGCGTTCGCCTACGTGATCGAGGACTGTTCCGGAATCACCTGGCTCACCGGTCATCCCGATCAGAACCCGGTGGAGCCGTATTCGGTCGGTGATCCCAACGCGGGTGTGCACGGACTCAACGCGTTGCTGCTCGCGCTGGCGCACCGCAGGCGAACGGGGGAGGGTGTTCGGATCGAGGCCGCGATGGTCGACGCCGCGCTCAACGTTGCCGCCGAGCAGGTCATCGAATACTCGGCCTATGGGAATCTGCTGCAGCGGCAGGGGAACCGGGGGCCGGCCGCCGCACCGCAGAACCTGTACCGCACCAGTGAACTCGACGAGTTCGGTCGCCCGGACGACTGGGTGGCAATCGCAGTGGCCACCGACGAGCAGTGGGCCGGCCTGGTCGACGCCCTCGGGTGCCCGGCGTGGGCAACCGGCGAACTGGCCACGGTCGACGGGCGGCGCCGCAACCACGACACCATCGACGAGCATCTGAGCGCATGGTGCGCCGACCGCACCGGCGACGAGATTGTCGAAACCCTCTGGGCGGCAGGCGTTCCGGTGGCCAAGGTGATGCAACCGCACCGTGTCGGCGACCTTCCGCAGCTGGTGCACCGCGGCTTCTACGAAGAGGTCGACCATCCGGTCAACCCGCCGGCGCGGCACAGCACGCTGCCCATGCGCCTCGCGTCGGTGCGCAGCTTCCACCACAGCCCCGCACCGCTGCTGGGGCAGCACAACCGTGAGGTGTTGTCCGGTCTCGGGCTCAGCGAGGACGAGATCGCGGAACTGGAGGAGCAGGGGGTCATCGGATCGGCTCCCGCGGGTCTCACCATTCGCACGACCAAAACTGGTTGACTCGACCCGTGGCAATCGATCCGTCGGACATCCTGCTGACCGGGCGCGTCGCGGTCGTCACGGGCGGCGGCGCCGGTATCGGCAAGGGAATCGCCGAAGGGCTCGCCGCCTTCGGGGCGTCCGTCGCGATCTGGGAGCGTGACCCCGACACCTGCGCCGCGAGCGCCGAAAGCCTTGGCAGAATTGCCGGCTCGGCCAGCGGGAGCGCGCTGAGCATAGTCACCGATGTGCGTGACAGCGCGCAGGTCGACGCCGCGCTCGACGCCACGGTCAGCGACCTGGGCGAGGTCTCGATCCTGGTCAACAACGTCGGCGGCGTGTTCTTCTCCTCGATGCTCGAGACGACGGAGAACGGCTGGGATGCGCTGTACCGGGCCAACCTGCGGCATGTGCTGTTGTGCACCCAGCGGGTGGCGCGCCGGCTCGTAGACGCGGGCAGGCCGGGCAGTGTCATCAACGTGACGTCGATCGAGGGTGTGCGCGCCGCACCCGGATACGCCGCGTACGCCGCGGCCAAGGCCGGCGTCATCAACTACACGCAGACCGCGGCGTTCGAACTGTCACCCCACGGGATAAGGGTCAACGCCATTGCCCCGGACCTCACCCTCACCGAAGGGTTGATGCAGATCTCCGGCGGCACGCTGAGCACCGATGTCGCGCCCGGCATACCGATGGGCAGACCCGGACACGTCGACGAGATTGCTTCGGCCGCAGTCTTTCTCGCCTCCGACATGTCAAGCTACATCACCGGTCAGACGATTCATGTCGACGGAGGCACACAAGCAGCGGGCGGCTGGTATCACCACCCGCAGACCGGCCGCCCGACACTCGGCCCGCAACGGTGATTTGGGCGCGCTACCAGTCGATCAGCGATAGGTAGTGCGCCGAAACCGTGGGGGAGGGGGTCAGTGGGTCCAGCCCGCAGCGGACTGGTCGTCGAAGGTGCGGTCGATGCGCTCGAAGCGGCGCCGAATCGAGCCGCGGGCCGCGCTGTGCGGCAGGACGTAGAGCCGGTTGGCCTCGATCGCGTCGGCGGTCAGGCGGGCCACCTCGTCGACGTCGAGCACGGAGTCGTCGCTCGGGTCCGACGCCAGCTGCTGCACCGTGTCGGCGGCCGACCCGGTGGCCGGACCGTAATCCTCACTGCGCACCCGTTCCGTGTTGGCCAGCAGATTGGTGTCGACGATCATGGGGCACAACACCGTCACACCGATGCCGTGGCCGCGCACCTCGCGCGACAACGTCTCCGCGAGCGCGACGACGCCGTACTTGGCCACGCAATAGGGGCCCAGACCGACGTTGGGGATCAGCCCCGCGAACGACGAGGTGAACGCGATGTGACTGTCGGCCTCCTGCGCGATCAGCCGCGGCAGGAACGCCTCGACGCCGTGGATCGGGCCCCACAGGTCGACGTCGATGACGAACCGCCAGTCGTCATGGCTGGTCTGGGCGATTGGCCCGGCATAGGCAATACCGGCGTTGTTGAACACCAGGTGCACGTCGCCGAACACGCCGAAGGCCGCGTCGGCCAACCGGTTGACGTCGTCGAGCTTGCGCACATCGCACAGCACGCCGTGGGCGTCGACGCCGTCGGCGCGCAGTTCGGCCACCGCCCGATCGAGAGCCGCGGAATCGATGTCGCTGAGCATGATGCGCGCGCCGCGCCTGGCGAATTCGCGTGCGGCGGCGAACCCTATGCCGCTGGCCCCTCCGGTGATGACGGCCGAGCGTCCGTTGAAGTCTTCCACCCGGCGAACATTAGGCCGTCAGTCGAAGTCGCGTGGTCGATCCCACGACGGGTCGCCCAATCGCTTGCGGATGGCACCCCAGGGATCGGCATACTCGCCGGGCGCGTTCCAGTAGACCGAGCGGCGTTTGAGTACTTCGCGCGCAATCGGCGCCAAGGGCCGCAACAGGTACCGCTTCATCCCGAAGTTGGCACGCAGCTCGGCCATCATGTCGGGCCACGAGTAGTGCTGGAATTGCAGCGCTTCCTGCGCTCGGGTTGTGTCCATCCAGTCGGTGACGAACCAGTCGCCGTCGCTGTCCGGGTTGCCGGGCCGGCCCTTTGGTATCGCGCCCGGAATGCCCAGCGCCTCCGACATCGCGGCCCCGATGTCGCCTTGCCGGTGCTGGTGCGAGTCGTCGCCGGCGATCAGCAGGATCTCGCGGGCGGCGTCGGCCGTGGTGGCCGCCGCGCATGCCCACGCGACGTCGCGTACGTCGACGCTGTGCAACCGGCCGTCTGTGGGCAGCGCGCTTTCGAACACCAGCGCATCCGCGGTCAGCGGGAAGGCCGAGATATCGGTGCCGAGTACACCCCCGAAGCGCAGGACCACCCACTCCAGGCTCGACGAGCGCACGATCTCTTCGGCCTCGGCCTTGGTTCCGCTGTACAGATCGCACGGCCGCATCGGATCGTCGGCGCGAAGCGGAGGTGTCGTCCTGTACGGGTTGCGGGGGCCGAAGACCGCATTGCTGGAGGCATGCACAAGTCGTGGCGGGACGGGCTGATCTTCGGCGACGCGCACCAACGTCGCGGTGGCTTCGACATTCACCCGCCGGGCGAGTTTCGGGTTCTGGTAGATCCGCGGGGGGATGACCGCGGCGAGGTGAATGATCGCCTCGGGGGCGACGTCGTCGATCAGACGCCGCACCTGAGGCTCGTCGGTCAGGTCGGTCCATCGCACCGAGGCGCCCCGCGGAAGCTTCGCCTGTGCTTTCCTGTTCGCAGGGGTGTCCAAGTCGGCCACCACCACGGAGCGTCCGAGTTCCGCGAGCCTGCGCACGGTCGCCGACCCCACCAGGCCGAAGCCGCCGGTCACCAATACCGCTGCCACGATACCTCCCACCTGCGAATATGACATTCTCTTTTGACGAAAGTAGCATGTTCAGGTCTAGCGGAGGGGCGGCGCGAGGTATGACAGGTACGGCATGAACAGCAACGGAGCGCAGAAGCCGGAAGTCGCCAAGTGGGACCCCGCATTCACCCGAGGCATCGCGAACACGGTCGGCCCACTCATCCGACGGTACTTTCGCGCTGAGGTACGCGACTTGGACGCCATGCCCGCTGCCGGTGGCGCGCTATTGGTGTCCAATCACTCGGGCGGCATGCTGACCCCCGATGTGCTGATTTTCGCGCCTGCCTTCTACGAGAAATTCGGCTTCGACCGCCCGGTGTACACGCTTGGACACGACGCCATATTCGTCGGGCCGGTCGGCACGTTGCTGCGGCGCGCGGGCGTCATCGGAGCCAATCGGGAGAACGCCGCGAAGGCCCTGCGGGAAGGCGCGGTGGTGTTGGTCTTCCCCGGCGGGGACTACGACTCCTACCGGCCGACGTTCAGCGAGAACGTGATCGACTTCGCCGGCCGTACGGGCTATGTGCGTACCGCTATCGAAACCGGGGTGCCCATCGTGCCCATGGTGTCGATCGGCGCGCAGGAGACACAACTGTTCCTCGCCCGCGGTGACTCGATCGCACGGCGAATCGGTCTCAGGAAGCTGCGCGCCGAAATCCTGCCGATCAGCGTCGGTTTCCCGTTCGGCGTATCGGTCTTCTTCCCGCCGAACCTGCCGTTGCCGTCGAAGATCGTCATGCGGGTACTGCCGCCCATCGATGTGGTCGAGCAGTTTGGGGAGGAACCCGACGTCAAGGAGGTCGACGCCCACGTGCGCAACGTGATGCAGGCAGCGCTCGACGAATTGTCCGCCGAACGCCGATTCCCGGTACTGGGCTGACTGATGGCGGACGTTCTGGGACTCGTGCAGACGCTGTGGCGGGCGGGCCTGATCGCGCCGCTGCGGCCGGACAAATACGTGCGGATGGGGGCGGCGGTGCGCCGCGTGGGAATGACGGCGACGGTCGGTTTCGCCGCGGCCGCGCAGCGCTGTCCCGACCGTCCCGGGCTCGTCGACGAACGCGGCACCCTGACTTGGAAGCAGATCGACGACCGCTGCGACGCCGTGGCCACCGGCCTGCAGAACCTACCCGGCGGCACGCCGAAAACCGTTGCCGTGATGTGCCGCAACCATCGCGGCTTCATCGAATCCCTGGTGGCCTCCAACCGGATCGGCGCCGACGTGCTGCTGCTGAACACCTCGTTCGCGGGTCCGGCGCTGGCCGAGGTCGTCGATCGGGAAGGCGCCGACGTCGTCGTCTACGACGAGGAGTTCTCGGCGATTGTCGAACAGGCCATGGCCGACAAGCCGGACGCGACGCGCATCCTCGCCTGGACCGACGAAGTTACCGACGGCCCAACGCTCGATCGACTCATCGAAGCCAATCTCGGCAAGCGGCCCGCTCCGGCCGAACGCAAGAGCGACATCATCTTGCTGACGTCCGGCACCACCGGGACCCCGAAGGGCGCCAAACGCGGTGAAGGCAGCGGCGGCGCAGGCGATCTCAAGGCGGTTCTGGACAGGACGCCGTGGCGCGCCGAAGAGGCGACCGTCATCGTCGCGCCGATGTTCCACGCGTGGGGCTTTTCGCAGTTGCTGTTCTCCGCGCTGCTGGCCTGCACCATCGTCACGCGGCGCAAATTCGACCCGGAGGCGACGCTGGAGTTGATCGACCGCTACAAGGCGACCGGCCTGGTCGTGGTACCGGTGATGTTCGACCGGATCATGGACCTGCCGGACGATGTGTTGAATCGCTACAGCGGCAAGTCACTTCGCTTCGCAACGGCTTCGGGTTCCCGGATGCGTCCCGATGTGGTGATCAAGTTCATGGACCGGTTCGGCGACGTCATCTACAACAACTACAACGCCACAGAGGCGGGGATGATCGCCACCGCAACGCCGTCGGACCTGCGAGCGGCGCCCGACACGGCCGGAACCGCCGCCGATGGCACCGAGATCCGCATCTACGACGCGGATTTCAACGAGCTTCCCGCCGGGCAGACCGGTCAGATCTTCGTCCGCAGCGGCACACTGTTCGACGGATACACCAGCGGCAAGACCAAGGACTTCCACGACGGGTTCATGGCCTCCGGAGATGTCGGTTACCTCGACGAGGCCGGGCGGTTGTTCGTGGTCGGCCGCGACGACGAAATGATCGTCTCGGGAGGCGAGAACGTCTACCCGATCGAGGTCGAGAAGACGCTGGGCCGACATCCCGACGTCAAGGAGGCGGTGGTGCTGGGCGTCGACGACGAGCAGTACGGTCAGCGCCTCGTCGCTTTCGTCGTGCTCAACGACGGGGGCAGCGCCAACCCCGACGACCTCAAGCAGCACGTCCGCGACAACCTCGCCAACTACAAGGTGCCGCGGCAGATCACCGTCCTCGACGAACTGCCGCGCGGCAGCACCGGCAAGGTGGCGCGAAAAGACCTGCTCGACCTCGTCGACTAGCGGGCCGCCGTGGCCGGGGCCATCGCCGTACTCACCACGGATAGTGCGGAAAGCCCTGCCGCGGAGCGGATCTCGTCGAGCCCGTGCACCATCGCGTCGGTGGCTTCGTGGATGTCGTCGAAAGTTCGGTCGTCGGACAGGATCGAGATGTCGACCTGGTCGACGTAGCTCCACACCGTCATGTTGAACGCGCTACCGGCCGAGAGCACGCCGATCGAGTAGATCTCGCTGACCGGAGCGCCACCGACGTGACCGCGGCGGCGTGGTCCCGGCACACTCGATACCGCGACGTTCATCAGCGGGTTGTGCTTGGCGCGCTGGCTCTGCCACCGGAGCAGTGCCGGTGTCAGCGGGGGAGGAAGGTACTCCATCAGCTGGCCCTGTAGTTTCGGGCCGAGTAGTTCGTAGTTCTCCTTGGCGAGCGTGGTCGCCAAGGAGGTCAGCCGCACTCGTTCGAGCGGATCGTCGATGTGAACGGGCAGAGACACCGACAGGCCGCCGATCTCGTTGCCGGTGATCCGGTCCGGTGACATATCCGTACTGACCGGCACCGACGCCATCAACGGGCGGTCCGCGCGCCCGTCGTAGCGCAGCAGTAGTTCGCGCAGCCCGCCCGCCGCGGTCGCCAGCACGATGTCGTTGAACGTGACCTTGAGCTGCTTGGCGGTCTCCTTGACCTCGGCCAGCGACAGTGACGCCGTCGCGAACGTTCGACCCGGCGAAACCACGTGGTTGAGGAACGTCGGCGGGGTGTGGAACATCTTCGCCAGGTCCGGTTGATCGGCGCGCTCTTTGGCACGTCGCCGCAACTTGGCGAACCCCCGGACGGCGTCGCGGGCGAGCGTAGGCAGTGCGGCGAAGTTCGTGGCGTGGTCGCGTATCGCGAACTTCATCAGTTCGGAGCGACCCGGGGCGTCACAGACGGCGTAGTCCTCGCGCTCGTGTTGTGTGCCGTCCGCGAGATCCATCAGCCGGGCAAGCAGATTCGCCGATGCCACACCGTCGGCCAGTGTGTGGTGCACCTTGCCGATGATCGCGAAACGGTCGTCGGCCATTCCGTCCGCGAAGTGGAACTCCCAGAGCGGTCGGCTACGGTCGAGCGGCGTGCTGGCGATCCGGCCGATGACCTCGTCGAGCTCGCGGCGGCCGCCTGGGCTCGGCACGTGCACACGGCGCAGGTGGTAGTCGAGATCCACCGGGCAGTCCTCGAGCCACATCGGGTGATGCAATTTCCACGGGATGTCGACGAGCCGGTAGCGCAGTGGGTCGAGCAGATGCAGCCTCCGGGCGATGGTCCGCCGGAACAGGTCGAACGTGAACTCACCGTCGAACTCGGCGGCGTCGACGATCGCCACCTTCAACGTGTGCGTGTGCAGGTTGGGCGTCTCGCTGTAGAGCAGCATGGCGTCCATGCCGTTGAGTCGCTTCACATCCCCACCCCCTTCCGGACCTCGGTGCCCAAGGGTCCATCGAACCACTCGAACGGTCATGCCCGGGTGGTTTCGGTCAGCAGGACCAGCGCGGGAGCGAAGCGAGGCTTGCATGGCCCGATGACTAGTGTGAGGTAGTTCAACGATTGGAGTGTGCCGATGAGGGCGATCGTGTGCCGGGAGTACTGCCGACCCGAAGATCTGGTGCTCGACGAACTTCCCGACCCGACACCGCAACCCGGTCAGGTCGTCATCCGGGTGCGTGCCGCCGCGGTGAACTATCCGGACGTGTTGTTGATCGGTGGCAACTATCAGGTCAAGGTGCCGCCGCCGTTCAGCCCCGGCAGCGAGATGGCCGGAGAGGTGATCGCCGTCGGTGACGGGGTCGACTGCCCCGTCGGCTCCCGAGTGACCGCGACGACGTTCGTCGGCGCCTTCGCCGAGCAGGCGGTGGTCGACGCACGCGCGGTGTCGCCGATTGCCGATGGCGTCGACTACGCCGAAGCCGCCGCGTTCGGGGTCACCTATCGCACCGCTTACTACACATTGAGGACGATCGCTCCGGTGCAGGCGGGGGACTGGGTCGTCGTGCTCGGCGCCGCCGGGGGCGTGGGTCTCGCCGCGGTCGACATCGCGCGACTTCTCGGGGGCAGGGTGCTGGCCGCGGCATCCGGTCCGGAGAAGCTCGAGCTGTGCCGCGAGCGCGGCGCCGAAGCATGTGTGGACTACGACCGCGAAGACCTGCGTGACCGGATCAAGGAGATCACCGGCAGGGCCGGCGCGCAGGTCGTCGTCGACCCCGTCGGCGGACCGTACGCCCTGCCCGCGCTGCGCGGCCTGGGGCGGGGCGGAACCTTCGTCACGCTCGGCTACGCGGCCGGCGAGATCCCATCTGTTCCGCTGAATCTGGTTCTGCTGAAGGGCATTACCGTTCGCGGCATGGAGATCCGGACCTTCGCGTCCGACTATCCGGACGAGGTCTCACGCGACGACGAAGAACTGGACGCGCTCTTCGCCGAAGGGAAGCTTCGCCCGTACATCGGTGCCCGTTTTCCGCTCGACGACGCCGCAGTCGCCCTGCGTCACGTCGCCGAGCGAAAGGCGGTCGGCAAGGTCGTCATCGACATCTGATGCCTTCGGCCACAGAGTGTTTCACAATGTGCGGAACAGTCCGCCGTCGACGAGGATCTGTGCACCGTTGATGTAACTGGCCGCGTCGCTGGCCAGGAAAACGCACAAGCCGACCATGTCCTCGGGCACCCCGATCCGCTTCATCGGGTTCATCGCCGCCGCCGCGGCTTGCGCCTCCGCGCCCCACGACTTCGAGATGTCGGTGTCGAACGCGCCCGGCATGACGAGGTTGGCCCGGACTTTGGGAGCCCATGCCCCGGCCAGGGCCAGGGTGAGAGCATTCAGCCCTGCCTTGGCCATGGCGTAGGGCAAATCGGCCGTATCCGGCCGCAGCGTGCCCGCCGTGGTGACGTTGATGATCGACCCGCCGTCCGCCTGTGCCATTCGAGTTCCGAAAAGCGTTGCCAGCCGGAACGGTCCGCGGGCATTGACCGCATGCACCTTGTCGTAGAGCTCCTGGGTGACCGACGTGAGATCGTCGTACACCGGCGACATTCCGGCGTTGTTGATCAGCACGTCGCATCGACCGAACGCATCGTAGACGTTCTCGGCGAGCATGTCGGCGTCGTCCCACCGGCCCACATGGCATCCGACGGGCAGGGCCCGGCGACCCGTGGTGCGCTCGATCTCCGCGGCGACCGACTGACAGTTCTCGAGCTTTCGGCTGGCGATCACCACGTCGGCGCCCGCCTCCGCGAAGCCCTGAGCGACCGCGCGCCCGATACCGCGGCTGCCGCCCGTGATGACCACGACCTTGCCGCTCATGTCGAGCAGCTCCGCGAGACGGGTCACCGACTCTCCGTGCAATCCCTACTTGAGGCAGCTGCCACCGTCGACCGGCAGCGTCACCCCGGTGATGTAGCGGCTCTCGTCGGAGGCCAGGAACAGCACGGCGTTGGCGATGTCTTCGGGCTCCACCCAGCCGATCGGCAGCGTGTGCATCATCTGCGCGACGACCTTCATGTCGTCGGGGCCCGGGTTCTCCAGGTCGGGACGGAACAGCTTCATCGTCCCTTCGTTCATGTACAGCGGCGTGTTGACGTTGGTCGGGTGCACCGAGTTTACGCGTATGTTCTGCGCGCCGAGCTCGACCGCGAACGTCCGCATCAGGCCCACCACACCGTGTTTCGCGGCGACGTAGTGGCCAGTGTGCGGGTAGGCCTTCAGGCCGCCGACCGAGCTGGTGAGGATGATCGAACCGCCGCGCCCACCGGCCAGGATGTGCGGCACTCCGGCCTTGACGGTCTTCCAGACGCCGCCGAGGTTGACGTCGATCATGTCCGTCCAGTCGCCTTCGCTGGTCTTGTCCAGTGTCGCGCCGCCGTTGCCGATGCCGGCGTTGGCGACGATGATGTCCAGTCGGCCGAGCTGTTCGACACCGGTGTCGACGGCGGCCTTGAGTGCATCGAAGTCGCGGACGTCGACCTCGGCGGTGTAGATGCGTCGGTTGAGACCCTTCACCAGATCAGCCGTCTCGGCGAGGTCTTCGGGCGTCGACAGTGGGATCTGCACGCTGTCGATCTGCTTGCAGATGTCGACGGCGATGATGTCGGCGCCTTCCTGGGCCAGTCGTACGGCATGGGCGCGGCCCTGGCCGCGGGCGGCGCCGGTGATGAAAGCGACCTTGCCTTCAACGCGTCCGGTCATCGTTACCTCGATTCGTTGTGGTTACGGGATTTTCGGTGTTATTTCGAGTTGACGAAGGTGGGCATGGATTCCCAGCCGCGGACCGCGGTGGTCTGCGACGGGCGGGCGTTGGGCCAGTCGACCTCCCACGTCGGGAATCTCTTGAGGATTTCCTCGAGCGCGATCCGGCCCTCCAGACGCGCCAATGCATTACCCATGCAGAAGTGCGTCCCGGCTCCGAACGTCATATGAGAGTGCAACTCCCGGTGGATATCGAAGACGTCGCCGTCCGGCGGGAAGCGGCGATGGTCGCGATTGGCGGCGCCCACCAGCATCAGCATCGCCGATCCCTCGGGCACCGTCTGACCGTAGTATTCGACGTCGCGGGTCACGTAACGGGCGATCTGCAACGCCGGCGGCTCCCAGCGCAAGATCTCTTCGATCGCTTGAGGGATCAGGCTTGGGTCCGCCACCAATTCGGCGCGCTGATCCGGGTAATCGGCGAGTGTCTTTCCCGCCCAACCGATCAAGCGCGTCGTGGTCTCGCTGCCCGCCGTGGCGATGACCGTCAGGTACATCAGCAGTTCCTCGCGACGCAGTCTGCGACGGCTGCCGGTCTCGTCTTCGAACTCGGCGTTCAGCAGGTCGGTCATGATGTCGTCGGAGGGGTGATCGGTGCGGTAGTCGATGAATTCGGCGAACACCTCACCGGTTGCCAGTAGATCGACCGAGTCGCTCTGCAGCGTCGCTTCGCCGTGCTCGGTGACGCGGCGCTGGTCGGCTTCCGGTATGCCCAACAGCATTCCGATGACACGCATCGGCATCTGTGCACCGAGGTCGTTGACGAAGTCGAACTTGTCAGCGCCGATCAGCGGGTCCAGGCAGCGGGAGGTGAACTCGCGGATCTGGGGTTCCAGTGCCTGCACCTTGCGCGGGGTGAACACCCGGGACAGCAGGTTGCGGTGGATGTTGTGGATCGGCGGATCCTCGAAAATCAGTGTGCCCGGGGGGATTTCCATGCCCGACTTGATGACCTCGAGCAACGCTCCTCGACCCGAGATGAAGGTCTGATGGTCGATGACGGCCTTGTTGACATCGTCGAATCGGCTCAACGCGTAGAAGTCGTGTTTGGTGTTGTAGTACAGCGGGGCTTCCTCGCGGAGACGCGCGAAGACCGCGTAAGGGTTCATGTTGAGCTCGATGTTGTACGGGTCGTAGTACAACTCGTCCTGCGCCGCATCGTGCACGTCTGAGTTTTCAGCGCTGATCGTCACCGGATCGCCTCTCGCCGGTCAGGTCGCATAAGACATTGGGCTGGCATTTGTCTCACAACTTTGGCATTCGTCCCGAAGGAGTGTCAATAAGAGATTCAAATCGGAATACTTAAGCTCTTCGCTCGGAAGAATATGGTTCTCCGCATGGCCTGTAGGACGTGCGCACGGGGACGCGATGAGGGCGAGAACATGATTCTCGCCACGGATGTGAGAACGGAGTTCTCCGCCTAGACAGCGGCGAATCCGTGCGAGACGAAGTCCCAGACCTCATCGGCCGTGATCGGGTGCGTGGTCCCGTCTTCGGCGCCGTTGGACTGAGCGACGAACATGACCGTCTGCATAGTCATCGCCGCCATCCGCTTCGGGTTGATGCCCTCCCGCAACTGGCCCGCGGCGCCGGCCTCTTCCATCAGCTCGGTCAGCAGCGCGAGCAGCGGTGCGTGCGCGACCTTGACCTCGGCAGGGTGCGAGAGCAGAAGTCGGGGCGCGAAATCGGTGAACAGCGGCCGCTTGGCGGTGGGATCGGGGCGCGAGGATTCGAACAGCAACTGCACGGCGACCTTGAGGCGCTCGATGGGCTCACCGGCGGTGGTGGTGGCGGCGCGGATCTGGTCGGCCGACCGGCTCAGCGCATCCTCGAAGAGCGCCAACAGCAGCTCATGCTTACCGTCGAACTGCAGGTAGAAGCTGCGAAGCGATTGCCGCGAGCGGTCGACGACCTCTTGGACGGTGAAGTCGGTGCTGCCCTTCTCGATGATGATGGCCTGCGCGGCGTCCAGGAAGCGCTGTACGCGCTGCGCGGCGCGCAGCTTAGCGGTCTTGATCGACCGTTCGACCGCGCGCTGTTTCCAAGCGGGCTCTTCGCTGGGGCTTGTCACCGGCGGCTCAGATGCTGGCCGGGAGGGGAGAACATGAACTGACTGTACCGGAGAACGTCTCGCCATTGCGGTCCTCGACCCCCTCGCGGCCAACGTGTCAGAGATTGTAACTTTCTCACGATGAGAATAGTATTCTCATTTTGGAGATAGCAATAGTCCTACCAAAGATTAGATCCGGCGGGAGTCGCGTGCAGCTCACCTTCGATGCCCACGTCGAGGCATTCCGCGCCGAGTTCAACGCCTTCCTCGATGAACATCTTCCCTCTGATGCCGCCGCCCTCGAGCGGTCGCGGTCCAGCAGCGACGTGCCGGGTTGGGCTCGTGACTGGCAGCGGCTGATGTTCGACAACGGCTGGCTGCTGCCCGGATACCCGCCGGAATTCGGCGGGCGCAACGCGACGATCCTTCAGCAGTACGTCCATCAGCAGGAACTGGCACGTCGGGGCGTGTATCTGACCTACAACCCACAGGGCGTCAGCATCATCTCGGCGTCGTTGATCTCGTTCGGCTCGCCCGAACAACAGCGCCGGTGGGCGATTCCGATCCTGCGCGCCGAGATCACCGCGTCGCTCGGGATGAGCGAGCCGGGCGCCGGTTCGGATCTCGCGTCAGTGCGGACCGCCGCGGTGCAGGACGGGGACCACTTCGTCGTCAACGGGCAGAAGGTGTGGACGTCGGGAGCGCACGACGCCGATGTCCTGCTGACTTTCGTTCGTACCGATCCGAATGCCGCCAAACACAAGGGCATCAGTGTGCTGATGATCCCGACGGACCTGCCGGGCGTGGTGCGGCGCCCCTTCGCGTCGCTGTGTGACGCCGACGACCTCGATTTCAACGAGGTCTTCTTCAACGACGTGCGGGTGCCAGCGGAGAATTTGATCGGACCGCTGAACGAGGGTTGGCGGGTCGCCAACGGTTCGCTCGGGCATGAGCGAAACATGTTGTGGCTCAGCTATGCGGACCGCCTGCAGGAGCTGGTCGAGGATTTCCGTCCCGCCTCCGCACTCGATCGTGACCGGTACGCCGGGCTGGTGATGGACAACCAGGCGCTGCGCCTGCTCGGTTCGGTGGCACTCGCGCGTGCCGCCCGCGGCGATGAGGATGTGCCCGCTCTGTCGGTGCTCAAACTCCTCGGCTCGGAGGCGTCGCAGTCGGCGGCCGAGTACGCGGTGGGCGCGGCGGGCGTCGACGCGTTGGCCCATCCGTCGTTCTCGGGGCCCTACAGCGCACACCATCTGGAGTTGTACCGGTGCGGCTGGTTCGAGCGCTACGTTCGCACGTTCGGCGGCACGATTGCCGGCGGCACCTCAGAGATCCAACGCAACATCATCGCCCAGCGACTGCTGGGACTGCCTCGAAACTAGAAGGACCGCACCATGTACATCGAATACGAGGTCGCCGACCGCATCGCGACCATCACCCTGAACCGGCCGGAAGCGGCCAACGCGCAGAACCCGGAGCTGCTCGACGAACTCGACGGCGCATGGACCAGAGCGGCCGGGGACCCCGAGGTCTCGGTGATCGTGTTGCGCGCCAACGGGAAACACTTCTCGGCCGGCCACGACCTACGCGGTGGGGGACCGGTGCCGGACAAGATCACGCTGGAGTTCATCATTCAGCACGAGGCTAAGCGTTATCTGGAGTACACGCTGCGCTGGCGCAACGTGCCCAAGCCGTCGATCGCCGCGGTGCAGGGTCGCTGCATCTCCGGTGGGCTGCTGCTGTGCTGGCCGTGCGATCTGATCATCGCGGCCGACGACGCGCAGTTCTCCGACCCGGTGGTGCTGATGGGCATCGGCGGCGTCGAATACCACGGCCACACATGGGAACTCGGGCCGCGGAAGGCCAAGGAGATCCTGTTCACCGGCCGCGCGATGACGGCCGAGGAGGTCGCTGCCACCGGCATGGTGAACAAAGTGGTGCCGCGCGATCAGCTCGACTCGGAAACCAGGGCGATGGCCGAACAGATCGCGAAGATGTCACCGTTTGCGCTGCGCCAGGCCAAGCGGGCCGTCAATCAGACACTCGACGTGCAGGGGTTTTACGCCGCCATCCAGTCAGTGTTCGACATCCACCAGACCGGCCACGGCAACGCGCTCAGTGTGAGCGGATGGCCGGTGCTGGTGAACCTCGACGAGATGAAGGCCAGCATCCAGTAATCCTTTGCCGCGAGCGTGCGTGTCTGCACGCGACACACCGCCAGATTTCGACACTTTGCGCGCGCTCACGCGGCGCGAGCGTGACGGAGCTGTCGGTCGATCCTGCCTACGAAGTCCGCCGCCCGGTGCCGCACGTCGTCTGAGACGATCGCGATGACGGTCCAGCCGACGTCCTGCAGGGCGAGTTGGCGTCGGCGGTCATTGCGCAGCACGTCGGGATCGGTGTGCCAATCGATGCCGTCGTACTCAACCGCGACATGACAATCCGGCCATGCGAAGTCGAGACGTCGCAGTTGTCCGTTGCCGTCGACGACCTCGTACTGCAGTTCGGGCATCGGCAATCCACCGTCGATCATTGCCAGCCGCGCTTCACTTTCCATCGGGGACTCGGCGCGTCCGTCGGCGAGAGGAAGTAGATCGCGCACCGCGACAATGCCGCGCCGGCCGGCCTGTTGGATTGCCGCACGCCATAATTCGGGTAGCGTGCACGTTCCGGAGCGGAGCGCGGCATCGAGCGTTGCGAGTGCGCGGGGCCGTCGCAAAGCGCGGGCCACTTCGATCGCAGTCCATGCCGGTGACGTCGCGACCCGGTCGCCGGTGTGGACCAGCGGTGCGCCTTTCCGGCGGTGCACCACAAGACCGTCGGCCGGGCGCAGCTGGTGGCCGGGGGGATTGAGAACGTGAAGTGCGGGAGGCCCTTCGGTGTCAAAGCCGAACAGGGCCGCGGCGGTCGACAGGCACACTGGTACCGTCGTGCCGCACGACAGGTCCAGTCCGCGCAGCCGTAGCTCGTCCGTTGGCTCGCCGAGACAGTAGATTCCGTGCCAGATTCGCTCGAGATACTTGGCTTTCAGCACTGATTCGAATGTGTATCTGGGAATGATCGCCAGGATCTGGGCGCTGGTCGCCACGCCACCTTGCTCGTCGAACAACTGCCTCAGGGCGGTATCCATGGCGGCAATCCTCGCGCCGACGCGTCAACAGCTCGGACGCGACGAACACCGTCTGTGGATGAATCAGCCCTTGTGCACAGTCGGTGGCGCCGAACGTGCGCAAAGTGCTGAGATTCCGCGGCGTGTCGGGTGCAAACACGCACGCTCGCGGCTAAAGGGAGCTCGCGGAAATGAACTAGAGGTGGGCGAGGCGGGGGACCGAGCCTCTGGCCCGCAGGCCGGCTCCGGCTCTCTTGGTGAGTTCGCGTGAGCTGCCGAGCAATCCGTCGAGCACCAGGGCCCGCTTGATGTGGCGGTGCAAATCATGTTCGGCGGTGAAGCCGATGCCGCCGAGCACCTGCTGGCAGTGCTTGGCCGCCGTCATCGCCGCCTTGCCCGCAGCGGCTTTCGCGAGCATCGCCGTCAGGTCCGCGCTTTCCGTGCCGGGCAGGCCCAGCGTCGCCTCGGCGCCTTCGATCGCCACGAGCGTCTCGGCCAACCGGTGCCGGATGGCCTGGAACGACGCGATCGGCTTACCGAACTGGACGCGGTCCAACGCGTGCTGACGGGCCAGTGCGAGCATTCCGCGTGCCGATCCGACCAGCCACCAGCCCACCGCGCGACGCGCCTCGCCCATTCGCATCAACTCGCCGTCGGGCACCCGGCGCAACGGCAGGTCACCCAGCGTCGGCTCGGTGTTGGCCGCGCGCTCCCAGACCACCCAGCTGCCACCGGTATACGGCATCGGCGGCGTACCGCCGGGCAGCCCGCCGATGGTCTCGAGCAGCACATCGTTGAGAACCGAAGCGTGCGAACCGGTTTCGCCCAGCAGGCGGAACACCAGCGGGATCGCCTGATCGGGTGTGTCCGCCAGCATTTCAGCCCAACCGAGCTCCGCCAGCGCCGCGTCCAGCTCCGCTCCGGAGGCGGACAGCATCGTCTTGCGCAGGGTGTCTTCGAGCATCGCCAGCGATTCGGCGTCCAAACCGGATTCCACTCCTCACTCCTTACCGAGGTCGAGCAGGCGACGGGCGATGATGTTGCGTTGCACCTCAGCGGTGCCGCCGTAGATGCTCGCGGCCCGCGAATACAGGTACTCGGTCCGCCAGACGTTGTCTTCGAGCTCGATGCGTCCCGGCAACAGGTCGCGCACGGTGTCGTAGAGCCGCTGCTCGGCGCCCGCCAGCAACACCTTGTCGATCGAGGTGTCCGCACCCAGTTTCTGTCCCTCGCCCAGCCGGTGCTGGGTCGCGCGCGAACGGCAGCGCAACGTGTGCAGCGCCAGGTATACCTCGCCGAGATCCGAATCTGAGGCGGTGCCAAGCCCTTTGACTTCGTTGACGAGGTCGTCGAATCGCGAGTACAGGTAGGCGATGCGCTGCCAGAAGCAGGTGGAACGCTCGTAGGGGAGCAGGTCCATCGCCAGCTTCCAACCGTCTCCGGGGTTGCCCAGCATCCGGTCCGCGGGCACCACGACGTCGTCGAAATACACCTCGCAGAACTCGTCGACATCGTGCATCGTGCGCAGCGGTCGCACCGAGACACCCGGCGAATCGAGGTCGACGAAGAAGGCGGTGATCGCCTCGTGGTTGGGCGTGTTCGCGTCACCGGTGCGGGTGAGCAGGATGCAGCGGGTGGCGTACTGGGCGAAGCTGGTCCACACCTTCTGGCCGTTGACCACCCAGTTGTCGCCTTGTGGCACAGCGCGGGTCGTCAACGACGCCAGGTCGCTGCCCGAACCGGGTTCGGAAAAACCCTGACACCACGACTCTTCACCCGAGAGCAGCCGCGGCACCATCTCCGCGGCCAGTTCCGGCCGGGCGTAGTCGATCATGGTCGGCGTGAGCACGTCGAGCATCGAGTACGGGCCCGGATGGTCGAGACCGCGTCCCACGACCTCCTCGCCGACGATGGCGCGCAGGATGTCGGGACCGCCGAGCCCACCGGCGGACTCCGGCCAGCCGTAGCGCATCCAGTCGGCGTCGTACAGCGCCTTGAGCACTCGCAGGTGCTGGGCTTGATGCGCGTCGAGCGAGTCGTCGTCGGGAGAGGTCAGGTCGTTCGCGTCGAGCCATTCCCGCAGTGCAGCGCGAAATGTGGCGGGGTCGTAGAGATCGTTACTCATCCGGCCTCCGGAGCCGCTCCGGCGGCGACATCCGGGTCGGGCCTTCCGATGGCGTGCGGGCGACCGGAGTCGTGGTCACCGCTGCGCCGAATGAACGTCATGGCACGGGTTTTCAGCCGCCAGCCGTCGTCGGTGCGGACGTAGGTGTCGTTGTAGTAGCCGATGCGCATGTCATGTTTGGAGTGCTCGATGAAGCACAGCGGCTGCGTACCCGACGCCTTGTCGGGGTCGTTCTCGTCGAGGTGGACCAGTGACGTGCCGGTCATGAACAAGCCCTTGGGCGCGGCGTCGACGAGCTCGGGGAATCGGTTCAGCGTGTAGGTGGAGCCGAACGCGCTGTACGTTCCGTCCGGGGTGAACACCGAGATCAGGCCGTCGATGTCGCCCTGGGTGATGGTGACGGCGTACTTGGCCAGCAGCTGCTGGATCTCGACGAGATCGTCAGTTCGAGTCATGTCGGAAGACCTTACCGCCCTTCATTACAAAGCTGACATCCCGTGTAACGGTGATATCGGCGAGGGGATCACCGGGCACCGCGATGATGTCCGCGAGGTACCCCTCGGCGATGCGGCCCAGGTCGGGTTTGTCGATCAGATCCGCGGCAACGACGGTGGCCGCGCGCAGTACGGCGTCGGGCGGCATGCCCCAGTCCACCAACGTGACGAGCTCGTCGGCGTTCTTGCCGTGCGGAATGGCCGGAGCGTCGGTGCCGACGGCGATCTTCACGCCCGCCTCGTAAGCGGCCTTGATCGACGTACGAGCCTTGGGGAACATCTCGGCAGCCTTGTCCTGCAAGGCTTTCGGTGCCCGGGACACATCCATCGCCTCGGCCAGGCGACGCGTGGTCACCAGCCACCGGTCGCTGTCGACGAGCATCTGGATGGCCTCGTCGTCCATCAGGAAGCCGTGCTCGATGCAGTCGATGCCGCACGCGACGGCGTGCTTGACCGCCTCAGCTCCGTGGGTGTGAGCGGCCACCTTCAGCCCACGCCGGTGCGCCTCGTCGACGATGGCCCGCAACTCCTCGTCCGAATAGTGTTGTGCGCCGGCCTCTCCGGTCAGCGACATCACGCCACCGGAGACGCAGACCTTGATCAGCTGCGCGCCGTGCTTGATCTGGTAACGCACGGCCTTGCGGATCTCGTCGACGCCGTTGGCGATGCCCTCCTCGATCGTCAGCTCCAGCGCGCCGGGCATGAAGGCGGCGAACATCGTCGGATCCAGATGGCCACCGGTCGGGGTGATCGCGTGGCCGGCCGGAATCACCCGCGGACCGTCGATCCAGCCCGCGTCGATCGCCTTGCCCAGCGCGACGTCGAGCAGGTATCCGCCGGTCTTGACGAACAGCCCGAGGTTGCGAACCGTTGTGAAACCCGCCCGCAAGGTGCGTCGGGCGTTGCCCACCGCTCTCAGCACCCGCGTGGCGGGGTCGTCCTGCACCTGGGACAGGCCGGGGTTCTCGCCCCGGCCCCCCATCAGAAGGTTGACCTCCATGTCCATCAGGCCGGGCAGCAGGATGGCGTCACCGAGATCGATGACGTCACCCTCGCCGTCCGTCGCACCGCCGACGCCGGCGATCCGGTCGCCGTCAATCCGCACGATGCCCGGCCGGACGATCTCGCCGGCATCGACGTCGAGTAGACCCGCCGCTTTGAGGGTCACTGCGCTCGGCGATGTGGGGGCACCGCCCGCTTGCGGGGGACCGCTTGCGCGAAGAGCAGACAACGTCAGACCACCGGCTCCTTGATACAGGTGATATAGGTCGCGCCGCTGTCGAGCACCCGCGGCTGCTTCCACACCTCGATCGGGAACGACACGTTGACCAGCGATTGCATCATGTGGATGAGAGCCTTTGCGTCATCGGGCATTCCGTCCAGGGGAAAGCGCGCATCGCAGTACTCCATGACGGCCTCGAGGCGCGCCATGCCGGCATCGTAGAACTCCTGCATCTCTTCCATCGTCGAAGACAGCCGCTTCTGGTAGCGCTCCTCCTCGGTGGGCAGGCACCAGTCGGTGAACCGCTCCAGGTCGGCGAATTCTTCGGGCAACTTAGGCATTGATCGCGTCCTTCTCGCTCGTTGCGGTGGTCTGGCCGTTGGTGAGGCCCTTCTCCTTCTTGTACGCGTTCACGTGGTCCCACGCGGTCTTGTGCAAGTGGCGCAGCAGGACCTCTTGGTCACACAGCGGGAAGTCCTTCACGACGCGGGTATTGATCATCGTCTGGGTGGCCTCGAGAGTGTTCGCGTCCTGGAACGCGTACTCCTTGAACGTCACGGCCGCGAGCTCGTGAGCAAGCCGCTCGCGGGTGTTCGTGGCGGGCACGAAGTACAGGGTGCATTCGAAGATGTGCTTGTCCACGTCGGTGGGCCAGTAGTGGTACGTCAGGTACCAGCCGGGCGCCCACAGCAGCAGCGTGAAGTTGGGGAAGAACTCAAAGGAGTCCTGACCCCAGGCGTGATGCCGCGACGGGTTGACAGCCGGCGGCAGCTCGTCGGGCAGGATGCCCTTGATCTTGGGCCGGTCCCACGGTCCGAACAGCCCGCTGTGCAGGATGCGCTCGATGGGCTTGACCATGTTGATGTCTTTCGGCGGGCTCATGCCACCCCACGAGGACACCATGGAATGCCTGCCCTTGATGTCGTAGGCCAGGGCCTCGAAGCCGTAGCTCGCCAGCTTCTCGGCCTCCTCCTTGACCGCCTGCTTCATGTGCAGGATCGGCGCGTGGTAGAACTCGACGAACGCGTCGATGAACAGCTTCCAGTTCGAGTTCACCTCGGCGCGATACGAATACGTCTCGGTCATCTCGTGGAACGGATAACCCTCCAGGCCCTTCGCGAAGTCGCCGAGGTAGTCGACCAGCGGCTCGGCGTCGTTGTCGAAGTTGATGAAGATGAAGCCTTCCCACACTTCGCACCGAACCGGCACCAGGCCGTAGTCGGCCTTGTCGACGTCGAAGAACTCACCCTCCTGCTGGATGAAGGTCAGATCACCCTTGAGGTTGTAGCGCCAGGCGTGGTACTTGCACGTGAACTGCCGGCACGTGCCCGAGACCTCTTCGCCGGGGTAGTCGTTCCACACCAGCTTGTTTCCGCGATGGCGGCACATGTTGTGGAACGCGCGCACCTCGTTGTCGCCGTCCTTGACGATGATCACCGAGGTGCCCGCACCGGCCGACGGCATCTCGCGCGTGAAGTAGCTGCCCTTCTTGGGAAGCCGCTCCACACGTCCCACATTGAGCCAGCACTTGCGGAAGATCGCCTGCTGCTCGAGCTTCCACTGCTCCGGGTCGATCGAGTCGGTGTAATCGACCGGCGCGGTGCCGAGTTCGGGCCAGTGCTCCGTCCAGCTGCCCTCTTCTGGTTTCGGGAAAAATGCCACGGTGTCTTACCTCTCTGCGAGATTTTCGGAGTCCGGTTCTACGCCGAAAGTGTTGATGGCCATGGCCAGTGCGCCATAGCAGCCGATGGTGAAGACGAGGTCCATCAGCTGACGTTCCTCGAGGTGTTCGGACAATGCGGCCCACGTTGCGTCGGAAATGGTGGCGTGGGCTTGGAGTTCGTCGACCGCACGCAGTACGGCCCGGTCGAGTTCATCTGAAGCCTCGCCGCGCTGGAGGGCGTCGATGACGTCGTCCGTAAGGCCTTCGTCGCGGCCCATCTCGACGTGGTGGCGCCACTCGTACTCACACTTGGTCAGATGCGCGACGCGCAGCACCGCCAACTCCCGCAACCGCGGCGGCAGCGTCGACCCGTAGAGCAGATGGAAGTTGAACCGCAGGAAGGCGCGGGTCAGCTTCGGATGGCGGACCATCGTCGCCAGCAGGTTGCCCGCCAACTCGGGATTGCGCCGTTCGGGAGACATGCTCGACAGGGCCTGCTCGACGGCTTCGTCCCACTCTGCTGCGGGCAGCGGCGGCACGCGCAAGGTGCTTCCTTCCTGTGTGCTCTCGGTGATGAGAATCAGGTTCTCATATTTCGCCAATAGATTTCCACCTTTCTCGCCGATGGTCAACGCTGGAGGTCATCGACGGTGGTCACGAGGGTGCCTCGCGGAACCTAACTGCCCTGACAGGAGGCCCTAGGGTGGTTTTCGGACATTGATTCTCGTAGGGTGAGAAGATAGTTTCCTCACATCGAGCACAGTCCTGATAGCCAGCCTCGGGGGACGCAACGAAAGGAACGGGCATGAACAAGGACGACATGATCTTGATCAGCGTTGATGATCACATCGTCGAACCGCCCGATATGTTCAAGAACCATCTGCCGAAGAAGTACATCGACGAGGCGCCGCGGTTGGTGCACAACCCGGACGGGTCGGACACCTGGCAGTTCCGCGACACGGTGATCCCGAACGTGGCGCTCAACGCGGTGGCCGGTCGGCCGAAGGAGGAGTACGGGCTGGAGCCCCAGGGTCTCGACGAGATCCGGCCCGGGTGCTGGCAGGTCGACGAGCGGGTCAAGGACATGAACGCCGGCGGCATCCTGGGCTCGATGTGCTTCCCGTCATTTCCCGGCTTCGCGGGCCGGTTGTTCGCCACCGAGGATCAGGAGTTCTCCTTGGCCCTGGTGAAGGCCTACAACGATTGGCACGTCGAGGAGTGGTGCGGGGCCTATCCGGCCCGGTTCATCCCGATGACGCTGCCGGTGATCTGGGATCCGGTGGAGTGCGCCAAGGAAATCCGGCGCAACGCCGAGCGCGGGGTGCATTCGCTGACGTTCACCGAGAACCCGGCGGCCATGGGGTATCCGAGCTTCCACGATTTCGACCACTGGAAGCCGATGTGGGATGCGCTCGTCGACACCGAGACCGTGCTCAACGTGCACATCGGCTCCTCGGGCCGGTTGGCGATCACCGCCCCGGATGCGCCGATGGACGTGATGATCACCCTGCAACCGATGAACATCGTGCAAGCGGCGGCGGATCTGTTGTGGTCGCGGCCGATCAAGGAGTACCCGACGCTCAAGATTGCACTGTCCGAAGGCGGTACGGGCTGGATTCCCTACTTCCTGGAGCGGGTGGACCGCACCTATGAGATGCACTCGACGTGGACAGGCCAAGACTTCGGCGGCAAGTTGCCCAGCGAGGTGTTCCGCGAGCACTTCTTGACCTGCTTCATCGCCGATCCGGTCGGGGTGGCCACCCGCAACGCGATCGGGATCGACAACATTTGTTGGGAGGCCGACTACCCGCACAGCGACTCGATGTGGCCCGGCGCACCCGAGCAACTCGACGAGGTGCTCAAGGCCAACAACGTGCCCGACGACGAGGTCAACAAGATGACCCACGAGAACGCGATGCGCTGGTATCACTGGGATCCGTTCACCCACATCAGCCGCGAACAGGCCACCGTCGGCGCGCTGCGCAAAGCCGCCGAAGGCCACGACGTCTCCATCCAAGCCCTGTCGAAGAAGGAGAAGACGGGCGCGTCGTTCGCGGACTTCGCGGCGAGAGCCAAGGAGTTGACCGGCAACAAGGACTGAGAGGTCTGCAAGTATCCGGAGTCCCGGCCACCGGGTCGGGAGTAGCGTCTTCGAGTGCGCCGGTGCGGAAGCTGCGTTCACGCGCCGGCGCACTGCTCTGCGGGACCATGACAAGAGGAGAACCACCGTGCCTGGCGGGATGAGTTTCGAGCTGACCGAGGACCAGGAGCTGATCCGCAAGTCCGTTCGTGAGTTGGCGAGCAAGTTCGACGACCACTACTGGATGGAAAAGGACCTCGCGCACGAGTTTCCGCAGGAGTTCTACGACGCGATCGCCAAGGGCGGCTGGCTCGGCATGACCATCCCGGAGGAGTACGGGGGGCACGGTCTGGGCATCACCGAGGCGACGCTGTTGCTGGAGGAGGTGTCGCGCTCCGGGGCCGCGATGAACGGCGCCAGTGCCATTCACCTGTCGATCTTCGGGATGCAACCCGTCGTCAAGCACGGCTCCGACGAGCTCAAGGCCGCGACGCTGCCGCGGATCGTCAACGGTGACCTTCATGTGTGCTTCGGCGTCACCGAACCAGGTGCGGGACTGGACACCTCGCGTATCACCACCTTCGCCAAGCGCGAAGGGGACAAGTACCGGGTCAACGGCCGCAAGGTGTGGATCTCCAAAGCGTTGGAGTCGGAGAAGATCCTGCTGCTGACCAGGACTGAGCCTTTTGAAGCCGTCACCAAGAAGACCGACGGGATGACGCTGTTTCTCACCGACCTCGACCCCGAGCACGTCGACATCCGGCCCATCAAGAAGATGGGACGCAACGCGGTCAGCTCCAACGAGGTGTTCATCGACGACCTGATGGTTCCCGTCGAGCACCGAGTCGGTGAGGAGGGTAAGGGTTTCAAGTACATCCTGGACGGCCTCAACCCCGAGCGGATGCTGATCGCGGCCGAGGCGCTGGGCATCGGCCGGGTGGCGTTGGAGAAGGCCGTCAAGTACGGCAACGAGCGCCACGTGTTCAACCGGCCGATCGGCATGAACCAGGGATTGCAGTTCCCGCTGGCCGACTCCCTGGCCCGGCTCGACGCGGCCGAGCTGGTGTTGCGCAAGGCCACATGGCTCTACGACAACGGCAAACCGTGTGGGCGCGAGGCCAATACGGCCAAGTACCTGTGTGCCGACGCCGGTTTCGGGGCCGCCGACCGGGCCCTGCAGTTGCACGGCGGCATGGGGTATTCCGAGGAGTATCACGTCTCCCGCTACTTCCGCGAGTCGCGGCTGATGAAGATCGCGCCCGTGAGCCAGGAGATGATCCTCAACTTCCTCGGTGAGCATGTCCTCGGACTGCCGCGTAGCTACTGACGGAGGAGCACGACCACCGATGGTGAACTATTTCGACCTGTCCGGCCGTTCTGCGCTGGTGACCGGCGCCGCGGGCGGTATCGGCTCGGCGGTCGCGCAGGCTCTCGCCGACGCGGGCGCCGCCGTGCTCGTCACCGACCTGGACAAGGACGCCGCCGCCGCAGTCGCAGAACGGATTTCGGCAAGCGGCGGTCGTGCGGATTCCGCCGCTCTGGATGTCTCCGATCGTGACTCGGCCGACGCGGCGGCCGCACAGGCGGCCGCACTGACCGACGGCGCCCTGCACATCGTGGTCAACAATGCGGGCGTCACCAAGCCCGCGATGTTCGAGAAGACGACGCAGGAGTCGTTCCGGCTGTTGTTCGACATCCATGTGATGGGCGCATTCAACGTCACCCAGGCCGCGCTGCCCCACATCCCGACCGATGGCACGGGCCGCATCGTGAACGTCACCTCGGCGGCCGGTCTGACGGGCACGCTCGGTCAGGTCAACTACTCGGCGGCGAAAGCGGGGATCATCGGATTCACCAAATCCCTTGCCCGCGAACTCGCCACGAAGAAGATCATGGTCAATGCGCTGGCCCCGCTGGCCGCCACGCCGATGACCGAGACCATCCGCACCAATGAGAAATTCTCGGCGAACATGATGAACCGGATCCCGATGAAGCGGTGGGCGGACCCGGAGGAGGTCGCAGGCGCGTTCGTGTTCATGGCGTCCGATGCCGCGTCCTACATCACCGGACAGGTGCTGCCGGTCGACGGCGGCATGGTCATGTGAGCGCCCCAGCGCCGCTGAGCGGCGTCACGGTCGTCGCGATGGAACAGGCCGTGGCAGCGCCGATGTGCACCCGGGTGCTCGCCGACTTCGGCGCCCGCGTGATCAAGGTGGAAAACCCCGACGGCGGCGACTTCGCCCGCCACTACGACGACGTGGTCAACGGGCCCGGTGGGCTGGCCGCGCACTTCGTCTGGGCCAACCGCGGCAAGGAATCGGTGACGCTGAACACCAAGGCGCCCGAGGGTATCGACCTTCTGCACCGCCTGCTCGATCGCGCGGACGCGTTCGTGTCCAACCTCGCGCCGGGTGCGACCGCGCGGATGGGTCTCGCCCCGGCCGACCTGGCCACCCGGCACCCCGACGTGATCCCGGTCGAGATCGACGGTTACGGGCCAGGCGGCCCGATCTCCCACAAGCGTGCCTATGACCTTCTAGTGCAGGCGGAGTCGGGATCGTGCGCGGTCACCGGCTACCCGGGCATGCCGGCCAAACCGGGCCCCGCGATGGCCGACTTCTCGACCGGCCTGTATGCGGCGATCTCCATCCTGGCGCTCCTGGTCGGACGAGGCAGGGGCAATGCCGAGGCCGCGAGCCAGTCGGTTGCGCTGAGCCTGTTCGACGTGATGACCGACGTGATGGGTTATCAGTTGACCTACACCCAGCATTCGGGCATCGACCAGGAACCGCTCGGCGTCGGCTCACCCGCCGTCGCACCCTACGGCGCGTTCCCGACGCGGGACGGTCAGACGGTGGTGCTCGGCACCACCAACGACCGGGAGTGGCAGCGGGTGGCCCGCGAAATCATCGACCGCCCCGACCTCGCCGTCGACCCCCGGTTCGCCACCAACCCCGACCGGTGCGCCCACCGCGAGATCCTCGAGGAGGCGATCGGATCCTGGTGTGCGCAGCACGATCTCGCCGAGATCCAGAAGATCGCCGACGACGCCGGAATCGGCAACTCGCGGTACAACCTGCCCAGCGAGGTCGTCGCGCATCCCCACCTCACCGCTCGGGACCGGTGGCGCACGGTTGCCACCCCCAAGGGTGACATCCGCGCGCTGCGCCCACCGCCGGTGATCAGCGATTTCGAACAGCCTATGGGCGCGGTGCCCGGTTTGGGCGAGCACACCGACGCCGTCCTGGGTGAATTGGGGCTCACCGCAGGGGATGTTGCGCGGTTGCGCGCCGACGGAGTGATCGGGCCCGCGTACCAGTGAGCGATGACGTGCTGCTGAGTTCCGACAGCGACGGGGTGCGGACCCTGACGCTGAACCGGCCGGACCGCAAGAACGCCATCAACGCGCAGTTGTGGGGGGACCTGGCCGATGCCCTGCGGGCGGCCGCCCGCGACACCGAACTTCGCGCATTGGTGATCACCGGCGCGGGTGGGGCGTTCTGCTCGGGCGCCGACATCGGCACACCCGAGGACATCCACCCGCGACACAAGTTACGGCGGCTCACCGACGTCGCGCTCGCGCTGCACGAACTGTCCGTACCCACCATTGCCAAGGTGACCGGGATCGCGGTCGGGGCCGGCTGGAACCTGGCGCTCGGTTGTGACTTCGTGGTGGCGACGCCGGAAGCCCGGTTCTGCCAGATCTTTTCGAAGCGCGGCCTGTCGGTCGACCTCGGCGGTTCGTGGCTGCTGCCCAAGCTGGTCGGCCTGCAACAAGCGAAGCGACTGGTGCTGCTGGCCGACATGATCGACGCCGAGGAAGCCCGCACGCTCGGGTTGGTCACCTGGCTGATACCCGCCGACGAGATCGACGGCTTCGTCGCGGATCTGGCGGCCCGGCTCGCGGCGGGCCCACCGGTCGCCTTGGCGCAGAGCAAGGCGCTGCTCAACGACGGGGCCAGCGCGACGCTGTGTGAGGCGTTGGCCAACGAGGCCCGCGCACAGCCGGCGAATTTCGCCACCGCTGATTCGACGGAGGCCTATGCGGCGTTCGCGGAGAAACGCGCCGCCGTATTTACTGGGCGATGGGCGCTACGGCCCGGATCGGAGAAGGACAATGCGTGAAACCGTGATCGTGGAGGCGGTGCGCACGCCGGTCGGCAAGCGTAACGGTGGACTGTCGGACATGCATGCCGCCGACCTGTCGGCGATCGTGCTCAACGCCCTCATGGAGCGTGCGGGCATCGATCCCGAGATCGTCGACGACGTCGTGTGGGGTTGCGTGTCGCAGGTCGGCGACCAGTCGAGCAACATCGGCCGCTACGCGGTGCTCGCCGCCGGCTGGCCCGAGACCATTCCGGGCACCACCGTCAACCGCGCCTGCGGGTCGAGCCAGCAGGCGCTGGATTTCGCTGTGCACGCGGTGATGTCCGGCCAGCAGGACGTCGTCGTCGCCGGAGGGGTGGAGGTGATGAGCCGGGTGCCGCTCGGCTCGGCGAGGGCCACCGGAATGCCTTACGGGCCCAAGGTCCTCGAACGCTACGGTGATTTCTCGTTCAATCAGGGCATCTCGGCGGAGTTGATCGCCCAGAAGTGGGGCTTCTCCCGCACCCGGCTCGACGAGTACTCCGTACGGTCACATGAGCTCGCTGCCGCCGCGCAGGACAACGGCGCGTTCGAGTCGCAGCTCATGCCGGTGTTCACCGACGGTGATCCCGTGGTGGCCGACGAAGGGGTGCGCCGGGGGAGCACGGTCGAGAAGCTCGCGGGACTCAAACCGGCGTTCAAAGACGACGGGGTCATCCACGCCGGGAACTCGTCGCAAATCTCCGATGGTGCCGCGGCGCTGTTGGTGATGGCCGCCGACAACGCGGTGGCGCTGGGCCTGAGCCCGATCGCCCGCTACCGCGCGGGCGCGGTCACCGGCGCCGACCCTGTGCTGATGTTGACGGGACCGATCCCGGCGACGGAGAAGGTTCTGCACAAGGCCGGAGTGGCCCTCGACGAGGTGGGTGTGTTCGAGGTGAACGAGGCGTTCGCACCGGTGCCGCTGGCCTGGCTCGCCGAGACCGGCGCCGACGAAAGCAAACTCAACCCGCTGGGCGGGGCGATCGCACTGGGGCATCCACTCGGCGCATCGGGTGCGGTCCTGATGACGCGGATGCTCAACCACATGCGCGACAACGGAATTCGGTTCGGTTTGCAGACTATGTGTGAGGGCGGCGGAACCGCCAACGCCACATTGGTAGAACTCATCGCCTGACGTTCGGGGCCTTCAGCGATTTTGATGCACCACCAGTCGATGAGCGACGGGTGGTGCACCGAATCACTATTTCAGCATGCTGCCGGCGTCGATGGTGACGGGAAGGCCGGTGACGTACCGCGATTCGTCCGAGGCGAGAAACAGGACGGCGTTGCTCACATCTTCCGGTTCCACCCAGCCGACGGGGAGCACGTGCATGAACTGTGCGGCGACGGCGAGATCGTCGGGTCCGGGATTCTCGAGGTCGGGACGGAAGAGCTTCATGGTGCCCTCGTTCATGAACAGCGGCGTGTTCACATTGGTGGGACACACGGCGTTGACCCTGATCGAGTGCTGACCCAGTTCGACGGCGAACGTGCGCATCAGGCCGATCACGCCGTGCTTGGCGGCGATGTAATGACCGGTATGGGGGTAGGGCTTGAGGCCACCGACCGAGCTGGTGAGGATGATCGAACCGCCGCGACCGGCGGAAAGAAGGTGGGGGACAGCGGCTTTCACGGTCTTCCAGACGCCCGAGAGGTTGACGTCGATCATGTCGCGCCAGTCGTCTTCGCTCGTCTTGTCCAGCGTTGCCCCACCGTTGCCGATGCCGGCGTTGGCGACGACGATGTCCAGGCGGCCCAACTGTTCGACGCCGCCGTCCACCACCGACTTGAGCGCGTCGTAGTCGCGCACGTCGACCTCGGCGGTGACGATTCGGCGGTTCAGGTTCTTGACGAGGTCGGCTGTTTCGGCGAGGTCGTCGGGTGTCGACCACGGGATGTCGTCGTTGCTGGAGATCTGCTTGCAGACGTCGACGGCGATGATGTCGGCGCCCTCCTCCGCGAGGCGCACCGCGTGGCTGCGGCCCTGACCGCGCGCGGCACCGGTCACGAACGCGACTTTGCCCTCGACTCGTCCACCCATGTGTCCACCTTCTGGCCGGTTCGATTTGTTTGATCGATCGATCAGGAGCGTGGCACTGATCGACCCACGTGTCAACTGTCGGGTGGCGCAGGGCGGGCGAGAGGCGTCATTGAACCGCCGTGCAGGCACTCCGTCGTGCCTACGCCGACTCAGTCCGACGGACGGTGTGTCGGCCCCGCGCTGAGCGATTCCTTCAGCGATTGCATCCAGCGCTGCATGAAGTCGCGCATCTCGTCGTGTCCGAGCGTGAGGCCGACCGCGTCCTCGTTGCACAGGCTGCGCGCGATCTGGACGATCAACATCGAAACGGCGACCGGGGGATAGTCGTCGAGATCGATGCCGCTGGCGCGCAGGGCCACGGTGACCGCGGCGGTCTCGATGTCGCGCACGCGTTCCGCGTAGGCCTTCAGCTCCGTGCGAATCACCTTGCGATGGTTGGCCAGTGCCATGAACTCGGTGTTCAGGCTCGTCCTTCGCAAATCGCTGTTGATCAGCCACAGCGTGTGCAACGGGTCGTCATCGGTGAGCGCGGCGCGCATGTTCTCCAGCGACGCCTCCGCACCGGCCCGCAACACCTCGACGAACAGGTCGTCCATCGTCGGGAAGTAGTAGTAGACCAGCGCTTGTTTGACCCCCGCCTCGGCGGCCACGCGCCGCGAGGTCGCGGCGGCATAGCCCTCGTCGCGCATGATCTTGGCGGTGGCCTCGATGAGTCGTTGGCGCGCCCCGGCTTCGGCCCGCTTGGCGCTCGCGGCTCGTGGCATCAGCGACCCTCCGCCCGAATGCTTGACCCTGTGTCGCGGCCCGTGGTAGGCATGGCGCATCCTAACAGTTTGATCGATCGATCAGATTGGCTGCGGGCGCCAGAACCGAAAGGACGGCCGTCGATGACCGATCTCGCCTCGGTGGACTACTTCTCCGACCATGCGATCAGTCAGAATCCCTATGACTATTGGGACCACCTTCGCGAGCTGGGACCGGTGTTTCGGGAACCGAACTACGGCGTCGTCGCGGTCACCGGTTACGCCGAAGTGGTGGCGGCGTTCAAGGACCACGATTCCTTCTCGGCGGTGAACGCGATCGGCGGGCCGTTCCCGCCGCTGCCGTTCGTCCCCGAGGGCGACGACATCACCGAGCAGATCGAGACACACCGCCACCTGTTTCCGATCTACGAACACATGGTGGTGATGGACCCGCCGGCCCACGAACGGGCTCGCTCGCTGTTGACCAAGCTCCTGACGCCGCGCCGGCTCAAGGAGAACGAGGACTACATGTGGCAACTGGTCGACGGTCAGATCGACCAGATCATCGGTAACGGGCGTTGCGAGTTCCTGTCGGAGTACGCCAAACCGTTTGCCACATCGGCGATCATCGACCTGCTCGGCGTGCCCGAAGAGGACCGGCCGGAGTTCCTGGCCGCGCTCGGAGTCGAGGAGCGCTACGGCACCCGCGTCGGCGCGCTCGACGGCGCCCCGGTGGGGCGGGACCCGCTGCAGTATCTCGACGACAAGTTCGCCGGTTACCTGGCCGAGCGTCGCCGCGAACCGCGCGGCGACGTGCTGTCGGGGATGGCGACGGCGGTGTACCCCGACGGTTCGACGCCGGAGCTGATCGAGGTCGTCAAGCCGGCGACCTTCCTGTTCGCCGCGGGGCAGGAGACCGTCACCAAGCTGCTCAGCGCCGCGGTCCAGACGCTCGGAGACCGGCCGGACATCCAGCAGATGCTGCGTGAGCACCCCGAGCGGATCCCGGCGTTCATCGAAGAAGCTCTGCGCATGCACTCGCCGACCAAGGTCGACTTCCGGCTCGTCCGCAAGAGCACCACGCTCGGCGGGGTGCCGCTGAAGGCGGGCACGATCGTGATGCTGTGCCTCGGCGCGGCCAATCGAGACCCGCGCCAGTTCGACGATCCCCACGAGTTCCGCCCGGACCGCAAGAACGTGCGCGAGCACATCGCGTTCGGACGCGGGATTCACTCCTGCGCGGGCGCACCCCTGGCCCGGGTGGAGGGTCGCATCACCGTGCAGAGGTTGCTCGAGCGCATGTGCGACATCCGGATCAGCGAGTCGGCGCACGGCCCGGCCGGTGAGCGCCGGTACGCCTACGAGCCGACGTTTCTGCTCCGCGGGCTCACCGAGCTGCACATCGAGTTCGCTCCGGCGGCCGCCTGACGATGTGCAGGCATCGATCGCATGCCGAAAGCGTCGCTGACCTGGCCATGTGACGGCCGTCTAAACCGAATTCGGCTGAGATGCTTGTCACAGCGCCAAAACCTACCTACTGTGTGTTCACTAGGTTGGTTGAACGGAGGAGTTCGGTGTCCGCCACGGAGTCCGCGCGGCCCTATGCCGCGCTCCTCGCCAAGGGCGAGGACCGCCGGCAGCGCATCCTCGCGGTGGCCGAACGCCTGCTCGCGCGCAACGGGTGGCGCAACACCTCGCTTGCCCAGATCGCCAAGGAAGCCGGGGTCACGCCCGCCGGTCTGCTGCATCACTTCGAGTCCAAAGAGCAGCTCCTCAACGCGGTGCTCGACGCCCGTGACGCCGACGACGCGATCCACGCCGATTACCGCTCCGGCGACCTCGTCACCGAGCTCGGCCGGGTCCCTGAACGCTTCGACCGCGCGCCCGAACTCGTCGGGACCTTCACCGTGCTGCTGGTCGAGAACATCGCGCCCGACGCGCCACTGCACGACCGTCTGGTCAAGCGATACCGCGACGCGGTCGACATCGTCACCGCGATCATCGAGCGCGGTCAGCAAAGCGGCAAGTACCGCCGAGACTTGGACGCGGCCACCAAGGCCGTGGAAATCCTCGCCTTCACCTATGGAATGGAGACCCTATGGTTACTCGACCCATCGATTCAATTGGCCGAGGTGTTCAAGGGATACGCCCAGTCGCTGGGGCGCGAGCTGGCGCCGCGGAGCTCGATATGAGGTACCGGCTCGACGTCGTCGCACCGACGGTGTCGGACGCGGTGAAGAATGCCGGCGGCTGGATCTACGACCGGGTGATGGCCGGATGGGACGTCACAGTTCTCGTCGGCGGTGACGAAGACGTTCGCCCGCTGACGATCCTGGGCGCCCGGACACTCGACCTGGAGTCGATCCTCGCGAATTGGGAGGACCGGCCCCACCCGCAGACCGTCGCCGTCGCCGCGAACATGATCGACCGCGACACGCGTGTTCTCCAGCATGTGCGCAACGCGCTCGATCAGGGCGCGACCGAGGTGACGCTGTGGGGTGAGCGGGTGCCCGCCGAACTCGACAGCAGCGTCGAATCCGTCGAGCACCGCCTGAGCGCGGCGGCCCGCGCGTTCAAGACCAAGGCGCTGGCCGCCACCGGCGACCCCGACGACGTCGAGGTCAGCGGCTGTGAGATGTTCCGCTGCGGGATGATGGTCTCGGTCGCTGCTGATCTGGTGCCCGCCAGCTGATTTCGGCGGGCGCTCGACGCGCTATCGGTAGTCGCTGCTTTCGGCCAACTCGGCGGCCGAACGCATCAGCTCGACGATGACGGGGCCGTAGGCGAGCAGCTTCGGGTTGTCGCCGGCACGCTGGAAGCCCTGTTCGAGCACGATCGCCAGCTTCCACTTCGCCAGCACCAGGTAGTAGTCGAGGTCGTCGACCTGGCGTCCCGATACCTTCGCATAATGTTCGACAACGTCTGCGCGCGAGGGCATTCCCCGCATGTCGACGTAACCCATCTCCGAATCCATCGGTGCTGCGGTGTCCTCGGGCCAGCTCTGCACCATCCAGCCCAAGTCCAGCTTCGGGTCCCCGACGGTGCCCATCTCCCAGTCGACGATCGCCGCCAGTCGCGCGGGCGCCCCGTGTCGGTACATCACGTTGGCGAACTGGTAGTCGCCGTGCATCAGGCCGGGGATGTAGTCCAGCGGCCGATGTGTACGCAGCCAGTCGGTGGCGACGTCGAGGCCCTCGATCTCGCGGCCCTTGATGCGCTCGAAGAACGCAATCCAGCGGTCGACCTGCCGCTCGTGGAAACCGTCGGGACGGCCCAAATCGTGTAACCCCTTGGCCTTCCAGTCGACTTTGGACAACAGCGCGATGCCTTCGGCGAGCTGATAGGCCAATTCCCCGCGCGCGGAAAGGTCGGAGTCGAACGGTTCGGGCCACCTCCGATCGTCGAGATCCATCGGCGACCACCCGTCGACGAAACCCATCAGGTAGAACGGGCGGCCGAGCACCGCCGCGTCCTCACAGACCGCGACGGCCTCGGTGTGCGGAACCTCGGTGCCGTCGAGCGCCTCGATGATGCGCCACTCCCGCAGGATGCCCTTGTCGCGGTCGGGGGGAGCGCCGGGTGGTGGCATCCGCAGTACACATCTGCGTTCTCCACGGCGCAGCTCGTAGATGACGTTCTGGGTGCCGCCGGACAGAAACCGCGTCTGCAGCGGCTCACCCTTGCCGGGCAGTTCGGCCGCATCCATCCAATCCGTCAGGCGCGCAACGTCGATCGCGGTCTCGCTCACAGATTCCCCACCTCATTCTCTATGGCGGTTCCCAGATATCTGGCGAACTTCTCCCTGGCCTTGTCCCGCTTGGCCGGAATCCACTCACTCGGCCACGTGTCGGTGTTCGGCGCGTAGTCGCGCAGCACCTGCTTGGCCACGGTCATCTTGTGGACCTCGGTCGGCCCGTCGGCCAGCCCCATCACCGCGGCGCCGGTGACCATGCCCAGGAACGGCATCTCATTGGTGACGCCCAGTGCACCGTGCACTTGCATTGCGCGCCAAGCGATGTCATGTAGCACCGTCGGCATCACGACCTTCACCGCGGCGATGTCCTTGCGCACCTTCTTGTAGTCGTTGTATTTGTCGATCTCCCACGCGGTGTAGAGCACCATCAGCCGGAACTGCAAGAGCTGCGCGTACGAGTCGGCGATGTAGCCCTGAACGAACTGCTTCTCCGACAGCCTGCTGCCCTGGGTCTCGCGGCTCAGCGCGCGCTCGCACATCATGTCCAACGCCTTGCGGGAGAGCCCGATCGTGCGCATGGCATGGTGGATACGCCCGCCGCCCAGGCGAGTCTGGGCGATGACGAAAGCCTGTCCTTCGCCGCCGAGCAGCGCATCGGCAGGCACGCGTACGTTGTCGTAGTGGATCAGCGCGTGCGAGCCCTCGCCGTCAGGCTCACCGTGCAGTCCGACGTTGCGGACGATGTCGACGCCCGGGGTGTCGGTCGGCACCAGGAACATCGACATGCCTTGGTAGGCGCTGACGTCGGGGTTCGTGACCACCATGACGATCAGGAACGACGCGGTGCTGGCGTTGGAGGAGAAGAACTTCCAGCCGTTGATCACCCAGTCGTCACCGTCACGCACGGCGGTGGTCTTGAACAGCCTCGGATCGGCGCCGGCGTGCGGTTCTGTCATCGAGTAACACGAGAAGATCTCGCCGTCGAGCAGCGGGCGCAGATAGCGTTCCTTTTGTGCCTCGGTGCCGTAGTGCGCGATGATCTCGGCGTTACCGGTATCGGGCGCCTGACAGCCGAACACGATCGGCGCCCACTGGGAGCGGCCGAGGATCTCGTTGAGAAGCGCGAGCTTGAGTTGGCCGTAACCCTGTCCGCCGAGTTCGGGGCCGAGGTGGGTGGCCCACAGGCCCCGTCTGCGTACTTCGTCCTTGAGCGGGTCGATCACCTTGCGGCGGTTGGCATCCAACGGCACAAACTGCTGGTCGGGAAACGCCAAGTCGAGCGGTTCGACCTCCTCCCTGACGAATTCGTCGGCCCAGTCCAGAACCTTCTGGTACTCGGGGTCGGTCTCGAAATCCCACGCCATCGTGGTCTCCTTCCTCTTTGTTCAGGTCTCAGCCAAATGTGTTCGGCACTGCGCAATCCGCCGGGATCCTCATCCCGGCCCCTTCCTGGTGTTGAACCCGGCGATCAGTGCCGCGATGTCGTCGGTGACGACGTCGGCGAACGATCGGTCACCGAAACTTCCGCCCGCCCAGTGCCGGACGCCTTCGCTGACATGCATGCCGGCCAAACGGGAGAGGTGCTCGACATCGACATGAGCGCCGATCTTCCCGTCCCGCTGCGCTTGGGTGAAGAGTTCGCCGAACATGTCGGCGTCGGCGGTCTCATCCACCACCTCACCCGCGAGGATCCGGTGTTCATGCCGGTAGCCCTCCAAGATCGTCTGGATGATCAGTTCGCGCGGGTTGCGCGTCATCGACCGTTCGAGGCTGCGCAGTGCCTCGCCGATGACGGCCTCGACGTCGTAGTCGGCGCGCAGCAGCGCGCGCACCTTCTTCTGCGCCGACCGGGTCGACAGCAGGCCGACCTCGAAGAGGATGTCCTCTTTGGCCGGGAAGTAAAAGTAGAACAGGCCCCTCGACACGCCCGCGGCCCGGCAGATGTCGGCGACGGTCGTCTTGGCATACCCGTTCGTGCGCCACAACGCCATGGCTGCCTGTACGAGCGCCCGCTTCGTCTCATGCGAACGAGCCCGCTGAAAAGACGCGCGCCGTTGACCACCGTCAGCCATGACTGAGCCGCTGACCTTGGACACTCCGGCACTGTAACAGGGCAATTGAGGCTTGCAAATAGTTGACGCTTGTCTAACTATTTATGGATGGGCGCGACATTGGACGGCAGGCGCATCTTGGTGACCGGTGGGGCCGCGGGCATCGGCGCGGCCGCGGTGCAGGTACTCACCGAGGCGGGCGCACGAGTCGTAGCCACCCGCCATACGACGGCGCCACCCGACCTGCTGGGCGTGTCCTGGCTGCACTGCGACGTGCGTGACGCCGAAGCGGTCGACCGGACCGTGCGGGCCGCTGCCGACGAGATGGGTGGGCTCGATGTACTGCTCAACGCGGCCGGGCTGTGGCAGCCGGGCATCCCCGGTCAGATCACCACCGACGACATCGACATCCTGTTCGCCACCAACGTGAAGGCCACGATCCTGACCAACCAGTCGGCATACGCGGTCATGCGCGCGAACGGCGGCGGGCGCATCATCAACTTCGGATCCGCAGAGGCGGTGATGGGCAGCCCCCTCTCGGCCGTTTACGCGGCGACAAAGGGGGCGGTGGCCGCGTGGACACGCTCGGCGGCCAGGGCGTGGGCCGCCGAGAAGGTGTCGGTGATCCCATCGGCGATCTGGGCCCCGCGCTGGTGTTCTTTTGCAGTGAGGGGTCACACTTCATGACAGGACAGCTCGTCGCCGTCGACGGCGGCCTGATCATGCTCGGGTCGTAGGGCCTACCGGAAGGCGAGACATGCCCAACCTGCACCACGTCGTCATGCGCAGCCACTCCGCGCACACCTTCACGGCGTTTCTGACCGAAGTGATGGGGATGGCGGTGCAGTTCCAGATGCACGTCCCCGGCGAGGTGTTGGAGAGAACGCTCGGATGGCCGCCGTCCGACGGGGCGGAAGTCACCATGCTGGGCGCCGGCGACACGGGGCTGATCGAGGTGCTCGACGTTCCCGAGCACCTTCGTGACGTGGTGCCCGAGGGGTTGGCCGCACTGTCGTTCATGGCCCCCGACTTCGCCGAAACACGCGCACGGGCCAGCGCCTTCGCCGACGACGTCACGATGCTGGACACCGGTGTACCGGGTGTCGACCTGTTCTTCTGCACGATGGGCGGGGTGCCCATCGAGTTCATGGGAAGCTACGTGCCCGAGTCGAATTCAGAAGCCAGCGACGCGACGAACTCCTGAGTGCGCCGACGCGACGCCTGACGCTGTGCGGCATCCCGCCCGAGCGGCACCACGCGCGCTGCCAGATCGGTGACGCCGGCGTCGCGGTAGCGACGCAGCCGTGCCTCGACGGTCGCCTCGTCACCCGCCGCCATGGTGTCGCCGACATCCTCGGCGTCGCCGTGTTCGAGCAGACGGACGTAGTTGGGGGAGAAGTCGGCGTGGCCCAACACCTCGCTTGCGTACGCGCGGGCATCGGCGACTTCACTCTCAGCGCAGAGCGCGACGGGCACACCGGCGACGACGCGAACACCTTGGCGGCCCGCCTCCTTCGCCGCCGCCGTGATGCGTGGCACCACGTAGTCGCCGACCGCGCGTTCGTCGGCCATCCATAGAATGGTCCCCCCGGTGCGCTCGCCGGCGATCCGCAGCATCGTCGGGCCGAGCGCTGCCACCAGCACCGGCACGGTGAAAGCGTCGGTGACGTCGACGGGACTGCGTACGTGGTAGGTGTCGTTGTCGACGGCGATCGCGCCCGGTCCGCTGAACGCCGCGTCGAGGATCTCGAGGTAGTCGCGCACCAGCCGCGCGGGTTTGTCGTACGGCAGGCCGAGCTGGTCGGTGATGATCCAGTGGTGCGACGGGCCGATCCCCAGCGTGAACCGGCCGCCGCAAGCGATCTGAGTGGTCAGTGCCTGCTGGGCCATGATCAGCGGATGCCGAGTCTGGATCGGCACCACGGCCGTTCCGATCTCGATGCGGTTGGTGGCATCTCCGAGTAACGCCACGGCCGTCATCGCATCGAGATAGCCGGGGACCTGCGGCATCCAGAAGGTCGCGAAACCCTGCTTCTCGGCGGCTCTTCCGTCGTCGACCAGCCCATCGAGCCGTTCACCGCGGGGACGCTCCTTGTCGGAGCCGACCATCAAACCGATGCGCATTCGTTCCTCCGGTCACGGCACATAGCGGTCCCATTCGTACGGCACGACGGCGTGGAACGGTGCGGCGAAGAGGGGTTCGACGCCACTGTCACCCCATCTGGCCTGCAGAACCGGCCGGAGCCGCTCCGCGACCGCGACGGGGTCGTCGTCGAGGAAGCAGTACGTAATCGTCTGTCCGGCAGGGGCACTGGCCAGCCGACCCTCGACCGGTAGTGACATCGCCGCCCACGCGCCGGCCACCCCGTCGACGTCCACCAGTTCGTCCAGCGCAGCGCAGCCACGTTCCAGCAGCAGATACACACCGCGGTTGGGCCACCACGCCAGCACGTCGGCACCCGCCTTGATCCGCGGGGCCGCGACGCGCTGCCGCACGTCGTACACACCGCGTTCGACGGGCGGCAGCAGCGGCAGCTTGCGGCCCGCATCGCCGAGCGCCTTGGACAGCGCGAGGAACGGTTCCATGCCCTCGACCCCGGTGAAGAAGTACGTCATCACGTGATCGATCGCATCGTAGGGACTTTCGTTCGCTCCTCGTGCGGCGCGGCACTGCGGCACGGACACCAGGCGCAGGGATGCGCGCACCGCCGACATCCGGTGCTGTTCGGGGCGATGGTCCAGAGTGTGCCAGCGCAGATAATCCGCGTCGGCCCCGTCGGGGTGGCGTCGCGCCATCGAGACGAACATGGTGGTGATGTCCCCGTCACCGTTCGCGAGCACCGCGGGAACCTCGTCCGACGGCCTGCCCGGTAGTTGCATCGACACCTCCTCTACACCGAATCCGGCTGTGACAGCTCGATTTCGGGGTGGCGGGCCTCGACCATCCGGCGGAAGCCCTCGCGCCAGCCGGTCGCCGTGCGGCCCAGCACCTCGTGCATGTGGGTGACGTCTGGCCACAACGGCGTGTGGGCCTCGGGTGTGTACTCGAAAACCGGCTCCACGCCGACCAGTTCACCCATGTACGTGCAGTACTCCTCCACGCTCACCGTCTCACTGCCCGCCCAGTTCACCACGACCGGCGGCGTGTCGGCCGCCTCCATCGCCCGGATCCCCAACGCGACATAGTCGTCCTCGTAGATCGGGTTGTAGTTGTTCGGACGATCCGGGTGCAGCCGGATCGGTCTGCGGGCCAGGATCGCGTCGAGCCTTTCGGCGGGCGCGCCGCCCTCGGGTCCGTAGGTGGAGCAGATCCGGATGATCGTCAACGGGATCTCGTACTGGTTGGCGACCCACGTGCAGACGGCCTCGGCGGCGACCTTCGAAAAGCTGTAATTCGCCCGTAGCGGCACCCCGGGCGGATCGGATTCGGTCAGCGGCCGCTGGCCCTGATAGCCGTAGATCGAGCCGGTCGAGCAGAACACGAAGCCCTTCGCGGCCCTGTACCGGTGCAACAGGTTGCCCGAATGCTGCGCGTTGGTCTCCAGGCAGCGCGTCCAGTCCGCGGTGCCGGGATCGACCGCCGCGTGGAACACATAGGTGAAATCGTCGGGCAGCACCGAGAAGTCGCCGTCGCTGATGTCGAGGGCGACGGGGTTGACACCCGCGTCGGTCAGCCGGTCGCGATCCGCGGACTCGCGCAGCCGGGCCGCACCCCATACCTCGTTGTTTCGCGCCAGTTCCCGCGCGATGGGGAACGCGATCTTGCCTGTGGCACCAGTGATGAGGATCTTCTCGCCGTCGAGCATCCCTTAAGTCTTAGCGCACCGCGCGAGAATTGTTAAGTACTTGATATGTTGGCGGGGTGCAGCTCACCTTCGACGACGAGGTGGAGGCCTTCCGCGCGGAGTTCGTCGCCTTCCTCGACGAGCACCTGCCTTCGGAGGCCGAGGCGGCCGCGGAGCGTTCGCGTTCGACGGCCCACGTGCCCCCGTGGGCACGCCGATGGCAGCGGATGCTGTTCGACAACGGCTGGTTGCTGCCCGGGAATCCGCCGGAATTCGGTGGCCGCAACGCGGGCGTCCTCGAGCAGTTCGTCCACCGCGAGGAGCTGGCGCGACGCCGGATCTACCACGCCTTCAATCCGCAGGGCGTCGGAATCATCGCGGCGTCGCTGCTGTCGTTCGGCACCGACGAACAGAAGCAGCGGTGGGCGGTGCCGATCCTGCGTGCCGACATCACCGCGTCGCTGGGCATGAGCGAACCCGGTGCGGGCTCGGACCTGGCGGGACTGGCGACGCGAGCGGTGCGCGACGGTGAGGATTTCGTCGTCGACGGTCAGAAGGTGTGGACATCGGGGGCACATGACGCCGATGTCATCCTCGCGTTCGTGCGTACCGACCCGGATGCGGCCAAGCACAAGGGAATCAGTGCTCTGCTGATCCCCACTGACTCCCCAGGGGTCGAGCGCCGGCCGTTCGCGTCGGTATACAGCCGCGACGATCTCGATTTCAACGAGGTGTTCTTCACCGGTGTCCGGGTGCCCGCCGAGAATCTCGTCGGGCCGTTGCACGAAGGCTGGCGAGTGGCCAACGGATCCCTGGGCCACGAACGGACGATGATGTGGATGGCGTTCGCCAACCGGCTGGACCAACTTCTGCAGGACTTCCGCCCGGCGGGAGCGGTGAACCAGGACCGCTATGCGACGGTCGCCATGGATTACCAGGCGCTGCGCCTCCTGGGGTCCGTTGCCCTGGGGCAGGCGGCACGCGGCGAACGCGACATCCCCAGCATCTCGGTGTTGAAGCTTTTCGGGTCGGAGGCCGAGCAGAAGGCGCTCGGATACGCGCTCGACGCCGCCGGTGCGGACGGCTTGCGCAGTCCGGGGCTGACCGCGCCGTACAACCCTTACAGTCCAGGTCTTTTCACCGCCGACTGGTTCACCCGCTACATCAGCAGCTACGCCGGGACCATCTCGGGCGGGGCGTCGGAAATCCAGCGCAACATCATCGCGCAGCGAGTGTTGGGACTGCCCGCGCGTTGACCCTGCGGCGCGGTCGGCAGGAGTAAGCGCTCACCGCGGTGCTGGTCCCGCGAGTTCACGCAGCGACGCCATGAACAGCTCGTCCATGCGGGGACTCAACTCGGCCAGCGAGGCGGCGCTGGCATGGCCAGCCGAACCGAAGACGCGCTCGAGCGCGTCGGCCCCCGCCGAAGAGCCGATCGAAAGACAAAGGCACGCAACGCCGTCGGTACGCATCTCCTCGAGGGCCTTGTGCGCGTCGGCCTCCGCGTAGCGGCCTTCATAGCCGTCGTCGTACGGATGGCCGTCCGACAGCACGAGCAACAGCTTGTTAGGGGTGCCGGCGTCGGCCTTGAGGATCTCACCCGCGGCGCGGATCGCCGCGCCCAATCGTGTGAAGCCCGACGGCTGCAGTCCGTTCAGCCGCGCGCGCCCTGCCATTCCGAACCGCTCGTCGAACGTCTTGATCGCCGGCAGGTGGACGGCATGCCGTCCCTGTGAGCGGAACGCGTACACCGCAACTCGGTCACCGAGCTCCTCGAGCGTGACTGCGAAGGTGGCCGCCGCGCGCCGCTGGTGTTCGTGAACCGACTGGCCGTCGGGGTCCGTATCGTTGGCCGAACCCGAGGCGTCGACCAAGATGAGCACGCCGAGGTCGCGGGCGATTCTGCGACGTTCGCTGTACACGTGCTCCGGCGGCGAGAAGCCCGAGCGGAGATCGACGAAAAGATCGATGAGCGCCTCGATGTCGAGTTCCTCACCGTCGGGACGACCCCGCAGCACCTTAGGGCCGAGTCCCACCCGGGACAGCCGGCGTCGGAGCACGTCATCGTGCGCCACTCCTGAGAAGGACGTGCCGGCGGTCATTGTCAGAGGGAAGTCGAGAACCCGACAGTGGTCGGGACGGTACCTGTCGTTGTACACATCCCACTCCGGATGCAGTGCTCCGCCGATGCCGATCGCCGCCGCCGGCTTACCGCTGTCGGTGAATCGGATCCGCATCGGAAGCGGCCGGGCGTGGGCCCCGACCGCACGGGCTCTCCGGGTGGAGCCGACCTTCACTTCACCGCCGACGTCGTCATTGCCGGACGTCCGTGACGTACCGAGCATGTTCCGCAAGAACTTCGAGAACGCCTGCGTCACGACGATCGGGGCCTCGAACAGCTTCAGGATCTTGCTGTCTTCCGCTTGCCCGTCGTTCTCGTCGTCCTCATCACCTGAGAAGTCGGCCGGATCGATCTGCAACTGCAGATCATGTGCGGTGGGCTTGCCGCTGTGGACGGCACGGTTGGAAAGTAGCCGGGACGGTTTGATGACGCCGAACCACTCCGGTGGATCCGCGACTCGGCGTTTGCCCCTGGCTATTTCGAGCGACTCCGCGGCGGTCACGGTGCTCGGGCCGTCGACGTGCAACGCCGCGGCAGCGGGTACCCGTGCGGCGAGTTCGCCCAACGCCCGGCGTCCCTCCAGGGACAAATAGCGACGGGCCGTAGACGGTCGTGTCCGTAGCGCCTTGACCAGGTGTCGGTCCAGGCTGCCCGCGGCGATCAACGCACACTGCACAAGTACCTCGCGGCGCTGCTCGGTGATCGATCGACCCGGTGAGACAAAGACGACGTCGCCGTTGGTGTGCGCCGCGTCCCGGCCGTCGGCTTCCGCGACATCGACAGGCCTGCCCGCAGCGAACGTCGCAAGGAAGCGCAACCGCTCGGGGTTGGTCACGTCCGGGGGAGTACGGCGTCGACGAGTTCACCTAGGGCCGCAATCACGTCCGCGTCGTCGGACAACACCTGAACCACCGCCGATTGCACCGCAGTGCGCAGGCTCAGACCCTCTGCGATGAGACCGCCCGCGAGAATGAGCATTCGCGTGGATGCGACTTCACGCAGCGCGGCGCCGTCAAGACCGCGGATCGCGTTGCCGAGATTGACGAGTGTGCGCGCTGTCGCACCGTCGACCCCGGCCTCGTGCGCCACGACGTCGGTCTCGATGTCGGCGGGTGGGAAGTCGAGTTCGAGCGCGATGAAGCGTTGTCGCGTCGACTCTTTGAGGTTCTTCAGAACGCTCTGATAGCCCGGGTTGTACGAGATGACGAGCTGAAATCCCGGTGCCGCCGGCACCGTGGTACCCAGTCGGTCGACGGGCAGTTCGCGGCGGTGATCGGCCAGCGGATGGATCACCACCGTGGTGTCCTGGCGCGCCTCCACCACTTCGTCGAGGTAGAAGATCGCCCCGTCGCGCACGGCGCGGGTCAGCGGCCCGTCCACCCAGACCGTCTCCCCGCCCTTGAGCAGGAAGCGGCCGACCAGATCCGCCGATGTCATGTCCTCGTGCCCGGCGACCGTGATCAGCGCGCGCCCGAGCTCATGTGCCATCGCCTCGACGAAGCGCGTCTTCCCGCACCCCGTGGGGCCCTTGAGCAGCACCGGCAAACCTCGACGGGCCGCAGCGCGGAAGACCTCGACTTCGTCACCGACGGCTCGATAGAAGGGCGGGGGCGAATCTGTTTCGGTCGAGGGCTGAGAGTTATTCAGCGCCATTGTTTTCAGCGTCTTGGATCGGCACGACCGGCGGGATCGTCACGCCTTCGGGCAGCACGAGTTGACCGTCGTGGTTGATGAATCCCGAGTGCTTGGTCGGTAGCGGCAGATCTGGATTCGGGCACGGACGGTCGGTCCCATCACCACAGATGCCGGGGTTGAAGTACGAGCGCTTCTGCACGTCCTCCGGCCACGGGTCACCGTGCATGCCCAGCCAGGTCGCCGGAAGGTTGTAGAAGACGAAGAAGCAGGCGCTGACGCCGCCGAAGATCGCCAGGAATCGAACGAACTGTTGCTTGACGAATCCGCCTCGGATGCCGTCCATCCCGCGTTCCACCACGGTGCGGCCCCGGTCATCGGTGAAGAAGCGCAGACAGCACAGCGCCGCCTGGACGCCACCCCACATGAAACCTTCGTAAATCGGATATTGGAAATAGGTACCGGCATTGATCGACAACGATTGAATGGCGCCGGGGTAGGAGTAGAACCCGATCGGCAGGAGGATGAGTCCCTCCATGATGAAGTCGAAGACGATCGCGATTGCGTAGGTGACCAAGACCAGTCTCAGATTGCTTATCGATGGCCACCGGTTCTTGATCTTGCGCATGATCGCGCATCCGACGATGGTGAGCAGCAGGACGCCGAACGCGTAACCCGGGATGTTGGTCAGCAGCGGTTCGGGCACCGTGTGGCCCGGTTCCTCGTGCGCCACCCAACCCGGGATGTGCGGCGCCCAGGAGCCCTGGTTGAACAGCCATGCGTTGTACGTGCACCAGGTGCTGTAGTAGTTGAGCATCGGATCCTGGAACATCATCAGGCCCATCGACACCGCCAGCATGCCGTCGAGCGTGATGCGCCGTTCCCGCACCCAGGGCCGAATGAGGAAGAACCACAACGCGAACGGCGTTGCGATCCAAAGCACGACGGCATTGGCGATCAGTGGGATCTTCATGTACAGCGGTGGCTCGGTCGGACCTCCCGAAACCTGTTCGAAGTAAGGTCCGCTGACCCACCGGACGAAGACGTACAGCGTCATCGCCAGGAACACGGCGCCGACGCTCGCCCAGATCTTGACCGAGTTCGACGAGCGCGCGACCTCCGTTCCCAGGCCCGTGACGCCGCTCGCCGGTTCGGTGACCGCGGATTTCCGTGTGTTGGACAGATCGCTCATATCGCCTCCCAGCGCCGCGTCGGGTCGCGGCCCTCGATCAAGATACCAGTGAGTATCTGAATGCCTGATCGGGTTCTGAGAATCCGTGGCACACTTTCGTCATGGTCGAGCGGTGGACACGAGAACGACGCCTGGAACACACGCGCTCGCTGCTGCTCGATGCCGCCGAGGATGTTTTCGCCGAAAAGGGTTTCACCGCAGCAACTCTCGATGACATCGCGTACGAGGCCGGTTACACCAAAGGCGCCATATACAAGCACTTCTCGACCAAGGAGGAGCTGTTTCTGGCCGTCAGCGACCGTTACTGGCGGCGCTACTTCGACAATTTCGCCGAGGTCATGTCCTCGTCGAAGCAGGTGGGCACCCGGGAGCGCGACGAGATCGCGCAGCGGTGGCGTCAGCTCAGCCGGGACCGCGGTGCCGAGCACGCCGCGCTGGGCCACGAGTTCACGCTGTACCTGCTGCGTAACCCCGATGCGCGAGAACGCGTGGTCGGCAAGCGGGCGGAGGTGGTCGAGGCGTTGGCGAAGTTCATCGTCGACGGCATCGACCGGCTCGGTGGAACCCTGTCGATCCCGCCGTTGACCTTCGCTCAGGTGCTGATCGCGACCAGTGACGCCGTCGTGCTCGGCAGTGAACTCGACGACGTCGACCTCTACCGGCCGATCATCGACATGTACGTCTCCGCGATCAAAATGCCGTGACGGCCCGCGGGAACGGTCCGAACCTATGCCGTGGCAATCGATATCGACTTCGTGTCGGTGTACCCGTCGATTCCCTCCCGGCCGAGTTCGCGACCGTAACCACTGTCCTTGACCCCGCCGAACGGCGCGAACGGATCCATCGTGTAGCCCTGGTTGACACCGAACGTGCCGGTGCGGATGCGCTCGGCGACGGCGACTCCGCGCTCGGTGTCGGTGGTCCACACCGAGCCCGCCAGGCCGTAGTCGGAATCGTTGGCGATTGCCACTGCTTCGTCCTCGTCGGCGTACGTGATGACGGTCAGGACGGGGCCGAAGATCTCCTCGCGCGCGATCGTCATGGCGTTGTCGGCGTCGGCGAACAACGTCGGCTTCACGTACCAGCCTCGCTCGAACCCGTCGGGCATGTCGGCGCCTCCGACGACGAGGCGGGCGCCTTCGGACTGGCCCGTTTGGATGTAGCCCCGCACCCGCTCCTGCTGACGTTCCGCGACGAGCGGTCCGACCTGGGTGCCCGGGTCCATCGGATCGCCGACGACCAGCGACGTCACCTCCGCGGCCAGGGCATCGGTGAAGTCAGCGGAACGTGCCGCGGGCACCAGAATCCGGGTGAGCGCGTTGCAGATCTGCCCGCTGTTGGACAGGCTGGCCGAGCGCACGCCCGCGGCGACGTCGACGGGATCGGCGTCCTCGAGCACGATAGCCGCCGACTTGCCCCCGAGTTCGAGGCTGACGCGCCGCAGATCGACCGCGCACGCGGCGGCCACCGCTTTGCCGGCCGCGGTCGACCCGGTGAACGAGACCTTGTCCACCCCAGGGTGTTTGACGAGGTACTCGCCCGCGGACCGGTCGCCGGGCAGCACACTGACCACGCCCTCGGGCAGTCCCGCCTCGGCGATCATCTCGGCGAGCAGCAGTGCGTTCAGCGGCGACTCGGGCGCCGGCTTGAGCACAACCGTGCAACCGGCGAGCAGCGCCGGGATCAGCTTGGTGACGATCAGGAACTGCGGCATGTTCCACGGCACGATGGCGGCGACTACGCCCACCGGCTCGCGGCGGATACGGATATCGGTTCCGTACCTTCCCGGCCGAGACTCGACCCACGGATAGTTCTCGGCCAGATCGCAGAAGGCCGACATCATCATTGCGGGCAGCCCGACCTGTGCGCGTTGGACGAAGCTGATCGGCGCCCCGATCTCGGCGGTGATCGTCTCGGCCATCTCGCCGCGCCGTTCGGCGTACCGTTCGGCCAGCCCGCGTACGGCGGCGATGCGCTCGGCGGGGGCCAGGCGTGGCCACGGGCCGGAGTCGAATGCCGATCGCGCTGCGGCGACGGCGGTGTCGATGTCCGCGGGTCCGGCGGCGGCGACGCGCGCGACGGGTTCCTCGGTGTGCGGCGAGATCACCTCGATGTGGTCCGCGGCGCTCGACGCGGACCAGTGACCGCCGATGAACAACTCGTCCGATCGCATCGTGTGCTCGCTCCTTCACGCCTTCCGCAGAACCTGTATCAACTACTTGCGATTGTGACATGGAGCATATACCGTCGGCGCTGCAGCTCCCGGCACGGTCTAGGCCGGGCGGTCGACAGGAGTAGGCAATGGCTCGCTTTCCCAAACCGCCAGAGGGAAGTTGGACGGAGCACTACCCCGAGCTGGGTACCGATCCGGTGTCCTACGAGGACTCCATCAGCCCGGAGTTCTACGAGAAGGAACGCCAGGCTATCTTCAAGCGGGCCTGGCTGAATGTCGGTCGGGTAGAACAGGTTCCGCGCAAGGGAAGTTACTTCACCAAAGAGCTGAAGGTCGCCAACACATCGATCATCGTGGTGCGGACCACCTCCGGTGAAGTGAAGGCGTATCACAACATCTGCCGACACCGCGGCAACAAGCTGGTGTGGAACGACATGCCGCTCGAGGAAACCAGCGGGGTCTGTCGTCAATTCACCTGCAAGTACCACGCATGGCGCTATGACCTCGACGGCAACCTCACGTTCGTGCAGCAGGAGGGGGAGTTCTTCAATCTCGACAAGAGCCGCTACGGGTTGGTGCCGGTGCACTGCGAGGTTTGGGAAGGGTTCATCTTCGTCAACTTCGCGAAGGAGCCCGAGCAGTCGCTGCGTGAGTTCCTCGGACCGATGATCACCGCGCTGGAGGGCTACCCGTTCGACAAGATGACGTCGCGGTTCTACTACCGGTCCGAGGTCAAGGCGAACTGGAAGCTCTACATGGACGCGTTCCAGGAGTTCTATCACGCGCCGGTCCTGCATGCGAACCAGTCGCCGACGGCGTACTCGAAGGCCGCTGCCGAAGCCGGTTTCGAGGCTCCGCACTACCGCATCGAGGGTCCACACCGATTGGTCAGCACCTCTGGTGTCCGCGCCTGGGAGATGGCCGATGAGATGCGCAAGCCGATCGAAGACATCTGTCGCAGCGGCCTTTTCGGCCCGTGGGACAAACCGGACCTGGGAGAGATGCCCGCCGGCCTGAATCCGGCGAAATGCGATCCGTGGGGCCTGGATTCGTTCCAGCTGTTCCCGAACTTCGTGATCCTGTTCTGGGGGCAGGGCTGGTACCTGACCTACCACTACTGGCCGACGTCGTACAACACGCACCTGTTCGAGGGCACGGTGTACTTCCCGCAGCCGCGCACGCCCCGCGAACGCATCGCGCAGGAATTGGCCGCGGTGTCGTTCAAGGAATACGGCCTACAGGACGCCAACACGCTGGAGGCCACCCAGTCGATGATCGAGTCGCGGGTGCTCGATGACTTCCTGCTCTGCGACCAGGAGGTGCTGATCCGCCACCTGCACAAGGAGACCGCGGCGTGGGTGGAGAACTACGAGCGCAAGACGGCGGGTGTCTGAGATGACGACAGCCACGAGCAAGCTGCCGCCCGAATTCGCGGACCTCGAAGAGTTTTCGGACTGGTGCCTGGGTTCGGAAGCCGACCGCTATGCCAAGCGGCTCTCCTCGACGATGACCGAGATGCAAGCCTTCTACGACGCGATCACCGCGCGTGCCGAGGAGGCCATCGCCTATTGCGACAAGTTCTCGTTGGACGACCTGCCCGAGGACGTCCTCAACCTGATGCATCTGCTGTACTCGATGATTCAGGTCTCCTTCCCGGTCGAGTGCTGGAAGCAACCGAAGGTCCCCGACTCGGGTGCCACGAGCCTCGACTGCGTGTCCGAACCGGTTCCGTGACGAATCGCATTGTCCTGCGCGCCGCGCGCTGGGCCGACGTCGAGGCCGGTGAGGTGCGCTCGCCTGCCGTGGTGGTCGTCGAGGGCAACCGCATCGCCGCGGTCAATCCACCACAGTCGCAGTTCGATTCGGCAAGCGAGATCGACCTCGGTGATGTCACGCTGTTGCCGGGCCTGATGGACATGGAACTCAATCTCCTCATCGGTGGACCGGGCGGGCCCGAGGGCTTGCCCAGCCCGATGCACGGTGTGCAGGACGATCCGGTGTATCGCACGCTGCGCGGGGCGGTCAATGCCCGCACCACGCTGGAGGCCGGCTTCACCACCGTGCGCAACCTCGGCCTCATGGTCAAGACCGGCGGCTACCTGCTCGACGTCGCGTTGCAGCGGGCGATCGATCAGGGTTGGCACGTCGGCCCGCGGATCTACCCTGCCGGGCATGCGGTCACCCCGTATGGCGGTCATCTCGACCCGACGGTGTTTCAGCGGCTGGCGCCGGGGATCATGCCGCTGTCGGTGGCCGAGGGCATCGCCAACGGCGTCGACGACGTCCGCGCGTGCGTCCGTTACCAGGTTCGCCACGGCGCAAAATTGATCAAGGTGTCGGCTTCCGGCGGGGTGATGTCGCACAGCACCGCCCCCGGCGCGCAGCAGTACAGCGACGAGGAGTTCGCCGCGATCGCCGACGAGGCGCACCGAGCAGGGGTTCGGGTGGCCGCGCATGCGGTGGGGGACAGTGCGATTCGTGCGTGCATCAGGGCGGGAATCGACTGTATCGAGCACGGATTCCTCGCCAGCGACGAGACCATCCAGATGATGGCGGACACCGGGACGTTCCTCGTCTCGACCACCTACCTGACCCAGGCGATGGCGGTCGATCGCATCGCGCCGGAGCTGCGCAAGAAGGCAGAAGAAGTCTTCCCTCGCGCACAGGCCATGCTGCCCAAGGCGATTGCGGCCGGTGTGCGCATCGCCTGCGGAACCGATGCTCCGGCCATCCCGCACGGGCAGAACGCCAAGGAACTGTGTGCGCTCGTGGAACGGGGCATGACACCGATGCAGGCCATCCGCGCCGCCACGGTGACCAGTGCCGAGTTGATCGAGGCCGACGAGGAACTGGGCCGCCTGGCGCCTGGATATCTCGCCGACATCGTCGCGGTGCGCGGAGATCCGTCCCGCGACATCGCCACCACCCTCGACGTGCGCTTCGTGATGAAGGACGGTCATGTCTACAAGCGCGAAGGAAACGGCGACGGTGGCTAGGCAGACGAACCCAGAACTGGGCATGGAACTCGGCGACAACATCCTGTGGCATCTGAAACAGGCCTGGTACTTCGCGCTCACGGCGGTCAATGACGCGGTCAGCCAGCACGGCGTCAGCACCGCCCAGATCGGTGTGTTGCGTCAACTCGCCAACGAGCCGGGGTTGTCCGGCGCCGAGCTCGCGCGTCGGTTGCTGATCACCCCGCAAGGCGTGCAACTGGCCGTCAAGGCTCTCGAGCAGCGCGGACTGGTCGAACGAAAACCCGATCCGCAACACGCGCGAATCCTGAAGGTTTACCTGACTTCTGAAGGACGGAAAGTGGCCGGCGCGGTCGTCAGCGACGCAATCGCCGCCCACGAAGCCGTGTTCGGTGTCCTCACGCAAGAAGAGCAGCAGACGCTGCGTGACCTGCTGGCCCGGGTGGTCGTGAAGGGCACCGGGCACACGATGGCCGACGACCACATCGGCGACTGATCGACTCAGCCGTTGCCGGAACCGATGTGGCTGCGGATCAACGTCACCGCAGGACCAAGCCGCATCGTCAAGTGGTTGAGATCAATCACAAGTACTTGATACTGTGGTGACGATGTCCTACGACGAGTTCGCCCCACTGCGCATCAAACGCGTGGTGCATGAGACCAGCGACGCCGTGTCGCTGGTTCTCGATGTTCCGGCGGACTGCTCGGATCGCTTCCGCTACAAGCCGGGCCAGTTCCTGACGCTGCAGGTGAAGGTCGACGGAGATGACCATCGACGGTGCTACTCGATGTCGTCGTTCCCGCACAACGGCAACGATCTGCAGATCACCGTCAAGCGTGACCCGGGTGGCCTGGTCTCGAACTGGCTCAACGACACCGCGCAGGTGGGCGGCGAGATCCACGCCGCACCGCCCGACGGCCGATTTCTGCTCGGTGACACCGAGCGTGACATCGTCGCGTTCGCCGGTGGCAGTGGTATCACGCCGATCTTCTCGCTGCTCGGGTCCGCGCTGGTGAACTCGCACCGGCGGCTCAGGCTCTTCTACGCCAACCGGAGCCGCGACTCGGTGATCTTCGGCGAGTCGCTCACGGCGCTGGCCGCCGCCAACCCCGAGCGCCTGTCGGTGACCAACCACTTCGACGACGAAGCCGGCGTCGTACAACCCGAAGCGGTCGAGGCGTTCACATCGGCGTGCGGCGACGTCGACTACTACATCTGTGGTCCCGGACCGTTCATGGATACGGTGGAGAACACACTGCTGCACACGGGTGTGCCCCGCAACCGGATCCACCTCGAGCGGTTCTCGGTGGCGCCGGTTCCCGGCGAGGCCGCAGCCACCTCCGAGCAGACCGAGGAAGTGGTCATCGAGCTGGATCGAAAGACCACCACCGCGCCCTATCGGTCGGGCAATACGCTCCTGCAGACCGCGCGTGTGGCGGGGTTGCGTGCGCCGTCGTCATGCGAGACCGGTTCGTGCGGAACGTGTATGGCACGGATCGTGTCGGGCAGCGCGCGGATGCTGAACAACGATGCGCTCGACGACGACGAAGTGGCCGAAGGCTGGGTGCTGACATGCCAGTCGTTGCCGACGAGCCGAACTGTCCACGTGGTCTATGAGTAAGGGGGCGGATGCGATGGCCCGCACCGCGGTGGTGACCGGGGGCGCTTCGGGTATGGGGGAGGCGACGTGCCGTGAGCTCGGTCGCCGCGGGCACAAGGTGGCCGTGCTCGACCTCCACGGTCAAGCGGCCCAACGGGTCGCCGAGGAGTTGCGTGCCGACGGGGTGACGGCCCTGGCGGTGGCCGCCGATGTCAGCGACCGTGCGGCCGTGGAGGAGGCGTTCGCGAAGGTGCGCAGCGAGTTGGGTCCGGTGCACATCCTGGTCACCAGTGCCGGGACGGTGGACTGGGCGGCGTTCACCGACATCACGCCGCAGGCTTGGCAGCGGCTGATCGACGTCAACCTCACCGGAACCTTCCACTGCTGTCAGGTGGCCGTGCCCGACATGCTCGACGCGGGTTGGGGGCGCATCGTGATGATCTCGTCGTCCAGCGCGCAGCGTGGCTCACCCAGGATGGCGCACTATGCCGCATCCAAGGGTGCGTTGCTCTCGTTGACCAAATCGCTTGCGCGCGAATACGGTCCGGCCGGCATCACGGTCAACAACATCCCGCCGTCGGCCATCGAGACACCGATGCAGCACGCCGGACAGGAGGCCGGGCACCTGCCGTCGAACGAGCAGATGGCCGCGACCGTCCCGCTCGGTCATCTCGGCACCGGTGACGACATCGCCGCGGCCGCGGGCTTCCTGTGTTCTGAGGAGGCCGGTTTCATCACCGGGCAGATCCTCGGCGTCAACGGTGGGTCGGTGCTGTGATGACCGGCCCGCTTTCCGCACACCAACCACGACACGGAGGTTTCCATGGCGAAGTGGCCTAAGCCGGCCGAGGGGAGCTGGACCGAGCACTATCCGGAGCTGGGCACCGGACCCGTCTCGTTCCGTGATTCGATCTCCCCGGAGTTCTACGAGCTCGAGCGCGAGGCGGTCTTCAAACGCGCGTGGCTCAACGTCGCGCGTGTCGAGGAACTGCCGCGCGTCGGAAGCTACCTGACCAAGGAGATCGACGCGGCCAAGACGTCGGTGATCGTGGTTCGGGGCAGGGATCAGCAGATCCGCGCCTTCTACAACATCTGCCGCCATCGCGGAAACAAGTTGGTGTGGAACGACTTTCCCAACGAGGAGGTCAAGGGCACGTGTCGGCAGTTCACCTGCAAGTACCACGGATGGCGTTACGACCTCAAGGGTGATCTGACGTTCGTGCAGCAGGAGGGGGAGTTCTTCGGCCTCGACCACGAGCGGTACGGGCTCAAGCCGGTGTGCTGCGATGTCTGGAACGGGTTCATCTTCATCAACTTCGATCCCGAACCGCGGTGGAGCCTGCGCGAGTTCCTCGGCCCGATGATCACCGCGCTCGACGACTATCCGTTCGAAATGATGACCGAGCGTTACGAATTCGAGGCACAGAACAACAGCAACTGGAAGATCTTCGCCGACGCGTTCCAGGAGTACTACCATGTGCCGTCGCTGCACTCTCAGCAGGTGCCGAGTGCGGTGCGACAGCCGAACGCGACCTTCGAGTGCGGGCACTTTCAGATCGACGGGCCGCACCGGCTGGTGTCGACGGCGGGCACCCGCCGCTGGCTGCTCGCGCCGGAGTACATGTATCCGGTCGAACGGATCACGCGCAGCGGATTGGTCGGACCGTGGCGCACCCCGGAGACGCATCAGTCGGCCGGCCTGAACCCCGGCCGCATCGAGCCCTGGGGTATCACCAACTTCCAGATCTTCCCGAACCTGGAGATTCTCATCTACCACGGCTGGTACCTGCTGTACCGGTACTGGCCGACGTCCCACAACACCCATAAGTTCGAGGCGTACAACGCCTTCCACCCCGCACGCACCGTGCGCGAGCGCATCGAGCACGAGGTCGCCTCGGTGGTGCTCAAGGAGTTCGCGTTGCAGGACGCCGGGATGCTCGGTGGCACACAGGCGGCGCTGGAGTACGGCCTTGACGAGCCGATAGTCGACGAATACCCGCTCAGCGACCAGGAGATCCTGGTGCGTCACCTGCACCACGAGGCCGTCAAGTGGGTCGAGGACTACAAAGCCGAGCGCACACCGGCGGGGGTGTGACCATGACCCGTCTACCCAGTGCCTTCGCGGAGTTCGAACAATTCGCCGAGAAGTGGTGCCTGCCAACCGAAGCCGAGCGGTGGGCGACCCGGATGGCCACACCGATGCCGGAGATCCGGGAGTTCTACGACGCGTTCACGCCGCGCTTCGAGGAAGCGATCGACTACTGCGACAAGTTCCCGCTCGACGACCTCCCCGAAGACGCGTTGAACCTGTTGCATCTCATCTACTCGATGATCATGGTGTCGATGGCCGTCGAGATCTTCGGTACGCAGAAGCCGGCCGACTCGGCCGACGCCGAGATGCACCGCGTCAGTTCACCGGTGCCGTGACGACAAGGACCACCATGACAGGTTTGACGATCAACAAGCTGACGGCGTCGGTCGGCGCGGAGGTGACCGGTCTCGACTCCGAGGCGCTGGCCAACGACGATGCGCTCGGCGCCGCGGTCCTCGATGCGCTGGAGGACAACGGCGTTCTGGTGTTTCCCGGCCTCGGGCTCACCCCGGAGGCACAGGTGGCGTTCTGTCGGCGACTCGGCGATATCGACCACTCGTCGGACGGCCACCATCCGGTCGCGGGCATCTATCCCGTGACACTCGACAAGTCGAAGAACGCCTCGGCGGACTTTCTTCGCGCGACGTTCGACTGGCACATCGACGGATGCACGCCCACCAACGACGAGTGCCCGCAGAAGGCGACCGTGCTGTCAGCCAAGCAGGTGGCCGAGACCGGCGGCGAGACGGAGTTCGCGAATTCGTATGCGGCCTACGAGGCGTTCAGCGACGAGGAGAAGGAGCGCTTCGCGGCAATGCGCGTGGTGCATTCCCTCGAGGCGTCGCAGCGCCGGGTCACTCCCGACCCGTCGCCCGAACTGGTGGCCAAGTGGCGGTCGCGGCCGACCCACGAGCACCCGTTGGTGTGGACGCACCGCAGTGGCCGCAAGTCGCTGGTGCTGGGCGCCTCGGCCGACTACATCGTCGGCCTGGACCTCGACGAGGGCCGGGCGCTTCTGGCCGAGCTTCTCGACCGCGCCACCCAGCCGCACCTGGTCTACAGCCACCGCTGGTCCGTGGGCGACACCGTGATCTGGGACAACAACGGGGTGCTGCACCGCGCCGCGCCCTACGACCCGGACTCGCCGCGCGAGATGCTGCGCACGACGGTGCTCGGCGACGAGCCCATCCAATGAGTGATTCACCGCTCGCGATGGACCCGAAGTCGCCCCTGCGGGCGGTTCGATTGACGGCGCCGGGCCACTATGGAAATCTGATACCCGTATATGAGAATCACGTTCTCGTCTCTTGAGATCGTCGAAACGGAGGGCGCATGACCGAGGACCTCACCGAGGACATGACCAAGGTCGACTTCTTTCGGGACGGACGTCTGACCGACGACCCGTACCCGTTTTACGAGGCGCTGCGTAACAAGTGCCCGGTCGCCCGTGAGGACCACTACGGCGTGACGATGGTGACCGGCTGGCAGGAGGCCGTCGACGTCTACAACGACGCCGAGACGTTCTCGTCGTGCATCTCGGTGACCGGCCCGTTCCCGGGTTTTCCCGTTCCGCTCGAAGGGGACGATGTCACCGACCTGATCGTCGAACACCGCGACGAGATCCCGTTCAGCGACCAGCTGCCGACGCTCGACCCGCCGACGCACACCAACCATCGGGCCCTGCTGATGCGGCTGATCACCCCGAAGCGCCTCAAGGAGAACGAGGACGCGATGTGGCAGCTCGCCGACGACATCCTCGACGACTTCCTCGCGCCGGGTGAGGGCGAGTTCATCAGCGGCTTCGCCGGTCCGTTCACCCTGCGCGTGATCGCCGACCTGCTCGGGGTGCCCGACGAGGACCGCCCCGAGTTGCTCGAGCGGCTGGCCCGCGGCACGCACGGCGGCGGGCTGGGCAACGCCGAGAAAACTCTGACCAAGACGCCGCTGGAGTACCTCTACGAGGTGTTCGCCGAGTACGTCGAAGACCGTCGTCGCGAACCGCGTGACGACGTGCTGACCGGGTTGGCGACCGCGACGTTCCCCGACGGCACGGTGCCGGAGGTGGCCGACGTGGTCCGGGTCGCCACCAACGTGTTCTCCGCCGGTCAGGAGACCACGGTGCGGCTGCTTTCGACCGCGCTGAAGGTGCTCGGCGACCGCCCCGACACCCAACGCAGGCTGCGCGACGATCGCAGCCTGCTTCCGAACTTCATCGAGGAGTGCCTGCGCATCGAGAGTCCGGTCAAGGGCGACTTCCGGTTGTCGCGGGTGCCGACGACGGTGGGGGACCAGCCGCTCGGCGCCGGGTGCACCGTGATGGTGATCAACGGTGCCGCCAACCGCGATCCGCGCCGCTTCGAGGATCCGGACAACTTCGACCCGGAACGCAAGAACGCGCGACAGCACCTGGCGTTCGGCCGCGGCATCCACAGCTGTCCCGGCGCGCCGCTGGCCCGGGCCGAGACCCGCGTCGGGCTCGAGCGACTGTTGGACCGCACCACCGACATTCGGATCAGCGAGGCCCACCACGGCCCCGCGGGGCAGCGTCGCTACAACTACATCCCGACCTACATCCTGCGCGGACTGACCGAACTGCACCTGGAGTTCGACGTCGCATCGGGTGATGCCTGATGAAGGTCACCGTCGACGAGGATCGCTGCGCAGGCCACGGCATGTGCCTGACGCTGTGCCCGGAGGTGTTCGAGCTGAACGACGACGGATGGGCGGTCGCGAGCCCGGAAGAGGTGCCGGCGGAACTGGAATCCGCGGCGCGCGACGCGATCGCAAACTGCCCTGAACGCGCAATTCGCGAAATCGACTGACACAAAAGGAGATCGAATGGCGAAGGCGTACATCCTCATCACCGAGGACGTCAAGGATCCCGAGGGTATGGCGGAGTACGGCAAGGTGGCCAGCCAGACGATGGCAAGTGCGACGCTGCTGGCGTTCGACCAGAAGGCCGAGGTGATCGAGGGCACCTGGCACGGCACGCAGACCGTGCTGCTCGAGTTCGAATCCGAGGAAGCCGCCAAGGCGTGGTACTACTCCGACGAGTATCAGGCCGCGGTGAAGCTGCGTCAGGCCGCCGCCGACTGCAACGGCGTCATCCTGCACGGTCTGGGCTAGTCGCGCGCGGCCAAACCGACGTTTTGGCGGGAAAAGACGAGTAAGAACCGCCAAAGCGTCGGTCTCGGTGTGACTTTCAGTTCAGTGCGCGCACCGGGACGTGCGACCACCCGGCGACGTTCTGCATGGCTACGCGCCGGCACTCGTCCCACAGCACTTCGTAGCGGGGGATCAGATCGAGCAGCCGCTCCAGCGCGATCGCCGTCTCCATCCGGGCCAACGCCGCACCGAGGCAGCTGTGTATGCCGTAGCCGAAACCCAGGTTCTGCGCCTCGGTGCGGTTGCGGTCGATGTCGAACGTATCGGGATCGGTGAATGCCTCGGGATCGCGGTGCGCTGACGCCTGCAACAGGAACACCGGCTTGCCCTCGGGGATCGTCACGCCGTGCAGCTCGACGTCGCGCATCGAGCGTCGCACGTTGTAGTGCACCGGCGGCTCGTACCGCAGCAGTTCCTCGACCGCGGCGGGGATCTTGTCGCGGTCGTCGAGAAGCTTCTGCCACTGGTCGGGGTGGCGGGCGAACGTGACCGCCGCGTTGCCGACCAACTTGGTGACGGTCTCCGCGCCGGCACCACCGAGGAGCGTTGCGAATCCAGCGATTTCGAAGTCGTCGAGCGACTCCTTCTCGCCGTCCTCACGGGTGATCTCCGCGCCGACCAGCCGGCTGAACATGTCGTCTTGCGGGTTGGCGCGGCGCTCCTGAATCAGTTGGAAGTACAACCCCATGGCTTCGCCGATGGCCTGCATACCCTCTTCGGACATCTCGACCTGGCCGGGCTCGCGATGCAGCGACGTGTCCACCCATTCTCGGACCTGTTGCCGATGTTCCTCTGGCACGCCCAGCATCTGGGTGATGACTTCGACCGGGAAGAACGCCGAGAAGTCGCTGACGACGTCGAAGTGGGCCGGGTCGGCCTTGGCGATGTACCTGTCGATGGTCTCGGTCACCATGGGCCGCATCGCCTCGATCGCGCGCGGGGTGAACACCTTGTTCACCAGGCTGCGCATGTGGCGATGCTCGGGCGGATCCATGAGGATGATCATCTTCGCCGGCATCGGTTCGTCTGAGCGGATGGTGGCGAGGTCCAGACCGTATGCCGACGAGTAAGTCGCGAAATCCTTGTACGCCGCCGCCACATCCTCGTGCCGCGACAACGCGTAGAAGTCGAGTTCCTCGTTGTAGTAGACCGGCGCTTCCTCGCGCAGGCGCCGGTAGATCTCCCACGGTCCGTCGAAGTATTCCGGCGAGAACGGGTCGAAGACGACTTTCGACGTCGTCATGCGTCTTCGATCGAGATCGCCTGGCGCGGGCACTGCCGCACGGCCTCTCGAACTTGTTGCTCGTTTTCCGGCGTCACTTCCTCTTGAAGGACGTGCAGGTAATCCTGCTCGTCGAGATCGAACACCTCCGGGATGATGCCCATGCACACTCCATTGCTCTCACAGAGGCCGAAGTCGACGACGATCTTTTGACTCACTTCAACACCTTCACCGGGACGTGGTGGTATCCAGCCACATTCTGCATGTGCACGCGTTCAAGACCGTCGAAGTTCACTTCGTAACGCGGCATGAAATCGAGCAGGTGCTCGAGCGCGATCGTCGTCTCCAGACGTGCCAGCGCGGCACCCAGGCAGCTGTGGATGCCGTAACCCAGCCCGAGGTTCGGCGACTGCGTGCGATCCCTTGTGATGTCGAATGTCTCGGCGTTGTCGAACGCGCGCGGATCGCGATTGGCGGCCGCCTTCATCAGGAACACCGGCTTGTGCGCGGGGATGGTGCCGCTGGGCACCTCGGCTTCCTTCAGGGTGTAGCGCACGTTGTATTGCACCGGGCCGACGTAGCGCAGCAATTCTTCGACGGCCGCGGGCACCAGGCTGCGGTCGTCGAGCAGCATCTGCCACTGCTCGGGATGGCGGGCGAACTCGACCACCGCGCTGCCGACGAGCTTGGTGACCGTTTCGGCGCCGGCGCCGCCGAGCAGTGCGAGGAACCCGGTGATCTCCAGGTCGTCGAGCTTGCGCATCTGGCCGTTCTCGCCGGGGATCTCCGCGCGGATGAGACGGCCGATCATGTCGTCCTGCGGGTTCTGACGCCGCTCCTGCACGAGGCCGTAGTAATACACGCCGGAGTCGATATTGGCCTGCATGGCTTCATCGGACAACCCGATCTGACCGGGCTCGCGCTCGAGGCCCTTGTCGATCCATCGCCGGACCTGTTGACGGAACTCCTCCGGCACCCCCGCCATCCGGGTGATCACCTCGACCGGGAAGGGTCCGGAGAAGTCCTGCACGACGTCGAAGTTGTCTGGGTCGACCTTCGAGAGGTAATGCTCGACCAGTTCGGTGATGGTTTCCCGCTGCGACTGGATGGCCCGGGGAGTGAAGGCTTTGTTGAGAAGACTGCGCATGTGCCGGTGCTCAGGCGGATCCATGAAGATGATCGACTTGTGCGGAGACTCATCGGAGCGCACCATCGCAAGGTCGCAACCACGAGACGAGGAGAACGCCTCGTGGTCTTTGAGCGCTGCGGCCACGTCAGCGTGCCGAGTCAACGCATAGAAGTCCTCGACCTCGTCGTAGTAAATCGGCGCTTCGTCCCGCATCCGCTGGTAGATCTCGTACGGATTGTCGAAGAACTCCTTCGACACCGGGTCGAACACGAGTTTGGGCTTGGTCATGGTCTCCTCTTTCGCGGCGGGCTGACGACCGCTTCCGTTACGCGAGGGCACAATAATGTAACGCCTCTAGTATGCCTCACCGGCTGCCTCCTGGTAAGCGAAATCGCCGCTGTTTATGGTCGAATTCCGGCATCGATGACCTCGTCGAGCAGGCCGAGGTTGTCGCCGAGTTCGCCCACAGTCTGACGAACCACCGCGACATCCTTGCCGATGAACTCGCCGACGTCGGCGACGAACCCCTGTACCGAACCACGCGCGGCGATGAACTCTCCGACCCGGCTGGCGCCGCTGCCGTGGGTGAGCGACTTGAGCAGCTCGGCCTCCTCGACGCCGAGCCGCGCGCCGAGGTCGACAGCGGCGCGCAGCAGACCGATCTGGGCGGCGAACAGGCTGTTGTTGACGAGCTTGACGGCCTGGCCGGCGCCGAGCGCGCCGACATGAAGAATCGGGTCGCCGTAGCTTGTCAGCACCGGTCGGACCTTGTCGACCGCGTCCTGGGCGCCGCCGACGAACAGCGTGACCTCGCCGGCTGCGATGTTGTGCGGGCCGCCGCTGACCGGCGCATCGACGACGTCGATGTCGGCGAACTCGACCGCCAGGCGTCGAGCGGTGGCCGGGCTGCCCGTCGTGTGGATGATCAGCGCACTGCCCGGCCGCATGCCCGCCGCCAAACCGTCGTCCAGGCACACTTGCCGAACCTGTTCGTCGGTGAACACGCAGACGACGACAACGTCTGCCCCGTCGGCGACATCGGCCGCACGGGTTACCGGTTGCGCGCCGATATCGCGCACCGTGGCGCGCTTCTCGTCGTTCCTGCCAAGTGCACGGACGTCGTGACCGGAGTCGACGAGACGGCGCACCATCGGCGTGCCCATGCGCCCCACTCCGACGAAGCCGACACGCGTCACCGCTGCCCTCGGCTCTTCGCGCAAGCGCTCATCGCTGCCCTCGGCTCTTCGCGCAAGCGCTCATCGCGGGTGGTCCATGTTCTCCAACGCCGTATCGGCCACGGTGAACACCGACCCCTCCGGTATCGATGCGGTGGCCGCGATGCTCGCCGCATGTCGAACGTCCTTCTGCAGCAGCGCTCCAGCGATCGGCGCCAGTCCCTCGACCGTCCCGCCGAAAATCGCAATGCTGCCCAGCGCCTTGCTGGTGGCCGATCCGCTGTTGAGTACCTCGGCCAGGCGTACGCGCGGAATGCCCAGCGACTCACCCAGATCGAGTGTGCTCAGCGCGCTGCCGAGGTTGGCGGTGAACAGCAGATTGTTCAGGATCTTGGTGACCTGTCCGCTGCCCAGCGGGCCGAGATGCACGATCGGGTCGGCGTAGGTTGCGAACACGGGACGGCAGCGTTCGACGACGTCCTCCTCGCCGCCGACCATGACCAGCAGCTTGCCTTCCTCGACGGCGGGTCCACCGCCGCTCACCGGTGCGTCGATGACCGAAACACCCTGCTTCGCAGCGACTTCGGCGATCTCCCTGCAGGTGTCGGGATGCACGGTGCTGTGAATGGCCACGACTGAGCCGGAGGCCAAGCCGGCGAGCACGCCGGTTTCACCGTTGAGCACTTCCCGCACGTCGTCGTCACCGACGACGCACAGGCAGACCAGATCGCTGGCCGCGGCCAACTCCGCCGGCGTGCTTGCGGTCTTGGCGGCCGTTCCGGCGTACGGTTCGAGGCTGGCCGCCCGGCGGGCCCACAGCGTGGTCTCGAATCCGCCCTCGACGATCCTGCGGGCCATGGGGCCGCCCTGGCTGCCCAGTCCGATGAATCCGACGCGCATCAATCCTCCACTTTCTGTTCGGCCTTCTCCTCGGCGCCTCTGCGAGCCGCCACGCATTCCTCGACGAACGACAAGACCCTGTCGTGGTAGTCGGCGGCCGCGAAGGACAGCGACAGGTTGTGACCGGCGCCGGCCTGTTCGTTGAGTACGAACCGCGGTGCCCCGGTGAACATTTCGGCGATGTCGGCCAGCGCCTCGGGGTCGGTTCGCCACACCCGCTCGTGTTCGGCGACGGTGAACTGCACCGGCACCTCGATCCGGGCCGCCATTGCCGGAAAGTCGCGCCGCGGCCAGTTTTTCGTGGTCTCCGACTCGTACGGCGCGCCCGTCGACGAGTTCGTGATGCCCGAGAGCACCTCCGGTGGATACACGTCGGCGGGTTCCCACAGCAGCTCGCGTAGCCCGACCGGGCGCCGGGTGGCAGTCGTCGTCTTCAAGATCTCGACCGCGGCGTCTGCGTACCGTAATCCGGTGCCGGCCAGGCCGAGTCCGAGCACACCCGCTGAAACGGTGCGGTCGTCGGCGGCCATGCGCACCGCCAGCTCGCAACCCGCCGAATGACCGAGCAGGAACAGGCCGGCGCCCCGCGGATTTTGGCCCAGCACCTTGTCGACAGCGCCATAGGCAAGCGCCACCCGTTGCTCCGGTTCGTGCATCGCGTCGGGATAGGGGGCCGAACTGCCGTAGCCGGGACGGTCCAACGCCACCACCGTGATCCCGCGGGCGGGACCGGCGCGTAGCAACGACAGTTCAGGGTGGCCGGGACAGTCGAAATACGCTGCGGTACTTGCCCCGCCGTGAAAGGCGACGACGACGGCCGCCGGATCGTCGGCCCCGGCGAGCAGGCCCGACATGGGCACGCCGTCGACGAGGACCACGCGGGGCCGCGGAGCCGCCCCGGCGGCGACATTGGGCCGCGGAGCCGCCCCGGCGGCGACATTGGGCCGCGGAGCCGCCCCGGCGGCGACATTGGGCCGCGGAGCCACCGCGCTCACCCGTCCGTCCGCATCAGGATCGCTCCGCTCGGTGTGAGCCCGCCGCTGCTGACCACCGCGACCCGGGCGTCCTTCACCTGGCGCTCACCCGCGTCGCCACGTAGCTGGCTGACGGCCTCGTGGATCAGCCCCATCCCGTGTGTGCGGCCGTGCGACAGCTGACCGCCGTGGGTGTTCAGCGGAATCACCCCGTCACGGGCGATCGCCTTGCCGCCGTCGAGGAAGTCCTTGGCCTCGCCGATACCGCAGAATCCAAGAGCCTCCAGCCACGACAGGCAGTTGAACGAGAAGCCGTCGTACAATTCGGCGACGTTGACGTCCTTGGGGCGCAACGACGTTCGAGTCCACAGATGGGCCGCCTGGCCGAGCACCTGGGGCTCGTGGGTCAGTGTGCTCTGGTCCCAGTCGGTGCGTTCGACGATCTGCGTGCCGACCGCCTCGAACAACACCGGCTTGTGCGGCATGTCTTTCGCGGTTTCAACGGCGGAGACGACGACCGCGACGGCGCCGTCGCAGGGAACGTCGCAGTCGTACAACCCGAACGGGGTGGTGATCATGCGAGCGTTGAGATAGTCGTGCATCGTCATGGGGTCGCGGTAGATGGCCGTCGGGTTCAGCGCCGCGTTCGCCCGCTGGTTGAGCGCGATCCACCCGAGCGTCTCGCGGGTGGTGCCGTAGCGCTCGAAGTGGCGCTGGGCGTTGAGCGCGAGCGTGTGCGCGGCCGACATCGCACCGAAGGGTATCTGCCAGCTCGAGGTTCGGGCGCCGCCCGGCGGTGACGCCTTGCCCTCCTTCATCAGCTGCTGGAACGTCGCCTCCCACAAGGTGCGGAAGCACAGCACGTGACGCGCCATGCCCGTGGCGACCGCCATCATCGCCGCGATGACCGAACCGCCGGGCCCGAACGTGTCCATGCCGCCGTTGATCCACACCGGGCGCAGGCCGAGGGCCCCCTCGAGTGCGGCGACACCGCCTTCGCCCATGCCCGCGACGTCCAACCCGGGGTAGGTCGACAGGCCGTCGATGTCGTCGAACGTCAGACCCGCGTCAGCGACGGCGGCGTCGCACGCCTCGATGGTCAGCGACAGCGGCGGCACCATCAGACGCCGACCCAGTCGCGATGCACCGATTCCGGTGATCGCCGAGTGCTCTTCGAACCGCCGGCTGGTCAACGGCGGGCTCACGTGGCGGCCGAAGTCCTGGGGTGCGATGTCGTCCTCGGCCACCGGGCCGCTCTGTCCGTCGGTGCCGGGTTTGAAGACGGGCAGCCACACGGCTCCGGCCCCATCGGTGAGCTGTTGGAACTGCACCTCGACGAGTTGACCGAGTTTGAGGTCGTCGGGGTCGCAGTCAACAATGTTGGTGGTCAGTCGAACTCGCGGATCTTCGACGATCGCCACCTGGGCCACCACGTAGGGCGGGGGCAGGTCCGGGAAGCCGAACCGGTGATTGACGGTGAACGCCGACAGCGTGGCCTTGCCCGAGACGTCGCGAACGCCCATGTTGCGGCTCCGGCAATACCGGCACACCGGTTGCGGCGGATGGATCAGCGCCGTGCAGTCACGGCACTCCTGGATGCGCAGGACGCCGTCGGTGCCGGCGGTCCAGAAGAATTCGTTGAGTACCGTCAGTTCGGGTAGTGGTCTTGTCACCGCACGAATCCCGAGATCGCCTCGTTGTCATCGGTTTTGGGTTCGGGCTCGGGCACTTCGTGCGCTTCCTGATGCACCGCGGAATCGCCGGAGGGCCGACGTTCGCCCATGTAGATGATCGCGTGCACCGGGCAGTCCAGCAGTGCGCGCATCACCGCGTCCCTGTCCTTGTCCGGTACCGTTCCGTCACCGATGAGGGAGGCGTAACCCCAGTCGTCCAGGGAGAAGTACCCCGGTGCGTGCTTGGCGCAGATCCCGAAGCCGTCGCACAGCGTCCGGTCGAGCCGGATCCGCAAGCCGTCACTCATGATGAGCCACTGCCTCCACTTCGTAAGGCCGCATGGCGGCGAACGCGTCCGTCTGACAGGCCGTGCAGGCGTTGGCGAGGTGGCGTGCGACGACCTGGGGGAACTGTCGTAGCAGACTCGCCGCGACGTTGGTGGCGCCGTCGAGGGTGCCGCAGGCGCCACGGCCGCGAAGCACGACCGACCACCGTTCCAAGCGGGTGACATCCTCCTGGGTGGCCACGCCGTCGCGCAGCGCCGAGGTGACCGCTGCCATGGCGGCGGTGCCGTTGAAGCAAGATCCGCACTGGCCCGCGTTCTCGCGGTCGAAGTAGGACATCACCGCCGCCGCGACGGCGACGGGACAGTCGTCGGTGAGGATCGAGATGGCCCCGCATCCCAGACCGCTGCCGAGTCGGCGAACCGACTCGTGGTCCAGCGTCGCATCGAGGATGTCGGTGTTGAGCAGGCCGGCGAAATAACCGCCCATCAAGGCGCCCGTGACCGCGTCGTTGGTCAGCCCGTGTAGGCGCAGCAGCTCGGAAAACGATGCGCCGTGCGGGATCTCGTACAGCGCTGCAGGCCGCCCGCCGCCGGTGATGGTCGCGAGGAACGTCCCGGGCGACATCGGCGTGCCGACCGAGCGGAACTTCTCGGCGCCGTGCGCGTGGATGTAGGGCAGGTTGGCCAGCGTCTCGACATTGCTGACCATCGTCGGCAACCCGTCCACGCCTTCCTCGAAGGGTCGTGGCGGCTTGTCGGTCGGTTTGGCCGGTCCGCCGTTGATGCGCCGGACCGCGGCGGTCTCTTCCCCTGCCACATAGCCGGGTTCGACTGTGACGACGTCGATCTCGGTCGCGCCGAATGTTTCCGGCGGCGCCTCGTTCAGTGCGGCGGTGACTGCGTTCGCGGCGTCCGCGTCGGAGACGTAGACGTATGCCCGGCGGGCACCGGCGACAGCAGTCGCCAGTCGCAGACCGTCCAGCACGAGATGAGGCCGGTTGCGCAGGAGCCAGCGGTCCTTGACCGACGCGGGTTCACCCTCTTCGCCGTTGGCGACGACGACGGTCTCCGAACCGCTCCGGTGGGCGGTGTGCACGGTGCGCAGCTTGGTGCCGATCGGGAACGCCGCGCCGCCGCGGCCCAGCAAGCCTGACAGGTCGACCTGGGCGAGCAGCGCATCGGCGTCGATCAGCGGCCGGTAGCCGCCCGCCCGGGAGTAGTCGGCGTAGTGCTCTGCGCCCGCCTCCGATGGGCGCAGGAGTCGTGGCGCGGAATCCGGCCAGGCTTCGACCGCGAGTTCGGTGGCAGTTGAGGTCATGGCTGGTCCTTCCGGCCCGCGGATAGGCTGACGGACATGAGGACTGCGGTCGTGCGCGTCGGCGTCGACAGGGCGGGCGAACTCGGGCCGGCCCAACTCGGGGACGGCCTTGCCCGGCTGCGGGATTCGGCGGCTGCGCACGGTATCGAGATCGTGGCCCACAATCTGCCCGCGCTGCCGCCGCAACGCCGTGAGGTCGAGTTGTTGATCGCCGGCGACGACCAGGACGAACTCCGTCGGCTCGCGGTCGAATTGTGCCGCAAGGCATTCGGCACCACCCCGGTGCCCGGCGTGGTGACGTTCATCAGCCGCGGCACCGACGACGATGCCCACGGTGTCCTGGCCGGGCTCGGGCTCTCCGGGGAGATCGAACGTGTACCCGGCGAGGACGGCTGGGACGTGGTGTACGTGACGCTGCGCAGAGCCGATCTCGACCGGGTGCCCGAAAGCCGGGTGCACACCGCGCTCGAGGCGTCGCTCAACTGTGAGGTCCACATTCGCGTCACGTAAGCCGGCGCCGCGAGCGCGCGTTTTCGTACGCGACACGCCGTAGCGGCCGTACGACGTCGCACGCTCGAGGTGGCCGTGGACCCGTCCATCAACTGTCCAGGAACTTCAAGATCGCGGGTGCCGCCTGTACCCACGTGTCGAACATGTTGAATCGCTTGACCTTTCCAGATGCGCGCGCCTCGCCGGCGCGTTCCCACGCGTCCTCCGGCCACGGCGGATCGATCAGCTGCGAGCCCTTGATCAGGCAGCTGACCTCCAGCGACGTCCGCTTCGGGTGGTCCAGATCGTTCTCGCCACCGCGGATGATCAGCGTCGGGACCTCGATGTTGTCGAACAACTCGTCCTCGACCCCGGGGATGGTCTGGCCGGGTTTGGGCACGAACGCGTTGAGCCAGCGCAGCATCAACTTGAGGAACGCGTCGGGGTCCTGGCTGAGGATCCGTTCGCGGTTGGCGGGGTTCTCCTGGATGCGCTGTTTCCACTCGTCGACCGCGGCAACGGCCTTCATGCCCCCGCCGCGGACGGCGAGGATGCTCGGCACGATGTAATACGAACCCAGCACGAAGGACCCGTACACACCGCCGACGATGTTCCACACCACCAGCTTTCGCACGATCTCCGGGTACAGCATGGTGGTCAGCATCGAGTCGCGGGCGCCGCCGGAGCCGCCGGCGATGATGCACGGCCCGATGTCGAGCCCGGTGATCAGCGCGTGCAACGTCTCGGCACGCATATGCGACTCGCTCTGGCCGTAGAACTGCACGTCGGACTTGCCGCAGTTCGGCCGGTCCCACAGCAGGACCCGGTATCCGCCCTTGACGAGTTCCTGCGCCAGCGGCCGAAGACCCTCGATGTCCTTGCTGAACCGGCCGCCGGGCGTCAGCGCGATGAAATCGCCCTCTTTGCCGAGGATTTCGTACACGACGTCGCCGCCGTTGACCTCCATCGTCTTCTCGCCCCGCTTGAGCCTGGGGCCGAGTTTCTCCGGCGCGCTCATCGGTCGTGTCCGTTCGAGGCCCCACGACGGTGCGCAAACTGCTGATTTTCGGCGGCGTGTCGTGTGCGAACACGCACGCTCGCGGTACCGAGGCGTGCACCCGTCATGCCTGCACCAGTACCTCGTTGCCGACCACCCGCACGGGGTAGGTCCGAATACTCCACTCCGGCTTCACCGCCGTGGTTCCGGTGGCCAGTTCGAAACCCCACTGGTGCCACGGGCAGTAGATGTACTCCATATCGCGGACCATCACCGAGTCGCCGGGCACGCTTTCGTCGACGATCGTGCGGCCGCGGGCACGCCCGGAACACAACGGCCCACCCTCGTGCGGGCAGTAGTTCGCGATCGCGTAGAACGTGCCGTTGACGTTGTACACCCCGACGCCGTGGCGGCCGATGGGGACGAGTTTGTGCTTGCCCGGCGGGATCTCGTCGACCGTGGCCACGACGTGTTCGCGCCCCTGCGCAAGCCGGGGCGTCTTCTCCTGCTCGCTCAACTCAGAACACCCGCACCTGGCCCTCGAGGGCCGGAACCGTGTCGGGAAGGTGATAGGTCGCGATGCCGTTGCGGAACATCACCGCTTCGCGGGCGTGCTCGGGCAGGTGCTTGACCAGCCATCGCGGATCGTCGAACGTCCAGTGCGGGTAGTCCGACGAGTACAGCAGGATCTTCTCGCACTCCATCCACTCGAACGCGCGCGACAACTCCGTCTTGTCTTCGGGGTAGTCCAACGGCTGGGTGGTGAACTTGATGTGATCCTTGACGTATTCGGACGGTTTGCGCTTGATGTCCAGCCACGACTTGCGGGCCTCGTAAATGGCGTCCATCCGCCACATCAGCGGCAGGATCCACGTGAAAGCGTGCTCCACCAACACGATTCGCAACGTCGGGAACCGATCGAAGAGACCGTCGAAGACCATGCTCATCACCTGGTTCGCGGCCAGCAGCGAGTAGGTGACCATGAAATCGTGGTTGTAGCTGGGGAAGCCGACCGGCGGGATCGGCAGCTCCTCGTGGTGGCTGCGCGACAGGTGACAGCTCACCGTGATGTCGTGCTTGGTCGCGGCCTCCCAGATCGGGTTGTATTTCGGATCGCCCCATGCCGGGCGTGGTTCGGCCTTGATGAGGATCTGGCCCATATAGGGGTGGCCGGCCCAGCGCTCGATCTCGCGGGCCGAATCCTCGGGTGCCTCGATCGCCACGCAGATCGATCCGCGCCACCGCTGGTGCCAGTTGTTCTTGTCGTCCAGCCAGTGGTTGGCCTGCCAGTCGTTGAGCGCGACGCTCATCGCGTGGTTGACCTCGGGGAAGCGCGCCGGATAGGCGGCGGGCTCCAGAACCGCGATGTCCGCGCCCGCCTCCATGATCAGCTGCTTGAACGCCAGATCCGGGTCGCTGCCGGCGAAGTTGCCGTCCGACGGGAACGTGTCGACGCGCATCGCGTAGGCGTGCGCGTAATCCGGCGCGTCGTAGTAGATCTGATCGCCGATCTTGCGGGTCAGGAAGTACTTGCTGCGCCATGGCTCCGGGATGTACGGCGTCAACTCGCCCGCTCTCGGCGTCGGATGGACGTCGGAGTCGACGCAGCGGACTGCGACGCGCTCGGCCGCCGGCTTCCGCTCTGTGACTGTCACCGTCATCGTGGTCTCCTGCCTCTCAGAAGCTTCCCGGCCCTAATCACTGTGCGCCCACTCCGGCCCCGACGTCTATGCCGTAGAGCTCCGCGGCGTTGCGCCAGCAAAGTTTGTCGCGCTGTTCGTCGGAGTACGCGGCGGGCACCGTCAGATCGTTGAGCTGCCAGTGCGGATAGCTCGACCCGTACATCACCATGTCGTCCTTGCCGGTGAAGCTCAACCATTCACCTGCGTACTCCACGTCGCCTGGACCGTCCATCGCGCCCTGCACGAAGTAGGTGTGGCCGGGCAGGTAGTCGCTGGGCATCCGGGGCGCCCACGGGGTCTGCTCCAGATGCGGGCGGCCGAAACAGTCCATCCGCCAGATGAACGGCGTCAGCAGGTCGGCCGCCCCGTCGGCCCAGACGAACTTCAGCGTGGGCATCCTTTCGAATACCCCTTCGACGATGAGGTTCATCAGGTGGTACAGGTAGTTGAGCGCCATGAAGCTGACGTAGTTCTCGTAGGTCCTGGGCACCCCGGACGGCGTCGGCGCGTACTGGACACCCGCCCCGACCTCGATGTGCACGGCGACGGGCAGGTTGGCCTCGTTGGCGGCCTCCCACAGCGGCCAGTACTGCGGCTTGCCGTACAGCTCGCGCGACTGCAGCGGGACCCCGATCTGCACCACCCGGGGATGGTCGGCGTACTTGGCGATCTCGCGCAGTGAGCCCGCGATGTCGTCGGGATTGACCCGGATGGTTCCGCGGAACCGGTCGGCGTAGGGATTGTCCTCGAGCCAGCGGGTGACCATCATCTCGTTGTGCGCCGCCGCGATCGCGGTGCCCAGATGCCGGTCCGGCATGATGCCGCGGGTCATCGGATGCAGGATCGCGACGTCGACGCCGCGATCGGTGAACAGCTGGGCGCCGACGAAATCGGGGTCCGAGCCGGGATAGCGACGGTCGTGGTCGGTACCGGGCGCGTATTCGCCGCCGGGGGCGCCGTACCAGTCCATCTCGTAGTCGGGAAACCCGCGGCTCTTGAAGGGCTCGCGAAGGAAGCTGCGGAAGTCCTTGTTCGACTTGCTGAAGATGTGCACGCTGGCATCGATGACGGGGGTCTTGACACCAGACGGGGTCCCGTCCTGAATCTGCATCACCAAGGCTGCTCCTCCGATGTCATCCGGCCGTCGGCAGGCGCACAGAAGCGCTGCGGCAGCGCCGAACATATCCCAGTGTAAAGCGTTGTTCTTCAATCGCAAGAATCTTGTTCTCGACGAAACGCTTACTTCCGCGCAGGTCAGGGTGTCCGCTGGTCAACTGCATGACACGCGGCGATCGAAACGCGGTAGTCAGATCACGAGAACGGTTTGACTAGATTGGAGAATGTTATTCTCGCATCGACGCGTTGCCATCTTCGAGGTCCCCGGGAGGCTTGGTGCTACTGGAGTTCGACGCCGATCAGCGGCTCTGGCAGGAGACCGTGCGCGATGCGGTGACCAAACAGTGCCCCGCATCCCTGATCCGCGGTATCGCGGAGAACGGGGTCGACCCGGCACCCCTGTGGAAGACCTACGTCGACGCCGGCTGGACCGAGCTCGCCGACGCCGAGAACGCGGTCGAACTGGCGATCGTGCTCGAGGAGCTGGGGCGAGCCACCGATCCGACGCCGTTCCTGGCCACGCTGACGCAATTCGCGCCGTTGGCCGGCGACCGATTCGATCCGCAGCAGGCCGGCACCGCCGCGTACGACGGTGTGGCAGCCCACCGGGTGGACGAGGGCTGGGTGCTCAACGGCACGGCGCATCACGTCCTCGACGGTGACCGCGCCGAGCGGTTCGCCGTCGTGACCGACGCCGGCGTCTTCATCGTCGATGCCGACCGGGTCACGTCGCGACGCAGCCCGATCTTCGACCCGGTCCTGCACGTCGCCGAGGTGTCGTTCGTCGACGTCCGGGTGCCCGACACGGTCCGGGTCCCCGCCGACTCCGAACGCGCCCGCCACGTCGCGTTGACCGGTATGGCCATAAGCACGGTCGGTGCCTGCCAGCGCGTCCTGGATCTGGTGCTCGAACACGTCAAGCAGCGTCAGCAGTTCGGCGTCGCCATCGGTTCGTTCCAGGCCGTACAACACAAGGCAGTCGACATGCACGTTGCGATCGAACGCGCCAGGGCCCTGGCCTATTTCGCCGCACTGACCATCGCCGAAGACGATTCGCGCCGACGGCTGGCGGCCGCGATGGCCAAGGCGTCGGCGGGGGAGGCGCAAGCGATCGTGTTCCGGCACGGCCTGCAGCTGTTCGGCGCCATGGGATTCACGTGGGAGAACGATCTTCAGTTCGCGCTGAAGCGGGCGAAGGCCGGCGAATTGCTGCTCGGCGGCGCCGCCGAGCACCGCGCGGTGATCGCCGCGGAGTACAGGACGTTCTGATGCAGCTGACTTTCGATTCCGACGTCGAACAGTTTCGCGCCGAGTTCTCGGCGTTCCTCGACGAGCACCTGCCGCCCGAATCGCAGACTCTGGAGCGGCCGAAGTCGGTGTCGCACATGCCGCAGTGGGCGCGCGACTGGCAACGCCTGCTGTTCGACAACGGCTGGCTGCTACCGGCGCAACCGCCCGAGTTCGGCGGCCGCAATGCGACGGTGGTCCAGCAGTTCGTCCACCTCGACGAGCTGTGCCGCCGGCGCATCTACCACAGCTTCAATCCCCAGGGCGTCAACATCGTTGCGGCATCGCTGATTTCGTTCGGCAGCGACGAGCAGAAGCACCGCTGGGCGGTGCCGGTGCTGAAGGCCGAGATCACCGCGTCGCTGGGCATGAGCGAGCCGAGCGCCGGTTCCGACCTGGCGTCGCTGCGCACCCGTGCGGTTCTAGAAGGCGACCACTTCGTCGTCAACGGTCAGAAGGTCTGGACGTCGGGCGCCCACGACGCCGACTTCCTGCTGACGTTCGTGCGCACCGATCCCGACGCGCCCAAGCACAAGGGCATCAGCGCGCTGATCATCCCGACCGACACACCGGGCGTCGTGTGCCGCCCGTTCGCCGACATGACGGGTCAGGAGAACCTCGACTTCAACGAGGTGTTCTTCACCGACGCGCGGGTGCCCGCCGAGAACCTCGTCGGCCCGCTCAACGGCGGCTGGGGTGTCGCGAACGGTTCGCTCGGACATGAACGCACGATGATGTGGCTCGGCTTCGCCGACCGCATCGACAACATGATCGCCGACTTCCGGCCCCGCACCGAACTCGAACGCGACCAGTACGCCACGACGATCATGGATTACCAGGCGTTGCGCGCCATGGGCTCGGCGGCGCTGGCGCGAGCCGCTCGCGGGGAGATGGACACCGCCTCGGTGTCGGTGCTCAAACTGTTCGGTTCCGAAGCCGAGCGTCAGGCCATGGAGAACGCGTTGGCCGCCGCGGGCGCCGACGGGTTGATCCACCCGTCGACCTCGGGGCCGTACGAGCACATGAACCTCGACCACTACTTCGCGAGCTGGTTCGAACGCTATGCGCGCAGCTTCGGCGGCACCATCGCCGGTGGAACGTCAGAGATCCAGCGCAACATCATCGCCACGCAGGTCCTCGGACTGCCGCGGCGCTGACATGGACGCCTGGACAGTCGACGCGGTACGCACACCGACGGGTCGTGGCCGGGCGGACGGTGCCCTGCACGAACGCCGCGACCTGACCACCGGACTGGTCACCATGTGTACCGGCGGTGGCATGGGCACCGCCACCACCATCGAACCGGTCTGACATGACCGAGACGTTGGTCGTCGACCGTGAGCGCCCGGGCATCGTTGTCCTGCAACTCAACCGGCCCAAGCAGCTCAATGCGATCAACGAAGTCATGCGCGACGAACTGTCGCTCACCTTCGCCGAGATCGCGGTCGACACGTCGGTCAACGCCGTCGTGCTGACCGGCGCCGGGCGGGGGTTCTGCGCCGGAATCGACGTGCGCGACTTCGGACCGGGCACGCTCGGGGCGTCGGCCCCCGCCATCGAGCGGATGCGGTTCCAGGAGGCGATGGCCGCGCTACCGCAGGCGATCCGGGCGTTGCCGCAGCCGGTGGTCGCCGCCGTGAACGGGCCGTGCGTCGGCGCGGGGCTCGCGCTGTGCCTGGCCTCCGATATCCGAATCTGCTCGAGCGCAGCGACTTTCGGCAACGCCGCGATCCTGCTCGGCCTCTCGGGTGCCGAGATGGGCATGAGCTACCACCTGCCCAGGATCGTCGGCACCAGCGTCGCGGCGGACTGGATGCTGACCGGTCGCACCGTCAGCGCCGATGAAGCCGACCGACGAGGCTTGGTCAGCGAGGTCGTCTCGCCGGAGGGGCTGATCGAGCGCGCGCTGGCGATCGCCTCGACCATCGCCGGACTCTCCCCGCTGGGTGTCCAGTTGACGAAGCGGGCGCTGCAGACCAACACCGACGCCTCCGGCCTGGCCGCCGCGATGGAGCTGGAGAACCGCAATCAGGTACTCAGCCACGCCACCGATGAGGCCGCGCAACGACGGCGGAAGTGGTCGGACAGCTGAGCGGACGGAAGGACGGACAGTGGCCTGGGATTTCTCGACCGACCCCGAATGGGCCGAGCAACTGGCATGGGTGGAGGAGTTCGTCCGCAATGAATGCGAACCCATCGACCTGATCGTCAAGGAGTCACACGATCTCAACGACCCGGTGCGCCAGGCCCTGATTCCGCCGCTACAGCAGCTCGTCAAGGAGCGCGGGCTGTGGGCCACCCACCTGGGAGCGCACCTCGGCGGGCCCGGTTACGGCCAGGTCAAGCTGGCGCTGCTCAACGAGATCCTCGGTCGGTCCGAATGCGCACCCATTGTGTTCGGTTCGCAGGCACCGGATTCCGGTAACAGCGAGATTCTCGCGCACTACGGCACACCCGAACTCAAGCAGCGGTATCTCGAACCGCTGCTGGACAACCGGATCGTGTCGTGCTTCTCGATGACCGAACCTCACGGCGGCGCCGATCCGAAAGTGTTCACCACCACGGCCACCCGCGACGGCGACCACTGGGTGATCAACGGCGAGAAGTGGTACTCGTCGTTCGCCTCCATGGCGTCGTTCATCATCGTGATGGCGATGACCGACCCCGACGCCCCTCCGTACCAGCGCTATTCGATGTTCGTCGTACCCGGTGACACGCCCGGCATCAACGTGCTGCGCGACGTGGGATTGGGCTACCAACCGCTCGACGGTGGCGGGCGCGAAGGATATGTTCGCTACGAGAACGTGCGGGTGCCCGACGATCACATGCTCGGGCCACGCGGCGGCGCGTTCGTGGTCGCCCAGACCAGGCTCGGCGGCGGGCGGATCCACCACGCCATGCGCACCGTCGGACTGGTGCGGCGAATCTTCGACATGCTCACCGAGCGGGCGGTCTCGCGCTACACCCAGGGCTCGATGCTGGCGGACAAACAGATGGTTCAGGAGATGATCGCCGACTCGTGGATGGAGATCGAGGCGTTCCGGCTGATGACCCTGCAGACCGCGTGGAAGATCGACCAGTACAACGACTACAAGGCGGTGCGTGCGGACATCTCGGCGGTCAAGGCGATGATGCAGAAGGTGCTACACGATGTTTCGGCACGGGCGCTTCAACTGCACGGGTCGCTCGGCACCTCCCATGAGATGCCGTTCGTGCAGTACCTGACCGAGTCGTTCGTGCTGGGGCTCGCCGACGGCCCGACCGAGGTGCACAAGGTGACGCTGGCGCGGCTGCTGCTCAAGGACGTCAAGCCGGCGCCGGACGTCTTCCCGTCCGAACACCTGCTGCGGCTGCGCGAAGCCGCCGAAGCCAAATTCGCCGACAAACTCGCGGGCATTCCGCGAAGCTGACGCCAGGAGGTCCCACAGTGTCGTGTGACGGAAAGATCGCCTTGGTGACCGGCTGCAGCCGCGGCCTCGGCAAGGCCATCGCGCAGCGACTGGCGCGTGAGGGTGCGACAGTCGCTCTGACCGCCCGAACGCTCGAACCCGACCCGAGATACCAAGGCTCGCTGCGTCAGACGCTCGACGAGATAGAAGCCGCGGGCGGATCGGCGATCGCGGTGGCGGCGGATCTGTCCGAGAGCGAGCAGCGCACCCGGTTGTTCGCCGAGGTGGTCGACAGCATCGGCGCCCCCGACATCCTGGTCAACAACGCGGCCGTGACGTTCCTGCGGCCGCTCGACGAATTCCCTGAGCGACGGGTCCGGCTGATGTTCGAGATGCATGTGATGGCGCCGCTGCATCTCACGCAGATGGTCATCCCGGCGATGCGCGAACGCGGACGCGGCTGGGTGCTCAACGTGACCTCGGTCGGCGGCGACCTGCCCGACGGGCCGCCGTTCTCGGAATTCGACCGCACCGCCGGCTTCGGCGTGTACGGCGCGGTCAAGGCGGCGCTGAACCGGTTGACGAAAAGCCTTGCGGCCGAACTCTACGACGCCGGTATCGCCGTCAACGCCGCCGCGCCGACCAACCCTGTCGCCACGGAGGGCGCGGGCGCGCTCGACCTGGCCAAGACCGACACCGAGGACATCTCGCTGATCACCGAGACGGCGTTGCGGTTGTGCACCGGTGATCCGAAAACGCTGACCGGTCGCATCGCCCACACCCAGTCGTTTCTGCGAGAGACGGGCCGGCTGTGACGTTCGAGTGTGGGATTGTGCCACGTCGTCCGGCGGTTTGGCGTGACGGTAACGCACGTTCGGCGCACGAAGGGGTCAGCGGTCAGTGAGAGTTCAGCCCGCCGCGTACCTGCGCACCACCCTGCCGCTGGACCTGTCGGTGCTCGACGCCCTCGACAGCGGCCGATACCACTCGATCTGGATGCCCGATCACATGGTCAGCTTCTGGCCAGACTCGATCTGGACGCCCGAGTTCACCGACCTCGCAACCGTTTCGCCGTCGCCACATCGCCACCTCGACGGTATGGCGGTCGCGGCGGCCGCCGCGGTGTTGACCAAGAACGTGCCGCTGGCGACCAGTGTCGTCGACACCGTGCGTCGTCACCCGTCGTTGCTGGCGCAGAGCGCGCTGACGATCGACCACCTGGCCGAGGGCCGCTTCATCCTCGGTCTGGGCAGTGGGGAAACCGAGAACACCGTCCCATACGGCTTCGACTTCACGGCGCCGGTCAGCCGTTTCGAAGAAGCGCTGCACGTGATCCGGCTGCTGTGGGATAGCGACGGCCCCGTCGATTTCGAGGGCCGGTTCTACCGGCTGCGTCACGCCCGCCTCGACACCGAACCCTACGAGGGACGCTTCCCGCCGATCTGGATAGGCGGCAGCGGTCCGCGCACACTGGACATCGTGGGCCGCTATGCCGACGGGTGGTGGCCGACCGGCGCATGGTCACCCGACGACTACGCCGAAAAGCTTTCTGCTGTCCGCCGTTCCGCCGACAGGGCCGGGCGCGACCCGTCGGCGATCACACCGTGCTTCATTCAGGTGTGCCTGGTGGGGCGTGACGACGCGGCACTGGCCGAGATTCTCGACGCACCGCTGGTGAAGTCGTTTCTGCTGCAGGTGTCCGCCGAGGTGCTGCGCAAGACCGGATTCGAACATCCGATGGGCGAGAACTGGCGCGGGTACCAGGACATTGATCCCGCGGTGCTCACCCGTGAGCGGATCGTCGACTTCCTCGATCGGGTCGAACCGGAGATGATCCTGGCGATGGTTCCACACGGCACACCGCAGCATCTCGCCCGCGTCATCAAGGACTACGTCGACGCCGGCTTGCGGGTTCCGAAGATCATGGATTACGGCGCCATGGCGGGCCGGCGGTACACCGCCCAATCGGCGCAGAACGTGCGGGAAGTCGAGGACGAGTTGATGAAACTCTGCGGAGATGTGCAGTGACCGCGCCGTTGGTGGCGGGGGAGATGCTCGCTCGAGCGGAGGCCGAGACCGGCCTGCGTGACTACGGCGATCCCACTCTGCCCGAACGCTTCTCGTTGGTGGTCGACCACCTGAACACGATCGGTATGGACGCCGACGGCAGGCGTCGCGCCGTCGACGTGTGCCACTGGCTGCTCACCTCGCGCCTCGAGTTCTTCGAGGACCGTCGACGCCACGAGGTGGCCGGGGAGGTCATCGAGCGGCCGATGTTCGTCACCGGCGAGCCGCGGTCGGGTACCACGCTGATGCACGCGCTGATGTCGGTGGACCCGGACTCCCGCGCGCTGCGGTTCTGGGAGGTGATGTACCCGTCGCCGCCGCCCGGCACCGTAGACGGTGACCCCCGCCGCGAGCGAGCGGATGCCGATTGGCGCGAGATCAACACGAAACTGCCCAAATGGCTGCACAGCCACCCGTACAACGACATGCTGGGCGACGGGTTGCCCGAGGACGAACGTACCTGGGCCTTCGACTTCCGGGTGCTGACACCGACGGCGTGGTGGCGCGTCCCGATGCAGACCGTCGTCGGGGGCCTGCCGACCGATCCCGCCGCGCAGTACCGCATCCACACGGCGATGCTGCAGCAGTTCCAGTACCGTCGCCCGCCTAAACAGTGGGTACTCAAGGGTTTTCACGGCTTCCGGCTGAAAGAGCTGTTCGACGCCTACCCCGATGCCACGCTCATGTGGCTGCATCGCGACCCGGTGCAGGTCGCTGCGTCGCGCACGATGATGATGGCCGACATTCTCGAGGGCATCGTCGGACCGGTCGACCTGCATGCCGCCGCGAAGATGCACCTGGCCCTGACCCGCGAGAGCATCACCAACACGATGACCAGCCCGATGGTGGACGATCCACGGATCCTGCACGTGCGCTACACCGACTTCATCGCCGACCAGGTCGGAACTGTGCGCCGCTACTACGACTTTCACGGTCGACCGCTGAGCGCCGCGGCAGAGGCCGCCATGCGGCGATACCTGGCCGACAACCCCGGCGATCGGCACGGCAAGTTTCGCTACTCGACCGCGCTGCTCACCGATATCGGCGAGGATCTCGGCGCCTTGCACGAAGAATTTCGCCCGTTCCGAGAACGTTTCGGTGTGCCGATCGAGAACCGGGGCTGAGGTGCCCGACGAGCGGCTCTCGGTTCACAGCGTCACGTTTTACGGGGCGCCGCTGAGCGAACTGGTGCAGCATTGGCGAGCGTTGGGAGTGCGGCGGCTCAGCCTGATCGACTCGCAGCTGTCCGAACCGGAGCTGCCGAGTGTGGTTGCCGGCGAGGGATATTCGGTGGAGACGGTGTACCACCTGTTCTCCTCCCGGGACTCCCTCTTGCGAGTGATCGATGAGGCTCACACCGTGGACGCCCGGGTCATCTACATGCTGACCGGCGGGCGTGGAGGCCTCACCTGGGAGCAGGCGGCGGACCGGTTCCGTGACGCCGTGACACCGTGCGTGCGGGCGGCCGAACAGGCAGGCGTCGCGCTGGCGATCGAGAACGCGTCGAGCTTGTACGCCGACATCCACATCACGCACACGCTGCGTGACACGATCACCCTCGCCGAGGCGACCGGACTCGGCGTCTGCATCGACCTGTTCCACTGCTGGGCGGAGGCGGACCTGATGGCACTGGTGCAGCGGGCACTGCCACGAACCGAGGTCATCCAGCTGAGCGACTATGTCCTGGGCGACCGTGCGCTGCCCGCTCGAGCGGTACCCGGCGACGGCGCCATCCCGATCACGCCGTTCATCTCGTCGGTACTCGAGTCAGGCTATCGGCACGGCTTCGACCTGGAACTGATCGGGCCGCGCATCGAGCGGGAAGGCCGCTTCGAGGCGGCGCGCCGCGCCTGTGACGTGGTATCGGCCATTCTGGAAGAACTCGACGGCTAGGGGAACCGAATGGCGTTCGGAGACGGTCCGGATGATGCCGCGCTGAAATCGGCATGGGACGGGTTCTGCGATCGGCTGAAGCAGGCGGGGGAGCGGGTCTTCAAGGACCACAATGGCGCCACGGGAATCCACCGGGCGGACGGCTTCCGCTTCCTCACCCAGAATCTCGGGCAGGCGTTCGACCTTGCGCTCGAGACCCGCAACACCCGGTACCCCGAGATCCACACCTTCTGCCACCCGACCAGGAAGCTCGGCGGAGACTGTGCGGACTTCCTGTACCAGCAGGCGTGGATCGACGGGACCTCGGTGTACCGGATCGTCGGCGAGCGTGGCACCGCTTCCTTTCTCAATATCACGGTGCAGGGGCCCCGCCCCGACGGTCGCGGCGTTCTGCACGAACCGTTCGGAGATGCGCCGGAAGCGAGTTTGACTGGCGCGCAACTGAAGACAGAGGACGACGGCGGTTTCGAGATCTACATCGGTGGTCCGCAACGGGGACCGAACTGGCTGCCCACGACACCCGGGTCACGCAAGCTGTTCATTCGCCAAGGCTTCGACCGCTGGGAGGAGCGACCCGCCCGGATGCGCATCGAGCGCGTCGACATGGCCGCTCCCAGGCCGGTGCCCACGCCGGCGGACATGGTCACCGCCATGGAATGGGCGGGTGACTTCCTCAGCGGGATGATGAGCGACTGGCCCGAGTATTCGTTCACGCGCGGCGGTGTCGACGCCGAGCACCCCAACCGGTTCCCGGAGATGACGCCGACCGGTGCCGACGCAAGACGCGGTCGCGCGGCGACGAACATGCATTGGCGGCTGGCGCCCGACGAGGCGCTGATCGTCGAGTTCGACGCCCACGACGGGCTGTGGATGCTGACCAACATGGGGCCGTTCTTCACCAGCATGGATTATCTCTACCGCCCGGTGAGTTACACGCCGAGCCGCACGGCGGTCGATCCGGACGGCGTGGTGCGCCTCGTGCTGTCACACGACGACCCCGGCTACCACAACTGGCTGGCCACCCAGGGTTTCGAGCGAGGCAACCTCACCTACCGGCACATGCTCGCCGGGGAACCCGCAACCCTGCACACCCGGTTGGTCAACCGGGCCGAACTCGCCGACGCGCTGCCTCCCGATACCGCGACCGTGACGCCAGCCCAACGCACCGCGCAGATGTGGGAACGGTTCCGCGGCGTACGGCGGCGCTACAGCGGATGAAAAGCCTTCCTGCGCCGCTAGCCGTCTCGACAGGCCGACGATCAGGGGCATCATGCGTCTGTCGCGGAGGAAAGGACCAATCATGGACGACGTCGCGTTGTGGCCGGCCCATCGGCTGGCGGAAGGGATCCGCCGTCGAGACTTCTGCAGTCGCGAGCTGCTCGACCTCTATCTGGACCGCATCGCACGGCTGAACCCGGCGCTGAACGCCGTTGTGACCCTTGATGTGGACGGCGCGCGACGCGCGGCGGACGCCGCGGATGCGGCCGCGGCCCGTGACGAGGCGGTCGGCCCGCTGCACGGAATTCCCATGACCGTCAAGGACTCGTTCGAGACCGCGGGCATCCGCACAACGTGTGGCGTCCCGGCGTGGGATCGGGTGCCGGAACGTGACGCCGACGCGGTGGGCAGGCTCCGCGATGCCGGCGCAATTGTCTTCGGGAAAACCAATGTTCCCGCGATGGTCGCTGACTGGCAGACCGTCAATCCCATCTTCGGCGTCACCAACAACCCGTGGGATACAACGCGATCGAGCGGCGGTTCATCAGGGGGTGCGGCCGTCGCGCTCGCCGCAGGGCTGACCGCTCTCGAACTCGGCAGTGACATCGCCGGATCGATTCGGCTGCCATCAAACTGGTGTGGGGTGTGCGGGCACAAGCCGAGCTGGGGACTCGTCCCGCAGCGGGGCCATCTACCACCGGAGCCGGGCGCGCTGGCGGCGGCCGACCTCGCGGTGATCGGGCCGCTGGCACGCGATGTCGCCGATCTGGGACTGGCGCTGGACATCCTGGCGGGCCCGTCCGTGGCTGATGCGACCGGCTGGCGCCTTCAGTTGCCACCGCCGCGCGCATCGACGTTGGGCCGGTTGCGCATCGCCGCCTGGCTCGACGATCCGGCGTATCCCGTTGAGGGCGACGTCGCGGCGGTACTCGAGTCCGCGGTGGCGGCGTTGGCCGACGCCGGCGCCAACCTGGTCGACGCGGCGCCGCCGGTGAGCCTGCCCGAAGTGGTCAGGCTGCACATGGAACTGCTCTACCCCCTGATGGACCCGTCGTCAACGCTGCATCACCGGGACTGGCTGGTGGCCGACGAGCGACGGCAGCAGATGCGAGCGCAGATGTGGAACTACTTTCGCCAGGTCGACGCGTTGATCATGCCGGTGGCCATGGTGCCCGCCATACCCCACGACCACCTCGAGCCCATGGCGGACCGGGCTCTGGTGGTGGCCAGCGGAAGCCGTCCGTATTTGGACCTTTTCGGCTGGGTCGGGTTGCCGACCGTTGCCTACCTACCGGCAACAGCGGTACCGGTCGGACGCACCGCTGAAGGACTGCCCGTCGGTCTTCAGGTGGTCGGACCTTACCTGGAGGACCGCACGACGCTGGCGGTCGCCCGCGGGATCGAACGGGTGCTGGGCGGCTTCGTTCCGCCGCCGGGCGCGTGATTCAGGAGCCCGACGAATCCGCCCAAGGAACTACAGCCGCTGCAGCTTGAACGTCCAGAACTGCATACCCGGTGGGCCGTTGAAACAGCCGACGTTGTAATGAGACTCGATGGTGCCAACCAGTGAGATCTCATCCCACGAGTAGGTTTCCCGAGTCGGGAGTCGTTGGCCTGGACAGATCAAGCCGTCAGGGACGTCGACGGTCATGGTGTACCGACCGTTGACCAGGCGCGCCTCTCCATCGTAGTACGCGTAGAACTTCAACCGCGGACCTGCGCTGACTTTCACGCAGTCCGGCTCCTTGTTCGGCCAGCAGTTGGTGACGTACCAGAACCACGACGCTTGTGTGTAGCGGTTGGTCTGCAGATCGTAGTTGCCCAGCGGCATCATGGCCTGGGCCTGCTGTGGAGCGACGATGCTCGCGGCGACCATGAGCGCAGCCGCTGCGACGAAGATCCTCAACCGGGTCACCGATTTCCTCCCATGTCCCCGCCCGCTGCCCATCAAAGCACCTTCGCACCCGTGGCGAGCGCGGTTCAGGTAATGACGGCCGCTTCCTTCCGTTCCGTGATCGGCCGGGCCAGTTCCTGCTCATTGCAGATGCGCTGAAGCTTCTCCAACGTCTCGTCGAGCCCCGGCCCCAATGGCTTGCCGGGAGTGAAGGTGGCGGGGAGGTTACGCATGCCCTGGATCACCCCGATGGTGTCGTAGTGAACGGTGCCCTCGGGGTCGCACAAATAATCCGGCATGCGGTCCAACACGGCGGTCAGCATCGACTTGAACACCGTGCGGGCCACGTTGGAGCCCACACAGCGGTGCACCCCGATACCGAAACTGAAGTGCCGGTTGCCCTTACGGTCCAGGATCACCTCGTTCGGCTTCTCGAACACCGAGGGATCGCGGTTGGCCATCGCCCACGACAGCCACAGTCGCTCGAACTTCTTGAACTGCTGACCTTCGACCTCGACGTCTTCGGCGAATGTCCGGCCGTCGCCGGGCGCAGGCGTGAAGAACCGCAGAAACTCCTCCGTGGCGGGGTGCAACAAGGTGTCGCGCTCGCGGCTGAGGCGCTCGCGCTCGTCGGGGTGTTCCCCGAGCCACTCAAGGGCATGCGCGGTCAGTGCCGTGGTGGTGTCGAACCCGCCGCCGATGATCAGCCCCAGGTTGCCGAGGATCTCCATGTCCGGCGCAGGTTCCCCATCGATCCGCAACTGCAGCAGCGCATTCACCAGTCCGGGCCGCGGGTTCTCCCGGATCTCCATCATGTTGTTGATGAGGTCGATCCCCATCTCGCGGTGCTGTTCGTTGATCTTCTCCCGCTCGGGGGCGTGTTCGGGCGTGTACACCGAGGCGTGGGTCGGCTCGCTGTAGACGTTCCACTTCTTGAGGTCGATGCCCATCATCGCCAGCGTGAACACCGCGGGCACGACGTTGGCGAGGTGCTCGACGAAGTCGATCCGGCCCGACTCGATGTGCTCATCGAGTGCCGCGCGGGTGATCTCGTCGACGAACGGTTCCCAGCGTTTGATGGCCGCCGGCGACAGATACGGGTTCAGCGCACCGCGGTATGCGCTGTGTTCGGGCTCGTCCATTTCCAGGATCCCACCGCGAACCACGGTGGCACGACTGGCTTTCGGGATCGTGATGCCCTGGAACGGTGTCTCGCCCGTGATGTCGTGATGATTCGACACCGCGGGGCAGCGGGCGAGCTCGAATACCTCCTTGCTGCCCGCCGCCACCCAGTGCCCGTTGTAGGTGTCGGTCCACGCCAATGGACACCGGGAGTGCATCTCTTCGGTGATCTTCTCGAACTGCAGGCGGTATTCCGGCGTGTGCCGGTCGAAATGGTATCTGTTCTTCTTGCGGTCGTCGTCGGTCGCGACATCGCTGCCGTCGATGGTCACGGCGTGTCTCCTATTGGTTCCTTGGCGGTCGGCAACACCGTCATTCGATGACGATCGCCTGCTCCGGACATGAATGCGCGGCCTCCCTCACCAGGTCCTCCTGATCGGGCGGCACCACTTCGTGCACCGCCGACGCATGGCCGTCGACATCATCGAGCTCGAACGAGTCGGGGGCGATCATCGCGCACAGGGTGTGGCCCTGGCAGCGCGTCCCGTCAACCCAAACCTTCACTGTCGCAACCCCTCCGCTCAGTTGTGGTAGTCGTACCACTTCAAGTAGCCGCCGGCGTCGACCCGCAGCTGCGCGCCGGTGACGAAGCGGGCCTCGTCGGAGGCGAGCCAGAGCACCGCGTTGCTGATGTCCACCGGCTCGACCCACGGCACCTTCATGGCCTGCTGGACGTAGAAGACCGGTTCGGCATCCTTGAGTTCGGGCTTCTCGAGGTCCGGCCGGAACGAGCGGTACATCGGCTCGCTCTGCAGCATGTTGGTGTTGCAGTTGGTGGGATGCACGACGTTGGCCCGGATTCCGCGGGGCGCGAGCTCGGTGGCCAGGTCGTGGACGTAAGCCGACAGCGCGCGCTTGGAGTGCACGTAGGCCATGCCCCCGGGGTCGTTGCCCGGGTCGTTCTTCTGGTGAGTGTCCATCAGCGCCGCGGTGGAACCGGTCGCGATGATCGACGCGCCTTCCTTGAGGTGCAGCAGCGACACCTGGATTGCGTTGATGGTCCCGATCAGGTTGGTGTTGATGACGTCGATCCACGCCTGCAGGGGCGGTTGGCCTTTCATCCCCGCGACACCGGCCTGGGCGACGACGATGTCGAGCCCACCGAGCTGGGCGATGCCGTCCTCGAGTGCCGCCTTCAGCTGGGAGGCTTCACGCACGTCGGCCTTGGCGGTGACCACGCGCTGGCCGGTCTTCTCGATGAAGGCCGCGGTCTCCTCGAGATCCTCCGGTGTGGCCATCGGATAGCCGATGGTGTCGATGTTCTCGCAGAGGTCGACCGCGATGATGTCGGCGCCCTCCTCAGCCAGCCGGAGCGCATGGCTGCGCCCCTGCCCGCGCGCCGCTCCGGTGACGAATGCGACCTTTCCCTGTACGCGTCCCACTGAGGATCCTTTCCCTATTACTTGTAGCCGCTATGTGTTTCGGCCGCCGTTGACGCCCAGAATCTGTCCGGTGATGTATCCGGCCTCGTCGGAGACCAGGAATGCGCAGGCGGCCGCGATGTCTTCGGGCTTGCCGATGCGGCGCACGGGTGTCGAGTCGATGTTCTGTTGCACCACCAGGTAGCCGCGCTCCTCGGACTTGCGAAGCATCGGGGTGTCGATGAAGCCGGGCGGTACGGCGTTGACGGTGATGCCGGAGGGCCCGTACTCCAACGCGAGCGACTTGGTGAGCCCATTGACCGCGGACTTGGCGGCCACATACGGGGCCATGTAGGGCTGACCGGAATGGGTGCTGGACGACGAGATGTTCACGATGCGGCCCCAGCCGGCGTCGATCATGTCGGGCAGGACCGCCTGGACGCAGTGGAACACGCCGTTGAGGTTGACGTCGATCACGCGTTGCCAGTCCTCGAACTTCAGATCCGTGAACCGCTTGAACTTCTCCAGCCCGGCGGCGTTCACCAGCACCGTGACGGGCCCGAGTTGGGCGCGGATGGCGTCGAGCGCCTGCTCGACCTGAGCCCGGTCGGTCACGTCTGCGGTGAAGGCGAAGTCGGCGTCCGACGGATTGACGTCGATGGTCGCGACGTGCATGCCGTCGGCGCGCAGACGTTGCGCGACGGCCAGCCCGATCCCCGAACCGCCTCCGGTCACGACGGCGTTCTTCATGCCTCCGCCTGGGCGTCTGTCATTTCGCTCTCCCCCTGCCCTTCGGGCGGGCGGTACCCCCACGCGTGTGCGACGTCATCAAGAATCGTCCTTTCGATTATGAGAACCGTACTCTCGGCTCTTGCGACTCCGCAAGACACGAGGCGCTGGTGATACGCACCGGTGAGACGTTCGACCGATGATTGTCGCACCGCAATCCGCAGGCAGCGGCGATACCGATCATTCTCTTGAGTTCTCTCTGTGCGAATGTATGATTCGCCGGTGATGAGAATGGAGTTTCCATCACACTGCGAGAACCCCACGTGAGAACCCCAGCACTTTCTGAGGAGGATGATGCAGGAAGCGACCCTCGTCTCGAGTGAGGAACGTGCCGCCGGAACCGTCGGCGTCGACCGCCGGCTGCTGATCGGCGGACAGCTGCTCGAGACCTCCCGGACGTTTCCTTCGATCAACCCCGCCACCGGCCAAGTGCTCGGGCAGGCACCGGATGCCACCGTCGCCGACGTCGGAGCGGCCGTCGCCGCCGCGCGTCGAGCCTTTGACGAAACCGACTGGTCGACCAACACCGAACTGCGCATCCGGTGCCTCGAGCAGTTCCACCGGGCGCTCGTCGAGCACCGTGACGAACTCGCCGCGCTGACGATCGCCGAAGTCGGCGCGACCGAAGCGCTGTGCCAGGGTGCGCAGCTGGACCAGCCGATCGAGATCGTGCGGTACTACGCCGAGCTGTTGAAGACGTATCCGATGACCGAGGATCTCGGGAACATCGAAAGCCGCGGTTTGCAGCATCACCGATGGGTGGAGAAGGAAGCCGCAGGCGTGGTGGCCGCGATCATCGCCTACAACTACCCCAATCAGCTCGCACTCGCGAAGCTGGCACCGGCGCTGGCGGCCGGCTGCACCGTGGTTCTGAAATCCGCTCCGGATACCCCGTTGATCACGCTCGCGCTCGGTGAGCTGATCGCCAACCACACCGACATTCCCGCCGGTGTGGTCAACGTGCTCAGCGGCGCCGATCCCGAGGTGGGCGCCGCGCTGACCAGCAGCCCGGACGTCGACATGGTGACGTTCACCGGGTCGACCCCGACCGGGCGCCGGATCATGGCTGCCGCGAGCGAGACTCTGAAGAAGGTCTTCCTCGAGCTGGGCGGCAAATCGGCGGCGATCGTGCTCGACGACGCCGACTTCACCATGGCCGCATTGTTCAGCGCCTTCAGCATGGTCACCCACGCCGGTCAGGGCTGCGCGCTGACGTCGCGGCTGCTGGTGCCGCGCACACACCACGACGAGATCGTCGAGCTGGTCAAGAACAACTTCGGACTGGTCCGCTACGGCGATCCGGCCGAACCAGGCACCTACATGGGACCACTGATCAGCGAGAAGCAGCGCGAAAAGGTCGACGGCATGGTCAAGCGGGCGGTCGAGTCCGGGGCCAAGCTGGTGACTGGCGGCGAGAAGGTCGACCCGGGCTACTTCTATACGCCGACGCTGCTGACCGACGTCGACCCCGACAGCGAGATCGCCCAGGAGGAGGTGTTCGGGCCGGTACTCGTGGTCATCGCTTACGAGGACGACGACGATGCGGTCCGGATCGCCAACAACTCCATCTACGGCCTGTCCGGCGCCGTGTTCGGCAGCGAGGACCGCGCGCTCGCGGTCGCCCGTCGCATCCGCACGGGAACGTTCTCCATCAACGGCGGCAACTACTTCAGCCCCGACAGTCCTTTCGGTGGATACAAGCAGTCCGGCATCGGCCGAGAGATGGGCAGGGCCGGCCTCGACGAGTTTCTCGAGTCCAAGACGTTCGCGACGGTGGTGACCGGCTGATGAGTGGACCGTTGGACGGCATTCGCGTCCTGGAAGTCGCGATGTACGGGTTCGTCCCGTCGGCAGGTGCGGTGCTGCGGGAGTGGGGCGCCGACGTGGTCAAGGTCGAACACGCGGTGACCGGTGATCCGCAACGGGGGCTGCGGCAGACCGGCCTGCTGCGCGTGGAGGGCGATCCCAATCCCAACATCGAGCACGCCAACCGTGGCAAGCGCAGCATCGGGCTCGACATGTCGGTGCCCGAAGGCAAAGAGGTGCTGCTTGAACTGGCCCGGCGGGCGGACGTCTTCCTGACCAGTTTCCTTCCGGGGCACCGGCAGCGGTTCGGCATCGACGTCGACGACATCCGGGCGGTGAATCCGACCATCATCTACGCCAGGGGCAGCGCACTCGGGCCGCGTGGCGAGGAATCCGTCAAGGGCGGGTACGACATGACCGCGTTCTGGTGCCGCGCGGGTACCGCGGCCACCATCACGCCGCCCGGCACGCCGGGCATGGTTGGTCCGCCGGGACCCGCCTACGGCGACACGATCTCGGGCACGAACCTCGCGGGCGGTATCGCCGCGGCCCTGCTCAAGCGCGAACGCACCGGCGAGCCTTCGGTCGTCGACGTGTCCCTACTGGGCAGCGGGCTCTGGTCGCTCGGGCACACGGTCGCGCTGACCAATCACCTCGGCCAGCGCATGGAGGCCTTCCCGCCCGGTGTGCACGGCTCACCGATCAACCCGCTCGTGGGGCTGTACCCGACCGCCGACGACCGCTACATCTCGTTCGTGATGATGCAGCCCACGAAGTTCTGGGCAGACGTCTGCAAGCACATGGGCCTCGACGATCTCGCCGATGACCCGCGCTTCGCGACAGCGGAGTCGATCGCCGAAAACACCGAGGCGGCAGCGGAGATCCTGAAGGAGACGATGTCGAAGCGACCGCTCGCGGAGTGGAGCGAGCGGTTCGCGACGCTGCTGGGCCCGTGGGCCCCGGTGCAGGACACGCTGCAGGCCGCCGAGGACGCCCAGATCCGCGCCAACGACTATCTGGTGCGGGCCGGTGAGCTCGAACTGGTTGCCAACCCGGTTCAGTTCGATGTCAGCGCTCCCCAGACCGGACCCGCACCGGCATTCGCCCAGCAAACTGACGAGATCTTGCTGGAACTCGGCTTGGACTGGGACCGCATCATCGAGCTGAAGACGGCCGGCGCCGTCACCTAGACCCGAGAGCCCGCCCATGCCCTACGTCGCCTCGATCGGCACTTACCTGCCGTGCTGGGGTACGCCGCTACATCGCGAGCCGGGTGACGACGAGGACGCCGTAACCCTCGCCGTCGAGGCGGGACGGGCGGCACTGATCGCCAGCGGGGCCGTCGAACGGGTGGTGCTGGTCAGCCGTGACCTGCCGCTGCTCGACAGCAGCAATGCGGCGGTGTTGCTCGCCGGACTCGGGTTGGACCCCGAGCTCGAGGTCGACGAGCGCCTCGGTGGTGCGCCGGCGACGCTCGACGCGTGCAGCTCGGCGCGGCCGCGGACCTTGATCATCGGAACCGACCTCAATCCGGCCGGAGCGGCCGCGATACTCACCGCCGAACGGGGACTGCAGGTGCGTACCGCGGCCCGCGTGGCGCGCAGCCTTCCCGTGCGCACCCGCAAGGCAACCGGTGGCGTACACGACTACGGCGACCCCCGCCTCCTACACGAGCGTGGGCTCATCGCCTCACTGGAGGCGGCCTGGCTGGACACCCCCGCCGCGGTCGCCGGTGTGGACCATTCGTGGGCGGCCGAGCTGACGATCGGGGACCCGCCCCCGCTGCCCACCACCGGCGCGAGCGCCGGCTTGTTCGCGCTGGCCGGTATGGCCGAAGGCAATTCGACCGGTCCGCTCGTCGCCGTCGAACAGGCGAGTCTGTCCGGGATCACGGTCACAGGCGGGGTCGCGGAGTTGCACCGGCGCGAGCCAACCGCGCGTCCACAACCCGCGGGCACTATCGCCGGTGACGCCCAGATCCCGATCTCACTCGCCGCCTACGAGCGCGCGTTCGAGGCCAAGGTGCGCTGGGAGGCCGGACGCCACCCCGACTCCGATGGACTCGATTTCCCGCCGCGCTACCGGGTGGCCGACGATGCCACCCTGTCGACGCGTTACGAGCTGGTTCCGTTGCCGCGCACCGGAACCGTCTACACGGAGACGACGGTGCACATGCCGGTACCCGGCCTGCGGACGCCGTACTCCCTGGCGATCGTCGAACTCGACGGAGTCGGCGTGCGGGCGTTGGTCAAGGTGACCGGGGCTGAACCGGGGTCGGTGGACATCGGTACTCGCGGTCGCCTGGCGCTGCGCCGCGTCGCAGTGCGCTCCGGTGTCCCCGACTACGGCTACATGTTCGAGCCGGAACCGGTGGCGGCATGAGGCGCGTAGCAGTCGTCGGCGCCGGTATGACCGCGTTCGGCGAGCATTTCGCGCTCGGACTCAAGGACCTTCTGCCGATGGCTTTCGCCGAGTGCGCGGCCAGCGTCGACAAGGGGCTGAAGACGTCGGACCTCGAGGCCGCCTGGTTCGGTGCCATGGGTACCGCCGATGGTTTCCCGGCGGGCATCCTGGCCGACTCGCTCGGTCTTCCCGACCTGCCGGTGACGCGTGTCGAAAACTCCTGCGCGACAGGCAACGACGCGATCCGCAACGCGCTGTTCGGTGTCGCTTCCGGAGCATTCGACGTCGCGCTGGTGATGGGCGCCGACAAGCTGCGGGACACCACGTCGCGGGACATGCTGTGGGAGTGGGAGGCGATGGCCCGCGACATGGCCTGGGACTACCCGCTCGGAGTGGTCTCGCCCGCCGGATTCGCGTTGCACGTCCGGCGCTATCTGCATGAGACGCAGGCGACTCCGGAGCACCTCGCCATGATCGCGGTGAAGAACCACCGGCACGGTGTGAGCAACCCCAAGGCACGGTTGCGATTCGAGATCACCGTGGAACAGGCGATGCAAGCGCCGATCGTCGTCACCCCGTTTCGGCTGTACGACTGCGCGCCGCAAAGCGACGGTGCGGCCGCTCTGATCCTCGCCGCGGAAGACGTCGTCGACCGATTCACAAATCGCCCGGTATGGATTCGCGGAGTCGGACTCGGCCTCGACTCCGTGATGCACCAACACAAGGCCGATATGACCACGATGCCGGCGACGGTGCGCGCCGCCAAGCAGGCTTTTGAGATGGCCAGTCTTGTTCCTGGCGAAGTTCATGTGGCGGAAGTTCACGATTTCTTCACGGGCATCGAGCTGATCAGCTATGAAGATCTGGGATTCGCCGAGAGGTACGGGGGCCACAAACTCGTCGAAGCCGAAGTTACGACGATCGGCGGGGGGTTGCCCGTGAACCCGAGTGGGGGGCTGAAGGCCAAAGGCCATCCGCCCGGCGCGACCGGTGTCGCGCAGTGTGTCGAGCTCTTCGCACAACTCCGCGGCGAAGCCACCAACCAGGTTGACGGCGCGCGGATCGGCCTTGCCCATAACATTGGCGGGCCCACCGCGGTGGCGGCGGTGACCATCCTGGAGGGAGACGGCAGTGGCGCAAGCTAGTGGGCCAGAGCGGTGGTCTGCGGGTCTGCCGCCGTTGCGGAATTTGGCGGGCCCGATGCAGGCGGTCGGGGCGTTGTTTGCGATGTCTGCTGATGCGGTGCGGTTTGTGTTTCGGCGGCCGTTTCAGTG
>NZ_LQIS01000054.1 GCF_001499905.1 Mycobacterium sp. GA-1285 | reverse complement strand
CGCAACGGATCAACCGTCATCGCCACCAACACCCGCTGCAACCGCTGCACCAACACCTCAACACCGGCCACATCAAACACATCGGTGTCGTATTCGACCCGAAGACCCAACTGCGGGCCCGGCGCGACCGCCACCGTCAACGGGTAGTGGTTGTACTCGCGAACCGCGACCTCGGTGACCGCCAACTCGTGCTCACCGGCCACCGCGGCGGTATCGACCGGATAGTTCTCATAAACGAACAACGTGTCAAACAGTTGATCTTGGCCGGTGAGGCGGTGAATCTCGCTTAGCGCCAGATGCTGATGCTCCAGGGTCAGGTTATGGGCGCTTTGCAGCTGCTCCAACAACCCCGCGATCGTCGTCGCCGCGGTCAGCGTCGCGCGCACCGGCACCGTATTGATCAACAGACCCACCATCGACTCGGCGCCAGCCACCTCAGCCGGACGCCCCGAAACCGCAGTGCCAAAGGCCACATCATGCTGACCAGTCAACTCACACAACACCTGCACAAAAGCACCCTGCAACACCGTGCTCAACGTGGTCTGCTGCGACCGCGCCAACTCCCCCAACGCCGCCGTGGTCTGCTCACCCACCCGCTGGGAGACCACCGCGCGCCGCCCCAACGCCACCCGGCCCGGCCCGGCCACCAACGTCGGAGTATCAAACCCGGCCAACACCTGAGCCCACGCCGCGCGCGCCGCATCCAGGTCACGATCAGCCAGCCAGCTCACAAACCGGCGATACGACACCGGCGCAGCCAGCGGTTGCCCGTAATAACCGGCGATGATCTCCCCCAACAGAATCGGCAGCGACCAGCCATCGATGACGATGTGGTGGTTGGTCAGCACGAACCGGTGCCGATCCGCCGCGACCCGGAGCAGCGCCGCCCGGAAGGCGGACTGGCCCGCGAGATCGCAGACCGCGGCGCGTTCGGCCGCACATACGCTCTGCAACTGCGCGTCGACGTCGGGCTCGTGGTTCTCGGTAGTGAGGTCCATGTACTGCCATGGCACGACCGGGTCGGACACGATGACCTGCACCGGCTCGTCGAACTCCGCATAGAACCGCGCCGCGAGATGCGGGTGCCGGTCGACGACCGCCTGCACCGCGGCCTGCAGTCGCTGCGGATCGAGCGCGCCGGTCACGGTGATGTTCAGCTGAACCGCGTACAGGTCGTCGCTGCTCTCGGCGGTGCCGGCGTGGAACAGCAGGCCCTGTTGCAGGGGGGTCAACGGCAGCACGTCGGCGACGGGGTATCGCTGCTGCAGCTGGTCGACCTGCTGCTGGGTCAGCCGGACCGGCTTGAGATCCGACGGTGTCAACCCACCCCCACCAGCACGCACATGCGCGCAGATTCCGGCCAGCGCTTCGGCCCACAACCGGCTCAGCCGCTCCACCTGATCGTGATCGACCACCGAAGACGCCCACGACCAGTTGGCGTGCAGCTGTGGGCCGCTATCGGTTTCGGCGGTGCCGGCGTTGAGTTCCACGGTGTGGGCGAGCGGCATGGGGATGGCCGCGACGGAGCCGGCCATCGACAGGCCGTCTTGGCTGATCCGCCACATGTCCTCGGAAAGCTGGGCACCGGCCGCGCCCACCCGGCCCAGGTAGTTGAAGCCGATCGCCGGGTCTGGCCCGCTCAGCTCGACATCGGGGTTCAGGTAACGCAGCAGACCGTAGGTCGAGCCGTCCGGCAATGCGCGCAGCTGTTCCTTAACGTCTTTGACCACCGCACCCAGCGCAGGTTCACCGGCGGCCACCTGCGCCCAATCCAGCCCCCCCACACTCAACGCCACCGGGTACTTCGTCGTGAACCACCCCACCGTGCGCGTCAGGTCGACGTCGTCGGCAAGGTCCTCGTCACGCCCGTGGCCCTCGACGTCGATGCAGATCGGCGCCCGGGCGGCCGCCAGCTCAGCGACCGCCAGACCGAATGCAATCAGCAAGATGTCCTGTACACCGGCATGAAACGCCGCGGGAACCTCGCCGAGCAGCATCCGAGTCGTTTCGACGTCAAGTTCGGTCGACAACCGCCCGGCCGTCGCGAACGTGTCCAGCGCCGGTTGCAATGACGGCAACACCCCCGGCGTCGACGCCACCAGCCGCCAAGTGTCGGCTTGGCCGACGACCTCCGGCTGCCGCGCGTGCTCCGCCAAGAGGGTGGACCAGCGGGCGAACGACGTCCCGTTCGCCGGCAGGGCGATCGGTTGGCCGCCGTGGTGCTGCGCCCACGCGATGTTCAAGTCTTCCAACAGGATTCGCCACGAAACCCCGTCGACCGCGAGGTGGTGGACGATCAGCGCGAGCTGGCCGGTCGAACCGGCCCACACCGCGCTCACCATCACCCCGGCGGCCGGGTTCAACCGTGACCGCGCTTCCAGCAGCGCTTGCTCGCTCAACGCGTCGACCGTCAGCAGGCATTCATCCGCGGCAACCGAGCCGGCTTCAGGCACGTGTAGCGCCCAGCCGCCAGCACCGTCATCGTCGACGCGCAGCCGCAGCATGGCATGGCGGTCGAGCAACGCCTGCAACACCGCGAGCACGTCGGCCCTTTTCACGCCCGCGGGGGCCTGCGCCACCATCGTCTGGTTGAACTCGCCGACCGGGCCGTCGACAGCTTCCAGCCACCTCATGATCGGAGTAGCGGCCACCGGTCCGACGCCCTCGTCGACCTCGCCGGCCTCGCCGTCCGCCACCCGAACCACCCGGGCCAACCGAGCCACGGTCTGTTCGACGAACAGGTCGCGCGGGCGGCACCGCAGTCCGGTGGCGCGGGCCCGAGCCACCACCTGCATCGACAGGATGCTGTCACCGCCGAGTTCGAAGAACGAGTCGTCGACGCCGACCCGCTCCAGCCCGAGCACCTCCCCATAGATGGCGGCCAGGAGTTCCTCGACCGCATTGCCGGGGGCGCGGTAACGATCGACGTCCTGGTACACCGGGGCGGGCAGGGCCCGGGTGTCGAGTTTGCCGTTCGGCGTCAGCGGCAGCGCGGGCAGCAGCACCACCGCAGTTGGCACCATGTACGCCGGTAACCGCCCGGCCAGCGTCGCGCGGGTCTCGGCCGGGTCGGCCGTCCCGGTGATGTATCCCACCAGGCGCTTGTCGCCGGGGCCGTCGGCACGGGCGACCACCACCGCCTGCTGCACTCCGTCGCAGGCCGCCAGCGCCGCCTGCACCTCGCCGAGCTCGATGCGGTAGCCGCGAATCTTGACCTGCTCGTCGGCACGCCCGAGATACTGCAGCTGGCCGTCGGCGCCCCAACACACCAGATCGCCGGTGCGGTACATCCGCTCGCCCGGTCCGCCGAACGGACAGGCCACGAACCGCGACGCGGTCAACCCCGACCGGCGCACGTACCCGCACGCCAGCCCGCGACCGGCCACGTACAACTCACCGACCACGCCGGGCGGCACCGGGCGCATCGCGCTGTCGAGCACGAACAACGCCGCCGTCGGCACCGGCGCACCGATGGGCACCACCCAGGAACCCGGCGTCAGCGGCGCGCTGAGCATCACGACCATCGTCGTCTCGGTCGGGCCGTAGGCGTTGATCATCGTCCGGCCCGGCGCCCACCGGTCGACCAGTTCGGGTGGGCAGGCCTCACCGGCCACCACCAACGCCAGCGAACCCAGACTCTCCGGCGACAACACCCCGACCGCCGAGGGGGTCTGGGTGAGGACGCTGACCTGTTCGGCCACCAGGAGAGCCTCGAAGTCCTCGGGCGAACGGGTCACCGAGTCGGGCACCACAACCACCCGGCCGCCGTGCAGCAGCGGCGACCACGTCTCCCAGACCGAGGTGTCGAACCCGTACGTGTGGCACTGCGTCCACACGCCGGTCACCGGCAGGTATCGATGCAGTTGCTCGAGCAGTTGGATGACGTTGCGGTGGGTGGCGGCCACGCCCTTGGGCACGCCGGTGGTTCCGGAGGTGTAGATCAGGTAGGCGATGTCGTCGGCGTCCGGGGTGGGCAACGCTGCGCCGGCCGGGTAAGTGTCGATGCGCGGGTCGTCGATGTCGACGACCGGCAGGTCGCCGCCGGCCAGCCGCTCGGCGAGCTCGCTATTCGTGACGGCGACGATCGGTGCAGCATCGGCGACCATGAACTCCATCCGCGCCGCGGGCAGTGCCGGGTCGATGGGCAGATAGGCAGCCCCGGTTTTGAGCACCGCCAGGATCGCGACGATCATCTCGGCCGACCGCGGCAACAACAGCGCCACGCACTCGCCCGGACCGACGCCCTGTCCCGTCAACAGGTGAGCCAACCGATCGGCTGCCTCCTCGACCTCGCGGTAGGTCCACGACTGCGTCCCGCAACTGATCGCCACCGCTTCCGGCGCGCGTCGCACCTGCTCGGCGAACACCGCCGGAATCGACGCCGAAGCGGTTGTCGGCTGGGTCAGCGCTGCGCGGTTACCGATCTCGTCGAGGCGGGCGCGCTCTGCGTCGTCGAGCAGATCTATCGTGGAGAGCCGCCGTGCGGGCTCGGCGGTCATCGCGGTCACCACCCGCTCCAGTCGCTCGATCAGCGCCTCGATGCTGGCCGGGTCGAACACGTCGGTGCGGTATTCCACCTCGCCGCGGATCCCGGCCGGGTCGCCGTCCTCGCTCCAGTACTCGCCCAGCGAGAACGTCAGGTCCATGCGGGCGGTGCGGGTGTCCACCGGCAGCGGCGCGACGTCCAGATCACCGAGGGCGATCTCGGCGGGATCACTCGCCTGCCCGGCGAAGTTCTGCCAGGCCAGCATCACCTGCACCAGCGGGGAGTGCGTCATCGACCGGGTCGGGTTGAGCCGCTCGACCAGTACCTCGAACGGCACGTCGAGGTGTTCGTAGGCAGCCAGACTGCGGCCGCGCACGTCGCCGAGCAGCTCCTCGACGGTCGGGTCGCCGGACACCTCGACCCGCAGCACCAGGGTGTTGACGAAGAAGCCGACCAGGTTGTCGAGCGCGGTGTCGCCCCGCCCGGCGATCGCGAAGCCCACCGCGACGTCGCTGCTCGCGCTGATCTTCGACAGCAGCACCGCCAACGCGGCCTGCATCACCATGAAGCTGGTCGCGTTGTGCACACGCGCCACCCGGGCGACTTGCTGCTGCAGCTCCGCCGGCCATTGCACGGGCACACGGGCGCCGCGGTAGTCGGCGACGGGCGGGTAGGGCCGGTCGGTGGGCAGCTGCAGCTGCTCGGGCATGCCGGCCAGCGCCTGTTCCCAGTAGGCGAGCTGCGCGGCGATGCGGCTGTCGGGGTCGTCGATGTCGCCGAGTTGGTCGCGCTGCCACAGCGTGTAGTCGACGTACTGCACCGGCAACGGCTCCCAACCCGGAGCCTGCCCGGCGGACCGGCTGGCGTACGCGACGCCGATGTCCGCGACCAACGGCTTGATCGACCACCCGTCGGCGGCGATATGGTGCACCACCGCCACCAACACGTGGTGATCGTCAGTGATTCGGAAAAGGCTTGCGCGCAGCGGGATTTCGGTAGCCAGGTCGAACGGACGACGGACAGCGGAGTCGATCGCCTCGTCGAGCCGGCCCTCGGACCACCCGCCGGCGTCGATGACCTGCCAGCCGAAATCGGACTCCTCGGCGGGCACCACCAGCTGCTGAGGAATGCCCTCAGGTGCGGTGAACAGGGTGCGCAGGCTTTCGTGGCGGGCGACCACGTCGGTCAGCGCCTGGCCCAGTGCGCGGGTGTCGAGGTGACCGCTCATGCGCAACGCCACGGCAATGTTGTAGATCGCCGAGGGGCCTTGGAGCTGGTCGATGAACCACAACCGCTGCTGGGCGAACGACAACGGCACTATCGCCGGGCGCGGCGCGCTCACCAGCGGCTCGAGCACAGCACCGCCGGCACCGATACGCGGCGCCAACTGCGCCACCGTCGGCGCCTCAAAAAGCGCGCGCACCGAAAGCGCGGCATCCATACCGGCGTTGATGGCCGCGATGACGCGCATCGCCGACAGCGAGTCGCCGCCGAGGTCGAAGAAGGAATCGTCGACTCCGACCCGTCTCACACCCAGGACCTGGGCGAAGATGCCGGCCAGGATTTCCTCGGTCGGGGTACTGGGCGCCCGGTAATGATCCACATCGGCGTACTCCGGGGCCGGCAATGCCCGCCGGTCCAGCTTGCCGTTCGCGGTCAACGGCAACACCTCGAGCACCACCACCGCCGCGGGCACCATATAAGCGGGCAACCTCTGCCCGAGTTGCTCACGCACGACGGCGGGGTCGGTGGCCCCGGTGACATACCCCACCAACCGCTTCTCGCCGGGGGAATCCTCCCGCGCGATCACCACCGCCTGGTCTACGCCATCGCAGTCGGCGATCGCGGCGGCTACCTCACCGAGCTCGATACGGTAACCGCGGATCTTGACCTGCTCATCAGCACGCCCCAGATGCACCAACTGGCCGTCAGCACCCCAACGCACCAAGTCCCCGGAGCGATACATCCGCTGGCCGGGACCCCCGAACGGGCAGGCCACAAACCGCGACGCGGTCAACGATGCCCGACGCACATACCCGGAGCCCAGCCGGCCGGCCACATACAACTCACCGACGACCCCGACAGGCACCGGCCGCAACCACTGGTCCAACACGAATAACGCCGCACCGGGCACCGGGGTGCCGATCGGCACCACTTCGGCCCCCGGCGCCAGCGGCGCACTGATCGCCGCGAACACCGACGTCTCCGTCGGCCCACAGACATTGATCATCACCCGATCCGGCGCCCAACGCTCCACCAATTCGGGTGGACACGCCTCACCACCCGTGATCAACAACCGCACCGCATCTAGGCCCTGCGGCGAGAGCACCGCCAACGCCGAGGGCGTTTGACTGAGCACCGTCACACCCTCGGCGATCAACAACGCGTGGAAATCCTGCGGCGACCGCACCACCTCATCGGGGACCACCACCAACCGGGCCCCGTTGAGCAACGCCCCGAAGATCTCCTGCACCGAAACGTCGAAGCCCAATGAATGCCACTGCGACCACACGCCCGAAACCGGTAGATGCGCCGGCAACGCACCCAGTAACTGCGTCACCACCCGATGGGCGACCACCACTCCCTTGGGCACACCCGTCGTACCCGAGGTGTAAATGACATAGGCCGAATCATCGGGCGCCGGCGCCGCCAACGCGCTGGACGGCTGTGCGTCGATGCCCGGATCGTTGATATCGATCACCGCCACCGCACCACCCAAGCGCGGCGCCAACTCAGCGGTACTCAACGCCACCACCGGCGCTGTATCAGCAAGCATGAACCCGATCCGCGCATCCGGATGCATCGGATCAATCGCCATATACGCCGCCCCGGCCTTGAGCACTCCCAAGATCGCGACCACCGCCTGCGCCGACCGCGGCAACAACAACGCCACACACTCACCCGGGCGGACATCACGACCAACCAGCATGTGCGCCAACCGATTAGAGGCCTCATCCAGCTCGCGGTAGGTCCACGACCGGCCCCCACCACAAAGCGCCACCGCCTCCGGCGTCCGCGCGACCTGCATCGCGAACAACTCCGGAATCGACATCGGCACACCCACCGACGACCCCAACACCGCCCGATGACCCAACTCATCCAGCCGCGCCAACTCAACCGGGTTAACCACATCCACCGATGACAACGCCCGCAACGGATCAGCAGCCATCGCCACCACCACCCGCTGCAACCGCTCGATCAGCGCCTCGACACTGGAAGCGTCGAACACGTCGGTGCGGAACTCGACGGTCCCGGTGATGCCGGTGGGCTCGCCCTGTTCGCTGAACCGCTCGGCCATGGAGAACGTCAAATCCATACGCGCGGTACGGGTTTCGGCGGGTAACGGGGTGACGTCGAGGTCCCCGAGGGTCAGCCCGGGGTGTTCGATGTCCTGCCCGGCCAGGTTCTGCCAGGCCAGCATCACCTGGACCAGCGGGTGATGGGCCAGGCTGCGGGTCGGGTTGAGCCGCTCCACCAGCACCTCGAAGGGCACGTCCTGATGCTCGTAGGCGGCCAGGCTGCGCGCGCGCACATCGCTGAGCAGCTCGGCGACACTGGGATCGCCGGCCACCTCGATCCGCAGCACCAGCGTGTTGACGAAGAAGCCCACCAGGCCGTCGAGCGCCGGGTCGTTACGCCCGGCGATGGCGAAGCCGAACGCCACATCGTTGCTGGCACTGAGCTTGGACAGCAGTAATGCAAGGGCGGCCTGGATCACCATGAAGGTCGTCGCGTCGTGCTGGCGAGCGATCCGCGAAATCTGCTGCTGCAGTTCTGCTGACCACTCGAAGGACACCGACGCTCCGCGGTAGTCGGCCACCACCGGGTAGGGCCGATCGGTGGGCAACTGCAACCGCTCGGGCATTTCGGCCAGCGCCTGCTCCCAGTAAGCCAGCTGCCCGGCGACGCGGCTGTCGGGGTCGTCCAGATCACCGAGTTGAGCGCGTTGCCACAGCGTGTAGTCGACGTACTGCACCGGCAACGGATCCCAACCCGGGGCTTGGCCGGCAGACCGGCTGGCATACGCCGCGCCGAGGTCGGCCACCAGTGGCGTCACAGACCAGCCGTCGGCGGCGATGTGGTGCACCACCGCAACCAGCACATGAACGTCTGCTCCAACCTGGAAAAGCTTTGCGCGCAAGGGAATTTCGGCTGCAAGGTCGAACGGGCGGCGCACCACCGCGTCGATCGCCTCACGTAGTTCGGCTTCTGGCCATCCCATGGCGTCGACGACGTCCCAGCCCAAGTCGGCTCGCTCGACAGGGACCACGAACTGCTGCGGGACCCCGTCGGCCGCCACGAACAGGGTGCGCAGGCTTTCGTGCCGGCCCGCCACGTCGGCCAGCGCCTGGCCCAGCGCCTCGGCATCGAGGCGACCGTCGAGCCGCAACGCCACGGCCATGTTGTAGATCGCCGACGGCCCCTGCAACTGGTCGACGAACCACAACCGATTCTGAGCAAACGACAACGGCACCACCGCGGGACGTTCCACCGCCACCAACGGCTCGAGTCCGGTGCCTTCGACGCCCACGCGCGGGGCCAACTCAGCGACTGTGGGCGCCTCGAACAGGGCGCGCACCGACAACCCGGCATCCAAGCCCGAGTTGATCGCGGCGATCACCCTCATCGCCGACAGCGAATCCCCACCGAGGTCGAAGAACGAGTCGTCCACGCCGACGCGCTCGAGCCCGAGCACCTGGGCATAAATGCCGGCCAAGATTTCTTCGGTCGGGGTGCTCGGTGCGCGATAACGGTCGGCGTCGGAGTACTGCGGTGCCGGCAGTGCACGTTTGTCGAGTTTGCCGTTCGCCGTCAGCGGCAGCGCGTCGATCACGACCACCGCGGCGGGCACCATATAGGCCGGCAACTTCTGTCCCAGCGCCACGCGCGCCGCGACCGGATCGGCCGTGCCGGTGATGTAGCCGACGAGGCGCTTGTCGCCGGGACGGTCCTCGCGAGCGACCACCACCGCCTGCGCAACCCCATCGACTGCGGCCAGCGCCGCCTGCACCTCACCCAGCTCGATGCGGAAACCGCGGATCTTGACCTGCTCGTCGGCGCGGCCCAGATACACCAGCTGACCCTCGGCGTCCCAGCGCACCAGATCACCGGTGCGATACATCCGATCCCCCGGGCGACCGAACGGACACGCCACGAACCGCGACGCTGTAAGTCCGCCGCGCAGCCAATACCCCACGGCCACACCGGCACCGGCGATGTACAGCTCACCGACCACACCCGGGGCAACCGGGCGCAACCCCGCGTCGAGCACGAACAGCGCCGCACCCGACACCGGCGAGCCGATCGGCGCGACATCGGAACCCGCTTGCAGTGGCGTGCTCATTGCCGCGTACACCGTGGCCTCGGTCGGGCCGTAGGCGTTGATCATCGTCCGCCCCGGCGCCCACCGGTCGACCAACTCGGTCGGGCAGGCCTCGCCTGCCACCATCAACGTCGTCGCGGCCAATCCCTCCGCCGACAGCATCGCGGCCGCCGACGGGGTCTGACACAGCACCTCGACACCTTCGGCGACCAGCAAGGCATGCAGATCCTCGGGTGATCCGGCCACCTGTTCGGGCACTACGATCAGCCGCGCGCCCTGCAACAACGCTCCGAAGATCTCCCACACCGAGACATCGAATGCCAACGAGTGCCACTGCGACCACACCCGCCGAGCCGCCACCTCAGCATTGGCCGCCGTCACGAACTGCGTCACGTTGCGATGCGCAACGGCCACACCCTTGGGGACACCGGTCGTCCCTGATGTGTAAATGACGTACGCGATGTCATCGGGTGCCGGCACCGGCAACGCAGTGGCCGGCGAATCTTGGATGCGGGCGTCATCCATATCCACGATCCGCACGCCCAAGCCGTCGAGCCGATCGGCTGAACCCGTCGTCGTGATCGCAGCGACCGGTGCGGCATCGGCAACCATGAATTCGATCCGCGCCGTCGGCAGCGCCGGATCGATCGGCAGGTACGCCGCACCCGTCTTCAGCACCGCGAGGATCGACACGATCGCCCCAGCCGAGCGTGGCACCAGCAGCGCCACGCACCTGCCAGGGGCGGCGCCGTGGGCGGCCAACAGATGGGCCAGCCGATTGGTGGCCTCGTCGAGCTCCCGATACGTCCACCAGCGTTGCCCATCGCCCAGCGCCACCGCCTCCGGCGTGCGAGCCACCTGCTCGGCGAACACGGCCGGAATCGACTGCGCGGCGGCTGGTTTCGCCAGCGCCGCGCGGTGACCCCATGCGTCCACTTGGGCGTGCTCGGCTTCGTCGAGCACATCCACCGCCGACAACCGCTGATCGGGCTCGGCGGTCATCGCCACCACCACCCGCTCCAGCCGCTCGATCAGTGCCTCGATGGTGGCAGCGTCGAACACATCAGTGCGATACTCGACATCGCCGCGGATCCCGGCGCGAGCACCGTCCTCGTTCCAGTGCTCGCCCAGCGAGAACGTCAGATCCATGCGGGCAGTGCGCGTGTCCACCGGAAGCGGCGCGACATCCAGATCGCCCAAGGCAAGCCCGATGTGGTCACTGTCCTGCCCGGCGAAGTTCTGCCAGGCCAAAAGAACCTGCACCAGCGGCGAATGGGTCAGCGACCGTGTGGTGGTGAGCCGCTCGACCAGCACCTCGAACGGAACATCCTGGTGCTCGTAGGCTGCCAGGCTGCGCGCGCGCACCTGCCCAAGCAACTCCGCGACCGTCGGGTCTCCGGTCAGCTCGACACGCAGCACCAGCGTGTTGACGAAGAAACCCACCAACTCGTCGAGCGCGGGGTCTGCACGACCGGCGATCGCGAATCCGAAGCCGACATCGCTGCTGGCGCTCAGTTTGGACAACAGCACCGCCAGGGCGGCCTGCATAACCATGAACGTTGTCGTGTTGTGCGCGTAGGCCAGCTGTACGACCCGCTGCTGCAGCTCGGCCGAGAACTCCACCCTCGCGCGGGCGCCGCGGTAGTCGGCGACCGGCGGATAGGGCCGATCGGTCGGCAACTGCAGCTGCTCGGGCATCCCGGCCAGCGCCTGCTCCCAATAGCTCAGCTGCTTGGCGATGCGGCTTTGAGGATCGTCGATGTCCCCCAGCTGTTCGCGCTGCCAGATCGTGTAGTCGACGTACTGCACCGGCAACGGGTCCCACCCCGGCGCCTGCCCGGCACTGCGGCTGGCGTACGCCACACCCAGATCCGCGACCAGCGGGGTGACCGACCACCCGTCGGCGGCGATGTGATGCACCACCGCGACCAGGACATGCTCATCGTCAGCAACCCGCAAAAGGCTTGCGCGCAGAGGGATTTCGGCTGCCAAGTCGAACGTGTAACGCGATGCGGCGTCGATGGCCTGTCGAACCCGGTCTTCGGGCCATCCGGTGGCGTCGACGACGTGCCAACCGAAATCGGCCTCCTCGACCGGCACCACAAGTTGCTGCGGCAGCCCATCGGGTGCGACGAACAAGGTGCGCAGGCTCTCGTGGCGACCCACCACATCGGCCAACGCCTGACCCAGTGCCTGGGTGTCAAGGCGCCCGCTCAGGCGCAACGCCACCGCCATGTTGTACACCGGCGAAGGCCCCTGCAACTGGTCGATGAACCACAGCCGGTTCTGGGCGAAGGACAGCGGCACGACCGCGGGGCGCTGCATCGGCAGGAGCGGGTCGAGTCCGCCGCCGTCGGCACCGATCCGGTGCACCAGCTGGGCCACGGTGGGCGCCTCGAACAGCACGCGCACCGCGAGGTCGGAATCGAAAGAGTTGTTGATGGCGGCGATGACGCGCATTGCCGATAGGGAGTCGCCACCGAGTTCGAAGAAGGAGTCGTCGACGCTGACGAGGTCGAGGCCGAGGACCTGGGCGTAGATACCGGCCAGGATCTCCTCGGTCAGCGTGGCCGGGGCGCGGTAGCGCTCGGCGTCGCTGTACTCCGGGGCCGGCAGCGCGCGCTTGTCGAGTTTGCCGTTGACCGTCAACGGCAAGGCGTCCAAAGTCACCACCGCGGCGGGCACCATGTAGACCGGCAACCGCTGCCCCAATTGGGCACGGACGTCGGCGGGTTCAGCAGCACCGGTCACATAGGCGACCAGCCGCTTATCACCCGGGCGGTCCTCACGAGCGATCACCACTGCCTGCGCAACCCCGTCACAGGCGGCTAGGGCAGCCTGGATCTCGCCGAGCTCGATGCGATACCCGCGAATCTTGACCTGCTCATCAGCACGCCCCAGATACTGCAACTGCCCGTCAGCACCCCAGCGCACCAAGTCCCCCGTGCGATACATGCGCTGACCCGCACCGGCGAACGGGCACGCGACAAACCGCGACGCGCTCAACCCCGCCCGGTTCACATACCCATACGCCAGGCCGCCACCAGCGACATACAACTCACCGACCACACCTGCCGGCACCGGGCGCAACCACCCATCAAGAACGAAGAACCCGAGGTGCGCCAACGGCACGCCGATCGGGCTCGAGGTGGAGTCGACATCGGCTTGGACGATCTCGCGCAGCGAGGCGTGCACCGTGGTCTCGGTGATTCCGTACATGTTCAACAACCGCGGCAGGACCCGGTGGCGGCCCAGCCAGGCCGAAAGCCGCGCCGGCTCAAGGGCTTCCCCACCAAAGACCACCGTCTGCAACGCCAGCTGTCCGGCTTCTGCGGCCGCGTCGGCACCTTGTAACGCGTAGAACGCCGACGGCGTCTGGCTCAACACCGTGACCTGCTCGGCCGCCAGCAGCGCGTGCAGCTCCTGCGGTGAACGCACTACCGCATCCGGGGCCACCACCAGTCGGCCCCCACCCAACAGAGCGCCCCAGATCTCCCACACCGAGAAGTCGAACGCCAACGAATGGCACTGCGACCACACCCCCGCAGGGGGCACCTCAGCGGTCAACGTGTCCAACAACCGCACCACATTGTGATGTGGCACCGCCACGCCCTTGGGGACACCGGTGGTGCCCGAGGTGTAGATCAGATACGCGATGTCATCTGCGCCCGGGGTGGGCAACGGGCGGTTCGGCGCAGTCTGCTCAGCGAAGTCGGCGATCTCGATGACTGCCAGCCCGCGACCCTCCAGACGCGCGCTCAGCTGCGCGGTGCTCACGGCGACGATCGGCGCGGCGTCACCGAGCATGAACCCGATTCGCGCGTCGGGATGCGAGGCGTCGATGGCCAGATACGCCGCCCCGGCCTTGAGCACCCCCAGCATCGCCACGACCGCCTCACCCGAGCGCGGCGCCAACAACGCCACCCGCTCACCAGGGCCTACGCCGTGGCCAACCAGTAAGTGCGCCAACCGAGTCGAGGCCTCATCCAGCTCGCGGTAGGTCCACGACCGGCCCTCGCAACTGATCGCCACCGCCTCCGGCGTGCGTGCCACCTGCTGGCCGAACAACACCGGAATCGACTCCGACGTCGACGCCGGGCGGGCCAACGCCCCGCGATTACCCCACCCGTCCAGGCGAGCGCGTTCGGCGTCATCGAGCACATCTACCCAACCGAGCCGTCGGTTCGCGTCGGTGGTCAGTGCCAGCAACACTCGTTGCAACCGCTCGATCAGCGCCTCGACAGTGGAAGCGTCGAACACGTCGGTACGGAACTCCACCTCTCCGGAGATCCCGGCCGGCTCACCGTCAGCGGTCCACTGCTCGCCGAGTACGAACGTCAGGTCGGTGCGCGCGGTCCGAGTCTCGGCCGGCATCGGCGTGGCTTGCAGATCGCCCAATGCCAGCCGGTCCCGGCCACTGCCTTGGCCGGTGAAGTTCTGCCAGGCCAGCATCACCTGGACCAGCGGATGATGCGTCAGCGACCGGGTCGGGTTGAGCCGCTCCACCAGCACCTCGAAGGGCACGTCCTGATGCTCGTAGGCGGCCAGACTGCGCGTGCGGACGTCGCTGAGCAGCTCGGCGAAAGTCGAAGCGCCGGCCACCTCGACCCGGAGCACCAAGGTGTTGACGAAGAAGCCCACCAAGCTCTCCAGCGCCGGGTCGCGCCGACCTGCGATCGGGAACCCGATGGCCACATCATTGCTGGCGCTGAGCTTGGAGAGCAGCACCGCCAAGGCGGCCTCGACGACCATGAAGGTAGTCGCGTTGTGTTCATGAGCGACGCGCGCGATCTGCCGCTGCAGCTCCGCCGGCCAGTCCAGCGTCACCGAGGCACCGCGGTAGTCGGCAACCGGCGGGTAGGGCCGGTCGGTGGGCAATTGCAGCTGCTCGGGCATGCCGGCCAGCGCCTGCTCCCAGTAGGTCAGCTGGGCGGCGATGCGGCTGTCGGGATCGTCGAGATCGCCGAGCTGCTCGCGCTGCCACAGCGTGTAATCGATGTACTGCACTGGCAAGGGCGCCCATTCCGGCGCATGCCCCTCTGACCGGCCGGCATATGCGACCGCCAGATCACCGATCAGCGGATTGATCGAAACCCCGTCGGCGGCGATGTGGTGCACCACCGTAACCAACACGTGCTCGCTCTCACCGAGCCGGAAAAGCTTTGCGCGCAAAGGAATCTCGGACGAGAGATCAAACGTGTACCGCGCAATTTCGCCTACCGCGTCGTCCAGTTGGCCCGGCGCCCAGCCCACGGCATCGACCACCTGCCATCCGAAATCGGCATCGTCGACCGGAACGACCAACTGTCGTGGCACGCCGTTGGGGGCGACGAACAGCGTGCGTAGGCTCTCGTGGCGCCCCAGTACGTCGCCGAACGCCTGGCGTAACGCGTCGGCATCGAGGCGCCCCTGCAGCCGCAACGCGACCGCCATGTTGTAGATCGGGGACGGTCCTTGCAACTGGTCGATGAACCACAAGCGGTTCTGCGCAAACGACAACGGCACCTCAGCGGGCCGCTGCACCGGCACCAACGGGTCCAGCCCGCCACCCGCGACACCGATTCGCAACGCCAACTGGGCGACCGTCGGCGCCTCGAAGAGGGCGCGGACGTCGAGGTGAGCCTTCAGGGCCGTGTTGACCGCGGCGACCACCCGCATCGCCAGCAGCGAATCCCCACCGAGGTCGAAGAAGGAGTCGTCGACTCCGACCCGCTGCAGTCCGAGCACGTCGGCATAGATCGCGGCGAGCACTTCCTCGGTCTCGGTCTGCGGCGCGCGGAACGTCGTGGCGGCGAACATCGGCGCGGGCAACGCTTTGCGGTCGAGCTTGCCCGAGGACGTCAACGGGAACTCTTCGAGCACCAGAATCTGCGACGGCACCATGTATTCCGGCAACCGGTCACTCAACCGCTGCCGTACCGCGCTGATCTTGGCGTTGGTCTGCGGCTCGTTGGCATGGCTGCTTCGGAGCTGGGCGCCGGCGGTGGGCAGATAGAGGTCGGTGAGAGCCGGACGGTGTGCCCCACCGGCGACGGCGATGAACACGGCGTCGAAGGTGCCGGGCCGCGCGCCCCACGTAGTGGCGACGTGGTATCCATTGGCTTCGCCGAGCCGGTGCAGTTGTTCAGGCGTGGCGTTATCGGGGGTCGCGGCGATGGCTTGGGCGAATGCGTCGTCGACGGGAAGGCCGGAAGCCAAAGCGCTTTCGATGCTGACGTCGGTGACCAGTGCGGCGCGGGGTATCTCGGTGATGCGGAGGACTTCGGGCTTCTCGGCCGCAAGTTGGTCCTGCAGTCCTTGGAGTCCGTCACACTGCGCCCAGGCCCATGTGGGTGCGGCGGCCAGTGAGCGAACCGGAGTGGGCGCTTTATGGACGGTGACGTCGTAGCGGTATCGGGTCAGCTCATTGTCGGCCCAGCCGCGCTTGACTTCGATGTGGATTCCGGCCACCGCGGGGTTCTCGGCGGCCCAGGTGGTGAAAAACTCAGGGCTCAGCAGTAATTCAGGCTCAGTCACCAGGGCCTGTTGCACGCGTCCACGGATCTCGTCGGTGTCAGCGGTGTCGGTGTGGGCTAGCGCGACCGCGGTCTGGAACGCTGCCTGCAGGCTGTGGTTGCGGACGTCGCCGATGAACAGCGACCCGCCGGCGGCCAGCAGGTCCATGACTTTGTTGATGAGGTCGGAAAGGTATGCCGCGCTGGGGAAGTACTGAACGACCGAGTTGATGATGACGGTGTCGAAGTAACCGTTCGCCAGTCCGTCGGTGACGTGCGCGGGCCGAGCCAGCAGCTCTACCTGATCGCGCCACGGGACCTGTAGTTCGTCCAGCGAGCGGGCCAGCTTGTCAATGGCCACCGCCGACATGTCCGTTGCGACATAGTGTTCGCAGTGCGGGCCCACCTCGGCCAACACCAGTCCGGACCCGACGCCGATCTCCAACACCCGTCGCGGCCGCAGGGCCATGATCCGGGCGACCGTGGCCGATCGCCATTCCTCCATCTCGTCGAGAGGAATCGGATCTCCGGTGAAGCTGCTGGTCCAGCCCCGGAAGTCCGCGCCAAACGCCGGCGTAGCACCGTTCGAGCCGTAGACGTCGTCGTAAACGGACTGCCAGTGTTCGACGGTTTCGACGTCCTTCTCGACGGATGTCCCATGGTCGAGGGTCACGTACGCGATCAGGTGCTCACCCGTGGGGCCCTGATGCACCGACGCGATGGCCTGGGTGATCTCGGGGCACGCCAAGAGGGTGTTCTCGATCTCGCCGAGTTCGATACGCTGACCACGCAGTTTGATCTGCGTATCGGCGCGGCCGAGGTAATCGAGGACACCGCCCCGGGTCCAGCGAACGCGGTCACCGGTGCGATACATGCGAGCGCCGACCCCACCGTAGGGATTGGCAGTGAATCGGTCAGCCGTCAATTCCGGCCGGCCCACGTAGCCGTGCGCCAGCGCGGGGCCGGCCAGGTACAGCTCGCCCACCACCCCGACGGGCGCCGGGTTCAGTCGCTCGTCGAGCACCAGCGCGGCGACACCGGGAATTGGAAGGCCGATACCCACCGGCTGACCAGGCTGCAGCGCCGCGCTGCAGGTTGCCCAGATAGTCGTCTCGGTGGGGCCGTAAGCGTTGAACATCCGCCGATCGCGCGCCCAGGCCGTCGCCAGCTCGGTCGGACAGGCCTCACCGGTGGTGATCAGCGTGTCGAGCTTGTCCAACCGGCTGCGATCCACCGTCGACAACACCGTAGGAGTGAGCGACGCCGCGGTGACATGCTGACGCTCGAGCAGGTTGGTGAGCGCCTCGCCCGCGTATCCGTCGGAGGGCGCCACCACCAGGGCTGCCCTCGCCCCAACGGCCAGCAGCATCTCGCCCACGGACACGTCGAAGGTCGGGGCGGCCACCATGAGGAGACGCGTGTCCGGTCCCAATCCGATGACGCCGTGCAGGGCGGCCACACCCTGCAGGCCGGCGTGGCTGACCGAAACGCCCTTGGGAGTGCCGGTGGAACCCGAGGTGAAAATCACATGTGCAGTCGTGTCCACGGTCAGCGGACCCAGCCGATCAATGTTGGTGATCGGATCCGCAGACGTTCCGGAAAGTTCCAGGTCACCGACGCGCAGGACTGGGCGCGTCCCGGCCCCGGCGATGCTATCGGCGTCCTCGGTCAGCACGCACAGTGCATCAACCGCGTCGAGCACGGTGGATATGCGTTCGACCGGATGAGTCCGGTCGATCGGCACGTAGGCGCCGCCGGCCTTCATCAGGGCCCACCACGTCACGACCAACTCCGCCGACCGGTCCATCGCCACGCCGACCGCGCGCTCGGGACCTACGCCTGCCGCGATCAGCACGCGCGCCAGCCGCGTCGACCGCTCGTCGAGTTCCCGATAGGACAGTTTCCGCGCACCGTCGACCACTGCCGGTGCGTCGGGGGCGGCGCCCACCGCGGCGGCCAACAGTTGCGGGGCTACTCCCACCGGTGCGGTCACTCCGGTGCCGGACCATTCCGACAGCACGAGATCCCGCTCCGCGTGGTCCAGCAGCGGCACCTCGCCCACCAACACCGACGCGTCGGCTACGACGGCCTCGAGTGCCCGGCCGAACCAGGTGATCAGGCGCTCGATAGTGGCCCGCTCGTACAGGTCCGTCGCGTACAGCACCACGCCGGCGGCCATCGGCGCCACCGGGTCGTCGGTGGGCACCTCGCCGAGTTCGATATCCAGGTCGAATCTGGCCGTTTTCGTGGCGATCGGCAGCTGATCGATTGTGACCTGGTCCAGAGTCAACGCCTCGGGGCGTACGTTGTTCTGGAACACCATCAGCACCTGGAACAGCGGATTGTGGGACGTCGAGCGCGCCGGGTTGAGTTGTTCGACGAGCAATTCGAACGGAACGTCCTGGTTGCTGTAGGCGTCGAGCGCCTTCTGCCTCACCTCGGCGAGCACGTCACTGAACCGGCGGGCGGAGTTGATGCCCACCCGCAACACCCAGGTGTTGACGAAGAACCCGACAAGATCATCGAGCGCCTGCTCCGACCGGCCGGCGATCGGCGTTCCCATCGCCACGTCTTCTCCAGCTCCGGCCCGGTTCAACACCAGCGCCATCACCGCCTGCAGCACCATCGATACCGTGGCGTTGTGCGCCGCGGCCAGCTGCTTGACCCCGGCCCACGCCTGCGGGTCGATGCGCAGCTCCACCTCGTCTCCGCGGTAACTGGCAACCGGCGGCCTGGCGCGATCCGGCGGCAGCGTCACCACCTCCGGCAAATCGGCCAACTCCTGCCGCCAGTACTGCAGCTGCGAAGAGATCACGCTGCCGGGATCGGACTGCGAGCCCAACCAATCCTGTTGCCACAACGTGTAATCGACGTACTGCACGGCCAACGGCGCCCAACCAGGCGCGTGACCCTGCCGACGTGCGCTGTACGCCTCGCCCACGTCGCGAACCATCGGCGCCAACGACCAGCCGTCGAAAGCGATGTGGTGCACCACAATTCCCACCACATGCTGGTCGGGTCCCACCGAAAAGATCTGGGCGCGGATCGGGACTTCCGACGCCAGATCGAACCGGTGCCGGGCCAGCGCGGCCAACTCGCCGGCCACGTCCTTTTCGCGCAACGACACCACCGCCGCGCCGCGCCGCCACATGCCCGGCTGGGCGGGCAACACGCTCTGATAGGGCACGCCGTCGGTGTCGGGGAAGACGGTGCGCAGTGACTCGTGGCGCGCGATGACGTCGTCGAGGGCGCAAGCCAGCGCGTCGACATCGACCTCGCCGCTGATCCGGAACGCGGTCGGGATGTTGTAGGTCGCGATGCCGCCCTCGAACTCGTTGAGGAACCACAACCGGTTCTGCGCGAAGGACAGTGGCACCACCGCGGGACGCTCTCCAGCCACCAGCGGCTTCCGCCGGTTCGCGTCGCCACCGATTCGAGGCGCCAACTGGGCCACCGTCGGCGCCTCAAACAGGGTGCGCACCGAAAGCCCGGCATCCAGGCTGGTGTTGACCGCGGCTACGACGCGCATCGCAGAAAGCGAGTCCCCGCCCATGTCGAAGAACGAGTCGTCAATCCCAACGCGCTCGATTCCGAGTATCTGAGAGAAGATCCCGGTCAGAATCTCCTCGGTGAGGGTGGTCGGTGCGCGGTAGTGATCGGCATCCAGGTACTCCGGAGCAGGCAAGGCGCGCTTGTCTAGTTTGCCGTTGACTGTCAGCGGAAAAGCGTCGATCACCACCACGGCGGCCGGAACCATATACGTCGGCAGCCGCTCGGCCAGGGCAGCGCGCAATCCAGCGGGATCCGGCGTTCCCGTGACGTAGCCCACTAGTCGTTTGTCGCCGGGGCGATCCTCGCGGACTATCACGACCGCCTGCTCCACTCCGGCCAGCCCGGCCAGCGCCGTCTGGATTTCGCCGAGCTCGATACGGTAACCGCGGATCTTGATCTGCTCATCGGCGCGTCCCAGATATCGCAGTTGTCCGTCGGTGCCCCAATACACCAGATCTCCGGTGCGATACATCCGCTGCCCGGAACCGCCGAAGGGACATGACACAAACCGCGATGCGGTCAATCCGGCTCGGCGTACGTACCCGCACGCGAGCTGAGGGCCAGCCAGGTACAACTCACCGACCACCCCGGCAGGCACCGGCTGCATCCAGTTGTTCAATACGAAGAAGGCCGCGCCTGGCACTGGAGGACTGATGGGGGCCGCGTCGCAATCCGCACTCATCGGCGCACTCAGCGCCACCCACATCGTCGCCTCGGTCGGACCGTATTCGTTTATCAACACCCGGCCGGGCGCCCACCGGTTCACGACCTCGGCGGGGCAAGCCTCTCCACCCACCAACACGGTGACCGATTCCAAAATCTCGGGTGACAACATCCCCAAAGCCGAAGGGGTTTGGCACAGGACAGTAACCTCTTCAGTCACCAACAAAGCGTTGAAGTCTTCAGAAGAGTCGGCGACGAGTTCAGGCACCACCACCAGCCGCCCGCCGTGCAGAAGGGCGCTGAAGATCTCCCAGCCAGAGATGTCAAAGGCATACGAATGCCATTGCGACCAAACCTGTCCTGGCCCCACCAGATCAGGCTGCAACGACGCGATCAACTGCGTGACGTTCTGGTGAGTAACTGCCACGCCCTTGGGGGTTCCGGTAGTGCCCGAGGTGTAGATGATGTAGGCAATGTCATCCGGGGCAGGTGCCGGTATGTCGGTGCAGGGATAGTTAGCGATCCGGGGGTCTTCGAAATCGATGACTGGCAGATCTGAGCCCGTCAATCGTTCGACATGCTGCGAGGTAGTGATCGCGACCATCGGCGCGGCGTCGGCAACCATGAAGTCGACTCGAGGCGCCGGGTGCGCCGGATCGATAGGCAAATATGCAGCGCCCGTCTTCAATACCGCCAGGATTGTCACGATCGCTTCGGCCGACCGGGAAAACATCAGTGCCACACACTGGCCCGGACCCGCCCCCTGAGCAATCAGCAGATGCGCCAACCGGTTAGCCGCGTCATCTAATTGACGGTAGGTCCATTCGCGGCCCCCGCAAGTGATCGCCCTCGCGTCTGGGGCGCATGCCACCTGTTGCGCGAACATGGCCGGAATCGACACCGATGACTGCGCCGGTTGCGCTAACAGCGCCCGATTACCCCACGCATCAAGCGCAGCGTGATCATCCCCGGTAAGCAGCTGGATCGACGAGAGTGGCCGCCTCGGATTGACGGTCATCAGCGTCAACACTTGCTGCAAACGGGTCACCAGTTCGGCAACCCCGAAGTTTGAGAATGGCTGGCCGGTGCCCATCGTACTGAGAGAGACCTGGTCGCCCTGGCTGAAGAAAATCAGCCCGAAACCGCCTCCGACAGGACCCGGATTGGTAAAGGACGCGAATGCCGGGACGCCGCCGAAAGACAGATTGAACAATGAAGGAAGGAAGTTAACACTCACTCGGTCGACCGACTGTGCGGGGCCGCCGTGGCGCGCCTTGCGCTCGAGTGCGTGCACGGGAAACCTTTGATGTTGCAGGGCTTCTCGTATCCGTTTGTTGACATGCCGGCAGAAGTCGGCAACCGTCGAGCCCGGCGAAACGCTCAACACCAACGGCACGATCCCAGTGACCATGCCCGGGAGCGTTTTCAGCTCGGGACTGACTCGCCTGTTGACCGGGAAATCAAGCACTATCTCCGAGGTGTCGGCGCGCCATGCGGACACCATAAGGGCGCACGCCGCCGTCATGACCGACGATCGGGGTACGTTCAGACTGTCAGATACCTCGTCGACTCGGCGAAGGAGTATCGGATCCAATGGAATGGGCGCGGAAGGCAACTTCGGATCAGGTACGTCCAGTACCTGCGGCAACCGGTAGGTCGTTCCGCTGTCCGCGGGGAGGTTCTGGGTCCAGTAGGCCTCGTCTTCGCGGTATTCGTCAGACGTTTCGTACTGCAACTCGCAGTCAACCAAGTCCTGTAGCGAGCCGAAGACCGAGGGAGGGACCGGCGCGCCAGCAACGATGGCCGAGTAAACAGATGCGACGCGATGGCCGACCAGAACGAGGCCCGAACCGTCCGCGACAATATGGTGGCAGGACGCGAACAAGTAATATTGGTCGCGTCGCGTCTGGAAAAGGGCGAAGTTGAATAGTCGCCCGTTCAACGGCATTGGAGTGCATTGAATCGATAAGGCGATGTTCCGAGCTTCCTGCACAGGATCGCTCGCCCGAGTCAGGTCATGGAAAGGCAGCTCGACATCTGGATAATCGATTGCCGTTTGGAATACCTGGCCGTTCTCTTCGAAAAAGGCAGCCCGACCGGGTTCGGCTTCACCCACCGCCCGCCGAATCGCCCATTGCAGGGCATCCCGGTCAAGCGGGCCGTCGACCCTCACGAATAGACCGAGCTGCCACTCGATACCCGAGGCGCCCGTTTCCTGCGCAAGCCATATGTCCAGCTGCCCGCGGGTCAGCGGCAGTACCCGGCCGCCATCCGTCGGCTGCTGGCGCGCAAGCTGAAGCGCCCCCTTTTTATCCACTGGTCTCCCCCTATTCGAAAAGGCTTAGTCGTCAGAGCCCCGCACCTCTGCCAGCCTCTCGCGCAGACTCTTCGGCCTGATGTCCGGCCAGTTCTGTTCGATGTACTCCAGGCATGCGGCACGGTCCGCTTCTCCGAAAACCACCCGCCAGCCAGCTGGAACGTCAGCAAAAGTCGGCCAGAGGCTGTGCTGCTCCTCGTCGTTGACCAAGACGAGAAAGCTTCCGTTGTCGTCGTCAAATGGGTTGATGCTCACAGTTCTCCTGACCGCTTAGTCGACGTACATGGATGGCTCCAAACATACTGAGACCGACGAGCTCGTTCAGCCGTTTCGGCAAAGTTTCCAGATGACGTCCCGGGCACGACGGCGGGTGATCCAGCAAAATGCTGGACAACGCCCTATCCGAGGTCACCAAGGTACTTGCCCGTGACCTGCCGAACACATCGAACGCCTAACGTCCATCGCTCACAGCAAGCACTGAGCAAACAAGCGAGGAGTGGTAAGCAAGACGCTGCTATGAGAGCTAAAAAGACCGGTTGATGACGGACTGCATACCCAGGGCGTCGAAGTTCCGCGAACCCGATTCGCTCGAATCACATATTCGGGAGACCTGTAGATCGTGGGACGAGGCACGGTAGCCAGATGTCGATGTGCCTGACATTCGGCATCCCGCCCGCGGCCTTGATCTCACGCAGAGAAGCCGGACGCCTGACCTGCAAAGAACCATCTGACCGTTGGGCTGCGATGGTTCTTGCAGGACAGCCGCCCGAACCGATCAGAAGTTATTACAGGTAGTGAAAACCGTCTGGTAGAGGCCGAGATATGGCTGATTGGCCGGGTCGTTCGCGATGGCCTCCGCCATCTGCTGCCGTTGCGCCGGCCCTGCCGCCAGGAACTGATTCAATCCGGCCGTCATGGCCGGAGAGTTGCTGACTACCGCCGCGGCAGTGGGGTCTGCAGCCTCGAGCGCCGACATCAATTGCGGGTACGAGCAGGTGGTGTTGACGGCCGGACTGAGGTCAGGAGCGGCCGAGGCGATGCCGCCACCGGCGGCCAACGCGATTCCCGCACCGACGATCACGACGTTCAGTCTCGACACCGACAGTTGCATCATGTGTGTACACCCTCCCCGGGTAAGATAGGTTTTACTCGACTCTAATCGTTCCACTGGCTCTGAACGTTTCATTGCCTACAAGTCATTGCCTACGAGCGCACACGGCAAACCATCGCTACGGCATGATCAATCCCCCCAGCGAACGTCGACGTTGCCAGGCAACCGAAGCGAGATTTCAACAGCGCTGTCTTCACGCTCGTCGGCTGCCGCACAAGGGCCGTTCCGGCATGGCACCGCGCTAGCCAAAGTCACTCACGGATATGTTTCGCCGTTCGACGGGACTCCCGCCAAGCGGTGTTTCACGCTTTCCGGCCGCGGATGCACCCTCCAGGGCCACCAGAACCAACGTCCCAGCAGTGCGGCGATGGAAGGAGTCATGAACGCACGCACTACCAGAGTGTCGAACAGCAGACCCAGCCCGATGGTGGTGCCGACTTGTCCGATGATGCGCAGGTCGCTGACCACCATTGACATCATCGTGAAGGCAAACACCAGGCCGGCGTTCGTCACGACCTTGCCGGTGCCGCCCATGGCCCGAATGATGCCCGTGTTTATTCCCCCGCCAATCTCCTCTTTCATCCGCGAAACCAGCAGGAGGTTGTAATCGGAACCTACCGCCAACAGGATGATCACCGACATAGCGAGCACAAGCCAATGCAACTCGATGCCGAGGATATGCTGCCAAATCAGGACCGAGAGCCCAAACGAGGCCCCCAGCGACAATGCGACCGTCCCCACGATGACGAGCGCCGCGACGAGACTTCGCGTCAAGATCAGCATGATGACCAAAATAAGACAGAGCGCGGCCACACCCGCGATCAAGAGGTCGTAAGTCGAGCCCTGTTGCATGTCCTTATACGTGGCCGCCGTCCCACCGAGATAAATCTTCACATCCTGTAGCGGCGTCGCTTTGAGCGCCTCCTCAGCCGCCTCTTTTATGGCGTCAACCCGCGCGATCGCTTCGGGCGATCCGGGCTCGTCTCTATGCGAGATCATCAAGCGCATCGCCTTCCCGTCCGGCGAGAAGAAGAGGCCCATCGCGCGCTTGAAATCCTCGTTTTGGAAGACCTCCGGAGGGAGATAGAAGGAGTCGTCGTTCCTGGCAGCGTCGAAAGCTCTGCCCATGGCGGTGACGTTCTCGCTGGACTCAGCCATCTGGGCAAGCATCCCGGACATCGTGCTGTGCATCGTCAGCATCATCGTCCGCATCCTCTTCATGGTGGCAATCATCGGCGGGAATTGGGCGATCATCTGCGGCATGAGAACTTGTAGCTGATCGAGATCTTTGAGGAGGTCGGCCATCACAACGCTGATCTGCTCGGCGCCATCGAGCGCATCGAATATCGATCTGATCGCCCAGCAGATCGGTATATTGAAGCAGTGCGGCTCCCAGTAGAGATAATTGCGGAGCGGCCGCCAGAAGTCGTCGAAATCCGCAATATGGTCCCGCAGCTGGTTTAATTCCTCCTCGAGCGAATGTGCGCTTGCGACCATCCGGTCAGTGATGCCGACAAGTTTGACCATCAACTCGTAATTGCGTTCCATGAGGCTTATCAGAACCGACATATCGTCGGCCTGTTTGAGCATATCTCTTGCTCGATTCTGCTGGAACGGCAACATCTGAACCTGGCCGGCATTCTGCAAACTCAGCAGGAACGGAATCGATGTGCGTTCAATCGGGGTTCCCTCCGGTCGGGTGATGCCCTGCACTCTGGAAACTCCCGGTACGGCGAACACGCGCTTCGCCAATTTATGCAAAACCAAGAAGTCGGCCGGATTGCGCATATCGTGATCCGACTCGATCATCAAAATCTCTGGCATCATTCGTGATTCAGGAAAATGACGCTCAGCGGCCGCATACCCTACGTTGGCCGGTATGTCCTGCGGCACGTACTGCCGATCATTGAAGCTGCTTCGGTAGCCTGGCAGCGCCAGCAACCCGACAAGCGCAAGCGCACACGTCGCAACCAGAATCGGCGCGGGCCAGCGGACGATCGCCGTACCGAGGCGCCGCCATCGACGCACAGCGACTTTGCGCTTGGGTTCGAATAAGCCGACGCGGCTCCCTACGGCGATTCCCGCCGGAACCAGCGTGACCGCCACCGCGACGACCATGAGCATGCCCACCGCGCCCGGGACGCCCAGTGTCTGGAAATACGGCAGCCTTGTGAAGCTCAGGCAATAGATAGCTCCGGCGATAGTCAAACCGGAACCCAGAACGACTTTGGTAACGCTCCGGTAAGTCGTGTAGAACGCGGATATCCGATCCTCGCCAGCTTGACGCGCCTCGTGATAACGCCCGAAAAAGAAGATTCCGTAGTCCGTACCCGCTGCAATCCCCAGCGATACCAATAGATTGACCGCGAACGTCGAAAGTCCGATGATCCCATTGTCGGCGAGCAACGCGACAATTCCCCGCGCCACCTGCACTTGAATGCCGACCATAAGCAGCACGCAAATAACAGTTACTATCGAGCGATACACGAAAAGCAGCATCGTGAGAATCACGATGACGGTGACCACGGTGATCTTGAGGATCGAGTCATCGCCGGCCTTGTTCATGTCCGCCATCAGCGGTGCGGGGCCCGTGACATAGGCGGTGACGCCCGCGGGCGGCGCCGTTCGCGCCACAATGTCACGGACAGACTCTACGGACTCATTCGCCAGGGCTTCGCCCTGGTCTCCCGCGAGATTCACCTGCACATAGGCGGACTTGCGATCACCACTTTCCGCGCCCGGCGCTGTGAGCGGATCCCCCCAAAAATCCTGCACATGGTTCACGTGCTTCGTGTCAGCTTGCAACTGACGAATCAACTCGTCGTAGAAGGCGTGCGCCTCGACACCGAGCGGCTGCTCGCTCTCCAGGACGATCATCGCGAAGCTGTCGGAATCGGATTCCTCGAACACCTGGCCCATGTGCTTCATCGCCTGGTAGGAAGGCGCGTCTTCGGGAACCTGCGATACCGACCGTTCCTTGCCGACCTGTTCCAGGGAAGGCACGGCGAAGAACAGAACCGCGGTGATCGCCAACCACACAATGATGATCGGCACCGACAAAAGGTGAACCGCCCTCGCAATGAACGGCGGCCTGCTTCTCAGCTGTTGATCGCTCATGCGGGCATGAATATGCAGGTGATCAGGTCAGTCACGGCGGGTCCGGCCGACACCATCACTGCTGCCCGCGTTCGTGTCTCAGCAGCGAACTGACGAGTGGGCGATTCCCGAACCGTCGGCGCAGACTCTCGGGACGGGGATGCACACGTTGCGGCCACCAGAACCAACGTCCGAGCAGTGCGGCGATAGACGGCGTCATGAACGCACGCACCACCAGCGTATCGAACAGTAGGCCCAATCCGATCGTCGAACCCACTTGACCCATCGTGCGCAGGTCGCTGACCAGGAGTGCGAACATGGTGAACGCGAAGACCAATCCCGCGGCCGTCACCACCCTGCCGGTACCGCCCATCGCCCGGATGATGCCGGTGTTCAAGCCGGCGCCAATCTCCTCTCTCATACGGGAAACCAGAAGCAGGTTGTAATCGGATCCCACCGCCAACAGAACAATCACCGACATCGCGAGCACCACCCAGTGGATTTGAATGCCCAGGATGTGCTGCCAGATCAGTACCGACAATCCAAATGCTGTTCCCAGCGAGAGTGCCACTGTGCCGACAATGACCAGGGCGGCGATGAGACTCCGCGTCATTATCAGCATGATGATGAGAACCAGACAAAGCGCAGCGACTCCGGCGATCAGCAGGTCGTAGGTCGAGCCCTCGACCAGATCTTTGGCCATGGCTGCGGTGCCGCCCATCGATATTTTCGCGTCCTCGAGGGGAGTGCCTTTGAGGGCCTCCTCGGCGGCAACCTGAATCGGCTCGACGCGGGCAATTCCTTCGGGCGATGCCGGATCGTCACGTTGGGTGATGAGGAACCGGGCCGCCTTCCCGTCGGGAGACAGAAAGACGTCCATTACCTTTTTGAAATCCTCGTTCTCGAAAACCTCCGGCGGTAGATAGAACGAGTCATCGTTTTTCGCGGCGTCGAAGGCCTTACCCATGGCGGTGGCATTCTCGCCGCCCTCCTCCATCTGGGCGAGCATCCCGGACATGGTGCTGTGCATGGTCAGCATCATCGTCCGCGTACTTTCCATGGTCGCGATCATGGGGGGGAACTGGGCAAGCAGCTGCGGCATGAGCGCATCAAGCTGATCGAGGTTAGTGACCAGCTCGCGCATCTCGACGGTGATCCTGTCGACTCCGTCGATCACTTCGAATATCGACCTGAGCGACCAGCAGATAGGAATGTTGAAGCAGTGCGGCTCCCAGTAGAAGTAATTGCGGATCGGCCGGAACCAGTCGTCGAAATCGGAAACGTGGTCCCGCAACTCGTTTGTGATGTCTTCGAGCTCGTGTGTTGTAGCGACCATTCTGTGAGTGGTGTTGTACAACTCCTGCATCAAGCCGTACATACGTTGCATGAGCGCGATCGTCTCGGCCATTTCGTCGGCCTGCTCACGCATGTCATCCATACGATCTTTCTGAAACGGCAAAGTCTGCAGCTGACTCGCCTGGCCCATGCTGATGAGATAAGGAATAGTCGTATGTTCGAGCGGCTCTCCTGCGGGCCGAGTCGGACCCTGGACCCTCGCGATTCCCGGGACATCGAGGATGCCCTTGGCGACTTTGTTCAGGATCAGGAAATCGGCCGGATTCCGCATGTCATGGTCGCTCTCGATGAGCAACACATCAGGCGTCATCATGAGCGCCGGGGGGAAGTGACGCTTGGCAGCCTCGTACCCCATGTTGGCGGGGATGTCTTTCGGGATGGTTTCCTGATCGTTGTAGCTGGGTTTATATCCCGGCAGGGCCAGTAGGCCGATGAGGGACGCCGCGCAGGCCGCCACCAGAATAGGGCCGGGCCAGCGCACAATCGCTGTGCCGATTCGCCGCCACCCGCGGGTGAGGACTTTGCGCCTCGGCTCGAATAACCCGAACCGGCTCCCAGTGACGATAACCGCCGGAATAAGTGTGAGAGCTACCGCCACAGCTACGAGGACACCGACAGCGCCGGGCACACCCAGCGGTTGGAAATATGGCAAGCGAGTGAAGCTCAGGCAGTAAACGGCACCGGCGATAGTCAGACCGGAGGCCAGGACCACCTTGCCAACACTGCGGTATGTGGTGTAGAAGGCCGTCAAGCGATCCTCGCCGGCTTGGCGAGCCTCGTGATAGCGCCCGAAAAAGAAGATGCCGTAGTCGGTTCCGGCGGCGATGACGAGCGACACCAGCAGATTGACGACGAAGGTAGTGAGCAGGACTATATGTTGATCGCCGAGAAATGCGACGAAACCCCTGGCGACCTGGAGTTGCAGCCCAACCATCACCAGGGACACGAGTACGGTGACGAGCGACCGGTAGAGGAAAAGCAGCATCAGGAAGATCACCGCGACGCTGACCGCTGTGACCAGCAGGACTGTCCGGTTGCCGCTTTCACCTAGATCCGCAACGAACGCCGCCGGACCGGTGACGTAAGCGGTGACCCCGGGCGGCGGGGGCGTACGCGCCAGGATGTCTTTGACAGCTTCGACAGATTCATTCGCCGACGCTTGCCCGAGATTTCCCTTGAGGTTCACTTGGACGTACACGGCCTTGCCGTCGCCGCTCTGCGCGGCGCCCGCTGTGAGCGGATCCCCCCAGAAGTCGCGAACGTACTCCACGTGCTTCGTATCGGCTCTCAACTGGCGAATCAACTCGTCGTAGAAGACATGAGCTTCGTCGCCGAGGGGCTGCTCCCCCTCCAACACGATCATGGCCACGCTGTCGGAATCGGCTTCACCGAAGACTTCGCCCATCCGTTGCATCGCCTTGAAAGACGGCGCCTCGTCAGGAGTCAGTGTTATCGCGTTTTCCCTCTCGACCTGCTCGAGTGAAGGGACGGCGACACTGAGGACGACCGCGATAGCGACCCAAGCGAGGATGATCGGTATAGCCAGTACATGGATCGCCCGAGCGACGAATGGCGCTCGTTGGTGCACGTTGGGTCTACTCATGCGGCTTTCACCAGGCAGTACGTGAACGCGTTGACTCCTTGGCTGGTTCGCTCCGCCTTGACTTCACCGTCGACCGTGATGCGGCAGCCGATGCTGCTGCCAGTGCCTTGCGTGACCAGGTTGCCCACGATTGCAGCGCCGGAGAGGTCGTAGGTCGCAGACCACGGCAGGCTTGCGCTCTCGACGAACTGTGGTTCAGCGTCGGGATCGAAGAAGCTGATGTCCGCTGACGTTCCCGGCGGGCCGAACACTTCGTAGACCAGCGTCTTGGTGGTGTACGGTTCCTGCTCCTCGAGTTTGGTTTCGGCATACGAAGGACGATTCTCCGATCCGAAAACGGTGCGCAGCCTCGACACGGTGAAGCCACCAGCGACGATCACCACGAGTATGAGTAGCGGGATCCACAACCGCTTCAGGATCCTGAGAATCGCGAATCCCCTCCGTTCGTCTCCATGTCCGCCGCCTTATCAGTCGCTCGAACATGCAACTACACATCGCCCGCGACACGCCAGACGGCTTGGCTGTGGATGCGGTGAGCATCCGGGGCTAGCCGCGTAGGGGGTCACGGCAAACGCGCATCGCCTCGGGGAGCAAAACCCGATCTCGTCGAGTAAAGCATGCCGCTGGCCTCCACAATCTCCCTGTTCTCAACGCGATACGCGATCGTAATCCATGCCGTCTGCGCTCAAGCACGGTATCCGCTTGTTCCTCTGCGGACAAATTACATACCGACCCTTCCGTCCGGTGACGGAGGGACCCATCGCGGGGTGCGGCAGGGGGAGTCGCTGACCACCGGCAACCGGCGGCGACTTCGCCTCGTCACCCCGAAAGGGTCAGCGGCACATGTCACCTGGAGCCACGAGAGAAGAAGTTGAGTATGGCCGAGTTCACCGCCTGTGGCCGTTCGAGGAAGCCGAGGTGTCCGGTGTGGGGGATTTCGCGATACTGTCCGTGGGGTAGGGCGGCTGCCACCTCGGCGCCAAGATGCGGAGGCATGACGAGATCGTCTGCGAATCCGATGACCAGGACGGGAACGGCGATCACCCGGTAGACACGCAGCCGATCGGTGGTCGGCGCGACGCCGTACTGGCAGCGGAAACCGGGAGTCGACTGCGTTGGCCACATGGTGAACGTGTCGATCCAGTTCTGCACGGTGGCATCATCGTTCAGGGTCTTCGGCGAGAAGTTCTCGAGCAGGCGCAGCTTCGCTTCGTAAGTCGATGGCAGCTCGATGCCGGCTACGACGAAATCCTCTTCGGCCGTACGGAAGAACTCACGGGCGCGATCGTGACGTCCACGTGTGGCCATCAGCGCTGCCTCGCTTACCAACTCGGGCCTGGCCAGCATCAGTTCCTGTGCGATGTAGGAGCCCATCGACGTCGCCACGATCCGAACGGGGGCAGCGACGACCTTCTCGATCAACTCGGCGGTGTCTGCAACCATTGTCGCAGTGTCGAAACCGTCCATGTTCGCGGTTGCGCCGACGCCCCGGTTGTCGAAGGTGATGACGCGGTAGCCGGCCACACGGAACGCCGGCACCTGATGAATATCCCACGTGCGGCCTACACCGCCCTGGCCGGCGATGAACAGCACCGGATCGCCACTGCCGCGGTCTTGAAATTCCAGGTTCACCACGGTCGGACGGTACTACGCGCGGTGAAGTAGTCTGGCCGGCGGCCCATATCGGCTACGGTTACACGGCGCTCGAAGAGGCAAGCGTCGGAATTGGCAGCCGTCGTAGCCACGAGGGGGGGGTTATCCCCCCCTAAACTGTGCGGTAATCGGCATGTCGCCCCGTCGCCGCGATCCGTACGTTGAGGGTATGGTCGCAGTCACGGATCCAACGGTCGAGCCGACCAGGGCTGACACGGTCACGACGCCGACGCTCGGTCGTCGCATCGGCGTCGTGCCCAGCGCGTCCTTCATCGCGGGCGCGGCGATCGGCGTGGTGTGGCTGTGGGTGCCGATCGCGATCGCCATCCTCGGGATCACCTTGATTCCTACGGTGATCGGGTTTGTCGTCGCCGCCATCGCATTCCTGTACCTGATGCGCGGAGCAGAGTGGCTCGAGCGGGTGCGTAGCGAGGCCGTATTCGGCATGGATATCCCGGTTCCGGCTCGAAAGAGCTCACCCCGCAGCGGTTTTCAAGGCTGGGTCCATCAGCTGTGGCTGGACATCAGCAGCACGCGGTTCTGGAAGGGCTGCATACATCATCTCGGCCGGATGGTCTTCGATTCCGCGGCCGGTGGTCTGGCGCTTGCTCTGCTGGTGTTCGCATTGCTGGCGCCTGCAGCAGCGTTCGCCGCGGGCGGCGGCGACGACGCCGGGTCGTCTTTCCTTTCGCCGGCGCTGGCATTACCGCTGGCAGCGGTCGCGTTGGCGGCCGCCGCCGCAATCGTCGTGTTCTCGCCCATTCTCGACGCGAAGATCGACCTGTGGCTGCTGTCGCCCTCGCCGACCGCCATGCTGCAAAGCGAGGTTGATGCGCTGGCCGACGCCAGAGAGAGCGCGGTTTCATCAGCACACTCCGAGCGGCACCGCATCGAACGCGATCTGCACGACAGCGTGCAGCCGCGACTCGTCTCCTTGGCGATGACAATCGGCCTCGCCCAGACCAAATTCGACACCGACCCGTCCACCGCCAAGACCCTGATGGCGGAGGCCCACGAAGACGCGAAAACCGCCTTGGTGGAACTGCGTAACGTCGTACGCGGCATCGCACCTACGATCCTGTCCGACCGCGGCCTGGACGCCGCGCTCTCATCGGTGGCGCAGCGCGCACAGAACACGGGAATCTCGACAACACTCAACATCGACCTACCCCGGAGCCTTCCTGCGGAGACCGAGTCCGTCGCGTATTTCGTTGTCGCCGAGACTCTCACGAACATCGCGAAACACGCAGGAGCATCGCGGGCCGTGGTGACGGTGCGGCTCGATCAAGCCGACAACAAGCTCCATGTCTCGGTATTCGATGACGGGCGCGGCGGTGCGCAGATCACCGACAGCGCGCTGGCCACCGGCTTGCGCGGCCTGGCCGATCGGGTACGCGCCGCCCGCGGCACATTCACGGTCTCCAGTCCCCCCGAGGGCCCGACCACTATCACGGCGGTGCTGCCATGCGCATCGTGATAGCCGAGGACTCAGCCCTGCTACGCGCGGGTATCGAGCGCATCCTCACCGACGCCGGCCACGAGGTGGTGGGAAGCGTGCCTGACGCCACGAACTTATTGTCCCTGGTCAACGAGGCCAAGCCTGATCTCGTGATCGTCGATGTGAGGATGCCGCCGACGTTCACGGACGAAGGAATCCGGGCAGCCGCACTCCTGCGCAGCCAGAATCCCGAGTCGCCCGTACTGGTGTTGTCGCACTACGTCGAAGAGCGCTATGCCTCCGATCTGATCACGTCGGACACCCGTGGCTTCGGCTACCTGCTCAAGGACCGCGTCGCTGACGTGCCGGCGTTCGTGGATGCAGTGGCCGTCGTAGGCGGCGGCGGAACTCTCCTCGACCCCGAGGTCGTGTCGCAGATCCTTGCCCGATCGCATCGCCGCAGCGCGCTGGCGCAACTCACTCCCCGCGAGGCCGAGGTATTGCAGCTGATGGCCGAAGGCAGGACCAACTCGGCGATCGCCACGACCCTGCACATGTCCACCGGTTCCGCGGAGAAACACATCGCCTCGATCTTCACCAAGTTGGGGCTGGCCCCCGACGACACCGAGAACCGCCGTGTCCTGGCGGTCTTGCGTTACCTCGAGTCTTAACGAAGGAAAGGATCACATCATGACATCGATCGCCCCCCTCCGATCCGTCGGACAAATGACGATGAAGACCGACCTCGAGGTGATCGAGGATGCTCTGGCGCTCATCGAGCTCGAGGATGGGTGGACTCAGGGCACCTACTGCCGCGACACCGAGGGCAATCAGGTCAGTCCGGTCCCCGCTTCACCGGGCGAATGGGTTCGAGTGCGCACCGAGCACGTCGGCGCTGGTGGCTATGTGGCACGCACCGAGGCTGGAGCGACACCATGCAAGTTCTGCTTGCAGGGGGCGCTGCGCGTGGCGTCGGGTTATTGGCAGCACGGCGCTCAAGCTGACGCGGTGCGCGAGCAGGTCCAGCGACTCGAACAGCTGCTACTGGAGCTCGCCAACTCCGTCGCGGCACAGGTTTGGCCGAGCGTCAGTGCCTACAACGACGATGCGCGCACGACCAGAACGGACGTAGTGCTGACACTCAAGCGCGCCGCCGCCCACCTCGATGCGCAGATGCCGAAGCAGCGGTGAACATCACCGACATCGGGCCGACGGCCCGCATGAGGTGTCGGCAGAGGAGTTGCCTAGTCCCCCCGGGGCAGCTCCTCTGCCGCCCCTGATGTCCCGCCTCGACCCCCGAACTGTGATGCGTGTCGTCCTCGTCACGATCGCAGTGTTGGTGTCCGTCGGCACCTTGGGCGGCCTCGGGATTCTCGCGTTCGGGCTCGCCACCAGTCGCGTCGTCATCTTTTCACACCCATTGCCAGCGGACATGCGATCGCTGACCATCGACACGGGGAACGTTTCGGTGCCCGTCCGCTTGAGCACCGATGCCGACGCCACCGAGTCCCGGATCGACCTGCGCATGTTGGTGAGGAGCGATCACAACGAGCTGACGGTGGAGAGCGACGATGTCGACACCCGGGTCACGTTCGGCGACTACAGATCCGGCTACTTCTGGTTGGACACTCTCGGCGAGATGAAAGTCATCCTTTCGCCCGATGTCGCACAAGACATGAGCGTGACGATCAACCACCGAACCGGATCGCTGTTCGCAGATGCCGACCTCGATCGGCTGACCGCGAAAACCGATGACGGCGACGTCACTCTCGACGGCTCGGCCCGCGCGATGAATGTCCACGTCCTCCACGGTGCCGTCAAGACCAGCGCCAGAATCGCCGTTGCCGAGTCCTTCAGTGCAACAGTCGAATCCGGCAACATCTCGGTGGACTTCTCTGCGGCGCCGCACAATACGGAAGTATCTGCCGGCGGCGACATCGACTTGAGGTTGCCCGGCCCTGGGCCATATCGAGTGCATGCCCGATCCGAGCGACTGCATGGCGAGACGGTTACCGTGCCGGAGACCGACGATCGGGAGGCGCCTGCCGTGAAGGCCAGCTCGACGAGCGGCAATGTGCGGATCACCGAACTGGGCTGAGACGGTCGGCTCCAACGTCGCGCTCGGCGAAGTCGAAACCCTTTGCAGCAAAGGTTTGGCAGAAGTCCGGCAAACCATACGTTTGGCGGCTAATCAACAGCGGTTGCCGACTGGTCGCGTCCGTCGCTCCGGACATGTCGCAGGCGGCTCCGGCGTCTCCGTTCGCACGGCCTCCCGCATTTCCTACGCGGCGTCAGGCAATATTGCCTATATGGACAGCGGCGGAGCCTCACCCCGGGTGCTCGTGGTCGACGACGACCCCGACGTGCTCGCCTCGCTCGAGCGCGGGCTGCGGCTGTCGGGATTCCAGGTGGCCACCGCCGTCGACGGCGCCGAGGCGCTGCGCAGTGCGACCGAAACGCGGCCGGACGCGATCGTCCTGGACATCAACATGCCGGTGCTCGACGGCGTCAGCGTGGTCACCGCACTGCGCGCGATGGACAACGACGTGCCGGTCTGCGTGCTGTCCGCCCGCAGTTCTGTCGACGACCGGGTCGCCGGTCTGGAGGCCGGCGCCGACGACTACCTGGTCAAACCCTTCGTGCTCGCCGAATTGGTGGCCCGGGTGAAGGCCCTGCTGCGTCGGCGCGGGTCCACGGCGACGTTCTCGTCGGAGACCATCCAGGTCGGGCCTTTGGAGGTCGACATCCCGGGCCGCCGTGCCCGCGTCAACGGCGTCGACGTCGACCTGACCAAGCGCGAGTTCGACCTGCTCGCGGTGCTGGCCGAGCACAAGACCGCCGTGTTGTCACGCGCGCAGCTGCTCGAACTCGTCTGGGGCTACGACTTCGCCGCCGACACCAACGTCGTCGACGTCTTCATCGGCTATTTGCGCCGCAAGCTCGAAGCGGGCGGTGCCCCCCGGCTCCTGCACACCGTCCGCGGAGTGGGGTTCGTGCTGAGGACGCAGTGACCTCGATGAAGACCCCATGAGCCTGCTGTCGCGGATCTTCCGCCGAACCCCGTCGCTGCGCACCCGCGTCGCATTGGCCACCGCGATCGGCGCGGCAATCGTCGTCGTCATCGTCGGGACGGTCGTCTGGGTCGGTATCACCAACGACCGCAAGGAACGCCTCGACCGCCGGCTCGACGAGGCCGCCGGCTTCGCGATCCCGTTCCTGCCGCGCGGCTTGGACGAGATACCCAAGTCGCCGACCAACCAGGACGCCGTCATCACCGTTCACCGCGGGAACGAGGTGACGTCCAACTCCCACGTGGTTCTCCCGCAGCTCGAACCCGGATACGCCGACACCTACGTCGACGGTGTGCGCTACCGGGTCCGCACCGTCGACATCCCTTATTACCCCGGGCCGATGTCGGTGGCCGTCGGCGCCACCTACGACGCCACCATCGCCGACACCAACAACCTGCACCGGCGGGTGATCATCATCTGCGTGTTCGCCGTCGGCGCCGCCTCGGTGTTCGGCTGGGTACTGGCCGCGTTCGCGGTGCGTCCGCTCAAGAGCCTGGCGCAACAGACCCGCCAGATCGACACCGGTGACGAGGATCCCGACGTCGAGGTGCGCGGCGCCACCGAGGCCGTCGAGATCGCCGAGGCGGTCAAGGGCCTGGTCGAACGCGTGTGGAAGGAACAGGACCGGACCAAGGCCGCGCTGGCGTCGGCCCGCGACTTCGCCTCGGTCTCCGCACACGAACTGCGCACGCCGTTGACCGCGATGCGGACCAACCTCGAGGTGCTGTCGACCCTTGACCTGCCCGAGGACCAGCGCAAAGAAGTGGTCAACGACGTGATCCGGACCCAGTCGCGCATCGAGGCCACGCTCAGCGCGTTGGAGCGACTGGCGCAAGGCGAGCTGTCGACCGCCGACGACCACGTGCCCGTCGACATCACCGAGTTGCTCGACCGCGCCGCCCACGACGCGATGCGGGTCTATCCCGATCTGGACGTGTCGTTGGTTCCTGCGCCGACGATCATCATCGTGGGCCTGCCCGCCGGTCTGAGGTTGGCGGTCGACAACGCGATCGCCAACGCCGTTAAGCACGGCGGTGCCACACGCGTGCAACTGTCGGCAGTCAGCTCGCGCGCGGGCGTGGAGATCGCGATCGACGACGACGGTGTCGGCATTCCCGAGGAGGAGCGCTCGATCGTGTTCGAACGGTTCTCGCGCGGGTCGACGGCCTCGGTGTCGGGCTCGGGCCTCGGCCTGGCACTGGTGGCCCAGCAGGCCGAATTGCACGGCGGCACAGCGTCTTTGGAGGAAAGCCCGTTGGGCGGCGCTCGACTGCTGTTACGCCTGCCCGGCCATCAGTGATCGGTTGCCTGGGCGCCGAAACTGAACTTCTGTACGAAAAGCTGCCCATCTGACGCGCACAAGTTCAGTTTCGGCGTTGGTCAACGGGTAGCCAGAAGGTCGATGACAAATATCAGCGTCTTTCCGGAGAGCCGGTGCCCGCCGCCGGCGGGACCGTAGGCCTGCTCCGGCGGGATGACGAGCTGTCGTCGACCGCCGACCTTCATTCCCGGAATGCCGTCCTGCCAACCCTGGATGAGTCCGCGCAGCGGAAACTCGATCGACTCGCCGCGGTTCCACGAACTGTCGAATTCCTCGCCGGTGTCGTACTCCACGCCGACGTAGTGCACCTCGACGTTGGCGCCGGGCACCGCTTCAGCCCCGTTGCCGACGACCAGATCGGTGATCACCAATTCGGTGGGCGGAGGGCCGTCGGGGAAGTCGATTTCGGGCTTCTGCCCTGAACTTGACGTCACCGCACTCACGGTAGTCGGGCAGACTGGGTTGATGGCGAAAGACTTCAACACGGATGCCGACATTCTCGACCAGGTCAACAGGCTGGTCGCCGAGGAGCAGGATCTGCGGGCCAAGCTGCAGAACCGCGAGATCGACGAATCCGAGGAGCATCGCCGGCTGAAGGCCGTCGAGGTGCAGCTCGACCAGTGTTGGGACCTGCTGCGGCAGCGCCGGGCTCTTCGGGAGACCGGCGGCGACCCACGCGAGGCCGAGGTGCGTCCGCCGGACGAGGTCGAGGGCTACCTGAACTGAGTCCCAGCTACGCTGCCGGAGCCGCTTCGGCGGCGACATATGACGCCGGAGCCGCTCCGGCGGCGACATATGATGCCGTCGTCGTCGGGGGTGGGCACAACGGTCTCGTCGCGGCGGCCTATCTGGCGAAGGCGGGGCGCCGGGTGCGGCTGCTGGAGCGGCTCGACCACGTCGGCGGCGCCGCAGTGTCGGCGCACGCGTTCGAGGGAGTCGACGCCCGGTTGTCGCGGTACTCCTATCTGGTCAGCCTGCTGCCGCGGCGCATCGTCGACGACCTGGGCGCGCGGGTGCGCCTGGTGCGTCGCCGCTACTCGTCGTACACGCCCGATCCGGCGACCGGCGGACGAACCGGACTGCTGATCGGCCCCACGTCGACGTTCGATACGATCGGGGCGGCCGACGACGAGGCCGGCTTCGCCGAGTTCTACCGCCGGTGCGGTGGGTTGGTCGAGCGGATATGGCCGACCCTGCTGAAACCGTTGCGCCGCCGCAGCGAAGTACGACGTCTCGTGGACGACGACCGCGCATGGCGGTTGATGATCGAGGAGCCGATCGGTCACGGCATCGCATCGGCCGTGGACAACGATGTTGTGCGCGGCGTGATGGCCACCGACGCGTTGATCGGAACGTTCGCCCGCCTCGACGACCCGTCGTTGATCCAGAACGTCTGCTTCCTCTACCACCTGCTGGGCGGCGGAACCGGTGACTGGGACGTGCCGATCGGCGGGATGGGCGCGGTGAGCGGCGCGCTGGCGGCGGCGGCCACTGGTTTCGGTGCCGAAATCACTTGCGGCGCACAGGTATACGCGATCGATCCGGACGGCGACGTGCGATACCACCACAACGGCGTCGAGCGCACCGTGCACGGGGACGCGGTTCTGGCCAACGTGACTCCGACGGTGCTCGCGGCCTTGCTGGGTGAGCCGGCGCCGGAGTCGACGCCGGGTGCCCAGGTCAAGGTGAACCTCATGCTGCGGCGTCTGCCGCGGTTGCGCGACGACACGGTCACCCCCGAGCAGGCGTTCGGCGGAACGTTCCACATCAATGAGACATTCAGCCAGTTGGACCGGGCCTACCTGCGGGCGAACCACGGTTCTGTGCCGGACCCGCTGCCGTGCGAGATCTACTGTCACTCGCTGACCGATCCGTCGATCTTGTCCGACGAACTTCGTGTCGCCGGGGCACAGACGTTGACGGTGTTCGGTTTGCACACTCCCCATCACCTGGTGTCGTCCGGTGATCCGGATCGGATGCGGGATACGTTGACGTCGGCGGTGTTGAACTCATTGAATTCCCTTCTGGCCGAACCGATTCACGATGTCCTCATGGAGGATGCGGCGGGCCGGTTGTGCATCGAGGCGAAGACGACGGTCGACCTCGAACACTCACTCCGCATGACGGGCGGGCATATCTTTCATGGCGCATTGACGTGGCCGTTCGCCGAGGACGACGAACCACTCGAAACCCCGGCGCAGCGCTGGGGTGTGGCGACTTCACATGACCGAATTCTGTTGTGTGGCGCGGGCTCACGTCGTGGAGGCGGAGTATCGGGGATCGGCGGACACAACGCCGCGATGGCGGTGCTGGAGAGTTAGTCGATCACCGGACATCGGCCGCCACCAACGGTTCCAGTCGATCGGCCGACCGCAACGCCCTACCGGAGGTCGAGTAGAAGCCGAGCGCGATGATCGCCACCCCGAGTGCCGCACAGATCAGCCACAACGGCCGGGTGGCCTCCGCGAAATCGGGACCTGTCGCGACCAGCGCGCCGCCTGCAACCGAACCACACAGGGCCACACCGATACTCACGCCGACCTGCCTGCTGGTCGAGGCAATCGCCGACGCGGCGCCTGCCCGATCGGTCGGCATACCGCTGACCGCCGCGTTGGTCACCGGGGCGTTGACCATCGAGAATCCGATACCGAAGACGGCGAAGATCACGAGCAGCTCCCAAACGGGCGTCGCCGCCGACAGCTGAGCGAGCATCACCGTCGCGGCCGTGATCAGCACACCCGATACCAACAACGACGGCCGAGCGCCGAACCGCCCCACCATCCGACCCGACACCGGCGAGAACACCAGCGCCCCAACGGCTATCGGCAGATAGATCAGCCCGGTGTGGAACGCCGAGAAACCACGCTCGTCCTGCAGGTACAGCGACATCATGAACAGGAACGCCCCCCAGGACGCGAACGCGCACACCGCGATCATCGTCGCCGACGCGAACGGGATGCTCCGGAAGAACCTCAGGTCGATGAACGGGTCGTGGCGACGGCGCTCGTAAGCGACGAAGCCTGCGAAAGCCAGCGCAGAGGCCACCGCCACCGCGACGGTTTTTCCATCGCCCCACCCCATCACCGGGCCCTCGATGAGCACGAAGACGAGGCCGAACAGGAACGCCATGCCCAGGGCCTGTCCGATCGGATCGACGTCGCGCATCGTCGCCGACTTCGACTCCGGAACGAAGATGACCGTCAGCAGGATCGCCAGCGCGCAGATCGGCAGATTGATCCAGAACACCGCGCGCCAGTTGATCCACTCGATGAGTGCGCCGCCGACGATCGGCCCCGCGGCCATCGAGATCCCGACGACGCCACCCCACACGCCGATGGCCCGGGCCCGTTCCACCCGGCCGGTGAACACCTGCGTGATGATCGACATCGCGACGGGGTTCATCATCGATCCGCCGATCGCTTGGAGGAAGCGGGCGGCGATCAGGGTCTCGATGTTCGGCGCCAGGCTGCACAGCAGCGACGCTAACGCGAACACCGTCAGCCCGATCTGGAACGTGCTCCGCCGGCCGAACCGGTCCGCGGCCGCTCCCGACAACAGCAGCAGCGACGCCAGCACCAGCGTGTAGACGTCGATCACCCACTGCAGCTGGGAACCGGTGGCATCAAGATCGGCGCGAATGTTGGGTATCGCGACGTTGACGATCGTCGCGTCCATCGACACGATCAACAGGCTCAGGCAGCACGTCACCAGGATGACGGCCTTGCGCCGGGAGCTCAGCGACTCGTTCACGACGCCGAGTGTGGGGTTACGCCACGCTTCGAGCGCCGAACGTGTGCGGGTAATCCACGTTCGGCGAAAAGGAGGTCAGCGCTTGTCGGGGTCGACGTAGTCGCGCTCGGTGTAGCCGGTGTAGATCTGGCGCGGACGGCCGATCTTGCCGCTGCCCTCGTCGTGCATCTCGCGCCAGTGCGCGATCCAGCCGGGCAGCCGGCCGAGCGCGAACAACACGGTGAACATCCGCGTCGGGAAACCCATCGCCCGGTAGATCACGCCGGTGTAGAAGTCGACGTTCGGGTAGAGCTTGCGCTCGATGAAGAAGTCATCGGTGAGCGCGGCTTCCTCGAGAGTCCGTGCGATATCCAGCATCTCGTCGTCGCCGCCGAGCTTGCCGAGAATCTTGTCGGCCTGCTCCTTGACGATGCGAGCACGCGGGTCGTAGTTCTTGTAGACGCGGTGACCGAAGCCCATCAGCTTCACGCCGTCCTCGCGGTTCTTCACCTTCTTGATGAACTCGTGGACGTCGAAGTCGGCCTGGCGGATCTTCTCCAGCATTTCCAGCACCGCCTGGTTGGCGCCGCCGTGCAGCGGGCCCCACAGCGCGTTGATGCCGCCGGAGATCGACGTGAACAGGTTGGCCTGCGACGAGCCGACCAGCCGCACCGTCGACGTCGAGCAGTTCTGCTCGTGGTCGGCGTGCAGGATGAACAACATGTCGAGCGCGCGGACGATCTCGGGATCCACCTCGTAGGGCTCGGCCGGGAAGCCGAACGTCATGCGCAGGAAGTTCTCGACCAGCGTCAGCGAGTTGTCCGGGTACAGGAACGGCTGGCCCGCGGACTTCTTGTAGGCGTACGCCGCGATGGTCGGCAGCTTGGCCAGCAGCCGGATCGTCGAGAGCTCGACCTGGTTGTCGTCGAACGGGTCGAGCGAATCCTCGTAGTACGTCGACAGCGCGTTGACCGCGCTGGACAGCACCGGCATCGGGTGGGCGTTGGCCGGGAAGCCGTCGAAGAACCGCTTGAGGTCCTCGTGTAGCAGGGTGTGCCGCTGAATCCGGGTGGTGAACTCCGCCAGCTGATCCTTGGTGGGCAGCTCACCGTAGATGAGCAGGTAGCTCACCTCGATGAAGTTCGACTTCTCGGCGAGCTGCTCGATCGGGTAGCCGCGGTAGCGCAGGATGCCCGCGTCGCCGTCGATGTAGGTGATCGCGCTCTTGGTCGATGCGGTGTTGACGAAGCCCTCGTCGAAGGTCGTGTAGCCGGACTTGGCCAGAAGTGAACCCAGCGCGATGCCGTCGGCGCCTTCGGTGGCGGAAACGATGTCAAGGTCGAGCGTGCCACCGGGGTAGGAGAGGGTGGCCTGCCCTTCCCCACTCTTCGCGTTATCGGCCACGAGGTTCCCTTCGTCGCTGCTGGGAGTATTCGGACATTGCTCTACAAAAGGTAGTCCCATTCCTGCACGCGTGCCCCGCCGGGGGCGGTCAGTTGTTCAGACGGGCTGCCGCAGATTACCCAACAAGCCGGTGAACTCCGCAAAGACCGTCTCCAAGCGATCGATCAGGTCGTCGAGGGACACCTGTGACCAATCGCTGTTGACCGGCACGACGTCGGTCAGCGCCGTCATGAGCACCGCACTCCACGTCGCCGAGGCCAGCTTGACCCGACGGTCGGTCAGATCGAGCCCCATGCGCCTGGCGAGCGCACGCTCGAGCGTGTTGCCCCGAAATTCGACGCTGACCTGTCGCAGCGTCGGCGACGACAAGACGATCCGGGCGATGCACAGCACCCGCTCGGCTCGCAGGTCCTCGGGTCCGGCACGCTTGGCCGCCTCGCCCATCGCGACGTAGGCGCGCAGAATCGCCTCCAAGTGATTGAGCTCGGCGGGTTGGCGGATCAGTTCGGTAGCGACTTCGTCGACGATTTCGTCGACCAGGGCCAGCGCGATGGAGTCCTTGGTCGGGAAGTAGCGGCTGAAAGTCCGCGGTGACACGTCGGCCACCGCGGCGATCTGGTCCACGGTGGTGTTGTCGAAACCCTGTTCGTGACACAGTTCCACGGCGGCGTCGATGAGAGTCGCACGCGTGCGCTGCTTCTTGCGCTCGCGCAGCCCGAGGGTCTGCGCCCCCCTACCGTCAGGCACGAAGGTGATCCTAACCGCCGAACCTATGAAGGAGCTAAGAAATCGCCGGCTTCGCGAACACGAACAACGTCAGCGTTTCGGATCGGTGTATCGCGGTGGCGAACTCCGGCGCCTAGGGCTGGAGGCGCTCGATGCGACCGTCCTGAACGCGAATCCTGTTGTGCACCCTGTTCTCCCGGCCCTGCCAGAACTCGACGATCTCCGCGGCGATCAGATAGCCACCCCAGTTCGGCGGCACAGGCACCGTGTCGTGACCTTCGAACCGCTGCGTCACCTCGGCCAATTGCTGCAGCAGCGCCGCGCGGGAGGCGATCGGCTTCGACTGGTACGACGCCCAGGCGCCCAACTGCGACCCCCGCGGCCGCTTCGACCAATACTCGGCCGTCTCCTGCGCCGACACCTTCGTCACCGAACCGCGGACGTGGACCTGGCGCCCGATCAGGTACCAGGGAAAGGTGGCCGACGCGTACGGCGTCGCCGCCAATTGATCGCCCTTGTCGGAGTCGTAGTTGGTGTAGAACGTGATGCCCGTGTCGTCGACGCTCTTGCATAACACCGACCGGGTGACGGGCCGTCCGAGTGTGTCGACCGTGGCGACGACCATCGCGTTGGGTTCGGCGACACCGGCGCGCTCGGCATCGGCTAACCACTTGCGCAGCAACGTAACCCAGCCGTCGGCCAGCCAATCGACGTCCAGATCGGGACTGCCGTCCTTTTCCACCGAGCCGTATTCCACGCGCATCCTCGCCAAGCGTTCCGGGCCTACCTCCGCCACGCGACAACGCTACGCCCACAACGGCTGCCGTCGTGCCGGCAACCGCCAGATGAGCGCCGTCCGGCAGGTGCGAGAATCTGGCCATGAGCGCGGTGCCTGACGACTTCGTACCCGGCCTCGAAGGCGTCGTCGCCTTCACTTCCGAGATCGCCGAACCCGACAAGGACGGCGGCGCGCTGCGGTACCGCGGCGTCGACATCGAGGACCTGGTCGCCCAGCGGGTGACCTTCGGTGACGTGTGGGCGCTGCTGGTCGACGGCAGGTTCGGAAACAGTCTGCCGCCTGCCGAACCGTTCCCGCTTCCCATCCACAGCGGCGACGTGCGCGTCGACGTCCAGGCCGGTCTGGCGATGTTGGCCCCGATCTGGGGTTATCCCCCGCTGCTCGACATCGACGACGCGACCGCCCGCGAGCACCTCGCCCGGGCGTCGGTGATGGCGCTGTCCTATGTCGCGCAGTCGGCGCGCGGGATCTACCGACCGGCGGTCCCGCAGCGCACCATCGACGAATGCTCAACGGTGACAGAGCGATTCATGACCCGATGGCAGGGCGATCCGGATCCCCGGCATGTCGAGGCCATCGACGCCTACTGGGTCAGCGCCGCCGAGCACGGTATGAACGCCTCGACCTTCACTGCCCGCGTGATCGCGTCGACGGGCGCCGACGTCGCGGCCGCCCTGTCCGGGGCGATCGGTGCGATGAGCGGACCGCTGCACGGCGGCGCCCCGGCTCGGGTGATCCCGATGATCGAGGAGGCCGAGAAGACGGGCGACGCCCGCGCGGTCGTCAAGAACATCCTCGATCGCAACGAGAAACTCATGGGCTTCGGGCATCGGGTGTACCGCGCCGAGGATCCGCGGGCCCGGGTGCTGCGCGCGACGGCCAAGCGGCTGGAGGCGCCGCGATACGAGGTCGCCGCGGCGTTCGAGCAGGCCGCCCTCACGGAGTTGCGGGAGCGGCGACCCGACCGCGCCATCGAGACCAACGTCGAGTTCTGGGCGGCGGTGATCCTGGACTTCGCGCAGGTGCCGACCGCGATGATGCCCGCGATGTTCACCTGCGGCCGCACCGCCGGCTGGTGTGCGCACATCCTCGAGCAGAAGCGCCTGGGCAAGTTGGTGCGTCCGTCGGCGATCTACGTGGGGCCCGAGCCGCGCAGCCCCGAGTCGGTTGAGGGCTGGGACCGAGTCGTCCGGTCGTGACGACGACGTTCGCCTCGGCGGCGCACAGTTTTGCGGACCTGGTCGGTCGCATCCCCGCCGACGCGTGGTCGGGGCCGGGCGTGGGCGACTGGGATCTGCGCTCGCTTGTCGGGCATACGTCGCGTTCGCTGACGACGGTGCTCACCTACCTCGAGACGACCGCCGACCGCGCGGATATCGCCACGCCGCAGGAGTACTACGCGCGCGTCAACCCGACGGCGCTGGGCCTGGATCCCGCCGACGTGGCCGAGCGAGGCCGGCAGGCCGGACGCGACCTCGGTGACGATCCGGCAGCGGCCGCCGCCGACCTGGTGAGCCGGACACTGGCGCGGCTGGAGACGGTGGAGGATCCGCTCATCCGGGTGCTCGGCGGGCTGGGTATCCGGCTGCGGACCTACTTGCCGACGCGGACGTTCGAGCTGGCGGTGCACGGCTTGGATATCGCACGCGCCGTTGGTCTTCCGTTCACCCTGCCGTCTTCCGTGTTGCAGGAGGCGTTGGAGTTGGCGGCACGCATCGCGGCCGAGCAGCACGGTGAGACGGTGCTGATGGCGTTGACGGGCCGCGACCCTCTGCCGCCGTCGTTCTCGATCGTCTGATTTCGCGTCCCGGGGGCGGGGGCTGGGCGCACTAAGCGGTTGATCGCCCTCATCCCATGCTTGCGATCCACCTCTTAGGGGTTGTCGGTGGACGGTGGTTGCATGGCCGGCGTACCGATGACTATCGCGCATTCACCTGGTCGGTACTGGCGACCCGCTCGCGGGTGCAACTCGAATCGAAAGGAGCTCTCCACATGGCCATCGAAGTTCAGCCGGCGGTGTCCCCCATGCTCACGGTCAGCGACGGCGCCGCGGCCATCGACTTCTACGTCGAGGCGTTCGGCGCCGAGGAACTCGGCCGGGTCCCAGGACCGGACGGCAAGAGACTGTTTCACGCCGCGCTGCGGGTCAACGGGGCGCTGGTGATGCTCAACGACGACTTCCCGGAGATGAACGACGGCAAGTCGGTGACGCCGGAAGCGCTCGGCGGCTCGCCGGTGACCATCCACTTGACGGTCGACGATGTCGACGCCAAGTTCCAGCGGGCGGTCGACGCGGGCGCGACGGTCGTGATGCCGCTCGACGACATGTTCTGGGGTGACCGCTACGGCGAGCTCCGCGATCCCTTCGGCCATCTGTGGTCGCTGGGTCAGCCGGTGCGCGATGTCAGCCCCGAGGAGATCGAGAAGGCGGTGCAGCAGCAGTGACGGTGTTACCGGCGCAGGCCGGCGAGTAGGCGCCGGCCGAGCGGCACCGGGGCGTCCGCGGCGGCGGTCAGCATGTCGGCGACCGCGGTGAACTTCACGCGCGGCCGGGCGTCGCCGCCGCGGGCGACCTCGGCGGCGTCGATCGCCTTCCACCCGGCGGAGTCGACCATGGCGGGTTGTCTGCTGCGCACGAGTTTGTCGAGGGCGGCTGGCTTGTGCACGGGGTCGCGCAACCTGCCCTCGTTGTAGTCGGCGACCAGGTTGTGCACGGTCTGCGCGGCGCACGACTTGTTGGTGCCGATGAACCCCGTCGGCCCACGCTTGATCCATCCCGCGACGTAGCTGCCGGGAACGGGTGCACCCGACCGCGGGTCGACGACGCGACCGCCGTCGTTCGGCACGACCGCCGCGGACTCGTCGAAGGGCAGACCGCGAATCGGCTTGCCGCGGTAGCCGATCGAGGTCAACACCAAGCCGGCGTCGACCCGGCGAACCTCGTCGGTGCCGGTGACCGTGAACTCCATCGCCTCGGCGCGGGCGCCGCCCGCGACGCGGTGCGGCGTCAGCCGATAGGCCAGCCGGATACGCGGCCGCGTCACCGGCGCCGAGGTATCCCCGAGCTTGCTCAGAATCTCCAGCTTGTTGCGGGTCAACCGATCCTCGGCGACGGCCAGGTCGCGGTCCACCAATTCGTGGTCGCCCGGAGACAGCACCACCTTGCATGTCGACGTCAGCCCGATGAGCTCGGGCAGCGTGAACGCCGAGTCGGCGGGCCCGCGCCGGGCCGCGACCACCACCTCGGTCACCTTGGAGTCACGCAGCGCAGCGAGCGCGTGATCGGAGATGTCGGTGCCCGCAAGGACGTCCGGCGGTGTGGTGAGGATTCGGGCGACGTCGAGAGCGACGTTGCCGTTACCGACGATGACCACCCGCTCGTGACCCAAATCGACTGGCAGCGAGTCGAATTCGGGGTGGCCGTTGTACCAGGCCACGAACTCGGTGGCGGTGCCCGTGCCCGGCAGATCCATTCCCGCGATGCGGAGCCGGCGATCGTTGGGCGCTCCGACCGCGTAGAGCACGGCGTGGTGATGTTCGAACAGCTCGTCGTGTGTGACGTCCGATCCCACCTCGACGTTGAGGTAGAAGGTGAACCCGGGCTGGGCTGCGACCCGGTCGAACAGTTTGGTCACGCGTTTGGTGCTCTGGTGGTCGGGTGCGACGCCGGCGCGCACCAATCCGTATGGCGTGGGCAGCCGCTCGAAGACGTTGACCCGCACCCCTTGTTGGCTGAGCAGTTCGTCGGCGGCGTACATCGCCGCCGGCCCGGATCCGACGACTGCGACGATGAGCGGCCCGCCCGCGCGGGGGTATATCACCGGCGCCTCGATGACCGGCGCCAGCTTCGACGTCGGCGGCAGCTTTCCGTCCGGTTCGGGGTAGAACGCGGCGTTCAGCTCGACGAATGGAAGCTGTGCGGGCGTCAACTTCGAATCGTGCGATATCGCGCCGACCGGGCATGCCGACACACACGCACCGCAGTCGACGCACGCCGCGGGGTCGATGTAGAGCATCTCGGCGGTCGCGAAGCCGGGCTCGTCGGGTGTCGGGTGGATGCAGTTCACCGGGCATGCGTAGACGCAGGACCCGTCGCTGCAACACGACTGGGTGATCACATGCGGCACAGGCGTTTCCCTACGCAGCGGCGACCACGTGCTGGCGAGCGGGCTCGCTGCGGTAGCGGCTCGGCGGACCGTCGATCTTGCAAAGTCGCCAGACGAGTTTCGCGAATGGGTTCATCAAACCGGTGTCATGGCAAAGCATCCGGACGTCACCGAACATGTCGCGCAGGAACTGCCGCGACTTGGGTGCGCGGAAGAACAGTTCCTTGCGCACCGAGCGCGGGATGTCGAACTCCCGCCAGAACGCCTTCGGCGGCACGATGATCGCCTGGCACAGCACCCGCATGATGATCGGCACGTTCCACGACAGCCAGAACCGCTGCCAGCGGTTCAGATACGGCAGACGCTTGCGCAGATATTCGTGGGCGAAGGAGATGTGGCGGGCTTCCTCGGCAACGTGAATGGCCATTATCCGCTCCATGATCGGGTGCAGCTCCTTACCCTCGCGCAGCACGTTCTTCTGCGTGTGGTCGATCGGCTCTTCGCCGGCGAGCACGCCGAAGAAGAACGGAATCGGCAGCGGCCCCGCGACCAACGGAATGAACGGCGACAGCCACCGCAGCATCCGCGGCATGCCCGGCACGTCCGCGCCGATGCGGTTCACCATCTCCTGGAACATCATCGTGTGGTTGCACTCTTCGACCGACTCGTGCAGGCAGTAGCGGTATTCGGGGGAACCGTTGGGCACCCAGAACGCGTAGTTCGTCAGGCCGCGGATCAGGATGATCTCGAACTGCAGGCCGACCTTCGCGACGTTGGCCTGCCGCCACATCCCGATCTCGATCTGCCGCTCCAGCGGCTGGGCCTGATACCAGGGATGTCCGCCGAGCGGGTCGGTGGCCGGCAGCACCCAGCGCGGGTCGTTCTCGGTGACCGCGAATTCCGGGGAATCCCAGTCGATGTCGGTGTACGGATTGAAATTCCGCCGCACCGAACCCTCGGACAGTGTGGTGAGCGTGTCGACATACTCGGCGTCGTCGCTGACGTCCATGTTGCGACGCCATCGCCTGACCATTCGAGTCCGCGCCATTTTCAGCCTCCCCTATGAGGTTTACATTCGCGCCTCTGATGTCCAGCAACGGTACCGGAGGTACTACGTACTGAACATACCCCGACGGGAGATGTGTCACACCGGCTCGATTAGGGTTCGATGTGATGGACGTCACACCCGAAGGGGTGCGGGAGAATTCGCTATTTGCTGCCGAACTCGCCGACCGCGGCGGCCCTGGCGCCGTTACGCACGACCGCGACACCGGCCTCGGTCATGCCGCAGTCGGTGATGATCGCGCGGTGGCCTGGGCTGTTCATCCACCAGTCGACCGCCGCGGCGGGGACCGCACTCACCCCGGTGCTCCAGAAGATGATCTCGCCGACGTTGGAGTACGTCGTGTAGCCGGCGGCGTCGATGCGCTGGCCGACCGATGAGCCGTCCGACCCGGTGTGGCTTCGCACGTTGTTGGCCAGCATGTCGTTGGCCTGCCGGGCAGCGGCAGCGTTGAGCTGCGGATTAGCCGCCACGGGGCCGCAGCCGTTCGCCGCGCGGGTGGCGTTGATCTCGTTCAGCAGTGCGCCGTCGTCGGCGCTATCGGCGTGGGCCGGGCCGGCGGTGATGGGGGCGACTGCCGCCAGAGTCGCCGCACACAGAGGTATCAGGGCCGAGCTTGTTCTGCGACTGTTCACGCGCCCCCCTGGGCTCGAGCTTCAGTCCCCGACAGGTCACAGTATGGACACGACGAGGTCTCTATATCGGCCGTTTACCCACTTTTTCAGAGTTCTCTTGGCAACCCTCCCCGCGGCGCCAGAAGGGTCGGCGCGGTCACTACTGTTGACCGCATGCCCCAGCCAGATGCTCTTCGCCCGAGCGGCTCATCGGCCCTGACGATTCCCGCCGAACTGAAACCGCGTGACGGCCGCTTCGGCTGCGGGCCCTCCAAGGTTCGGCCCGAACAGCTGGCGGCGCTCGCTGCGGCGGGTGACCTGTTCGGAACCTCGCACCGCCAGGCGCCGGTCAAGAACCTGGTCGGCCGGGTTCGCGACGGCTTGCGTCAGCTGTTCTCGCTGCCCGACGGCTACGAGGTGATCCTCGGCAACGGCGGCACCACCGCGTTCTGGGATGCGGCCGCGTTCGGCCTGATCGAGAAGCGGTCGCTGCACCTGACCTACGGCGAGTTCAGCGCGAAATTCGCGTCGGCCGTCGCCAAGAACCCGTTCGTCGGCGACCCCGTCGTCGTCAAGGCCGACCCGGGCAGCGCACCGGAGCCTTCGTCGGATCCCTCGGTGGACCTGATCGGCTGGGCGCACAACGAGACCTCGACCGGCGTCGCAGTGCCCGTGCGGCGCCCGGACGGATCGGGTGATGCGCTGATCGCGATCGACGCCACGTCGGCCGCGGGTGGTCTGCCGGTCGACATCACCGAATCGGATGTCTACTACTTCGCTCCGCAGAAGAACTTCGCCAGCGACGGAGGACTGTGGGTGGCGATCATGTCACCGGCGGCACTCGCCCGTGTCGAGGCGATCGCCGGCGCGGGTCGCTGGGTTCCCGAGTTCTTGTCGCTGCCGATCGCGATCGAGAACAGCCTCAAGAACCAGACGTACAACACCCCGGCGATCGGCACCTTGATCCTGTTCGCCGAGCAGCTGGACTGGTTGTTGGGCAACGGCGGCCTGGACTGGGCGGTCAAGCGGACGGCGGACTCGTCGCAACGGTTGTACGGCTGGGCCGACGCGGCTCAATTCGCGACGCCGTTCGTCGCCGATCCGGCGTTGCGGTCGCAGGTGGTCGGGACCGTGGACTTCAACGACGACGTCGATGCCGCCGCGGTGGCCAAGACGTTACGAGCCAATGGCATCGTCGACACCGAGCCCTATCGCAAGCTCGGCCGCAACCAGCTGCGGGTGGGAATGTTTCCCGCCGTGGACCCCGAGGACGTCAGCGCGCTGACCGCGTGCATCGACTGGGTGGTGGAGCGGCTTTAGCCGCGACCAACAGGCGGGGCGCGGCTGTAGCCGCGACCAACAGGCGGGGCGCGGCTGTAGCCGCGACCAACAGGCGGGGAGCGGCTTAGCCGCTGCCCGCGTGTCGTACCAGGTAACGCCGGGGTAACGCAGTAGTGTCCGGTTGATCGGGCTTTGCGCTAGCCCGGAGGAGGTCGCCATGCGGGAACTCAAAGTCGTCGGGCTCGATGTGGACGGCAAACGAATCATCTGCGAGGCCGACGGCTCCGGCGAGAAATTCACGCTGCGGCGCGACGATCGGTTGCGGGCCGCCGTTCGAGGTGACCAGATGAGTTCGAGCAAGCCACGAGACGAGGCTGAGGTTCAAAACGTGCTGCGCCCCAGAGAGATTCAGTCCCGGATCAGGGCCGGCGCGTCCGTCGAGCAGGTCGCGGAGGCGTCGGGCGTCGACGTCGCCCGGGTCGAGCGGTTCGCGCACCCGGTGTTGCTCGAGCGCTCCCGAGCTGCCGAACTGGCAACGGCCGCGCACCCGGTGCTGGCCGACGGTCCGTCCGTGCTGACCCTGCTGGAGACCGTAACGACCGCGTTGATCGCGCGCGGGCTCGACCCCGACGCCCCGACGTGGGATGCATGGCGGAACGAGGACGGGCGCTGGACTGTGCAGCTCGCGTGGAAAGCAGGGATGTCTGACAACGTCGCGCATTTCCGGTTCACCCCCGGTGCTCATGGCGGGACGGTGACGGCGTTCGACGACGCGGCATCCGAGCTGATCGACCCTAACTTCTCGCGCCCGCTGCGCCCGGTCGCCGCGCTGCCCGAACCTGCGGTCGAGGTCGAGGAGCCGACCCTTCCGATCGAGCCGCCGGTGCAGGCCACCACACCGGAACCGCAGCCCGAAGAGGCGTCCGAGCCCGTCGCGCCCAAGCAGCCCAAGGCCCGCAGGGGTAAGGCCAAGCCGGCCGTTCCGGCGTGGGAGGACGTACTGCTGGGCGTGCGCTCCAGCGGTCAGCGCTGACCCCGGGTCAGCTGCGGAGCGCGACGGCGAGCACCACCAGCCATGCGGCGGCCACGCCGACGCCGGAGCCCAGTACGAACCAGCGCCACACGGGCCGGTTGCGCCACCCCCACACCGTCGGAGCCAGGCCGCCGACCGCGACGAGGTTGAGTCCGATCGCCAGCAGCGGGTGCAACCGCAGCAATCCGAGGCTGAGCACGACGATCGCTGCCGCGACGACCGCCGCCACGAAGCCCGCCACCGTCAAACCCATCGCCCACGGCGTCGAGTCGTCGGTCATCTCATTCACTCCGAGTCGCTCCGCTCAATCTCGCCGGTGCCCAATCTAACTCGCTCGTAGAACGCCAGGGCGGCGGCGGTCGCGACGTTGAGTGAGTCGGTTCCCCGCGACATCGGGATCCGCACCCGTAGATCGGCGGCGCGCATCGTCCGCTCGGTCAGCCCCGGGCCCTCCGCGCCGACGAGGATCGCCACCTTGTCGTCGACGACGTCCGACATCGCATCGGCAAGAGTGCGTGCGGTAGCGGTGGGCGTCATCGCCAGCAGCCGAAACCCGTTGTCGCGCAACAACTCCAGATCCGTCGGCCACGACCGCGCCCAGGCGTAGGGTACGAGCAGTGCATGGCCCATCGACACCCGGACGGCGCGACGATACAGCGGATCGGCGCAGCCGGTGCCGAACACCACCGCGTCCACACCGAGGCCGGCCGCGTTGCGAAAGATCGAGCCGAGATTTTCGTGGTCGTTGACGCCTTCGAGGACGGCGACGGTGCGCGAGTTGTGGAGCACCTCGGCGACCGCCAACTCGCGCGGGCGCGACGCCGACGCCAACACGCCGCGATTGAGGTGGAAGCCCACCACTTCGGCCATCACGTCGGCGGGCACGCGGTAGAAGGGGGCCGGGACGCCGACCAGGTCGCCCGCGAGTTCCTGCAGCCGGCGGTCGGTGCCCATCATCGCGCGCGGGACGAACCGCGACGCCAGCATGCGTTGCACCACCAACACACCCTCGGCGATCACCAACCCCTTGCCGGTGGGCAGATCGGGTCGGCGGTCGACGCTGTTGAGGTCGCGGAAGTCGTCGAGCCGCGGATCGGACGGATCGGCGACGTCGATCACGGTAAAGGTCACGACAGGCGCGCTCGACCGGCACCGCGGCGCGGTGGGCTACCTTTCATACCGATGACCCCGCAACCGCCCCCGCTGCCCGGCCACCTGCTCAAGCCGGGGCCGGTCGTCGTCGCGATCGCGGCCGGTTGGGTCGTCGCTGCGATCCTGGCGTTCACGGTGACCGGTCTACACGAGTGGCGGCCGTACACGGTGGCCGGGCTGGGCGTCGGCGCCCTTGGCACGGGGATCTGGTTGTGGCAACGTCACGCCGTGCGTCGCGGATCGCGCGGGGCTCAGAGCGGACTCACCTAACGCGAGACGAGCAGACAGGAGAAGGCGATGGCAGCGCCGCTGTTGCAAGCCGAGACGACGATCGACGCCCCGGTGACCAAGGTGTGGGAACTGATCTCGGACCTCAACAACATGCCCCGATGGAGTCCGCAGTGCCGGCTCATGAAGACGTTCGGCCCACTGCAGCCGGGGGCGCGGACGATCAACCTCAATCGGCGCAAGTTCCTGGTGTGGCCCACCACGAGCCGGATCACCGAGGTGATTCCGGAGAAGAAGCTGGCCTTCCGGGTCAACGAGAACGGCACAGTGTGGAGTTACGAGCTCGAACCCACCGAGACTGGGACCCGGCTGGTGGAGACCCGTCATGCGGAGAACGGTGTGACGGCCTTCTCGAACATGACGGTCAACGCGGTCATGGGTGGGGTGCCCAGCTTCGAACGTGAACTCGTCGAGGGAATGAACGAAACGCTCGCGCGGATCAAGGCCGCCGCCGAAAGCTAATCGGCGGACTCGGTCAGGTCCAGCACACCGTCGTCGTACGGGTCGTAAAGCGGGGATCCGCCGCCCGCGGGTTGCGGGGTGTCCGAGTGTGCGCCGCAACCGTATTCGGAGTCGACGACGTGGCCGTCGGCGGAGAACTGATTCGCGCAGACGCCGAACATCGTGCCCAGTGAACCGGCCAGCGGCAGGTAGAACCCGCAGTCGCGGCAGACCCGCCGGGTCGAGCGCGCCATCGCCGAACCCGGCCCGTATTCGCCGTCGTGCCAGCGTTGCGCCGCATCCATCCGGCCCCACGGGCTGAGCACGTGGCGACGGCCCAGACCCACCTCGAGCGCGACGTCGTCGATCTGCGGATCACCGGTCGCCATGTAGCCGGGCACGAGACGGGGGTCGTCCGGGGGCGGGGCGAGAAGATCGCCGGGGCCCAGATCGCCGGGCTGGACACGGTCCTGCCACGGCACCCACTTCGGTGCCAGCAACGCCGTCGGCCCTGGAACCAGGACCACCTCGCTGATGGTGGCGTGGTCGGCGCCGGGCCACGCCGCGACGACGACGGCCCACTGCCACCCGCGGTACCCCGGCAAGTCGGCAAGAAAGCGGTGCGTGGCCGCGGTCGTGTCCTCGAAGCTGGCACCCAGATACTCACCGACGGTGTCCTCGCCGCTGAACTCGACGATCGCCGCACGTGCATCGTCGACGGCGCTAAGGAGTACCGTCTCCAGATCCGGCCGCTCGGCGAACTCGGTCACGCTTTCCATCGACCTCAATACTGCCTGACCGGGTAACCGTCAGCCACACCGGTTGGCTGCACGCCCGGTGTCGCTTCGATGGTGGAGAATCGACAACGTGACCGGACCGCGTCGTGACCCCCGAGACTCTGCTGCTCGGCGCGACCCTCGGTACTACCCGCCGCGACCCCCTGCCGACGACCGACGCGTTGACGACCGGTGGAGCGATGAACACCCCGGGATGGCGAACTATCCCAGCGACCCGAGCTATCGTCGTCCCCGGCGCAGCGGGCCTACGCCCAGCGCCAACCGCTGGCTGCCCCCACTCGACGAGCCCACCCGAGAATTCGGTGCCACGCCGCCGCTCCACAGAATGAGCGGCACTGCGGGCGAAAAGGTCACCGTCACAAGGGTGGCCGCCCAGCGCAGCCGCGAGATGGGTTCCAGGATGTACGGTCTGGTGCACCGGGCCGCGACTGCCGACGGGGCCGACAAGTCCGGGCTGACCGCGCTGACGTGGCCAGTGGTCGCGAATTTCGCCGTCGACGCCGCGATGGCGGTCGCTCTGGCCAACACCTTGTTCTTTGCGGCGGCCTCCGGGGAGAGCAAGGGCAAGGTCGCGCTCTACCTGTTGATCACCATCGCGCCCTTTGCCGTCATCGCCCCGCTCATCGGGCCCGCGCTGGACCGGCTGCAGCACGGCCGCCGCGTCGCACTGGCCACGTCGTTCGCGTTGCGCACCGCGCTGGCGGTGGTGTTGATCGCCAACTACGACGGCGCGACCGGCAGCTTCCCCTCGTGGGTGCTCTATCCGTGCGCGCTGGCAATGATGGTGCTGTCCAAGTCATTCAGCGTCTTGCGCAGCGCGGTGACCCCGCGAGTGCTGCCGCCGACCATCGACCTGGTGCGGGTGAACTCGCGGCTGACCACCTTCGGTCTGCTCGGCGGCACGATGGTCGGCGGCGCGGTGGCCGCGGGTGCGGAGTACCTGTTCAAATTGTTCGAGATGCCGGGTGCGCTCTACGTGATAGTCGCGGTGTCGGTGGCGGGTGCGGCGCTGTCGATGCGCATCCCGAAATGGGTCGAGGTGACCGAGGGCGAGGTTCCCGCGACGCTGAGCTACCACGGCCGCGGAGGCGAACCGCGGCGCGGCGATGAACATGTGCCTGCGCCGAAGTCGGCGCGACAACCGTTGGGTCGCAACACCATCGCCGCGCTGTGGGGCAACTGCACCATCAAGGTGATGGTGGGCTTCTTGTTCCTGTATCCGGCCTTCGTCGCCAAGTCACATGACGCCAGCGGTTGGGAGCAGCTGCGCATACTCGGACTGATCGGCGCGGCGGCGGCCATCGGCAACTTCGCGGGCAACTTCACCAGCGCACGGCTCAAGCTGGGCCGTCCGGCACAGGTGGTGGTGCGCTGCACCGTCGTCGTCACCCTCGCGGCGCTGGCCGCCGCACTGACCGGCGACCTGGTGGTGGCGGCGCTCGCCACGCTGCTCACGTCGGGCGCGAGCGCGATCGGCAAGGCCTCGCTGGACGCCTCGCTGCAGGATGACCTGCCCGAGGAGTCGCGCGCGTCGGCGTTCGGCCGCTCGGAGTCGGTGCTGCAGTTGGCGTGGGTCGCGGGCGGTGCGGTCGGCGTGCTGGTCTACACCGAATTGTGGGTGGGCTTCACGGCGATCACCTCGGTGCTGATCCTCGGGCTGGCGCAGACGGTGGTGAGCTACCGCGGCGACTCGCTCATTCCCGGTCTGGGCGGCAACCGACCTGTGCTTGCCGAGCAGGAGGGTGGACGTCCCGACACCGCGGCGGTGGCGTACGAGTGAAGCGCATGATCGCCGCGCTCGTCGCGGTGGTGGTTCTCGCGTCGGTGGGTACGGGTGTGCTCATCTGGTGGCTCAGCGGCAACGACACGGCGTCGAAATACCCTGAGATCAGCGCGTATTCGCATGGTCAGCTCGTGCGCGTCGGCCCGTACCGCTACTGCGAGGTGCTCAATCCCACCAGGTGCGAGGTCTTCGAGGATCAGGGCGAGTTGCCGGTCACCGAACGCCACGCGGTTCAGTTGTCGGTGCCGCCGGCGATCGCCAGGGCGCCCTGGGTGCTGTTGCGTCAGTACGAGGACTCCGACGTCATCGAGGAGTTCCGACCGGGGACGCGACTGGCGGTGACCATTCCGACCGTCGATCCGCGGCGCGGCAAGCTCACCGGGCTCGCCGTGCTGCTGCCCACGCTGGTCCGCGTCGACGACGAGGAGGTGCCGGCCCCGCACGCCGAGTGGTCGGTGCGGACGGTGTGGTCCTGAGCCGGCGTCGTGGCGTCACCCGGCGCCGTGGTCGTGAGCCGGCGTCACCCGGCGCCGTGGCCCTCCGCGACGCGTTCGCCGTCGCGCGGTGGTCCCGGTGGTGTTCCATCGCCGAATGGTCTGCCGCCCAACGCTTCTCGGCCGTGCGGTGTCAGCCAGTTGGACAGAACCGGTCCTTTCGGCACGACCTGCGTCGGGTTGATGTCCGTGTGCACGATGTAGTAGTGCTGCTTGATCTGGACGAAGTCGATCGTGTCGCCGAATCCCGGTGTCTGGAACAGGTCGCGGGCGTAGGCCCACAGCACAGGTAGCTCCGCGAGCTTCTGACGGTTGCACTTGAAGTGCCCGTGATAGACGGGGTCGAAGCGCGCCAACGTGGTGAACAGTCGCACGTCAGCTTCGGTGATGGTGTCGCCCACCAGATACCGCCGGTCGGCCAGCCGATCTTCTAGCCAGTCCAGCGCGGTGAACAGACGGTCGTAGGCCTTCTCGTAAGCCCGCTGGGAACCGGCGAAGCCGCACCGGTACACGCCGTTGTTGATCTCGGTGTAGATGCGTTGCGCCACTTCGTCGATCTCGTCGCGGTGCTTGTCCGGGTACAGGTCGGGTGCGCCGTCGCGGTGGTACTGCGTCCATTCGGTGGAGAAGTCGAGCGTGATCTGCGGGAAGTCGTTGGTGACGACCTCACCGGTCGGCACGTCGACGATCGCGGGGACCGTGATGCCCTTGTCGTAGTCGGGGAAGCGCTTCAGGTAGGCATCCTTGAGCCGCGGGATTCTCAGCACCGGGTCAAGGCCGTCCGGATCGAGGTCGAACGTCCAGCTGTTCTGGTCGTGGGTGGGCCCGCAGAAGCCGATGGACAGGACGTCTTCGAGGCCGAGCAGCCGCCGGACGATGATCGTGCGGTTGGCCCACGGGCAGGCCCGTGCGACGACGAGGCGATAGCGACCCGGTTCGACGGGATAGCCGTCGCGGCCATCGGCCGTGATACGAGTGCCGATGTACTTGGTGTCGCGGTTGAACTCACCACCCGAGTCGGATTTGTCGGCGACGTATGCCATGTGACAAGCATGCCCGTCGAAACTGAAGTTATGCGCGTTCTGCGTGCCAGATGTCGCACGCAGGTTCAGTTTCGACGAGGCTGTGGCGACGGAACCGAACCAGCAACCGCGCCGTCCTATCACCATGGACTGGCCGTTCCTGGGGACCGAGGCGTTGGCGGCGGGCGCGGTGAATCGCTATCAGTTGGCGACGCGCTACGACGCCGTTCACCGGAATGTCTACGTTCCGCGCGGGCAGGTGTTGACCCCGGCAGACAAGGCGCACGCCGCGTGGCTGTTCTCGCGACGCAGGGCAACGCTCGTCGGTCTGTCGGCCGCGGCGATACACGGCGCGAAGTGGATCGACGAGCGGTTGCCCGCCGAGCTGAACCAGCGCAGCCAACACAAGATTCGGGGCGTCGTGCTGCGCAACGACACCCTGACCGCCGACGAGGTATGCACGGTCCGCGGTTTTCCGGTTACGACGGCGGCGCGCACGGCCTTCGACCTCGGCCGGCGATATGGGCGGACGCTGGCCGTGATCCGCGTCGACGCGCTGCTGCAGGCGACGTCGCTGAAGTTGACCGACGTTGAGGCACTCATCGACGTTCATCGTGGCGCGCGGGGTGTGGTCCAGCTGCGCGAAGTGGTGCAACTCGCCGACACCGGCGCGGAGTCGCCACAAGAGACGCGGACGCGTCTGGTGTTGACCGATGCCGGATCCGCCCGACACACACTCAGATCGACGTCTTTGATCGCTACTACGACCACGTGGGCCGCATCGACATGGGCTATCCGAAGTGGAAGGTCGGCGTCGAATACGACGGACCCCAGCCCTGGGAAGACCCGAAGATCCGAGCCGCCGACATCGAGCGCCAGGCCAGACTCGAGGCGCTGAATTGGCGGATCATTCGCGTCAGCGCGGAGATGGTTCGCTATCGACCCCACACGATCGTCGCGCGGACGCGAGCCGCGCTGCGCGCCGCCGGCGCCGATGTTTGAGCGCCGAAACTGAAGATATGCGTCAAATCGACGCGAAACATCGTACAAATCTTCAGTTTCGGCGCCGCGAGAAGTCAGTGTTCGAGTTCACGGGCGACGGCCCGCACGACCTCGGACACTCGGCGGGAGACCTTGCGGTCCGGATAGCGACCCTTACGCAACTCCGGCTGCACAGCGCTCTCGAGCAGCGTGATCATGTCCTCGATCATGCCGTGCAACTCGTCGGGCGAGTGTTTGCGCTCGGCCGCGGCCGCCTCGCGACGCGTGCGCGTCAGGCTCGGCGGCGGATCGATGAGCGTCAGCGTCAACGCCTGCGGCCCGCGTCTGCCCGCGGCGATGCCGAACTCCACCCGCTGTCCGGCCTTGAGGGTCTCGACGCCGGAGGGCAGCGCCGAGGATCGGACGTAGACGTCCTCGCCGTCCTCCTGGGACAAAAACCCGAAGCCCTTTTCGGCGTCGTACCACTTAACCCTGCCGGTCGGCACTGGTCTCACCCGCTCGTCGTCGTACCTGCATTGCGAACATAAGGAAAGCGCCCCGATTGCGCCGGGACGCGTGGTGCTCGATCCTACTCTGACCTCTGCCTCGCCAGCACCCCCTTATCGGTAGGCTGAAGACCACCGCTGGAGGAGAAGAAGCGCCCATATGCGATTGACACTCAACATCATCTGGTTGGTCTTCGGCGGCCTGTGGCTGGCGCTGGGCTACCCGGTGGCGGCGCTGGTCAGCTTCGCGCTGGCCAACCTCAAACGAATCTCGGTCTCGCCGATGCCGCTGGTCGAGGACATATTGCCGGTCGACAGCCTGGCCGAACCCGCTGCCCACCCCTGGCGAGCCGCCGCGTGACCGTCGTCGACCTCGGTGTGCCCTCTGCTGCACCGTCCTCCCCTGCCCCCACCGACGGCCCGCTGGTCGACACGTTCGGGCGGGTCGCCACCGATCTGCGGGTGTCGCTGACCGATCGCTGCAATCTGCGCTGCACCTACTGCATGCCGGCGGAAGGTCTGGACTGGCTGCCGTCGGAGCGGCTGCTGCGGCCCGAGGAGCTGACCCGCCTGCTGCGCATCGCGGTGACGAGGCTCGGCATCACGAGCGTGCGGTTCACGGGCGGCGAGCCGCTGCTCGCCCGCCACCTCGAGGACGTCATTGCCGCGACGGCTGCGCTGCGACCGCGGCCGGAGATCACGCTGACCACCAACGGCATCGGACTCGACAAGCGGGCCGAACGGCTGAAGCGGGCCGGACTGGACCGCATCAACGTGTCACTGGACACGGTCGACTCCGCCCGGTTCGCCGCCATCACTCGTCGAGACCGACTCCCCGATGTGCTGGCCGGCTTGCGGGCGTCGAAGGCCGCGGGTCTGGATCCGGTGAAGGTCAACGCCGTCCTAGACCCCGTCACCGGCCTTGACGACGCGGTTGCGCTGCTGCGGTTCTGCCTCGAGCATGGCTACCAGTTGCGCATCATCGAGCAGATGCCGTTGGACGCCGGCCACGAGTGGCAACGAGGTAGGGCGATCGGAGCCGACGACGTGCTGGCCGCGCTGCAGCAGCATTTCGACCTCGCACCCGACACCACCCCACGCGGGTCGGCACCCGCGGAGTTGTGGCGCGTCGACGGCGGCGTCGGCAAGGTCGGCATCATCGCCTCGGTGTCCCACGCTTTCTGCTCGGCCTGCGACCGCACGCGGCTGACCGCCGACGGTCAGGTCCGCAACTGCCTGTTCGCGCAGCATGAGACCGACCTGCGCCGGCTGATGCGCGCGGGGGCCGACGACAACGCAGTCGAGGCGGCATGGCGTGCGGCGATGTGGGCGAAAGCGGCCGGCCACGGGATCAATGACCCGAACTTCGTGCAGCCCGATCGGCCGATGAGCGCGATCGGCGGATGAGACATCGGCGGATGAGACAGGGAAGGCGATGACGGCGACAACAACCACGGTTGCGGTGAAGGTCCGCTATTTCGCGGCGGCACGGGCTGCCGCCGGTAACGATGAGGAGACGTTTCGGGTTCGGCAGGGGACGACGCTCGCCGAACTCGTCGCGGAACTGAGTGGGCGCGATGAGAATCTCGCGAAAGTGTTGAAGCGCTGCTCTTTTCTCAGTGACGGCATCGCCGTGCGCGACGACGCGGTCGCGCTGCGCGACGCTGAAACCGTCGATGTACTTCCCCCTTTTGCGGGTGGGTAACGGTGATTTCCGTCACATCACGGAATGATCACAAACTGGCTACGACGAGATCGAGCGGCCGATAGTCCTGCGGAAATGCCGGAAACTGCTGGGCATTTAGAGCCCTTTTAGAATTTGCCGGAGGCCGAAACGCCGTTATCGGCAAAAGATGACGCGGTCAGAACGAGCCGTTACGGTTCACTCCCAAGCCGGTCGACCGCAAACCGACTGGCCCGCCGTGCCCAACCGCGCCGAGCTCCATCCGTTGGCGCACGGGATACCAACGAACAATTTGGATGGAGGCGGGGGACCCACCGGTCCGCCGAGTCAAAGACGGACCTGGAGCCGATCGGTTCCTTGGGGTGAAGCCGAATCGCGTTGTGCGACAAGGCCGGGCATACCTCTCCAGCCCGAACCCGACAGCTGACCTCGCGGGCGCCGAAGAGAGGACATTGGCGCATCTATGAGTGGACGGCACCGCAAGCCGAACGGATCGGCCGTAAACGTCGCGAAAGTCGCCTTCACGGGCGCTGTACTGGGAACCGGGGGCCTCGCCCTAGCCGGACATGCCAACGCCGCTACCGACAGTGAATGGGATCAGGTGGCGAGCTGCGAGTCCGGCGGTAACTGGGCCATCAACACCGGCAACGGTTATCAGGGCGGGCTTCAGTTCGCCCCGAGCACCTGGACCGGTAACGGCGGCGGCGAATACGCACCCGCCGCGCACCTGGCCACCAAGGAAGAACAGATCGCCGTCGCCGAACGTGTGCTCGCCAGCCAGGGCAAGGGTGCGTGGCCGACGTGCGGCAAGGGGTTGTCGGGTGCGACGCCGCGCGAGGTCGTCGACGACGCGATCGAGGCGGTGAACAACGTGCTGCCTCCGCCGCCTCCGCCGTTCGACCCGTTCGCCCCGCCACCGTCGCCCGCCCCGGTCGACGCGCTGGCCGCACCCGCGCCTCCGCCACCGCCGCCGGGCGACCCACTCGCCCCACCGCCTCCGCCCGCACCGGCCCCGGTCGACGCGCTGGCCGCACCCGCTCCGGTGCCCGAGGCACCGCCGATCGATGCGCTGGCGGCTCCAGTTCCCGAGGCACCGCCCGTCGATGCGCTGGCCGCCCCGGTGCCCGAAGCGCCGCCAGTCGATGCGCTGGCCGCCCCGGTTCCCGTAGCGCCGCCCGCTCCTGCCCCGGCGCCAGAAGCGCCGCCCGCCCCCGAGCAGTTCGACGCGTTGGCTGCCCCCGTTCCCGAGGCACCGCCCGCGCCCTTCGACCCGTTGGCCGCACCGGTTCCCGAGGCGCCTCCAGTCGATGCGCAGGCCGTCGCCGACTGGGACGTCGCGCCCGACGTGCCGGTCCCCGGTCAGCAGCCCGAACTCTGGTCGCTGCCCGTCGATGCGGCGCTCGAGCCGGCTCCGCAGCTGCCTCCGACTCCGCCCGCGCCGGCGGCCGACCCGCTCGCGGTCGACGGCGGTGTTCCGCATCTCGCGAGCCCGCAGAACCTGCCGCCGGGAACCACCGGCGACCGTGCACAGGCCGGGACGGACAGCCCCAACGTCTTTTACTTGAAGGAGATCTGGCATGCGATTCAGACGCAGGACATCACCGGCAAGGACGCGCTGCTGGCGCTGACCCAGCGTCCGCTCACCACCCCGGACGCACCGGGTGGTCAGGCGCCGAACCTTCCGGTCGATCCGGGCGCCCCCGCGCCGCTGCCGACCGTCTGATCACCCCCGGCGGCGAGTTGTTGCCGCTACGCGGAATTCACCCATTCGTCGGAGCCGTCGGCGAAGAACTGGTGTTTCCACACTGGGAGTCGCTCCTTGACGACGTCGACCAGCCGCGCGCACGTCTGGAACGCGGCCGCACGGTGATCGGCCGCCACGGCCGCAACCAGCGCGGCGTCACCGATCTCGAGGGTCCCGATGCGGTGGCTGACCGCAATGGCACGAACGCCGTCGGCACCCGCGGCGATGTCAGCGGCCACCTCCGCGAGCGTCTGCGGCGCCGACGGATGCGCTGAGTACTCCAGCCGCACCACCGAACGTCCGCCGTCGTGATCGCGCACGACACCGGCGAAGCTCACGACCGCACCAGCGGAGGCGTCGGCGACCAGAGCCTCGTGTTCGGCCAGATCGATAGCCTCCTCGCAAAGCTCGGCACGCAGCACGACGGCCGTCATCGCGGGTGATCCTCTCCCGCAAGCTGATCGAGAGCATGCTCGAGAACCCGGTCGAGCACGGCCAAACCGTCTTTGACACCGCCGGTCGATCCGGGCAGGTTCACGATCAGCGTGCGGCCCCTGACCCCGCACACTCCGCGCGACAGCACCGACGTCGGCACCTTGTCCTCGCCGGCCCGGCGGATCGCGTCGGCCAGGCCGGGGATCTGATAGTCGAGCAACGCGGCGGTGGCCTCGGCGGTGCGGTCCGTCGGCGAGATGCCCGTGCCGCCGGAGGTGATCACCACGTCGACACCGTCGGCGACCGCGGCGCAGATCGCCTCGGCGACCGGGTCGCCGTCGGGCACGACGACGGGCGCCGGGGTGTCGATTCCGCGACCGGTGAGCCAGTCCACGACGATCGGTCCGCTGCGGTCCTCGTACACCCCGGCAGCGGCGCGTGTGGAGGCGACGACGACCCGACCCGAGCGCATCAGCGGGTCCACGTTCCGGTCTTGCCGCCCTCCTTGCGCAACACCCGCACGTCGTCGATGCGGGCGGCGGGGTCGACGGCCTTGATCATGTCGTAGAGCGTCAATGCGGCCACGCTCACTGCCGTCAGCGCCTCCATCTCGACGCCGGTGCGGTCGGTGCTGCGCACCGTGGCGGTGAGCTCCACGGTGTCCTCGCCGATCTCGAAGTCGACGTCGACACCCGTCAGCGCCAACTGATGGCACAGCGGGATGAGGTCGCTGGTGCGCTTGGCGGCCAGGATGCCCGCGACGCGGGCGGTGGCCAGCGCGTCGCCCTTGGGCAGCCCTCCCGAGGCGATCATCGCGACGACGTCGGCCGTCGTGCGGAGGGTTCCGGCCGCGACGGCGGTGCGCTGGGTGACGTCCTTCGCGGTGACGTCGACCATGTGCGCCGCGCCGGTCTCGTCGACGTGTGAGAGGCGGGGCCGCTCGGACACCTACTTGTTGACGACCGTCACCGCGTGCACATACGGCAGGTCATCCGCGGGCAGCGGGAATGCGATGTCGCCGAAGGGCGACAGCGCGCCGGTACGGTCGGCGGCCAGCTCGCTGATCGCATGGTCGTTGTCACCGTCGGTCGCCGGCCAGCCCGGATCGACGTACCGCTTCTTCCCTTTGTTGTCTGCCACGCCCACATTGTGGCAAATGCCTCGGGCGGTGGCGACACCGCCACACTCCTTTACGCTGGTCAGCAATGACCGAGAACGCACCAGGCCTCCCTCTCGGCGCCTGGTTGGCCGATCTCCCCGACGACCGGCTCATCCGGCTGCTGGAGTTGCGGCCCGACCTGACCCAACCGCCACCGGGGTCGATCGCTGCGCTGGCGGCCCGCGCCCAGGCTCGCCAGTCGGTCAAGGCCGCCACCGACGACCTCGACTTCCTGCGGCTCGCGGTGCTCGACGCGCTGCTGGTGCTGCACGCCGACACGACCGCCGTGCCGGTCACCAAACTTGTTGAGCTCATCGCCGACCGGGCGCCCGAGGCGGCCGTCGCCGAGGCCGTGGACGATCTGCGCGACCGTGCGCTGGTGTGGGGTGAGGCGACGGTCCGGGTGGTGGCCGAAGCCGTCACGGGCCTGCCGTGGTATCCCGGCCAGGCCACGGTCGAGGACACCACGGTAAGCCCGGATGACATCGCCGCCCGGCTGGAAGCACTCGACGAGGCGCAGTCCGAGCTGCTGCAGCGGTTGCTCGAGGGTTCGCCGGTGGGCCGCACCCGCGACGCCGCGCCCGGCACACCGTCGGATCGCCCGGTGCAGCGGTTGTTGGCCGCCGGTCTGCTGCGCCAGCTGGACGCGGAGACCGTGATCCTGCCGCGACTCGTCGGCCAGGTGTTGCGGGGTGAACTGCCGGGCCCGCTGCAGCTGACCGAACCCGACCCGGTGGTGTCGACGACGACAGGGGCCGACGCCGACGCGGTGGCCGCGGGCGCCGCGCTCGACCTTCTGCGCGAGGTCGAGGTGGTACTCGAAACACTGGGCGCCACACCGGTTCCCGAGTTACGCAGCGGCGGGCTCGGGGTGCGCGACGTCAAACGGTTGACCAAGGCGACCGGCATCGACGAACGTCGCCTGGGGTTGATCCTCGAAGTGAGCGCGGGCGCAGGTCTCATCTCGGCGGGCATGCCCGAACCGGAACCGGAAGCCGGGGACGGGCCTTATTGGGCGCCGACCGTTTCCGCCGACCGGTTCGTCGAATCCCCGAGGGCGGTCAAATGGCACCTGCTGGCAACAACGTGGCTGGAGCTGCCCGGGCGGCCGAGCCTGGTCGGCAGTCGCGGTCCCGACGGCAAACCCTTTGCCGCGCTGTCCGATTCGTTGTTCTCCACCGCCGCACCACTGGACCGACGACTTCTCCTCGAGGTGCTCGCAAACCTGCCGCCCGGCGCGGGTGTCGACGCAGGTGAGGCGTCGCGGGCGATGATCTGGCGCAGGCCGCGCTGGGCGGTTCGGTTGCAACCGGGTCCGGTCGGTGATCTGCTCACCGAGGCACATGCGCTGGGACTGGTGGGGCGCGGCGCACTCGCCAGCCCCGCTCGGGCGCTGCTCGCCGACGCTCCCGTGGACGACGTGGTCAAGGCGATGGACAAGGTGCTGCCCGCACCGATCGACCATTTCCTGTTGCAGGCCGACCTCACGGTGGTCGTCCCCGGCCCACTGCAGCGAGACCTGGCCGAACAATTGGCCGCGGTGGCCAGCGTGGAGTCCGCGGGCGCCGCGATGGTGTACCGGATCAGCGAGGCGTCGATCCGCCGGGCGCTCGACACCGGCCGTACCGCGGGCGAACTGCACGCCTTTTTCGAGCGTCACTCGAAAACTCCTGTGCCACAAGGTCTGAGGTATCTCATCGATGATGTGGCACGCAGGCACGGCCAGTTGCGCGTCGGCATGGCGGCGTCGTTCGTGCGGTGCGAGGACGCGGCGCTTCTCGCGCAGGCGGTGGGCGCACCGGCGACAGATTCGGTGGAGATGCGCCTGCTCGCACCCACGGTCGCGGTGTCCCAGGCGCCGATCTCCGACGTGCTCGCGGCGCTGCGCCGGGCCGGCTTCGCGCCGGCGGCCGAGGACTCGACCGGCACCATCGTCGACATCCGTGCGCGCGGCGCACGCGTGCCGGCACCGCCCGGCCGTCGTCGCGTCTACCGACTGGCGCCGGCCCCCACCGCCCAGACCCTCGGCGCGATCGTCGCGGTGCTGCGCAAGGTGGCGGCCATGCCGTCGGCGTACCAGCGACTCGATCCGGCCGTCGCCATCACTCAGTTGCAGGACGCAGCCATTGCGCAGGCGTCGGTCGTGATTGGCTACGTCGACCCCGCCGGGGTGGCGACACAACGCGTCGTCGCACCGATCAACGTGCGGGGTGGGCAGTTGACAGCATACGACCCGGCGTCGGGGCGGGTGCGTGATTTCGCGATACACCGGATCACCTCGGTACTCGCCACCGACGACGAATAGCGCTGGCTTCCTCGGGGCGAGCGACCGTGAAATGCACAGGTGACGCCGCGTGTCGGGGGGCAGACGCGGTCGCTGGCGGCAGTTTGGTCGGGCGGTTCTGGATAATGGACAAAATGACCGACGGCCCCCTGATCGTGCAGTCCGACAAGACAGTGCTGCTCGAGGTCGACCATGACCAGGCGGGCGCGGCGCGTGCCGCGATCGCCCCGTTCGCCGAACTCGAACGTGCGCCCGAGCACGTGCACACCTACCGGATCACTCCGCTGGCGCTGTGGAATGCCCGCGCCGCGGGGCATGACGCCGAACAGGTCGTCGACGCGCTGGTGTCGTTCTCCCGCTATGCGGTGCCCCAGCCGCTGCTGGTCGACATCGTCGACACCATGGCCCGCTACGGGCGCCTGCAACTGGTCAAGCATCCAGCTCACGGCCTGACCCTTGTCAGCCTGGACCGTGCGGTGCTCGAGGAGGTGCTGCGCAACAAGAAGATCGCGCCGATGCTGGGCGCGCGCATCGACGACGATACCGTCGCTGTGCACAACAGCGAGCGCGGCCGTGTCAAGCAGATGCTGCTCAAGATCGGTTGGCCCGCTGAGGATCTCGCGGGTTACGTCGACGGCGAGAAGCACCCGATCAGCCTGGCGGAAAACGGCTGGCACCTGCGCGACTACCAGCAGATGGCCACCGAGTCGTTCTGGGAGGGTGGATCCGGAGTCGTCGTGCTGCCCTGTGGTGCAGGTAAAACCCTCGTGGGTGCCGCCGCGATGGCGAAGGCCTCGGCGACCACGCTGATCCTGGTGACCAACACCGTCGCGGGACGGCAGTGGAAGCGGGAGCTGATCAACAGGACCTCGCTCACCGAGAACGAGATCGGCGAATACTCCGGCGAACGCAAGGAGATCCGTCCGGTCACCATCGCCACCTATCAGGTGATCACCCGTCGCACCAAGGGCGAGTACCGGCACCTCGAGCTGTTCGACAGCCGCGACTGGGGCCTGATCATCTACGACGAGGTACACCTGCTACCCGCACCGGTGTTCCGGATGACCGCCGATCTGCAGTCCCGTCGTCGACTCGGCTTGACCGCCACGCTGATTCGTGAGGATGGCCGCGAAGGTGATGTGTTCTCGTTGATCGGACCGAAGCGCTACGACGCGCCGTGGAAGGACATCGAGGCCCAGGGTTGGATCGCGCCGGCCGAATGCGTCGAGGTGCGGGTGACGATGACCGACAACGAGCGCATGTTGTATGCGACGGCCGAGCCCGACGAGCGGTACAAGCTGTGCTCGACGGCGCACACCAAGATCGCGGTCGTCAAGTCCATCCTCGACAAGCACAAGGGCGAACAGACGCTGGTGATCGGCGCCTACCTCGACCAGCTCGAGGAACTCGGCCGAGAACTCGACGCGCCGGTCATCCAGGGCTCGACGAAAACCGCGGAGCGCGAGGTGCTCTTCGATCAGTTCCGGCGCGGTGAGGTCTCAACGCTGGTGGTGTCGAAGGTTGCCAACTTCTCCATCGACCTGCCGGAAGCCAGTGTGGCCGTGCAGGTTTCGGGGACCTTCGGATCACGCCAGGAAGAGGCCCAACGCCTGGGCCGGCTGCTGCGACCCAAGGCCGACGGCGGCGGCGCGATCTTCTACTCCGTCGTCTCTCGCGACAGCCTCGACGCTGAATACGCCGCGCACCGTCAGCGGTTCCTCGCCGAGCAGGGGTACGGCTACGTCATCAAGGACGCCGACGACCTGTTGGGACCCGCGATCTAAACGTGCGGGCCCACCGGATTCGACACCGTCAACAAGATCGCCGAGTCCTCGAGAGCCTGCAGTCCGTGCCGGGATTTCGGCACCACGATGTGGTCGCCCTCGGAGCCCTCCCAGTTGGCCGTCTCCTGGGTCAGCCGAACTCGCCCCCTGAGCACCTGCAGCGTGGCTTCCCCGTTCGTCTCGTGCTCGGTCAGCTCGGAGCCACCGGTCAACGCGATCAGCGTCTGACGCAGCGAATGCTCGTGGCCACCGTAGACGGTGTGGGCGCTGCGGCCGCTCTTAGCGGCGCGAGCCGTTTCGAGTTGCTCACGTGTGAGCGCGGTCAGCGAGGTCTTGTTCATCGCAAGGCTTCCTGTCGAGGGCTGGTCGATTCGCAGTTCGCAAGAAACCAATCTTAGTGACGGCGCATCCACCGCAAGCGGCCGCATCGAGACCGTCGTCGATGAGCGTCTGAGGTGGTGAGGCGCTAGCCTGCTTACCCATGACCAGACGCCGTCGCGCCACGTCCGTCCAGGCGGTCAAGTTCGAACTCGTCGGCGTCGCCATCGGCTTGGGTGCGCTGACATCGGCCGCGTTCGCGAACGCGAACCCCGAGGTCCCGCCGCCGCCAGCTCCTGCGGCCCCGGGGGATCTTGGCGCTCCGCCGCCGGGCCAGCCCTTCGCCGCTCCCGCCGCCCCGGGGGACCCACCGCCGGCACCACCACCCGTCGGCGCGCCGCCCGTCCCCGAGATCCCGAACCCGCAGTACGGTCAGGGTTCGAGTCCGGGTCCGCTCGGCTTTCTCCGCGATGCCTGGCGTCAGGCCAAGGACCCGTACGGATTCGCCGCGCTGCCGCCCGGCCAGGCACCGGTCGGGGCGTCGCCGCCGCCCGGCGCGGGTCCCGCACCGCAGCTACCGCCGGGATACACCTCGCTGAACGCCCCGGAGTCCAACGGCCCGCCGGTCGCACCTCCGGCCAAGGGTGGCCCACCGCTGCCGCCCGGCTACTACCCACTGGATGGTCCGCCTCCACCCGGGTATTACGACACTCCCCCGCCTGACCCGGCGATTGCACCCGAAGGGCCGATTCCGCCAAGCCCGTGATCGGCGCCCCCACATGTATCGCCGATACCTCGCTGGTCGTCCTTAGCTCAGGGCGGGAACCACCTGCTGTTCGAACATTTCGATACCCGAGCGGTCGTAGGCGGCTTCCGGGAAGTAGATGATCGCGTACTCGCAGCCCAGCTCCCGCATCTTGGCCAGCTTCTCGACGACCTGTTCCGGTGTGCCGCTTGCCGATTCGGGCGCCGACACGGTGCTCAGCATCGCATCAACCGCCGCCTCGTCGGCCTTGGCGACCTGCTGGGCGCGCAGCCTCGCCACGCGATCCTTGACGTCGGACTCCGAATCACCGATCACCGCGTTGAAGTTGGCCGATCGCACGATCGCGTCGTAGTCCGTGCCGACCTCGCGACAGTGATCTGCCAGCACCTGGGACTTGTGGGTGAAACCTCGCGGCTCTGAGGTGAAGTTGGTGTACTGGGCGTATTTCGCCGCGATGCGCAGCGTCACCCTTTCCCCACCACCGGCGATCCACAGCGGAATACCGTTCTCCTGCAACGGTTTCGGCTCCACAATCGCTCCGGCGACCTGATAGTGCTTTCCGTCGAAACTCACTTTCCCGTCCCGCCAGGCGTCGCGCATGATCTGGACTCCCTCGTCGAGGCGCCCCAGCCGAACTCCAGCCGACGGAAATCCGTAACCGTAGGCCCGCCATTCGTGTTCGTACCAGCCGCCGCCGATGCCCATCTGGATGCGGCCACCGGAGATGATGTCCGCGGTGGCGGCGACCTTGGCCAGATAAACCGGGTTTCGGTAACTCATCGCCGTACACATCTGGCCGAGCTTGATGCGCGACGTCGCTGCGGCGTAGGCGGCCATCAACGTCCACGCCTCGTGGGTGGCCTCGGTTGTGGGCACCGGCACGGTGTGGAAGTGGTCGTAGACCCACAGTGAGTCCCAGGCGTCGCTGCCGTCGGCGTACGCGGCGAGGTCGCGCATCACCGCCCACTGCTCCGCGGGAGGAATGTCGATCAAGTCGAGTCGCCAGCCCTGCGGGATGAATAGTCCGAAGCGCATGGGATCCGACTCTAGGCCTAGGGAGGCCTTCGAGGGCAGCAGGCCGCCGAGCGCGTCGGTTCGTGGCGTGGCAGCAACGGACAGACGGGTCGCGACGACAGAAACCCCTTGAGGTGTTCCACAAACCTCGCTGACCGGCGCTTTCTGTTGTATGGTGTGGCTCACACGGAGCAGTAACTGTGACCTGAGACACAGAATGAGGAGGCGGTCGTGGGTCGTGACCCGAGCGACGGGTTCAAGACGCATCCCGTGCGTCCCGGTGGCGCCGTGCATGTTCGATGGTTCACTGTCCTGCTCCTGGCGGTCATCGCGATCGCCGCGATAGCGGGAATCGTCAGCACGGCGGCGATGGGCCACACCCCGGTTGCGATCGCCATCGGCATCGTCACGATGGCGTTCTTTTCCAGGATCGGGGCCTGAGGCTCGATCCCCGAATCTCTTGTCGGTCGCCGGCGTTAGCCTGGCGTCATGGCCCTGTCGAAAGACGAACGCGAACAATTTCTGGCCGAACCTCATGTTGCCGCACTGTCGGTCGGTGCTGGTGACAAACGTGGCCCACTGACCGTTCCCGTCTGGTACCACTACTCACCCGGTGGCGAGCCGTGGGTGCTCACCGGCGACGGCTCCCGCAAGCATCGACTCATCGAGAGTCAGGGCGAGTTCACGCTGATGGTTCAGCGCCTCGAGCCGACGGTCCGCTACGTCGCCGTCGACGGTCCGGTCAGCCGCATCGAGCCCGGCACCGACGATCGACTCGTCGAAGTCACCAAACGCTATCTGCCACCGGAGAAGGTCGACGCATATCTCGAGTACGCCCGCCGCGAGCACGGCCCCAGCGTGGTGATCTTCATGACGCCGCAGCACTGGCTGTCGTCCGATCTGGGTGCTCTCTAGCGCGGCTCGAACAGGGCGGCGACCGCGGGCAGGTTCACCTTCAGCGCGGGGTTGCGCGGTAGTTCGTCGACGACCGCGAACGCCACCGGCACGTTGTACACCGGCAGCGTGCGGCGAACCAGGTCGGCCAGCTCGTCATCGGAGGGCACCGGCAGCCCCGGCGACACCTCGATCGCCGCGACCGGCACCTGGCCGAGGCGGGCGTCGGCCACGCCGACCACGCATGCGTCGCGCACGGCCGGATGCGAGATCAGCACGCGCCGAATGGTTTCCGGCAGAATCTTAAATCCACCGCGATTGATCGCCCCGTCGGCCCTCCCGTGGAGGGTGACGAACCCGTCGCCGTCGATCGAGGCGATGTCGGTGGTGCGGATCCAGTCCGACCCGATCGGCGCGACCTTGGCCTCCAACAGGCCGGGCTCACCGGCGGCGAGCTCGGCCCCGCTGTCGGCGTCGACGATGCGCAGCTCGACGTCGGGCAGGGGCCTGCCGACGCTGTTCCGCTTCGCCGAGCCGAACTCCCGCTGCATATCCGGAGTCCATGCGCACAGCGACCCCGCGAATTCCGTTGCGCCGTAAGCCAGCACGATCGGAATACCGTACTTGGCCTCGAACTCGTCGCGGGTCTCGGGGTCCAGCGGGCCGGACGCGCTGACCAGGAACTCCAGCGACGCGAGATCCTCCTTGGCGACGTCGGCGTCGAGCAACATCCGGATGACGGCGGGCTGCACGCCCGAACGGGTGATGCGGTGCCGCTTCACCACATCCACATAATCCTCGACGCTGAACCGCTCAAGCATCGCGATCCGCCTGCCGTTGTACACGCCGGCGATCAGTTGGCAGACGCCGATTCCGCCGAACTGCCAGTAGGCGAGTTCGGGCGGGGCGTCGGCGGGTGCGGCCTCCCCGCTGGTGACGCTGAAGACCGTGCGCCGCAGCACCGCGGTCTTGATCGACTGCCGCTTGGGCGGTCCCGTCGTGCCGCTGGTCAAGATCTGCAGTGCCACACCGGATTCCGGCTGAGCATGGGTACGTTGCGGGTCCCGACGTTCCAGCCCGGGTACGGCGGCGACGGCCGGGTCGCGCAACGAGATCGCCACGCCGGCGCTGCCGGCCCGCCGAGCCGCCTCCACGACCGGCGCGGTCCAGTCCTCGGCTTCGGCGACGATCGCCGACAGCCCGAGCGTCTCGATGTCACGGCCGATGGACTCCGGCGACTGGAACGAATAGATCATCGACACCGTGCGCCCCGCGGCGAGGAATCCGATGATCGCCGCCGCGTGCGGCAACCGGTTCCTGACCACCAAACCGACCGGGGCGTCGTCGTCGACACCCGCGTCTCGCAATGCCACGGCGATGGCGTGGCCGTAGGCCGTCACCTCGTCGCCGCTGTACCACTGTCGCTCGAACTCGACACAGGGACCGCCGCCGTAACGGGCCAGCCCGGCCGCGAACTCGTCGGTGAAGCTTTCCGGCACGGCGCCAATCTAGCGGCGGCCGCTCACCGTTGTACGGAATCTTTGCCGAGATCCGTACACCAGTGAGCGCTCGTCCCCTCTAGCTGGTCAGCGACGCCGGCGGGTTGAACCGCTCGCCGTACTTGGCCGCGAGCTCCTTGGCACGGGCCACGAAGGCCTCCTTGCCGACGCCGCCGGGACCCTGGTAGCCGACGATGAACTGCGCCGAACCGCCGGTGTACGGCGGGAAGCCGATACCCATGATCGAGCCGATGTTCGCGTCGGCGGTCGACGTGAGCACACCCTCGTCGAGGCACTTCTGGGTCTCCAGCGCCTCGGCGAACAGCATGCGATCGATCATGTCCTGCAACGGGATCGACGTGCTGCCGGAGTTGAACGTCTCCTTCAGGCCCGGCCACAGGCCGACGCGCTTGCCGTCGGCGTACTCGTAGAACCCGGCACCCTTCAGGCGCGACGGACGGCCGATCTCGATCATCTTCTCGACGACCGCCTCTGCCGGATGCGGCTCGTACGTGCCGCCCGTGCTCTCGACGCCCTTGCGGGTGGCCACAGCGATCTTGTGCATCAGCTCGAGGTTGAGCTCGTCGGACAGCTGCAGCGGCGGTGCCGGGTAGCCCGCCTGCGAGCCGGCCTGCTCGATGCTCGCCGGCGCAATGCCCTCGCCGAGCATCGCCAGCGCCTCGTTGACGAAGGTGCCGATCACGCGGGAGGTGAAGAAGCCGCGGCTGTCGTTCACCACGATCGGGGTCTTGCCGATGGCCAGCGTGTAGTCGAACACCCGGGCCAGCGCCTCGTCGGAGGTCTTCTCGCCCTTGATGATCTCCACCAGCGGCATCTTGTCGACGGGTGAGAAGAAGTGGATGCCGATGAAGTCCTCCTGGCGCTTCACGCCGGTCGCCAGACCGGTGATCGGCAACGTCGAGGTATTCGATCCCAGCAGCGCGTTGGGTTCGACGATGTCCTCGATCTCCTGGAACACCTTGTGCTTGAGGTCCTGATCCTCGAACACCGCCTCGATCACGAAGTCCACACCCTTGAAATCGGCGGCATCGGCCGTCGGCGTGATGCGCGCCAGCAGCGCGTCGGACTTCTCCTGGGTGGTCTTGCCCCGCTCGAGCGCCTTGGCCTCGAGCTTCTCGGAGTAACCCTTGCCCTTCTGAGCCGCTTCGATGCTGATGTCCTTGAGCACGACGTCGAAACCGGCCTTGGCCGACACGTAGGCGATTCCGGCGCCCATCATGCCCGCACCCAGCACACCGATCTTGTTGATCTTGACCGGCTCGATACCGTCGGGCCGCGACGCGCCGCCGTTGATGGCCTGCAGGTCGAAGAAGAACGCCTGGATCATGTTCTTCGCGGTCTGCCCGGTGACCAACTGGGTGAAGTAGCGGCTCTCGATACGCGATGCGGTGTCGAAGTCGACCTGCGCACCCTCGACGGCCGCGTCGAGGATCGCCCGCGGCGCCGGCATCGGCGCACCCTTGAGTTGCTTGCGCAGCAGCGCCGGGAACGACGGCAGAATGCTCGCCAAGGCCGGCGACGTCGGCGTGCCGCCGGGCATCTTGTAACCCTTCACATCCCAGGGTTGGGTGTGGCTGTCTGGATTGGCCTTGATCCACGCCTTGGCGGCGGGCACCAACCCATCGACGCTGTCCACCACTTCGTCGACCAGGCCGATTTCCTTGGCCTTGCCAGGCTTGAAGCGAGTGCCCTGGCTCAGCACCTCCATGAACGCCCTCTGGATGCCGAACATCCGCACGCTGCGGGCGACGCCTCCGCCGCCCGGGAGCAAGCCCAACGTCACCTCGGGGAACCCGACGACGGCGCCCTTCACGTCGGCGATGATCCGGTGGTGGCACGCCAGCGCGATCTCCAGACCGCCGCCCAGCGCCGCGCCGTTGATGGCGGCCACGACCGGCTTGCCCAGCGTCTCGAGCTTGCGCAGGTCGGCCTTGATGGACTCGACCTCTTCGAAGGCCTCGGCCGCGTTCTCCGGTCCGACGTTCATCATGCCCTTGAGGTCACCACCGGCGAAGAATGTCTTCTTCGCGCTGGTGATGACGACACCGCTGATCGAATCCTTCTCCGCTACAAGGCGTTCGACGGCGTTGTGCATTGATTCCTTGTAATGCTCGTTCATCACGTTGGCCGAGCCGGTCGGGTCGTCCAGCGTCAGGGTGACGATGCCGTCGGCATCCTTGTCCCACTGAATCGTGTTCTCCGCCATTGCTCAAACCCTCTCGATGATGGTGGCCACGCCCATGCCGCCGCCGATGCACAGCGTGATCAGCGCGCGCCGCGCGTTGCGACGCTCGAGCTCGTCGACCATGGTTCCGGTGATCATGGCGCCGGTGGCGCCCAGCGGGTGGCCCATCGCGATGGCGCCACCGTTGACGTTGAGCTTCTCGTCGGGGATGTCGAGGTCCTTCTGGAACTTCAGCACCACCGAGGCGAACGCCTCGTTCAGCTCGAACAGGTCGATGTCGTCGACCGTCAGACCGGCGCGGTCGAGCACCTTGCGGGTGGCCGGTGTCGGACCGGTGAGCATGATGACCGGATCGGCGCCGCTGGTGGCGGTGGCTACGATGCGCGCACGTGGGGTCAGGCCCTGCGACGTCCCTGCTTTCTCACTGCCGACGAGCACCAGCGCGGCGCCGTCGACGATGCCCGAGCTGTTGCCGCCGGTGTGGACGTGGTTGATCTTCTCGACGAAGTGGTACTTCTGCAGCGCCACGTCGTCGAAACCGCCCATGGCACCGACGCCGTCGAACGCGGTCTTGAGCTGACCGAGGCCCTCGAGCGTGGTGTCGGGGCGCATGTGCTCGTCGTGGTCGAGGATCACCAGTCCGTTCTGGTCGCGCACCGGGACGACCGACTTGGCGAAGTAGCCGCCCGACCAGGCCGCGGCCGCCTTCTGCTGGCTGCGCAGCGCATAGCGGTCGACGTCCTCGCGGGAGAATCCTTCGATCGTCGCGATCAGGTCCGCGCCGATACCCTGCGGCACGAAACCAATGCGGTAGTTGGTCTCGGGGTCGCTGGCCCACGCGCCGCCGTCGGAGCCCATCGGGACGCGGCTCATCGACTCGACCCCGCCGGCGAGGACCAGGTCGTCCCAGCCCGACCGCACCTTCTGCGCGGCGGTGTTGACCGCCTCCAGACCCGAGGCGCAGAACCTATTGAGCTGGAACCCGCCGGTAGTCTCGGGCAGATTCGCCACCAGCGCCGCGGTGCGGGCTATGTCGCCGCCCTGGTCGCCGACCGGCGACACACACCCGAGGATGACGTCGCTGATCAGCGTCTCGTCGAGGTCGGGGTAGCGGCTGCGAATCTCCTCGATCAGCCCGACGACCAGGTTGACCGGCTTGACCTCGTTGAGTGCGCCGTTCTTGTTCTTGCCGCGAGGCGTGCGGATCGCCTCGTAGATGAAGGCTTCTTCAGACATGCGGCTGAGCCTAACAGCCTCGGCCAACCTGTTGGTTGGGCGCCAGGTGTGCGCCGTCGCCTCCGTTTGTGCATCTGACGACGGTTTGAGCTCGAAAGCGTCGCCACGCGCACAATCGAGAGCGTCAGGCGGACTCGAGCCCCAATAGGCTGCGTGACGTGACAGTCAGACGGCTTCAGCCGTACGCGGTGACGATCTTCGCGGAGATGTCGGCGGTGGCCGCCCGAGTCGGTGCCGTCAACCTGGGCCAGGGCTTCCCCGACGAGGACGGGCCGCCCGGGATGCTCGAGATCGCCCGGAACGCGATCGCCGAGGGCGTCAACCAGTACCCGCCCGGCCTGGGTATCGCGCCGTTGCGCGAAGCCATCGCCGCCCAGCGCGAACGTACCTACGGCACCACATACGACCCGGACGCCGAGGTGCTGGTGACCGTCGGCGCCACCGAAGGGATCGCGGCCGCGGTCCTCGGCCTGGTCGAACCCGGTTCGGAGGTGTTGCTGATCGAGCCGTTCTACGACTCCTACTCCCCTGTCATCGCGATGGCCGGATGCGAACGCCGGGCCGTACCGCTGATTCAGGCCGGCAGCGGCTTCCGGATCGACGTAGACGGCCTGCGCCGAGCAATCACACCGAAAACCAAGGCGCTGATCGTCAATTCGCCGCACAACCCGACCGGCATGGTGGCAGGTGACGACGAGTTGCGGGCGCTGGCGGCCCTCGCCGTCGAAGCCGACCTGTTGGTGATCACCGACGAGGTCTACGAGCACCTGGTCTTTGACGGGCGCCGGCACATCCCGCTTGCGTCCTACCCCGGCATGGCCGACCGCACGATCACGATCTCGAGCGCGGCCAAGATGTTCAACGTCACCGGCTGGAAGATCGGATGGACCTGTGGTCCAGCCGATCTCATCGCCGGTGTGCGTGCGGCCAAGCAGTACTTGTCCTACGTGGGTGGCGCACCGTTTCAGCCGGCAGTGGCGCACGCGCTGGACAACGAAGAGGCGTGGGTGGCGGCGCTGCGGGAATCGTTGCAACAGAAGCGAAACCGCTTGGGTGAGGCGCTGACGGGCCTCGGCTTCGAGGTGCACGACAGCTTCGGCACGTACTTCCTGTGCGCCGATCCGCGTCCGCTCGGATTCAGTGACAGCGCCGCGTTCTGCGCCGACCTACCGCACCGTGCGGGCGTGGCGGCGATTCCGATGTCGGCGTTCTGCGATCCCGGCGCCGAACACGCCGGTGCGTGGAATCACTTGGTGCGCTTCGCGTTCTGCAAGCGCGACGACACCCTCGATGAGGCGATTCGCCGGTTGGAGGTCCTGCGCGGGGATTAGCTGACCGCGGCCATCACCCGGCGCCGCAGATTCTCGGTGGCGACGTCGAGCACCATCTTCTTGGCACGGCGCAGCAGGAACTCCGGAATCGGCGCCGCGAGGTCGATGATGATGTCGAAACGGACGCGGGTGCGGTCCTCACCGATGGGGGTGAGGTTGTACTCCCCGTGCTGCCCGCGTTGCTGCATCGTCGCTTCGGCGTCCCAGACCACCCAGTCGTCGCCCCAGTGGTATTCGAGAACCTCTTTGTCGGTGACGCCCATGATCTTGAACGTCGCCTTGACGTGATGAGGGCGGCCGTCGGGATGGCGGTCGAGCACCTCGGCGTGTTTGTGCACGGGCGACCACGTCGGTACGGAATCGATATCGGCGAGTGTGTCCATGATCGCGTCCTTGGGTGCCTCGAAGACCACTTCCCTCGACGCCTGCACAGCCATGCGGCAAATCGTAGCTAAGTCGGCTGCCTTGTGCACAGGCTTTTCCAGCAAATTATCGTCACCAGTCGATATCACCGATCGGCGTCGTCGCCTGAGGCGGAGTTCCAACCGGAGCTGCCGGAGTTCGGGAGAACCGGGGCGCCGGTGCGGCCTGGTCGACGCCGTTGGCCTGCACCAACGTTGACCGTTCACGCAAGTGGTCGTTGTGCGCCGCCTCGGTCCATGTCAATACCGGCGTGACGCACGCGTCGGTGGCCGCGAAGACCTCGGTCCACTCGTCGCGGGTCTTGCGCGCAAACCGCTCCTCGAACAATCTGTGCATTTCCGGAAACGCCGCCCTGTCCATCTGCGATGGCAGCTCGTCGGCGCTCAACCCCAGACCGGTCAGCAGTTGTACGTAGAACTGCGGTTCGATCGCACCGACAGCCATGTACTTGCCGTCGGCGGTCTCGTAGGTGCGGTAGAAGGGGGCGCTGCCGTCGAGAAGGAACGACTCTCGCTCGTCGCGCAGCCTGCCGGTCGACTTCACGGTCCACATGTCCTGAGCGAGCACTTCAACACCGTCGACCATCGCCGCGTCGATCACCTGGCCGAGACCCGAGTGGGCGCGTTCGTACAACGCCGCCACGATGCCCAGCAGCGCGAGCATCGATCCGCCCCCGAAGTCGGCGACCAGGTTCAGCGGTACGACCGGTGGCCGGTCGCGGTAGCCGATCGCTGACAGAACGCCGGTCTGCGACAGGTAGTTGATGTCGTGGCCTGCGGTGTGTGCCAACGGGCCGTGCTGGCCCCAACCGGTGACCCGGGCGAAGATCAGCCGCCGATTCACCGCCGCGCAATCGTCGGGACCGATGCCGAGCCGTTCGCACGTGCCGGGCCGGAACGCGTCGATGAGCACGTCGGCTTTGGCGACGAGGTCCAGCAGTGCAGCGGGGTCCTTCTTCAGGTCGAGGTCGACGACGCGCTTGCCGCGGTGCAGCAGGTCGACGTTCTCCGGCGGCATCTGCAGGCCACCGGGCCGACGCACGCGCACCACGTCGGCGCCGAGGTCGGCAAGCACCATTCCGGCGTGGGGTCCGGGGCCGATCCCGCCGAGCTCGATGACCTTCACCCCGGCGAGAGGTCCCGCAGTCGTCATGGCAGGTCAGGCTACTCGCGTCGACGACGGCCACGGAGCCACTGACGTTTACGACAATTCCGCCTTGTTCGGTCGACCCAGGCCATACGCTTGCCGAATCGGGCTGTCCAAGAATGCGCTGCCCGGATCGGCGGTTATCCAGTGACGTCGGCAGCTGTAACGTGCCGGTCGTGTGGGGCGGTCCCACACGACGGTTCTCGCTTCTGTGCAGCATGCGGCGCCCCGACAACTACATCGACCGATACGGCCGAGTACAAGCAGGTGACGGTGCTGTTCGCCGATGTGGTGCGCTCCATGCACATTGCGGCCGCGGTGGACTTGGAACGATTCCGACAGATCATGACAGACCTGGTGGAGCGGTCAGCAGCGGTGGTGCACGGCTACGGCGGCATCGTCGAGTCCACCGGCGACGGGGTGATGGGCATCTTCGGCGCTCCAGTCGCCCTGGAGGACCACGCGTCTCGCGCATGTCTTGCCGCACTGGCCATCCAAGAAGAGGCCCAGCGACTAGCGGACGATGTGCGAGTCCGCGACGGCGTGGACTTACGCGTGCGCGTGGGCCTGGATTCCGGACAGGTCATCGCTGGCGACATCGGTTCGGGTGGACTGGGTTACGCGGCAACCGGCGAGCACGTCGGGATGGCCCAACGCATGGAATCGGTGGCCCCGCCCGGCGGGGTGATGCTCTCTGAGTCCACCGTGCGCCTCGTCGAGCACACCGTGGTGCTGGCCGATCCGCAGTGGGTGCACATCAAAGGGTATGAGGAACCCGTGCGGGCATGTCGGTTGCTGGCCTCCGGTTCGCGTCACGGCGTGCTAACACGTCCCGAGGCCCGCATGGTCGGACGGGGCTGGGAGATGGCCGCGCTCGGCGCAATGGTGGACCTCGCCATCGAGGGGCGGGGCGGTGTCGTCGCTGTGGTAGGCCCGCCTGGCATCGGCAAGAGCCGAGTGGCCAGAGAGGTTGCGGTGTCCGCCGCCGAACGTGGTCTCGAAGTGCTGTGGACGTACTGCGAGTCGCACGCCAGCGATGTGTCTTTTCATGTGGTGGCGCGCCTACTTCGTGCAGGGACAGGGATCACTGACGTCGACGGCGAAACCGCCCGGAACCAAGTGCGGACGCAGTTCCCCGGTGCCGACCCGCAGGATTTGTTGCTGCTCGATGACCTGCTCGGCATCGCCGACCCGGATGCGCCGCTTCCTCAGATCGACCCGGACGCGCGACGACGCCGGTTGACCGCGCTGATCAACACCGCATCGCTGGAACGCACCGAACCGACACTGATGGTCATCGAGGACGTGCACTGGATCGACGAGGTGAGCGAGTCGATGATCGCCGATCTCCTCGCAGTCATTCCCCGCACGCCCTCGGTCGTGCTGGTCACCGCCCGCCCAGAGTACGCGGGCGCGCTGATGCATGTGCACGGCGCGCAAACCATAGCGCTTGCCTCACTTGACGATTCGGACACCGCAACCTTGCTGAAAGAGCTGCTGGGCTCAGATCCGTCGGTCGCTGACTTGGCTCCGATTATCGCCGAGCGCGCGGACGGCAACCCGTTCTTCGCCGAGGAGATGGTTCGCGAATTGGCGCAGCGCGGCATGCTCACCGGTGAGCTCGGCGGCTACACGTGTCGTGAAGACGTCACCGAGCTTCGCGTGCCCGCCACCGTGCAGGTCGCCATCGAAGCACGCATCGACCGACTGAGCACGGCGGCCAAGCGCACCGTGTACGCGGCATCGGTGATCGGCGCCCGCTTCGATGCGAGGTTGTTGGCCGACCTGGGCATCGATGCGGCGCTGGACGAACTGCTGAGCGTCGAACTGATCGACCAGGTGCGCTTCACCCCCACCCCCGAGTACGCCTTCCGCCACCCGCTCATCCATGCGGTGGCCTACGAATCACAGCTGAGAACCGATCGTGCGAAGTGGCACCGGCTCCTGGCCGCCACCATTCAGGAACGTCAGCCTGAATCGGTGGACGAGAACGCCGCGCTGGTCGCGGAACACCTTGAGGCAGCGGGCGAGCTACGCGCGGCGTACGCCTGGCACATGCGCGCCGGCACGTGGGCGACCAACCGCGATCTCGCCGCCGCCGGGGTCAGCTGGGAGCGCGCACGCCGCATCGCCGACGCTCTGCCTGACGACGACCCCGAGCGACTATCACTGCGCATCGCCCCACGGACCATGCTGTGCGCCACCGCCTGGCGGGGCCTGGCAATCCCTGAAGTCGGGGGCCGCTTCGCGGAGCTGCGGGAGTTGTGCCGCGCTGCCGACGACAGAGTCTCGCTGGCGATCGCCGCGATCGGACCAGCAGCCGAGCTCCTCTACGCCGGGCGTTCACGTGAGGCCTCGCGCCTGGCATCCGAACAGATGGCGCTGCTCGAGTCGATCGGCGATCCCAACCCGCTCGTGGGGTTGGCTTTCGGGGCATTCTGCATCTGGTTCGATGCCGGTGAATTCCACGAGATCTTGCGGTGGTCGCAGACCGCCATCGATCTAGCCGACGGTGACCCCGTCAAGGGCGCCGCCTTCGGAATCGGGTCACCGTTGGCAGTCGCGTTGGCATTTCGCGGCGCTGCCCGTTGGTGGCTGGGCCGTCCCGGGTGGCGTCAAGACCAGCGCGACGCCGTCGTGATGGGCCGACGCACCGATCCGACGACCCTCGCCGGAATCGCCGCCTGGACGTACGGATCCGCGATTCTGTACGGCGTGTCACGGGCCGATGACTCCGCATTGTGCGCAATTGAAAAGGATGTGAAGACCGCCGAGGCAACCAGCAACGATACGGCGCTGAGCCTGGCCGAGTACGCGCTGGGTATCGCGCTGCTCAATCGGGACGCCGCGGTCGACCGCCGTCGCGGGCTGGAGGTGATGATGCAGGCACGCGACATATGGCTGCGCGAGCGTGCGCACTTCATGCTTCCGGTCGCCGATTTGTTCGCCGCCCGTGAGCAGGCCGGCCGAGGCGAGCGCGATGTTGCCATACCGGTGATACGCCAAGCACTGAATGGGATGCATGAGGCAGGACGGTTGGGGTACGGCGTTTGGGGTTCCGGCGTCTTGGTGGAAGCGCTGTTGGAGCGTGGCACCGAGGAGGACCTGGTCGAAGCACAGGCTGCGATCGACCGGCTGGCGGATCTTCCGGGAACAGCAGACTCGGCAGCGTTAGAGATCACACTGTTGCGGCTTCGCGCGCTGCTCGCTCGTACCCGCGGTGACGACGCCGAGTATCGAGAGCTGGTTAGCGGCTACCGGGCGAAGGCGGAATCGCTTGGCTTCGAGGGCCATATCGCAATGGCCGCGGCGATGTGATTACCGATGACGGCGGACGTCGCATGCAGATCGTGCGGGAACGGGCTTCGGCGCAGCGCCAAGTTCTGCGACGAGTGCGGGACTCCGACTGTCCCAGTGGCCGACGCGGCCGAGTACAAGCAAGTGACGGTCTTGTTCGCCGATGTGGTGCGGTCGATGCGCATCGCAGCCACGCTCGATTTGGAACGGTTGCGCGAGATCATGACCGACCTGGTCGAGCGCGCCGCCGCCGCGGTGCAGCGTTACGGCGGTGGAGTCGTCGAGTACACCGGCGACGGGGTGATGGCGATCTTCGGAGCACCAATCGCTCTGGAGGATCACGCGTTTCGCGCATGCCTGGCCGCATTGGCCATCCAAGAACAGGCCAGACGACTGGCGGAAGAAGTGTGGCACCGCGACGGCGTCGAGCTGCGCGTGCGGGTAGGGCTGAACTCGGGTCAGGTCATCGCCGGCGACGCAGGGTCGCGAAGCTTGGGCTACACCGCCACCGGCGAACACGTCGGCATGGCACAACGGATGGAATCCGTAGCGCCGCCCGGTGGGGTGATGCTCTCGGAGTCGACCGCGCGACTGGTCGAGCACATCGTGATGTTGGGCGAACCGGAGTGGGTGCGTATCAAAGGTGCTGACGAACCCGTGCGCGCACGGCTGCTGCTGGCGATCCACCCACGGGAAGGAGCGGTCGCACGCGCCGAGGCCAGACTCGTCGGGCGGGATTGGGAACTTGCCGCTCTCGCCGCCCTCATGGAACGGGCAATCACCGGCCGCGGGGTTGTGGCGTCTGTTGTTGGTCCGCCGGGCATCGGCAAGAGCCGGCTGGCCCGGGAGATGGCGGCGCTGGCCGCCGCCCGCAGGCTCGAAGTGCTGTGGGCCTTCTGCGAGTCACACACCAGCGACGTGCCCTTCCATGTGGCGGCCCGCCTATTGCGCGCAGAGATGGGAGTCACCGACCTCACAGGTGATGCTGCGAGAAGCCAGGTGCGGACGCAATTTCCGGGCGCCGACCCGCAAGATCTGTTACTGCTCGATGACCTGCTCGGCATCGCCGACCCGGACGTGCAACCGCCCCAGATCGATCCGGACGCGCGTCGGCGCCGACTGACCGCACTGATCAACACCGCGTCACTGACGCGGACCGAACCGACGCTGCTCGTCCTCGAGGACGTGCACTGGATCGACGACGTCAGCGAATCGCTGATCGCCGATCTCCTCGCGGTCATCCCGCGCACACCCTCGGTCGTGCTGATCACCGCACGCCCCGAGTACGACGGTGCGCTGATGCATGTGCACGGCGCGCAGACTGTAGCGCTTGGCTCATTGAAAGATTCGGATAGCGCGGCCCTGATCAACGAGCTGCTGGGCTCGGATTCCTCGGTCGTCGACCTGGTCCCGATCATCGCCGAGCGCGCGGAGGGCAACCCGTTCTTCGCCGAGGAGATGGTCCGCGAATTGGCGCAGAGGGGCGCGCTGAGCGGCGAGCTCGGCGACTACTCCTGTCACACGGATATTGCCGAGGTCGCGGTGCCTGCCACGGTGCAGGCGGCTATCGAAGCGCGCATCGACCGGCTGACGGTCGGAGCGAAGGAAACCCTCCATGCGGCGTCGGTGATCGGCGTCCGCTTCGACGCCGACCTGCTCGCCGCGTTGGACATCAATGCGGTGCTCGACGAACTCCTCAAGGTCGACCTGATCGATCAGGTGCGGTTCACCCCGAGCGCCGAGTACGCCTTCCGCCATCCGCTGATTCACGCGGTGGCCTACGAATCACAGCTGAAAACCAATCGGGCGCAGTGGCACCGGCGCCTGGCAATGATCTTCGAATCCTGCAACCCGGAAGCAACCGAGCAGAACGCGGCCCTGATCGCCGAACACCTGGAAGCCGCCGGCGAGGTCCATGCCGCGTACGCCTGGCACATGCGCGCTGCCGCATGGTCAGCCAACCGCGACATCCACGCCGCCCGAGTCAGCTGGGAGCGGGCCCGCCACATCGCCGATCGTTTACCCGACGAAGAACCCGAGAAACTGTCGAAACGCATCGCCCCCACCACAATGCTGTGTGCCACCGATTGGCAAGCGCGAGCGGTGGATGAGAGCCGCGGCCGATTCGCGGAGCTGCGGGAGATGTGCGACGCGGCCGGAGACAAAGTGTCGCTCGCCATCGCCATGACCGGACTGGAAAGTGAACTGCTGTACGCCGGGCGCCCCGGCGAAGGGTCGCGACTGGCGTCTGAGCAGATGGCGCTGCTTGAGTCGATCGGCGATCCCTCATTGACCATCGGGTTGTCATTCGTAGCGTTCGTCAACTGGTTCAACGTCGGCAAGTTCGGCGAGATCTTGCGGTGGTCGGAAACCGTCATCGACCTGGCTGCGGGGGACCCCGCCCAGGGCGCCGGCTTCGGCATGGGATCTCCGCTGGCGATCGCTGTGGCGTTTCGCGGCCTCAGCCGGTGGTGGCTGGGCCATCCCGGATGGCGGCAGGACTTGGACGACGCCCTCGCGATGGGCCGAAACAGCGACCCGGCAACTTTCGGCTTCGTGGTCGCCTGGACCTACGCTGTGGCGATACCCTACGGCGTCCTCCTGGCCGATGAGTCCGCGAGGCGAGCCGTCGAGGAAACGATGCAGATCGCCGAGGCATCCGGCAATGATCGCGCACTGGTCGGAGCCGAGTTCAATCTAGGCGTCGCGCTGCTGTATCAGGACGCCGCGACCGACCGTCATCGCGGATTGGCAATGCTGACGCACGCCCGCGATGTGTGGCTGCCCCGTCGCGTGCCCTCGCTGGTCCCGGTCGCCGAGGTATTGGTTGCCCGTGAAAGGGCCAGGCGTGGCGACCGCGATGCCGCCATACCGATGATCCGGCAAGCCGCCGACGAGCTGCGCCACGCAGGACGACACGGGTGGGGCGTCCTCGGGACCAGCTTCCTAGTGGAGGCGCTGCTCGAGCGTGGCGCCGAAGGCGATTTGGCAGAAGCCCAACAAGCGATAAGCCGATTGGCTGACCGGCAGGCCGAGGACGATTCGGCGATGCTTGCCATCACCCTGTTGCGGCTGCGGGCTCTGCTGTCGCGTGCCCACGGCAATGAAGCTGTGTACCGGGATTTGGTGAATCGCTATCGGAGGCTTGCGGAATCGCTTGGCTTCGAAGGACACCTCGCCTGGGCCGACGAGATGGATGCCGCGGAATCGTCGGCAATGAAGCGGTGACGGATCCGTTTCCGGGCTAAGTAGTACCACTTCGGCCAGGGGCACAGTCCAGTAGCGCACTACTGCGACCGTTTCATCCCACACGAGCGACGCTGCCCTTGACGATAGCTTCATCGAACCAGGGGGCCGCATGACCGACCTCGCCATGGCCGACCCGATCGGAACGGCGGCGCCGGACCGGATGAAACCACCGCCGGTCCGCTCACCAAAACTCCTGCAGGGGCTTGAATTCGCTGTGTTCCGGCGCAAGGCAATGCGCAAGTGGATCAGACAACACGGACGCCTGTTCGAATTGAACGTCCCATTCTTTGGTCGGTCCGTCGTCGTGTCAGACCCGGCTCTGGTGCGGTCGGTGTGCACTGCGAGTGCCGATCGACTGGTCAACGTGCAGCCGAATCTGAGTAGTTTGTTTGGACCCGGGTCGATATTCGCACTTGACGGCAGTCGGCATCGGGAACGGCGTCGGCTTCTCGCACCGGCTTTCCACGGTAAGAGCCTCAAGAGCTACGAGCAGATCATCGAGAACGAAACACTGCGTGAGATCGCGACGTGGCCTGAGGGCAAGGAAATCCGGACCCTCGAACCGATGAACAGGATCACCTTGAATGTGATCTTGCGGACCCTCTTCGGCACTGATGGGGCGGGACTCGAGGAACTTCGTGACATCGTTCCGCCCTTCATGAAACTAGGACAACGGGTGGCATTCGTGCCGGCACCGCGATTTCTTACCGGACGCCACACTCCGTGGGGCAAGCTCGATGAGTTGCACAAAGCATTCGACCGGATCGTGTTCACGCTGATCGAGGAAGCCGAGGCCGATCCGGGTCTCGGCGAGCGGGCGGACGCCCTGGCGTTGTTGCTGCGCAGCATGCGCGACGACGGAACCGCGATGCCGCGGCAGGATATCTGCGACGAACTGTTGACCTTCATCGGCGCGGGCCACGAAACGACCGCGTCAGCGCTGAGTTGGACATTCGAGCGGCTGCGGCGCCATCCGATCGTGCTGGCTGATCTTGTGAAAGAAGTCGACGAGGGGGGCAGCGCTTTTCGTCGGGCCACGATTCTCGAATTGTTGCGAGTCCGCACTGTGCTCGATGTGATCGGTCGCCGGGTTAGTGCGTCGAACTTCGATCTCGGTGAGTGGCGGATTCCTCTTGGTCGCACGGTGCTCGTGCGCATTGCCGACCTGCACATGAATCCGGACGTCTTTTCGGACGCCGAGCGTTTCGACCCGTATCGCTTCGGTGGCGCCAGGCCGGCGGCACCCGAATGGTTGGCATTTGGTGGTGGCGCACGCAGGTGCATCGGCGCGGATTTCGCGATCACCGAAATGGACATCGTGCTGCGGACGGTGCTGCAACACTTCCAGATACAGACCGATGCCTCCGCCGATGAGAAATCGTATTTCCGTGGAGTCGCGCATGTTCCCAGGCGCGGCGGCCGCGTGGTTGTGAACCGTCGGAACGTAGACCGGTGTCGACCCAGTTGATCAGACCAACGCACGTACAGCGGTTGGAGATCCGCTGCAATGTCGGCGACGCCATTGTGGCGAACCTGGCTATCCATATCGTCTTCTTCTTTGAGCGGGCTCTCGACACCACTGCGCTCACCCGTGCACTTGCGCAAGCGCTCACGAGCTATCCGCTCTTTGCAGGGCGGATCGCCCTGATCGACGGTCGGATGGGAATTCGATGTTCGGGCCAGGGTGTGCCCGTCACCTCGGTGTCATCTGACCGCACGCTGCGTCAGGCGATCGGTTCGGTGTCAGAAGACAACGGACGGTGGCTCATCGATCCGGTGAACGGCGTTACGGCTCGCTGGGGGTGGGGTCCGGTTTGCAAGGTGCGTGTCACCCACCTTGCGGACGATGCGACTGCGATCGGTCTCTCGTGGCATCACGCCATCGGCGACATGCAGACGCTGATGCACTTCATGAATGCATGGGCCGCCACCGCCGCCGACAAACCCCTCGCTGAGCCGTTGATCGTCGAAGACCGCGCTGCCTACCTCGACGAGCATCTGCCTGCCGATGGCGCTCGGGAGCCCGGGGTGCGTTGTCTCGGGGTGGCAGAAATAGCGCGTAGTGCGCGGTACCTGGCCAGGGAGGCGCGAAAGCAGCGGACTGTGGGCTTCTACTTCGGCGAAGACGAGATCGTACGCATGCGCGACGGATATGGGGAATGCATGCGGCTGTCAGCGAACGACGTTGTGTGCGCACATGTCTCGGCAGCTCTCATGATGGCGGATCCCGCCGTGGATCGCCGCACTCTGGCGGTCGTCGTGAATGCACGGCATCGTTGCGGCCTCGATCCCATGCTCCTCGGTAATATCGTCACGACGCTGAACGTGGACTTACGACGTGAAGAGGCCGCACGTTCAATTGCCGAGCGCATCCGCCACAGCGTGGACCAGTTCGCCGATGAACACTGCGATATGCGCATCAACCAACAGTTCCTGGATGCCGCCAACGCGTGGCAGGCCGCTCGTTGTGTCACCAATGCCTTCAATCCGGCCCGGTGGAACCCACTCATCACGAACCTGAGCAACTTCGGCGTTTATCGCATCCAGTTCGAAGACACCTTCACGTCCTATTGCACGCTGTTGATGGAACTACCCGTTGCGGGACTCGGCGCCATCATGGAAGGGATCGACGGCCGCGGACTGGTCTTTCAAATGAGCTTGCCGCCCAGAGAGTTCCAGGTGATGTCAAGCCCCTTGATTCGGGCATACATGCACCGCTTCCGGCGGATCTGCGACGACATTCCACGATTGCACCGCGAAGTCCACGGCTAGCGTCTGGCGCGGTCAACTGCTTCGCAACACCTCGACTGTCTCCAGCCGCCGCGCATGGATGACGGGATATACCGCCGCCGCCATGACGAGAAGAAACACTGCTGCAACCCCGGTCCCCGACGCCAGTGGCGGCAGGCCCCAATCGATCTTGATGCCGTAGTACACCGGTGAGCCCAGCGACCACAGATAGGTCAGGACCGCTCCCCCGAGGACGGCGAGTCCGGCGACCAGTACGCCGAGCAGGCCGGCGTTGGCGATGATCACGGTCTGTTCCTGGCCGACGGTCATTCCGATCGCGCGCAACGCAGCTCGCTCACGCTTGCGCTGTACGAGTCCCAACACGAACACGTTCAGCAAACTCAAGCCGGCGGCACCCATCACGACGTATCCCGAGATCGTGAAGGGCTCCAGGAATCGGGTGAGGCCGTCTGTGGCTTCCGAGCGCCACTTCTGATTGTCGTACACCCGCAATCCGGCGCCGACGTCGACCACATCGGCGCGGTGAGCGGTTGCGGCGGCGGCGGACGGATAGTTCACCGCGATCTGATCGCGCACGGCTGCCCAATCCGTACGGGCCACGCTGTCAGAGACCAGCACGATGTCGCCCACCGCGGCGTCGTTCACCATGCGCGGCTGAAAAATCCCGGCGACCCGGAATTGTTTCGGCCCTGCGACGGTCGGCAACTCGACAATGCTGCCCGCTACGGCACCGAGCCGGCCGGCCGCAATCTGACTCAGCCCGATCTCCCCGTCGCGAAGAGCCGACCAGAAGTCATCGCCCGTCGGCTGATACAGCGCCGTGCTGTACCAATCGCCTGGGGTGACGCCGATGACCAGCCGTGACAGTGTCCCTGACGAGATCGTCGATCGCCAACGCGATGTCACACTGCGCCCGTCAGCGGCGAGAGTCACCCGGTCGAAGGTTGCGTCAGCGATCTGACTGTCCCGCTGATCGAGCACCGATTGGGCAGCGATCAACAAGGCCGTGGGCAGTCGGTCGGCCTTTTCTTCTGCTATCTGCGTGGTTCCGAGCAGTTGCATGCTGTGTGAGCTGATGGCCGAACTGGCGCCCTGCGCAAGGAGCGCGGCCGACAGGGCGAACAATACGGCGTATCGCCGCATGTCGGCTCCGAGCAGCCGCCCGCCAACGGGATGTGCGGTCGTCAGCAGTGGAATCATCAGCCCTGCGCCACGCGGAGCCGCCCATGCTGTCACCAACACCACCCCCCACAAGCCGATCGTCATGCCGTAGATGCCCGCGTTGAGCGGCAGTGATCCGCGCTCGAAGATCATCAACACGACGATGGCGGTCGCCAGCGAGCACACCCCGGCGATCAGCAGGAACCTGGGGACCGTCCGGGCGCGCTGCGCCCCACCAACACTCGCCATCGACGCCAACGGTCCCTCGCGAACCAACTTGAGGGCCGGTCCGGTCATCGCCAGGATGCCCGAGACCGTCCCGGCGAGGGCACCGATCACAATCATGTTGGGGCTGAAGTGCGCAGCGATCGTGCCACCGGAACCGGCCAGCATGGACCGCCCGAAGCGGTTGACAAGATATGTCCCGAGAAGGAAACCCGGTGCAACGCCGACCAGTCCCCCGAGGAAACCCGCCACGGCGCCCTCGCCCAACATCCTCCCGAACAACCCGAGCGGCTTGGCGCCGATGGCGCCGATGGTCCCCATCACCGCCCGCCGGTCCTCGACGGCCAGCAGAATGGTGTTCACCGAAATGAGCAGGCCGATCAGGATTCCGGCGAACGCGGTCAGGTTGAAGGTCTGCGTGGCGTTCTCAAAAACGGCGGGGAGGTGGGGCCGCGGCGGACCCGCCGTGGCGATGCCGGCGATCACGTGGTCGACGGCGGTGATGATCTGTGATCTCTCGATGCCCGGCCTCGGTAGGACGAAGGCGGCCGTGGCGTATCCGGGCGAGCCGAGCAGGTGCGCGGCAATCTCCTCCGACGGCGCGAACAGCACGTAGCCGTCGTTGATGCCCTCGACCCGGTCGAACTCCGGAAACGTCGAGGCGAGGTACGCGGACCCCGGGGGCAGACCCGGGATGCGCAACTCATCACCGAGCTGTAAACCATGCCGCTCGGCGATGACCGTCGGAATTTGCAACGGCACCCCTGGGCCGTCTGTGGTGGTGGTGGTATCGCGGGCCCGCTGCTCGCAATTGAACGAGCCGACCAACAGCTCGATCTGACACGACCCACCGAGCAGAAAGAACCCTTGCCTGCTGTCCGCGATGTCCACGGGTGCCAAACCGGCGACGACCGGGACGACCGCCTCCGCACCTGCCACCTCCGAGCGCAGCCGGCTGACCGTCTCGATCGGCAAGCGACCGTTCACCTTCGGCGTGATTTCGACCACCTCGGTGTCGGCGGCATGAGTGAGCGACGGGCCGAATGCCTCGAATGGGCGTAGGAGTTCCGATTTGAGCATCAGGACGGCGAGGACCACCGTCACTCCGAGCGCGACACCGATCACGCTCAACAGCGTCCGGCGCCAGTCGGCTATCAACGCGGCGAGGTGAATCCGCCGAAACGACACCCACGCAGCGCCCAGCCGGCGCATCACCCGTTCCCGTCGGACGCGGTGTCGGCGGCGACGACGCAGCCGTCGACAAGGTGTAACTCGCGGGAGCCGTAGCACGCGGCCGTCTGGTCGTGCGTCACCATCACGACGGCCGCGTCGTCGTCGTCCGAAAGCGAGCGCAGGAGCTCCAGCACCTCGATAGACGATTGCCGATCCAGATTCCCCGTCGGCTCGTCGGCGAGGATGATGGACGGCCGGGCCACGAGCGCGCGCGCCACCGCCACGCGTTGCATCTGTCCGCCCGACATCTCCGCAGGAAGGTGCCGGGCTCGGTCGGCGAGCCCGACCCGGTCCAGTAGCTCCTCAGCACGCCCGTCGGCGGCTCGCGACGGCATGCCGTCGAGCACCAGCGGCAAGGACACGTTCTGGACCGCGGTGAGCATCGGCACGAGATTGAAGAACTGGAACACGAACCCGAGGTTGCGCCGCCTGAACGCCGCGCGAGCACCCCGCCTCATGTTCCAGAGGTCTTCCCCGGCCACCACCACCGTGCCGCTGTCGGGCGTATCCAGACCACCGGCGACATGCAGGAGGGTCGATTTACCGGAGCCCGACGGCCCGGTGACCACGACGAATTCCCCTGCAGTCAAGGACAAGTCGATACCACGCAGCGCGTGCACCCACTCGTCGCCCCTACGGTGAGTCTTGGTGACGCCCCGCAGGTTCAGTACCGGCGCAACCGGGTCGTCGCAACATCCGCACGAGACGGAATCTGCGGGCAGCCCGCTTTGAAACAACGTCACAGTCTGCGCATCTCGCGCGCCATCGCGGCATCCTCGAGAAACGCCTCGCGACGGCCTGGATAGTGCCGCGGCGGAACATGGTCCTCTGCCGACACCACATCCCGCGCGTGACTCGCCAGCATCGCGCGTATTGAGGCGACCAGGCCATGCGCGGGCTTCGTGCGTGGCAACGCCGCGGCGGCTGCCGTGCTGAAAGCCACCTGTTGCTCCGTGATGAGCACCGGCGGGTGGTCGGTGACCTCGACGAGGTGTTGGATCTCTTCGACGACTTCCAGGGACTCGGCGGGCCGGGTGATCAGATCGGACACTTCATGCCTCCTCGTTCGGCGTTGTGTCCGCTGATCGTCAGCCGTCACGGCTGGCGCCAATGCAGTAGGTCGCCACTGCAGTTTCAGCGACCCCGCGTCGTCAGTACTTAGACGGCGTGCCTCGAGACAACAGCGCGCCCAACTCGTCGCGGCTGTTCGTACCCGTCTTCATCATGGCGCGATAAATGTGGCTCTCGACGGTGCGCACCGACAGTGTCAGTCGCTCAGCCACCGCGCGGTTCGACATTCCCTCACCGATCATCATCGCGATCTCTTCTTCGCGCTCCGTCAGTGGCAACCGCTCGCTGGCGCGGCGCAACGTGGGAGTACTGGCGCCGCACCGCTCGGCCAGGGCGACGGCGCGCGTGACACATCCCAACGCCGATCCCCGCTTGTCTTCCCGCCGATATGCCAGGGCGGCGTGAGCGGCCGCGTCCAACGCGGCGAGGAGATCGCCGATGTGCTCGAAACCTTCTGACACCGCGATCAACCCGACAGGATCGTCTTCGTCCAGCGCCTCAGCGAAACGTGCAGCGAGGTCGGCACGCGGCCCCTCGACCGTGGACACCAGCTCGCGCAGCCTAGGTCCGCTGCTGCGGTCGCCGAACTGCGTGGCGGTTTGAAGGCACAGCACCTCGGCGGCGAATTGTTGCTCGGCGCAAGCGCGTTCGGCGGCCGACACCGTTGTCGCGATCGCCTCGCTGACGGCGCCCTGGCTGGCGGCGACCCACGCGCGCATCAGGGCTTGCTCGTGATCCAGGAAGCGGAATCGGCGCGGCACTGTGGCCAACTTGGTCAGCGCGGCTGCCGCCTCCCGAGCCATGCCACGCATCGCGAGCGCGGTCACATACGGTATGCGATAGCGGTATCCCCAGCCGTCGGGATGTGTCGTCCGAAGCCCTTCTACTGCCTGCTCCAGAAGTTGACATCCACTGCGTAGTTCACCGGCACCGAGGGCCGCCCGACCCGCCACCGCGGACCCGATCAGGTGCGCAACGCCTGGCAGGTCGGCCGCCTGTTCCCGGGTACGCTGAGCCACGGCCGTCGCATCCCCCACCCGGCCACAGAGAAGCAACGCACCGACTTCAGCGTCCGCGATGTTGAACCTCATCTGCGGAGCATCGAGAGTACGAGTCGCGACGGAGTAGCCGGCATCCGCGTACGCCAGTGCGTCAGTGGTGCGTCCAGCGTCCGCACAGATCTGGGCAAGTGCCCAGGCCGCTTCGGCACCGACAACGGGGAGATCCTGAATAACAAACCCTTTCGAGGCACCCAGCGCCTTCTCCGGCTGATCCATCGCGAACCAGTAGACGGTCAGGAAGGCATCGAGGTACGTGCGATCGCCGGGAAGCGTGTCACTCAACGCATCGTCGACGAGCGCCTTCGCGCGTGCGGGATCACCGAGCGCCCACAGTAAGTTGCTGGATCGGAGGAAGGTGAGCCTGGCGCGGTCGTGGCCAGTCAGACGGCTGCGGTCGATCCCGGCAAGCACATCCTCCGCGTCCTTGCCACGGCCCAGCCAAGACAACGCATGCGCGCGAACGAATTTCGGCTCCGGCCCGCCTCCGCTTGCAGATGCGGACGCAGCGAGCCGATCAGCGAGCGAGAGATCTCCCAGCCAAACGGCGCCGTACGCAGCCGTGACCAGAAGATCAGGATCAGGCGCGAGGTCGGAGTCGAGACTCAACGTCGCGCGCCGCACAACGACGCGAATGTCATCGCGGTCGGTCGATGCTGCGAGCTCCGTGGCCACCGATCCACGCAGCCGTCGCAATCGGCTGGTTGGGGCACGCCGTCGGCGGACCTCGCCGTAGAGCGGATGGGCCACCCGTACCTCGATGCCGCCACCGGCGTTTTCCAAGGCAATCAGCCCTCGGGCTTCGGCCTCCTCGACGGCGGCCGCATCGGTGATGCTCGTGAGGGCGACGAGGTCGATCGGCTCTCCGACAGACACGACGTCGATTACGTCGCCAACCGGTGCGGGCAGGATTCCGATGCGGGATTCGACAAGCTCGACGAGGCCCGGCGGGATGACGGGATCACCGACCCAACGCCACGAGCCGTCTGCGTGCACGATCCGGCCGTCGGCAACTTCCTGCTCGACGATGTTCCTCAGATAGAGAACGTTACCGCCGGTGAGCATCGACAGCCGTCGAGTGGCATCTGGATGCACCGGGCCGCTCAATACCGCCGTCAGCAGTGCGGCCGTTTCGTCGAGCGACAGAGGCTCCAGGTCAAGTCGCGCGAACTGACCGGCAGCCCATATCTCCCGAACCGAGGCGGGAACCGATTCTCCGTCGCGAATCGTGAGTACCACTTTGGCGGCGTCGCGCTGCACGATCTGGTGCACGACGAAGGCCGACAGATCGTCGAGCAGGTGTGCGTCGTCGACGCCGATGACCACTTCGGCGCTCGACGAGGCCGGGGCCAGGCTCTCGATGACCCCGCGCAGCAGCTGGATGGTGTCGGTGACACCCGCCGGCGCCCAGGCCGCGAAGGCGCCGAGCGGGATCGCTCTGGCCGAGGATGCTCCCGCTGTCCAGCGGGTGTCCAAACCGCGCGACGCCGCCTCCGACAATGCCTCACGGGTGATCCGGCTTTTGCCGACACCTTCTGTTCCGCAGATGACGATGCCCGAGCTGTCGGGGGCCGCGATGGCGGTCCCGATCATTCGAAGTTCTTGCGTGCGGCCGGTCAACGGCCACGACAAATGCACGTCACGAGCCTAGAAGGCGCATGCCGCCAGGCGGAGAATTTCGCGAGTTATCGCCCGCCGAACGTCGACGAATCGGCTGGCCCAGTCACCGGCTCTTGACCTCTCGTACTCTCTTGCGCAGTCCGTCGGTGGCGGTCTCCATCAATCCCTTGGCGCCCCTCTTGATCAAGAAGCCGGGCAGCGGCACCAGCGGGTCGACCATCAGCTCGAAGTGAACCTTCGTCTTGTCGCCCTCGGGCGTGAGGGTGTACCGCGCTTGTTGCGCGCGTTGCTGTTTCGAGCTCTCCAAAGTCCAGCTGACCCCGTCGTCGTGAACGGTGTAGTTGAGCACCTGCTCGTCGGAGACCCCGACGATCTTGACGACCTGACGCGACTTGCGGGGGCGACCCTCGTCGTCGCGTTCGAGTATCTCGACCTCCTGATGCGCCGACGACCATTCGGTCAGCGACTCGAGGTCGGTCAGCACGTCCATGATCTCGTCGGGTGTCGCCTCGATGACGACCTCGCGGGATTCGGTGACAGCCATGCCGGTTTCATTGCCAACCCGGCGCGCGTCGAAACCCGTCAGCCCCGCTTGAGCTTGAGCACCTGCTTGCGCAGGCCGTCGGTGGCGGCCTCCAGCCCGCCCTTCATCGCCCGCTTCAGCACGAACCCGGGAATCGGCACCGCGGGGTCGACGGTGATCTCGAAGCGGACTTTCGTCTTCTCGCCGTCGGGGGTCAGTGTGTACGACGCGCTTTGCGTCTTGAGCTGGCTGGATTCGAGCAGCGTCCAGCCGGCCGTGTTCTCACCCCAGGTGTACTGCACGACCTGCTCGTCGGAGATACCCATGGTCTTCAACTTCAGCCGTACGCGGCCGGGTCGCCCCTCGGCGTCCCTGTCGAGCACCTCGGCGCCCTGGTGCTGGGGGGACCAGTCCGGTGCGGACTCGACGTCGGCGATGACGTCGAGGATCTCGGCCGGACTCGCTTCGATTACGACCTCGCGGGAATCGCTGGTAGCCATGGCGCGACCATAGCCCCGTTACGGTTACGGGCATGGAACTTTGGGAGCTTTGCGCACGGGAACGCATCAGGGACACCCTCGCCCGCTACAACTGGTCGGGCGACGCGCTGCGGCTACCGGAACTCGCCGCCACCTTCTGCGATGACGGCGTTCTCGAGGTGCGGGGCACCGTGCCCGCGCGGGGCCGTGCCGCGATCGTGGACTATCTGGGTGGAACCGTCGCGGCGCCGAACGCGGCCGCGTCGGAGTCGGACGTCAGACGCATCGTGCGCCACAACGTGACGAACATCCGCTTCACCGATGTGACGCCGGATGAAGCGCGGGTCTCCTGTTACTTCACGGTGTTCACCGAGATCGGCCTCGACCACTACGGCCGTTACCGTGACGTGTTCGCGCCGGTCGGCGACGACTGGTTGCTCCGTCACCGGTTTGTCTCCACCGACTGGAGCGCGCCGAATTCGACGATGGCCCGCTAGCCCGGCGGCACCAGCATCGACTGCCACGTCTTGTCCTGCGGCTCGGCGAGGTCGGCCTGGGTGTAGCGCTTTCCGTCGGGGCCGATGTAGTCGCCGGTCGACGGGTCGTAGGGCACGGCCGCGACCTGCGCCGGCGTCCGCGGGTCCTGGCCGGGCGCATACTGCGGGACGCCCTGACCGCTCAGGGTCGCGTTCGGATCGCCCTTCCAGTTGTAACCGTCGTTGAGTGGGACGTACTGCTCGTCGCTCTCGCACATCTCGATCGTCGGCGCGCGCTTACCCGGCACCGTCTCGCACGGGATGTTGCGCACACCGCGGACATTGAGGTCGGAATCCTGCGGCACGCGGCAGTACAGGTCACCGGCGGGTCGCTCGGGGGCATCCTGCTCGGACGGTGAACGCTGTTGGCGCACAGGCAGAAAGCCGGTGTTACACGGTGGTGGCAGATTCAGGTTCAGGTTGAAGTCGAGGTAGACGCCCTTGTAGTCCTGCTTGGTGTTGGCGTTGGGAAGGATGATCGCCGACATGACCGCGGTGCCTTGCGGAAACAGCACCAACAGCTGCTCGATGTCGTTGCGGTAGGCGATGGCGATGTCGCCGAGGCTCACCATGTTGGCCAGAAGGAGCGGCAGCGGGGACGCGATGCGGTCGAACACCGCGCGGCCCTCGTCCAGCGTGGGTGCCCCAAACTCGAGCAGACCGGCGAACGCAGCGTCCTGCGCCTTCAGCTGACCCGTGATCGCGGCCATCCGACTGGCCCACGTCTGGATCGAGTCCGTCGTTTGCACTTGAGATTGGAGAACCGGCTCTGACTCGTCGATCAATGCGGTGATGGGGCCGACGGTCTTGCCGGCGTCGTTCGCCAGCGCGGTCGATCCGTCGACGATCCGCGACAACTCCGGTCCCAGGCCCGCCACCGCGGTGGCCGCCTCGTCGACCACCGTGCGCAGGTTGTCCTGCGGAATCGCCTGCAACGCGGTGTCCGTGGCATCGAGCAGACCGGCGATGTCCGGCGGGACCCTCACCTTGCCCGACGGAATCACGCTTCCGTCGCGCAGCGCGGGCGCTGTCGCGGTGTCAGTGCCCGGCACCGGCGTCAGCTCGACGAACTGCTCGCCCACGGCCGAGCGGCTGTGGACCTCCGCCGAGACGTCGGCGGGCACCTTGATGGACGAGTCGAGTTTCAGCGCGGCCCGCACGCCGTCTCGGGTCACGTCGACGGACGTCACACGGCCGATCTCCGAGCCCCGGTAGGTCACCACCGACGACGGATACAGACCGCCCGACGACGGCAGGTCGAGCGTCACGTGGTACCGACCGACACCGAGCAGTGCGGGAACCTTGACGAAGTTGAAAGCCATTATGCTGCAGGCGATCACCGTGACGGCTGCCAGGATGGCAAGCTGAATCCAGGTCGTGCGCGGCAGTCGCACCATGTCAGTAGGCCCCCCACCGGTACGGGGCGACCAACGGATTGCCCGCCGTGTACGGGCTGGGCTTCTGACCGATCGTGCGGCCCCACTGAAGCTCGAGTTCGGTGAGGTCGCCCTCCCACCGGGTACCGGTGAACACGCCGGCGTCGATGCGGCTCAGCGTCAGGTCGATGACGAGCGTGATGTTGGCGAAGTCGCCGCGGAACCAGTTGGGCACGGTGCTTTTCACCCACGGGTAGGTGGACAGGAAGTCCAGGCCCCTGGTCAGCGCGGGGCCGGCATCGGCCAGCTCACGCAGCACCGGGGAGATGCTGCGCAGGTTCGCGACCAGCGACTCCCTGGTCTGGTTGACCGTCGAGGTGGCGATCGCGCTGAACTGGCCGAGCGCGTCGATCGCGTTGGCCAACGTCTCGCGTGAATCCGCCAGGACCGCAATGGCTTGCGGAATGGTGGTGAGCGCCTTGTCGACGGCCTCGTCCTTGGCCGCGACCTGCCCCGCCAGCGCGTTGAGGTTCTCGGTGGCCGTGATGATGTCGTCGGTCTGCTCGTTGAGTCGGCCGATGAAGATGTCGAGCTGGTTCAACAGGCTCCGCATCTCGTCCTCGCGACCGGCCAGCGCACGGGCGAACGTCTGATTGATCTCCTGCAGCTGACCCAGTCCGCCGCCGTTGAGCAGGACCGACACGGCGGCCAGCGTCTGCTCGGTCGTCGGGTATGTGGCGGTCGACGACAGCGGGATCACCGAGCCGTCTGCGAGCTCGCCGCGCGGTGGTACGTCGGTCGGAGGGGCCAGCTCGATGTGCATCGACCCCAGCAGGCTGGTGGTGCCGACCTTGGCGGTGCTGTTCGCCGGCAGGTGCACATCGCCGTCGATACGCATGGTCACCAACGCATGCCAGTCCTGCACCTCGATCTTGGTGACGTTGCCGACGTTGACGTCGGCCACCCGTACCCGCGTGTTCTGCTGGATGACAACGACGTCGGGCAATTGGGCTTGGATGGTGTAGGCGCCGTGGCCACCGCCCTCGGTTCCCGGCAGGGACAACGAGTTCAACCCTCGCCACTCGCAGCCCGTCAGGATAGACAAGGAGAGCAGCGTCAACGCCGCAATCCACGCGCGCGTCACGGCGTCCCGCCCGGCGGGATCATCATGCCGGGCAGGCCGAGGCTCGGGTCGGTGGGCGTGGCGGCGGCGGGGGTTTGGACCGGTGGCAGATCCGGGTTCAGCCGATCCTCGCTGTAGGTGATCTCGTTGGGCCGCGCCGACGCTCCGACGAACGGATTGACGCCCAGCGGCGGGAAGTTGTACTGACGGTTCTTGATGATCGGCGCCAGATACTGCATGCACAGCTTCGCCGACTGCTCGAATCCCTGCCGCGCTGCCGCTTCGATTGCGCTGCAGATGAATTGAACGGTGTTGGCGAAGTTCACCGGAGCCAGGATGCCGGTCACCGAACTCTGGGCCGGTTGATAGATGTTCATGAAATTCTGGAACACCGTCGGCGTGATGTGCAACACCTGCTTGACGTCTTGGCGACTGTCGTCGAGGGCGGTGGTGATCGAGGCGAGACGATCGAACGTCACGCCGAGCCCTTCGCGGTTCTCGGTGACGAACCCCCGCAGATCCGCCACCGCCGCGTCGAGGCCTTTCGCCGCGTCACCGACCTCGTTCGGGGTGTTGGACAGCACGGTGGTGATGTCGGCGAGGTTGACGTTGAACTGTGCTAGCAGGTCACTGCTCGACGAGAGTGCGGACACGAGCAATTGCAGATTGCGAATGGTGCTGAAGATGTCGGTGCTGTGGTCGCCCAGCGCCGAAACCGCCTGCGACAGCTTGATCACGGTGTCGCGCGCGGTGGCGCCGTTGCCCCGTAAGTTGTCTGCGGTGGTGTTGACGAACTCGCCGACGGCGCTGACGCCGCCGGGCGTGGTGGGCTGAAGGGACTCGGTGAGTTTCTCGAGCTGTTGGCGGAAGTCGTCCCATTCGACGGGTACTGCGGTCCGGTCCTGCGGAATCGTCGCTCCTGCAGCCAGTCTCGGGCCGCCGTCATAGGCGGGAACCAGTTGGATGGCGCGCGCACTGACCAGCGACGGCGACAGGATCGCCGCCCGCACATCGGCGGGCAGCGGGTACTCCTTGTCGACCGAGAACGTGACCTTCGTCCGGTCGGGCTCCGGATCGATGGCCTCCACCGTGCCGACCTCGACGCCGAGGATGCGGACCTCGTCGCCGGTGTAGAGGCCGTTCGCGTTGGCGAAGTAGGCGACGAAGGTGTCCTTGGCCACCCGGTCCCACCAGGGGGTGGCCACCACCGTGATAGCTACCATCAGCACCACGGAAGACACTGCCGCCGTGGCGATCCGGACGGCACGCACCGTGTCCGACTTCACCGTCATCATTCCCCGGCCTGACCCTCGGGAACCGGCGGACCGACCGTCGGCGCTGGCAGTTCACCGGGCGCGGGACCGAGAGCGGGTGGGCCCGGCGGTGGTCCGCCGGGCGGCGGACCCGGCAGCGGCTCCCGATACGGGTAGCGCCCGGGGAACTGGGCGGGCAGGTTCGGGTCCTGATTACCGGTGATCGCATCCGGCACCGTCATACGGGGATCACCGCCCTGCCCGGTCCGGGGGAACGGCACCGGCAGCGCCGGCGTGCCGGGTTGCCCGACGCCGGGGTCGACGAGCTCCGACGGTAGCAACACGCTCGGATCCAGACCGAGGTCGGAGAATGCGGCGTCGATGAACGGCTGGGCAAGCTGGCCGGGTGCGAGGTTGACCAGGGACGCCTTGAAAAACGGTCCGGCACCGAGCACTTCACCGAACGACATCGCGTACCGGCGCAGCAGATAGATCACGCGTCGCAGCTCGGCCTTGCGGTTGTCCAGGATCGTCAGGACGCCGTTGAGCTTGTCGACCGCAGGCTTGAGCTGCGAGCGGTTGTCCTCTACGAGGCCGGAAATCTGATGGGACACCGCGGCGATGTTGGTCATCAGCGCATCGATCGAGTCGCGTTGAGACAGTACCTCACTGAGCAACGAGTTCGCGTTGACCACCAGGCCGGCAATCTGGTCGCTGCGCTTGCCGAGCACGGCGGTGACCTTGTTCGCGTCGGCCAGCAGGTGACGCAACTGCGCGTCGCGGGTGTTGAGGGTGTCGGAGAACCGGGCAACGCCCTCGAGCGCCGCCCTCAGCTCGGGCGGGGTGTCGGAGAATGTATCGGCCAGTGTCGTCAGCGCCGAGGACAGCTGGGTGGTGTCCAGCGCGCTGATGGTCGTCGTCAGATCGCCGAGCGCCGTGGGCAGGTCGTACGGGGACGTGGTGCGTTCGAGTGGGATGACGCCGGAGAGTTCGCCATCCCCGCGGGGGGTGATCTCGAGCATCTTGTTGCCGAGCACGGTCTCGGTCTTGATCGCCGCCTCGGCCCGGTCGCCCAGCTCGACCCCGTTGCGCACCGTGAAGTCGACCACCACTTTGGTGCCTTCCAGCCTGACGCCCGAAACCCTGCCTACCGACAGACCCGACACACGCACGTCGCTGCCGGGTTTGATGCCACCGGCTTCGGCGAAGTACGCGGAGTGGTCCGCGGTGCCCTTGATGAAGGGGATCCGATCGTAGGAGAAGGCGGCGACCACCACGGCGATGACGACGGCGATGCCGATGGCACCGACGACCAACCTGTTGCGTTCGGCGAGCGGTTTGAACATCGGTCGCCGCAATCGGATTCGACTCATTTGGCCTCACACCGGCCGGTACTTTGTCCGACGAGTTTGACGAACACCGGTTCGCCGCCTTTCCCGTTGACCTTCAGGATCGCGTCGCAGAGGTAGAAGCCGAAGTAGTCGCCGTAGAGGCCCTGCCGCGCGAGGATCTGGTAGGCGTCCGGCAGGGTCTTGAGCAAGTCGTCGACGTATTCGTGGTCGGAAAGCACCTGTCCGGCGAATCGGTCGGTCTCGGTGACGGTTTCCTTGATCGGCTGCCGAGCCTCGGTCAGGAGGTCGGCCACCGAACCGGCCGCGGCGTTGATGTAGGCCGTGCCGGTCGCGATGTCGGACTTGCGGGCGGCGAGCCCCTCGACGAGTTGCGAGAGCTTGTCCAGCCCTTGGGCGAACTGGTCGTCGCGGACTGCGAACGTGCCCAGCACGGTGTTCAGGTTGTCGATGACCTGACCGATGAGCTCGTCGCGGCCGGCCAGCGTCGTCGTCAGCGTCGAGGTGTGCGCCAACACCGACGCGATCGTGCCGCCCTGCCCCTGGAAGACCCGCAGCAGTTCGCCGGACAGCGCGTTGACCTGGTCGGGATCCAGCGCCCGGAACAACGGCCGGAAGCCGCCGAGCAGTGCGTCGATGTCCAAAGCGGGTGATGTGCGTGTGAGCGGAATCATCTGTCCGGGCAGCAGTTTGCGGACAGAGCCGGCACCCTGCTCGAGCGACAGGTAACGGTCGCCGATCAGGTTCTCGTACCGCACCGCGGCCTTGGTGCCTTCGGTCAGTGTGAGTCCCTTGTCGATGGCGAACTCGACGGTGACTGTGCCGTCCTTGTGCAGGGTCATCTTCTTGACCTTGCCGACCTCGACGCCCGCGATCCGCACGAAGTTGCCGCCCTTGAGTCCGGACACATTGGTGAACACCGCGCTGTAGGTGGCTCGCGAATCGAATCGGAACTGGCCGAAGACCGTCATCAACACGAACATGAACGCGATGCACATCGCGGTGAACAACACCACGCGGACGAGCACCTGCGCGGTTCCTCTCCGCCTCATGGCGCTCCCCCCGGGGGCGGGGCGGACACCGGCGGACCGGGCGCGGGGCCGCCGGGGTAGCGGATCCGCGGCGGTTCAGGTGTCGCCTTGGTCACCGGGAAGTAGTTGGCAAAGCCGGGGAATCCGATTCCGGGATTGGGCCGTACGTCCAGCCCCGCCCCGAATCCGGTGTCGGTGACGAGATACTTCACCGGATAGTTCTCGGCGACGTCGGGCAGTGAACCGCAGCTCGGCTTACCGCCGGGTCCCCCTTTGGCGTTGACCCTGGGAAGGTGATCCGGATAGCGGTACGCGTCGTCACCCGCCAGGAGCGCGGCGTCCATGATCACCGATTTGCCGTTGCCGCCCAACGCGTCTCGTCCGCCGTTCTCGAGGAACCACTGGGCGCCCATGAACAGGCAGGTGTACGTCGGCGAGTACTTCTCGAGCAACGCGGTGGTCGGTGCCACGGTGTTGACGGCCCGTACCAGGGCGGGCTCGTTGACACCGATCGTGTCGATACCGGATCGGGAAAATCCGACCGCCGACAACAGCAGCTGGTCCAGCGCGACCGCGTGCGACGAGATGGTCGCGCTGGTTGTGGTGAACGAGTCGAGGATCGACAGAATATCCTGTGCGGCATCGGAATACGTCCGCGAGGTCTCGCCGAACAGTTGCCAGTCGCGCCGGACCGTGCCCATCCGCGGGTTGACAGCGTGCAGGACGTTGTTGGAGTCGGTGATCGCCTGCCCGATGACGTCACCCTTACCTCGCAGGGATCCGGCCACCGCGGACAGCACCGCGTTGAGCTTGGCCGGATCGATGGACTGCACCACCGATTGCAGGTTCTCGAACACCGTGTTCACCTCGACGGTGACGTTGCGCGAGCGCAGGACCGAACCCGGCTTCAGGGGCTCGGTGCTCGCGTCGGGCGGGATGGAGAGCTCGACGTACTTCGCACCGAATGCGGTGCTGGCCTTGATCTGAGCTTCGACGTTGCTCGGCAACACCGCGAACGGGCCGGGATCGATCTTGAGCGTGAGCCTCGAGGCGTCGTCGCCCGGCACGGGCTCGACGCCGATGGTGCGAACCTCGCCGATCTGTACACCGCGCAGTTTCACCTTGGCGCCGTCCTCCATCACCAAGCCGCCCCGGTCGGAGACCAGGGTCAGCGGCACCGACTTGCGCAACGAGCCGGAGAACAGCGCGGCGGTGATGGCGACCAGGGCCGCGGCCACGAGGAACAGCACGGGGGCCCACCAGATCGGGTCGATCCGGCCGCGGCGTGACGGGTTGATTCGGCTGTCTTTCAACGCCTTACCCCGACAGGTGGAAGTTGCCGGACTGCCCGTACACCGACAGCGTGATGGTCAGGAGGATGAACACGCCGGCGGTGATCGACATGCGGACCGCGCGGCCCACGGCCTCACCGACCCCCGCCGGTCCGCCGGTCACGGTGTACCCGTAGTAGGTGTGGACCGCCATGACCGCGGCGGCCATCGCCACCGCCTCGACGAAGGACCACAGCAGGTCGGTCGGATGCAGAAACGTCGAGAAGTAATGGTCGTACACGCCCGCGGACTGGCCGTAGATCACCGTCGTTCCGAACCGGGTGGCCAGGAACGACATGAGCACCGCGACGGTGTAGATGGGGATGACCGCGACCACGCCGGCGACGATGCGGGTTGAGGCCAGATAGGTGATGACCCGGATGCCCATCACCTCGAGCGCGTCGATCTCTTCGTTGATTCGCATCGCGCCGATCTGGGCGGTGGCTCCCGCGCCGATGGTCGCGGCGAGCGCCACTCCGGCCGTCGCGGGCGCGATGAACCGGACGTTGAGGAATGCGCCGAGGAATCCGGTGAGCGCTTCGATGCCGACGTTGGACAAGGTGTTGTAACCCTGAACGGCGATCAGCGCTCCCGTGGACAGGGTGAGGAACCCGATGATGACCACCGTGCCGCCGATGACGGCGAGCGCGCCCGTTCCGATTCCCATGCCGGCGATCTGGCGCAGCACCATGGTCGGGTAACGCCGGACGGCGTCGGGGGTCGACGCCAGCGCCTGGCCGTAGAACACGGTCTGCTCTCCCAGCCTGCGCGTGGTGTCGACGACCCTGGTGATCGCTGCGGTCACGGCGTCGGTCGCTTTCGCCGTCGGCGGCCGGCTGACGACCTCGCTCATGGCGCGACCTTCACGCCGAATGCGGTGGCCAGGATGTTGATCAGGAACAGCGCCATGAACGCGAAGACGACGGTCTCGTTGACCGCCGTGCCGACTGCGGTCGGTCCGCCGCCGACGTGCAATCCCTTGTAGCAGGCGATGAGGCCCGCCGAAAGCCCGAACAACAGCGCCTTGACGAGCGAGACGACCACCTGCGGCAGGCCGGTAAGCAGCGTCATCCCCGCGACGAACGCACCCGGGGTGACGTCCTGGACGAACACCACGAAGAAGTAGCTGCCGGTCAACCCGACGACCGCCACCACCGAATACAGCATCAGCGCAACGAAAGTGGCGGCGATGACACGCGGAACGACCAGCGCCTGAACGGGATTGACGCCGATCACCTTCATCGCGTCGATTTCCTCGCGGATGGTCCTTGCGCCGAGATCGGCGCACATGGCGGTGGACCCGGCGCCCGAGACGACGATCGCGGTGACGACGGGTCCCACCTGCGTCACCGAGGCCAGTGCGGCACCCGCCCCCGAAAGGTCACCCGCCCCGACTTCGATCAGCACGATGTTGAGGGTGAACACGATCAACACCGTGTAGGGGATCGACAGCACGAGGGTGGGCACGATCGACACCCGCGCGACAAACCAGATCTGGTCGATCAACTCCCGCCAGGCGAAAGGCGTGCGGAACATCGCCGCGAACGTCTCGCCCGCGAGCACCACGAAGTCGCCCATGGCGACGGCTGGCCGAGACCAGGCCACCGCGGTCATCATCGGCGACCGACCAACTGCTGCACCGGATCACCTCGTTCGTCGAGAGGCGGGTGCGCATGACGACGAGCGCGACCGCATCACCGCGCGCGAGCGCTCCGGAACACAATTCATGTCGCCATCTCCGTCGTCGTCAGACTGCGCGGGACGCTAAGAGACCCGGTGTTAGCTGTCAACGGGAGTGGGCGGGCAAACCAGCTCGTCAATAAGCCGGATGCGCTGGTCGCCCCAGTGTCTTTGGTTTCCTTCATCGAGATCGGATCTAGCTGAGTCTTTGTCTTTCACTTCAGTCCCGCCGAGCGGTACTTCGATGCGCCGGTCGCAGGGACTGAAACGAAGACTGGGCGGGTATTCAGCGCGGGTGAGCGACGACAAGAAGGACAACCCCGACACCGCCGAGACCGACGCAGGGCCCTCGAATGCCGACGACGACGTGCAGAGCGACCCGGCCAGAGGCACCGACGACTCAGAGGAGGAAGGCGTCGACTGGTCGGACGAGGGCGGCGCGACACCGAGCGGCCCCGCCGACACCGGCGACCACACCCAGTGACTCAGCGCAGCGAGTCGGCCAAATCTGTAAGCGTCTGTGCTGAGGTGTATTTCGGTTCCCAACCGAGTTGAGTCTTCGCCTTGTCCGTATCCATGACCACCGACGTCCGGCCGATGTGCAGCCACTCCAGCGCGGACGGGACGAACGGCAGCCGGGCGACGACACCGGACGCCGCGGTCGCGGCCACCTTCGGCACCCGCACCGGACGAGCGCCGAGTTCGCGGGCCACGTCGGACACCGTGATCAGCCCGTCGCCGGCGATGTTGTAGGCGCCCGGCTCCGCCGACGTGGTGGCGGCCAAGGCGATCGCGGCCGCCACGTCGTCGTGATGAACCAGCTGCAACGGTATGCCGGGATCCGGGACCGGTACCTTGAGCAGCGGAACGGCATCGGACAACCGCTTGACCGGACCGGGCAGCCGGGTCCACGGCATGTTGTCGGCCAGGGCGGGCGCCTTCGGACCCGCGACGATGCAGGGCCGTAACACATACACCTTCAACGACGAGCCGCCGACGATGTCGGCGAGCGCCGCCTCGCACTCGGCTTTCTGCTCCGAGTAGTAATGCTCGGGTGACCCGCGCGGTGGCACGTCCTCGGTGAGGGGAACCGGGTTGTCGCTGTGATAGCCGTAGGCGGCGACCGACGACGTGTACACCAGCCGCTGCGGGCGCTCGGCGGCCACCGTCGCCTCGAAGACGTTGCGGGTACCGGCCAGGTTGATGCGGGCGCTCTCCTCCCGCGAGCCCATGATGATGAACGCGAGGTGGACCACGACGTCGGCGCGTCCGACCAACGCGTCGACGGCCTCGCGGTCGAGGATGTCGCCCTGTAGGTATGTCGTCTTCGACCAACCGTGCTCGGCCGGCTCGAAGGGCCGGCGAGCCATTCCGACGATCTCGTCGACCTCGGCGACGTCCTCGAGCGCCTGCACCGCCGACTTGCCGATCTCACCCGTCGGCCCCGTCACGGCCACTGTGATTCCCATGCACGCCGCATTCCCGGTGCGGACGGGTCGGAAACAGGCTCAGGACATGTCGGCGAGCGCCTGCTTGGCCGCGTTATAACCGGGAATGAATGTGATGCCGGGACCACCGTGGCAACCGGCACTGCCGAGATACAGCCCGTCGATCGGAATGGGTTGATCCACATAACCTTTGGGCCCGGGCCGGTTCGGCCCCATTTGGTCGGGGTGGATCAGCCCGTGGCAGTAGTCTCCGCCCGGCGCACCGAACATGGTGCCCATGTGTTTGGGCGTGAACGTCGTGTGGCGCAGGATGAGGCGCTCGAAGTTCGGGGCGAGCCGGGTGATCTTCTCGATCACTCGCCTGCCCATCTCGGCCTTCATCTCGCCGTAGCCCTGTTCGCCTTCCTGGATCGGGAACCACAGCGAGAACGCCGAGGCCGCGTGCTTACCGGGCGGCGCCAGGCCGGGGTCGTTCACCGACGGGATCTGCAACGCGATCGCCGGGTCCGCGGGTACGATGCCACGCCTGGCGTCCTCCCACTGTTGTTGGAGTTCCTCAGGGGTGCTGAAGATTCCGATGTTGGACTGCATGGCGGGGTCGTTCAGCAACTCATAGGGCGGCGCGAACTGCGGAATGCCGTCGAGTGCGAAGTGCATCTGCAGATAGCTGCCCCGGTGGTCCAGGCGCGAGAAGCGGTCCCGCACATCCGCGGGAACCGCGTTGGAGTCGACGAGGCCGTTGACCGTCAGGTCGGGTGCGACGCCGGAGACGACGATCGGCGCCGACAGCGACGTACCGTCCTCGAGCCGGACTCCGGTGACCCTGCCGTCGGCGACCGTGACCTCCACGACCTTGCTGCGCAACCGCAGTTCTCCGCCATTGGCGGTGAACACCTCACACAGATGTGACGTAAGGGCTCCGATGCCGCCGCGCAGTTTCTTGACCAGTAACGCGTTCTCGTCGGGGACGGCGAAGCCGTACGCGAGGGCGGCGGCCGTCCCCGGGGTGGCCGGCCCCCGGTAGGTGGTGTTGCATGCCAGCAGCGACAGCATGCCGCGCAGCGCACCGTTCTTCTCCTTGTCCGGCAGGTAGCGGTCGAGCACGTCGGTGACCGAGCCGAACAACAGGTCGGTGATCGTCGAGCGCTCGAATTCGTTTGTCGCGCAGGCATACATCTCATCGAGCGACTTCGGGGGCCGGCCCGCGTCGAACCGGCCCAACGCCCGCGTGGGCGCCTGGCACCACGCCATCAACCCGGCCATGCCGTTGACGGCTTCTGCGCCGTGCACCTCGTTGATGTGCGTCAGAAGCTTCACCGGGTCGGTGTAGTAGACCAACGGCTCGTCACCCACTCCTCGCAGCGACACCGACATCACGTCGAGGTCGACGGTCGGCAGCGAGTCGAGCCCGAGTTCGCGGCTGACCACCGCCGACGTCGGGATCTGGACCGAGCCGGCGATCTCGAATTTGAACCCGTCGAACAATTCGACCGTGGAAGCCATGCCTCCGGCGTAGAGCTTCGCGTCCAGGCAGAGGGTGCGCATACCGGCTTTCTGCAGCACGGTGGCCGCGGTCAATCCGTTGTGCCCGGCACCGATGACGATGGCGTCGAAGTCGCTCATGGGGTGAGGCTGGCACGCTCTCCAGAGTTTTGTCAATAATGACAAAACGTCAGCCGGCGATGCCGTCGGCCAGCGCGCGCAAAGCCTCCCCCGTGAGCCGTGACAGCTCTGGAAGCGAGCGCTCCTCACCGAGCATCCAGACCTCCATCGCCCCGAAGACCGCGGCGGCGATGCACCGGGCGGTGACCGTGATCCGCATCCGCTCGTCGGTGGACACGTCCGGCACAAGGCCGTCGGCGAGGTGCTCGGTGATCGCTTCGGCGAAGTCGGCTTCGACCTGGCGCATATGCCGCACCACCCGGCCGGGCTCGAGTTCTTGCGCGCGCAGGGCGGCGGTCTGCGCGACGGCCCAGTCGTCATAGGGGCGGGCCATGATTGCGCTGTGGACCGCCTCGATGATCGGCTCTGTGGGATCGCGGGCGGCCAGCGCCGAGCGGAACCAGTCAAGGCCGGCGTAGTCGGCGAAGAGCAGATCGTGCTTGGACGCGAAGTGGCGATAGAAGGTCCGCAACGACACGCCGGCGTCGGCCGCGATCTGTTCGGCCGACGTCTCCTCGACCCCCTGCGCGAGGAACCGTACGACCGCCGCTTTCCGCAGCGCATCGCGAGTGCGCTCACTGCGCGCGGTCTGGGCCGGACGGGGCATGTGCATGAAAGTACCCGAAACGAGTTATGTCAATATTGACAAAACTTCGCCGGGTGATGAGACTCCGATCATGGTTTCGTTGATCATTCACCTGGTGCTCGGGTTCGCCACGCTGGCCGTCATCGTCAAAGCGAATCCTGCGATCTTCGCGCGCTACACCTCAGGTCCCCGGGTGACCAAGCTCGAGATGTTCTACTACGTCGCAGGCATCGCCTCGGTCATCCTCGGTTACTACTTCAACAACCAGTTCGTGGCCGAGTACGCGCCACCCGGCGGGCTGCACAACTTCATCTGGGGACCCGGTAGCTGGTCGGAGTTCATCGCGCTCGGCTACGACAATCCGGCTGCCAGTTCGGCCAGCCAGGACTACACGATCATGAGCCTGCTGCTGTTCCCGGCGTGGCTGCTCGTCGACGGCCGCAGGCGCGGCGTCAAACACGCGTGGCTGTATCTGGGCTTCATCCTGTTCGCGAGTTCGGCCTTCGCGTGGGCGTTCTATCTGGCGACGATCGAGCGGCAACACCGCCATCAGGAGACCGCCGCGGGGGTCAAGTCTGCGGCCTGACGACACTCGCGGCCGTACAGTGCGGTGCATGATCGCCGACGCGCCGCGTCAACGCCGACCCGACGTGATCCGTGTGCACTCCGCGGGCCGCGCGCAGCTGCGCACCGGGGCCGCCTCGTGAAAGTCCACCACCTCAACTGCGGATCGATGCATCCATGGGGTGTTCCCGTCCTGGTCTGTCATGTGCTGCTCATCGAAACCGACAACGGTCTGGTGCTCGTCGACAGTGGATACGGGCTGGCCGACTGTGCCGAGCCGGTGCGCCGAACCGGCCCCACCCGCCGCCTCTTTCGGCCGTTCTTCGACCGCGACGAAACCGCCGTCCGGCAGGTGGAACGGCTGGGCTTTCGGCGTGAGGACGTCCGCCACATCGTCGTCACGCATTTCGACGTCGACCACATCGGCGGGATCTCCGACTTTCCCGACGCCGAAATCCACTGCACTGCAGCGGAAGTACTCGGGGCGATGCGCCCGCCGACACGGGCCGAACGCTTCCGCTTTCGGCCCGCCCAGTGGGAGCACGGACCGAAGATCGTCGAGCACAGCCCCGCCGGGGAGAAGTGGCGTGGGTTCGCCGCGGCCAAGGAGCTGACCGAAGTCTCACCGGGAATCGTGCTGATGTCGCTGCCCGGTCACACCCGCGGGCATGCCTGCGTCGCGGTCGACGCGGGCCACCGCTGGCTGCTGCACTGCGGGGACGCCTTCTACCATCCCGACACCATCGGTGGCCCGCCGCGGATTCCGCGGATGCTCGGCGCGTTCGAGAAGGTCGCCGCGTTCGACCGTAAACAGGTGCGCGACAACCACGCTCGGTTGACCGAGTTGTACCGCCGCGGTGAGCCCGATCTGCTGCTGCTGTGCGCGCACGATCCGGGGCTGCTGCAGTACGCGAAGGAGACCGCCTAGCTACCTCGTGGCGCGCTTGCGAAGCGAGAGCTGCACACGCTCGAGCACGTCGAAGTAGCGCGTCGGTGCGATCCGCGCCAGGGCGTCGAACATGTAGGCGTCCGGGCCGACGAGGATTCTGGCTTTGCCCGCCTCCACGCCGCGGTGGATGATCTCCGCCGCCTTGTCAGGCTCGGTTCTGGTCATCGCGGCGAACTCCTCGACCACCTGGTCCTTGGTGGGGCCGCCCGGCTCCTCACGGAACCGACCGTTGCGCACGATGTTGGTGTTCACGCCGCCGGGATGCACGTTGACCGCCGACACGCCGGTGCCTCGCAGCTCCTGACGCAGGGAGTCTGTGAACCCGCGGACCGCGAATTTCGCTGAGCAGTAGGCGCTTTGGCCGGGCATGCCGACCAGACCGAAGACGCTGGACGTGTTGACTATCACGCCCTCGTCCTGCTCGACGAGGATGGGCAGGAACGCCCTGGTCCCATTCACGACACCGTGAAAGTTGATGTTCCACAACCAGTCGTCGTCTTCTACGACGGCGTCGAGCACGGTGGAGCCGAGCGCGACGCCGGCGTTGTTGAACACCGCGCCGATCGGCCGGGGTGCCCACGCACGCACCTCGGCGGCGAAGTCACGCTGGGCCTGCGCGTCGCTCACATCCAGCACCCGCAGCAGCGCGGGACCGCGCAGCGACGCCTCGGTCTCCTTGAGTCCCTGTTCGTCGACATCGGCGATGGCCACGGGGCAGCTGTGTGCCGAGAGCCGCTGCGCGAGTGCGCGTCCGATACCGGATGCGGCACCGGTGATGACCGCGGTGCGACCGCTGATCGTTCTGCGTTGCTTGCTCATCCTGGCTCCTTCGCGGTCGTGCTCGGTGGTGTGATCGATGACGGTACGGGCCGCGATCACACCGACACCCGGTTTCGTCCACTCGTGGTACACCGAGGTACCGGTGAACGGTACGCGGAGGTACCGAAGATGACAAGGGGCCGGTTACGGCGATTCGCTCGCGCAGTCGCCGCTCGCGGCTGCGGGGCCGGACCATGCCGACGTACGGAGGCAGGAAATTCTGGTGGCCAGGGCCGGGATCGAACCGGCGACCTTCCGCTTTTCGGTCGAGGGTTCTCGACACGCCGCGACGATTCCCAATTGCATACTCGTCCTTTCTCTCGAGAAAGTGGGGGAGAAATTATTCCGGGGAGAGATTCCCGCCTATGCCAGGAGGTGCGAGCGGCGGTCGCTGAGAGATACCCCCCACGGCGTCAGCTTGCGAAAAAAAATATGTGTTCCCGCTCGCATCGCCTATGACGGGAGGGGCGCTCACCGACGTGGCATGGGGGACGCCTCGCCCGTCCTTTGGGAGGAACTCGACGTGTCATCCGATTGCAGTAGTCGACTACTGCAGTCACCCGTCGTTGCCGCGCTTAGCGTTCCGGTCAGAACAACCGTTCTGGGATTCGGAGAGAGGAAGTCGACATGAACGCGCATGCAGCACGGCCAACGATGCGAGTACGAATCGTGGCTGGGGCGGTGCTGACAGCCAGCGCGGTGGTCTTGTTCGGCCCGACCGCTGCCGTAAGCGCAGACCCCGCTCCCACGACATCAGACGGACCCACGGCATCCGACGGATCAACTGCAGGCACCACGAGGACCGACCTGCGCGACGTTATCGGCGCATGGAGCAGAGGGAATAACGGTGACCGAGAAGGCAACATTGCGGGCGACCTTTTTGCCACCATGGTGGACTACCAGAGGCTGATGAACAGAGAAGTGCGTGAAGACAGACGCTTGCAGCGGCAGGAGCTTCAAGAATTGAGGCAGAGGGCGCTGGACCCGATCAGAGAATGGAGGCTGCGTGTGCCGAACTGCCGCAGCTGCGGTGAGTAGGTCGGGTCGTCACTACCGAGCAGGTTACGGGCTGAGGGTGATCTTCACGATGGCGCCGGGGTGGGGGAAGCCGAAGCTGGCCCGTAATGTCGCCCTTACCGCAAGCGGTCACCGGTGAAGTAGACGCTGGAGTCGGTGACCACGGTGGCGTCTTGGCGCAGCACGAAGATGCTGTGCGGCTGCGGGATGCCCCACACCGTGCCATCGGCTACGGACGGTGAGACGTACAGCGGCACACCACCGATGCTGCGGCTTCCGGCCTGGGTGGGGTCAGCGCCGAGAAGGTGCTTGTTCGACCCTGTTTGCTCTTTGAGTGAGGCTAGGGCGAGCGCGGTTGCGGGGTTGGCGACGAACGCGGTGAGCATGGTGTGGAGTTGCTCGGCTTCGGACTTGGCTTCTTCTGCCCAGTCGAGGTTGGTCCACGCGTCGCCTGCATCGACTGTGGCGGTTGTCAGCGAGCCGAGTCCGTTGGGGCCGTTAGTGGTGGTGTTGCCGAAGTAGGCGGCGTCGAGCTTGCGTTTGAGGTCGCGCACCACGCCGTCGCCGACCGCCTGCAACGCGGCCGGGGACGAGTCACCTGCCAGCTCGTTGCTGATGACGGTGAGGCCGGCGAGTTTCTTCGGCGTCACAACAACTTCGGTGATCGTTGGGTCGGACGCGGCGATCTCGGCGCCTTCGGCGGTCCATGCGGCGGTGGGGTCAGCCGAACCACGGGCACGCGGAAGTCGTGGCTGGTGGTTTGCACGATGGTGCTGACTTGCGCGGCGACGGACTGCTCGATGAGGGGTCTGATGACGAGGGCGCCCACCTGCTCGGGGGTGAGGATGGATGCGCCACCGGACGTGGTCAATGCCATGTGATTGCTCCTTTAAGCGAACACGGTTGCGCGATCGGGTCTTGAAGATCCTGGCCCACAACAAGTCTGTGTTCTGTCCTGGTTGCGGCATCTACTACGCGACCAGCAGCGAACACCGAGATGACTGCACCGCTCGATCACCAGAAAGGGAAAACGCATGAGCGACGATTCATTTCCGCCCGACTGGCAAGTCGAGCCACCTGACCCAAGAGACCCGTTGCTTGGGAGCGACCTCGACCCGCTTCGGCCGAACGCGGCGCAGCGGGCCGCCGTCCTCGAGTTGATGTTGGCCTACATCGCACGCGAACCAGCCTTCGGACGCGAGTTCCTCGACTTCGGCGCAAAGGCATACCGCGACAAGACGTGGGACGCCGTGCGATCCCGGCTAGCCGATATTCGAGTCAGCGAGGCGACACCCGGCCTGCTTGACGAAATCCTCCGGGGAATCCGCCCGCGATCACGGCGCGACCCGCGAGCGTCACACCAAAGCGGCGCTGAACGCGGTCTTGACGGATGCAGTAATGGTCGGGGGTATCGGCGCGAATCCAGTGCGGGAACTGGGCACCCGGCGCAAGCGGAGGACTGAGAAGCGGGGTAAAGGGTGCGCCGGCCCTCGGAGTCGAGCAGGTGCGGATGCTTCTTAAAGCTGTCGGTGAGTCGAAGCTATGTGAGCAGAAGGACTTGCATGACGCGGTGATCCTGTTAGCGGCGACCGGGTTGCGACGCTCAGAGTTGCTGGCGCTTCGGTGGGAAGACATCGACCTCGACGACAGAGTGCTCACGGTGTCCGGCTGGGTAGTTCGGTTGAAGGGGAAAGGCTTAGTCCGCCAAGACACCACCAAAGGAGGCGGTGGAAGGTCGGTCTCGCTACCTCAGTTCGCGGTCGATGTCTTGCACCGACGCAAGGGCGGTAGGCAGGGGCCAAACAGCGTCGGAGTGATCTTCCCGTCCTCAGCGGGCACGCTGCGCGACCCGGACGACTTCGGCAAGCAGTGGCGCGAGGTTCGCGACGAGCTGGGTTTGCCCGACGTGTCAAGCCACAGCTTCCGCAAGACAGTCGCGACACTGATCGACGACTCGGGACTCTCCGCGAGGATCGGCGCGGACCAGCTAGGCCATGCGCGCCCCTCGATGACGCAGGACGTGTACATGAGTCGCGGCCGGGTGCACGCCGAAGTGGCCGATGTATTGGATCGAGCGGTTGGCATAAACGACGAATAAACGTCGAGCCGAGGTAGGAACCGAGGCAGACATAGCCTCTGAAGTGGCCAGGGCCGGGATCGAACCGGCGACCTTCCGCTTTTCAGGCGGACGCTCGTACCAACTGAGCTACCTGGCCCGGAAGGCACCGGTCGGGCGTAACCCAGATGCCTCGCCGCAATGGCGACCCTGACGGGACTTGAACCCGCGACCTCCGCCGTGACAGGGCGGCGCGCTAACCAACTGCGCCACAGGGCCTTGCTTTGCGTCCCATCGTACGGGTCGCTGCGTGTACCCCCTACGGGATTCGAACCCGCGCTACCGCCTTGAAAGGGCGGCGTCCTAGGCCGCTAGACGAAGGGGGCCAGCCGAATCTCTCCGGGGTACTCGCAACGCGATGACGTTGGGAGCTTCGATAGCTTAGGTTATCGGCACCGGAATCCTCAAACGAGGTCGGCATCGGCCACCCAGTATCCTGTCCCTCGCGCCCCTATAGCTCAGTTGGTAGAGCTACGGACTTTTAATCCGCAGGTCCCAGGTTCGAGCCCTGGTGGGGGCACTGCTGTCGGGCACTGACGGTAAGACCGAAGCGTGAAATCCAGCCGCTGTCCGCGCTGCCGCCAGGATCGCCCGGACTTCAACGGCACGTATTGCCCCGACTGCCGACGCGAATACAACCGGGCGTACTACCGGCGAACTCCTGAGAAGAATTCGTCGCGCCGCGAGGGCAAACAGAAGGCGATCGCCGGCGCCAAGGCATACGTTCTGCAGTACTTGCTGACCCACCCGTGCGTCGATTGCGGCGAAGAGGACACCGTGGTGCCCGAGTTCGACCACGTGACAGGAAACAAACTCCGTGACGTCGGATCCATGGCACGCGCCGGCTGGAATCTGGCCGCCATACAAGCCGAGATCGCAAAGTGCGAAGTTCGCTGCGCCAATTGCCATCGACGAGTAACCGCTCATCGTCGAAATGGCCGAACATTCTGACCCACAAGACTTCTCGCGCCTAGCGAGTCACGTAGCCACCTATCGCGGAATTTTAACCGCATCGACGGCGCACACGCGCTAGCGGCTCAATCAGACCTGCGGGCAATAGAACTGCGGCTGACCGCGGTACTCGATCGGCGGCAGATTGCGCGCCGGCGTCTCGACCAGCGGGGCGTCGACCGGCAGTCGACCGGTCGCGCGGTCGATCGCCGAACGCTTGCGCGGGTGCATCAGCCATCGCTTGGGCAGCACCTTGGTGGCCAGCGTCACGACATCGCAGAAGCGCCGGTGCAGCCATTCCTGCCGAGGCGACCAGCTGTAGCCCATCAACTCCCGGACCGGGGGATCGTAGAGTGCGACGGTCATGAACGTCAGAAAGCGTTGCATCACTTTGAGGTTCAGCCGCCACAACGGATCCGGGATCCACTCCATCGAGGGATGCTTGGGCATCGTCGAGAGATCCATCACCTCGCGGGCCGCCCAGTTGTTCTCCAAGACGTTGATGCACATGTGATCCCAGTACTCCTGGAATTCCTCCCACGTCTTGGGCACCGGCCGCATGCTCATCCCGTACATCCGGTACCAGGTGATGTGCTCGTCGAACAACTGCCGCTTCTGGTCCTCGGTCAGCCCGCCACCGAACTTCTCGGCCGCCAGCAAGGTGGACTTGAAGAACGTCGCGTGCGCCCAGTAGAAGACGTCGGGGTTCAGCGCGCTGTACCGTCGGCCGCGCTCGTCCACACCCTTGATACCGATGTGGTAATCGCGGACCTCCGCGCCCGTCGTCGGCGCCCGGTGACCGTCGAAGACCACGCCGCCGATGGGGTAGATCGAGCGCAGCAGCCGCGGGATCCGCTCCAGGAAGAAGATTGAGTGCTCCTGAACGGCGGCACCCAACTGCGGGTGCATGTTCTGCATCGACCCAGCCCACGTGCCCTGGAACAGGCCGGTCCACTGGCCGAAGTACTTCCACGTCAGCGAGTCGGGGCCGAGCGGCGCCGGTGGCGCGTCGTAGCCGCCGGATGTCACCGGGCACCCTGACGCCATCGGTGACGCGTCCTCCTGCCCTTCGGGCGGGTGGCGCTCCCAGGACACGGGGCACGTTTCAGACGTATCTTGAGTCACTGGTGTACTTCCGTCCGGATTTATCAGAAGCTGACTACGGGCGTTGTCATACCGAGCTTAGGAGGGATGTGCCTTCGGGTCAAAGACGGGGCCGATGGTCGGGGGTGCCGCTGCAGGACCGTCAGGTACTGCGCCGCGAGAAACTCATCGCCGCGGGCGTGGGGCTTCTCGGTGCCGCCGAGGGTCCTTCCCTCACCGTCCGCGCCGTGTGCCGGGCAGCCGGATTGACCGAGCGCTACTTCTACGAGAGCTTCGCCGACCGCGACGAATTCGTCCGCGCCGTCTACGACGACGTCTGCGCCAAAGCCATGTCCACCTTGAGCTCGGCGGAGACCCCGCGCGACGCCGTCGAACGATTCGTCGCCTTGATGGTCGACGACCCGACGCGGGGCCGGGTGCTGCTGCTCGCGCCGGCCAGCGAGCCGGTGCTGACTCGTTCAGGCGCCGAGTGGATGCCCAGCTTCATCGAACTGCTGCAGCGCAAGCTCACCCGCATCACCGATCCCGACAGGGCGGCGATGACGGCCACCGGGCTGGTCGGGGCCCTGACCGCGCTGTTCACCGCTTACCTCAACGGCAGGCTGGCCGCCACCCGAGAGCGCTTCATCGACTACTGCGTGGAGATGTTGGTTGGCCGGGTGTCGAGCTACTAGGCCGGGGCCTATTCGTCCGGTGTCACGGGCGCTTCCAGTTCGCGCTGTTCCTCGCTCGCTGCTTCCTCTTCGGCCTTGGACTTGGCCGCCCGTCCGAGCGGATTGGCAACAGACGCACCGGGATTCGTGGCGGTCGCGTATTCGCCGGCGCAGTTCAACGCAACAGACATCTCGCTCTCGTCGGCCTCGCTGATACGCAGGAAGGACGAGTCCCAGATGTTGGTGACGATGCAATCGCCGAGGTCGAGCTTGTCACCGACCCGAGAGGCGACCACCGCGGTCCCGCCGGCGTTCTCGATCTCTTCCTGAGCGTCGGAGTACTTCATGCCCACGACGCTGGGAGCGGCCGAGGCGGTGCCCGAGCCGAGCAGGACAACCGACGCCGCCGCAACGCCCATCGCCGACATCAAGCCGACAGACAAGATCTTCTTCACGTACCCCAACCTCCGTGTTCGGGCGATGCCGCCGCGTGAACGCTGTCGGCAGTCTATTGCGGTTCGGTATACACCGCTACCGGAGCGAATCGCCGGTCGTGGAGGTGGGACCTGCGAGAAATCAGTTGTCCGGCGTCACCGGGGCGGCCAACTCCCGCTCTTCGAGCATGGCCGCTTCGCGCGCGGCTTTGGCCTCCCGGCGTTGCTGGTCAGCTTTGGCGTCGCGGCCGACGGGGCTCATCGCCGAGTTGCCGGGCGCTCCGGGCGCCGCAACGGCCGCGTTGCAGTTCAGCGCCACCATGACGTCGCTGTTGGCGACCGGACGTCCCCGCGAGTTCGGGCGGCGGACCGCCGCATCCCACGCGTTCGTCACCAGACAGCTGCCTTCGTCGGCGCCGCTTCCGACCCGCGTCGCGACCACGGCTTTGCCGCCGTACTGCTGGATGATCTTCTGGGCGTCTTCAAAGGGACGGTCGACGACGTCGGGAACCGCGGCGGCCTGTCCCGCTGACGCGAGCGCCGTACCCGCCGCTGCCGCGGCGACGGCCGCTGCCAACAGATGCCGCAAGTTGAGCAACGCCCGTCCTCCGAGTCTCCAGTGGCCGAATTCCGGGCGTACGCGTTTGCCCGACGGGATACTACAACGACGGATGCGCCTCCTGGGGCGGTTGTGACACCCGCGCCGGAACTTGAATGTCACTGGAGGACACAGATATATTGAGTGCAACCAATAGGTACAGATAACTTGGGTGGGGCTCTCGCACGCGAGAAGGAGTAAGGATCAATGCACGAGAACTTGACTGACCTACATCTGCTGCATGAGCTCGAGCCCGTCGTTGAGAAGTACCTCAACCGGCACCTGGCGATGCGCAAGGACTGGAATCCGCACGACTACATCCCGTGGTCGGACGGCAAGAACTACTACGCCCTGGGCGGCCAGGATTGGGATCCAGACCAGTCGCAACTGTCGGAAGTGGCGCAGGTGGCAATGATCCAGAACCTGCTGACCGAGGACAACCTACCGTCGTATCACCGCGAGATCGCGATGAACATGAGCATGGACGGTGCCTGGGGCCAGTGGGTCAACCGGTGGACGGCCGAGGAGAACCGGCACGGCATCGCGCTGCGCGACTACCTCGTCGTCACCCGCGCGGTCGACCCCGTGCAATTGGAACAGCTGCGCGTCGAGCAGGTCACGCGTGGTTTCTCGCCGGGCCAGAACCAGCAGGGCGACCTTTTCGCGGAGAGCCTCTTCGACTCGGTCATCTATGTGACGTTCCAGGAGCTGGCGACCCGCGTCTCACACCGCAACACCGGCAAGGCGTGCAACGAGACCGTCGCCGACCAACTGCTCGCGCGGGTCTCCGCCGATGAGAACCTGCACATGATCTTCTATCGCGACGTCAGCGAAGCGGGCTTCGAGATCGCGCCCGACCAGGCCATGCACTCGCTGCACCGCGTGCTGCGCAACTTCAAGATGCCCGGTTACACGGTCCCGGAGTTCCGCCGTAAGGCCGTGATCATCGCCGTCGGCGGCGTCTACGACCCGCGCATCCACCTCGACGACGTGGTGATGCCAGTGCTCAAGAAATGGCGGATCTTCGAACGCGAAGACTTCACCGGCGAGGCCGCGCGCATGCGTGACGACCTCGGGGTTCTCGTCGAGGAGCTCGAGGAGGCCTCGCAGAAGTTCGAGGAATCCAAGCAGCGTCGCCTCGAGCGCGAAGCGCGCAAGGCCGAGAAGCTCTCCGCGAAGAAGGTTTTGGCCTCCTCGTCATCATGACGGTCCTGGTCGACAAGCCAGAACTGCTGATCGGCCCGATACGGCTCCGCAGCCCGGTCGTACTGGCACCGATGGCCGGTGTGACCAACGTCGCCTTCCGCACGCTGTGCCGCGAACTCGAGCTGGCCAGAGCGGGCACGGTCAGCGGCCTGTACGTATGCGAGATGGTCACCGCGCGAGCCCTCGTCGAGCGGCATCCGGGGACTATGCACATGGTGACGTTCGCTCCCGATGAGACCCCGCGCTCGCTGCAGCTGTACTCGGTCGACCCTCAGAACACCTACGCCGCAGCGAAGACGATCGTCGACGAAGGGCTGGCCGACCACATCGACATGAACTTCGGCTGCCCGGTACCCAAGGTCACACGGCGCGGTGGAGGTGCAGCCCTGCCGTACAAGCGCAGGTTGTTCGGACAGATCGTCGCCGCGGCGGTGCGCGCGACCGAAGGCACCGACGTCCCCGTGACGGTGAAGTTCCGGATCGGGATCGACGATGCGCACCGTACCCATCTGGACGCCGGCAGGATCGCCGCCGAGGAGGGCGCCGCAGCGGTCGCCCTGCACGCCAGGACGGCGGCTCAGCGTTACTCCGGCACGGCCGATTGGGACCAGATCGCGGCGCTCAAAGACCACGTCACGGGCGTTCCCGTGCTGGGTAACGGCGACATCTTCGAAGCTGCCGACGCGCTGGCGATGATGTCAGCCACCGGATGCGACGGCGTGGTGATCGGCCGGGGCTGTCTCGGCAGGCCTTGGTTGTTCGCTGAACTGTCGGCGGCGTTCACCGGGCGTCCCGCGCCCACACCGCCCACACTCGGCGAGGTGGCGTCGATCATCCTGCGCCACGGCGAACTGCTGGCGGCCCATTTCGGCGAGGACAAGGGCATGCGCGACATCCGCAAGCATGTCGCCTGGTACCTGCACGGATTCCCCGCCGGCGCCGACCTGCGACGGGCGTTGGCGCTGGTCAAATCCCTTGCCGAGCTCGAGGAACTGCTCGGCAGACTCGATCCCGACGTGCCCTTCCCTGAGGCCGCGACCGGTCCACGCGGGCGTCAAGGCTCCGCTGCCGCGGTCGCCCTTCCGGAGGGCTGGTTGGCCGATCCCGACGACTGCACGGTGCCCGCCGGTGCCGAAGTCATGCACTCCGGGGGTTAGCCGTCTGCCGGCGTCTCCCAGTCGTCTCCGTCCTGAGACGACTCTGACATCACATCTCTCAGGATGTCTCAGTACGATATGAGTCTCGTTCGCAATGCGCTCCCGTCGCGGAGTCACCCAGGTGCTGTGGCAATGGCGCGCAGCACCCTGTTCGCCACGTGTCGAGAGTCGGAGGCGGTAGGACATGAGTGACGGCGATAACGCCACTCCTGGCCCTCCCGACCCCACCGATGGGGACAACCGCTGGCTGACCCGGAGTCAACGGCCGGCGCCGGGCGCCGCGCCTTGGGAGCGGGCGAACATTCCGCGTCGGCAGGACCCGTCGGCCGAAGCTGCCGAGACCGAGTCCACCGGTAACCACACCGACGGCGTGACCGTCGCCGACCTCATCGCCAAACTGTCTGGTGACGACGCGGTGCCGCCGGAACTGCGCCGCCGACGTCGCCGCGTACCGGAGCCTCCCGAGCCGCCAACGCCACCGGCGCAGCCCACCGACAGCGAGGACAACGACTGCGACACCGAGATCCTGCCGGTCGTCCGCGCCGATGCCGAACTGCCCAACCTGGCGCTGATTCGCAGGCCCAGCCGGGTCCCCGCCGCGCACACTGCCACCGCACGCAAGCCGTCGAAGCCCCGCCGCCGTCGGCGCCGGTCGCTCATCGCCGGGCGCGCGCTTGCCGCGCTGATCGCCGTGTTCGCACTCACGCTGACCGGTGGGGCCTGGCAGTGGCAGTCGGCGAAGAACAACATGCTGAACAGGATCTCCGCGCTGGATCCCGACTCCCGCGACATCCTCGACCCCAACGCGCAATTCGGTGACGAGAACTTCCTGATCGTCGGCGTCGACAGCCGGATCGGCGAGAACAGTGGCATGGGCGCGGGGACCACCGAGGACGCCGCGGGTGCGCGCTCGGACACCGTGATGCTGGTGAACATCCCAGCGAACCGGGAACGTGTTGTGGCAGTGTCGTTCCCGCGGGATCTGGCGATCGAGCCGATGAAGTGCGAGCCGTGGAATCCCCAGACCGGCAGCTACGGTCCGATCACCGACCCCGAGTCGCCGATGTACGGGGCCGAGGAGGTCTACACCGAGTACAAGCTGAACTCGGCGTACGCCGTCGGAGGCCCCAAGTGTCTGGTCAAGGTCATCCAGAAAATGTCCGGCCTGTCGATAAGCCGTTTCATGGCAGTGGATTTCGCGGGTTTTTCCAAGATGGTGGATGCTCTCGGCGGAGTCGAGGTGTGTAGCACCACACCGCTCGAGGACTACGAACTCGGAACGGTGCTCCCCCACGCGGGCCGGCAGCTCGTCGACGGGCACACGGCACTTCAGTACGTGCGGGCCCGCCAGGTCACCACCGAGACCAACGGCGATTACGGGCGGATCAAACGTCAGCAACTGTTTCTGTCGTCGCTGATGCGCTCGATGATCTCCAAAGAGGTCTTCTTCTCGCTGTCGAAGCTCAACAACGTGGTCAACATGTTCATCAACGACAGCTACGTCGACAACATGGACACCAAAGACCTCGTCACGCTTGGCCAGTCGATCCAGGGCATCGCGGCGGGCCGGATCACGTTCCTGACCGTCCCGACGACCGGTTACATGGACGAGTACGGCAACGAGCATCTGCGCGATGAGGACACCCGCGCGATCTTCGACGCGATCATCAACGACGATCCGCTGCCTGAGGAGAAGAACGCCGACAACACCCCGGTGCCCGGCACGCCCGAGTCGTCGACCAGCGCCCAGCCGGAGTCGGCCCCGCCGACCCACGACTCCGCACCGTCGGGTGAGCTGGTGGACGCGATCACCACCGATCCGGCGGACATCACGGTCCAGGTATCCAACTCCACCGGGCAGAACGGTCTCGCGGCTACCGCGGCCGGCGAACTGCAGACACACGGTTTCAACGTCACCTCCCCCGACGATTACCCGGGTCCGCTGGACGAGACGACGGTGTTCTTCTCGCCCGGCAACGAAGAGGCGGCGGCGACGGTGGCGTCCTCCTTCGCCAATGCCAAGGTCGAGCGAACTTCGGGGATGGGTGACACGGTGCGGGTGGTGCTGGGTAGCGACTTCCACACCGTGAACCCACCGTCACCGAGCGGGTCTCCGGTTCAGGTGCACGTCGTGCGCGGATCCAACAGCACCCCGACGCAACTCCCCGAGGACCTCGCGGTCACGAACGCGGCCGACACCAGCTGCGAGTAACCGCGCCGGTCACAGCGTTTCAGCAGGTGGGGTTCACCTTCCGTTCACGGCTCGCTTCATGCCGTTTCGCCGGTGATGCCCGTAGGGTGGAGACATGCGTACTGCGTATCACGAGCAGTTGGAAGCCCTGACCACCCAACTCGGCGAGATGTGCGGGTTGGCCGGGGCGGCGATGGAGCGCGCAACCCAAGCCCTGCTGCAAGCCGATCTCGTGCTGGCCGAACAGGTCATCACCGACCACGAGCAGATCGCCGCGATGAGCGCACGGGCCGAGGAGGCGGCGTTCGTACTGCTCGCGCTGCAGGCACCGGTGGCCGGTGACCTTCGCGCAATCGTGAGCTCGATCCAGATCGTCGCCGACGTGGACCGCATGGGTGCGCTCGCGCTCCATGTCGCCAAAATCGCACGGCGCCGCCATCCCCAGCACGCGCTACCCGAGGAGGTGAACGGCTACTTCGCCGAGATGGGCCGTCTCGCAGTTGAATTGGGCAACAGCGCGCAAGAGGTGCTGGTGACCCGCGATCCGGAGAAGGCGGCCCGCATCGGCGAAGAAGACGACGCGATGGACGACCTGCACCGGCATCTGTTCACGGTCTTGATGGACCGGGAGTGGAAGCACGGCGTGGCCGCCGCGGTGGACGTGACCCTGCTGGGCCGCTTCTACGAGCGGTTCGCCGACCATGCCGTCGAGGTCGCCCGGCGGGTGATCTTCCAGGTCACCGGCAAGCATCCCACCGAAGAGGAGATCCCCGCGCCACGCTGACGCGGGTGGTCATGGCGGATCAGCCGAAGCGGCCAGAGATGTAGTCCTCGGTTGCCTTCTGCGTCGGGTTGGAGAAGATCTTCTCGGTGTCGTCGATCTCGATGAGGCGCCCGGGCTTTCCTGTGGCTTCCAGGTTGAAGAACGCCGTCTGATCACTGACCCGCGCGGCCTGTTGCATGTTGTGCGTGACGATGACGATCGTGAACTCCTGCTTGAGGTCGGCGATCAGATCCTCGATCGCCAGCGTCGAGATGGGATCGAGTGCCGAGCACGGCTCATCCATCAGCAGCACGTCGGGTTCCACGGCGATCGCACGGGCGATGCACAGCCGCTGCTGCTGACCGCCCGAAAGCCCGCCGCCGGGCTTGTCGAGCCGGTCCTTGACCTCGGTCCAGAGGTTGGCGCCCCGCAACGACCGCTCGGCCACCTCGTCGAGCGCCTTCTTGTTCCGCACACCCTGCAACTTGAGCCCGGCGACGACGTTGTCACGGATTGACATGGTGGGGAACGGATTCGGCCGTTGGAACACCATGCCGATCGTCTTGCGTACGCCGACCGGATCCACTCCCGCACCGTAGATGTCTTCACCGTCGAGCAGCACCGAGCCTGTGACGTAAGCGCCGGGGATCACTTCGTGCATGCGGTTCAGCGTGCGCAGCACCGTCGATTTACCGCAGCCAGAGGGACCGATGAACGCCGTGACGCTGCGCGGCGGCACCGACAGGGACACATCGGCGACTGCGTGGAAGGTGCCGTAGTAGATGTTGACGTCTTTGAGGTCGAAGCGCTTGGCCATGGAAGACTCCTAAACCTTCTTGGGCGAAAAGAATTTGGCGACGAAGCGGGCGCCGACGTTGAGCACCGCGATCAGCACGATGAGCGTGAACGCCGCGCCCCAAAGCCGGTCGGTCGGAACAGGATTGGCGCCCGCGCCAGCCGACACCTGGTCGTACATCATGCCGGGCAGTGAGCCCATGAACCCGCTGAACATGTCGAAGTTGATCGCCTGGGCGTATCCGACGAGGATCAGCAGCGGAGCCGTCTCACCCATCACGCGGGCCAATGCCAGCAGGATGCCCGTGACGATGCCCGACAGGGCGGTCGGGATCACGATGGACACGATGGTTCGCCACTTCGGAACGCCGAGTGCGTAACTGGCCTCGCGAAGATCCATCGGAACGATCCGCAGCATCTCCTCGGTCGAGCGCACGATGACGGGAATCATCAACAGCACCAACGCCAGCGACACCGCGAAGCCCGACCGCTCGAAGCCCAGCGTGGCGACCCACAGCGCATAGATGAACAGTGCGGCGACGATCGAGGGGACGCCGGTGAGAATGTCGACCATGAAGGTGGTCACCTTTCCCATCCTGGTTCCGCCGCCGTACTCGACGAGGTAGATCCCGACGAAGACACCGATCGGAATCGAGATCAACGCACACACCAGGCCCTGCAACAGCGTGCCGACGATCGCGTGGTAGGCGCCGCCGCCCGCGGTGAAGGCGGTCATCCCGGACTGCGAGTTGAACCACCACGTCTGGGAGGTCACCACGCCGAAGCCCTTGACCACCACCGTGACCAGCACCCACACCAGCGGGACGACCGCGACGAGGACCGAGAGGGTCACCAGGACCGTGGCGAACTTGTCGGTCAACTTCCGCCTCATGCTCACGCTGTGGAAGGTCGGCGCCTTCACCGGTTGGTCCAGCGTTGCGGTCATGATGCGGACCTGTCCTTTCCAGCGACCGCGGCGCGCGCCAGCGAGTTCACCACGAACGTCAGGATGAACAGCACCAGGCCCGCGGCGATATAGGCGCCGGCCTTGTATTGGTCGTTGAATTCCGAAGCGGCAGAGGCGATGAGGCTCGCGAAGGTGTAGCCGGCGTCGAACAGCGACCAGCCGAACGCCGCTTGTGTGCCGCGCAGGATGATCAGCAGGGCGACCGTCTCACCGAGCGCACGGCCCAGGCCGAGCATCGCACCGCTGATATAGCCCGACATGCCGAACGGCAAGACGGTGGTGCGCACCACCTCCCAGCGGGTGGCGCCCAGCGCGAGTGCCGCTTCGATGTGGCCCTTCGGCGTCTGCACGAAGACCTCACGAGTCACCGCGGTGATGATGGGCAGGATCATCACCGCGAGCACGATCCCCGCGGTGAAGATGGTGCCACCACCGGCCACCGATGCGTTGCCGCTCTGGAACAGAAACAGCCAGGAGAGGTTCTCGTTGAGCCACACCGCGAACGGCTTGAGCACGGGAGCGAGCACGTACAGCCCCCAGACGCCGTAGATGATCGACGGCACCGCGGCCAGCAGGTCGACCATGTACGCCAGCGGTCCGGCGACCCGGCGCGGCGCGTACTGCGTCAAGAAGATCGCGATCCCCAACGCCACGGGCATCGCCAGGATCAGGGCGAACACCGAGACGAACACCGTTACCTGCAGAAGGTCGAGGATGCCGAACCGCATCGCCGAGGTGTCGGTGGTGACCCAGGTGCCGCCGTAGAGGAAGAAGTTCGCCTCGTTGCGCGCCAATGCCGGGATTGCCCGCCACACCAGAAAGAAGCCGATGGCCGCGATCAGGGCAACGATGAAGATGCCCGAACCTTCCGACAACCAGCGGAAAATGCGGTCCCCGGGTCGGACCTTCGAGCTCCGGCCCGGGTCTGTCGACATGGGTTCCGGCTCCGGGCGGGGCACGGCCATCGCCGCGCCCGACCCGGCCTCCGCTGGATTCGGTTCTGTCACTTGGACCCTGTCGGTCATCGGTTACGCGTCCATCCTCGCCGCAGCGATCCCGTTTCGCCAGCAGAACTAGGCAGGCGACGAGATGGCGTCGATCGAGCCCAGCAGCCGCTGCTTGAATCGGTCCGGCAGCGGGACGTATCCGGCGGCCGAAAGCCCCTGCTGACCATCGTTGGCCGCGTGGTGCAGGAACGACTTGACCGCATCGGCCGTCGGCTTGTCGTAACCGTTGGAGCACACGATCTCGTAGGTGGCCAGCACGAGCGGGTACGCGCCCTGCTCCTTGCTCGCGTACAGCGATTGCAGGTCGAGCACCAGATCCTGGCCCTCGCTCGCGAACTGAGCCGCGTCGATCGCCTTGCCCGCCGACTCGTCGGTCAGCGCGACTGCACCGCTACCGTTGTCGATCTGCGCGTACGCGATGCCGGCCTGGTCGGCGAAGCCCTTCTCGACGTAGCCGATGGCGCCCGACGTGGCCTGCACCGCCTGGGCGACACCGGCGGACTTCTGCGCACCCTCGCCCGCGCCGCCCTGAAACTCGGAGCCGTCGCCCTTGGTCCAGGTCTGCGGCGCCGCGGCAGCCAGATACTTCTGGAAGTTGTCGGTGGTGCCCGAGGAGTCCGATCGGTAGACCGGCGTGATGTTCTGATCCGGCAGGTTCTTGCCCGCGTTCAGCGCCGCGATGGCCGGATCGTTCCACTTGGCGACCTGGCCCTGGAAGATGCGCGCCAGCACGTCGGCGTTGAGCACGAGGCCGTCGACACCCTCCAGGTTGTAGGCCATCGCGACGGGACCGAACACCAACGGAAGGTGCCAGGCGGGATTGCCACCGCAGCGCTGGGCGGCCTGCGGGACCTGCTCCTCGGACAGCGGGGAGTCCGACCCGGCGAAGTCGACGTTGCCGGCGATGAACTGCTGGCGGCCCGCGCCCGATCCGGTCGGGTTGTAGGACAGGTTCTTGCCCTGACACTTCTGACCCCACACCTGATTGAACAGCCCGATAGCGTTCTGCTGCGCGGTAGAGCCCTCGGCGTTGATGGTCGCCTTGCCGTCACAGTTCTCGCCGCTGGCCGACGAACCAGTGCCGGTGCCGTCGGTTCCCGTGCCGGTGTTGTTGTCGCTGCCGCACCCGGCCAGCGTCAGGGCGAGCACAGCCGCTGCGGAGGCGGTCGTACCCAGGGTCTTACCGATGCTGATGCGCTTCACTTATCCCACTTTCGTCGCCGACTTCGCACTCTCCGGCAACGTATGCGGCCGTGGTGGACGGACCGCACATGGACGGTGAACGGACGGTGAACAGGTCGGCGACCTCACAGGTCGGGGCCGGGACCGCGCGCGTACGCAGTGTCGACGGCGAACACCTCGAACCCCAGCTTCCGGTAGGTGCTCACCGCCGCCGAGTTATCGCCCTCCACGTACAGCATCACGACGGGATTCGGGCTCGCCGACAGTCGCTCGGCGAGGTGATGCAGCCCGGTCAGCGTCAGCACGCCACCCAGACCACGACCCTGGGCCGCCGGGTCGACGCCGACGACATAGACCTCGCCCAGATCGGCGCCGTGGATTTTCGTCCAGTGGAATCCGAGCACATCCCCGGTGTCCTCGTCGACGGCCAGGAACAACCCGTCCGGGTCGAACCACGATTCGCCGCGACGCTCGGCGATGTCGTCCTCGGTCCATCCACCCTGCTCGGGATGCCAGACGAAGGCCGCGTTGTTGACGCGCAGCAGCGCGGCATCGTCTGCCGGACCGGAATAGGTGGTGATGCGGACACCGTCGGGCGTCGGCGTCGGCGGCAGGCCGGTCAGCGGACGCCGCATCTGGAGGAGTTCGCGGACCACGGTCAGCCCGAGCGAGGCCGCGGTCGCGCGCGCCGCCTCCAGGTTGCCGTGCGCCCACACCCGGGCACCGTCTCCGCCCTCGGCGAGGCCCACACGCACCAGCGCCGCGCCGACCCCGCGACGCCTGAATCGCGGATGCACGACCGCCTCCGCCATCGCGGATTCGCCGCCTCCGGCGAGGTTCAGATAGCCGACGATGTCCTCGTCGACGCGAGCCACCAGGTGGCGGGTGCGGTCGTGCGGCAGTTCCCGCAGCACCTGCTCGCCGACCGGGGCGACGCCGTCCGCCGCTGTAGCGGCCTCGATCAGTTCATGGATGCGACGTTGCTCGTCGCCGGATAGTCCGGTGCGCCACAGCAGTTCCGTCACGGGCTTCGCAGCGGGTCGGCAAGTGCTTCCGCGACACTGTCCGGCGCCTCGTAGTCCACGCTGTCGAAATCGTCGGGCACCGCGGCGTCAGACGCGGGTGCACGGCCGCGCGCCGGGCGGACCGCTTTGTATCCGACGTTGCGCACCGTGCCGATCAGCGATTCGTATTCGGGACCGAGCTTGGCGCGCAGCCGTCGCACATGCACGTCCACCGTGCGGGTGCCCCCGAAGAAGTCGTAACCCCAGACCTCCTGAAGGAGCTGCGCGCGGGTGAACACCCGACCTGCGTGCTGGGCCAGGTACTTGAGCAGCTCGAATTCCTTATAGGTCAGGTCGAGCGGGCGACCGCGGAGGCGGGCGGTGTAGGTGCCCTCGTCGATCACCAGTTCGCCGAGGCTGATCTTGCCGACGTTCTCCTGGTTGCCCACCCCGCCGCGGCGGCCGACGAGCAGTCGCAGCCGCGCGTCGATCTCCGCGGGCCCGGTGCCGGGCAGCAGGATCTCGTCGAGGCCCCACTCGACGTTGACGGCCACCAGGCCGCCTTCGTTGACGACGGCCACCACAGGCACCGAGGTGCCGGTGGTGCCCAGCAGCCGGCACAATCCGCGAGCCGCGGCAAGGTCGGTACGTGCGTCGACGATCGCGACGTCGGCGCTGCCCGCCTCCAAGAGGGACGAGACCTCGGTCGGCGCGGTCCGCACCGTATGAGCGAGTAGCGACAGCGACGGCAGCACAGACTCGGGGTGTGGGTCGACTGTCAGTAGCAGTAGATCCAACTGGCCCTCCAACAGCCACGGGGACCTCGCCTGGACATCTTTGTCGGTCGGTGACTTCCCAGATTCATGCTCGACATGCGCCCGTTACCGGGGCGATGGTTTTCTAACGATAGCGCGCAACCCGCTTCTCAGCTGCGTCGAACGGAACGATGGGCCTGTCGTGGGCCAGAATGTGCGGGTGCGCAAGCTGCTACTCGGGGTCCTGGTGACGGTGCTGGCGGTCGCGCTCTGCGCCGTCGGGGCCGATTTCGGCGCGGCCATCTACGCCGAATATCGGCTGGCCAGAAGCGTGCGCACCGCCGCTGACCTGCAACACGACCCGTCGGTGGCGATCCTCGGGTTCCCGTTCGCCACCCAGGCGATGGACCGCCACTTCGACGAGGTCGAGATCAGGGCCAACGGCGTCGACAATCGGGAGGTGGGCAGGGCCTCCCTGGAAACGACGCTGCACGAGATCGAGCTGCCCGGCGATTCGTGGCTCGTCGAGCCCGACGCGACGATGCGGGTCGCCAAGGCGGAGAGCCGCATCATCATCGACTCGACCCATCTGGGCCGGTACATGGGCATCCCGGACCTTCTGGTCGAGGCGCCGACGCAAGAGAGCAACGACGCCACGGGCGGCACCACCGAATCGGGTATCTCCAGCAACAAGGGCGTGGTGTTCACCGGAACACCCACCGCGGCCGACTTCCACGAAAGGGTGAGCATCGCAGTGGACCTCGAGGTCGCCGGACCGGACCAGACGACGCTGGTGATGACGGCCATCGGCGTGCTGACCGGCCCCGGCACCGCCGACCAGGAGGTGCCCGACGACAAGAGGGACGCCGTGCTGGCCGCGTTCACCGCGAGCCTGCCCGGTCAAAAGCTGCCGTTCGGACTGGCGCCGACGGCGCAGGGCGCGCGGGGCTCCGACATCATCATCGAGGGCATCGCCGATGGAGTATCCGTCGCGCTAACGGAGTTCCATCTGTCATGAGCTCTTCCTGGGTGTTGGCGATCACCGTGCTCATCGCGGCGCTCGGTGTCGCATACGTGATCGGGCGGCTGCTCACGCTTCGAGCCGGACTGCTCAAGGCGAGCGAAGCTGCCGCCAACGTCGACACCAGCGACCTCGGGCTGTCGTCGACCGGACCGACGGTCGTGCATTTCTCCGCCGAGTGGTGCGGACCGTGCGCCGCGGTGCGCAGGATCGTCGACGAGGTCTGCGCGGAGCTGCCCGCGGTGGCGCACGTCGAGATCGACATCGACGCAAACCCGCAGGCGGCGCGCCGACTTTCGGTGCTCTCGCTTCCCACGACCATCCTGTTCGACCGGGACGGCCGGCCCCGCTACCGGACCCATGGCGTTCCCAAGGCCGCTGACCTGCGCTCGGCTCTGGAACCGCTGTTGGCTTGATCACCATGTCGATTGGTAAGCTGTCCGGCGTGTCCGCCCGCCTCGAGCCGATGCTCACCAAGCGCCGCGCAGTCGACCTGTGCCGCGTCGCGGGTTCTTGCTGTTGTTGTTGCAGCTGCTGAGTAGCCGCGCCCTTCTTCGCGCCGCGCTCGGGAGCGACCCTTGCGGTCCTTCCCGTTTCAGCCAGCCCGACCCGATGACCGCAACAGGAGCACATGAATGCCAACGACAGATATGTCGAGTACACGAGCCCGGACACCCGACCAGGTGGACGTGCGGGGCCCGCGGTTCGCCGCATGGCTCACCGCCACTGCGCTGGCGGCGGCCCTTCTGCTGTGGCCCGTGAGCCCGGCGGTCTCGGCGGTCGTGCTGTGCGCCCAAGCGACGGTGTTCGCCATCGGAGCATGGCGCGGGCCGCGTTCGCATCCCTACGGCCAGATCTTCGCCCGGCTCGTCGCGCCGCGACTCGGACCCGTCGGCGAGAAGGAGCCGGTGGCGCCGCTGAGGTTCGCCCAGTTGGTCGGGCTCGCGTTCGCGGTGGCCGGCGTCGTCGGATTCGCGAGCGGCCTTCCGCTGCTCGGTCTGATCGCCACCGCTTTCGCGCTCGTGGCGGCGTTTCTCAATGCGGCCTTCGGCATCTGCCTCGGCTGCCGGATCTACCCGCTCGTCGCGCGCGTTCGAAGGAAGACAAGCGCACCGTCACCCGCATAGAACTTCAAACCTGAAGCAACCGAAAGGATTTCCTCTATGGCACGCTCCGACGTCCTGGTCACGGCTGACTGGGCCGAGAGCAATCTCAACGCACCGAACATCGTGTTCGTCGAGGTCGACGAAGACACCAGCGCCTACGACGACGGCCACATCGAGGGGGCCGTCAAGATCGACTGGAAGACCGACCTCCAAGATCCGGTACGCCGCGATTTCGTTGACCAGCAGCAGTTTTCGAAGCTGCTCAGCGAACGCGGCATCTCCAACGACGACACCGTGGTCCTGTACGGCGGCAACAACAACTGGTTCGCCGCGTACGCCTACTGGTACTTCAAGCTGTACGGGCACCAGGACGTCAAGCTGCTCGACGGCGGCCGCAAGAAGTGGGAGCTCGACGGGCGTCCACTGTCCACCGAGGTCGTCAAGCGGCCCGCCACCAGCTACACCGCCAAGGCGCCCGACAACAGCATCCGGGCCTTCCGCGACGAGGTGATCGCGGCGATCAACAACAAGAACCTCGTCGACGTGCGCTCCCCCGACGAGTTCTCCGGCAAGATCCTGGCTCCGGCGCACCTGCCCCAGGAGCAGAGCCAGCGCCCCGGGCATATCCCTGGCGCCATCAACGTTCCGTGGAGCAAGGCGGCCAACGACGACGGCACCTTCAAGTCCGATGAGGCGCTGGAGAAGTTGTACGCCGAGGCCGGGCTGGACGGCGAGAAGGAGACCATCGCGTACTGCCGCATCGGTGAGCGCTCATCGCACACCTGGTTCGTGCTGCAGGAGTTGTTGGGACACAAGAACGTCAAGAACTACGACGGCAGTTGGACGGAATACGGCTCCCTGGTGGGTGCCCCGATCGAGTTGGGAAGTTGATATGTGCTCTGCCCCTAAGCAAGGACTGACGTTGCCCGCCAGCGTCGACTTGGAAAAGGAGACGGTGATCACCGGTCGCGTCGTGGACGGATCCGGTCAGGCCGTCGGCGGCGCGTTCGTGCGCCTGCTCGACAGCTCGGACGAGTTCACCGCCGAGGTGGTCGCGTCGGCCACCGGCGACTTCCGGTTCTTCGCCGCGCCCGGCACCTGGACGCTGCGCGCACTGTCGAAGGTCGGTAACGGCGACGCCGTCGTCGCGCCGTCCGGCGCCGGTATCCACGAGGTCGACGTCAAGGTCGCCTGACGCGTTTCGGCTCGAACCTGAACTTGTGTGCGACGAACCGCGAGCATTTCGCACACAAGTTCAGTTTCGGCGCGCAAGGCCGACGCCTCATCCGGCGCCTGGGCCGACGCGCTCGGCCCCGCGCGGCCGACTAGACTCGTGCCCGTGGTGCTGTTCTTCGAACTCCTGCTCGTTGCCGCGACTCTGGTGATCACCTGGTTCGCGTTGTACACGGTGTACCGGCTGATCACCGACGAGTCGTGACGTCCGGAGACGACGCATTAGCGGCCGCGGCGGAACGCGCGAAAACGACCGCCGCTCGCAACATCCCGGTCTTCGGCGATCTCCCAGCGCCCCCCGACACCGCGAACCTCCGCGAGGGCGCGAACCTCAACGACGCCCTACTGGCGCTGCTGCCGCTCGTCGGCGTCTGGCGTGGTGAGGGTGAGGGTCGCGGCGCCGACGGCGATTACCGGTTCGGCCAGCAGATCGTGGTCGCCCATGACGGGGGCGACTACCTGATCTGGGAAGCGCGCTCGTGGCGGCTCAGCGAATCCGGCGACTACGAGGCGCACACGCTGCGCGAGTCCGGTTTCTGGCGATTCATCGCCGATCCGACAGATCCTTCCGAGTCCCAGGCCATCGAATTGCTGCTGGCCCATTCCGCGGGCTACATCGAGCTGTTCTACGGCCGCCCCCGCTCCCAGTCGTCGTGGGAACTGGCCACCGACGCGTTGGCACGCAGCAAGTCCGGCATGCTGGTCGGTGGCGCCAAACGGCTGTACGGCATCGTCGAGGGCGGAGATCTGGCCTACGTCGAGGAGCGGGTCGACGCCGACGGCGGTCTGGTCCCCCACCTGTCGGCCCGGCTGTCGAGGTTCGCCGGATGATGCGCGCGACTTTGTTCGTCGGGGGCCTCGCCGCGGCCGTAGCGCTCGCAGGTTGCGGGTCCGAACCACCGGCCGAGCCGCAGACCACCACCTCCGAGACCCCGACCCAGACCACCACGTCCTCCGAGGCGCCGGCTCAGACCACCACCTCCGAAGCCCCTGCCGGTCACGGTTCGCTGGCGGAGTGCCTGGCCGATCACGGCGTACCCGCGGCGCCCGGACCTGCGGGCCCACCGCCAGGCGTCGACGCCGACGCGTGGAACGAGGCCATGCAGGCGTGTGCCACGTTCGCACCGGGACCCGCCGGCTGAACCGCACCGATTCGGCGGCCAGATATGGGTCGGCCCCCGAGCGTGTGTTCCTGGCGGACAAGACCGAGGGGCTCGGGGGCCGGGTGACTGCGGGGAATTCGCCAGCGCGCGCAGGACGCGAAGAGCTGTGCGCTCATTCCCCTGGCGCTGCTAGCTCGCAGCCACCTCACAAGTCCATAAGTCACTCAAAATCTCGGACCACCTCCTCTCCTGTGTACGAGCGACGCTACCCGCGCACGAAAGAGGCGACAACCGGATTTCGGGCGATTCAGCGTTCAGCGATCGCGCACGATCGCGGCGTCGACGAGTTCGGCGAATTCGGCCGCCAGCGGGCTCGGCGTGAGAGGTGTCCCGTCGAGGGTGTGCACCCGCGCCGCCAGCGTGATGCTCGACACCAACCAAACGCCTTGTGCCGTAAGCAGATCCGCTGGCCGCAGCGAACGGTAGTCGCAGTCGTATCCCTTGTCGCGGGCGACCTCGAACAACGCCTGCTGCGTGGTGCCGCGGAGAATCGGGAACCACGGCGGTGGCGTGAAGAACGCGATATCGCCGGCACCGGGCTCGGATTCGGCGGCGATCACGACAGTCGATCGCGGCCCCTCGAGAATGAACCCGTCGGTGCCCACGAAGATCACGTCGCCCGCGCCGTGCCGTTCGGCATGTCGCAGCGCAGCCATGTTGACCGCATAGGACAGCGTTTTCGCACCGGCAAGCAGCCACGGCATGTCGCCCGTGCCGTCGGACGAGAGTCCGCGCGCCAGGGTCAGCGCGGCAAGGCCGTTACGACGCACCTCGGTTACCCGCGCGGGTAACGATCCGATCGTGGCGAACGCCGTCGGAGGTGAACCGCTTTCCCGCCCCCTGCTGTACACCAACCGCAGCACGCCCTCCTCGCCGGTTCGCGAGGTCCATTGCGCCACTGCTGCGGACACCGCCGACCGCCAGCGCGGCAAGTCGGGGTCGGGGAGGTCGACCATCCGCGCCGACTGCGTGAGCCGGGACAGGTGTGCTTCGAGCAGGCACGGCCGTCCGTCGCGGATCAGCAGCGTCTCGAAGACGCCGTCGCCGCGGACCGCCGCCAGGTCGTCGGCATGCAGCAGTGGCGCCGCCGGTTCGTGCAGTCTCCCGTCGAGCGTCACCACAACCCCGGGTTCGCCAGCCATGGGCCCACAGCGTAGCCCCGGCGCGCCGCGCGCCCGAACGTAGAGTTGACCTATGTCAGCTGCCGTCCCTGCTCCCGACACCGGACCCGACGCCGGCGCCGTATGGCATTACGGCGACCCGCTCGGCGAACAGCGTGCCGCGGCCGAAAGCGCCGTCGTCGTGGACCGCTCGCATCGGGCCGTACTCACGATCACGGGCGCCGACCGCAAGACGTGGCTGCACAACCTCACCACGCAGCACGTCAGCGAGTTACCCGACGGCGCCGTCACCGAGAATCTCAGCCTCGACGGGCAGGGCCGTGTCGAAGATCACTGGGTGCAAACAGAACTCGGCGACATCACCTATCTCGACACCGAACCGTCGCGACGCGAGCCGCTGCTGGGCTACCTGCGCAAGATGGTGTTCTGGTCCGACGTCGCGGTGGAAGCTGCCGATCTTGCGGTGTTGTCCCTGCTCGGGCCGCGGCTGGGTGACCGCGAGGTGCTCGATGCGCTCGGTGTCGGTTCGCTACCGGCCGAACGGACGGCTGTCGCGCTCGCCGACGGTGGCTTCCTGCGTCGTCTCGACGGTCTCGCGGACGGTGAACTCGAAGTGGACCTCGTCATCCCACGGTCCGAGGTGCAACCGCGGTGGCGGCGGCTCACCGATGCCGGGGTCCGCCCGGCCGGGATGTGGACCTACGAGGCGCACCGCGTGGCGGGCCTGCGGCCACGATTGGGAGTCGACACCGACGAGCGGACGATCCCGCACGAGGTCGGCTGGATCGGCCGCGCCGTGCATCTGGACAAGGGCTGCTACCGCGGGCAGGAGACGGTAGCGCGGGTGCACAACCTCGGGAAACCGCCCCGAATGCTGGTCCTTCTGCACCTCGACGGTTCCAGCGACCGACCGGCCACCGGTGACCAGGTGCTGGCCGGCAGCCGGGTCGTAGGCCGTCTCGGCACGGTCGTCGACCACGTCGACGAGGGGCCGGTGGCGCTGGCACTGCTCAAGCGCGGCCTGCCCGCGGACACCGAGTTGACCGTCGACGGGGTGCCCGCCGTCATCGACGCGGACTCGCTGCCCCCACCCGACGTCGCGGGTGCCGGGCGGCGAGCGGTCGAACAGCTGCGAGGCGGGGCACGACCGTGACGAGGGCCTGCCAGCGCCGCGGGGCCGGGCACGGTAAAGTGTCGGCAGGACGATAAAAGACAGATCAGATCGGAGCCGCCTACCAATTGGGCCGCTCCGTTATTGCGCGAGGGGGTCCCCCCATGGGCCGCGGCCGGGCGAAGGCAAAGCAGACCAAGGTTGCTCGTGAGCTCAAATACAGCTCACCGCAGACCGACTTAAAGCGGCTTCAGCAAGAGCTGTCGGGCGCTTCCGAAAACGACCTGAACGGCACCGACCCGGTGGCCGACGAGTGGGTCGATGAGGACGACTGGCGCCGCTGACCCTAGAAGCGCGGGTGCCGACCCACGAGTTCGGCTCGGGGGCCGTCTTTACCGCCCTTTTTGACCGTTCCCAGCGTCCAGCAGTTCAGGTGGCGCGCGGTCAGGATCGCCAGGGCACGGTCGGTGTCTTCGGGCGCGACGATCGCGACCATGCCGACGCCCATGTTGAAGGTCCGCTCCATCTCGACACGCTCGACCCGCCCGCGTTGCCCGACCATCGCGAACACGGGTGCGGGAGTCCACGTCCCGCGGTCGATTTCGGCAAGCAGGCCGTGCGGGATCACGCGTTCGAGGTTGCCGGCCAACCCGCCGCCGGTGACGTGGCAGAACGTACGAACCTGGGTCTCGGCCGCCAGCGCCAGGCAGTCCTTGGCGTAGATCCGGGTCGGCTCGAGAAGTTCCTCGCCGAGCGTGCGGCCGAACTCCTCGACATGGCCGGCCAGGTTCATCCGGTCGATCTCCAACAACACCTTGCGCGCCAGCGAATAACCATTCGAGTGCAAACCGGTCGAGGCCATCGCGATCAGCACGTCGCCGGGTTTGACCCGATCCGGGCCCAGCACGTCATCGGCTTCGGCGATGCCCACGCCGGTGGCCGAGATGTCGTAGTGGTCGGGCGCCATCAGGCCGGGATGTTCGGCCGTCTCACCGCCGAGCAGCGCACAACCGGCCTGCAGGCAGCCGTTCGCGATACCCGCCACCAGTTCGCTGATCCGCTCGGGCACCGTGCGGCCGACCGCGATGTAGTCCTGTAGGAACAGCGGTTCGGCCCCGCAGACCACCAGGTCGTCAACGACCATCGCGACCAGGTCGATGCCGACCGTGTCGTGCTTGTCCATCGCCTGGGCCACCGCGAGCTTGGTACCGACCCCATCGGTGGAGGATGCCAGCACCGGTTCCCGGTAGCCGCCGCGCAGCGCGAACAGTCCCGCGAACCCGCCGATACCGCCGCGCACCTCAGGTCTGGTCGCCTTTTCGGCGAGCGGTTTGAGGAGTTCGACGGCGCGGTCACCGGCTTCGATGTCGACCCCTGCCGAGGCGTAGGAGATGCCGGCAGGTTCGGCGCGTTCGGTCATCGCGGTAAAGGCTACCGGTGTTCGCCGCGCTGCGGTAACCGCCTTCGGCCGCTGTCACGCATGCGGTTATGTCACGGAATGCCCGGCGGTGTGCCAGTCTGACCGCTCATGACAACAGTTCGCTGGTCCGCCTCTGCCGTATGCGCGTCGACGGCGGTCGCGTTGGCGTTTTTCGGGCCGGCCGACGCGTATGCGACACCGGCGTCGGGCGTGGAAGCCAGGACGCTTTCGGAGGCGACGGTCGACGGAATCGACTACGTCACCCGCGAGATCACCGTCGCGCCCGGCGGCAGCACCGGGTGGCACTATCACGACGGACGGGTGTTTGGGGTGATCCGCGCGGGCACGCTCACCCACGACGCCGCGGCGAACTGCGCGCCCGACGGCGTCTATCCGCCGGGCGCGCCCATCACCGAGGCCAGCGGCCCAGGCAACGTGCACATCGGTCGCAACCTGGGTCCGACGCCGTTGGTGATGTGGGTGCTCTACATCAATCCGACGGGCACGCCGCTGTCGGTTGACGTACCCGATCCCGGTTGCGGGTTTGCCTGACGGCCAAACCGGCGATTCCCGCGGGGTGACTGACGACATCCGTTGCTTGGTGACGGGCGCGACCGGATACATCGGTGGCCGGTTGGTGCCCGCGTTGCTCGACCGCGGCCACGCGGTGCGTGCGCTGGCTCGCAACCCCGACAAACTCGACGGCGTGCCGTGGCGCGACCGCGTCGAGGTGGCGCGCGGCGACCTCGGTGACGCGGACTCGCTGCGAAACGGTTTCGCGGGCATCGATGTCGTCTACTACCTGGTGCACTCGATGGGCACCTCACCGAATTTCGTCGAAGAAGAGGCGCGCTCGGCCCGCAACGTCGTGGCGGCCGCCCGCGATGCCGGCGTCAAGCGACTGGTGTACCTGGGCGGACTGCACCCGACGGGGACCGACCTCTCCCCGCACCTGCAGTCCCGGACGGACGTCGGCGACATCCTGATCGAGTCGGGCATCGAAACCGTCGTCCTGCAGGCCGGCATCGTGATCGGCGCCGGTTCGGCGTCTTTCGAGATGATCCGCCACCTGACCAACCGCCTGCCGGTGATGACAACGCCGAAGTGGGTGCACAACAAGATCCAGCCCATCGCCGTCGACGACGCGTTGCACTATCTGGCGGAGGCCGCCACTGCTCCGGTGCCCTCTTCGCGCACGTGGGACATCGGCGGGCCCGACGTGTTCGAGTACGGCGAGGCGATGCAGGTGTACGCGGAGGTGTCCGGACGGCGACGCCGCGTGATGATCGTAATACCTTGGCTCACACCGACAATCGCGAGCTGGTGGATCGGTTTGGTGACCCCGCTTCCCGGCGGCCTGGCCCGACCGCTGATCGAATCGTTGGAGTGCGACGCGGTGATGGCCGACCACGACATCGACGACGTGATCGCACGCCCGGACGGCGGCCTCACCGGTTACCGCGACGCGGTGGCCGGGGCCCTGCAGCGGGGGCCGTTACCGACCGATCCGCACTGGGCGCACGTCGGGCGGTAGTTACGGGCGGCAGTCAGGGACGGCGAAGCGCCGAGACGTTGTCGTTGCCGGACTGCAGCGGGATACCGCTCTTGGCGGCGGTCGAAAGCATGTGCTCGATCACGTTCTTGCCCAACGCCGATTCGCCCGGCAGCTCGATCGGGTACTTGCCGTCGAAACACGCACTGCACAACCGCGACGCGGGCTGCTCGGTGGCCGCGATCATGCCCTGCTTGGAGATGTAGCCCAGCGTGTCGGCGCCGATGGCGTGGCGCACCGCCTCGAGCATCTCGTTCTCGTCGTCGACGGCATTGGCGATGAGCTCCGCCGGGGTGGCGAAGTCGATGCCGTAGAAGCAGGGCCACTTCACAGGCGGGGATGCGATGCGCACGTGCACCTCGACCGCTCCCGCCTCCCGCAGCATCCGGACCAGGGCACGCTGAGTGTTGCCACGCACGATCGAGTCGTCGACGACGATCAGGCGCCGACCGCGGATCACTTCTTTGAGCGGATTGAGCTTGAGCCTGATACCGAGTTGGCGGATGGTCTGCGACGGTTGAATGAACGTGCGCCCGACATAGGCGTTCTTCATCAGGCCTTGGCCGTAGGGGATTCCGGACTCCTGCGCATAACCCACCGCGGCGGGTGTGCCCGACTCGGGCACGCCGATCACGAGGTCGGCCTCGACCGGCATCTCCCTGGCCAGCCGTCGTCCGATGTCGACGCGCGTGGCGTGCACCGATCGGCCGGCCAACGTGCTGTCGGGCCGCGCGAGATAGACGTATTCGAAGACGCAGCCCTTGGGCTCCGGGCTTGCGAAGCGGGTGGAGCGCACCCCGTCCGCGTCGATCGCCAGCAGCTCGCCCGGCTCGATGTCACGGACGAAGGAGGCGCCGACGATGTCGAGCGCCGCGGTCTCCGACGCGACCACCCAGCCGCGGTCCAACCGCCCCAGCGCCAGCGGTCGGACCCCATAGGGATCGCGCGCCGCGTACAGGGTGTTCTCGTCCATCCACGTCAGGCAGAACGCGCCGCGCACGGTCGGCAGCAGTTCCAGCGCGGCCTGCTCGAGCGTCGAATCGGCCGCGCCGTGGGCGAGCAAGGCGCCGAGGATGGCGGAGTCGGTGGTCGCCGCCGGGGCGCCCCTGGTGCCGAGCAACCCGGCCTCGCGGGCACGGGCGGCCAACTCGGCCGCGTTGACGAGGTTGCCGTTGTGGCCCAGCGCGACACCGGTACCGGCCGACGTGTTGCGGAACACCGGCTGGGCGTTCTCCCACGTCGTCGAACCGGTGGTGGAGTAGCGGCAGTGCCCGATCGCGACGTGCCCTTCCATCGCGGCCAGCGTCTGCTCGTCGAACACCTGGCTCACCAGGCCCAGATCCTTGAAGACCAACACCTGTGAGCCGTCGGCGACGGCGATGCCGGCCGCCTCCTGACCACGGTGCTGCAAGGCATACAGGCCGTAGTAGGTGAGCTTGGCGACCTCTTCACCCGGCGCCCATACGCCGAATACGCCGCACTCTTCGCGGGGTTCAGGGTCGGTCTGCGGGCCGGTCACGATAGGGCTGCTCCCAGGGCGGTGTGGGTAGACCGCCTCAGTCTACGTACATCACGGGTCAATCACGGAATGCGGCGGGGGTGTCGCCGTTTCCACGCAAACGGGATTCGGCGGGGCTTCAACCCCTACCGGACCTGCGATTTCGGTGTACGTCCGGTCGGTGAACGAGCTGTGGAGTCCCCAACTCACCACACGGCCAGTGTGGTCAAGTTAACCGGCGGGGTCGACCAGCGGCAGCCATTGGGCGATCTCGCCGGCGCGTGAACCCGACATGCTCAGCGTTCCGCCCGCGGCCGCGTCGGGCACGGTGGTCAGGCCGGTGGCCAGGAGCAGCCAGGTCCGCGGATCGGTCTCGACGACGTTGGGCGGGTTGCCGCGCCGGTGAGCCGGACCCTCGATGCACTGCACCGCGACGAACGGCGGCACGCGAACCTCCACGCTGGAGCCGGGCGCCACCGCCGCGAGCATGCGCGCCGTCAATCGGACCGCCTCGCCGAGTTCGGTGCGCGACGGTTCGGCGTGAGAGTCGTCGCGCAACCAGTCGGCCACCCCCGCGACCGCGGCCCGGGTCTTCACCGGATCGGCCGTACGGGCCCTTCGGGGAGTGGCCATAACCTACTGTCTCAAAGTGTTCGTCGACCGTCACAAGCCGCCGTACAAGGTGGCCGGTGCGGTGCTGCTGATCGTCGTCACCGTCGCGGCGGGCCTGCTGTACCTCCAGTTTCGCGGCGACCTGCGCCGTCAGGCGCAGCTGACCCTGCTGGCGCCGCGCGCGGGCCTGGTGGTCGAACGGGGAGCCAAGGTGACCTACAACGGTGTCGAGATCGGTCGAGTCAGCGGGATCTCCCACGCCGACAGCGCCGTAGGGCAGCGGGCGGAGTTGTCGTTGGAGGTCGATCCGCGCTACCTGGAGCGCATTCCGGCGAACGTGACGGCCGAGATTCTGGCCACCACGGTGTTCGGCAACAAGTACGTCTCGCTCGAGTCTCCGAATCATCCTTCGGCGCAACACATCTCCGCCGGGGCGGTGATCGCGGCATCCGCGGTGACCACCGAATTCAACACCGTGTTCGAGACGGTCCTGGCGATCGCCGAGATGGTCGACCCGATCAAGTTGAACCAAACGTTGGCCGCGACGGCGGAGGCGCTCAGCGGCCTCGGAGGCAACGGTTTCGGTGAATCGCTGGTGAACGGCGACCGGATCCTCGACGACCTCAACGCACGGATTCCGGCTATCCGCACCGACATTCGCCTGTTGGCCGGTCTCGCCGATGTCTACGCCGACGCGTCGGCAGACCTGTGGGACGCACTGCGGGACGCCGCAACGTCCGCGCGCGCCGTCAACGAGCACCGCGCCGACATCGACGCCGCACTCATGGCCGCGCTCGGCTTCGCCGACGTAGCGGCCGACTCTTTCGAACGCGGCGGACCGTATCTCGTGCGGGGCGCGGTGGATCTGGTGCCGACTTCGGAGCTGTTGGACTACCACAGCCCCGCGATCTTCTGCTCAATCCGCAAGTACGCCGAAGTCCAGCCCAGGGTCGCGAGGACGTTGGGAGGCAACGGATATTCGTTGACCGGCGGTGGCGGCATCCTGGCCGGCGCTGGTAACCCGTACATCTATCCGGACAACCTGCCGCGGGTCAACGCCACAGGCGGGCCGGAAGGCCGCCCGGGCTGCTGGCAGGACGTCACCCGCGACCTGTATCCGATGCCCTACCTGGTGATGGACACCGGTGCCGGCATCGCCCCCTACAACCACGTCGAACTCGGCCAACCGATGTTCATCGAGTACGTATGGGGCCGCCAGATCGGCGAGTTGACGATCAACCCGTGAACCTCAGTCGGGGAGTCCGAACAGTTTCACCACGCCGTGGTCGCGTCCGGCGGTGTAACCGCCGTCGACCGCGATCGCCTGACCGGTGACGAACGACGCCTCCCGTGATACGAGAAACGCTGCGACCGAGGCGATCTCGTCGGGTCTGCCGCGCCTCTGCAGCGCATGTTCTTCGGTGATGGACCGCAGCGGGCCCTCCATGCCTTCCAGGCCCATCACGTTTTCCAGCATTGGAGTGTCGATGAAACCGGGGCAGATGGCGTTCGCGCGGATACCGCTGGGGCCGTAGTCGAGCGCGATGTTCTTGGTCAGGATCACGACGCCTCCCTTGGCCGCGTTGTAGCTACTGCCGCCTGCGGTACCCTCCAGCCCTTCGACGCTGGCCAGGGTGACGATCGACCCGCGCTCACCGTCCACCCGGGGTTGTTCGATCATCTTCGCCAACGCGGCCTTGGCCACCAGGAACGTCCCCGTGAGGTTGACCGCGATGACGCGGTCCCACTCGGCGCGGTCGAGCAAATGAACCGGCCCACCGCCGGCGACCCCCGCGGCGTGCACGACACCGTCGAGACGGCCGCTCACCGCGGCGAAGACCTTGGCCACCGCGGCCTCGTCGGTGATGTCGGCGCTGACGAACTCGAAACCGCCACCCGGGTTCTCACGTGGCTCGACCACATCGGCACCGATCACCCGGCCGCCGTCGGCGAGCAGGCGCCTGGCGGTGGCCAAGCCGATGCCTGACGCCGCGCCGGTCACGACGAAGGTGCGTGAACGGGGTGTGCTCATGACCGGGACTCTATGCGCCGCTGGACGGTCAGCGCCGCCAACGCCGCGGCTTCGTTGGCGGCCAGGTGGGCCAGCATCGGCGCCACGACGCTGCCCGACCGCGCGTGCAGCCACCCGAACATCCAGCCAGCGACGCCGGTGAACAGGACGGTGCCCAACACCGGGTTGCGTGTGATGCGGGCGTCCATGATGTGCCAGAGTCCGAATGCCACCGATTGCAACAGGCGCCCGCCGGCCGGCCGGAACGCGTTCTCGGCGGCGTTGCCCAGCGTCGCGCGGTAGGCCACCTCCTCGGGCCAGACGGTCCCCATGGGAATGTCCAGCGCCATCCACCGCACCGGATGATCGGGCAGTTCTCGGGCGGCCATTCCGCGTCGCACCGAGGGGATCGCAGTGGCGACGGCAACGCCCAGCGCGATCGGCGCGGCGGCGGCGAGGCCGTAACGCAGGCCGGACCACAGGGCCGGCGGGCGCAGCCCCAGCGGAGGCCGCGCGAGGGCGTAGACACCTGCGCCCAGCGCGGCGTTCCACACCGGGTGAAACCGCACCCGGGGCGCGATGAAACTCCAAACCACCAGGGCGACGGCGACGGCGACAGCCCGGAACTTCAACGCTCGCATCAGTACTCGGGTCCGCCGTTGGCCTCGGTCTTGGTGAGTGCGGTACGGATCCGTTCGGTGTCCTCGGGAGTCCATCCGTCCGGAGGCGCGACGGCGGCCCACCCGTCGAGCACGAGATCGCCGTAGTTGTGGCCGTGGCCGCCGGGCACCGAACTCGCGTTCGTCATATCGGCGGCGACCTGTCCGAAGGTGACGATCGGATACCACCGCATCGACGCGGTGCGGTCGATGCCCGGCGGTTCGCGCAACCAGTCGGGCCGGGTGAACAGCAGGTCGGGCGACCACCACACGATCGGATCGGAGGGATGCTGCAGGAACAACACGCGCGTGCCCTCCCAGGGTGTGGCGGTCACCTTGGCGATCTCCGCGGGATCGGTGGCCTGGGAGAAGCGCACGGTGCGGCCGTTGTCGTAGCGGGGTTCGACTTCGCGGGTGCGGGGATCGCGCCGCTCGGTGATCGCCTTCCACAGAGGACTGGCGTTCGGCGGGCCGACCCACAACACCGACGAGAAACCCATCCGCGAGATGTCGGGGAGCCAGTCGAACGCGCCTTGGCCGGCCATCGAACCAAGACTCTCTCCGTAGAGCACGAGTTTGGGTCGGCGGTCCTCCGGAAGTTGTTGCCACCGTCGATGAATAGCGTCGATCATCATGCGGCCGGATTCCATCGACTTCTGCTGGTCGCCGAGGAAGGAGATCCAGCTCGGCAGGAAGGAGTACTGCGAACCCACCAGGGCGGTGTCGCCGTTGTACATCATCTCCAGCGATCGGGCCGCCACGGGATTGATCCAGCCGGTGCCGGTGGTGGGGATGATCACGAGCAGCTCGCGGTCGAACGCGCCGGTGCGCTCGAGTTCGCTGAGCAACACCGCCATCCGCTGCTCGTCGGTGTCGGCGGTCTGCAGGCCGACATACACGCGGATGGGTTCCTCGGCGGGGGCGCCGTTGAGTTCGGTGAGCTCATCGGCGTGCGGTCCGGTCGCCACGAAGTTACGACCCTGATAGCCCAGGGTGTCCCAGGCGACGAATGACTCTGGGCTGCCCGACTTTTCAGACTCGAGCGGCTGGACAACGCCCGCCCTGGTCGTGGTGTTCTGCGGCTGGAACACGCGGTTGGCGCCGGCCAGGAAACCGCGGACCAGGACGCCGTTGATGAGCGTGATGGCCAGCACCACGACGATCGCGGTGCCGATGAACAGTGCCACCTCGTCGTGCAGATGCCACCGGCGGATGAAAAACCGGGCCATCGTCTTGATGATGTCGAGCAGCACGCGGGCGGTGGCCACACAAACCGCGCCGACGAACAACGCGAGCACCAGCGTACGCAGATATCCGAACGTGGCGGGGCCTTCCATGCCCATCACCGCCGACACCTCCCGCTGCCATGCGGCGGCAGGAATCACCATGAGCACGCTGGCCGCGATCGCCAGCACCACGGTCAAACTCTTGGCGGCCCACAGCACCCACCTCGCAGGTGGCCACCAGCTGACACGCCGTAAGACGAAGCGGCGCACCATCTTTGCGAGAAAGACGCCGATACCGTAGCCGATGGCGGCGTTGATACCGCCGATCAACCCGGCGAACAACCAGTCCCGGGGTAGCAGCGAGGGAGTCAGCGACAGGCAGAAGAACAGCGCGCCGAACGCGATTCCGACGAAATCGAGGCGGAGCAGGCGCCACGCCCAGACGTATATGGGGTGTTGTCGTCGGGTGCGCTCACTCACCCGAACAACCTGGGCAGCACGCTCTCCGACGTGTTGCGCAGGTCCTCCAAAGTGACGGTGAACAGGCCTTGGATTTCGATCGCGGCCTCTTCGTCCTGGCCGGCCCGGTCCACCACGCCGATGCGGGTGGCGGGCAGTCCGCGAGCCTCGCACATCGAGCGAAAGCGGCTCTCCTCCGTGCGCGGCACCGCGACGAGAACCCGTCCCGCCGATTCGGAGAACAAGAACGTGAAGGGACCCGTGCCGTCCTGCCAATCCTCGGGAATCACGATGCGGCAGCCGGATTCGCCACGCAGCGCGGCCTCGACCACCGCCTGGATCAAGCCGCCCTCGGACAGGTCGTGCGCCGCGGAGACCAGGCCGTCGCGCGAGGCGGCCGTGAGCACCTCGGCGAGCAATTTCTCGCGCGCAAGGTCCACCCGCGGCGGCAGCCCACCCAGGTGATCCGCGGTGACCTGAGCCCAGATCGATCCGTCGAACTCGTCGCGGGTCTCCCCCAGCAGCATCAACGTCTCGCCGGGCTCGTCACCGAACCCGGTCGGAATGCGTCGGCGGACATCGTCGATCACACCGAGCACACCGACCACCGGTGTGGGCAGGATCGCGGTGGTCCCGGTCTGGTTGTAGAAGCTGACGTTGCCGCCGGTGACCGGAATGCCCAGCGCCGCAGCGCCTTCGGCCAGACCGCGCACGGCCTGGCTGAACTGCCACATGACACCGGGATCCTCCGGTGAGCCGAAGTTCAGGCAGTTGGTCACCGCGACCGGTGTCGCGCCGGTGACCGCGACGTTGCGGTAGGCCTCGGCCAGCGCCAACTGCGCCCCGGTGTACGGGTCGAGCGCGGTGTAGCGGCCCGACGCGTCGGTCGAGATCGCGATGCCGCGGCCGGTGGCCTCATCCACGCGCAACAAGCCGCCGTCGGCGTCTTCGGCCAGCACGGTGTTGCCGCGCACATATCGGTCGTACTGCTCGGTGATGAACGCGCGGCTGCACAGGTGCGGACTGCCAAGCAGCGCAAGCAGAGTCGCCTTGAGCTCGTCGCCCGTCGACGGCCGCGGCAGCTTGGCGGTGGTGTCGGCGTTGAGCGCATCCTGCGTGTCGGGCCGCTGCACCGGTCGCTTGTAGACCGGGCCCTCATGGGCAACGGTGCGCGGGGGCACGTCGACGACGGTTTCACCGTGCCAGGTGATCTGGAGGCGGTCGCCGTCGGTGACCTCGCCGATGACCGTGGCCAGCACCTCCCACTTGCGGCACACCGCCATGAACTTGTCGACGTTCTCGGGCGTGACGACGGCGCACATGCGTTCCTGTGACTCGCTCGACAGGATCTCGGCGGGCGTCATGTTCGCCGCCCGTAACGGCACCGCATCCAGCTCGATGCGCATGCCGCCGTCACCGGCCGACGCGAGTTCAGATGTGGCGCAGGACAATCCGGCTCCGCCGAGGTCCTGGATGCCGACCACCAGATCGTTGGCGTACAGCTCCAGGCAGCACTCGATGAGCACCTTCTCCATGAACGGGTCGCCCACCTGAACTGAGGGCAGCTTCTTGCGGCCCGAGCCGGATTCGTCGCCGGAGAAGGTGTCACTGGCCAGCACGCTGACCCCGCCGATGCCGTCGAGGCCGGTACGGGCGCCGAACAGGATGATCTTGTTGCCGGTGCCCGACGCGAACGCCAGGTGCAGGTCCTCCTTGCGCAGAACGCCCACACACAACGCGTTCACCAACGGGTTACCGCCGTAGGACGCGTCGAACACAGTCTCGCCACCGATGTTGGGTAGTCCCAACGAATTGCCGTAGCCGCCGATACCGCGTACCACCCCGTCGACGATGCGACGGGTGTCGGGTGCGTCGGCCGCACCGAACCGCAACTGGTCCATCACCGCGACTGGACGCGCGCCCATGGCCATGATGTCGCGGACGATGCCGCCGACACCGGTGGCCGCGCCCTGGTAGGGCTCGATGTAGGACGGGTGGTTGTGCGACTCGACCTTGAAGGTGGCGGCCCAGCCGTCACCGATGTCGACGACGCCGGCGTTCTCACCGATGCCGGCCAGCATCGTCTTGCGCATTTCGTCGGTGGTGGTCTCGCCGAAGTAGCGCAGGTGCACCTTCGACGACTTGTACGAACAGTGCTCGCTCCACATGACCGAGTACATCGCCAGTTCGGCGTCGGTCGGCCTGCGGCCCAGGATGTCGCGGATCCGCTGATACTCGTCGTCCTTGAGGCCGAGTTCGCGGAACGGCTGGGGATGATCGGGAGTGGCGGCGGCTCTGTCGACGGTGTCGATGGTGTGGGTTAGCTCCGGCGTCACGAAGCCATTCTAAGGGTGGTCGGCCGAACCGACGCAGAACGCGTTGCCGTCCGGGTCGGCCAGCACCACCCACCCGAAGTCACCAATGCTGTGGCGACCCGTTTCGGTGGCGCCCAGTTGGACCAGCCGATCGACCTCCGCCTCGATGTCATCGGCGCCGAGGTCGAGATGGAGGCGATTTTTGCCCGGCGTGGGATCGTCGACCTTCTGGAAGCCCAGGCCGGCGCCGGTGCCTGGTTGCGAGACCGTCACGAAAAAGCCTGGCGCCAAAGGGTTTACCTGGCCGCCCAGGGCGCGGGCCCACCATTCGGCGAGCCGGTCGGGATCGGTGCTGTCGAAGGAGACGTTCACCATGGAGAGAGTCATGGCGCCGACCATAGATCACCGCGGTGACAGAAACGCCGTCAACGCCGCGGCATAGGCGGTGACGTCACCGGCCCCCATCACCTCCCGAGCGGAATGCATGGCCAGCTGCGGAGCGCCGACGTCGACGGTCGGGATGCCGGTGCGCGCCGCGGTCATCGGCCCGACCGTGGACCCGCACGGCAGGTCGGCTCGGTGTTCGTAGCGCTGCAGGGGCACTCCGGCCTGGGCGCATGCCAGCGCGAACGCGGCGGCGGTGCGTCCGTCGGTCGCGTACCGCAGGTTGGGCTGCACCTTGAGCACCGGTCCCGCATTGACCTCGATCAGGTGTCCGGGTTCATGGCGCTCCGGGTAGTTCGGGTGTGTGGCGTGCGCCATGTCGCCGGACGCCACCATCGAGCCGGGGAGGCGCCGCAGGAAGTCCTCGCGCCCGCCGCCCTCGCTGAGCGTGATGCGCTCGAGCACCGTCAACAGCAGGTCGGACTGGGCGCCGTGGTCGGACTGCGATCCGACCTCCTCGTGGTCGAAGAGCACCAGCACCGGCGAATATCGGCTCGGTTCGGCCGCCAGGAACGCTTCCAGCCCGGCATAGCAGGTCGCCTGGTTGTCCAGCCGCGGTGCGCTCACCAAGTCGCGGTCGGCGCCGACGAGCCGCGACGGGGTGAGGTCGTGGGTCATCAGGTCGGCGCCCAGCACATCGTCGGCGGCCACATCGGCTTCCTCGGCCACGTGGTCGAGGAACGACCGGGGCCCCCCACCCACGCCCCATACCGCGTTGACGTGACGCTGCGGGTTCAGCTCGACGGCCTTGCGGTCCTCGGCGAGGTGGATGGCCAGCTGCGGCACCCGCAGGATCGGCTCGTCGATCCGGATCAGCCGGTGCTCCAGTCCGCTGCCGCTGCGCACCGAGAGCCGGCCGCTGATCCCGAGATCGCGGTCGAGCCACGAGTTCAGCCACGCGCCGCCGTAAGGCTGCAGCGCGACCACGCGCCAACCCGAGACGAACCGGTCGGGGTGCTGTTTGACGCGCAGGTTCGGGCTGTCGGTGTGGGCGCCGACGATCCGAAACGAGGAGTCGCGGCTACCCTCGTCGGCCCGCCAGGCGACCAGCGATCCGGCTCGCAGGACGAAGAACTCACCGCGGCCGGGCCACGGGTCGGCTTCGGACAGTTCCCGGAAACCCGCCTCGCGCAGGCGCGCCGCCGCCGTCTCGCAGACGTGATACGGCGACGGCGACGCGTCGATGAATTCGCACAGGCTCTGGGGGCTGGCTGCCATTCGTCCATCATTACGGGTGAATCAAGATCGTTGACACCAGGGCCCGGCTTTCTTTGTTTCCGCGAGCGCGTGGTTCCCCTCGCTGCGCGGTGGGCCCAGCTCACGACGCGCCGCGAGACACTGCCTCGAGCCGGCGGATCGCGCGCCCGTCAGCGAGTTCCTCACGGTCGTCGGGATGTTGCCAGTAGAAGCGCATCAATTCGCGTAGGGCATGACCATCAGGTGTGTACCAGTGGGTCGGCAGTTCTCGGGGACGTCCGTCGGAATCGATGATGTATGTGGCTCCGTTGGCATGGCGCGCATTGGGCTTTCGGTCCGCGACGTCCGTGACGTCGTCCCAGGGGCTTTCTTCAGACGTCATCGTGGTTCCCGTCTCGATGCCGTGCACAGTCATTCGGAGATAACTCGTCCCACGGCGACGGACGATCTGCCGCAAGCTGAATACGCTGACGAAAGCACCGCTCGCGCAGGCGATTACGAGGTAGCGTTCGTATCCGCGCGGTGGACGGATGTTGAGCATCTCGAGCGGCGCGAAGATGGCGTAGACGACCATCGCGACGAACGCGGCGAAGCTGGCGACCATGAGAAGACGGTCGACCCTCCGGTCGGGCCGAAACGTCGTCCCAGAGTCGTCGCGGCTGACCCGCGGTATTACTTCACGATTCGCGACCAGGGCCAACATCGCGATGTACCCGAGGAGAAAGACGGCAGTTCCCAGGGAAACGATCGCCGACAGGTACTGGGCGCGAACCGTGAAGATGACTGTCCAAATCAAGCAGAACAGCCCGAACGGCACGCAGAAGACGCCCATGAACACGGCGGCTGTCGACGATTTCACGGCGGACACACTATATTGCCGACCAATTCCCCGACGTATCCCCAAATGAAGCCGGCCGGGGTGCTGATGCCCATCGCGGCGGCCGGCCCCACCCCGGGAATCGCTCCCACGCCAACCGAAGTCGCCAGCCCGCCGACCAGTCCGACGCCACCGGACCACGCAGCGACACAGCGGTCATGCAGCGTCTCTGCCGACACCATGTTGTAGATCATCGATGCGACGCCGACGGCTGGCCCGCCGAACTTCCCACCCGCCCTGAGCCCGTCAAGCACATCGGCACTCAATACCGGAATCCCCTTTGCGGGTAGCTTTTCCAGTCCGGACAGCATGCCGCCGGCCAAGGTGGGGACCGGATCGTTGAAGAAGGAATCCGGCAATATCCCGGTCCGACCATCGGGTGTCGTGCAGCTGCCGGTGAGAACTCCCTCGGCGGTCTCCGAGATGGCCACGTGCGTTCCGTTCGCGTACCACACCTCGGTGAGCTTGCCTCCCTCTTCTCGCGGGATGGTCGAGGTGAGCGACACCGCCTTGCCGTTCTTGTCGGTGTGGGAAACGGTGACGGTGCCCACCGGGTAAAGCTGCTCGCTGGGCGAACCTTGGCCGACATATTCGGTTGCGACTTGTTCGCTGCCGTCGAGCATTGTGTATGTGGTGAGCCGGTTTCCGTGGTCGTCGACCGTCTCGGTGACCTCACGGACGGTCGTCGCCAAGTCCTGCGCTCGGGCGATCTCCTGAAACTGCTTGCCCTCCTCGGTCGAGGGGGAGAAGACATCGTCGCCCGGAAGCGCCGGAATCGGGCCCGGCGGTCCGTATTCGAGATTCTCGAAGACTTCGCCCTCGATCCTCGCCAACAGCAGTTGCCGCGCGGTCCTGTCGTCGGCCTCACCGACCGCGAGCAGCAGATCGTTGATAGTGGCTTGCGCCGTCTGCGCCTGCTTCTGAAGTTCGGCCGATTGCTGCGCGGACATCGCGGCGGGGTCGATCATCACGACCCACTGGTCGGTGACGTGGAGCGGCCCGCTGTCGATCTCGTCGGCCGTGCCCAGGAGGGCCGTCCTGGCTTGCCCGATCGCCGCGCTACCCCCTTCCAGCGCGTCGGCGAACGCTTCGGCGTAGTTCTTGACCACGGACGCCCGCGCGGTGGCCCGGCCGAACATGTCCGCGGCGGCGTCGTGTGCCTCGCCGGCCCATCCTCGCGCCTCGGGCATCCTGTCGATGCGATCGTCGAGGCCGAGAACCGCTTCGTAGATCGATTTGCCGGCGTCCCTGATCGCCGACGCGGACGAGAACAGCGACTCCGGGGCCCAGCCCTGCAACCTGGAACGTGACGGAAGCATGGTCAGAACAACTGCTCGAACGTAACCGCAAGGGACGCGTCGTCCACTTCGTAACGGTCGCCGGCGCCACGCACCGCGGTACCCAGAAAGACAATGTCATCGACCACATCGCTCGCGGCCAGCCCCAGATGGCGGCCGACTTGACGAGCGGCCCACTGCGTCGCCGAGCCCGGCAGTCCGTCCGTCGCCGAGACACCTCGGGCGGCGACGTCGAACCCGACGATCGTCGCCGCGGCGGTATCTACTTGTGCGGCGAAGGCCCGCAACACATCTGGATCGACTAACACTGTGCCCCCTGGTCTCGGCGGTGGCATTCGGCACACCTCCTCCGATGTGAACCTAACACCGCCGCAGAGGCACTCCGCGCAGCAAATCTGCACGCTCGCGGAGATGGCAGGCGCAGATGGCAGGTGAAGGAGGGCGCTCAGGCGCTGAGGACGCCGTCGAGCGCGCTGTAGAACAGGCCGAGGCCGTCGTCGGACGGTCCGGTCAGCGCCTCGGTGGCGTGTTCGGGATGCGGCATGAGGCCGACGACGCGGCCGTTGGCCGAGCTGATGCCGGCGATGTTGCGCTGCGAGCCGTTCGGGTTCTCGCGGTAGCGGAACACCACGCGGCCTTCGCCCTCGAGCTCGTCGAGCACCCTGTCGCTGGCCACGTAACGTCCCTCGCCGGACTTCAGCGGAATCAGCACGTCGGCGCCGGCCTCGTATCGCGATGTCCACGCCGAGGAGTTCGACGCCACCTCCAACCAGATGTCGCGGCAGACGAAGTGCAGCCCGGCGTTGCGGGTCAACGCGCCGGGCAGTAGACCGGCCTCGCACAGCACCTGAAATCCGTTGCAGATCCCCAGAACCGGCATGCCCCCCTCCGCCGCCCGGATGACCTCACCCATCACGGGTGCGAACTTCGCGATCGCGCCCGCGCGCAGATAGTCCCCGTAGGAGAAGCCGCCGGGTACCACCACGGCGTCGACGTTTCGCAGATCGGCATCGGCATGCCACAGCGGAACCGCCTCGGCACCGGCCAACCGAACCGCCCGCGCAGCGTCGACGTCGTCGAGGGTGCCCGGGAATGTGATGACGCCCACACGCGCGGTCATGATTGCTCCCTGCTCACCGACCAGTCCTCGATCACGGTGTTCGCCAGCAGCGATTCCGCGATCTCGGCCAGGGTGGCGTCGTCGATGCTGTCATCGACCTCGAGCTCAAAACGCTTGCCCTGCCGCACATCTGAGATACCGTCGAAGCCGAGGCGGCCCAACGCGCCGACGATCGCCTGCCCCTGCGGGTCGAGGATCTCGGCCTTGGGCATCACGTGCACCACCACCCTTGCCACGCGTCAACTGTACCGGCGGTTGCGTCGCGTGCGACTCACCGGCACGAACCGAGGTATGCCTCGCACAGCGGGGCGGCCAGCGCGTCGAGAACCTGCGCGTCGGGTACCGAAGGCCACGGCACCTGCAGGGGCAGCGTCGACCACAGTGCGAGTTCGACGACGCTGCCGCTGCTGGGATGGGCCAACAGGTACTGATGCACCACTTCCTGCCCGGAAACGCTGATCACCGCGACCATCCGCTCGGGGTCGGCCATCGTGATCGACGGCGAGACCAGCGGCGCCGTCAACTGGCAGGTGCGCAGCCGCGACCGCGCCGAGTCGAGCACCGCGCGGGTGAGGGGTCCGTTGTGCGCGACGCTCCCGCGCCAATGCAGCACCTGCGCCCGCAACTGCCACTGACCATCCGGATTGCGAACCTGCGCCGTGGCTGCCACGACGTAGTCGCGCGGGTCGCCCGGCACGGGCGGGCTGGCGCAGAGTTCCTCGAACAGAAACCGCGGCGCGGGCGCGCTGACGGCCAGCCCCGCCAGTCCCGGCCACCGGTACACCGAGGACAACGGAAGCGCGCTGGATGACGGCCATGCCGCATCGGGGATCGCGTCGCAGATCGGGGGGCACACGCCGGGAACCGCCCGCGCGCCAGGGCCGGGCACAGGGCCGGCGGTCAACGCCAGGCCGAACGTGGCCAGGGTCACCGCCAGCAGCAAACGCACGACTCAACTACCCCCTGAACACAGCCAGCGCCGCCACAATATAGGCATGCAGTTGACCCATTTCGGACATTCATGCTTACTGGCCAATTTCACGAGCGAATCCGGTGATGAAGCGACGATCCTGTTCGACCCGGGCGTCTTTTCGCACGGATTCGAAGGCATCACCGGCCTGTCGGCGATCCTGATCACCCATCAGCATCCCGACCATGCCGACACCGAGCGGCTGCCCGCCCTGCTCGACGCCAACCCGCAAGCCGCCCTGTACGCCGATCCGCAGACCGCCGCGCAACTCGGCGATCCTTGGCGCGCGGTCAACGTGGGCGATGTCCTGACCATCGACCATCTGACCGTGCGCGGCGTCGGAGGCAAACACGCGGTGATCCATCCGGAGATCCCGGTCATCGACAACATCTCCTACCTCGTCGACGACGGCACCCATCGCGCCCGCCTCATGCATCCCGGCGACGCCCTGTACGCGCCGGGCGAACCGGTCGACGTGCTGGCCACGCCCGCCGCCGCGCCATGGATGAAGATCTCCGAGGCGGTCGATTACCTGCGCGCGGTGGCGCCGACGCATGCGGTGCCCATCCACCAGGGGATCATCGATCCCAGTGCTCGCGGGATCTTCTACGGGCGGCTCACGGAGATGACCGACACCGATTTTCAGGTGCTCGAACCCGAGAACGGCACGCAATTCTGATTCGCGGCTCCGCCGCGGGGTTCTGAGCTCAGGCCGTGTCGCGCGCCGCCGCGCGGCCGGCGGCCCGTCCGGAGAACACGCAGCCACCGAGGAAGGTGCCCTCCAGCGACCGATAGCCGTGTACGCCGCCACCGCCGAAGCCCGCCGCCTCCCCGGCGGCGAACAGGCCGTCGAACGCGGTGCCGTCGTTCTTGAGCACGCGCGCATCGAGATCGGTCTCCAACCCGCCCAAGGATTTTCGCGTCAAGATGTGCAACTTCACCGCGATCAGCGGCCCTGCCTTGGGATCGGTCAACCGGTGCGGGGCGACGACGCGGCTCACGCGGTCGCCGAAGTAGTTGCGCGCCAACCGGATCGAGGCGATCTGGGTGTCCTTGGTGAATTTGTTGGCCACCTCGCGGTCGCGGGCGGTGACCTCAGCGGCGACCGTCGCGTAATCGAGTGGGAGCACATCGGGGACGTCGTTCATCGCCGAGACCAGGTCGCGCAGGGAACCGGCGCTGACGAAGTCGACACCCCGGTCGACGAACGCCTGCACCGGCGCCGGCGCCCCGGCACGGACCCGCGTCAACACGTCGCGAACGCTGCGACCGGTGAGGTCGGGGTTTTGTTCCTGCCCCGACAGCGCGAACTCCTTGGCGATGATCCGGGCGTTGAGAACGAACCACGTGTAGTCCTGCCCGGTCTGGGCGATGTGTTCGAGCGTGCCGAGCGTGTCGAATCCGGGATACAGCGGCGAGGGCAGTCGGTTGCCGTTGGCGTCCAACCACAGCGACGACGGTCCGGGCAGGATGCGGATCCCGTGCAGCGGCCAGATCGGGTCGTAGTTGGTGATGCCCTCGGTGTAGTGCCACATGCGGTCACTGTTGATCACCCGCGCCCCGGCCGCCTCGGTGATGCCGATCATGCGGCCGTCGACGTGTGCGGGCACACCGGACAGCAGCTGTTCGGGTACCCGACCCATCCGCTTAGGCCAGTTCTGTCGCACCAGGTCGTGGTTGCCCCCGATGCCGCCACTGGCGATGATCACCGCCTGCGCCCGAAACTCGAACTGTCCGACCGACTCTCGCGAGGTGGCCACGCCGCGGGGCGCGTCGGAGGGTTCGAGCACTGTTCCGCGCACGCCGACGACAGCTCCGTTCTCGACGATGAGCTCGTCGACCCTGTGCCGGTGCGCATACGTGACCCGCCCAGTCAGGCGGCGAGCGAAGATGTCGACGATCGCGGGCCCGGTGCCCCAGGTGATGTGAAAGCGCGGCACCGAGTTCCCGTGTCCGCGTGCGTCGTACCCACCGCGCTCAGCCCAGCCGACGATCGGGAACGTCTGCAGACCGCGCTCCCGCAGCCAGCCGCGCTTCTCGCCCGCCGCGAAATCGACATAGGCATACGCCCATTGCCGCGGCCAGTGATCCTCCGGACGGTCGAATCCAGCCGAGCCAAGCCAGTCTTGAAGCGCCAACTCGTGGCTGTCGCGGATGCCCAGCCGCCGTTGCTCCGGGCTGTCGACGAAGAACAACCCGCCGAACGACCAGAAGGCCTGACCGCCGATGTTGTCGGCGTTCTCCTGGTCGACGATCAGCACGCGGCGCCCGCGTTCGACGAGTTCACAGGCCGCCACCAGGCCCGCGAGCCCGGCTCCGACGACGATGACGTCAGCATCTGCCATGGCCGCCACGTTAGCGGGCGGCAGTCAAGCGGCGGCGGTCATTGCCGGGTCCGGATGCCATTTGTAGACATCCGGCACGCAGCGATGCATGAGTGCGAGGTCGACGGCATCCAGCATCGCCTGTCGCGTGCCCGGCCGACGCAGGTGCCGGGCGGTTACGGCGACTCGCACGATTCCGCCCCGCCGGGCCGTTCGCTCGGCGGACAGCACCAGAGTGCGGCACCACCAAGGTTCGCTGAGAAAGCCCTCGCCGATACCGAGCACGCGCGACCGCACGGCCGTCCCCCGAACCAGATCGGCGATTTCGGTCAACCCGGCGAGAAGACGAAAGCCCTTCCGCGGCAACATCAGCGCGGTGCCGCGAGACACGGTCCATCCCGGGGCCGCAAACAGCCGTGTGCGCAGACCCAGGTGCTCCATCACGCGGTCGGCGGCCATCAACCGCAGGCCGGCCTCGTGTGCGGGCAGCGTCGCGAATTCTCCACGTCGCTTCTTGGTGGCGGCCTCGTCGAAGCCGTGCAACACGATCGCGTCACCGGTATCTCGCCGGGCGGCAAGCCAACCGACCGTGGCGGCGTCCTCCTCGAGCCGGTAGCCGCCCTTGATCCTCGGCGCCACCAGCCAGGAGACCGGCACATCGCGGGCGTCGAGTTGCGCGCAGAAGTCCGCGACGTCGGGCATCGTGCGATCGGTGATCCCGGAGACGGAGACGATCAGCTGTCCAGCCACGCCGTCAGTGTGGCAACGTCAGGTGTCCCAACGGTTTACAACACGCTGACGGCAGGTGACCATCGGCTGCTATCGCGGCAGCACGTCCTCGATGGCCGCGATCACCTCGGGGGCATCGGGTTGCGTGCGCGGCCGGAACCGCTTGACGACTCTTCCGCCCGGCGCAAGCAGGAACTTCTCGAAGTTCCACTGGATGTCGCCGGCCTCGCCGCTGTCGTCAGGCGTCTTGGTCAACTCGGCGTACAGCGGGTGCCGGTCGGCGCCGTTGACATCGGTCTTGGCGAGCAGTGGAAACGTCACGCCGTACGTCGTCGAGCAGAACTCGGCGATCTCCTCGGCCGTGCCGGGTTCCTGGCCCATGAACTGGTTGCACGGCACGCCGATCACGGTCAGTCCGCGGTCGTGGTAATCCTTTGCCAACTGCTCGAGCGCGGTGTACTGCGGCGTGAGACCGCATTTCGAGGCGACGTTGACCACCAGCGCGGCGCCGTCGGCCAGTTCGCCAAGCGTGGTGTCGCGGCCGTCGAGCGTGGTCACAGCGATGTCGGTCAGCGGAGTATCGGTCATGCCCGCACGTTACCCCGTCTCGAACAGCATGCCCGCAACCCGGTGCACGGTCGCGATCGGATCACCGTCTGCGTCGATCGCCTTGTTCAGCCACAACAACGAAAAGCCGTGCACCAGTGACCAGGCCGCGAGCGCCGCCGCCGCAGGGTCTTGTGCGGCGCGCGGATCGTCGAGGGTGCCCACACCCTGTCTCAGTTCCGCGCCCGCCGCCTCCCGAGCCGCCCTCAGGTCCGCGTCGTCCGGGTCGACGAGCGAGCGGTCGAACATGACCGCGTAGTGCCCGGGATGGTCGAGCGCGAAGCGCACGTACGCCAGTGCGGCATCGATGAATTCCGGCTTCGCCTCGGCGAGCGCTCCTGCCAGCTTGCGCCAGCCCTGCGCGGCCAGCGCGGTGAACACGCCGCGCCGGTCGGTGAAGTGGTGTGCGGGCGCGGCATGCGACACCCCCGCGACCCGTGCGAGTTCTCGCAGCGAGATCCCGTCGGCGCCGCGCTCGGCGACCAGCCTCGCCGCCTCCGCGAGGATGACGGCCTTCAGATCGCCGTGGTGGTAGGACGCCCTGCTCATGCGGCCATCATAGCGGAGATCTTGACAGTGACTAGATTTCTGGTTCAGGGGAGGCGCTCGTGATCGGCCTGGGCGGCGTCCAGTAGCCAGGCGTACTGGAAGGCGGTTTCCTTCCAGCGTTCATATCGCCCACTGATGCCGCCGTGGCCGGCATTCATCTCCGTCTTCAACAGCACGGGATGATTGTCGGTCTTGGCGTGGCGAAGTGCGGCAACCCATTTCGCCGGCTCGACGTAGTACACCCGAGTGTCGTTCAGCGACGTCATGGCGAGGATTCGCGGATAGTTCTTCGGCTCAACGTTCTCGTAGGGCGAGTAGGACTTCATGTACTCGTAGACATCCTTGTTCTCCAACGGGTTTCCCCACTCGTCCCACTCGGTGACCGTCAGCGGCAGCGACGGGTCGAGGATCGTGGTGAGCGGGTCGACGAACGGCACCACCGCCAAGACGCCCGCGAACAACTCCGGAGCCATGTTGGCGACGGCGCCGACGAGCAGACCTCCGGCGCTGCCCCCGTAAGCCACCAGGTTCTCCGGTCGGGTGACATCGGTCTGCACGAGATGCTGTGCGACAGCGATGAAATCGGCGAAGCTGTTCTTCTTCCCGAGCATCTTGCCGTGCTCGTACCACGGCCGGCCGAGTTCACCGCCGCCCCGTACATGGGCCACCGCGAACACCATCCCGCGGTCGAGCAACGACAGCCGCGCGATGGAGAATCGCGGATCCTCGCAGGCTTCGTAAGCGCCGTAGCCGTACAGCAGTGTGGGCGCCGGATACTGCAGGCCGATCTTGTGCACGATCGAGATCGGTATCCGCACCCCGTCGAGCCCGGTCGCCCAATCACGCCGCTCGACATAGTCTTCGGGCCGGTAGTCGCCGAGCACGGGCTGTTCCCGCAACAGTGTCCGCTCGCCGGTGGCCAGGTCGACGTCGTAGATACGCACCGGGGTGGTGTAGGAGGTGGCACCGATGCGCAGTTTGGGTGAGCTCCAGTTCGGGTTGGCGCTCAGTCCCGCCGACGTCAGCTCGGACTCGAAGGTGAAGTCTTCGGGCTGGCCGTACTCACCGGTCGGGTGGAGGGGCCAGAGTTGGATCTTCGGCAGCGCCTCACTGCGGTAGCTGACCACGAGGTGTCCGTCGAACGCGTCCACGGAGTCCAGGCGGACGTCGTCGCGGTGTTCGATCAGGGTGCGAACCGCGGTGGGGTTGCCGACAGGCGCCTCGACGAGGGTGAAGTTCTCCGCACCGTCGTTGTGCAGGATGAGAAACCGGTCCTCACCGCCGACGACGGCGTGCTCGACGGAGTACTCGACGAAGCCGCGACGCGGCCACACGATCGTGAATTCGGCGTCCGGGTCGGTCGCGTCGGCGTAGCGCACCTCGGAGGTGACGGCGCTGCCGGCGGCGATGATGACGTACTTGTCGCTGCGGGTGCGGCCGACGCCGAGCCAGTACCGTTCGTCTGGTTCGTGGTAGACCTTCTGCGCGGGCAACCCCGAGCCGAGGCGGTGCCGCCATATGGTGTCCGGGCGCCAGGCCTGGTCGAGCGTCGAGTAGTAGAGGGTGCGGTTATCGGCCGCCCACGTCGCACCAGGGCCGATACCGGTGATCGTGTCCTCGTACAGCTCACCTGTGCGTAAGTCCTTGAACCGCAGCGTGTACCGCTCGTCGCCCTTGAGGTCGACCGAATAGGCGAGGGTGTTGCCGTCCAGGCTGACCGAGGCGGCGCCCAGCGAGAAGAACTCGTGGCCTTCGGCCTCGGCGTTCTCGTCGAGCAGAACCTGCTCGCCGGGGATCTCGGTGTTCTCGTCGAGCACCGGGGGCGTCCAGTCGTCGGGATCGGCGACGGGGCAACGGCAATGCACGCTGTACTGCTTGCCCTCGAAGCTGCGACCGTAATACCACCATGCGTCGCGCCTGGTCGGCACCGACAGGTCGGTTTCCTTGGTGCGGGCCTTGATCTCGTCGAAGATGGCCTGCCGCAGGGGTGCAAGGTGTTCGGTGACGTGTTCTGTGTAGGCGTTCTCCGCCTCCAGATGTGCGATCACCTCGGGGTTGGTCTTGTCGCGCAGCCACTCATAGGGATCGAGAAAGACGTCGCCGTGATGCTCACGCCGGGTGTCGACGCGCTTGGCCACCGGCGGCTTCATGCACCGATCCAGTCGTCGAAGTCCAGTCCCGAAATGCGTTCGTAGGCCTCGATGTAGCGAGCGCGGGTGGACTCGACGACGTCCGGTGGCAGCGGCGGCGGAGGCGTGTCGCCGGCGCGGTCCCACCCGGACTCCTCGGATGTGAGCCAGTTGCGGACGAACTGTTTGTCGAAGCTCTCCTGCACGACGCCTTCCCTCCAGTCGTCAGCCCGCCAGTACCTACTCGAATCGGGGGTGAACACCTCGTCGGCCAGCCGCAGGTCACCGTTCTTGTCAACCCCGAACTCGAACTTGGTGTCGGCGACGATGATTCCCGTGGTCAATGCATGCTCGGCCCCGCGGCGGTACGTCTCCAATGTCCGGTCGCGCAGTTGTTCGGCCCGCTGCTCACCGATCAGCTCGACCACGTCGTCGAACGAGATGTTCTGATCGTGCTGTCCCAGTTCGGCTTTGGTCGCCGGGGTGAACAGTGGTTCGTCGAACTTGCTGGCCTCGACCAGCCCGGCGGGAAGTGCGATACCGCATACCGTGCCTGTGTTCTGATAGTCGATGAGTCCCGAACCGGTGAGGTAACCGCGGGCCACCGCCTCCACCGGCAACATCTCGAGTTCCTGTACGACCAGCGCGCGACCGAGCACGTCGGCGGGGATGCGCTCGTCGTCGGGTGCACCGGCCAGGTGATTGGGCGTGCCGGCGGTCCGACTCAACAGGTCGAAGAAGAACACGCTCATCGCCGTCAGGATGCGACCTTTGTCGGGGATCAGCGAGTCGAGGACGTAGTCGTAGGCGGAGATGCGGTCGCTGGCCACGAAGAGCAGCGTCTCGTCGTCCACGCGATACAGTTCGCGAACCTTGCCACTGGCCAGATGTTCATAGTCGGACAGAGCGGGGCGCATCGGGCCAGCCTATCGGGCAGCATCTACAGCCATGACTTCGCGGTTTATCCCCTACGCCACCAGACCCTCGCGGATCTTGGCCCAGCTCGGGAGTGATTTCGTCGTGGTCGCCTGGACCACGGTCTGGGTGCTGGTCGGCATGGCTGTGCACTCGGCGGTCTCGACGATCGCCGCGGTGGGCCGCCAGGTCGAGACCGGCGCCAACGGAGTCGCCGACAACCTCGATGCGGCGGGCGAGCGCACCGACGACTTCCCGCTCATCGGCGACGCGCTCAGCAAGCCGCTGCGGGCCGCCAGCGAGGCGGCGCTCGACATCGCCGACGCCGGTCACAGCCTCGACAGCACGGCGTCGTGGTTGGCGTGGGTACTGGCGCTGGCGGTGGCCGCGCCGCCGATCCTGTTCGTCGCGATGCCGTGGCTGTACCTGCGGCTGCGGTTCTTCCGCCGCAAGTGGACCGCGATCACGCTCGCCCGCACACCCGCGGGCGAGCAACTGCTGGCGCTGCGAGCGCTGGCCAACCGGCCGCTGGCCAAGCTGGTCGCCGTGCACGCCGACCCCGTCGAAGCGTGGCGCACGCACGACGCCGACGCGATTCGCGGCCTGGCTGCGCTGGAGCTGCGCTCGTCGGGGGTGGCGCGCCGCCTCTAACGAGCGATTTGTGCACACTCGGGAGCGCTCACCGCTCGCTGATGTGCACAAATCGCGCGGAAGGAACCGTTCGCAGACGCTGATGCGTCGAAAAAGAGCATGCTCGACGACCATCTCCGGCGAAACGACGGTGTGATCACGCTGGCGCAAGCTCTGCAGTGCGGTCTCAGCAGACACGCGGTGAACCGACGTGTGCGATCAGGCCATTGGTTGCGATGCTCGTTGGGGGTTTTCTTCGCAAACGATCGTCCGTTCAGCGACGCCGCGCGTATCAGGGCGTCGGTGTGGTCGTTCGGTCCACGAGCGGCGGCCAGCGGACTGGCGGCGGCGTGGTGGCACGGGATCACGAAATTCGCTCCCGACATCGTCGAGGTCACCGTGCCGAGGGTGAGCAATTTTCGACCGAGGCCGGGGATGAAAGCGCGAAGGCGCGACTTGTCGCCCCGCGACATCGTCGAGCGGGAAGGCCTGCGGATCACCGCTATGCCGCTGACAGTCATCGAAGCCGCGGTCCGACGCGGCGGCGGGCCGAAGCTGATGGACGCCGCCCTGCAGCGACACGTCGAACTCGCCCAGCTGTGGCGAGCGCATCTGCGCAACAAGGGCCGACACGGTTCACCCGCCGCACGGCGTCTCCTACGCGCCGCCGAAGACGGTGCGCGTTCCGAGGCCGAACGACTTCTCGTGAAGCTGCTGCGGGAGGCTGGTTTCACGGGTTGGAAGACGAACCATCCCGTCGGCGGCTACAAGGTCGACGTCGCATTCGTGCGCGGGAACGTCGCGATCGAGGTCGACGGGTGGGCCTTCCACACCGACAGCGAGGTGTTCCAGGTCGATCGCAATCGGCAGAACGCGATCGCGCTGCTGAGCTGGAAGGTGCTGCGCTTCACCTGGCTTGACCTGACGGCGTATCCAAAGCGGGTGATCGCCGAGATCGCCGCCGCGACCGGGCAGATTCCGTCAACCGAACGTCACTGACCCACTCACCGCAGCTCGACCACGAGATGCCGAATGCCGGTGTGCCGGTTGCTGCGCGTCCATTCGACAGGCTTGACCAGCCGGGCCTCGGAGAAGCGTGTCAGCAACTCCTCGAACAACACACGCAGCTCGAGCCGCGCCAGGTTCGCGCCGAGGCAGTAGTGCACACCCTGGCCGAAACCCAGGTGCGGATTCGGCTTACGGGCGATGTCGAACACGTCGGCATCGGTGAATACCGCCTCGTCTCGGTTGGCCGAACCCTCCCAGATCTGCACCTTCTGACCGGCTTCGATCTCGCATCCACCCAACGACACGTCGCGGGTTGCGGTGCGCCGCTTCGACGGTGACGGCGACGACCAGCGCACCATCTCCTCGACCGCCGACGGCAGCAGCGCGAAATCGTCGCGCAGCGCGGCCAGCGAATCCGGATTCTCGATCAACGCCAGCAGTCCACCCGCCACTGCGTTGCGCGTCGTCTCGGCACCGGCACTGAACAACAGGCTGAAGAACAGATAGAGCTCGAGATCCGAGAGCGCACCGTGGTCTCCGGTGTCATCCAGGGAGGCGTTCGCGACCACCGACAACATGTCGTCGGTCGGGCACGCGCGCTTGGCGGCGATCAACTCCTGACCGTAGGTGTACATCCGCGAGCCGGCCTCTTCGGCGGTCAACTGGCCGACCGACGCCCTGCGCGAGCCACCGAAGTCGAACTGCGGCTCGATCGCCTCGAACAACCAATACCGTTCGGACTCCGGCACTCCCAGCAGAATGCAAATCATCTGCATCGGTAGCTCGGCCGCCACGTCGACCAGGAAATCAAAGGGTTCCCCCGGCTTCACCGCATCCAACAGCCGCCGGGCACGCGCACGCAGATCGTATTCCACCCTGCGGATCATCCGCGGCGTCAGTCCCGAGCTGACGAGCCGGCGGATCTGCGAATGCCGGGGGTCGTCCATCATGTTGAGCACCTGACCGGCGATCGCCAAGTCCTGCAGCAGCGTGCCACCGTAGGGCCGGGAACCACCGGTCACCGACGAGAAAGTCTGCGGATCACGAAACACCGCAAGCGTTTCGGCGTATGTCGCGACGGACCAGAATCCCTCGCCGTCGGGGGTGTGTTCGGTCGGCTCATGCCAGTACACCGGCGCCTCACGCCGATGCACCGCGAACAGCTCGTGCGGAAATCCGTTCGCGAAGTTGTCCAGATCGGTGAAGTCGATCCCGGCCAGCGTCACAAGATGGCACCCGAAGTGTATTTGGCCGCTTGGGGATAGCGGCTCACCAGCTCGTCGACCGCCGTGACGACGCGGTCGACCTGATCACCTGCCGCCCCGGTGAACGCCTGCTTGTCGGCGAGCGCCGCATCCAGCGCCGGTCGGTCCAGCGGCAGCCGCGCGTCGGCGGCCAACCGATCCAGCAGATCGGGTTCCTGGCCCTTCTCCCGCATGGCCAACGCCACCGCCACGGCGTGCTCCTTGATCACCTCGTGCGCGGTTTCCCGGCCCACGCCGGCCCGGACAGCGGCGATGAGGATTCGCGTCGTCGCCAAGAACGGCAGGTAGCGGTCCAGTTCGCGCTGGATCACCGCGGGGTAGGCACCGAATTCGTCGAGCACCGTCAGGAACGTCTCGATCTGTCCGTCGACGGCGAAGAACGCATCCGGCAGGGCCACGCGGCGCACGACCGAGCAGAACACGTCGCCCTCGTTCCATTGCGCGCCAGCGAGTTCGGCCGCCATGGAACCGTAACCGCGCAGCACCACCTGCAGCCCGTTCACCCGTTCACACGAACGCGTGTTCATCTTGTGCGGCATCGCAGACGAACCCACCTGCCCGGGTGCGAAGCCTTCGGTGACCAACTCGTGGCCGGCCATCAACCGAATGGTGTGCGCCAGCGACGACGGTCCGGCACCCACCTGCACCAGCGCAGAGACGACGTCGTGGTCCAGCGAGCGCGGGTACACCTGCCCGACACTGGTGAAAATCTCTGTGAAGCCGAGGAATTCGGCGACCCGCCGCTCGAGGTCGGCCAGTCGGGAGGTATCGCCGTCGAACAGATCCAGCATGTCTTGGGCGGTGCCCATCGGACCCTTCACACCGCGCAACGGATAGCGGTCGGTCAACGCGCGCAGGCGCTCCAATGCGATCAGCAGCTCCTCGGCCGCTGAGGCGAACCGCTTGCCCAGCGTGGTGGCCTGTGCCGCGACGTTGTGGCTGCGGCCGGCCATCACCAGATCGCGGTACAGCACGGCGCGCTCGGCCAGCCGGGCCACCACCGCGACGCCATGGGAATGCACCAGCTCCAACGAACGCCGGATCTGGAGCTGCTCGACGTTCTCGGTCAGGTCGCGACTCGTCATGCCCTTGTGCACGTGTTCGTGGCCCGCCAGCGCATTGAACTCCTCGATGCGCGCCTTGACGTCGTGGCGCAGCACGCGTTCGCGCGCGGCTATCGATGCGAGGTCGACCTGTTCGAGCACCCGCTCGTAGTCGTCGATCACGCCGGAGGGCACATCGACGCCCAGTTCGGCCTGGGCGCGCAGCACCGCCAGCCACAGCCGGCGCTCCGCGACGACCTTGGCTTCCGGTGACCAGATGGCCACCATGTCCTCGCTGGCGTACCGATTGGCCAGCACGTTGGGGATCGTCACAAACACTGAGCTTACGACCCGGGTCGTGCAGGCTGGTGCCATGTACTTCGTCGGGCTCGATCTCGCATGGGGGGTCAGGAACCAATCCGGGGTGGCCGTCCTCGACGATGACGGACGGCTTGTGCAGGTGGGTGCGGCGGTCAGCGACGACGAGATAGCGACGGCACTCGCGCCGTATGTCGAGGGCCCCTGTGTCGTGGGTATCGACGCGCCCCTCATCGTCAACAATCCGAGCGGATATCGGCTCGGCGAGACGCTGTACAACCGGGACTTCGCAGCGTTCGAGGCAACCGCGCAGCCCGCGAACTCGCGCAACCCCCTTTTCGATCCGCCCCGCGCCGAAGTGCTCTGCGAACGACTGGGCTTGAACCCCGACCCTCACTCGCGCGCTGACCGTCGCGCGATCGAGGTATACCCGCATGCGGCAACGATCTCGCTGTTCGAACTCGGCAGGACGCTGAAGTACAAGCGGCGCACCAAGGACGTCGCCAAGCGCAGGGACGAGCTGCTGAGGATGGTGGACCTGATCGAGGGTTTGGCCGACGCGGTGCCGCGGCTTGGTGTGCGCGGCAGTCCCGCCTGGCTCGAACTTCGCAAGAGGATCGAGGCGAGCGATCGACCCTTCCAGCTGAACGCTTGTGAGGATCCCGTGGACGCGGTGCTCTGCGCGTACGTCGCGCTGTACTTCCAGCGGCGACGCGAAGACGTCACGATCTACGGCGACGGCGAAGTCGGCTACATCGTCACACCGGCACTACCACCGGGGCTGACGCCCCGGGCGGTCAATCCGGCGACTGCGCCAACTGAGTCGGATCGGTGATGCCGGCGTCCTTGATGCCGAGTTGTTTGTTGATCGCCATGGTGATGAGGAAGAGCACGATCCCGATCACCACCAGGATTCCGGCCAGCAGGTACTGCGTGCCCGGGCGGCCCGACAGGGGCGTCACCAGGTACAGCGACGAGATGAATCCGACGACGGGCAGTGCGGTGGGTGTGCGGAAGTGCGGGCCATCCTCGACGACATCGCGCCGCAGCACCAACACCGCGACATTGACCGTCGCGAACACCGCCAACAACAACAGCGACGTGGTGCCGCCCAGCACCGCGAGCGCTTTGCTGCTCGCGAACGCCGACACGTAGAAGATCAACCCGAACGCGATGATGGTCGTGAAAATGATTGCCACCCAAGGGGTGTGGCGGGTCCGATGCACCGTACCCAGAACGGGCGGCAGAACGCGCTGGCGCGCCATGCCGTAGATCAGTCGGCTGGCCATCAGCATGTTGATCAGCGCGGTGTTCGAGACCGCGAACATCGTGATGAAGGGGAACAATTCGTCGATCGGAAGGCCCGGCGCCGCGGCCTCGACCACACTCACCAGTGGGGTGCTGCTCTCCCGCAATTCGCCGATCGGCACCAATGCCACCGCGATGATCGACACCAGGATGTAGACGACGCCCGCAATGCTCAAGCCGGTCAACAAGACCTTCGGGAAGATTCGGACGGGGTCTTTGGTCTCCTCGGCCATGTTGACCGAGTCCTCGAAACCGACCATGGCGAAGAAGGCGAGCGATGTCGCCGCGGTGATCGCGACGAATGTGTTTCGGTCCTCACTGCTTTCGAACATCACGACACGTGAGAAGTCGTGATCGCCGACTTGGGTGAACGCCCACAGGCCGACGAAGATCACCAGCAGCAGACCGCTGATCTCGATGATGGTCAGGCCGACGTTGAGCTTGACGCTCTCACTGACACCGCGCAGGTTGATCGCGGCGAGGACGGCCATGAAGCTCAGCGCGATGACCGCGACACCCGCCTTACCCCAATCCAGGCCGAATCCCTTGATCAGGTTGGCCGCGAACGCCTGTGATGCGGTCGAGGCCGACGTGATGCCCGAACACATCACCACGAACGCGACCAGGAATGTGACGAACTGAATCCCGAATGCCTTGTGCGCGTACAGCGCTGCGCCCGCGGCTTGGGGGTACTTGGTGACGAGCTCGAGGTAGGAGAACGCCGTGACGGTGGCGATGGCGAACGCGAGCAGGAACGGCAGCCATGCCGCCCCACCCACCTCACCGGCAACCTGACCGGTCAGCGCGTAGACACCGGTACCGAGGATGTCGCCGACGATGAACAGCAGCAACAACCCCGGACCCATGACCCGCCGAAGCTCAGGTTGCTTGTCGGTCGGCGCGCTCATCATCGTTTGCTCTTCGCGCAAGCGCTCATCGGTGTCCTTTGCTCTTCGCGCAAGCGCTCATCGGTGTCCTTTGCTCTTCGCGCAAGCGCTCATCGGTGCCCTCCTCGTGGCATCTACACCTGCGCCACTCGCTCATCGATCGGTGCCAACACGTCTATCACGTCGATCAGCGTCGCGCGTGCTGTTGCGCGAGGGCCGTCGCCCTCGGCCACGAGCGCTGCCACCACCGCACCGTCGACCGCGTTGACGAGCGCGGTGAGGTACTCGGCGCGCACCGAGCGACCCGAGCGCTCGATCACCTCGATGACGGCATCCGTGCGCTGGCGCATGATCCGCCGTTGAATGTCACGCAACATGGGATGGCGCGCGCACGCGATGTAACGCTCGTAGCGCGAGATGAGCTGCTCGCTGACCCGTTGCCCCGCCACGTCGTCGACCAACAGATCCACCAGGATGTCCGCGGTCGACTCCGCGCCTCGTCTACGCCGCGACAGCATCGCCACACGTGCGCGCAACTGCTCGGCCTCGCGCTCGCCGATGTATTCGACGGCCTTGGCGATCAGGTCGTCCAGCGACGAGAAGTAATAGGTCGTCGACGCCAGCGGCAGACCTGCGCGACGGGCCACCGCGCGATGCCGCACCGCGTCGAATCCGCCCTCGCACAGCAGATCGGCAGCGGCGCTGACCAGCGCAAACCGTCGACGTTCTCCTTTGGGAGTGACCGCTGCCGTCACGTTTAGCATGCTGCCAGTCGGGCGGCCCTCCCATCGCGCTTTCGGCCAATCGTCAGGCTTTCTCACCGAAGTCCGGGGCGGTGTTCTGATGCGAGGGACCAGCCGCCGCTCATCGGGCAGTGAGGCTGCGATGGCATCATGACCGCCATGCCCGAACTGAGCCGGCGATCGCTTCTGCGTCTCGGGGTCGGCACGGCGGCCGGATTGGCGGCGCTGCGGATGGCCCCCGCGGTCCCGGCCGTGCCCGCCGCACCCACCTACGTCGACGGCTCCTTCGTCTCGGCTGCCCGTGGCGGACAGAAGACCAACTGGGTGATCGCCCGGCCGCCCGGCCAGACCGCGCCGCTGCGTCCGGTCATCGCGCTGCACGGCAAGGGACAGGACGCAGCAGGCGTGATGGCCGGGGGTGTGGAACGCGGTTTGGCCGAGGCGGTCGCCGCGGGGTTACCGCCCTTCGCGGTTGTCGCCGTCGACGGCGGCGGAAGTTACTGGCACAAGCGGGCCTCCGGCGAGGACTCCGGGGCGATGGTGCTCGACGAGCTGATCCCGATGCTGGGCTCACAGGGTTTGGACACCTCGCGTGTCGGCTTCCTCGGCTGGTCGATGGGCGGTTACGGGGCGCTGCTGCTCGGCGCGCGGCTCGGCCCCGCCCGCACCGCCGCGATCTGCGCCGTCAGCCCCGCGTTGTGGACCTCCTCGGGTGCCGCAGCGCCCGGTGCGTTCGACAGCGCGGAAGACTATGCCGCCAACAGTGTCTGGGGTCTGCCCGCGCTGGCCTCGATTCCGATCCGGATCGACTGCGGGACCGACGACCCGTTCTCCTCGGCGACCAAGGAGTTCATCGCGCAGCTGCCGAATCCACCCGCGGGGGGCTTCTCGCCGGGTGGGCACGACGCCGGGTTCTGGAGCTCGCAGCTGCCCGCCGAACTGGCCTGGATGGCCCCGCTGCTGACGGCCTAGAGGACGATCCGCCCCTCGGCCGCGGCCAGCGCGATGTCGCTGCGAAAGTGACTGCCCGCCAATCGAATCGACTTGATCACGTGGTAGGCGGCCTCACGTGCGGCGGACAGGTCCGCGCCGGTACCCACGATGGAGAGCACGCGGCCTCCCGAGGACACGACGGCGCCGTCCTCGCGACGACTCGTGCCCGCGTGCAGCACACCCTCGACTTCAGAACCGGTGATCACGTCGCCGACTCGTGGGCGGGACGGGTAGTTCTCCGCAGCCAGCACCACGGTCACGGCGGCGCCGTCGCGCCACTGCAGCGGGGGCTCGTCGGCGAGGCTGCCTGTTGCGGCCGCGTACAGCAGTTGACCCAACGGTGTCTCCAGCAGGGCCAGCACGGGCTGGGTCTCGGGGTCGCCGAAGCGGCAATTGAATTCGATCACCGCCGGACCCTGGGAGGTGATGGCCAGCCCGGCGTACAGCAACCCCGAGAACGAACTACCGCGCTTGACCAGTTCGGTGGCAACGGGTTTCACCACATCGTCGACGATCCGGGTGACGACGCCCTCGGGCAGCCACGGCAGTGGCGCGTAGGCCCCCATGCCGCCGGTGTTGGGGCCGGTGTCGTTGTCGCCGACCCGTTTGAAGTCCTGCGCCGGGAGCATGGGCACAACGGTCTCACCGTCGACGAGGCAGAACAGCGACACTTCAGGTCCGTCGAGGAACGACTCGAGCAGCACCGGATGTCCGGCATCGAGCAGGCCTGCGGCGTGGGACCGGGCGGCTGCGCGATCGGCGGTGACGACCACGCCCTTGCCGGCGGCCAGACCGTCGTCCTTGACCACCCAGGCGGCCTCGCCGCTGTTGGGGCCGAAGCGGTCGAGCGCCGCATCGAGGTGAGCGGGGTTGTCGACGACCTCGCTTCTGGCGGTGCGCACACCGGCGGCCATCATTAGCTCTTTGCCGAACGACTTCGAACCCTCGATGCGGGCCGCGTCCCTGCTCGGTCCGAAGCAGGCGATCCCGGTGCTGCGCACCGCATCGGCGACGCCGAGGACCAGCGGTACCTCCGGCCCGATGACGACGAGGTCGACCTCCAGCCGCTGCGCCAGCCTGGCGACCGCCTCCCCCGAGGTGATGTCGACGTCGTACTGGTCGGCGATCGCGGCGGTGCCCGCATTACCTGGCGCGATCGACAAGCCTTCGACCTGGGGGTCCCGCCGCAGCGCCACCAGCAACGCATGTTCACGGGCACCGGATCCGATTACCAGGACTCGCACAACTGCTCACCCTAACCGCAGACCCGATCGGGCTCGGTTGCCAGACAGCTGGCCATACACTTGACAAGACATTGTATGGTCAAATGTATGACCCAGGCCACATGCCCGTTCGGACCCGGCAGTGCCGGTCCCCAAGGCGCGATGCGCCTGCCCCAGGGATATGACTTCACCGACCCCGAGGTGCTGCTGCGCGGTATCCCCGTCGCCGAATTCGCCCAGCTGCGCAAGACCGCGCCCGTGTGGTGGAACGAACAACCCGAGTCGATCTTCGACGACGGCGGCTACTGGGTGATCAGCCGCCACGAGGACATCAAGGCCATCTCGCGCAACGGCGAGCTGTGGTCGACAAATCGCAAGGGCGCGGTGATGCGACTTCCCGAGGGCGTCACCTCCGATCAGCTCGAGCTCACCAAGGCGCTACTGATCAACCACGACGCGCCCGAACACACGAGGCTGCGCAAGCTGGTGTCGCGCCTGTTCACCCCGCGAGCGATCGCGACGCTCGAGGAGCGGTTGGCGACCGCCGCGCGCGAAATCGTCGCCGAGGCAAAGCAAAAGGGCAGCGGCAATTTCGTCGACGACATCGCGATGCGCCTGCCGCTGCTGGCCATCGCCGACCTGATCGGCGTGCCCGAGGCCGACCGCGAGAAGTTGTTCGGATGGACCAACGCGATCATGAACACCGACGACCCCGACTTCGACTCCGATCCGACCGCCGCCAACGCCGAGCTGATGGGGTATGCCTACGCGATGGCCGAGGAGCGCCGTCGTTGCCCGGCCGACGACATCGTCACCCGGCTGATACAGGCCGACGTGGAAGGAGAGCCGGGGGAGTCTCTTGGCGATGTGGAGTTCGCGTTCTTCGTGATCCTGCTCGCTGTCGCCGGAAACGAGACCACCCGTAACGCGATGACGCACGGCATGAACGCGTTTTTCGAGAACCCCGATCAGTGGGAGTTGTTCAAACGCGACCGACCCACGACCGCCGCCGACGAGATCGTGCGGTGGGCCACCCCCGTGCACTGCTTCCAGCGGACCGCCCTGGCCGATACCGAACTCGGCGGCGTCACCATCCGCGAAGGCCAGCGCGCGGGTCTGTTCTACAGCTCGGCCAACTTCGACGAAGCGGTGTTCGACCAGCCCTTCCGGTTCGACGTCCTGCGCGATCCCAACCCGCACCTGGGGTTCGGCGGCAACGGCGCCCACTACTGCATCGGCGCGAACCTGGCGCGCATGGAGATCAAGCTGATCTTCAACGAGATCGCCGACCAGATTCCCGGCATCGCCAAAGCCGGTGAACCTCAACGCCTTCGGTCGGGCTGGATCAACGGCGTCAAGGACCTGCAGGTCTCCTACACGGGTTGATCGGGCAGGCTGAGTAGGATTTCGCCGTGCGCACCCACGGCTGGTCCGGCTCGGCACCGTCGACGGATGAGGAGGCGGTCGTCCGCATCCTCGACGCTGCCGGCAAGGCGATCGACGCGCGCGGTGCGGAGTTCTCGATCTCCGACGTCGCGCGCACGCTCGGGGTGACGCGGCAGACGGTCTACCGGTACTTCCCCAGCACCGACGCGCTGCTTCAGGCGTCGGCGCAGCGCGCGGCGACCGGCTTCCTGGACCGGCTGGCCGACCATCTGCAGGGATTGACCGACCCGCAGGACGCGGTCGCCGAGGGCATCGCCACCGCACTGGAATGGCTTCCTGAGGACAAGCACACGGGGCTGTTGCTGACGCCCGCGCGGGCCAGCGCGTTCAGTCAGACCATCACCTCGGATGTGGCGTTGGAGTTCGCCAACTCGATGTTGCGCCGCTTCGACGTGGACTGGGCCGCGCTGGGGTTCGACGACGACGACCTCGACGAGCTGGCCGAACATCTGCTCCGGATCATCCAGTCGTTCATCATCGATCCGGGGCGCCCCCCACGCCGCGGCCCCGAGCTGCGGAACTACCTGCGCCGGTGGGTCGGCGCGTCCGTGGCCGCCCCGACGGTGACCCGCTAGGCGCCACAATTGGTGCTCTACCGGCCGTCGGGCGGGCCGTAAACTCACGATCGTGAGTGTCGTCGATGCCTTCCTTTCGACGTGGTCGCGGGCGCGCGCCTCGTTCGGTGAGGGCATCCCGCAGGACGGCGCCGGGCTGGACTACAGCGCCCGCCTGGAGTCTCTACGGGACGAGGTGGCGGCGGCGACGCCCGGCTCGGAGTGGACGGGCGCGGGCGCCGACGGCTATCGCGACCGGAACGCCAGGCAGGCAAGGACTCTGGGGACGTTGGCCGATCTTGACCGCCGACTCGCGGTGGAGGTAGACAGGTCGGCGGCGGTGGTGGCGGCCGGCCGGCGTGATCTGGACGCGGTTCGGCAGTGGGTGATAGACGCTGCGGCGACGGTGCCCGAAACCCCGGCCCGCGAACAGATGCTGTGGCCGGTGGTCAGCAAAGGCGCCGGCGAGGTCGCTGAGATCATTCAACGCTCACACAGCGACCTGGCCGCCATCGCGTCCAGGATGCGCGCACTGGGGGTGGAGTACGAGGAGCTGGGTAGGCCCGGGCCCTGAGCGGGTTCAGAGCACGGTCAGCGGCAGCGATTTGCGGTCTTCGAACTCCCATGCCGAACCGCCACTGACCCTGACAACCGACACCTCGGAGAATTCCTCGGCCTCGGTATCCGTCTCGACGACGCGCGCAGTCCACTCCTGTGCGGAGCCGGCGACCTCGACGTCGAGGTGTTTGTCCACTGCCGTGACGATCGCCTGCAGCGGGCGCCGCTCGTGGGGCGACACCAGCGACACCCAGGCACCGTCCTCGTGGGCCGGTGAGCGTCGCAATTGGACGTTGTCGGGTCCGAATTCGGCGTCGACGTATGCGGCCGGGTTGAGCATCGGATGCAGTTCCAGTGTGCGCACGGCACCTTCGATGCCGCCGGGAAGCTTCAGTGCCCGGTGAATGCGTTCGGCGGCGATGCCCGCCAGGCCGATCAGTTGCTTGGTGCAGATCTCGGTCGCCAGTTCGGTGTTGGTGCCGGCGCGCTTGCCGACGGCGATCACGTACGACAGGTTGAGCAGGTGCATCTGCAGACAGACCTCGTCGGCGATCCGCACCAGCGCCGAATGTGAGAATGCGCCGAAGTCGAGGTCCGAGAGCAGCGGACCCGAGTAGTCCGATTGTCCCTCGTCGCCGGTGTCGATGGGGTCGAGTTCGGTTCTGGCGGCGCGTGTTCGGGCGATGACCTCGAGCACGGGGTGGTCTTCGACCTCGGGATGGGATTCGTCGATGATCACGGTCCACGCGCAATGCGGGTGCCGGTCAGCGGGTGTGCGCGGCGGTCGGTGGATCGGACGGATCTGTGCTCGACGGTTGGTCGCGACGGCCGTCGCGTCGAACGTCGGGTCCTCGATGTCGTGGCACATGCCCCGCACGTACTCTTCGCCCATCGGCTCGACGTCCAGCAGTGCGCCGCAGTGGTCGAGGTGGAACTCGCCGTGCCAGCGGTCGTGGACGGTGTAGCGGAAATCCATGAACTGCGGCGGCGCCCCGATGTCCAGCTGGAGACCCTTGAAGATCGTGATGACGTCGGTGCCCTCGTACTTCAACGCCTTCTGCATCCGCTTGGTGTAGATCGGGCTGGCACCCATCCACTCCTCGATCGCGACCTGCAGCATCTCCTCACGGCCGAAATTGCTGATGACCCAGGCCATTCCGGATCGGTCGATCAACTGACCGATCAGCAGTAGCTCGGGCACCAGCGTCGCGAGCTCGTCTCGCGACAGCGAAGCATACCTACTGGTCATCGAGCGTCTTCCCGGAATGCATCTTCACCGCGGCATTGACATTGGCTTTCTTGTTCTCACCCTCGCCGCGTTCCGACGCCTTCCTACGGTTCTTGATGACCTTGCTGACCGCGCCGTCCAACTTCGAACCCAGCGGGAACCCGAGGTAGTGCGTCAGAAAGACGGCCATCTCCTTGAGCTCGTCCTCAGTCATCTCGCCGTTGGCGAGCGCCGCGTTGACCTGGATCTCGGCGAGGTCGGAGTTCCCGACGGCCGTCACGGCGGTCAGCGTCATGATCCGTTTGTCGCGCATCGACAGCCCGGGGCGCGTCCAGATGGTGCCGAATAGATGGTCGACGGTGAGGTCGAAGTACGGATCGCCCTCGATGTTGGGCATCTCCCAGCCGTAGACCTCGTTCATCTTCTCGAGGCCCTTACGGCGCAATTCGTCCATCATCACTCCTTTGCGTGCGGCACACCCAGCCCGGCCGCCAGATTCTGCAACGCCAACTCCGCCAGTGGAAGGTCGACGCCGACAGCTTCGCCCAGCGCGAGCGCCAGCTTCAAGTCCTTCTGGCCCAGCGCCGCCGTATGCGTGAACGGCTGGTAGAGGAAGTGGTCGGGGGGAAGCGGTTTCGCATCGTCGCGGAACATAACCATGCCGGCGCCACCACTTTGCTTGTCGCTGTGGCGAACCACGTTGCCCAGGTCTTGCAGATTGACCCCGGCCGCATCAGCGAGCTTCAGCGCCTCACAGGCAGCGGTAAAAGAGATGAAGTGCAACATGTTGCGCGCCAGCTTCATTCGCGTGCCTGCGCCTGGTTCGCCGGCATGCACGATCAGCGACGCCCATCGCGAGAACGGCTTCTCCACGAGTGTGAAGGCCTCCTTGCTCGCGCCCACCATCACCGCGAGCTCACCCTTCTTCGCGGCGCGATCACCTCCGGAGACAGGCGCATCGACAATGTGAATCCCCTGTGCAGCATGGCTTTCGGCGAGCTCGGGCGCGGTGGTGTCGCTGATCGTCGAGTGGATCGCGATCACCGTCCCCGGCTTGGCATGCTCGGCCAGTTCACCGACGACTTGCCGCACCTGTTCGTCGTTCAGCACGGTGACGCTGATGACATCGGCAGTGGCGACATCGGCCACGCTGTCGGCCAGCGACGCGCCCGCCTCAGCCAACGGCGTCATCGCCTCGGTGCGCACATCGAACACGATGAGCCCGCCGGGCCACTCGACCAGCCTCTTGGCCATCGGTGCGCCCTGGTTGCCAAGCCCGATATAGCCGAGTTTCAGTTCCTCGCTCATGACCGAATGATCTGTCCGCCGTCGACGTTGAAGATCTGGCCGGTGATCCACTTCGCCTGATCGGACAACAGGAACAGGCACATGCCCACCAGGTCCTCCGGCTGACCCATGCGAGACAGCGGAATTCCCTTGACGATGTCTGCCACCATCTCCTGCGGCGTGGTGGTGCGGTTCGCCTCGGTGTCGATCGGCCCCGGCGCGATGGCGTTGACCCTGATGTTCTGGCCGCCCAACTCCGTTGCCAGTTGCTGTGTGAGTCCGTTGACCCCGACCTTGGCCAGACCGTAGAAATTCGAGTACAGCCACGCCGCGGTCGAGGACTGGTTGACGATCGCCCCGCCACCGCGCTTGGCCATCTTCCTGTACACCGCCCGGGTGCAGACCAACGCGCCGTCCATGTTCACGCTCATGAACTTCTTGTAGTAGTCCCAGTCCACGGTGATCAGGAAGTCCAACTTCATACCGCCGAAGATCGCGGCGTTGTTCACCAGATAGTCGATGCCGCCGAACTCCGAAAGGGTCTGCGCGGCCATCTCTTTCGCAGATTCCGGGTCGGAGACGTCAACACGCACGGCGAGCGCGCTGCCACCCTCGCCCTTGATCCCGTCGGCGACCTTCTGCGCGCCCTCGGTGTTGATGTCGGCAACCACGACTGCGGCGCTCTCGCGGGCCAACGCCTCGGCGTAGGTCTGGCCGATACCGCCACCGGCGCCGGTGACGATCGCCACCTTGTCCTTGAACTGGTCTCCGTAGAGCCCCATCGTGTTCCTTTCCTCGTTGCCGAATGCCTTGTCCGCACCGGCACTCGGCGAGCGTTCACACCGCCGTGGCGATCGCCTTGATCTCCAGGTATTCCTCGAACCCGGCCAACCCCATCTCCCGGCCGAGCCCCGACTGTTTGTATCCACCGAACGGCATATCCGCCGAGTACCAGACACCGCCGTTGATATTGACCGTACCGACCCGCATCCGCGCCGCGATCCGGTTCGCGCGTTCCTCGTCGGCCGAGAACACGGTTCCCGAAAGGCCATAGGCCGAATCGTTGGCGATGCGGACCGCGTCGTCGTCGCCGTCGTGGGCGATGACCGTCAACACCGGTCCGAAGATCTCCTCGCGTGAGACCTTGGCGTTGTTGTCGAGTCCGGCGATGACGGTCGGTTCGATGAAGAATCCGGTGTCGCGGTCGGCCGGCCGGCCACCGCCGACGGCGAACGTGCCGCCCTCGTCGATCGCCGAGTCGAGATAGCCTTGGACCCGGTCGCGCTGGCGAGCGGAAATCAGTGGGCCGCAGATGGTCCCGGCATCCTGGGGATCGCCCGGCTTGAGGCCTCCCATCGTCGCCGCCGCTGCCTCGACCGCCTCGTCGTAGCGAGCGCGGGGCACCACCAGTCGCGTGGTGATGGCACAGCCCTGCCCGGCGTGCATCGACGCGGTGAACGCCGACATGGAGCAGGCGGCGGCGAGGTCGGCGTCGTCGAGCACTAGGAACGCCGACTTGCCGCCCAGTTCCAGGAACACCTTCTTGATCGTCGCGGCGCCGTCGGCCATCACGCTGCGGCCGGTGGCCGTCGACCCGGTGAACGAAACCATGTCCACCCGTGGTTCTTTGGACAACAACGCCCCGACCCCGTGGTCGCTGGAGGTGATGATGTTGACGACCCCCGGCGGAATGTCGGTGTGCTCGGCGATGAGCTCCCCGACCGCGGCCGCGCACCACGGTGTGTCCGGGGCCGGCTTCAGCACGACGGTGTTGCCCGCGGCGAGCGCGGGACCGATCTTGGCCAGGTTGATCTGATGCGGGAAGTTCCACGGCGTGATCGCCCCGACGACGCCGACGGCCTCGCGGGCGATCCGGCGGCGGGTCTTGATGCCCATCGGCGACGCTTCCCCCAGATCGGTGACCCAGTGGTAGGACTCCGCCGTGTCGGCGCAGAAGCTCAGATCCTCGACCGGCCCCTCGAGCTGGGCCGCCGATGTCAACATCCGAGGCGCACCCACCTCGGCGATCGTGATCTCCCGCAGTTCCTCGATGTGCTCTTTGAGAACCGCCTGCAATTGGCGCAGGCACCGTACCCGCAACTCGGTGTCGGTCGACCAGTCGGTTTCGTCGAAAGCGCGCCGGGCCGCCTCGATGGCGCGACCCATGTCGTCGGCGGTGGCGTCCGCCGCGACACCAAGCACTTCCTCGGTCGCGGGGTTGACGGTCTCGAACGCCCCGCCGCTGCCCGCGACGAGCTTGCCGTCGATGAGCAGCAGACTCTCCCGATTCGCCAGCACTGCCATGCCGTCTCCGTTCACCGTTGCTGGACAGCTGTCCGAAATGATGGAACGAACGATAGTCCTCTCGCGGCGCGGCTGGCAAGCGTGGGCTTTTCTAGCTGGCCACTTGCGGAGCCAACCCGCGGTCCGATAACTTGGACAAGTGTCCAGCGAACCCGTGGTTGCGGTCACAGGCCCAGCACCTGTGAGCACCGGGGAAGCACCGCGGAACCGCCGCCAGGAGGAGACGTTCCGCAAGGTGCTCACCGCCGGTGTCGAGATGCTGCGCGAGTCGTCCTACGCCGATCTGACCGTGCGCGCCGTCGCCGCTCGAGCCAAGGTCGCACCGGCCACCGCGTACACCTACTTCTCCTCGAAGAACCATCTGATCGCCGAGGTGTACCTCGACCTGATCCGCCGGGTGCCGTACTTCACCGATGTCAACGACAGCAGGGTGACCCGCGTCGAGAAGGCGTTGCGCGCGATGGCGTTGACGGTCGCCGACGAACCGGAAGTCGCAGCCGCGTGCACGACCGCGCTGCTGAGCGGGGCCGACCCCGCGGTGCGCGTGGTGCGTGACCGCATCGGCGCCGAGATCCATCGCCGCATCCGGTCGGCCATGGGCCCGGACGCCGACCCGCGCGCCCTGGCCGCACTGGAGATGACGTTCTTCGGCGCGCTGGTCAACGCGGGCAGCGGCGTTTTCACCTACCACCAGATCGCCGACCGGCTCAGCTACGTGGTCGGGCTCGTCTTAGGGGAGGACCAGTGACCATCAGCGAAATCGTCCTCGACCCATACGATTACGACTTCCACGAGGACCCGTACCCGTACTACAAGCGGCTGCGTGACGAGGCGCCGCTGTACCGCAACGACGAACTCGGCTTCTGGGCGTTGTCGCGACATCAGGATGTCTGGGAGGGTTTTCGCAACAGCACCACGCTGTCGAACAAGTTCGGCGTATCGCTTGATCCGGCCTCCCGCGGCCCGCATGCCTCGAAGACCATGTCCTTCCTCGCCATGGACGATCCCGACCACTTGAGGCTTCGCACGTTGGTGTCCAAGGGTTTCACTCCTCGGCGAATCCGTGAGTTGGAACCGCGCGTCACCGAGATCGCGGTGCAGCACCTCGACGTCATGCTGGAGAAGGCCCGCGCCGACGAAGCCGTCGACTACGTCGACGAGTTCGCGGGCAAGCTGCCGATGGACGTGATCTCCGAACTGATGGGCGTCCCGGAACCCGACCGTGCGCAGGTGCGGGCGTGGGCAGACGGGGTGATGCATCGCGACGAGGGCGTGACCGACGTGCCGCCCGCCGCCGTGGAGGCGTCGATCAACCTGATCGTCTACTACCAGGGCATGGTGGCCGAACGCCGCAAGCACCCGACAGACGACCTCACCACGGCGCTGCTCGAGGCCGAGATCAAGGGCGACCGACTCACCGACGACGAGATCCTCGGCTTCATGTTCCTGATGGTGATCGCCGGTAACGAGACGACGACGAAACTGCTTGCGAACGCGGCGTTCTGGGGACACCGCAATCCCGACCAGCTCACCCCCGTCTACGCCGACCTGGACCGGATACCGCTCTGGGTCGAGGAGACGCTGCGCTACGACACTTCGAGCCAGATTCTCGCGCGCACCGTCGTCGGCGAACTGACGTTGTACGACACCAGGATTCCCGACGGTGACGTCGTGCTGTTGCTACCGGGCTCGGCACATCGCGACGAGCGTGTGTTCGACGACCCGGACCGGTTCGTCATCGGCCGCGACATCGGGTCAAAGTTGTTGAGTTTCGGTAGCGGCGCCCACTTCTGCCTCGGCGCGCATCTGGCGCGGATGGAGGCCAGGGTGGCGCTTACCGAGTTGTTCAAGCGGATTCGCCGATACGAGGTCGACGAGGCCAACGCCGTCCGCGTGCACTCGAGCAATGTGCGCGGTTTCGCTCACCTGCCCATCACTGTGGAGACCGTCTGATGCCCCGCTTTGAACCCCTGCCCGAACGGCGACCCGTGATCGTCGCCGGTGCCTCGTCCGGGATCGGAGAGGCGACGGCGATCGAGATGGCCGCACGCGGCTTCCCGGTCGCGCTCGGTGCCCGGCGTGTGGAGAAACTCGAAGACATCGTCGGCAAGATCAACGCCGACGGCGGCGAGGCCGTCGGGTTGCATCTCGACGTCACCGACCCCAATTCGGTGAAAACGTTCGTCGCGCAATCGGTCGAGGCGCTCGGCGAGATCGAGGTGTTGGTAGCGGGCGCCGGTGACACCTATTTCGGCAAGCTGGCCGAGATCACCACCGACGAGTTCGAGTCGCAGTTGCAGATCCACCTCGTCGGCGCCAACCGGCTCGCGACGGCGGTGTTGCCCGGCATGCTCGAACGCCAGCGCGGTGACCTGATCTTCGTCGGATCCGATGTGGCGCTACGCCAGCGGCCGCACATGGGCGCGTACGGAGCGGCGAAGGCCGCGCTGGTCGCCATGGTCAACAACTTCCAGATGGAACTGGAGGGCACCGGCGTGCGCGCCTCGATCGTGCACCCCGGTCCCACCAAGACCAGCATGGGCTGGAGCCTGCCCGCCGAGAAAATCGGCCCGGCCCTGGAGGATTGGGCGAAGTGGGGCCAGGCCCGGCATGACTACTTCTTGCGGGCCTCCGATCTCGCTCGCGCCATCACGTTCGTGGCGGAGACGCCGCGCGGCGGGTTCATCGCGAACATGGAGCTTCAGCCTGAAGCCCCGTTGACCAACGCACCCGCAGAACGCCAGCAGCTCAAGCTGAACGAGGAGAATTTGAAGTCATGACGACGGCGATCGTGCCCCGGGTATCCGGCGGCGAAGAAGAACACGGACACCTCGAGGAGTTCCGCACCGACCCGATCGGTCTGATGAAGCGGGTCCGAGAGGAATGCGGTGACGTCGGCTGGTTCCAGTTGGTCGACAAGCACGTCATCCTGCTGTCCGGTGCCGAGGCCAACGAGTTCTTCTTCCGTTCGGCCGATGAAGATCTCGACCAGGCCGAGGCCTATCCCTTCATGACACCGATCTTCGGCAAGGGCGTCGTCTTCGACGCGAGCCCCGAGCGGCGCAAGGAGATGCTGCACAATTCGGCGCTGCGCGGTGAGCACATGAAGGGCCACGCGACGACCATCGAAAGCGAAGTCAAGAAGATGATCGACGACTGGGGACCCGAGGGCGAGATCGAGCTGCTCGACTTCTTCGCCGAGTTGACGATCTACACGTCGACGGCGTGCCTGATCGGGTTGAAGTTCCGCAATCAGCTCGACCACCGGTTCGCCGAGTACTACCACGATCTCGAGCGCGGCACCGATCCGCTGTGCTACGTCGACCCGTACCTGCCGATCGAGAGTTTCCGGCGCCGTGACGAAGCAAGGGTGAAACTCGTTGAGCTGGTGCAGGAGATCATGGACCAGCGCGTAGCCAATCCGCCGAAGGACAAGTCCGACCGCGACATGCTCGACGTGCTGGTGTCGATCCGTGACGAGGACGGCAACCCGCGGTTCTCGGCCGACGAGGTCACCGGCATGTTCATCTCGCTGATGTTCGCCGGTCACCACACCAGTTCGGGGACCTCGGCATGGACGCTGATCGAGTTGATCCGTCACCCCGACATCTACGCCAAGGTTCAGGCCGAGCTCGACGAGCTCTACGCCGACGGCCAAGAGGTCAGCTTCCACGCCCTTCGCCAAATCCCCTTGCTGGACAACGTCGTCAAGGAGACACTTCGGCTGCACCCACCGCTGATCATCCTCATGCGGGTGGCCCAGGGCGAGTTCGAGGTGGCCGGATTCCCCATCCACAAGGGCGATTTCGTGGCCGCCTCGCCGGCGATCAGCAACCGGATTCCCGAGGACTTCCCGGACCCCGACGGCTTCAATCCGGACCGCTACAACAAACCGGAGCAGGCCGACATCGCGAACCGCTGGACGTGGATCCCGTTCGGCGCGGGCAGGCACCGCTGTGTCGGCGCTGCGTTCGCCCAGATGCAGATCAAGGCGATCTTCTCGGTCCTCCTGCGCGAGTATGAGTTCGAGATGGCCCAGCCCGCCGACAGCTACCGCAATGACCACTCGAAGATGGTGGTGCAGCTGCAGCGGCCCGCGAAGGCCCGATACCGCAGGCGAACCAAGTAGGTTTCGAATGGGTTGCTACCGAATCGAAGTGGATCTGGATCTGTGCCAGGGACATGCGATGTGCGAACTCGAGGCACCCGACTACTTCACGGTGCCCAAACGCGGCAAGGTCGAGATCCTCGACCCTGAACCACCCGACGAAGCCCGCGACGAAATCCAGAACGCGGTCGACATGTGCCCGACCCAAGCACTGTCCATCAGAGAAACAGGAGAATGACAATGCCGTCACTACCCCGCGAAGCACTCGACGACTGGGTCCAACAATGGCTGGAGGCCAACCGCGAAGCCGAACGCAACGGCGACTGGAAGCCGTTGGCCGAGTTCTACACCGATGACGCGACGTACGGTTGGAACATCGGCCCCAAGGAAGACGTCATGTGTGTCGGCAAAGACGAGATCCGCGATGTTGCACTGGGTTTGGAGATGGAGGGCCTGGAGAACTGGGTTTACGAGTATCAGAAGGTGCTCGTCGACGACAAGCAGGGCGAGATCGTCGGGTTCTGGAAGCAGATCGCGAACAAGGCCGACGGCACCACCGACGAGATCTACGGGATCGGGGGCAGCTGGTTTCGGCTGAACGCCGAGCTGAAGATCGAGTGGCAGCGCGACTTCTTCGACTTCGGCCACGTCGCCAAGGGGTACGCGAAGCTGATCGAGTCCGGCGACCTGTCGCCCGGGATGCAGAAGCGCATCGAGCGCGCCCTGGCCGGCGAGAAGCTGCCCGGCTACTACCCCCTCGGGCAGGCCCCGGTACCGATCTGGTGACCCGGCCAAGCAGTTGCTTGGGGGTGGATGTGACCTACCTAACTGCTCCCTCTACTCTGAGGTCACCGGTACTAGCGGAAGGCACGTTCGAATGAAGACAAAAGGTGCTCTCATCTGGGAGTTCAACCAGCCGTGGTCGATCGAGGAGATCGAGATCGGGGATCCCGTCAAGGACGAGGTCAAGGTTCAGATGGAAGCGTCGGGGATGTGCCACTCCGACCACCACCTGGTGACCGGCGGCATCCCGATGGCCGGCTTCCCGGTGCTCGGTGGCCACGAGGGCGCGGGCATCGTGACCGAGGTCGGACCGGGCGTCGAGGACATCAAGCCCGGCGACCACGTCGTGATGTCGTTCATCCCCTCCTGCGGCAACTGTCCGTCGTGTCAGGCGGGTATGCGCAACCTCTGCGATCTCGGCGCCGGACTGCTCGGCGGCACCGCGGTCTCCGACGGCACCCACCGCATCCACGCCAAGGGCCAGCCCGTCTACCCGATGACGCTGCTGGGCACCTTCTCCCCCTACATGGTCGTGCACAAGAGTTCGGTGGTGAAGATCGACGAGTCGATCCCGTTCGAGGTCGCGTGCCTGGTCGGTTGTGGCATCACCACCGGCTTCGGTTCGGCCGTCCGCAGCGGCAACATCCGGCCCGGTGAGGACGTCGCGATCGTCGGCGTCGGCGGGGTGGGCATGGGCGCCCTGCAGGGTGCCGTCGCCGCGGGCGCGCGTCGAATCTTCGCCATCGACCCGGTGGAGTGGAAGCGGGACCAGGCGCTGAAATTCGGTGCCACGCACGCTTATCCGGACTGGGAATCCGCGATGGCCGGTATCGGAGAGGTCACGTGGGGGCTGATGGCCCACAAGGTGATCGTCACCGTCGGCGAACTGCACGGCAAGGACATCGACAACTACCTCAACCTCACCGCCAAGGGTGGCACCTGCGTGGTCACCGCCATCGGCAGCCTGCTCGACACCGAGGTCAACCTCAACCTCGCGATGCTCACGCTGCTCCAGAAGAACCTGCAGGGCACCATCTTCGGTGGCGGCAACCCGCATTTCGACATCCCCCAGTTGCTGTCGATGTACAAGGCGGGCCGGCTCAACCTCGACGACATGGTCACCCGGCAGTACAAGCTCGAGCAGATCAACGACGGTTACAAGGACATGCTTGAGGGCAGGAACATCCGCGGCGTCATCCGCTATACCGACGACGACCGGTAGAGCTCAGCTCGTGTCGCAGGAAACCGTCGAGAAGACGCCGGCTTTGGCGGCGTCCCACAATTCGTGGAGATGCGTGCACTCCCACGACAAGGAGGGCTGGTTGGCCCTGATGGCCGACGACGTCGTTATCGAGGATCCGATCGGCAAGTCCTTCACCAACCCCGACGGGACGGGAATCCGCGGGAAGGAAGCGGTGTCCGGCTTCTACGACGCCGTCATCGCCTCCAACGACCTGCGCATCACCTGCGAAGAGACGTTCCCATCCAGCTCGCCGCACGAGGTGGCTCATATCCTGGTGTTACGCAGCATGTTCGACAACGGAATGACCAGCACGGTGCGCGGAGTGTTCACCTACAAGGTCAACGACACCGGACTGCTCACCAACCTCCGGGGCTACTGGAACATGGACATGATGCAGTTCGGCCAGGCGGGCGACCAGTCGTCGGATGGCAAGTAGCCCGTCTCTGAGCGGGCGGGGCGCGGTCGTCGTCGGCGGTTCGCGCGGCGTCGGACTGGCGGTGGCCGAACTGCTCGCCGCCCACGGCGCGGGAGTCGTCGTCAACGGCCGTGATCCGGACGTCGTATCGCAAGTGACACAACGGATTCCGAATGCGCGCGGCGTGCCCGGCTCGCCCGCCGACCCGCAGATCGCGGACGCCCTGATCGACGCATGCGTTGAGGAGTTCGGGCGGATCGACATCCTGATCAACTGTGCGGGCACAGCCGAACCCGTCGGGTCGTCGATCCTCACGATCACGTCCGGCCAGTTCCGGGAGCTGATCGACGCACATCTCCATACGGCTTTCGAGACCTGCCGCGCAGCTGCGCCCAGGATGGTGGCCCAAGGCGGAGGCGCGATCGTGAACACGAGCTCGTTCGCGTTCCTCGGCGACTACGGCGGCACGGGCTACCCGGCAGGCAAGGGCGGCGTCAACGGGCTGACGCTGGCGCTCGCGGCCGAACTGAAGGAGCACGGCGTGCGCGCGAATGTCGTTTGCCCGGGCGCCAAGACGCGGCTTTCGACCGGACCGGATTACGAGGCGCACATCGCCGACCTCAACCGTCGCGGTCTGCTGGACGAGGTGAGCATGCAAGGCGCTCTCGATGCCGCACCGCCGGGGTATGTCGCGCCGACGTATGCGTATCTGGCCAGCGACCTGGCCGCGGACGTGACGGGACAGATCTTCATCGCCGCCGGTGGATTCGTCGGGCGCTTCGACAGGCCGACGCCAACGATCCTCGCCTACCGGGATCACCACGACAGCCCGCCGTGGTCCATCACGGAACTCGGCGAGTTGATCGGTGGGGGTGAGCGACCGCGCTGACTTGTCGGCAAGTTGCCTCATGTCAAGATGCGCGCGTAGGTGGATTCGTTGCCTCACGTAAGCGTGCGCGCTTGTTGATTGGCGGGTTGGCTCCGGGTGGGGCTTTGCTGGTGGTGAGGGTGAACAGTTGGGCGGTCAGGGCTCGGATCTGGCGTTGGGTGGCGGCGGGATTGATCAGCGAGTAGGTCCGAGTCATCGCGACGATGCGTTCAACAGCGATGCCGGGGTGATCGATCACGCGATGAAACGGGGTTGTGGCCTGGTCGTGTTTCTTGGAGACTTTGGCGCCTTTGCGGACTTTGGAAACGAGTTTCTGCTGGGGATAGAAGTAGTTGGTCAGCTTGGATTGCAGCACCCAGATCTCGTTGAGTAACAACAGTTCTGCGGCGGTGTCGTAACGGTGGTAGCCAACCACGGTGCGCACGACCGCCCAGTTTTTCTGCTCGACGTGACACCCATCGTTCTTGTTGCCCGGTCGTGAGCGAGTCAAGGTGATCTGGTGCTTGGTGCACCACCGCAAGAGGTGCTCGTTGATGAATTCTGAACCGTTGTCGCAGTCCACCCCCAGGATCGGAAAGGGCATCTTGGCCGCGATGTCATTGAGTGCTGCCAGCACGCATTTGCCGGTCTTGTCGGGCACGCAGCGGTTCTCTGTCCAACCGGTGGCGATATCGGTGACGGTCAGGGTGAACGCATGAGTCCCACCCCGGATTCCCCCGTCGTGCCAGACCAGGTCGATCTCGACGAACCCGGGCCGAGCATCATCCCACTCAGCCCAGGTGCGCACCGGGATCTGGCTTTTCAGCAGCGATCCCGGTTTGGTGTCCACGTGTCCTTTGAGCCGATGTTTGGCTCGCTCACCGCTCAGGCGGCGATCGATGGTGGCCGCCGACATCGACACCAGCAGGGCTGCAGTGTCCTCATCGATGAGCAGTTCCCCGAAATGGCGCAGCACCGCCACCAGTTCACCGAGCATCGGTGCAAGCCGTTTGCCCGCCGGCATGCCCAACACTGTCCAGCACACCGTCAGTGCCGCGATGACCTCCGGCCCATACTTGACCGGCCACGGGCATCGTGCAGTGCACACCTTGGGCTCTAACGCACCTGTGAGCGCCTTGCGGGCATGACTGCGGTGCCACCCAGTGATGGCGCACAACTCATCAAGGATCCGACTCTTAGCGCCCTTGCTGGCCCGCTGATAGCGCGACGCAGCCGCCGCGGTGATTGCTCTGCGCTCTGACAACCTCAACCCCATCCACTGGGCCTACGCGCGCATTTTCAATGAGGCAACGAATCACCCATTCGCGCGCATTTCTGATGAGTCAACGCGGTCGGGGGGTGGTGGCATAGTCGCACACATGTTCGGGTCGGAGTTCGCCGCGGTTGACGACAAAGCTGTGGTGGCGGTGATCGAGGAGTGCACGCGCGCGGAGGCGGTGTGGGCGGCGCGCCGGTTGGCGGCCACTGCGGCGTTGACCGCGCGGTACACCGAACCCGACGAGCAGCGCGAGCATTTCGCCGTGGACGGGTGGCGGATGGCCTCAGCGGAGATCTCGGCGGCGATGCGGGTCGCAGACCGGGCCGCCTCGGGGCAGATGTGCATCGCGATGGCGTTGCGGGAACGGCTGCCCCAGGTGGGGGCGCTGTTTGCCCAGGGGCAGGTCAGTGCGGCGTTGGTGTCCACGATCACCTGGCGCACGCAGTTGATCGTCGACGGGCAGGTCCTCGCGCGCATCGACACCGCGATCGCCGAACGGGCCGCGACCTGGGGTGGGTTGTCGGCGGCGCGGCTGGAATCCGCGATCGATGCGCTGGTCGATCAATACGATCCCGACGCGCGCCGGCGCATCCGCCAGGCCACCCACAACCGTGATGTGCGGTTGGGCAAGCGTGACGATGTGACCGGCACCAGGTCGTTGTGGGCCGGGTGAGCATCACCGATGGGGAACTGCTCGAACGTCGCATCGCGCAGGTGTCGAGTCGGTTGTGCCACGACGATCCGCGCAGCGCCGGGCAGCGCCGCTCGGAGGCGTTGGGCGCCATCGCCGCCAACGCCGAGGCGCTGAGCTGCCGGTGCGGCAGGCCCGATTGCCCGTCGGCTGGAGTCGACGATGCGCGCGCAGCCCACTTCGTCATCAACGTCATCGCCGAAGCCGCCGCCCTCACCACCCCACCGGAATCCGCGGCAGTAGCGCCAGCCCAATCCGCGGCAGCGCCGGCAGCACAATCAGAGTCTGCGGCGGCGGCGTCGGCGGCGTCGGCACCAGAAGCAGAGTCTGCCGAGAGGCCCGAGTCCGCGGCGGCGTCGGGCGAATCGGCGGCCGTATCGGCGCCGTCGGCGCAGCCCAAGCCCAAGCCCAAGCCGGCGGCGGCGTTGATCGTCGGCGGTGGGGTGATCCCGACGCCGTTGTTGGCGGAGTTGATCCGCAATGGGGCCAAGGTTGCCTGGGTGGACAAACCCGCGCCCGCACCCCAGACCGGTTATCGGCCCTCACCTGCGATGGCACGGTTTGTCCGGATGCGCGATATGACGTGCCGGTTTCCCGGCTGCGCCCGCCCGGCCCAGTTCTGCGATCTGGACCACACCACCCCGTATCGGCCCGGGGTCACGCATCCGTCGAACATCAAGTGTCTGTGCCGACTTCACCATTTGGTTAAGACGTTCGGCGGGTGGGGCGATCAGCAACACCCCGATGGTACGGACCTACGGTCTGACTAAAGCCCGGTGGTGGTTACTCCATACGCCGCCTGCGCTGGGGTGAACCCTTCAAACTGGACGAGTTGGTTGATGAGTCCGCTACGGGAGAAGGCCATCACGGCGAGGTACTCATTTGCTTTGCGGACGGCCTGCTGTTGGCTTACCGGACTGAGGGGTTGCTCGGGTCCGTAATCGAGGCCAACCGCCGGTTCGCTCGCCTTCGGGGTGCTGTCGATTACGTTGGTTGACGCTGCCGATGGAGCAGGCGCATCGATTTCGGTATTGCTGGCGGCTTGCGCCGCGCCCGGAACGACACCGCTGATTGCGAGGAGCACGGCGGCGACCGCAGGGGTGGTGCAGACCAGTAGCCCACGAAGCATGATCAATTCCCCCATGAATTTCCCGACATCCCGACCCGTATCAAAGGGTACGCTCGTTTGCTGAGCACAGGAAAGAGTGGGAGATTTCGCTGTTTAAGCCAGGTGAAAGCCCGTGCTCGGCAAACCGGCGTGCGGAAGCGCTGAAGGGCAGCAATCCTGTATCTCACAAAGATGCCCGACGGCACCGTCCTGTGGACCGCACCGTCGGGGCGAACCTATCTCACCCATCCCGGTAGCCGGTTGTTTAATCCCGGTTGGGACACCACCACCGCGACCCTGCCGGCCGTCACCGACCCCGCCGCCCACCCCGACAAAAGCGCGATGATGCCGCGTCGACGACGAACCCGCGCCCACGAGCGGCTCCACCGAATCCACCGCGAACGCGCCCTCAACGCCGCCGAGCGCACCAGATGGGCCGCATCGGCAACCACACCACCCAGCAGGCCCCACCCCCACCACCTGACCCCGACCCGTGGAACACCACCGTCGGCACCGAAGGCGCCGACCCCGACCCCGCATCGTTCTGACAGCGCGTCAACTCGGTCAAGAGCCGAAGGCGGATACTCTCGGCGCACAGCCCGATATCTTCTTGGGGTCGCTTACCCAGCCGGTAAGCGAAATGCTCAGCGCGACGCTTACTTTCGGGAGGTCGGATGCCAAGCGATGTGCGGAAGGCGGTCACGGGCGCATCGATCGGAAACGCCGTCGAGTGGTTCGACTTCGCGATCTACGGCTTCCTGGCGACGTTCATCGCGGCCAACTTCTTCCCGGCGGGCAACGACACGGCGGCGCTGCTGAACACGTTCGCGATTTTCGCGGCCGCCTTCTTCGTGCGTCCGCTCGGTGGATTCGTCTTCGGCCCACTGGGCGACAAGCTCGGCAGGCAACGGGTTTTGGCGTTGGTGATCCTGCTGATGTCGGGTGCGACCGTCCTCATCGGCGTGTTGCCCACCTATGCGTCGATCGGCGTGGCCGCGCCTCTGCTCCTTCTGCTCCTGCGTTGCCTGCAGGGATTCTCGGCAGGCGGTGAATACGGCGGGGGCGCGGTCTATCTCGCGGAGTTCGCATCCGAACGCCGCCGAGGACTGACCATCACGTTCATGGTGTGGTCCGGCGTGCTCGGCTTCCTGCTCGGCTCCATCACGGTGACCCTGCTTCAGGCGCTGCAGCCCACAGAGGCGATGGAGAGCTACGGCTGGCGCATCCCGTTCCTGATCGCCGGGCCGCTCGGCCTCGTCGGTCTCTACATCCGACTACGCCTCGACGACACACCGCACTTCGCCGAACTCAGTGCGACCGACCGGGTCGCCGAATCGCCGCTGCGCGAGGCGTTCACGACGTCGTGGCGGCCGATCCTGCAAGTCATCGGCATGTTCATCGTCTTCAACGTCGGCTACTACGTGGTGTTCACGTTCCTGCCGACCTACTTCATCAAGACGCTCGAGTTCTCCAAGACCGACGCGTTTCTGTCGATCACGCTGGCCAGCCTCATCGCGCTCATCCTCATCCTTCCGCTGGCCGCGCTGTCGGACCGGATCGGCCGCCGTCCGATGCTCGTCGCCGGTTCGGTGGCCTTCGCGGTTCTGGGCTATCCGCTCTTCCTGCTGCTGAATTCCGGGTCGCTGGTCGCAGCGATCGCCGCCCACTGCGGCCTGGCGGTCATCGAATCGATCTACGTCTCGGCCGCGGTGTCGGCGGGCGTCGAACTGTTCGCCACCACCGTGCGCTACAGCGGGTTCTCGATCGGCTACAACATCTGCGTAGCCGGGTTCGGGGGTACCACCCCGTACGTCGTCACCTGGTTGACCGCCGAGACCGGCAACAACGTGGCACCTGCGTGGTACCTGATTGTGGCCGCGGTCGTCTCGCTCGCGACGATCATCACGCTGCGCGAGTCCGCGCGACGACCGCTCGCCCAGACTGCGGAACGCCTGCCCGCGGCTAGGGTCGAGATCGACTAGTGTCCTGAGTCATTAATTCGTCCGCTCTTGTTAGAGTAGGTGATGCCGTCACCGCGAGCTGCTGACATTGTGT
>NZ_LQIS01000053.1 GCF_001499905.1 Mycobacterium sp. GA-1285 | reverse complement strand
ACACAATGTCAGCAGCTCGCGGTGACGGCATCACCTACTCTAACAAGAGCGGACGAATTAATGACTCAGGACACTAGACGGCGCGCAGCAGTGCGTCGCAATCATCCACCGTAAGGGTGAGATTGGGATGCTGGAGCAGCCCGAAAGGGTCGATACCGCGAATGGGTTCGACCATGGCCAGGCACACGCCGCGATCCCCGTTGGTCGCGAAGGTTAGTCCTCTGTCGGCGAGCGACAAGTGGGCGGGACCAGCGGTCTTGACGAAGGTGTAGGGGCCGGTGATGGACGCATCGGCGATGTTGGTCAGTGCAGTCTGGATCTGCCACGGGCCGAACCGAGCAGTCAGCCGACCGGCACCCACCCGGACCTCACAGGTAGAAGGTCTGATACCAAATGGCAATCCCGCCAACCGGTACGGAGTGGTGAAGCGGAACTCGAATCTTCGGTCAGGCACGCCGCCGGTTTACCCCTGCTGAGGTCGGTTGAAAACCGCGACGAAAACGGAGCAACCGGTAGGGAGCTGGTCAACTTACCCTGCCGTACTTTGGCTTCCTCTGCGGCTGTGCTCGATGGTGTGATCGGAGGACACAACATCGCGCGCATCACGTCGTCGTTGTGCAGGTGAGCGTGCGGCCCGCCCCCGCAGCCGTTGGTAACGGCAGCTTGCAAGGCGAGGCATTGGCCGAGACGAATTCTTGTTGCTCAAGATCACCACAACGATGTGATTAGCCTTTGTGAACTGCGGTTTCTCCGTATCCGATGGTGTTTGCTAGCTCTGGCATCTTGTCGTGGCAAACATGCCCACATCGAGTTGCTCAACATCGCCTCCATGCTCGGAGGTTCGCTTACGGTATTCAAAAGCTGACAGTCACCTGGGGACAGGGGTGGCGACTCGGCAAGCAACGGAGGGAAATGATGACGACAGACGCCGGTGATGAAGTAAGCGCTGTCGTCGATTCGACTCGCCAGAAGGATTCAGAAGATTTGAGGGGAACCATGAGGACGATTACCGGATTGGCAGTTGGCGTTGTGCTTGCGGGAGCTGCGGTTGGGTTCGCGGGGTCTGCAGCAGCCGAAGAAATGACCGGGACTTATGTCTACACAACCCCGAGCGGGGGACACGCTGGGCACTGGGTGTTCTCGCCCTGCGGTCCTAACTGCGCCACTGTGCACATGCAGGAGGGTTCGCAATGGACGGCCAACGCGAACTTTTCTGGCGGGCGTTGGCATCTAATCGTCGACGACCCCCAGGGAATGAATTGCGGCACTCCAATGAATCCCGGTGAGTGGGTTCCCATGAGGCGCGAGTATTCCTGGGACCCGGTCACGCTCCAGGGCACGGACACCGTTATCAATCCAACAGGCGGATGCGGCAAGCCCGTTGGAGAGACATATACGAACCCGTTTTCACTTGTGAAGGCTTAGGACCCAGATCGACTGACGGGCCCGACTGGGAGACGACTTTTCAGCTCTCGCAGGCGACGCCATCGCTGTCTCGGTCTAGTGCTGGACGACATCCAGGGTCGCCCACCATCAGCGGTGCCGCGCCAGCTCGACTCGCTGCCGGGTGCCCGTGCGGGCGGTCAGTTGTCGGCAAAACGGTCCACTAGCCAATGCATCACCACATCAGCAACCTTTGCCATGTGATCACCGTTGACCGCGCCGACGACGACCTACGGTCGGAACTCGGGATATATAAAGCCGGAATCCCTTATCTCCCAGATCCTGTCCTTGTCCACGCCCTCGAAGTTGATCTGATCAATGGTTGCTTCCAGGTATTGATGTTGACGACCACGTCGGTAGACACGTTGCCGTAGGCATCTTTCATGGGGAAGCTGCCCTAGACGGTCACTTCGGGAGCGTTGGGCCAGGTCTTCTTTGCGTATTAAGGATGTCGATGGTCTCGAAGCGCGCACCGTCGCAACGTAGAGAAGTCGCCCTGCCAGGAATACAAGTGCTTCAGCGCAACCTCTGCGTTAGTCCGTTTCTACGCCGTAACCACCGCGCAGATCCTTATGGGCGGCTTTCAGAATTCTCTTGCAGAGCTCCACCAGCTCCTCGACGTCAAGTTCTGACTGGTCGCCGAGTTTCTTGAGCCACGACCCTTCTTCTTCTTTGAGCTCATCCCATTTGCGCTCCGCATAGATCGCTTCTTCGTCGGTCGGCGCGAGGTCGCCTGCGGTCTGGACGAGTCGCCTCTTGCACGCGTCCAACTGCGCCAGCGAGTATCCGTGCTCACGAAACTGACGATCCCATTCGTCGAGCATCAACTCCGTGAGGTCGCGAACCGGCTCTGCGGCATAGATCATCAACTCAGCGATTCCGTCCTCCATACCCAGCCGAACACGGAATTCGTACAGTTGCCTAATGGCCTCAGCCCGCCGTTGGCTCAGGCTTTGTTCGGTGCCGGCGAGTTGTTCGGCTCCGCGCTTGAGGTGCAGAGTCGCAGAAATGAGGCGCTTCAACGCCGCCTTCTTGTCCTCACCCGCCCGCTTCTCGTAGTCCAGGACCAGAGCGTGATCGCGTTCTTCCCTCTTGGTTCTCGCGTCGATGCGCTTGGTCCAAATCGCCACGGCCGCAGTCGATGTAACAGAGGCAAACGGCACCAACGTGCTCGTCACCGTGGTCGCCCAACTCATCGCATCGAGCGTCCACGTCGTCCCTGCACAACCGCGCTCGACGGGCGCGCGTTGAGGTGCTGACATCCCACGCGCTCAGTCTGCCCGACCTAACCTGAGCGCACGGAAGGTTTCGACCTATCGCTCACATCCGAGCAGCGCGTCGCTACACCATAGCGGCGACGAACGCCAGCAGCGCGAGCAGCAGGGCGATGAGCCCAACCATGACGCAGAAGGCACCGGTCGCGGTCAATCTCTCCGGGCGCCCTGTTTCCTCATTCAGCATTTCTTTGGCCGACGTCTTCGTTCGCGCGAACAGGTTCCTCCATGACACGCGCGCCAGACCCTTTCGAGTGGCCGCCGGGTCGCGACCCACCTCGTCGGGAACCGCACCGACGCCGTTGCCGTAGAGCACCATGCCGAACACGATCAAGGCAGCCGCCAAGATCACCAGCACCACCGCGATTGCAATCAACTGCCGCGTCCTCACCGAATCGAAAACCGTTAATACGCCGGACTTCTCACTCGCACCGAGCACCAGCCATGACGATTCACGCGACGTCACTAGTGATCGGTCCACAACCGACTTCCCGGAAACCGCCGAATTGAATCCGCGATCTCACGACTCCGGTCCGTCGCGCCTTCTTTCACCGCGCCAACCGCAGACCACCCGATGCGCCTGAGCGACGCCGCCAACAACGTCGATTACGCCGCGCATGGGGACACCGGAGGGCTCGACCGTCGGTGTTCTGCTGTCCGGTGAGAGGAAATGGCGCAGCGGTCGCGTCGCACCTACTACGCTTTGCGAAGACCGACCGGTCCTGACATCGAGGGTGGGACATGATCAACCAACTGCTCGCCGCCGCCGCAATCGCAGGCGCCGCCATCTGCGCGGCCCCGCTCGCTTCCGCCGATGACACCGATTACCCCGACACGCCGGGCCGCTACGCGTCCGACGTCCCCGGGATGAACTACGACGCCCACCTCACCGGGCCCTGCTTCAACCTCGAACGGTTCACCTTCGGGCGCGGCCCCGGCGGCGAAGTGTTGCAGTGCCGCTGGATCGAGAACCAGTGGCCACCCGTCCCGACCAATCAGGGCTTCTGGCAGGCGTCCTACGAACTGTTCGGCGTCCAGGAAGTCGGCTCACCCTGCCCCAAGCCTCAAGCCGCAGCCCAAACCCCCGACGGTCGCCCGATGCTGTGCCTCGGCGCACGCGGATGGCAGCCCGGCTTCTTCACTCGCGAAGGCTTCTTCCCGAGATAGATTCTCAGGCGCGCAACGTCTCGCTCGGCGCCGTCCCGTAGGTGCGCTTGTACACACCGCTGAACCGGCCCGCGTGAGTGAACCCCCACCGGCCCGCGATCGCCATGACGGTGTCGCTGCGCGGGTCGGCTGTTTGCAGTTCGCGATGGGCTCGATCGAGTCGCACGCGGCGGAGGTACTCCAGCGGCGTGGTGCCGAGATGTCTGCGGAACGCGTACTGCACCGAGCGTGGCGTGACATTGACGGCGGTGGCAATATCTCTGAGTGTTATTTCCCTGTGGGCGTTCTCGTCGATGAACGTGATCGCGCGCCGCAGTAGGGCGGATTGCACGCGAGCTGGTTCCACATGGTTGGGCATAGCAGTGGGCGAATACCCCGGCCGCAATGACCAAAACGGCTACTGACGGGTTTCCTATCCGAGGCATGATTTGCTGATGACTGATCGCATCGAAGTCCAGCGGACCATCGCCGCATCCCCAGCCGACATCTTCGCCGTGCTGACCGACCCTCAGGGCCATGTCGCGATCGACGCGACCGGGATGTTGCAGGACGCCGAAGGCGAACCGGTTCGCGCCGCCGGAGACAGCTTCGTCGTGCACATGGATCGTGAAGCGCTGAACGACTTCCCCATGGGCAAGTACGACGTCACCGTCTCGATCCGCGACTTCGAGCAGGACCGCCTGATCTCGTGGACGATTCTGGGCCGGATACGCCCACAGATCGGCCATGTCTACGGCTATCGCCTCGAACCCGCCGCCGACGGCACGCTTGTGACGTCGTTCTACGACTGGTCGGAGATCGACCAGCACTGGCGCGAGGCGGGCATCTTCCCCGTCATCTCCGAGAGCGCTTTGCGCGCGACGCTGGGCATCCTCGACCGCACAGTCAGACGCGGGTATCCGCGATCGTCAACCACAAGTTGACGAATGCTTGCCGTCAACCTAGGGTTGACGCTATGACGCGGCCCGCCAAAATCACCAACCCGGTCCGGCTCGACGACCTCATCGACGTCATCAAAACCGTGCACTCCGAACCCCTCGCCCAGCTCACCGACGCGGTGCTGGCGGCGGAGTCTCTCGGCGAGATCGCCGACCACCTGATCGGCCACTTCGTCGATCAAGCCCGTCACTCCGGGGCATCGTGGACCGACATCGGCAGGTGCATGGGCGTCACCAAGCAGGCCGCGCAGAAGCGCTTCGTCCCCAAGACCCCCACGGACGCCGAACTGCTCGACCCCAACGCGGGCTTCGGCCGGTTCACCCCCCGCGCCCGCAACGTCGTCGTCGAGGCCCAGAACCTCGCGCACGCGGCCGGCAATTCCGAGATCGGATCGGATCACCTTCTGCTGGCCCTGTTCAAAGATCCCGACGCGCTGGCCGCCAAGCTGCTCGCAGGGCAGGGCGTCGACTCAGACGTTGTGTCCGAGGTGGTGTCCTTGCCGTCGCGGGCCGAGGGCGAGCTCCCCACGCTGATCCCGTTCAACGCCGCCGCGAAGAAGGTACTCGAGTTGACGTTCCGTCACGCACTTCGCTTGGGACACAACTACGTCGGAACCGAGCACATCGCCTTGGCGCTGTGGGAAGCCGAGGCCGACGACGGGCCTCTGCACCGCGTCGGCGTCGACAAGGATCGCTTCGAAACCGAACTCCTCGACGCATTGCAAGCGTTCACCCAGGATTGATCTCACATAGGTCGGCTCCTGGACGTCTTCATGATGTGAGGGTGCGACCGTTTGAAGACGTGGTTGCCGAGCACGGGCCGACCGTGTTACGGGTCTGCCGCGCGGTCGTGGGCCCCGTCGACGCCGAGGACGCCTGGTCGGAGACGTTCCTGTCCGCGATGCGCGCCTACCCGCAGTTGCCGGGCGACGCCAACGTCGAGGCGTGGCTTGTCGCGATCGCGCACCGCCGCGCCCTCGACGTCGGCCGGGCCCGCTCCCGCAGGCCCACACCGACCGACTCGATGCCGGACCGGCCGTCATCGCGGGCAGACCCCGCATCCCGCGATCTCGACCTCTGGGACGCCCTGGCCCGACTGCCCGTCAAGCAGCGACAGGCCGTCGCCTATCACCACATCGCAGGCCTACCCTTCGCCGAGATCGCCGGCCTGCTCGGCAACTCCCCCGCCGCCGCCCGCCGCGCCGCCGCCGACGGCATCAAGACCCTGCGCGAAATCTACCGTGAGGACCGCAACCGATGACCGACAAGCTTTTCGATGAACGTAACGCCGACGAGGAAACACTCCGCCGGTTGCACCGACAGCTCGAACGCGCCGCCGACGACGACGGCGTGCTCGACATCGCCTACCGCACTCTCGACACCCCCGTCGGCCCCCTCCTGCTGGCCGCCACCACCGTCGGATTGGTTCGCGTTGCCTTCGCGATCGAGGACCACGACGAGGTGCTCGTCCGGTTGGCGCAGGCGGTCAGCCCGCGGATCCTGGACGCTCCCGCCCGACTCGACACCGTCGCACGCCAACTCGACGAGTACTTCGCCAAGCGCCGTACCGCGTTCGAGGTGCCGGTCGACCTGCGACTCGCCGCGGGCTTTCGCCGCAACGTGATCGAGCACCTCCGCGACATCGGCTACGGCCGGCGCGAGAGTTACGCGACCGTCGCCGCCGCCGTGGGCAACCCCCGCGCCGTGCGGGCCGTGGGCAGCGCATGCGCCCACAATCCGCTGCCGGTGGTGATCCCCTGTCATCGCGTCGTGCGCTCTGACGGCTCGCCCGGGCAATACGTCGGCGGCCCGCGCGCCAAGTCGACGTTGTTGCGTCTCGAAGCGGCCTGAGGCACCTGACCTGGAAGCGGCTGTAACAGGTTTCAGTGTGTGCGATCATGCGGGGATGCGTCGCTGGTTCGTGCTCCTCGTCGTCGCCATGGCGGTTGCCGCCGGAATGGTCGCTGCGCCGGCATCGGCGGTGACCGCTCCGATCGGCCGACTCGGCGACACGTTGCAGGTGAAGTTCAAGGGCCTGGTCGCCGACATCACCGTGCACAGCATCGATCCGAGCCCCGTCCCGCCCGGCTTCGGCTATCCCCCCCGCCCCCCGCGGCAGCAGATCTGGCGGGCGTGGGTGACCGTGCATTCCATCCAGGTGCCGACACCGTACGCCCAGTCGATCACCTACAGCTTCCGCGGCGTGACGCCGACGGGCGACAGCTACGAACCGCGCAACACCGACGCCCCGGACGCGCTGCAGCGCCAGCTGACCAACGCACCGGCCGGCTCCACGGTCAGCGGTGCGGTGTTCTGGGACTGCTACCGCGACCTGGTGTCCAACGTGGTGCTTCTCGACAAGATCACCGGCGAGCACCTGGCTCAGTGGAACGTGTAGTGGCCGTTGGGCATTGAGGTCATGGCGGCCGTCGAGGCCGACCTGCCGGAACTCGTCGACGTCGCCGCCCGCACCTTTCCGCTCGCGTGTCCCCCTGCGGTGACGCCGGACGACGTCGCAGCGTTCGTCGAGGAGAACCTGTCGGAATCCCGGTTCCGCGACTACCTCGTCGACCCCGACCGGGTGGTACTCGTCGCGCGCGCCGACGCCTCAATCACCGGCTATGCCATGCTGATCCGCGGTGTGCCCGACGACCCGGACGTCGAGCACGCGGTCGACCTCCGTCCGGCCGTCGAGGTGTCGAAGCTCTATGTGTTGCCAGACCACCACGGCACCGGTGTGGCGACCGCGCTGATGACGGCGGCAGTGCGGGTAGGCGGGGATATGGGCGCCGCAGTCGTGTGGCTCGGCGTCAATCAGCAGAACCGGCGCGCACAGCGGTTCTACGCCAAGCACGGCTTCGCGGTCACCGGAAGGAAGTCCTTTCGGTTGGGCGCGGCCGTCGAGAACGACTACGTGATGGTGCGACCGCTTTAGGGCGGACGCGGGATTGAGTGTGCGGATTCATACCCACATCGCGGCGTGCCGCGTATGACATCGCACGACCGATCAGACCTTCAGCGACCGCTTTGATCGCCTTCCCGCGACAGCGCGAGCAGGCGTGACGTCGCGCGCAGATACTTCTTGCGGAATCCACCGGCCAGCATCTCGTCGCTGAAAATGGTGTCGAGCTTGGCGCCCGACGCCACGATCGGGATCCCCGCGTCGTAGAGCCGGTCGGTCAGCGACACCAGGCGCAGCGCGACGTTCTGATCGTCGACCGTGTGGACACCGGTGAGGAAGACGGCGGCGACACCTTCGATCAAAGACAGGTAGCGCGACGGATGCATGGTGGCCAGGTGTGCGCACAGCTCGTCGAAGTCGTCGAGCGTCGCACTGGATGACCGCGCGGCGCGCTCTCGGACCTCGCTGTCACTCAACGGCTCTGGCGCCGGCGGAAGATCCCGGTGGCGATAGTCCGGACCGTCGATACGCACCGTCTCGAAAATTGCTGCCAGAGTGTGGATCTCACGCAAGAAGTCCTGCGCCGCGAACCGGCCCTCGCCCAGCTGTTCGGGCAACGTGTTCGACGTCGCCGCAACCGACACCCCGCGTTCGACAAGCTGCGAGAGCAGCCGCGAGATCAGCGTCGTGTTTCCCGGATCGTCGAGTTCGAACTCGTCGATGCACACCACCACGTAGCCGGCCAGTAACTCGATGCACTCGACGAAGCCGAAAACGCTTGCCAGCTGGGTTAATTCACCGAAAGTGGCGAACGCCTTCGGTTCCGGCAGCCGGTAGTACGACGAGGCCAGCAGGTGCGTCTTGCCGACGCCGAAACCCCCGTCAAGATACAGTCCGACACCGGGTAGCACCTCACGGCGACCGAACAGCTTCTTCTTGCCCGCACGCCGCTGCTGCGCCCGATCGCAGAACCGCAGGCATGACTGCACGGCCGCGGCCTGCGACGGCTCGGCGGCGTCGGGGATGTAGCTGTCGAAACTGACGTCGGAAAACGTGGGCGGCGGGACGAGTTGGGCGATCAACCGATCCGGTGTGACGTCGGGGTGCCGGTCCACCAAATGCTGCACCGTGCCGGACCCGTCCATGCAGGCACCTTAGCGACGTGCTGCAATCGTCTTCATGCCCGATACCGCCGCTGCGGCCCGGTTCACAGTGCTCGGGCCCGACGGCGCCCCGATCGAGGGCCCCGACGGCAAGCTCGCCGACTTCTACGCCTACCCTGCCGACCTGCACAGGTGTTGGGTGCGCGGCAACATGATCGCCAGCATCGACGGCGGCGCGACGGCCGGCGGCAAGACCGCGGCGCTCGGAGGAGCCGGTGACCGCCGAGTTTTCGAGCAGATGCGCTACGCCGCCGACGTGATCCTCGTCGGTGCCGCCACCGTACGCACCGAGAATTACTCCGGGGCGCAGGTGCCCGTCGCACAACGCGGGGCCCGGCAAGCGCGCGGCCAAGCGGAGGTGCCGCCGATCGCCGTCATCACCCGGTCTGGCCACCTCGATCCCGACGCACGGTTCTTCACCCGCACCGAGACGCCGCCGCTGATCCTGACGAGCGCCTCGGCCTGCGACGGCGTCCGCAAACGACTCGGCGGGTTCGCCGAGGTGATCGACGCCTCGGGCCCCCGACCCCAGGAGGTCGACGCGGCGACTGCACTGAAGGCGCTGGCTGAACGCAAGCTGTTCCGAGTGCTCACCGAGGGCGGCCCGCAGATCCTGAGCCTGCTGATCGAGAGCGATCTGCTCGACGAGCTGTGCCTGACGGTGGCGCCGTTCCTGGTCGGCGGCAAGGCGCCCCGCATCGCCACCGGCCCCGGCGAGGTGCTGAATCGGATGCGTCCTGCGCATGTCCTGACCGACGACGACGGCTATCTCTACACCCGCTACGTGCGGCTCGACTGAGCCGCGGATCAGTACTGTGGTCGGCATGCATCGGCGTGGTCAGCTGGTTCGCCTTCTCAGCCTGGCGACCGTCGTGGCGTTCGTCGCGGCGTGTGCGCCTGGCCTTGCCGCCAACCCCCGTTACGCCACCGACTCCGGCGCGGGGCCTCAGGGTGAGCCGGAAACGACCAAAGCTGCCGAGGGCCCGCCGGCCGTCGAGGCGCCGAAGAATGACCTGGCCTGGCGGGACTGCACCTCGCGGGTGTTCAGCGACGCCGCCGTTCCCGCCGCATCGGGTGTGACGCTGGATTGCGCCACCTACGACGCCGACCTCGACCCGATCAACGGCGCGTCGGGTTCGGTCAGCATCGGTGTGGTGCGGGCCCGCGGTCCGCAGACCCCCGAAGACGCCGGCCCGCTGGTCATGACCACCGGCACGGACCTGCCGTCGTCGCTGCAGTTGCCGGTATGGCTGTCACGCGCGGGAACCGACGTGCTCAACACCCGCCCGGTCGTCGCGGTCGACCGCCGTGGCATGGGCATGTCCGGCGCGCTGGAGTGCCGTGATCTGTTCGACCGCCAGGAGATGCTCGACCAGGCGCAGTTCCAGTCCGGCGACGATCCGGTGGCGAACCTGGGCGCGATCGTGCAGACCGCGACAACCAGCTGCACCGACACCATCGCCCCCGGCGATTCGGCCTACGACAACTCCCACGCCGCCGAGGACATCGAGCGGTTGCGCAGCACCTGGGACGTTCCCGCGCTGGCGTTGCTGGGCGTCGGAAACGGGGCGCAGGTGGCGCTCGCGTACGCCGGGTCGCATCCCAACAAGGTCGCGCGCCTGGTGCTCGATTCCCCTCTGCCGCTGGGCATCGCCGCCGAAGCCGCGATGGAGCAGCGGGTCAAGGGCGAGCAGGCAGCGCTCGATGCCTGGGCCGCCCAGTGCGCCGCGACCAACTGCGCGCTGGCCCCGGATCCGAAGGGAGCCGTCGACGCGCTGCTGTCGGCCGCACGCCAGGGCCGCGGACCCAACGGCGCGGCCGTCGCGACCGTGACCAACGCGATCTCGACCGCACTGGCCTATCCCCGCGGCGACCGCGTCGAATCGGGCAACGCGCTGGCAGCCGCCGTCGCGGCCGCGCAGTCGGGTGATCCCGCGCCGTTCACGGACCTGATCGGGCGGGCGGAGAGCCTGCGCAACACCGACGGCCAGTTCGTCAACAGCTGCAGCGACTCGCTAAACCGGCCCACTCCGGACAGGGTGCGCGAACTGGTCGTGGCCTGGAACAAGCTGTATCCGCAATTCGGCACCGTCGGTGCGCTGAATCTGGTCAATTGCCTGAACTGGCCGAGCGGTTCGACGCCTGAGGAGCCGAAGGACCTCAGGATTCCTGTGCTGCTGCTCGGCACCCAGAACGATCCGATCGTCGGCAACGAGGGCGTCGCCGCGGTCGCGGCCACGGTGATCAACGCCGGGTCGGCCAACAGGCGGGTGATGTGGCAGGGCATCGGGCACGGAGCCTCGATCTACTCGCCGTGTGCGCTGCCGCCGGTCCTGGGTTACCTCGACAGCGGCAACCTGCCGGACACCGATACGTTCTGCCCTGCCTGACGCTGACCTCGACTGTGGTCGGGTACCGTGCGGTCGTGCGCGATCTTGTGGCCAGTTCGTTGACGACGCCCTTCCGGCCCCGAACCTCCCCGCCCAGCGTTGCGTCGGTGTTGAAGGTGATCCTGTGGCCGCTGGCGATCCTGTTCATCATTCATCGCAGCTACGTGCTGGCGACCAACGGCTACATCACCGACGACTACGGACCCGTCTACCGGGCGGTCGTCAATTTCAAGATGGGCTGGGACATCTACAACGAGCACTTCAACCATGTCGACCCGCACTATCTGTATCCGCCGGGCGGAACTCTGTTGATGGCGCCGTTCGGGTATCTGCCCGTCGACGCGTCGCGGTATTGGTTCATCTTCTTCAATACGGTGGCGATCGTGCTGGCCGCCTATTTCCTGGTGCGGCTGTTCGGGTATGGCTTCCGCTCGGTGGCCCTGCCCGCGCTGCTGGCAGCGATGTTCTGCACCGAAAGCGTGATCAACACACTGGTTTTCGGCAACATCAACGGCTGCATACTGCTGGCGGAGGTGTTGTTCTTCCGCTGGTTGCTTGACGGTAAGCGAAACCACCAGTGGCTGGCGGGTGTCGCGATCGGATTGACGTTGGTGGTCAAACCGCTGCTGGCGCCGCTGTTGTTGCTGCCGTTGCTGAATCGTCAATGGCGGGCAGTGGTCGCTGCGATCGCAGTGCCGGTGGTGTTCAACGCCGCGGCCTGGCCGTTGATCAGCGATCCGATGAACTTCGTGACCCGGACGGTGCCCTACATCCTCACTACGCGCGACTACTTCAACAGCTCGATCGCCGGCAACGGCATCTACTACGGACTTCCCACGTGGCTGATCCTGTTGTTGCGCATCGCCTTTGCCGTCATCGCCGTGATCTCGCTGTGGCTGCTGTACAAGTACTACCGCACCCGTGACCCGCTGTTCTGGATGACGACGTCGTCGGGCGTGCTGTTGATCACCTCGTTCCTGGTGCTGTCCCTGGGACAGGGCTACTACTCGATGATGCTTTTCCCGTTCCTGATGACGGTGGTGCTGCCGAACTCGGTTCTGCGTAATTGGCCTGCTTGGCTGGCGATCTACGGGTTCATGAGCGCCGACCGCTGGCTGCTCGGACACTGGCCGACGACGGGGCGGTTCCTCGAGTACATGAAGTTCACCTACGGGTGGGGCCTGATGCTCGTTGTCGTGTTCTCGGTGCTGTACTTCCGCTATCTGGACGCCAAGGCGGAGGGCCGACTCGACGACGGGATCGACCCGATCTGGCTGAAGAAGTCTTCGGGACCGGATACTTCGGCCGAACCGGCCCGACCGGTGGCACCGCCGATCAGCTGAGCTGGCTTCGACAGCATTTGCTAACGCAAGGTTCTGGCTCCGGTTCGAGGCACTATAACCAGTGCTGATGCGCCTCCCATCTCGTACGATTGATTCGCTCACGGGGGTGGTCTACAGGGAGGCGCAACATGCCGAGAATCCCGGTAGACCCGCAATCCATCACACCGGAATGGCTGAGCGAGGTACTCGAGGCCGACGTCAAGGTGTGCAAGCTCGAGCAATTCGGTATCGGCGTGGGGTTGCTCGGTCGCCTCTATCGGGCTCATCTGGACGGCGACCCGGATTTACCGTCGACCGTGGTGGTCAAGCTTCCGACACTCGATGTCACCGCCCGGACGAATCTATGCGAGAACCTCGAGTTTTACCGCCGAGAGGTGCGCTTTTACCAGGAGATCGGCGCGGCGAATCCTGTGCCGCCCGCGCGTTCGTATTTCGCCGCCTTCGACGAGGCGACTCACGATTTCGTATTGGTGTTAGAAGATCTGGCCAGGCTGCGGAACGTCGATCAGCTCATCGGCTGTTCCGTCGACGACGCGGAGATCGTCGTCGACGCGATCGCCCGCCACCACGCGTACTGGTGGGAAAGCGATCGCCTCGAGGCGCTGCCGTGGCTGAAGGCGCACACCGAGCCGCCATTTCCCGACGTAGCCATCAGCAACTACCAGGCTGCCTGGCCGAAGTGTGTTGAGCGCCTGGGCTCGGAGTTGACGCCCGCCATCCGTGAATACGGCAACCGGTTCGCGACGCTGGTGCCGTGGTTCCTCGAAGAAGTCTCCCGCCGGCCCCAGACCTTCCTGCACGGCGATCTTCGGTTGGATCAGATGTTCTTCGCTACCAGCGCTGGTGACCCGCCGCTGACGGTGCTGGACTGGCAAGTCACCAACAAAGGCCGCGGCGCCTTCGATGTCGGTTACTTTCTCAGTCAGAGCCTCACCCCCGAGACGCGCCGTACTTGTGAGGACGAACTGCTCGCTCGTTATCGCGGCCGTCTCGCGGAGCACAAAATCGATTACCCTGCAGAACAATTGCGGCAGGATTACCGAATCGCCACCGCCTGGTGCTTCGTCTATCCCGTCATGGCCGAGGGTCGAATCGAGATCGTCAACGACCGCAATAAGCGGTTGGTCCGCGCGATGTTTCGCCGCGCTGCCGCCGCGCTGGAGGACCACGACGCCTTCTCGCTGGGGCCGGGCTGACCATGGCTGAGATCCGCCGTACCTGCGCCTCCTGCGGGACGGCGAACGAGGAGGACGCGCGATTCTGCGAGGGCTGCGGCGGATCACTCGCACGGGTCTGCACAACGTGCGGATTGGAGGCGAAGCCGACCGCGCGATTCTGCCGCGGCTGCGGAACACCGCTCGTAGATCAGGTCGTGCCGGTGCCGGAACCGCCGACCGCAGGACCGGCGCGCAAAACGGTGACGGTGATGTTCGCCGATCTGGCCGGGTCGACCACCTTCGAAGAACGGGTCGATGCCGAGACGGCCCGTGAGGTCATCGGCAAATACCACGACCTGCTGCGGTCGACTGCACAGCGGCACCGCGCGGGCGTCACCAAGTACATAGGCGACGGTTTCATGGCCGTCTGGGGTGTTCCCGAAATCGGTCCCGAGGATGCGTTACGCGCCGTCGACGCCGCGGTCGAATTGCAGGACCGGTTCGTCGGCTTGGCCGCCCGGGTCGCCGAGACGCACCGCACCGAGTTGGCGCTGCGTGTCGCCGTAAACACCGGCGAGGTCGTTGTCGGCGCGGGTGACGCCGACCTGGTGGGCGACGCGCTCAACGTTGGCGCTCGCCTCGAAGCCGAGTGTCCGCGAGGGCGCGTGGTGGTCGGTGAGGAGACCTGGCGAGCGACACGCGGGCGATACGGTTACGAATCGCTTGGGCAGGTGCAGGTGAAGGGCCGCCACGCGCCGGTTGCGGTATATCAGTGGCTCGGGCGGCATTCGGATGTCGCCGACGCCGCGCCGTTCGTAGGTCGGTCGCAAGAAGTGCGGCGGCTTCAGGGCGTCCTCGACGACGCGGTCGCGGTGCGCGCGGCCCGGCTGGTGACCGTCATCGGCGACCCCGGAGTCGGAAAGAGCCGCCTGGCTATCGAATTCCTGGGCGCCCAAACAAATGCGTGCGTTGTTGAGGTTCGATGCGCCGTCGAGGGGTCGGTTGCGCTGGCGCCGATCGTCGAGATGTTGCGCGCGCGCGATCTGGAATCCGACATTCCGCTGGGAGTGTCGGAGCGCGATCGTCTGCTGCGCGACCTCCACGGTTTGGCCACCGGGGTACCCGGCTCGGTCGAGGAGAATTTCTGGGCGCTGCGCAGATTCGTGGAGGTGCTGGCGTGGAGCGGTCCGGTTGTGTTCGCACTCGACGACATTCAGTGGGCCGACAGCTTGCTGCTGGACTTCATCGAGCATGTGGTCGAATGGGTCAAGAACGTGCCGGTGCTCGTGCTGGCGTTGGCACGGCCCGAGCTGCGTGAGATTCGGCCCGACCTCGCCACCGCCAGCCGCTGGGTCGCCGACACGGTCCACCTCGACGGCCTCGACGCCGGGGCGACGGCAGAGCTTGCCGCCAAGGTGTTGGGCGCCACCGAGCTGCCAGCCGAGCTGCTGCATCGCCTCCCCGCGTCCACCGGCGGCAATCCCCTGTTCGTCCGGGAGTTTGTCGGGATGCTCGCCCACGACGGCGTTCTCGTGGAGCACGCGAACGGCTGGCGACTGACCATCGATGTCGAGGCCATCACCATTCCACCGACGATTCATGCCCTGCTCGCGTCGCGACTGGAACGGCTGGACACGGGTGACCGACGCATACTCGAGATCGCCTCGGTGATCGGCACCGACTTCTCGGTCGGTACGGTCCGAGCGCTCGCCGGCGGTCATGCGGACGCTATCAAGCTGTCGCTCAATCGACTTCGGCGTCTCGAACTCGCGCAACCCACGGGGACGTACGTCGGCGACGAGGCCGTCTGGCGATTCCATCACGTGCTCATCCGCGATGTCGCCTACCGGCGGCTGCTGAAGTCGGAACGCGCAGAACTGCACGAGCGCCTCGCCGACTGGGTCGAATCGGGCGGCGCCAGTGTGGCGTTCGAGGCTGACGAGATGATCGCCCGCCATTTGGAGGCCGCACACACGTATCGAAGCGAACTGGGCACGCTTGACGAGCACACGAACGATCTTGCTCTGCGTGCCGCCAGCCATTACTCGGCATCCGCGCGACGCGCATTGGACCGCGACGAGCTGGTCTCCGCCGGCACCCAGGCCGCGCGAGGCGCGGCGCTCGCCGGCGCCGCCGAGTCCACACACGCCGAGCTTCTGTTGACGGGTTGCGAGGCGCTTCTTTCCGCAGGCGACGTCACCGCCGCCGCCGCCCTCGTCGAGGATCTCGAGCGCATCGCCGATGATGCGTTGGCGCCTTGGGCGACGTGCTATCGGTGCCAGTTCGGCGTGTACACCGACCCGGACCGGTTGTTGGAATACGACGCGCTCCTCCAAGGCGCCATCGACGAGTTCGCCGGTCGCGCGGACTCCGCGGGACTCGCCAAGGCGCACCGCGTCCGAGCGAGCGCGCGGCTGCGTTTGGGACGGGTCGGCGACGGCGAAGTCGACCTGTTCGAGGCGCTGATCGCGGCTCGACAGAGTAGAGACCACCGACAGATCACCGCGGCATTGGGGGCGGCCCCCGGCGCGGCGCTGTGGGGGCCGAGCCCGGTACCCAAAGCCGGCGGCCGGTGCCTCGACGTGGTTCGGATGCAGCGAATGACGACGGCTGCACCCTCCCTCGAAGCGACGTCGTTGCGCCATCTGGCTGTGCTGGAACTGCTGCGCGGCCGACCGGACAAAGCGCGCAAGATGCTCGGCGAAGCTCGCCAGATCGTCGCCGACCTCGGGCTGCGGCATGGACTCATGGAAACGGAGTTGTTCGCCGGGATCATCGAGTCGATGAGTGGCGACCCCGTCGCAGCCGAACCGCATTTCCGGACGGCACTGGAAGGCCTCGACGCGTTGGGCGTCGGCGCCGACGCGGGCCTGGCCGCCGCCCTGTTGGCGAGATCCGTTCTCGCGCAGGGCCGCATCGACGAAGCCGACCGTTACGCATCCGAAAGCGAGCGCCTCGCCGGCCATAACCTGAAGACGGCGATCGCGTGGCGCGCGGTGCGAGCCGAGATTCTCGCAGCGCAAGGGCGCCACAATGAGGCCCCTGCAATGGCCCGGGATGCGGTGGCGGTCGCCAGTGGAACCGACATCGTGCTCGACCACGCTGAAGCGTGCCTGGCACTGAGCCGTGTACTGGATCAGGCGGGAGACATCGAGGGCGCCAGGGCAGCCCGAGCCGAAGCCCGAGCGCTGTATGCGGCGAAGGAGGCGTCGATCCCGGTCGGACTCGTCGACGAACCCCTTGTCACGCCAATGGAGGGACCCGCCCGGACAGCACTCGGTAACGCAGAGGAACGAGCGCCCGCGACGGCCAGCCGGCTCGCGGTCGACAATGACTCGTGCCGACTGCTGCCCATGTTCATCCGGGCAACCAAGGAACACGACGTCGAGGGCGCCCTCGCTTGGTTCTCGGAGCGGTTCGTGTATGACGACCGCCGGCGGCTGAGCGGTGACCCCGTCATCGGTATCGACGCGATGCGCACAGCGATCGAGCGTGTTTTCGAGCAGTACACCCACTTCGAGGTCCGCGTACTCGCTGTACGCGGCCGCCATTTGCATCTCCTATGGAGCCGCTGGGCCGATGACGACGGAAATGCCGCCACGACGCTGTACGTCAATGAAACCGGTGACGACGGGCGCATCCTCTATCACATCCGCTTCGACGAGGACGACTTCGAAGGCGCATATCTCGAACTCGAACGACGGTACTACGCCGCCGAAGGCGCGGCCTTCGCCGAGGCGGGGGCAGCGACAGCCGAATTCGCGACCGCGATCAATCGAAAAGATTTCGATCGAGCATTCGGACTCATCGCTTCCGACTTCCCAATAAAGAACCGCTCCCACGCACCACTCACGGAGCTTTCTTCGACCGAGTTTCGCGCCATCCTCGAGGAACTTGGCAGGATGGTCGATTCTTCTCGCTTGTGGATCGCAGCTGTGCAGTGGCTCTCCCCCAACTGTTTCATTGCCGGAATCGTGCGAGAAGCGGTCGGACGAGACGACGAGCGATACGAGTGGCTGAGGATCGATATTGGCGAACTTCATGACGGCCGCTTCACATCGATCTACCAATTTGAACCTGACGATGAGTCTGCGGCTTTCGCTTATGCCGAGGAGCGAGTGCGAGCAGCCAGCAGTCGACTTGCCGTGGAAAACCCGGCATCCCGGTCATTGCCGCCATTCGTCGGAGCGCTGCGGTCACATGATGTCGACGGCGTCGTCTCGAGCTATGCGGACGAGTTCGTTTATGACGATAGGCGACGACTCAGCGGCGCGCCGATCGTCGGACGCGACGCAATGCGCGCCGCGGTCACCCGAATCTGCGATCAATACACGGAATTCGACGTTCGCGTGTTGGCTGTTCGCGGTGAACGGCTTTTCATGGCCCAGAGCCGCTGGACCGATGAATCTGACAACATGACCGAGTACTTCCACGTCACCGAGGTGAACGACGCCGGCCAGACGGTCTACGACGGCCGCTTCGACGTAGACGACTTCGAGGGCGCGTATCGAGAGCTCGAGCGCCGCTACTACATTGGAGAAGGCGCGGCTTACGCGGAGGCGGGGGCGGTGACGACGGAGTGGATCACCGCCCTCAACCGTCGCGATTACAACCGGCTGATCGATGAGCTGACGTCTTCGTCCTATCGTCTCGAGAACCGGTCGAGCTCGGTTTTCGGCCACCGCACCGCAACGGATGTCAGGAGCTCGTTCGAAGACTTCGACGCCGCGGTCGCTTCAGCCCGCTCTTGGGAGGCCGCCGTGTGCTGGCTGTCGTCGAGAGTGGCGGTCTTCCGCTTCGAGCGGGAAGCGGTTGGCCGCAACGGTGAACCCTATTCGTGGACTTGGCTCGATGTCTGCGAGATCCGCGACGACCGGGTCGCCTCCGCGTGTCGCTTCGACCTCGACGACGAAGATGCGGCGTTCGCATATGCCGAGGAACGAATACGTGTCACCACCAGCCGACTCGCAGTAACAAATCGGGCCAGTGAGCAAGTCGATGACGCTTGGCGCAAAGGGACGGCCGGTCATGTCGATAGCGCGATGGCATGGTACTCGGATCGGTTTGTTTACGACGATCGTCGAAGGCTGAGCGGCAACCCGATCGAGGGTCCTAGTGAATTACGCGCCGCCTCAGCGCGAATCAACGAGCAGTACCCCCACTCCGATTGGCGAACTTTGGCGGTCCGCGGTGACCGACTGGAATTGCGTTGGAGTCGTTGGTGGGATGACGCGGGGAACGAAACGGTCGGTCTACACCTTCACGAGATCGACGCTGACGGGCGGGTTGTCTTTCACGGGCGGTTCGACGAAGACGACTTTGAAGGCGCTTACCGAGAACTGGAACGCCGTTACTACGCTGGTGAAGGTGCGGCGTTCGCAGACGCCGGTGCTGCGTCGGCGGAATATTCGACCGCGCTGGACCACGGTGGCTTCGACCGGGTATTCGGTGAGCTCTTCGCCGCCGACATGCGGGTTGAGAACAGGTCGAGTTCGCCGTTCCCGAACCGTTCTCTCGAAGACCTACGCGCCAGCTACGAAGATCTGCATTCGAGGGTCTTGTCGTCACGAACGTGGTTCTCAGTGGTTCGCTGGCTGTCGCCTTCCTGGGCTATCGTGCGGTTCGAACGAGAGGCGATCGGCCGGGACAACGAAACCTACTCGTGGACCTGGCTTCACGTCACCGAGTGGCGCGCGGGTCGCGTCTCCTTGATCTGCCGCTTCGACCTCGACGACGAAGATGCGGCGTTCGCGTACGCCGAAGAGCGGGTTCGTGCAGCCAGCAGCCGACTGGCAGTCAAGAACAGAGCTACTGACGTCGTTGAAGCCGGCTGGCAAGCAATGCGGAGTCACGACGTCGAGGGCCTTGTGGCCACCTACGCCGATGCCTTCGTCTACGTCGATCGACGGCGTTTGAGCGGCGACCCCATCGTCGGACGTGACGCGATACGTGCAGCGATCCAGCGGGTTCTCGATCAGTACAGCCGATTCGAGGTCCACGTGCTGGCGGTGCGGGGAGACCGACTGGCGATGGTGCGCAGTCGCTGGTGGGATGAGGCGGGTAACGAGACGACACAGCTTCATGTTTCCGAAATCGGTGACGATGATTTGTGTGTCTACGACTGCCGCTTCGACGGAGACGACTTCGAAGGAGCCTATCGAGAGCTGGAGGACCGCTACTACGCCGGAGAAGGTGCGGCATTCGCCGAAGTGGGCACCATCGGAACGGAGATGAATCTCGCGTGGAATCGCGGAGATTTCGACCGCGTCTTCGGCGAATTCTTGACAGCCGACTTCCGGCTCGAAACACGAACGCAGTCGGTTTTCGGCGACCGTTCGGCAGCCGAGCTTCGGTCCACCTACGAAGAACTCTGGGGCATGGTCGCCTCCGCGCGGATCTGGAACTCGGCGGAGTGCTGGTTATCGCCAGCGGTCGGCGTCGGCCGAAACGAACGCGAAGCGATCGGTCATGACGGTGAGGAGTACACGTGGACGAGACTCTACGTCTTCACTTTTCGCGACAACCGCTTTGCATCGATGTGCGAGTTCGCAGTAGACGATGAAGACGCCGCATTTGCGTACGCCGAGGAGCGGGTTCGGGCGACCACGAGTCGGCTGGCGCTGACGAACCGTGCGTGTGAGGTAGGGCAACGAGTCCGACGGGCAAGCGAGAACGGCGACCTCGACACCGTCGTCGCCTGTTACGCCGACCACTTCGTCTATGACGACCATCGCCGGTCGAGCGGCGACCCTGTTGAAGACCGCGTTGAGCTCAGAGCCGCTGTGCAGCGGATGTTCGGACAGTACAACCACTTCGAAGCGAGCACATTGGCTGTCCGCGGTGAACGCCTTGAACTCGCACATACCCGGTGGTCCGACGACGCCGGAAACGAGACGGCTCATCTCGTAATCATTGGTATCGACGCAGACGGGCGCATCACCTCCCATGCTGTATACGACGAAGACGATTTCGTCATGGCGTACCGCGAGCTCGAGACCCGCTACTTTGCGGGCGAGGGCGCCGCGTTCGCCGAGGCGGGGGCCGTAACCATCGAGTACGCGACGGCCCTCAACACCCGCGATCTGGACCGCCTCTTCGGCGAGCTCAGTGTCGACGATCTGCACGTCCAGAACCACTCACGATCGATCTTCCCTGATCGCTCGGGCACGGAGCTACGTGCCACCGTCGAAGACCTCGATGCATTGGTTACGTCGGTGCGGCAATGGCATTCGGCAACGCATTGGCTCTCAGCGAATGTATGCGTCGGGTGTCACGAGCGCGAGGCGATCGGACACGACGGTGAGCGCTACTCGTGGACGCGTTTGATGGTCTTCGAAGTCCACGACGGGCGAATGGCGTCGATGTGCATTTTCGAACCCGACGACGAGGACGCTGCATTCGCGTACGCCGAGGAGCTAGTGCGAACAGCGAACAGCAGGCTCACAGTGAGCAATCTGGCGACCCGAACCGTCGAAAACCTCTGGCGGCTGTTGCAATCGAGGAACACCGATGCCGCTGCACAGCTCGCCGCCGAGTCATTTGCCTACGGCGATCATCGCCGCCTACACGGAAACCCGGTCGGAGATACGCGCACTGCACTCGCACGCATCCTCGAGGATTACACATCCTTTGAGACACGCACGCTCGCGGTACGCGGCGAGCGACTCCACCTCGGCTGGACCCGGTGGTCGAACGACGACGGTTTCGAGGTTCGCTACCTGACCGTTCACGAGGTCGATGACGCCGGACGGATTCTGTATCACGGTCGCTTCGACGAAGACGACTTTGAGGGCGCCTACCGGGAGCTCACCCGCCGCTATTGCCAGGGTGAAGGCGCAGCTGTCGCCCAGTCAGTGACACTCGCCGCCGAGTGGGTAATTGCGCTGAACGCCGGTGATTTCGACCGAGCGTTCGGAGAACTCACCTCCCGCGACTTCCGTGTCGAAAATCGTTCTAGCACAGCGTTTCCGAACCGCTCCGCGACCGAACTCCGAGCGAGCCTCAAGGAATTGAGGTCGATGATGGCCTCGGTTCGACAATGGGACGTCGCCGAGTGTTGGCTGTCGTCAAACTGCGTCGTCGCTCGAAATGAAAGGCAAGCCGTCGGCAAGGACGGCGAGCTATATACCTGGTCCAGCATCGACGTCTGTGAGATCCGCGATGGGCGCGCCGCGCTTGACTGTCGATTCGATGTCAACGACGAGGACGGGGCATTCGCCTACGCGGAGGAGATGGTGCGCGCCGCCGCGAGCCGGCTACCGGTCGAGAACCTTGCCAGCCGAACGCGCTACGCGTTGGGAGAGGCATTGCGCGCGGGCGACGCCGAGTGCGCCGCACGTCTATTCACTGAGGACTACATCTACGACGATCAATGGGCGATCGGAGGCGATCCGCCCGACAGCGTCCGCGCGGCATGCGAGCGAATCCTTCAGCAATACACGAACTTTGAGGGAAATACCTTGGCGGTGCGCGGCGACTCACTGCAGCTTTCGCGCACTCGTTGGTCCAACGATGCCGGCTACGAAACTCGCTATCTGCATGTTCTCGAAGTCGACGGCGACGGGCGCATCGTTTACTACGGTCGCTTCGGCGAGGACGAATTCGAAGGCGCCTACCGCGAACTTGAGCGACGGTATTACGCTGGCGAGGGCTCGGCATTCGCCGGTGCGGGTCGCGTGACAACAGAATTCGCGATCACAGTTAGCCAGGGCGACCTCGATCGCTTGTTCAGCGAACTCATCACGCCCGACTTCCACGTCGAGAACCGATCGCGCTCCGCCCTCACTGATCGTTCAGCAGCAGAGTTTCGGAAGGGTGTCGAGCAGCTGATGACGATGGTCGAGTCGGCGCGGACGTGGAATTCGGCGGTTCGCTGGCTGTCCCCCACCTGTGCCGTCGGCCGAAATGAGCGCGATGCCATCGGACGAGACGGTGAGCGCTATGCATGGAGCGACCTCGAAGTCTTCGTGATCCGCGATGGGCGGATTGCGGCCGCTTGCATGTTCGAGGTCGAAGACGAGGAGGCGGCCTTCGCCTACGCAGAGGAGGTGGTTCGTGCGACAGCCAGTCGGCTGGACGAGACGAATCGCGCCGCCAGGACCTCAGACCGCCTCTGGCGGGCACTGCAAGCGCGGGAGATCGACGCCGCTGTCACACTTTTCGCGGACCCGTTTTTCTACGATGATCACCGGCGCCTGAGCGGAAATTCCCTCGGGGAGCCACGTGCCGCGCTTGAGCGACTCCTCGAGGATTACTCGTCATTCGAGTGCCGCACCCTGGCGGTGCGCGGCGAATCTTTGAATCTCGGCCTGTTGCATTGGTCGAATGAGGAGGGTTTCGAGGTCCGCTATCTGATGGTTCACGAGGTCGACGACGTCGGTCGTATCGTGTATCACGGCCGCTTCGATGAGGACGATTTCGAGGGCGCCTACCTTGAACTCACGCGCCGGTACTGCGCCGGCGAAGGAGCCGCGGTCGCTGAGGGCGCAGCCCACATCGCCGAGTACCTGATGGCCATCAACCGACGCGAATGGGACACCGTCTTCGGAGAGATGTCCCACCCGGATATGCACGCCGTCAGCCGCGCGCGATCCGGCTTCCCCGACCGCTCGGTCGCCGATCTGCGTGCCAGCTACGAGGATCTCTGCGCACTGGTTGCCTCGATGCGTTCATGGCATTCGGCGGAGTACTGGATTTCACCGACGGTCGCGGTGAGTCGCCACGAGCGTGACGCCACGGGACACGACGGCGAGCGATACGAGTGGACCCGCATCATTGTGGGCGAGATCCGCGACGGGCTTACTACGCATCTGTGCGAATTCGATGTGGATGACGAGGTCGTCGCCTTTGCGTATGCAGAGGAGCTGGCTCGTCGTGCCGGCACTAGTAGCGTGGAGACATGACCACACCGGCTCCCAAACTGCAGCTGACCGATGACGAGTGGCGCCAGAAGCTGACCCCCGAGGAGTTCCACGTCCTGCGCGAGGCAGGCACCGAGCGTCCCTTCACCGGCGAGTACACTGACACGAAGACCGAGGGCATCTACGAGTGCCGCGCCTGCGGGGCCGAACTGTTCCGGAGCAGCGAGAAGTTCGAATCCCATTGCGGCTGGCCGTCGTTCTTCGATCCGGCCGACTCCGACGCGGTGATCCTGCGGCCCGACGACTCGCTCGGGATGCACCGCGTCGAGGTGCTCTGCGCCAACTGCCACAGCCACCTCGGCCACGTGTTCGAGGGCGAGGGCTACCCCACTCCGACCGACCAGCGCTACTGCATCAACTCGATCTCGCTGCGGCTGAAGCCAACCTCCTGACGCGAAATTGCATTCCAGCAGGGCTTCACTCGAAAAAGTTCTGCTGGAATGCCATTTCGGCGCGCAGACCGCAGGCGCAAGAGCTACGCCGGGTAGACAGCGAACTCGGCGCGGTCTTCGGTGTCGGCAACGCACTGGAAGAGCAGCGGCGCCGTCATCGCGTTACCCGAGTAACAGGTGAACGGGCCGATGACCTGGTACTTGTCGCCGTTCAGGTCGTATTGCACCGCGTAGTCCGATGCGGTGATGCAGTCGATGTCGCCGGCCGTGATGTCGATGACCTGACCGAACCGCGGCGCACACTTCTCGCTGTCCGGGGCCTGCGCGAAACCCGTCGGCGCCGCCGCGAGCGCCCCGATCGACATCGCCGCGCCAAGCAGCACCTTCGTCCTCATCGGACCATGATGACCGAGCGGGGCCGGTTACGGGAGGCGATCGATCAACTGCTCCGCGCTGATCCGCGGTCCGGTGAAGAACGGCGTCTCCTCGCGGACATGACGACGCGCATCGGTGGCGCGCAGATCCCGCATCAGGTCGACGATGCGGTACAGTTCCGGCGCCTCGAAAGCCAGAATCCACTCGTAGTCGCCCAGCGCGAACGCCGGGACCGTGTTGGCCCGGACGTCCTTGTAGCCGCGCGCCGCCATACCGTGTTCGGAGAGCATGCGGCGGCGCTCCTCGTCGGGCAGCAGATACCAGTCCAGCGACCGGACGAACGGGTACACGCAGATGTAGTTGCCGGGCTCCTCGCCCGCCAGGAACGCCGGGATGTGGCTCTTGTTGAACTCCGCCGGGCGATGCAGCGCGACATTGCTCCACACCGGATTGCTGGCCCGACCCAGGGCGGTGGTGCGACGGAAGTCGGCGTAGGTGGCCTGCAGGGCCTCGACGTGGTCGGCGTGCGTCCAGATCATGAAATCGGCGTCGGCGCGCATGCCCGCGATGTCGTAGAGGCCCCGCACCACGACGCCGCGCTCCTCCTGCTGCTTGAGGAACGTCGCGGTCTCGTCCACGACCGCTGCCCGCTCCTCACCCAGCTCCCCCGGCCGCACGGCGAATACCGAGAACATCAGGTACCGGATGGCGGAGTTGAGCGCGTCGAAGTCGAGTTTGGCCATAGCCCTATCGTGCCACGCGTGTCGTGACCAGCGACGCCACCGCCCTGGTCGCCGCCGACACGCACGCCGGCACCCCGATCCCGTCGAGGAATCCGCCCGCGACCGCGAGCGTCGGCGGCAAGCCCGCCCGCAATTCGGCGACCAGCTCGCCGTGGCCCGGGCCGTATTGCGGCATCGCGTCGATCCACCGCTGCACGTGGTAGTCGACCGGCTCGGTCCTGACACCGAACAGCGTGGCGAGGTCCTCGGCCGCCCAGGTGAGCAGCTCCTCGTCGCCCACGCTGCGGGCCAGATTGTCGCCGAACCGGCCGAACGACAACCGGACCAACTCGACGCTGCCGCGCGGCCCCCACTTGCGCGACGTCAGCGTGACCGCTTTCGACCGCAGGCGTTCTCCGCCGGCCACCAGCACACCGGACTGCTGCGGTAACGGCGTACCGCCCGGCAACGCCAGCGCCACCAGCGCGGTCGACGCCACCGGGATGCGTCGAGCCGCGGCGGCGCTTCGGGGAGCCACCTGCGCGACGAGCCGCGCCAAGCGAGGCGCCGGCACGGCGAGAACCACCGCGTCGGCGTGGTGGCGGGCGCCCTCGTCGTCGACCAGGTCCCAGCCCCGCGCGTCGCGGTGCACTGCTTCGACCGTGACCTGCCGCCACTGCACCCCGGCGTGGCGCACGAGCTCGTCGATCAGCACCCGGTAGCCGCCGTCGACCGCGCCGAAGACCGACCCGGTGAGCGGTGGCTGCACGGCTTCGCGGACGGCGTCGGTGAGGCTACGGGCGCCGCGGTCCAGGACCACAGCCAGCGTCGGAACCGCCGAACGAACACCGATCGTCGCCGCATTACCCGCATAGACGCCGGCGAGCAGGGGCTCGACCGAGCGGGTGACCACCTGCTCACCGAACCGGCCCCCGACCAGCTCGGCCACGGACGGGTCGGCACCGGGACGCCAGGAGAACGGCCGATTGCGTTCACCGTGCATCCAGGCGATCGTCGCGTCGTCCACCAGCCCGGCCAGCACCGACGGCTGCGCCGGTATCCCCTGCAGCGTGCCTGGCGGCAGCGGATGCAACCTGGCCTGGCTGTAGATCAGCGGGCGGGCGCCGGTCGTGCCGATTTGACGGTTCGCCAGGCCCAGCTCGGCCAGCAACGCGGGAACCTCGGGTCGTCGCGCGACGAACGCCTCCGCGCCGACATCCATCGGTTGGCCGCCGACCCGCTCGGTGCGCAGCACGCCGCCCAACCGGTCGGCGGGATCGAACACCGTGATCGACGCGTCCGGACCCGCCGCGACACGCAACCGATACGCGGCGACGAGACCCGAAATGCCCCCGCCGACAACGCAATACGACACGCTCACAGCGAATGCACCAACGCCACCACTTCGGTGATGATCTCCGGATCGGTCGCGGGAAGCACGCCATGCCCGAGGTTCAACACATGGCCGGCGGCTCCGGCGTCGACCGCCCGCCTGCCGTCGTCGACGACCGCACGCGCCGCGCGTTCGGCCACCGGCCTACCCGCCAGCAACACCACCGGGTCCAGGTTGCCCTGCAACGCCGTCCCCGGGACCACCCGGGCGGCGGCGTCGGACAATGACGTGCGCCAGTCGACCCCCACGACGGCCGGGGCACCGTGCCCGGACGCCGCCTGCGACATGGCGCCCAGCAGTTCGGCGGTACCAACGCCAAAGTGCGTCATCGGCACACCGGCAGCGGCCAGCGTGGCGAACACCCGCGTGCTGTGGGGCAGCACGAAGCTGCGGTAATCGGCCAGCGACAGCGTTCCGGCCCACGAGTCGAACACCTGGATCGCGTCGACGCCCGCGTCCACCTGGACCTGCAGGAACGCGATCGTCACATCGGTCAGCGCGGTCATCAGCGCGTGCCACGTGTCGGGTTCTGAAAGCATCATCGCCTTGGTGCGCTCGTGGTTGCGGCTCGGTCCGCCCTCGACGAGGTAGGAGGCCAGCGTGAACGGCGCGCCCGCGAACCCGATCAACGGCACGTCATCGAGTTCGGACACCAGCATTCCGACGGCATCGGCCACCGGGGCGACCTGCTCGCGTTCCAGGGGTTTCATGGCGGCGACGTCGGCGGCGGTGCGGATCGGGTTCTCGATCACCGGACCGACATCGGGCACGATGTCCAGGTCGATACCCGAGGCCCGCAACGGCACCACGATGTCGGAGAACAGGATCGCGGCGTCCACGCCGTGCCTGCGGACCGGTTGCAGCGTGATCTCGGTGATCAGCTCGGCGTCGAAGCAGGCCTGCATCATCGTGTTCTTGGCCCGCAACGCGCGGTACTCCGGCAGCGAGCGGCCCGCCTGCCGCATGAACCACACCGGCACACGACCGGGTTTTCGGCCGCTGGCGGCGGCCAGATATGGCGAGTCGGGCAGCTCACGGCGCGTGTTCATCGCTCTCAATGCTGCCATGGGTGCGGGGCGGCTCCTGCCGTGCCTCGACTTGACTGGTTGCCCGACAAGATCGGCGCGCCACGCGCACAGACCTGCCCTGATGGGCTAGCGTCAAGCGTCGTGACCACCGCCGAACCGGCTCAGTTCCGCGAAGCGGTGGCGGCGATGAATGCCACCACCGTCCGACCGGAGATCGAGCTCGGCCCGATCCGCCCGCCCCAGCGGCTGGCGCCGTTCAGCTATGCGCTGGGGGCCGAGGTCCGCCATCCCGAGACGGCGATCGTGCCGACAGCGCCGGAGGGCTCGGAAGGCGAAGCATTCGGCCGCCTCATTCTGCTGCACGATCCCGACGGCGCCGACGCCTGGGACGGCACCATGCGGCTCGTCGCCTACATCCAGGCCGACCTGGACTCCAGTGAGGCCGTCGACCCGCTGCTCCCGGAGGTCGCGTGGAGTTGGCTCGTCGACGCCCTTGCGGAGCGGGCCGAGCACGTCACCGCTCTGGGCGGCACGGTCACCGCCACCACATCGGTGCGCTACGGCGACATCTCTGGCCCGCCTCGCGCCCATCAGCTGGAACTGCGTGCCTCATGGACCGCGACGACGCTGGAGCTGGGCCCGCACGTCGAGGCGTTCTGTGAGGTGCTCGAGCACGCTGCCGGCCTGCCGCCTCAGGGCGTCACCGACCTCGGCTCCCGCACCCGCGCCTGACGATGCCCGATAGCGACGAGGCCATCTCCGAGGCGGCCACGGCTGAAGAGGCCGAGCCCGAGGCGACGCCGTTGCTTGTGCCACGCGACGGCGTTCCCGCGTTGTCGGCCAGCGTCAGTGAGATCCGAAAGGCCGCCGACCTCTTGGCGTCCGGCCACGGGCCGTTCGCAGTCGACGCTGAACGGGCGTCGGGATTCCGCTACTCCAACCGCGCCTACCTCGTGCAGATCCGACGTGCCGGCGCCGGCACCGTTCTGATCGACCCGGTGAGTCACGGCGCCGATCCCCTCGAAGCACTGGCACCGGTCGCCGAGGTGCTGGCCACCGACGAGTGGGTATTGCACGCCGCCGATCAGGATCTGCCATGTCTGGCCGAGCTCGGCATCCGGCCGGTCAGCGTGTACGACACCGAGTTGGCGGGCCGCCTTGCCGGATACGACAAGGTCAACCTCGCCGCGATGGTGCAGCGGCTGCTCGGCCTGCAGCTGATGAAGGGGCACGGCGCAGCCGACTGGTCAAAGCGGCCCTTGCCCGACGAATGGCTCAACTACGCCGCGCTCGACGTGGAGGTGCTCATCGAACTGCGTGACGCGATCGCCGCGGAACTCGAGGAGCAGGGCAAAACCGATTGGGCTGCACAGGAATTCGAACACTTGAGGAAATTCGAGGCGGCACCGACCCGGAGGGACCGCTGGCGACGCACGTCGGGAATCCACAAGATTCGCGACGCGCGTGCGTTGGCCGCCGTGCGTGAACTCTGGACCACCCGCGATCACATCGCCCAGCGCCGCGACATCGCGCCGGGCCGGATTCTGCCGGACTCGGCCATCATCAACGCCGCCACCAACGACCCCGACACCGTCGAGAAGCTGACCGCGCTTCCGATCTTCGGCGGTAACCGGCAGCGCCGCAGCGCCAAGGTGTGGCTGGATGCGCTCGCGCGGGCACGCACCACCAAGGACCTGCCCACATCGCAGGAGACGTCGAACGGCCCCCCGCCCGCGTCCCGGTGGGCCAGGCGCAAACCCGAAGCCGCCGCCCGGCTGGATGCGGTGCGCGCCGCGCTCACCGAACTCTCGCAACGGGTTTCGGTGCCGACCGAGAACCTCCTCTCCCCCGATACCGTGCGTCGGTTGTGCTGGGATTGGCAGCCCGTCGACGACAGGGCGACCGTCATCGAGGAGTTCCTGCGCGACGTGGGCGCGCGGCCGTGGCAGCGCGGGCTGACGGTGCCATTGCTGGCCGAGGCGTTGGGAGCAGCCGACGCGCAGCTCGCCGATCCGCGGCCGGCCGGGAGCTAGGTGGTCACCTTCTCGATGTGAGCCAGGAAGTGCCGCAGCACTTCTCGCGGAGCCTCGAGTTGCGGCCAATGGCCGATGTCGTCGGCGAGCATCACGACGTCGGCGTCGGGGATAACTTCGGCGTACCGACGCGCCATGTGTGCGCCGGAGTTCGGGTCGACGGGCCCGTCGATCAGCCGCATCGGCACTGACGTTCGGCGCATTGCGCGCACCCATCGGTTGCGGTGGGTGTAGCGGTCGCCCAGGAATCGACCGACCTTGTGCAGCACGCGCTTGCCGTCGTTGTACTCCAGGATTTGGTGGAACCGCTCCATCAGCTCGCGTGACGGCTTTGTGTTCGGGCCGAACATCTCGTCGAGCGTCCGCTCGAGCATCTTGCGCGATAGCGAACTGCGCCCCTGCAGGGGACTCATCAAGTCGCCCAGCGGGGTTCCCGACATCAGCTTCTGCATCGTGCGTGGCGTATAGGCCTCGTTGAACAGTCCACCGTTGAGCCAGGTGATCGACTGGTACTGCACCGCGCCGTACGACTGCTCGCGGAATTCGCTGCGGGCCAGGAGTTCCTGGCCGACCGAGTCCCCGAGATCGTGCGCCAAGACGTGACACCGTTCGATGTTCAGATGCTCGAGCAGTGCCTCGTGGACGTCGGCGTGGTCGTGCACCGAGTAGCGATAGGCGGTCGGCTTCGCCGAGAAGCCCATTCCGATCATGTCCGGCGCGATGACGGTGAACCGTTCAGTGAGTGTCGGCCAGATCAGCGACCAGTCCCACGAGTTGAACGGGTAACCGTGAATGGTCAGCAGCGTCGGAGCCTCACCCGACGGCAGGCCGTCGATCCGGTAGAAGATCTCGAAGCCCAGGTAGTCGAAATAGCGGCCAGCGGCCTTCCAGCGCTCCAACTCGACGTCCATCGCCGCAGCCTACGCGAGCAGAATGCACACGATGACAACCGGTTTCATGCAGTCCGCCTGCTGGCCCCGCCGCGACTGTGCGGTTTCATACCGTCCGACCGGCGCGTCGCGGATGAAACCGCACAGTCGGCGAGATGGAGCGAACTGGGGACCGCTAGTCGAGCCGCTGGCCGACTTCGGCCTCGCTCACCGCGGCGCCCTGAGCCGCGACCCACCCGGTGATCTGGCGGGCCACGGTGCGGTCGGTCAGGCCGACCTCGGCGAGCACCTCGCCGCGGGACGCCTGCGCGAAGAACTCCTGCGGCAGGCCGACGTCGCGGCAGGGCACGTCGATCTCGGCGCGGCGCAGCGCCGCCGACACCGCCGAGCCGACTCCGCCGTTGACGCCGTTGTCCTCGAGCGTGACGACGAGTTTGTGTTCGCGGGCCAGCGCGACGATGGCCTCGGGCACCGGCAGCACCCAGCGCGGGTCCACGACCGTCACACCGATGCCCTGGTTGCGCAGTAACTCCGCGACCGCCAACGCCATCGACGCGAACGGTCCCACCGCCACCAACAGCACGTCGTCGCCGAGTCCATCGGCGGGCACGGCGAGCACGTCGACGCCGTCACGCCGTTCGACAGCCGAAATGTCCTCGCCCACATCGCCTTTCGGGAACCGGATCGCGGTCGGGCCGTCGTTGACGTCGAGCGCCTCGCCGAGCTCCTCACGCAGCCGAGCGCCGTCGCGGGGTGCGGCCACCCGCATACCGGGCACGATGCCCAGCATCGACAGGTCCCACATGCCGTTGTGGCTGGCGCCGTCGGGGCCGGTGATCCCCGAGCGGTCCAACACCATCGTCACCGGCAGCTTGTGCAGGGCCACGTCCATCATGACCTGGTCGAACGCGCGGTTCAGGAAGGTCGAGTAGATCGCGACGACGGGATGTAGGCCGCCCATCGCCAGCCCGGCCGCCGACGTCACCGCGTGCTGTTCGGCGATGCCCACGTCGAAGAACCGGTCCGGGAAGCGCTGGCGGAACGCACTCAGCCCGGTGGGACCGGGCATCGCCGCGGTGATCGCCACCACGTCGCGCCGCCGGGCCGCATAACCGATCAGCGCCTCGGAGAACGTCGACGTCCAACCGGGGCCGGGCACCGACGTCGCCAATCCGGTCTCGGGGTCGATGATCCCGCAGGCGTGCATCTGGTCGGCCTCGTCGTTCTCCGCCGGCGCATAACCCATGCCCTTGCGGGTGACGACGTGCACGATCACGGGCATGTTGAAGCCGCGCGCCCGGCGCAGCGCGACCTCGACGGCATGCTCGTCATGGCCGTCGATGGGGCCGACATATTTCAGGCCCAGGTCGGTGAACATCACCTGGGGCGCCAACGCGTCCTTGATGCCGGCCTTGATCGAGTGCATGCTCTGGTAACACACCTCGCCGATGACCGGAACGCCGCGCACCACCTTGCGACCCTCCTCGAGCACACGCTCGTAGCCGGGCTGCAGTCGCAGACCCGCCAGGTGTTCGGCGAACCCGCCGATCGTCGGCGCGTAGCTGCGGCCGTTGTCGTTGACGACGATCACCACCGGGCGCCGCGCAGCGGCGATGTTGTTGAGCGCCTCCCAGCACATCCCGCCGGTCAGGGCGCCGTCGCCGACCACGGCCACCACGTGACGATTGCGGTGCCCGGACAGCTCGAACGCCTTGGCCAGCCCGTCGGCGTAGGACAGCGCCGAACTGGCGTGGCTCGACTCCACCCAGTCGTGCTCGCTCTCCTCGCGCGACGGGTAGCCCGACAGGCCACCCTTCTTGCGCAGGGTTTCGAAGTCGTGGCTGCGACCCGTCAGCATCTTGTGCACATAGGACTGATGCCCGGTGTCGAAGATGATCGGATCGTGTGGTGAATCGAACACCCGATGTAGCGCGAGCGTGAGCTCGACAACGCCGAGATTCGGGCCGAGATGCCCGCCGGTGGCAGCCACCTTGTGGATCAGGAATTCGCGGATCTCACGTGCTAGATCGCTTAATTGCGACTGCGTAAGGTGCTGCAGATCTGCGGGCCCGCGGATCTGTTCAAGCATTCGTTCAGTTTACGCACGGCCGTCGTAGTCAGTCCTGTCGAGCTTGGTAGATGTCGGGCACGCCGTCGTGGTCGGAATCGGCGGTTTCCTGTTCGTGAATCGCCCGATATTGCCTGTTCCGCAGCCTCAACAGGACCGCGGCCAGGGCGGCGGAAGTCAGCGATCCCGTCAGCACACCGATCTTCACGAATTCGTCACGTTCGGAGCCGGTGCCGTACGCGAGGTCGCCGATCAGCAGCGACACGGTGAACCCGATGCCGGCAAGCAGGGCGATGCCGAGCACATCGATCCACCGGATCGCGGGGTCCAGATCGGCTCGCGTGACCGACGCCAGGACCCGCGTGGTCACGAAGATGCCCACCGGTTTGCCGACCACCAGACCCAGCACGATGCCGAGCGTGATGGGGTCGGTCATCGCCTCGGTGAACCCGCGATAGCCGCCGATGTTCACCCCCGCGGCGAAGAAGGCGAACATCGGAACGGCAACGCCCGCCGACAGCGGGCGCAGCCGGTGTTCGAAATGTTCGGCCAGGCCCGGTCCCGCCTCTGGCCCACCTGCCGCCTGCGAACGCACGACCGGCACCGTGAACCCGAGCAGCACACCGGCCACGGTGGCGTGGATGCCCGATTCGTGCATCAACGCCCACGTGGCCGCCGCGAGCGGAACCAGCAGCCACCACGACCGGATGCGGCGCTGCACGCACAGCGCGAACAGCGCCAGCGGCACCAGGGCCGCCAACAGCGCGACCCAGTTGATGCCTTCGGTGTAGAAGACGGCGATCACCAACACCGCGAGAAGGTCGTCGACGACGGCAAGGGTCAACAGGAACGTGCGCAGGGCCGAGGGCAGATGCGTGGAGATGACCGCGAGCACCGCCACGGCGAACGCGATGTCGGTTGCGGTCGGGATCGCCCAGCCCCGTAGGGCGCCGTCGCCGACGTGAGCGGTGATCGCGACGAAGACCAGGGCCGGCACCACCATGCCGCCGACGGCGGCGGCGATCGGCAGGGCCGCGCGGGCGGGGTCACGCAGGTCGCCGGCGACGAACTCGCGTTTGAGCTCCAACCCGACCACGAAGAAAAACAGCGCCAGCAACCCGTCGGCCGCCCAGGTGCTGACCATCAGGTCCAGGTGCAGGCCGAACGGTTCGCCGCCGACCCTCAGATCGCGCAGGGCGAAGTAGCTTTCCGACCACGGCGAGTTCGCCCAGGCGAGCGCGACGGCCGCCGCCACAAGCAGGACCGCGCCCCCGACGGTCTCCTTGCGCAGGATCGAGGACACACGACTCGTCTCGGACCACGACCCGCGCGAAAACAGCGTCCGCTGTGCGAATCGGCGGAGTGGGTCGGCGGCCACGGTGAGTCCCGATCTGTAGGGGTCGACAAACACTCGCCGACCAGACTTCCCGGCACACCCTGTCGCTCAACGTATCAACGCGATGCGCGCACCGCAGCGGCGGCTTGCGCGGGACTTCAGCCGCTGACGTCAGATCGCGATACGGCGCGGACGGTCAGAGCCCGGCCACACGTACTCCAGGTCGTCGGGGACGTCGGGAAAGAACTGACGGTAATGCTGCGGGTCCTTACGGACCAGCACCGACTGATGGCTGCGGTGGAACGCCGGATCGCCCAGCCACGGCGGCACCTCCCCCGCGGCCGCCAACTCGTCTTGCGTGCGCGGGGTGCCGATGCCGGTCGTGCGGGTCAGGTCGGCGACCATGGTGGTCGCGCATGTGTCGGCGTGGCCCAGCCGGCACCATGCGGCGCAGATGTCGAGCCCGTACCGGACCAGGGCTTCCTCGTAGCCGGCCCACATCGCCGCCGCCGGGTGATGACGCCAGCCGTACCCGGGCACGGTCAGCGCGCGAACCACCTGAATGGCCTCGACCCGCTGTTTGCCGAGCCGCTTGAGGTCCAGGACGCGGGCGGTGTCGTCGAAACCGGGGCAGGGCAGGAACGTCTGCATCCTGCACGGGATACCCGTTTACCGACGCAACACCGCGACGCACTCGACGTGGTGCGTCAGCGGAAACGAGTCGAAGACCCGCAACTCCTCGACGGTGTATCCGTGCCCGCGGTACAGACCGACATCCCGCGCGAATGACGCTGCCTCGCAGCCGATGTGAATGATCCGCGGCACCTCGGCGGCCGCCAGCAGATCGATCACCTCGCGACCGGCCCCCGTGCGCGGCGGATCGAGCACCGCGACATCGGCCCGCTTCCGCTGGGCGGCCACGGCCCGGCGGACCGAGTCGGTGACCACCGACACCCATCTCATGTCGTCCAGCGCGGCGCGCGCCGCACGCGAGGCTCCCCGCGAGGTGTCCACCGTGACGACCTTCCCCCTCTGCCCGACGGCTTCGGCGAGCACGGCCGCGAAAACCCCTGCCCCGCCGTACAAATCCCACGCCGTCATTCCGGGACGCAGCTGCGCCCAGCCGGCCACCAACTCGCTGTAGAGCCGCGCCGCGTCGCGGTGCGACTGCCAGAAGGCGGTCACGGGCACCCGCCAGGTCCGGCCCCCAATCCGCTGGACGGCTTCGTAGCCGCCCTCGATCACCTGAGTGGCGGCCTTGCCCCTGGGCCCCGACTTGGGTCCGGACTGGACGACGTGGCGCGTGCCCTCGTCGTCGACCGCGACGTGCAGATGCGCGCCCGGTGGCCAGACGCGCTGGGCCAGCCCGTCGACCATGCCGGCGGGCAGCTGCGCGCAGTTCAGGTCGGTGATCAGGTCGACGCTGTGGAACCGGTGGAATCCGGGTTCTCCGGCGGCGGTGGTGTCCAACCGCACCCGCGTCCGCCACCCGGTCGTACCCGCGTCACCGACCGGCTCGGCGGCGGCGTCGGCTTCCTCGCGCCAGTGGTAGCCGCCCAGCCGCGTCAACTGGTTGGCGACGACGGCGCCCTTGAGCCTGCGGACCGTCGCCGGCTCGGCGAATGCCATATCGCAGCAGCCGGCGCCGTCCGCGCCCGCGATCGGGCAGATCGATTCGACGCGGTCGGCGGACGGTTCGATGACCTCGATCGTGTCGGCATGCAGATACTTCCCGCGATCGGCGACCACCCGAACCCGGACTCGTTCGCCGGGCAGCGCATAGCGGACGAACACGACGCGGCCGTCGTCGCGCGCCACACAGCTGCCGCCGTTAGCCGGTGGTCCTGCGGTCACCGTCAGTTCCGACGGCACACCCGCGACACCGGTCACTCCAGGAATCCCCTGCGCGCGTCGCCGGGCGCCGACTGTGGCTGAAGCGTCTTGAGCCGCTCGGAGGAACTCAGTTGCCACGGCACCGAGGTCACCATCACATTCGGCTCGAACAGCAAGCGGCCCTTGAGCCGAAGGGCACTCTGGTTGTGCAGCAACTGCTCCCACCAATGGCCCACGACATATTCGGGGATGAACACCGTGACGACGGTGCGCGGCGACTCCCTGCTGATCCGCTTGACGTAGTCGACCACCGGACGGGTGATCTCCCGGTACGGCGAGGCGATGACCTTCAGCGGAACGCTGATATCGCTGTCCTCCCACTTGTCCATCAGGGCACGCGTCTCGCCTTCGTCGACGCTGACTGTGATGGCTTCCAGCGTGTCCGGCCGGATCGCCCTGGCATAAGCCAACGCGCGCATCGTGGGAAGATGCAGTTTGGACACGAGCACGATCGCATGATTGCGGCTCGGCAGCACCATGTCGCTTTCCGCGGCGGCCTGCTCCTCGAGTTCCCGCGCCACCGTGTCGTAGTGCCGGTGGATCATCTTCATCATTACGAACAGGAGGCCCATCGCCAGGATCGCGATCCAAGCTCCGGCAACGAATTTCGTCACCACGACGATCACCAGCACCGTGGCGGTGCAGGCACAACCGATCGCGTTGATCAGGCGAGAACGCATCATCTTGCGCCGGAACAGGGGCTCGGTTTCGGTGCGTAGCAGCCGCGTCCAGTGCCGCACCATGCCGACCTGGCTGAGCGTGAACGCCACGAAGACCCCGACGATGTAGAGCTGGATGAGCGCGGTGACCTCGGCGCGGAAAGCGACGACGAACGCGATCGCGGCGAACGCCAGGAACAGGATGCCGTTGGAGAACGCGAGCCTGTCGCCGCGCGTGTGCAATTGGCGCGGCAGGTAACGGTCCTGCGCCAGGATGTCCCCGAGTACCGGGAACCCGTTGAACGCGGTGTTGGCGGCCAGCAGCAAGATCAGGGCCGTGACGCCGGCGATGAGGAAGAGTCCGACGGTGAAGTCGTGGAACACCGCGTCGGCCAACTGCGCGATCAGCGTCTTCTGGTGGTAGTCGGGCGGGGCGCCGACGAGTTGTTCGTGCGGTCGCTCGGCGATCTGCACGCCGGTTTCCTTGGCCAGCATGATGATTCCCATGAACAGGGTGACCGCGAAAAAACCGAGTAACGCCAAGGTGGTTGCGGCGTTGCGCGACTTAGGCTTACGGAACGCCGGCACCCCGTTGCTGACCGCCTCCACACCCGTCAGCGCCGCACTGCCCGACGAGAACGCCCGTGCGACAAGGAAAACCAGCGCGAAGCCGACGATTTCACCGTGTTCGGAATGCATCTCGAAGTCTGCCGATTCGGCTCGTAACGGTTCGCCGAGCACATAGATCTGGAAGAAGCCCCAGCCGAGCATCAGGAACATCCCGACCATGAACGCGTAGGTCGGGATCGCGAAAGCGGTTCCAGACTCGCGGATGCCGCGCAGGTTGATGGCCGCCACCAACAGAATCGCGGTCACCGCGAACAGCACCTTGTGATGGTTGACGAAGGGCACGGCCGAGCCGATGTTCGACATCGCCGAGGACATCGACACCGCGACCGTGAGCACGTAGTCGACCAGCAGCGCGCTCGCCACGGTCAGGCCGGCCGTCGGGCCGAGGTTGGTGGTGACCACCTCGTAGTCCCCTCCACCGGACGGATAGGCGTGCACGTTCTGCCGGTAGCTGGCGATGACGATCACCATGACTGCGGCCACCGCCAGGCCGATCCACGGCGTCATCGAGTAGGCCGCCAGGCCCGCGACCGACAACACCAGGAAGATCTCTTCCGGCGCGTAGGCCACCGACGACAGGGCGTCGGAGGCGAAGACGGGAAGGGCTATCCGCTTCGGCAGCAGGGTGTGCGAAATCCTGTCGCTGCGAAACGGCCTGCCGAGGACTACCCGCCGCGCGAACCTGGATAGCTTGGACACGAGTGCCAAGAGTAAGCCCAGCAGCAATTGCCCGTCGGAAAGCTGTAGCGTTCGACTGCACGGGTTCGACAGGAAGGACCGGGGAGTGCGTGTAGTGGTGATGGGCTGCGGCCGGGTCGGCGCGTCGCTTTCGGACAGCCTGTCCCGGATAGGCCACGACGTTGCGGTCATCGATCGCGACGGCACGGCGTTTCACCGGCTCTCACCGGAGTTCTCCGGGGAGCGGGTGCTCGGCATGGGCTTCGACCGCGACGTGCTGCTGCGGGCGGGCATCGAGGAAGCCGGAGCGTTCGCCGCGGTGTCGTCGGGTGACAACTCCAACATCATCTCGGCGCGGGTGGCCCGCGAGACCTTCGGTGTCGAGCGGGTGGTCGCCCGGATCTATGACGCCAAGCGCGCCGCGGTCTACGAGCGGTTGGGCATCCCGACCGTGGCCACGGTTCCGTGGACGACCGACCGTCTGCTCAACGTGCTGACCCGCGAAACCGAGACCACCAAGTGGCGCGACCCGACCGGCAACGTCGGCATAACCGAAGTGGCGCTGCACGAGTCGTGGGTGGGCCGCCGGATCACCGACCTCGAGGCGGCCACCGGCGGTCGGGTGGCGTTCCTGATCCGTTTCGGCGCCGGGCTGCTGCCCGACGCGAAGACCGTCATCCAGGCCGGCGACCAGGTGTTCATAGCCGCGATCGCCGGCCATATCGCCGAGGCGCTTGCCATCGCGGCACTGCCGCCGAGCGAGGATCTCGAGGGATGAAGCGCGTCCACGACGACATGGAGGAGTGGCGCAGGTGAAGGTCGCCATCGCCGGGGCCGGCGCCGTCGGCCGGTCCATCGCCCGTGAACTGGTCGACACCCACGAGGTGACGCTGCTGGAACGCAATCCCGACCACATCGACGTCGACGCGATCCCTTCGGCGCAGTGGCGGCTGGGTGACGCGTGCGAGTTGACCATGCTCGAATCCGTTCAGCTCGAACAGTTCGACGTGGTGATCGCGGCCACCGGTGACGACAAGGTCAACGTCGTCGTCAGCCTCTTGGCCAAGACCGAATTCGCGGTGCCGCGGGTGGTGGCCCGCGTCAACGACCCGCGCAACGAGTGGTTGTTCGACGAGAGTTGGGGAGTCGACGTGGCGGTGTCCACGCCGCGCATGCTGGCCTCCCTCGTCGAGGAGGCGGTCGCGGTGGGCGACCTGGTGCGGCTGATGGAGTTCCGCAAGGGACAGGCCAACCTCGTCGAGATCACGCTGCCCGACGACACCCCGTGGGGCGGCAAGCCGGTCAAGCGCCTCGAACTGCCGCGCGACTGCACACTGGTGGCGATCCTGCGTGGCCCCCGCGTGATCGTGCCCGAGTCGGACGAACCGCTCGAGGGCGGCGACGAGTTGCTGTTCGTGGCTGTCGCCGAGGTCGAAGAGCAGATGCAGGAATTGCTGCTACACCCGCAGCCGCGCTGACGTCAGCGTCCGGTCGGGGCGCTCACGTCGTCGGAGGACTCGCTTGCGGTGATGGCCTTCTGCGCGGCCCGGATCGCCAGGTAAGTCACCAGTGCCGCGACCGCGGTCAACGGCCAGCCCATGGAGATTCGCGCGACACCCAGCCACCCAGTCTGGTCGGCGTCGTACAGATGCCGCTGAACGATGAAACGTGAGGCGAACACCGCCACCCAGAACAGCGTCGCGATGTCGAATGCCGTCACCGCCTTGCGCACCCGGCGCCAGTCACGGCCGTGTCCGTTGACCCAGCCCCAGACGTAACCGACGACGGGCCGGCGGATCACCACCGACACAGCGAACACCGCCGCCCAGAACAGCGACGACCAGATGCCAAGCAGGAAGTAGCCTTTCGACTCGCCCATCACATAGGCGATCAACGCGCAGATCCCGACACCGAAGAAGCCGGAGATGGCGGGCTGCGCAGATTCGCGCCGAGCCAGCCGCCACGCGAGGATGATGCCGGCCACGCCGAGCGCGGCGACGATGGCGGGAATCAGCCCGACGATCTGGGACACCGGAACGAACGCCACGACCGGCAACGACGAATAGATCAGACCGCTGACCCCGCCCATCTGGTCGAGGACGGCGGTAGCTTTGGTCGACTGCTGGGTTTTCGGTTGCTCCGGTTCGGTTCCGGGCTCGCTCACTTCTGGATCTCGTAGTGCGGGTTGTAGATGGCCTTGGCACCGTTGTCGAGCTTGCCGACCCGGCCGTGCACCTTGAGGGTGCGGCCGGACTCGATTCCAGGGATGCGACGCTGTCCGAGCCAGACCAGCATCACCGAATCGGTGCCGTCGAACAGCTCGGCCTTGACGCCGCCCGCGCATGCCTTGCCGTTGCACTCGACGCTGCGCAGGGTGCCGATCATCGTCACTTCCTGGCCGCGCTGGCAGTCGATCGCCTTCTGGGCGCCGGTCGAGGCGGCTTCGTCGCTGAGCTCTTCGACATCGAGTTGCTCCGGGTCTTCTGTCAACCGTCGCGTGAGCCGGCGCAGATACCCTTCGGCGGTTGCCATGGCCTCTCCTGACCTGTCCGCAGATGCACCTTGGACCTACCCAAGTAATCGCCACGTTAATCCTGTGAGTTACGAGATGCCACGCCGGGTCACCTCGCCACGCCGAGCGCTCTTCGCCCAAGGCACGATCGAGTCATGACGGTCACTCTCGGCGGCGTCACGACGGTCCTGCTACCGGGCACGGGCTCCGACGACGACTTCGTCTACCGGGCGTTTTCCGCCGCTCTGCATGAGCGGGGTGCGACGCTCGTCACGCCGGCGCCTCAGCCGCACCGGCTCGTCGCCGGATACCGTGACGCGCTCGACGCTGCAGCGCGCGAAGAGCGCATCGCCGTGGGGGGTGTGTCGATCGGCGCCGCCGTCGCCACGGCATGGGCGCTGACGCATCCGAACCGGACGGTGGCGGTGCTCGCGGCACTTCCGGCGTGGACCGGCTCACCGCAGCACGCACCCGCGGCGGCCGCAGCGCGTCATTCCGCCGAACTGCTGCGTCGGGACGGACTAGCGGCCACCAGCGCGGCGATGCGGGCGTCGAGTCCACGGTGGCTGGGCGACGAGCTCACCCGCTCATGGTTCGGGCAGTGGCCGGACCTGCCGGAGGCGATGGAGGAGGCAGCGAACTACGTCGCGCCCACGTGCGCGGAATTGGAGCGGTTGGCCGTCCCGCTGGGCGTGGCAGCCGCCACCGACGATCCCGTGCATCCGATCGAGGTGGCGGCCGAGTGGGTGACGGCGGCGCCGCAGGCGGCGTTGCGCACGGTCACCCTCGACGAAATGGGTGCCGACCCGGCGGTGCTCGGCGCGGCATGTGTTGCCGCGCTGCTGGAGGCCGGACACCGGTAGCGCCCGCCGGCTGGTCGGCCGGCACTAACCGGTGGATCGCACGCAGCCGGTGCGTGGGATGAACCGCGTAGTCGAAGAATCAGCCGCCGGTGATCGTCCGCAACTGCTGCATCGCCGATCCCTGGGCGCTGCGGCGCGCGACCGGTTCCGACTGACCGGCCTGCTGAGCTTGTTGCGCCTGGGCGGCCTGCTGGGCGGCAGCCTCACGCAATTGGTTGGCCATCGGCTCCGGCAACTCGACCGCCAGCGGCGTGCGCACCGGCAGCGGGGTCTCTCCGCGACGAACCACCGTGTCGGCCAACGCTTCTCGAGCTTCGGCAGCGAGCGCGTCGATGTGTTCCTGCGGACCGTTGACGACGCAGCGGATCATCCAGCGGTAGCCGTCGACGCCGATGAAGCGCACGACGCCGGGTTGCCCCTGCTGCGCTGCCTGGGCCTGCTGGGCGGATGCCACGCCGACGACCTCGCGACCCCACGGCCCATCCTTGATCGACACCTTGACGCCGTCCTTGCGCAGCGAATCGGCGAGTTCGGCGGCGATTTCCCGCCATAGGCCGCTGCTCTTGGGAGCGGCGTAGGCGGCGATGGTGAACCGGCCGTGGGGAGTGACGACCCATACCGCGCTGGGCACTCCTTGGGCGGTGAGCTCGACCTGCACCTGACCACCTGCGGGCAAGGGGATCAGGACCGAGCCCAGATCCAGCCGGCCCGCGGCAGCCGTCTCAGCGTCGTCGAAGTCCTCGATGTCGAACGGGCCTTCGAGTTCATCGTCGACGGCGCCCGTCGTCTCCTGTCCGACGACGTCTTCGCCGTCGCCGATCTCGTTGTCTTTGCGCTTACCGAATGCCATCTCACAAACTCGCATGTCCGCCGGAGGAACCGTGGCCACCTTCGCCACGGGTGCTTTCACCGAGACCGGCCTCGTCGAACGACGTGACCTCGACCAGCTCGGGCAGTTCGACCCGCTGAACCAACAACTGAGCGATGCGGTCCCCGCGGTTCACGACGATCGGTACCTGCGGATCGAGGTTGATCAGCGAAACCTTGATCTCGCCGCGGTATCCGGCGTCGATGGTGCCCGGACTGTTGACGATCGAAAGTCCTACGCGGGCAGCCAATCCGGAACGGGGATGCACCAACCCGACCATTCCGTGCGGGATGGCCACCGCGATACCCGTCGGAACCAGCGCGCGTTCACCGGGTGCCAGTTCGACGTCGAGCGCGCTGAAAAGATCGACGCCCGCATCGCCGTCATGGGCGCGGCTGGGCATCGGCAGATCAGGATCGAGGCGCACGACCGCCAGAGAAGTGGGCACGACGTCAGAGATTACTCTTGGCCGCGTGTCCGAGACGCACGCCACGACGCAATCCGTTCGCTACCGCGAGCGGCTCTGGGTGCCGTGGTGGTGGTGGCCGCCCGGTCTGGGCCTCGCGGCGCTGATCGCGCTCGAGGTGAACATGGGCGTTCCAGGCCTACCTCGATGGTTGCCGTACGCGCTGCTGTTGCCCGTCGCCGTCGTCGTCCTGTTGTGGCTGGGGCGTACGGAGGTGCGGGTCGTCAGCGGGCCGGAGGGCGCCGAGCTCTGGGCGGGTCCGGCGCACCTGCCCGTCGATGTGATCACCCGGTCGGCCGAGGTGCCACGCAGCGCCAAGTCCGCGGCCCTGGGGCGTCAGCTCGACCCGGCTGCCTACGTCGTTCATCGGCCGTGGGTGGGCCCCATGGTTCTGGTGGTGCTCGACGATCCGGATGATCCGACGCCGTATTGGCTGGTGAGTTGTCGTCGCCCGGACAAGGTGCTGGCTGCGATCCGCAGCTGAGCTGCGAATCGGGCCTTGCAGCTGAGCTGCGAAGAGAATTGTTACGCCGCGCAGTCCGAGCAGAGCATCACGCCGTTCTTCTCGCTGGCCAGACGGCTGCGGTGGTGAACCAGGAAACAGCTGGAGCAGGTGAACTCGTCGGCCTGCTTAGGGATCACTCGCACCGACAGCTCTTCACCGGAAAGGTCAGCGCCTGGCAACTCGAAGGACTCGGCGGACTCTGACTCGTCGACGTCCACGACCGCCGACTGGGCCTCGTTACGCCGCGCCTTCAGCTCCTCGAGCGAATCTTCCGAGACGTCGTCGGTCTCGGTGCGCCGTGGGGCGTCGTAATCGGTAGCCATCCTCGTCCCCTCCGAATAAAACCTCGTGCGACAGAGCTTTGTACCAGCGTCGAACGCATCCACCAAACGATTCGTGCCCGTATTGGTACCCGTTCCGCTGTGATTTATGTCACAAGGTCGGCCGTGCGGTGCCAAGAGGGTGGGAGCAGGGGCTCTAGAGTGCACTCGTGGTCGCGCAAATCACAGAGGGAACCGCGTTCGACGAACACGGTCGCCCCTTCCGGCGGCGGAACTTCCTGCCGGGCGTTCTGTTGTTCGTCGCGCTTTCGGTGGTGACGTTGATGGTGTGGGTCATAGCTTTGAACCGTCCCGCCGACGTGCCGGAGGCGGCGATCTGCAATCCACCGCCTGCACCCAGCGACCCCGGCGCGCCCACCCCGACGCTGGGTGAACGGGTATCGCGCGCCGACATGGTCGACGTGAGCCCGGCCCGCCTCGCCGACACCAAGATCAGGGTGCTCAACGCCAGCGGTCAGGGCGGTCAGGCCTCCGAGGTGGCCGGCGCGCTGAAGGACCTCGGGTTCGCCGAGCCGACCGCGGCAAACGATCCGATCTACGCAACCGCGCGCCTGGAATGCCAGGGTCAGATCCGGTTCGGCGAGGCCGGACGTGCCGCGGCCGCCGCGGTGTGGCTCGTGGCGCCGTGCACCGAATTGTTCCAGGACGAGCGCGGCGACGACAGCGTCGACCTGGCTCTCGGCACCGATTTCACGGAGCTGAGCAGCAGCGACGACATCGAGGCGGTGCTGGCCAGCCTGCGGCCCGACGCCACTCAGGCGGCCGATTCCGAGCTGCTGCCGAAGATCCACTCGGGGACCTGCTGAGCTTAGTTGGTGTCGGACAGCGCGATTCGACTGTCTAGGGTGCGCCCGCCCGGCGCAGCACGTCGTCCAAGGCTGCCGCGACGCCCGGCGCCGCGGCCGTGATGAACCCCGGCCCACCCGTCGCCCCGCTTCCCTGCGGCAACTGCAGCGTGGCCCCTGCCTCCGCGGCGATCAGCGCTCCGGCGGCCCAGTCCCACAGGTGGACGCCGTCCTCGTAATACGCGTCGAGTTGCCCCGCGGCCACCATGCACAAATCCAGCGCGCACGATCCGATCCGGCGCACATCGCGCACCTCGGGTAGGACCCGTGTGAGCACCGCGGCCTGCCGGGCCCGCTGTTCGCGGTCGTACGAGAATCCCGTGCCCAACAACGACATCGACAGATCGTCGGCTGCGCTGGCGTGCAGTTGTGCGGCGCCTTCGGCGTTCCGCAGATAGGCGCCGTGGCCCAGCGCTGCTGAGTACACCGCGCCGGCGGGCACGTTCGCGACCGCGCCCGCCACCGAGCTCCCGCGGCGCTGCACGGCCACCGATACCGCGTAGGCCTCCAGGCCGTAGACGAAGTTGACCGTGCCGTCGATCGGATCGAGCACCCAGGTGAGGTCGTCCCCGTGCGCGGGGGTCCCGCCCTCCTCTTCGCCGAGCACGGGCTCTCCGGGCCGTAGCTCTGCCAGCCTGTCGCGAATCAGCCGCTCGGTTTCTGTGTCGACGACGGTGACGGGGTCGGTGGGCGAGCTCTTGGTTCGCAGCCCCGAATCGTCTGTGGGCGAGCCGTGGCCGCCGAAAACCTCTGCGCGGCGCTGCCGCACGAAGGCGGCCGCTTCGGTGGCCAGCTGCTCGGCGACCGAGCGCAGCAGGACGGGATCGGCGTCGTTGTCGGGCATGCACCCATCGCAGCACGTTTCGGTCGACGTTGTCGCCGACTGTCTGTCCGACAGTCCCGCGCGGCCACTTCCGAAGCACTAAGGTGTGGGGCGCATGACGTGGCTGCGGCACGCCTGCCCGGAGTAGAGGAGCGTTGATGACCGCGACCAATTCACCCGCCGCCGCCCAGAGCGTCAACGGGAGCCAGCGGCGCGGGTTCGGAATCGACGTCGGCGGCAGCGGCGTCAAGGGCGGCATCGTCGACCTGAACACCGGACAACTGATCGGCGAGCGATTCAAGCTGCCCACCCCGCAGCCCGCCACCCCCGAGGCGGTCAGCACGACGGTCGCGGCCGTCGTCCGCGAATTCGGCTGGACCGAGAAGGTCGGCGTCACCTACCCCGGCGTTGTCACCGACGGAATCGTGCGCACCGCGGCCAACGTCGACAAGGGCTGGATCGGCAGCAATGCCAGCGAGTTCTACAGCAACGCGCTCGACGGACAGCCGGTCACGGTCCTCAACGACGCCGACGCTGCCGGGTTGGCCGAGGAGAAGTTCGGCGCGGGCCGAGACAACACCGGCGTCATCGTGCTGTTGACCTTCGGCACCGGGATCGGTTCGGCGGTCATCCACAACGGCGTGCTGCTGCCGAACACCGAGTTCGGCCACCTCGAGGTAGGCGGCAAGGAAGCCGAGCACCGCGCCGCGTCGTCGGTGAAGGAACGCAAGGGCTGGAACTATGAGCGCTGGACCGTCGAAGTGACGAAGGTGCTGGTAGCGGTCGAAAACGCGATCTGGCCGGACCTGTTCATCGCCGGCGGCGGCATCAGCCGCAAGGCCGAGAAATGGATTCCGCTGCTGAAGAACCGCACGCCGGTGGTGGCCGCGGCTCTGCAGAACACCGCGGGCATCGTGGGCGCGGCGATGGCCGCTGAGGTGGACGTCACAGCTACCGCGAAGTAGCCACGCCCGAGACCCGTCGATTTGCCGCTGAAGGCGGCGTTCTCGCACACTGTCGTTACAATGGTCGACGGCGGCCGCAGCCTGGATAGCGGCGATTATCAACCGCCGATATTCGACAGCCGACGCTCATCGATGGGGCTTACCTCCCCGCGCTTCGCGGTGGGCCCAGCCTGCGATGAGGTAGCACGAGGAAAGGGTGTACGTGGCAGCGACAAAGGCAAGCCCGGCAACCGATGAGCCGGTGAAGCGCACCGCTACCAAATCCGCCCCCGCCAAAAAGACCGCGGCGAAGTCGGCCAACGGGACGGCCCCGGCCAAGAAGGCCGCCAAGACCCGCGCCACCAAGGCACCCGCCAAAGCCGCAGCCAAGGCAAGCACCACAGGCAAAGCACCAGCGAAGGCTTCGAAGGCCGCAAAGACCGCGGCGCCCCGAAGTCGCGCCAAGAAGGCCACTGCGGCTGAACCCGACACCACCAAGATCGAGGCCGAGGCCGACGACCTCGAGACCGACGACATCGAAGCCGAGCCTGACGAGGACCTCGAGGTCGAGGACACCGACATCGACCTGGAGGATCTCGAGGTCGACGACGAGCCCGCCGAAGACGGTGCGGAGGCCGCCGAGGGCGACGCCCCGGTCGCCGCCGAAGCCGGCGACGACGCTGTCGCGGAGGACGACGAGATCGCCGAGCCGTCGGAGAAGGACAAGGCATCCGGCGACTTCGTCTGGGACGAAGAGGAATCCGAGGCGCTTCGGCAGGCCCGCAAAGACGCCGAACTGACCGCGTCGGCCGACTCGGTGCGCGCCTACCTCAAGCAGATCGGCAAGGTCGCGCTGCTCAACGCCGAAGAAGAGGTCGAGCTGGCCAAGCGCATCGAGGCCGGGTTGTACGCGACCCAGAGACTGGCCGAGATGGCCGAGCGCGGCGAGAAGCTGCCGGTGCAGCAGCGTCGCGACATGCAATGGATATGTCGCGACGGCGACCGCGCGAAAAACCATCTGCTGGAAGCGAACTTGCGTCTGGTGGTATCGCTGGCCAAGCGATACACCGGTCGCGGAATGGCGTTCCTAGACCTCATCCAGGAAGGCAACCTGGGCCTGATCCGCGCCGTCGAGAAGTTCGACTACACCAAGGGCTACAAGTTCTCCACCTATGCCACCTGGTGGATCCGCCAGGCGATCACCCGCGCGATGGCCGACCAGGCCCGCACCATCCGCATCCCTGTGCACATGGTCGAGGTGATCAACAAGCTCGGCCGCATCCAGCGTGAGCTGCTCCAGGACCTGGGCCGCGAGCCCACTCCCGAAGAGCTGGCCAAGGAGATGGACATCACGCCGGAGAAGGTGCTGGAGATCCAGCAGTACGCGCGTGAGCCCATCTCGCTGGACCAGACCATCGGCGACGAGGGCGATTCGCAGCTGGGCGATTTCATCGAGGATTCCGAGGCCGTGGTGGCCGTGGATGCGGTGTCGTTCACGCTGCTGCAGGATCAGTTGCAGTCGGTACTGGAAACGCTTTCCGAGCGTGAAGCCGGCGTTGTGCGGTTGCGGTTCGGACTCACCGATGGTCAGCCGCGCACGCTCGACGAGATCGGTCAGGTGTACGGCGTGACGCGCGAGCGTATCCGCCAGATCGAATCGAAGACGATGTCAAAGTTGCGCCACCCCAGCCGATCTCAGGTGCTGCGCGACTACCTGGACTGAATCGGACGGGAGGACCGTGGTGTCTGCGAATCGCTTACGTCAATCCTCGTCCGGTCCGTCGACGTTATAGACAGTGGGACCGTCGCCCCCAACGCGGATCACCACTCCGGCACCGCCCGCGGCGGATAGTGATTCGCGGTGCACCATCCGCGCTGGAATATAGACGAAGTCGCCTTCTTCCACCTCGACGACTTCCGCTCCGCCCTTCCCGAACTCAACCGTCATCTTTCCCTCGGTGATGTAGCCATACGTGGCGTAGTCGCCATGGTGATGCCAGCCGGTTGATGCTCCGCCGGGAAAAGCGGAAAAACCCGCCCACACGCCTTCGTGATGAAACGCCTGGCCGCGCTGCATGCCGCTGCTCTGCTCAATCCGCGGGTTACTGAGTTGATCCTTCTTCACAACCTCAGGACGATCCATCATGTCTCCAAACCGCGGTGTGATGTCGAGTCTCGTTGGCATTGGAGGTCGAGTCAACGCCGACCATGCAGGCTCCTGGGATCTCATCGTGTCGACTGCGCGAATGTGCTGAACCTGCTCCAGTGCCTACAGCGGCACCGGCGCGGGACCGAGCTTTTTCGCCTCGAATCTGTTGTAACCGTTGTAGGCGTCGCCGCATATCCCTGGTTCGTGGTAGGACCGCAGACCTTCGCCCGTCGCGGCGTCCCACGTGTAGGTCATCGGCAGGTCATGCTGCGACCCGTCTTCGCATGTGAGTGCTTGGGCCGTTAGTGCGTCCCGGACGATCCACCAGCCGACCTGCCAGTAGGCGTTGGCGCTCCATTGCGGCGACTTCCGCTCGGTGTCGTCCACGTTGTACTCGGTGACGTGCACACATTGGAACGCGTCGCCCTCGCACGGCGTAACCACCCACGTCTTCGGTCCCCACTCGTATGTGGCCTCGTATGTGCCGAGCGCGTTCGCCGTGATCTGATCCGTGCCGTTAGCAGGGGCTGCCAGACCCAGCGTCACCACGCCCGCCGCGATCACGGCGGCGGCCGCCGACGCCCATCTGCTTCCCATGGCGCTCCCTCTCTGTTGCCGGCTCGTGAAGTGCAGTATGCATGGAACGAAATCGGACTCGGAAGGATATCCGGTCAACGCGCTCGCGGGTGTCGGGTTGTTGTGCGTCGACCCACCATCCGTCCCCGCGTTCACAGGGGTTGACCGCAACCAGTGACATCACCGGCGAAATCGCCTTGCGCCCATATCATTTCGGCGGAGGTTGAGCTTAGACGCGACACCGCAACGCATCGTCGGTCTGCGGTTCCCTGTGCGATCACCGCTTCTTCTCGCGCACCTTGTACGTCGAGGGCCAGGACTCGCGCGTCTCGTCGCCGGTCAACGGAATGCCCTTGCTTCCGATCTTGATGTCGTAGGCCTCCTTGCCGGGGCCCACCTCCCGGTTGGCGTGTTCGGTTGCCAGATACATCAGTTGGTCGATCTCGGCTTCGGCGAATGCCACGAACGACGTCTTGCGGACGATGTCGTCGGCGCCGGCGGCGATGCGTTCCGGCAACACCCGCGTCGCGAACGCCGCGCCGGCCAACAACGCGAACGGGATGACCCAGTAGCAGATGAACGACAGCGGCGACTCCGTGTCCCGGAATGTCGCGTCGCGGTCGACGAGCGGCGGGATCGCCGACGACAGCGTCATGCCGGCGAACACCGCCACCCAAATCCACGTCAGCTGCGAGGTGACACCCGCGAACAGGTCGCTCTTGACGACGTGAGGCGGTTGGCCTTCTTCGGCGAACTCCCGCACGAACGGCTTCCCGATCAAGACGCCGGTGAGCGTCACCAGGAAGATGCCGGCGTTGCCCACCGGCTGCATCCACCGTTCCAGGAATGACTGGTCGAGGATGAAAGTCAGCACCGTCAAGACCAGAAACGTTGCCACCGCACCGATTTCGAGTACGCGGCCGGGGCCGCCCCGCAACCGCCCCAGCGCGAATGCGCCAACCGCGACCGCGAGAGCGACCAGAGCCGCGACGGTGAACGGGACGTTGCCGACGAGCACCCAGTAAACGAGCCACGGTGCGAGACCTAACAGAATGCCCACGATTTGTAAGTGTACGTAGGACGCTCGCGCGCGGAAGCGCTCTGGTTCGAAGCCCCGCACGAGTGGCTTCGGTGCTGAGGCGATAAGCCTCCGGCGGACGCGATCGAGGTCGACGCCTACGAGGAGGGCGCCAGTGGGGCGAACCGGCCGTCCGCGCCCGGGCGATAGGACGTGACGCGGATCACAGCTGCGACTGGCAAAGGGCCGTAGAGATGTGGGAACTCCATCCCCACTGGATCAGCCGGCAGACCGGCTTCCCAGCGAACCGGAGAGGATAGTCGTGCGGCATCGATGTGGAGCAGTACCAGGTCGGTACGACCGGCGTAGAGCCGGTTGGCCGGCAGGTGCACCTGCTCGGGTGTCGACAGGTGAACGAAGCCGCTTGCGGTCAACGAATCGGGGCGATGCTCGCCGCGTGCTCGAGCAGCCTCCCATTCGTCTTTGCTGCACATGTGGACCAGTACGGTCGGTGGCGGGCACATATCGCCAGCCTGCCGTGTCGGCAACTCGAGGTGACGGTGAGACACGACACACCGCTACAGCCTTTGGGAACAACGCCGAAAGTCAAAACGTCTGAGACAGTAGATGCACGCGACAGTACGGAGGTCCGCAATGACGAACGCAACGCTCACCAGTCCCCCTTTGACCCGGGCTGATCGCTGCGATCGTTGCGGCGCCGCGGCACGGGTACGCGCCAAGCTCCCGTCGGGTTCGGAGTTGCTCTTCTGCCAGCACCACGCCAATGAGCACGAGGCCAAGTTGATCGAGCTGGCGGCCGTTCTCGAAGTCAGTCCGGTGGAGGCATAGCACCCGACACGGCTGACAACCACTCTGGGCACGAGCATCTTTCGTCAGTAATGCTGGACTGGTCATGAGTGACCAGTCCCGGCCGCTGCCGACGAAGCCGTCGCGCCACCATATTCGCCACATGGTGGCGCGTACGTTGTCCAAGAGCTGGGACGACTCGATCTTTTCGGAATCCGCGCAGGCAGCGTTCTGGTCGGCGCTGTCGCTTCCGCCGCTGCTGTTGGGGATGCTCGGCAGCCTCGCCTACATCGCTCCGCTGTTCGGACCCGACACCCTTCCGATGATCGAGAACCAGATCATCGACACGGCTGGGCGGTTCTTCTCCACCAACGTGGTGAGCGAGATCATCGAGCCGACGGTCCGCGACATCGTCCAGGGCGCCCGCGGCGAGGTGGTCTCGCTGGGTTTCGTGATTTCGCTGTGGGCGGGATCGTCGGCCATCTCGGCGTTCGTCGACTCGATCACCGAGGCGCACGGCCAGACGCCGCTGCGCCACCCGGTCCGTCAACGGTTCTACGCGCTCGGCCTCTATGTGGTGATGTTGATCGGCGCGGTCGTCGCCGCGCCGTTCATCGCGTTGGGGCCGCGCAAGATCGCCGCGTACATTCCGGACAGCTGGGACCACGTCCTGCGGTTCGGCTATTACCCCGTGCTGATCGTCGCGCTGATCGTGTCCGTCAACTTTCTCTACCGGGTCTCGCTGCCCAAGCCGTTGCCGTCGCACCGGTTGCTCCTGGGCTCGATCCTGGCCACCGCCGTGTTCCTGTTGGCGACGTTCGGTTTGCGCTTCTACCTGACGTGGATCACCGCGACCGGCTACACGTACGGCGCGTTGGCGACGCCGATCGCCTTCTTATTGTTCGCGTTCTTCCTCGGCTTCGCGATCATGATCGGCGCCGAACTCAACGCAGCGATCCAGGAGGAGTGGCCGGCGGCGGACACGCATGCCAAGCGGCTTCGGTGGTGGTTGAGGGGGAAAGCCGAGTCACTCAACGGCGTCCCGGCCGAGGAAGCAGCGACAGCCGCTCCAGCGTCCCCGCCGGGGGCGGCGGCCGACCCGGCTACTTCTTGAGCTTCTCGTAGATCCGCTTGCACTCCGGGCACACCGGCGAGCCGGGCTTGGCCGACTTGGTCACGGGGAAAACTTCGCCGCACAGTGCGACGACGTGGGTCCCCATGACGGCGCTCTCGGCGATCTTGTCCTTCTTGACATAGTGGAAGAACTTCGGGGTATCGCTGTCAGTCCCGTCGTCGACGCGTTCGTCGGTGTCGGTGCGCTCGATCGTCTGGGTTTGCATGACAACCATTTTGCCCGTAAGAAAACCGACCCGTACAGCGGAGCCACAATGTGGGACAGTAAAGGGATGAAACAAAGCCGCGAGCTGAGTTTCGACGACGACGGCCGGCCCGTCTTGATCACTCGCGCCGCCCCCGCCTACGAGGAACAGCACCGCCAACGGGTTCGCAAGTACCTGACCCTCATGTCGTTTCGTATTCCGGCGCTCGTATTCGCCGCGATCGCCTACGGCATTTGGCACAACGGCTTGATCTCGCTGGCGATTCTGGTCGGCTCGATTCCGTTGCCATGGATCGCCGTTCTCATCGCCAACGACCGCCCGCCGCGCCGCCCGGAGGAGCCGCGTCGCTACGACAAACGTCGGCACTCGCCCGAAGTCCCGACTGCCGAACGGCCGGCGCTGGAACAGCACATCGTGGCACCGCCGCAACGGGAGGGACGTGGCTCGAACGGCGATGTTCCCAGCTGAGGCGCTTCTAGCCCTTTTCTAAGGACATTCTCAGGTCGGCTCCGAAAAACCGCTGATCAGAAGGTGTGAACCAGCCGATGGCTGGGAACTCTTTGGACCTCGTGGGCGTTGTAGCTCATGACAGTTCGACTTGATCAGGAGGCCGTCATGGCAAATGCCAGCACCATCCGCGTCGACCAGGACCTGGACGCCCAGAGTCCAGCGGCTGACCTCGTACGCGTGTATCTCAATGGTATTGGCAAAACTGCCTTGCTCAACGCCGCCGATGAGGTCGAACTCGCAAAGCGCATCGAGGCCGGGCTATATGCCAAGCACGTGCTCGAAACGCGGAAGCGCTTGGGCGAGAACCGCAAACGTGATCTTGCCGCGGTGGTCCGCGACGGTGAGGCCGCGCGACGCCACCTTCTCGAAGCGAACCTGCGCCTGGTGGTGTCGCTGGCGAAGCGCTACACCGGCCGCGGGATGCCGCTGCTGGACCTGATCCAGGAAGGCAACCTGGGCCTGATTCGGGCGATGGAAAAGTTCGACTACACCAAGGGTTTCAAGTTCTCGACGTACGCCACGTGGTGGATCCGCCAGGCCATCACCCGCGGTATGGCTGACCAGAGCCGCACGATCCGGCTGCCGGTGCACCTCGTCGAGCAGGTCAACAAGTTGGCTCGGATCAAGCGTGAGATGCACCAGAACCTTGGCCGCGAAGCCACGGACGAAGAACTTGCGGCCGAGTCCGGAATCCCGGTGGAGAAGATCACCGATCTACTCGAGCACAGCCGCGATCCGGTCAGCCTCGACATGCCGGTGGGCAGCGACGAGGAGGCGCCGCTCGGCGACTTCATCGAGGATGCCGAGGCGATGTCGGCCGAGAACGCGGTGATCTCCGAGCTTCTGCACACCGACATCCGGCACGTGCTCGCCACGCTCGATGAACGCGAACAGCAGGTGATCCGGCTGCGGTTCGGACTCGACGACGGCCAGCCCCGCACCCTCGACCAGATCGGCAAGCTGTTCGGGCTCTCCCGCGAGCGGGTTCGCCAGATCGAGCGAGAGGTCATGGCCAAGCTCCGCAACGGCGAACGCGCGGATCGCCTCCGCTCGTACGCCAGCTAAACGCCCCCCGATGACGATCCCCGCCGCTTCGGTCGGCGGGGATCGCGTCGTATCGGGCGTGCCGGTGTCGCAGACGTAACAACGCAGTTCAGGCCGTCCAGCCGGTAGACTCGACCCCTGACGGAGGGTTAGCGCAATGAATGATCTGGTCGACACCACTGAGATGTACCTGCGGACGATCTACGACCTCGAGGAAGAGGGCGTGGTGCCCCTGCGTGCACGCATCGCAGAACGTCTCGATCAGAGTGGCCCCACTGTCAGCCAGACGGTGTCCCGGATGGAACGGGACGGCCTGCTTCATGTCGCAGGCGATCGCCACCTCGAGCTCACCGATAAGGGTCGTGCCCTCGCCGTGGCCGTGATGCGCAAGCACCGCCTCGCGGAGAGGTTGCTGGTTGACGTCATCGGCCTGCCGTGGGAGGAGGTGCACGCCGAAGCCTGCCGCTGGGAACACGTGATGAGCGAGGACGTCGAGCGTCGACTCGTCCAGGTTCTCAACAATCCCACCACCTCGCCTTTCGGTAACCCGATCCCCGGTCTCTCGGAGCTTGGCCTGATCAGCACGACGCCGGAGGGCGGCCGGATGAACCTCGTGCGGCTGACCGAGCTGCCCGCCGGAATGCCCGTCGCGGTCGTGGTGCGGCAACTGACCGAGCACGTACAAGGCGACGCCGACCTGATCAGCAGGCTGAAGGACGCGGGGGTGGTACCCAACGCCCGCGTGACCGTGCAGACCAACGACCACGGCGGGGTGATGATCGTGATCCCCGGCCACGAACAGGTCGAGCTGCCCCACCACATGGCTCACGCCGTCAAGGTCGAGAAGGTCTGACCCGGAGCGGGCCCGGTGCTCAGCGGGTCAACCGGCCCGTTTCCCGAACGTCTGCCTGGGCGGTAACCGGACCCCCAGCTGGTCGGCCAACCGGTAGCCGGTCGCGGCCAACTCACGAATTCGTTCCGGACGCAGACCGGACTGCAGCGCGGTGTCCAGCATGCCGGCCATCCGATGTGTGCCGTCGCAGCGCAGCGCCGCCTCCAGCGAAACCCCGGCCAACGGACCGTCACCGCGCGCGTAGGCCGAGAACGCCAACAGCACCAGCGCTTCGGCCCGCCACGGCTCGGGCAGGCGCCGCGACAACTCCGCCCACAGCGACTCGGCCTGAGCCGCGCGCTCACCGACCGCGAGCGCATACAGCGTGTCGCGAACCTGCAGATCGGTCAGGGCAGCAGCGATCCGAGCCAGCATCTCGTCGGACAGGTCCTCACCGTCGGACAACCGCGCGGCCGCCGCGATAACTGCCTCGATATCGCGGCACGCCTCGGCATCCGATCGGCCCGCTCGCGCGTCCTGGATGAGGCCGGCCAACGCTTGCGCACGGACAGTATCGGTGACCGCGATGACATCCTGCAGTTCGGCGCGTCGGGCATAGAGCCGGCGCCCGTCCAGCACGGCGGCCATCGCGAGCGGCGACGCGGACGGATCGTCCACGGTGCCTGACGCGCCGCACCCGTCGGCGCAGTGCCACCGGCCGCCCGCCGCGATCCGGTCGACGACATGCACGGCGAGCAGTTCGATCCCCTGGTCGTCCAGGGTGGACGCCAACATGGCGGCCAACTCGCGATATTCGTCATTGCAGAGCCGACAGCCCGCGCCGTCCTCGTCCACGATGACGGCGATCGCCGCGTCGGGCCGCGCCGCCGCGGCCACCTCGGCTACGTGCTCGACCGAATCGGACAGCTCGTCGGAGAGGTCCACCCGCATGACGCATCCCATCGCACCGCGGTCCACGGTCACGAGCACGAGGGATTTCTCGGGGACGAAGCCCAGCACGGCGGGCAGGGCGGCGATGAGCACCGCCGGGCGGTCGAGGTGGAAATCGGGTGATGGTGAGGTCGTCATGGGCTGACCTTCCCTGCCGCCTCCGACGGCTGCCGCCCGTAGACGCCCGTGGCCGCCGCCACTGTGGATCAATCCGAGATTGGGGATCAATTCAGCGTCGGTTGAGGCCAGTCGGCGTGCAGAATTCGCGCAACCGGCGTAGACCTTGTTGCCATGGCTTCCATGCTCGAGTACGACCTCGTGGTCATCGGTTCAGGACCAGGTGGGCAGAGAGCGGCGATCGCTGCGGCGAAGCTCGGGAAGACGGTGGCGGTCGTCGAGCGGGGACGCATGCTCGGTGGGGTTTGCGTGAACACTGGGACCATCCCCTCCAAGACGCTTCGGGAGGCCGTTGTCTACCTCACCGGCATGAGCCAGCGCGAGCTGTACGGTGCCAGCTACCGGGTGAAGGAGAAAATCACGCCCGCCGACCTGCTGGCGCGCACGAGCCACGTGATCGGCAAGGAGCAGGACGTCGTCCGATCCCAGTTGATACGCAACCGCATTGACCTCATCCAGGGCCACTGCAGGTTCATAGACGCACACACCGTGCTGGTCGAGGAACCCACCCGCGGCGAACGCACCACGGTCAGCGGCGACTACATCGTGATCGCCACGGGTACTAAACCGGCCCGCCCCGCGGGCGTCGAGTTCGACGAGGACCGCGTGCTGGACTCCGACGGGATCCTCGATCTCAAGTCGCTGCCGTCGTCGATGGTCGTGGTCGGCGCGGGCGTGATCGGCATCGAGTACGCCTCGATGTTCGCCGCGCTGGGCACCAAAGTCACCGTGGTGGAGAAGCGCGAGACCATGCTGGACTTCTGCGACCCGGAGATCGTCGAGTCGTTGAAGTTCCATCTTCGCGACCTGGCGGTGACGTTCCGATTTGGCGAGGAGGTGACCGCTGTCGACGTCGGATCCGCGGGCACGGTGACCACCTTGGCCAGCGGGAAGCAGATCCCCGCCGAAACGGTTATGTACTCGGCCGGGCGGCAGGGCCAAACCGACCACCTCGACCTGGCGAACGCGGGGCTGGAGACCGACAGCCGGGGCCGCATCCTCGTCGACGATCATTTCCAGACCAAGGTCGACCACATCTACGCCGTCGGCGACGTGATCGGCTTCCCGGCGCTGGCCGCAACCTCGATGGAACAGGGTCGGCTGGCGGCCTACTACGCCTTCGGAGAGCCGACCCAGGGCATCACCGAGCTCCAGCCGATCGGCATCTACTCGATCCCGGAGGTGTCCTACATCGGCGCGACCGAGGTCGAACTGACCCGTGACGCGGTCCCCTACGAGGTCGGGGTGTCGCGCTACCGGGAATTGGCCAGGGGACAGATCGCCGGGGATTCGTACGGCATGCTCAAGCTGCTGGTGTCGACCGACGATCGGCGGTTGCTCGGTGTGCACATCTTCGGTACCAGCGCCACCGAGATGGTGCACATCGGCCAGGCCGTGATGGGCTGCGGAGGAACCGTCGACTACCTCGTCGACGCCGTGTTCAACTACCCCACCTTTTCTGAGGCCTACAAGGTCGCGGCGCTGGACGTGATGAACAAGCTACGGGCGCTCAACCAGTTCCGCGGCTAGCCGACCGGGAGCGCCGGCCCGCCGCAAACGTCTCCACCGCTCCGGGCATGGGATGCCCGCCAGCGGGAACGCAACGTGCGCGAGACTAGTTGTCACTGTACGAAGACGTTAACGGTTGGGCACCACCGCAAGGAGGCGAGGTTCATGGCTGACAACGCCGGTAATCCGGAACAGCACTACCAGCCGGAACAGTCGGGCATGTACGAGTTGGAGTTCCCCGCACCCCAACTGTCCTCCAAGGACGGCCGAGGGCCGGTGCTGATCCACGCCCTACAAGGATTCTCCGACGCCGGGCACGCGATCCGGCTGGCCGCCCAGCACCTGAAGGACACGCTCGACACGGAGTTGGTGGCGTCGTTCGCGATCGACGAGCTGCTGGACTACCGGTCCCGGCGGCCGTTGATGACGTTCAAGACCGACCATTTCACCCACTACGAGGATCCGGAACTCAACCTGTACGCGATGCGTGACAGCGTCGGAACCCCGTTCCTGCTTCTCGCGGGCCTGGAACCGGACCTGCGCTGGGAGCGGTTCATCACCGCAGTGCGGCTGCTGGCCGAACGGCTCGATGTACGCCGCGTCGTGGGGCTGGGAACCATCCCCATGGCGGTGCCACACACCCGCCCCATCACGATGACCGCACACTCGAGCGACAAGGAACTGATCGCCGACCACCAGCCGTGGATCGGCGAGGTGCAGGTCCCGGCGAGCGTGTCGAACCTGCTCGAGTTCCGGATGTCGCAGCACGGGTACGAGGCGGTCGGCTTCACCGTCCACGTTCCGCACTACCTGGCCCAGACCGACTATCCCGCGGCGGCCGAGGCGTTGTTGGCCGAGGTCGCCAGGAACGCGTCGCTGGAGATTCCGCTCGAGGCGCTGGTAGCGGCCGGCGCGGAGGTGCTGACCAAGGTCAACGAGCAGGTCGAGCAGAGCACCGAGGTGGCCCAGGTGGTCGCCGCCCTGGAACGCCAGTACGACGCCTACGTTGCGGCGCAGGAGAACCGGTCCCTGCTGGCCAGCGACGAGAACCTGCCCAGCGGCGAAGAACTCGGCGCCGAGTTCGAACGGTTCCTCGCCCAGCAGGCCGAGAAGAAGTCCAAGGACCGATCAGAGGACGGCGACGACGCCGGATGACGACAAGTCGCCCGGCCAGTGGGCGACTCGATGGGCGTGGACGGAGGCGGAAGGCTAAGTTGGCGCAATGGCGCCGCGAAAGCCGAACCTTCGGCCCGTACGGGACCTGACACCCGTCCTTCAGTTCCGCACCATTCACGGTTACCGGCGCGCGTACCGGGTGGCCGGTTCGGGGCCCGCGATCCTGCTGATCCACGGGATCGGCGACAACTCCACGACGTGGGAGACGGTTCAGTCGAAGCTCGCGCAGCGGTTCACCGTGATCGCACCTGATCTGTTGGGTCACGGTAAGTCCGACAAACCTCGCGCCGACTACTCGGTCGCCGCCTATGCCAACGGGATGCGAGACATGCTCAGCGTTCTGAACATCGACCACGTGACGGTGATCGGCCATTCGCTCGGCGGCGGGGTCGCGATGCAGTTCGCTTATCAGTTTCCGCAACTGGTCGACCGGCTCATCCTGGTCGGCGCCGGTGGGGTCACCAAGGACGTCAACATCGCGCTGCGCTTCGCCTCGCTTCCGATGGGCAGTGAGGCGCTGGCGCTGCTGCGGTTGCCTTTCGTGCTGCCGGCAGTGCAGGCGGTGGGCCGCGTCGCCGGCGGTGTGTTCGGCTCAACCGGTCTCGGGCGCGACCTGCCACAGGTGCTTCGCATCCTCAACGACCTACCCGAACCGACCGCGTCCTCGGCGTTCGCCCGCACGTTGCGCGCTGTCGTCGATTGGCGCGGTCAGGTGGTGACCATGCTGGACCGCTGCTACCTGACGCAATCGGTTCCGGTTCAGCTGATATGGGGCAGATGCGACGCCGTGATCCCCGTCAGCCACGCCAGGATGGCGCACGCCGCGATGCCGGGATCGCAGTTGGAAATCTTCGACAGATCCGGCCATTTCCCGTTCCACGACGACCCGGAGCGTTTCATTCAAGTGGTGGAGAAGTTCATCGACGGCACCGAACCGGCCGCCTACGACCAGGAGTACCTGCGCAGACTGCTGCGGGCGGGGATCACCGCAGGCACGATCTCAGGGCCGGCCGACACCCGGGTCGCGGTGCTCGACGCGATGGGAACTGACGAGCGCAGCGCGACCTGAGCATCGGGCCTCTCGCGACCACAGCGACCTGGCCAACGGCACGCGGATACGAAGTAGCATCGGGCCCATGGCCATCGACGTGACGGTGTTGCGAGTCTTCGCCGACCCTGACGGCAATCACGGAAACCCGCTCGGCGTCGTCGACGCCAGCACCGTGGACCCGGATGATCGCCAGCGGATAGCCACCGAATTGGGTTACAGCGAAACCGTTTTCGTCGACCTGCCCGCCCCCGGTACCAGCACGGCACACGCGCGGATCCATACTCCGGCCGTCGAGCTGCCCTTCGCGGGGCACCCCACCGTCGGCGCGGCGTGGTGGCTTCGCGAGCAGGGCACGCCCGTCCACACGTTGCGGGTTCCCGCAGGACTCGTGCAGGTGGCGGACGACGACGACCTCACCTCCATTCGGGCTCGCGCGGAGTGGGCACCCGAATTCGCCATCCACGACATCGTCTCCGTCGACGAACTGCTGGCGCTCGACCCGTCGGATTATCCCGACGACATCAACCACTACCTGTGGACGTGGACCGACCGGGACAGGGGCGAACTGCGGTCACGGATGTTCGCCACCGATCTCGGCGTGCCCGAAGACGAGGCCACCGGCGCCGCCGCCGTACGGATCACCGACTACCTCAGTCGGGACCTGAAAATCGTTCAGGGTAAGGGCTCGCACATCTACACCGAGTGGAGCGCCGACGGCTGGGTCCGTATCGCTGGTCGCGTCGTCAACGACGGAATCAAGCAGATCGATTGATCGAGGTCTCACCGGCCGGTCAGCTGGCGGTCGGTTGCGGCGAATCACGATGCGCCCGAAGCGCCTCGATCTCACGCTCGAAATCCTCGGCCGAGGTGAATCCGCGATACACCGAGGCAAAGCGGAGGTAGGCCACTTCGTCGAGATCGCGCAGTGGCCCGAGGATGGCAAGTCCCACTTCGTGGCTGGGAACCTCGGGTGATCCCGCCGCGCGCACGGTGTCCTCGACCTGCTGGGCCAGCAGGTTCAGCGCGTCCTCGTCGACCTGGCTGCCTTGGCAAGCCCGGCGCACACCCTTGATGACCTTCTCGCGGCTGAACGGCTCGGTGACACCGCTGCGCTTGACGACGGCCAGGACGGCGGTCTCCACGGTCGTGAATCGACGTCCGCATTCCGGGCATGAACGCCGTCGCCGGATGGCCTGGCCCTCGTCGGTCTCGCGCGAGTCCACCACGCGCGAGTCCGGGTGACGACAGAACGGACAATGCATTACCGCTCCTTCGCCGCGCCAACAAACGACCAACTCGAACCTCTCCGAGGGTACCCGCGGCGGGTTGCGAAAGCCCAGCACCGGGCTGAACGGCACATAGTCCGCCGATCTGTCGCTGAACATGTCTGCGCAGCAAGCTGTTTGCCGGCGACCGTCAGCCGACCGGCGCGATCAACGTCTGCCCGGCATCCAGCGCAGGCGAGTCGAGCTGGTTGAGCTCGCTGATCCGATCCATCACCTGGCCGACCGGGGCATCAGGGGCCACTCGCATGGCCACCTGCTGCAGGGTCTCACCGGTCTGGACCTGGACCACCGCGAGGCGGTCCGGCACCGTGGCCGAGGTGGTGCCCACGACGCCGCCGAACTGCGCGACCAGGCCGAGCCACACCGTGATTCCCGCTGCCACCAAGGACAGGAGCACCGTGGTGGCGGGGGTGATCGGTCGCCGTCGGTGCGAGGCGCGCGACATCAGCACCCCGGTTCCGCGATAACGCACCGCGGCCCCGGCCGGTCGGGTCACCGACGTGCGCCGATGACGGGTTCCAGCAGGCCGGCTACCGGTTCTGACCACGCGCGCATCCTGGAATTCGTGGGTGTCGAGAACAGTCATCATCCTGCCTTCCGTTTCGCTGACTTCGCTCTTGTGTTCGAAGATAGTCGATCACATGTTCGAAAGATAGAACGTGTGATCGAAATGTTGTGAAACGATAGGACAGGGCACCGACAAAAAAATCGACGCCCGATTTCCTCGGCATCCGACGACGACACGCCTCGAACACATGTTTGATTAATCGTGTGCCGCGAGTTACATTCGGCGGCATGGACTCCAGCAGCGATAATTCGGACGGCACAGGCGGGCCCCGATCTTCTGGGCTCACCGAGCGCCAGCGCACCATCCTCGACGTGATCCGCGCATCGGTCACCAGCCGCGGCTATCCCCCGAGCATCAGGGAGATCGGCGATGCGGTCGGTTTGACCTCCACCTCTTCGGTCGCGCATCAACTGCGCATGCTGGAACGCAAGGGGTATCTGCGGCGTGACGCCAACCGGCCGCGGGCCGTCGACGTGCGTGGCGCCGACGACCACGTGACTCCGATCGTGGCCACCGAAGTGGCGGGTTCCGATGCCCTACCGGAGCCGACATTCGTGCCGGTGCTCGGGCGCATCGCGGCCGGCGGACCCATCCTGGCCGAGGAGGCCGTCGAAGACGTCTTCCCGCTGCCGCGCGAACTGGTCGGCGAAGGCTCGCTCTTCTTGCTCAAGGTCGTCGGCGACTCGATGGTCGACGCTGCGATCTGCGACGGCGACTGGGTGGTTGTGCGTCAGCAGAGCGTCGCCGACAACGGTGACATCGTCGCCGCGATGATCGACGGCGAGGCCACGGTGAAAACGTTCAAACGTACACGCGGACAGGTGTGGTTGATGCCTCACAACCCGGCCTTCGATCCGATTCCAGGTAACGACGCCGCGGTGTTGGGCAAGGTCGTCACCGTCATACGGAAGATCTAGTCGGCTCGTACGAAGCCGTTGGTGCGAGCGAAATCCTCGCTGGAGAACCAGATTTCGGCTCGCACCTCGTCGTAGTCGGCCGAGGTGGGAAGCCAATAGCGGCCCGACTGGGTGTCGGCCTTGATCGGGTAGCCCTCGGGCGCTTGCCCGGAGTCGCCGAACGGAAGGCGGAATGCGGGGCTCGGCACTTCCGGCTCGTCGATGACGATCTTGGCGTGACGACCCGTGTCGGTCAGCGGATCTCGTTGCAGCGGTTCGCGTTCGGTGGGTTCAGCAGGGAGATCGCCCTCTTCGGGCGCCGCGCCGAATCCGTCGGGCACCGTGCCACTCTCCTGAGGCACCGCGTAACTCTCATCGGGCGGCGCATCGCCCTCCTCGGGCACACTGCCCTGCTCGTCGACGGTTCCGCCCGAGCCCGCGGCCAGGCGCTCTGCGACGATGTCGGCCTCTCCCGAAGTCGGTATGCGGGTCGGCGCGGTGTCGACGTTGTCGGGATCCTCCCCGCCGAAAGTCGACGAGTCCGAAGAATCGCCGAAGCCCGCCGACGATGCCTCCCACGGATCGGCAGACGGAGCGGCTCCCGACTCTCCCGGCGCAGACAGCGCACCCAAACCCTCGGTGGCATAGCGATCAGCGAACATCGCCGCGGATCGATCGCCGCCGCCCGACGTTTGTGCATCCGAACCCAGTGTGCTGTAGGCCTGTTCGGCCTCGGCACTGTACGTGTCGTCGTAATGGTCGTCGACTGGGCCGGGGCGATCGACGTCGAGACGACGCCGGTTGCGCAGCGCTGCAAACGCCACCAGGCCGACGAGGATGAGCACCGGGACGATCGCCAGCAGCCACCACCAGCTGAAGGTGAACCAGTCGCGGTCACCACCGGAGTTCGCGGTGCGCGGGGTGCCCGGCGTTTCGGATCCCTGCTCGGCCGGCACCTCGAGCCCGGCCAACTCGGCCGCCAGATTGCGTGGCTCCGTAGTGAACTCACCGGTCGACCGATTCCAGGACACCACGCCGCCGGTGAATCGCTGCGTGACGACGTCGTCCTTCTCGGACCGATCGGCCATCGGCGCGCCGAGGGCCCCCTGGGCCCCACCGAGCTTGTCCCACGCCGCACTCATCGCGCCGCGTACAAGCACCGCACCATGGTCGGGCGTCCAGAAGATCACCGGTTTGTCCTCGGCGGCGAATCGCGCCATCCGGCTCGCGGTGGGCAGGCCGCCGTCCGCCTCACTGGCAATCGGGAAGCCGAGATCGCCTTCGGGCCCGCCGAGGCTTTCGTATCTGGACAGAACCTGACCGGTGACGACTCGCGCCCCTGTCGCGGGACTGTAGAAGATCTTGCCGCCGGCGAAGTTCTGGCCGAGGCCGTCTTTACCGATCGGGTACGGGGGTCCTTCCGCGGCGCCGAGTGGTCCCAGTGGGCCTCCGGCTGCGCGGCGTGCCGCGTTGATCGCCGATGTCGCATCACCCGGCGGCTGCACGTCCGCCAACTGCCCGGCGAGGTCGGGCGGGACGGTGGTGAACGTCTTGTCGCGGGTGTTGTAGGTGATCTCGCCGCCGGTGAATTTCTGAGTGATCAGGTCACCGCGATAGGTCTCATCGTCGGCGGGCACACCGAGCGGTCCGGTGGAACCGCCCAACCTGTCCCACGCCGCGTTGATGGGTCCACGGACCACGCGCGCGCCGGTGTCCTGCGTCCAGAAGATCACCGGCTTGTCGCTGGCGCTGAACGTGACATTGAAGCTGCCGGGAGCCCGCCCGGGGCCGTCGTCCATGGTCGGGAAGCCGAGATCGCTGTCGGCCGGTCCACCGAGCGATTCGTACTTCTCCAGGATCGCACCGCGCATGATGTGAGCGCCGGTATCGGGCGTGAAGAAGATCTTGCCGCCGGCGAAGTTCTGCGCGAAGCCGTTCCCCACCGCGTACACGTCGCCCTGTCTTGGGCCCAGTGGGCCACCGTCGCCGCCGCTTCCGTCCCACGCCGCCGCGATCGCGGCGTTGGCGGCATCGGATTCCGGTGAGGCGCCCGCCACCGGCGGTAGCAGTAGAGCCACGGCGCCCACGAGCAGACCGATCGCCATCCGGCCCAACACCGTGGTGTGCCGGCTGTCCCGCCCGATCATTCGACCTCCCGGGTCGGTACGAAATTTCGCTCGACGATTTCGCACCCGTCCTCTATCTGTCGTCTTACGCCAATAACCAACGAACACGCCGATCTTCGCAAGAAAATACCTGCCAATACTGCATTCGCTGTGGATAACCCCGCCGTGCCGCCTCGATTGATCGCAACCGCATCCCCGCTATTGGCGCCCGCAGTCTCGGTGGCGGCGCCGCAAACAGTTTGCACGCGGGAGTCGGAAATTGCTGGCATCAGCGAAAAATTTGCTCAAATATCGGTTGCTACCAGGCAATGTCTTGCCCGATCGGTGATCGGCGCACACGATTCCGGAGGAATTGCCATTCGCTATCCGCGGGCGGCGACGGATAGCCAGCGGATTGTCGGCCGGGCGGAGCCGGAGGATGCCCGCACCTAGACTGACGCCATGCCCCGCCCGGTCAGCCTGACGCACTGGGGAGCGTGCACCGCCGACCTGCGAGACGGCGACATCCACGCGGTCAGACCGCTCGAGGGCGGCGCGGACCCATCACCGCTGCTCGGAAAGGCTCGGAAAGGTATGCCGGGATCCCTTCGGATAGCGACGCGCGACGTCCGCCGCGGCTGGTTGCGCGCGGGCCGGTTCCACCACGCTTCAGAGCCAGGTGCACCGCTTCCTGAATCCCCCTGAGGGCTATACGTTTTCTCGACACTCCACAGCGTTGAGGACGATCGGGGCGATCATCCCGCGCGTCCCCGCCGCACGGGCCGACCGGAAATTCCTAGCTCGTGCGAATTGCCAAGGCTCCCAAAGGGGGTTGCGGCGAGCACTCGGTCGCGTCGACACCATCGTCGAGTTCGGCTGTGAGGTGCCTCACCGAAGCAGTCTGTCCGATTAGCGAAGCGCCGTTTCGGGTACTGGACCGTCACACCGACCGATCGGCAAGGAGGAAGCCGCAGTGTCCGACAACAAGAACAGTGGGCCCGAGGAGGCCATCAAAGGTGTCGTCGAAGGCGCCAAGGGCAAGGCCAAAGAGGTGCTAGGCGCGGTCGCCGGTCGAGACGACCTGTACCGCGAAGGTAAGGCACAGCAGGACAAGGCGGATGCGCAACGCAACGCCGCACAGAAGGAAGCCGAAGCCGAGAGCGCGCGCGCGGCGGCCAAGACCGCCGAGAAGCGGCAGGAATCCGAGCAGCGGCCATCCGACGACCGGTAGGTCTGCGGCGGGAGGCGCGGAGGGAAGAGACCTCTGCGCCTCCTCGCTATGCGCCGAGGCCGTCGGAATGCATCAGAACGTCGCGTAATCGCGCAGCGTGGCCGCCAGCGCGGCCGGCACCCGAGCCTTGATCCTGGTGCCATCGGCGGTGTGCTCGGTAGCATCGACGCGGCCGTCGGCGTGCACGCGGCTGACGAGATCACCGCGTTCATAAGGGATCGTCACGTCGACCGCCGCGTCGGTCGGTGTGATCAGCTCGGCCATCCGCTGCTGCAGGCGCTCCAGTCCGTCACCGGTGCGCGCTGAGGCGAACACCGCGTCGGGCAGGGCGCGGCGCAGCTGCGCGAGCGTCAGACCATCGGCGGCGTCTATCTTGTTGACCACCAACAGTTCCGGTGCTCGAGCCCCATCGTGTACCGGTTCCGATGTCGCCGCCGGAACGGCTCCGGCGATCACCTCGCTGACGACCGTACGAACGGCATTGATCTGAGCGAGCGGATTCGCATCGGACCCGTCGACGACGTGCACCAGCAGGTCGGCGTCGACGACCTCCTCCAGCGTGGAGCGGAAGGCCTCCACCAGCTGGGTGGGCAGGTGACGAACGAAGCCGACGGTGTCGGTCAGCACGAATGGCCTGCCGTCGGCGAATTCGCCTCGGCGCGTTGTCGGTTCGAGCGTTGCGAACAATGCGTTCTCCACCAGCACGCCCGCGCCGGTGAGCGCGTTGAGGAGGCTGGATTTACCCGCGTTGGTGTAACCCACGATCGCGACCGACGGCACCTCGCTGCGCCGCCTGCCGCTGCGCTGAGTGTCGCGGATCTTCTTCATGTCCTTGATGTCGCGGCGCAGCTTGGCCATCCGCTCGCGGATGCGACGGCGGTCGGTCTCGATCTTGGTCTCACCCGGACCGCGCAGGCCCACGCCGCCACCGGCGCCGCCGGCACGGCCGCCGGCCTGCCGCGACATCGACTCGCCCCATCCGCGCAGCCTGGGCAGCATGTACTCCATCTGCGCCAAGCTGACCTGCGCCTTGCCCTCCCGACTGGTCGCGTGCTGGGCGAAGATATCGAGGATGAGCGCGGTGCGGTCGATGACCTTGACCTTGACCGCCTTCTCCAGGGCGGTCAGCTGGGCGGGGCTGAGCTCACCGTCGCAGATGACGGTGTCGGCACCCGTCGCGAGCACGATCTCGCGGAGTTCGGCGGCCTTGCCCGAGCCGATGTAGGTGGAAGCATCCGGTTTGTCGCGGCGCTGGATAACGCCTTCGAGCACTTCCGAGCCCGCGGTTTCGGCGAGCGCGGCCAGTTCGGCCAGGCTGGCGTCGGCGTCGGCCGCACTGCCTTCGGTCCACACGCCGACCAGGACCACGCGTTCCAGGCGGAGCTGGCGGTACTCGACCTCGGAGACGTCGGTCAGTTCGGTCGACAGACCGGCCACGCGGCGCAGTGCCGTGCGGTCTTCGAGCGCCAGCTCACCCGCGCTCGGAGCGCTGTGAGTGGTAGAGGGATCGGGATACGTCATAGGCGAATAGAGATTCGCACGGAGATCACTTTTCATGCACCCCAATCAACGTTGAGCAACGCTCCACCATTCCGTGGACAGCTCGCCGTGGGCCACCAGAACCGACGGCCCGCGCAGGAAACTGCTGGCCTCGGTGACGGTGACCGAGACTTCACCGCCCGGGATACGAACATCGAGGCTGCCGGTGGCGGCGCCGGAGTAGGCCAACGCCGCGACCGCGGCGGCAACGGTGCCCGTCCCGCAGGACCGGGTCTCGCCGACGCCGCGTTCGTGCACACGCATCGTCACCGCGCCGTCCACCGGTGCGGTCGACACCTCGACGTTGACGCCCTCCGGGAACATCGCGGCGTCGAAGGACACCGGGGCCCCGACGTCGAGCGCGAACAGTTCCTCGGGCGACAGGTCCGGGTCGACGCAGGCCAGATGGGGGTTGCCGACGTCGACCGCGAGCCCGGCAAACGGCCTTCCACCGACGATCGCCTCCCCGCTGCCCAACTGGTTCACCTTGCCCATTTCGACGGTGACGTCGGCGTTCGTCGCGTCCCAGTAGTGCAACACCACCGGCCGCGGACCCGCCAGCGACCCCACCACGAAGTCGTCGCGGGTCTCCAGGCCGCTGGCGCGCAGGTAGTGCGCGAAGACTCGCACCCCGTTGCCGCACATCTGCGCGATCGATCCGTCGGCGTTGCGGTAATCCATGTACCAGTCGTCGCCGACGACGCCCTCAGGCAGTTGTTCGAACAATCCGGCGCGCTGCGCGGCCTGCGCGGTGGTCACCCGCAGCACACCGTCGGCGCCCAGCCCGCGTCGCCGATCACACAGCGCCGTCACCGCCGCCCGGGACAACGTCAACTCGAAGTCGAGGTCGGGTAGCAGCACGAAGTCGTTCTGCGTGCCATGTCCCTTGGCGAACCTCACGTGTTCAGGGTACGTCCCGCCAGACCCGCAGCGTCGCCTCCGCGAGGCCGGAGGCGGCGCCGTCCAGCCAGACGATGCGGTGGTCGCGGCGGAACCAGGACCGTTGCCGACGCACATAGCGGCGGGTGCCGACGAACGTCGGTTCCCGTGCCGCGGAGCCGTCGCCGCCGGCGTCGAGGTCGGCGAGGACCTGCGCGTACCCCAGGGCCCGCGAGGCAGTGACCCCGTCGCGCAGCCCACGCTTCAGCAGCGCGCGCACCTCGTCGACGAGTCCGTCGGCGAACATCTTGTCGGTCCGCTGAGCCAGGCGTTCGTCGAGAAGCGTTGTGGGCCAATCAAGTCCGATAATGGCGGCATCCCAGCGCGGTGCGCCGATGACGGGAAACGATGCGGCGAACGGCCGGCCGGTAAGTTCGACCACCTCGAGCGCGCGCACGATGCGCCGCCCGTCGGTGGGCGCGATGGAGGCCGCGGCGTCGGCGTCCACACGCGCCAGCTCCCGGTGCAGAGCCGCCGCACCGATCTCGGCGAGGCGCTGCTCCCACCGTGCGCGCACCGCCGGTTCGGTGGCCGGGAACGTCCAATTGTCCAGCAGCGATTGGACATACATCATCGACCCGCCCACGATGACGGGAGTCGCGCCGCGATCGAGGATGGCTTCGACGTCGGCTGCGGCAGATTGCTGGTAGCGAGCCACGCTCGCGGTCTCCGTCACCTCGAGCACGTCGAGCTGATGGTGCGGGATCCCGCGACGCTCGTGAACCGTCAGCTTCGCGGTTCCGATGTCCATGCCGCGGTACATCTGCATCGCGTCAGCGTTCACGACTTCGCCGTTGAGCCGTTCGGCCACGTCCAGGGCCAGCGCCGACTTACCGGTCCCCGTGGGGCCGATGATCGCGATCGGCCGCGTCATCGTGTCCGAGAATTCATCGCGGCTGCCAAAGCCCCGTGAAATAGCCGACGCCGTACGGCGCACCGCGGTACAGCTCCTTGGCCGACCGGGGGCCGGGACCCACGAGGCCCGCCAGCACCTGGTAGGCGACCCGTCCCACCACCGCCTCCGGCAATCGGGTCAGCGGGGCGGTGTCCCCGCCGGCCAGCGCGTCGTCCAGCGCGGCTTGCACGGCGATCGTGTCGGGGTCGAAGCCTCCCGGTGCGGCCGGTGTCAGCGTGGTGAAGCCGTCGGCGACGACGAGGACGCCGACGGGCTCGCCCGCTTCGTCGATCTCGGCGCGCAACCGCCCGCCGTGGGCCAACGCCGCGTCGACGTCGTGGCCGACGGCGTAGACCCGAACTTCAGCGGAGGCATCGGCACGGGCCGCCCCGCGCAGCCAACCGGTGATCAACGCGCACAACGGAAGCGCGACCGGATCGCCATCGACGCCTGCAGACAGGGCGACCCGCACGTCGACGCCGTAGCCGGCGAACGTCCCGGCGTGTTGCGGAGCGACGACCCGATCGGAGCGCCCCACCCCGACAGCGACCCAGCGCGGCGGGAGCCCGGCCACCGCCGCGAACACCGCATCGCGCAGATCGGCCAGCTCCGGCGCCGCGCCGCCGGCGAGTTCGGGCACCATGACCGGTGCCGACGGGACGATCGCGATGGCGCTCAGCACGCCGTCCACGCTAATGCGGTGCGGGCTGGGCGGCCGTGGCGGCTTCACCGCGGGCGAGCGCGGCCGTCGAAACCACCATGACCGCCACCGCGGCGATCAGCGTGAGCCAACCGGCCTCACCCGGCCGCAGCGTCTCCCCCAGCACCACGACACCGAGCACCGAGGCGACCACCGGTTCGGCCACCGTCATCGTCGGCAGCGACGCGGTCAGCGCCCCGGCGCGGAACGACGCCTGTTGCCACGCCGTGCCCGCGACCGCCACGACGGCCCAGATGTACAGCTCCGGGGTGCGCAACAGCGCTTCCAGGCCGTCGCCGAGACGGTCGACGACGCCTTTGGTCAGCACCGCGAACAACCCCCACAACGCTCCGGACACCAGCGCGAGCAGCACCGCGCTGACGGGTCCCTCCCAGATGTTGGCACCGATCACGCACAGCACCAACGCCGGAACCAGCACCACCAGCACCTCCGTCCAGGTTTCCCACGAGGCCCGGGAATGCCCCTCGGTCGGGTTGCCGACCGTCACGATCACCGCGACCGACCCCGCCAACAACGCCGCCCACGTCCACTGCCACCGCGTCACTCTGCGATGCGAGAGCCGGGCGTGGATCGGCAGCGCGAACAGCAGCGACGTGACCAGCAGCGCCTGAACGAGAAGGACAGATCCCAGGCCCAGGGCGGCGGCCTGCAACGCGAACCCGGCGGCGGCCACGAAGCTACCCAGCCACCACCGCCGGTCGCGCAGCAGCCGGGTGAACAACTCCAGATGTCCCACCGGTTCGTCGGCGACCTCGTGAGCCTGCCGCTGGTGGATCACGTCGCCGATCGCCACGAACACGGCGGCGCCGAGTGCCAGAACGACGGCCAGATCCACCGCAGCGTCCGTGACGGCCATCGCAGTCCTTCCGTAGGTTGTCGCGACGAGCCTAGGCAGGTCATCGCGGAAACCGGTGCGCACGCGCCCCGGCGACCTGTTTCAATAGCGTTCGGACAGCGATCAGGCGCCGCGTTGCGCGGCAGGTACGCGGTACGCCGCGGAGGGCACGAGGATTACGGACATGACGACCAGCCAGCCAGGGGACCAGTCCTCTGCGCCGAAACCCGCTCCCCGGCCCGGACCGCCACGTCCCGGACCCGCGCCGCGGCCGGTCCGGCCGGGACCGATGGTGGCCCCTCCCCCGACCAGCGATCCGCATCGGTTCGGCCGCGTCGACCCCGACGGCACCGTGTGGCTGATCACCGGCTCGGGCGAACGGATCATCGGATCGTGGCAGGCAGGCGACACCGAGGCGGCCTACGCGCACTTCGGCAGGCGGTTCGACGACCTCCAGACCGAGGTCGCACTGATGGAAAGGCGGCTCGAGTCCGGCACCGGCGACGCCCGCAAGATCAAGGCGGCCGCCCAATCGCTGGCCGAGACCCTGCCGACGGCGCACGTGCTCGGCGACGTCGACGCGATCGCCCAGCGTCTGCAGGCGATCATCACCCATGCCGACGAGACGGCGCAGGCCGAGAAGGCCCGACGCGAGGAGTTGCGCGCCGCGCAGACCGTCCGCAAGGAAGCGCTGGCCGCCGAGGCCGAGGACATCGCCGCGAACTCCACCCAGTGGAAGGCCGCCGGTGACCGGCTGAGGGAGATCCTCGACGAGTGGCGCACGATCACCGGATTGGACCGTAAGACCGACGACGCGCTGTGGAAGCGGTATTCGGCGGCGCGCGAGCAGTTCAACCGCAGACGCGGCTCACACTTCGCCGAGCTCGACCGCGAGCGCGCCGGCGCCCGGCAGGCCAAGGAGGCGCTGTGTGAGCGCGCCGAGGCGTTGGCCGATTCGACGGACTGGGGCCCCACCAGTGCGGCGTTCCGCGAGCTGCTGGCCGAATGGAAGTCGGCCGGGCGCGCGGCCAAGGACGTCGACGACGCGTTGTGGCAGCGGTTCAAGGCGGCCCAGGACAAGTTCTTCGGCGCGCGCAACGCCGCCAGTGCCGAGCGCGACGCCGAGTTCCGCGCCAACGCGGAGGCCAAAGAGGCGCTGCTGGCCGAGGCGGAGAAGCTGGACACTTCCGATCTCGAGGCGGCGCGCGCCGCGCTGCGGGTGATCGGCGAAAAGTGGGACGCCATCGGCAAAGTGCCCCGCGAGCGCGGCGCGGAGTTGGAACGCCGCCTGCGCGCGGTGGAGAAGAAGGTCCGCGAGGCGCCGACGCACGGCGTCGACCCCGAGGCTCAGGCCCGCGCCGATCAATTCCGGGCTCGCGCAGAACAATACGAGCGCCAGGCCGAGAAGGCGGCAGCAGCCGGGCGCGACAAGGACGCCGCGGACGCGCGAGCCAACGCCGAGCAGTGGCGGCAGTGGGCGGACGCGGCCGCCGAGGCGCTCGGCAATACCCGCTAGGTCGCCGACTCGTCCGGTTTCGCAGCAGAACCAGTTGCGGACTGGATCAGCTCGGCGTGTCCGGGTCGTCGGGTTTCTCGAGATTGTCGAGCAGACCCTTCCTCTGTTGTTCGGCGACCGCTCTGCGTCGTTCCTCCTCAGCGGCCAACTGCAGCGCGGTGCGCGACCACACCGCCCTGGCCCAGTGGAACGTCACCACCGCGACCGCGATCCAGGCGATGATCAGCCCGATTCCCGGACCCGGGTAGCGCTCGGGGGCGGTCTGGCGTGACCACACCGCCAACAAACCGAGAAACGTCGCCACGGTCGAGCCCGCCAGCGCGATCCAGGCCAACGCCCAACGCCGGGTGAGCAGCGCCAGCATCGAGAAGCCAACGCCGAATACCAGTACCAGCCAAGCGAATACGCGCAACGGCAGGGTGATTCCCTCCCGCACCGCGGTCTCGCCGCCGACGAGCACGTCCAGCCCGCGTGCGTCCCCGGTGTGCGGCAGCAAGAACGTCAACAGCAGCACGAACACTCCGATGGCGATCACCAGGGCTCGCGCGCCGGGGTCGATCTCGCCTGCCACGCGCCGCTCGGCGGCCTCGATGTCGCCTTTGAATTCCTCGAAACCGTTGTCGTCCGGAGCCGTCATCGTGTGCATCCCGTCGAGGTCGCCGGTGTCGCCGGTGCGCCGAAGCCCGGCATACCCAGGCCCACGCCCGTGCGCGGTCGCCAGCCTTCGGCGTGGGCGTCGCCCGCCCGGGTGCGGCGATGGGTGTGCACGGTCGAATCGGCGATCAGGTGGTGCGGTGCGGCACCGGTCACGGTCGTGGTCACGACATCACCGGGTCGGATGTCGAGTCGGTCCGGGTTGAAGTGCACCAGGCGGCCGTCGCGAGCCCGGCCCGACATCCGGGCCGTCGCGGTGTCCTTGCGGCCCTCGCCGGCGGCCACCAGGACTTCGACGGTGCCGCCGACCAGCGCGCGGTTCTCCTCCAGAGAGATCCGCTCCTGGAGGTCGATCAGCCGTTGATAGCGTTCGCTCACAACGGCTTTGGGGATCTGGTCGGATAACTCAGCGGCGGGGGTGCCGGGCCGCTTGGAGTACTGGAAGGTGAATGCGCTGGCGAACCGCGCCTGCTCGACGACGTCGAGCGTCGCCTGGAAGTCCTCCTCGGTCTCCCCCGGGAAGCCCACGATGAGATCGGTCGTGATCGCGGCATGCGGGATCGCCGCGCGGACGCGGTCGATGATGCCGAGATAGCGCTCGGCGCGGTACGACCGTCGCATCGCCCGCAGGATGTGGTCGGACCCGGACTGCAGCGGCATGTGCAGCGTCGGGCAGACATTCGGCGTCTCGGCCATCGCGGCGATCACGTCGTCGGTGAACTCCGCGGGGTGCGGTGAGGTGAACCGCACCCGTTCGAGTCCGTCGATGCCGCCGCACGCTCGCAGAAGTTTGGCGAACGCACCGCGGTCCCGCGGTTCGGCAGGGTCGGCGAAGGACACGCCGTAGGCGTTGACGTTCTGGCCGAGCAGCGTGATCTCGAGGACCCCTTGTTCGACGAGGGTCTGCACCTCGGCGAGAACGTCGCCGGGCCTGCGGTCGACTTCCTTGCCGCGCAGGGCGGGCACGATGCAGAACGTGCAGGTGTTGTTGCACCCCACCGACACCGACACCCAAGCGGCGTAAGCGGATTCGCGTGCGGCGGGCAACGCGGACGGGAACTCCTGCAACGCTTCGACGATCTCGATCTGGGCCGCGTTGTTGTGCCTGGCGCGTTCGAGCAGCGTGGGTAGGGATCCGATGTTGTGGGTGCCGAAGACGACGTCGACCCACGGCGCCCGCCGCAGCACGGCGGCGCGGTCTTTCTGCGCCAAGCAGCCGCCGACTGCGATCTGCATATCGGGGTTGGCCCGTTTGCGCGGCGCCAGGTGGCTGAGGTTGCCGTAGAGCTTGTTGTCGGCGTTCTCGCGTACGGCGCAGGTGTTGAACACCACGATGTCGGCGTCGTCGCCGTCGGCGGCGCGTTGGTAGCCTGCGCCCTCCAGCAATCCCGCGAGTCGCTCCGAGTCGTGCACGTTCATCTGGCAGCCGTAGGTGCGGACCTGGTATGTGCGGGTCTTCGCCGCTTCACGTGAGGACTCGCCGGGTGCGTGCCGGCGAACGGCCCACTGGGCCGCTCCCTCTCGCGTCACCATCGAAGCCACGGCCCCATGGTACGGACCGGGCACTGCGGCGAGCCGGGCGGATTCACCGGTTCCGGGCAGCCATGCCTTTCCCTCGGTAAGGTCTGCACCCATGGAAACCAGCGGGTCGGATGGAAAAGCGGTCGATCCGACTCGGTCAACGGTGCCCATGATCTCGATCTCGGACGTCAACAAACGCTTCGGCAACCTGCATGTGCTCAAGGACATCAACCTCGAGGTGGAGCGCGGTGAGGTGATCGTGGTGCTGGGGCCGTCGGGCTCGGGTAAGTCGACGTTGTGCCGCACCATCAATCGGCTCGAAGCCATCGATTCGGGCACCATCGCGATCGACGGCGAAGTGCTGCCCCAGGAGGGACGCAAGCTGGCCGAGTTGCGGTCCGATGTGGGCATGGTGTTCCAGTCCTTCAACTTGTTCGCCCACAAGACGATCCTCGAGAACGTCACGCTGGCTCCGATGAAGGTGCGCAAGAAGTCGAAGGCCGAGGCCCGCGACAAGGCGATGCAGCTGCTCGAGCGGGTGGGCATTGCCAACCAGGCCGACAAGTACCCGGCGCAGCTGTCCGGCGGCCAGCAACAGCGGGTGGCGATCGCGCGATCGCTGGCGATGAACCCGAAGGTGATGCTGTTCGACGAACCGACCAGCGCACTGGACCCCGAGATGATCAACGAAGTGCTCAACGTCATGACGTCGCTGGCCAAAGACGGGATGACGATGTTGGTCGTGACGCACGAGATGGGGTTCGCCCGCGGCGCCGCCAACCGGGTGGTGTTCATGGCCGACGGCGCGATCGTCGAGGCGGCCGAACCCGATCAGTTCTTCACCACTCCGCAAAGCGACCGCGCCAAGGACTTTCTCGGCAAGATCCTTCACCACTAGTCGAAAGGAATCTCCAATGCCATCGATTTCCAAGCGCGTTCTGGGAGCGCTCGCGCTCGCCGTCGCGCTGCCACTGTCGGCCACCGCGTGCGGCGGGGGCGACGGTGACACGATCGTCATCGGCACCAAGTTCGACCAGCCCGGGCTGGGACTGAAGAATCCCAACGGCACGATGAGCGGCTTCGACGTCGACGTGGCCAAGTACGTCGCCCAACAACTGGGCTATCCCGAGGACAAGATCGAGTGGAAGGAAGCCCCGTCCGGACAGCGCGAGACGTTGATCCAGAACGGTCAGGTGAAATACATCGTCGCAACGTACTCGATCACCGACGCGCGCAAGGAGAAGGTCGACTTCGCCGGGCCGTACCTGATCACCGGGCAGAGCCTGTTGGTGCGCGCCGACAACACCGACATCACCGGTGAGGCGTCGTTGCAGAACAACAAGAAGTTGTGTTCGGTATCGGGATCGACACCCGCGCAACGGATCAAAGACAAGTTCCCCGGCGTGCAGCTGCAGCAGTACGACACGTACTCGGCGTGTGTCGAAGCGTTGAAGAACGGCGCCATCGATGCGGTGACAACGGACGAGGTGATCCTGGCGGGTTATGCGGCGCAGAGTCCGGGTGAGTTCAAGGTCGTCGGCGGCACCTTCTCCGAGGAGCGCTACGGGATCGGTTTGAAGAAAGGCGATTCCGAGCTGCTGACCCAGATCAACGACGCCCTGGCGAAGATGGAGCAGGAGGGCGCTTGGAAGAAGGCGTGGGATGCCAACCTCGGGGCGGCCGGCATTCCCGCGCCCAAGCCCCCGCAGATCAACCAGGGCTGACGGACCTCCCCCGCGCTAGGAGGTCATGTGGAGGTTCTCCCCGGCTACACCGTCGGCCAGATCGTCGAGGCGTTCTGGACGACGATTCAGCTGACGGTCTACTCCGGTATCGGCGCGCTGGTGCTCGGCACGGTGCTGGCCGCGATGCGGCTGGCGCCGGTGCCGGTGCTCCGTTGGCTCGGAACGACATACGTCAACGTGGTGCGTAATACGCCGCTGACGCTGATCATCCTGTTCTGCTCGTTCGGGTTGGCCGGGACCATGGGGATCACATTGGTCGACCCGAACTCGCGAACGTCCATCGAGGACAGCAACTTTCGTCTGGCGGTGCTCGGCCTCGCGCTGTACACCGCGGCGTTCGTATGTGAGACGGTGCGTTCCGGGGTGAACACTGTGCCGCTGGGGCAGGCGGAGGCGGCCCGGTCGCTGGGGCTGACGTTCGGACAGAATCTGCGACTCATCCTGATGCCGCAGGCTTTTCGAGCCGTGATCATACCGCTCGGGTCGGTGTTGATCGCCTTGACCAAGAACACCACGATCGCCTCGGCGATCGGTGTGGCCGAGGCCGCGTTGCTGATGAAGGAGATGATCGAGAACACCGCGGCGATCCTCACCGTCGGCGCGATCTTCGCGGCCGGCTTCGTCGTCCTGACGTTGCCGACAGGACTGTTCTTCGGCTGGCTCGGCAAACGGATGGCGGTCAACCGATGAGTTCGGCTTCTGTCCTCTTCGACGCGCCGGGACCGCGGGCGCGGGTCCGTAACTGGGTGGTGTCGGCGATCGTCATCGTGGTGACCGCGCTGGTCCTCATCGCGGTGCTCGTGCAGATGGCGGACAAGGATCAGCTCACGGCGGCCAAGTGGAAGCCGTTCCTGACGGCCGATCTGTGGCGGACGTATGTACTGCCCGGTGTGCAGGGCACGTTGACGGCCGCCGCGGTGTCGATCGTGCTGGCGCTGATCCTCGGTCTGCTGCTCGGCGTGGGCCGACTCTCGACCCACAACCTGCTTCGCTGGCCGTGTGCGGTGATCGTCGAATTCTTCCGCGCCGTACCGGTTTTGATCATGATGCTGTTCGCCTTCGCGCTGTACGCGACCTACGACATGTTCCCGTCCAGGCATCTGGCGCTCGCCGCGGTCATCACCGGGCTGACGCTCTACAACGGCGCAGTTATTGCCGAGATCGTGCGGGCCGGCGTCCACGCTTTGCCGCGCGGACAATCTGAAGCGGCCTACGCGCTCGGCTTGACGTGGGGGCAGACGATGCGCTCAATCCTTCTGCCGCAGGCGATCACGTCGATGCTGCCGGTGTTGATCTCGCAGCTGGTCGTGGTGCTCAAGGACACCGCGATCGGTTATGTGATCACATTCCTCGAACTCGTGCGCCAGGGCGTGCAGATGGGGACCGCTTACGGCAATCTGTTGCCCGCCCTGATCGTGGTCGCGTTGTTGATCATCAGCGTGAACTTCACCCTGTCCTGGGTGGCGACCCGGGTGGAAGCGCGGATGCGGCGTTCGCGTCGCGGTCCTGCGCCGCTCGAAACCGAAGCCGTCGAGCAGGAAGGCGCACCGGGCGCCAAAGCCGTGTGACCGGCGCGCTCAGACCGCTAAGCCAGTTCCGCGCAACGCGCGAGCAACTCGTCGTCGGGCGGCTGATAGAAGGACAACACGACGTGCTGGCAGCCGAGTCGCGCGTATTCGGCCATGGACTCGAGTTGGGCGTCGACCTGATCCGGCTGCTGCGGGTGCAGGAACAACTGCACGCCCCGCCGGATCGACGACGGATCACGGCTTTCCGCTGTGCACGCGTCGTCCAGTCCGCTGTTGGCCGCCTCCCACTCGTGTGGTGCGGTGCTCGGCATGTTCCACTCGTCGGCGTGTCGCGCGGCGACCCGCAGCATCTTCGGCTGCGATGCGCCCACCACGATCGGCGGATGTGGCCGCTGCAGCGGCTTGGGATCGCAGCGGGCCTGCTGCAGCGTGAAGAAGCGGCCGGCGAAGTCGACGGCCTCTTCGGTCCAGAGCCTGCGAATGACCGTGAGCGCCTCGTCCACCATCGCGACCCGCTGTCCCGGCGTCGGAAAGTCGATGCCGTACCCACGGTGTTCGTCCTCGTGCCAGCCGGCGCCGAGGCCGAAGTCCAACCGGCCGCCGGAAATATGGTCGACGGTGACCGCCATCTTCGCCAGCACCGCGGGGTTGCGGTACGTGACACCGGTGACCAGGCAGCCCACCCGGGCACGTCGCACGACGACCGCCATCGCGGCAAGACTGGTCCATCCCTCGTGGGTCGGCGTCGTGGGATCGACGAGACCGTAGAAGTGGTCGTAGTTCCACACCGCCGGGAATCCGAGGTCGTCGGCCGTCTCCCAGAACCGTTCGAGGACCGGATAGTCGAAGGTGGGTGCCAGCTTGACGGATACCTGCATGCAATGTGCCTACGCGGTCGGGTATTTCATTGCAACCGCGCCACGCTGTGCGCGCCGACTACTCGAGTCCCTGGCCTACGTCGTGTCTTAGACCTGGCGACGCTCGCGTTCGTTGGCCAGCGCCATCTTCACGACATCGAACGCCATGGTCTGGCTATAACCACGCCTTGCGAGCATTCCCACCAGTCGACGCGCCAGTTTGGCGTCGTCGGAGTCGGTGAGGCTCTCGCGGCGCAGCTTGTCGGCCACCAGTCGCTCCGCTCGTGCGCGCTCGGCGGCGGGGTTGTCGTCGGCCAAGGTTGCCTCGATGATGTCGTTGTCGACGCCCTTGGTCCGCAACTCCGCGATCAACGCCCGTCGGCCCTTGCCCGCATTCGCCCGCCGGGATCGGACCCACTGTTCGGCGAAGTCGGCATCGTCGATTAGGCCCACCTGCGCGAGCCGGTCGAGCACCCGGTCGCTGATGTCGTCGGGGTAGCCGCGCTTGGTCAGTTGCCCGGCCAGTTCGGCGCGGGTGCGCGCTCGCGCGGTGAGCAGGCGCAGACATAGGTCGCGCGCCTGCTCCTCGCGTGGGGCCTCAGAAGTCGACGGGGGCGGGGAGGACTTCATCTTCGGGCGGGCCGTCGGTCAGCACGGCGCCGATGCCGAGCTTCTCTTTGATCTTCTTCTCGATTTCGTTGGCCACGTCGACGTTCTCGATCAGGAACTTGCGAGCGTTCTCCTTGCCTTGGCCCAACTGCTCGCCCTCGTAGGTGAACCAGGAGCCGGACTTGCGCACGAAGCCCTGCTCGATACCCATGTCGATGAGGGACCCCTCCTTGGAGATACCTTTGCCATACAGGATGTCGAACTCGGCTTGCTTGAAAGGCGGCGAGCAGTTGTGCACGACAACTCCTTCCGCGACGAGGTTGTGCAGCTCCTCAACCTCGAGGTCGAAGGTCCGTACCCGCCGCGTTGGCAGTACCTCTCGGATCACCGAGTACCGGAGTTCTTCTGCCAGCACATCATGCAGGAACTTGTCATCCAAGGCGTCTGCGAGCGCTTGCACACGATCCCGGCGGAGTCGGCCAGTACCCAAAACCTGCTTCATTCCGCCGCGCGGATCCCCGGCACTCGAACCAACCATGGCTGCAGCCTCATGCGGGGTCACGCCACGCTCGTCGAGATAATTGAGCACAGCGTCGGTCATCTCCGCGGCCAGATACACAGCCTGCGAGCCGCGCCGCGGCCCCCGCATAGCTTCTGGCATCGCTTGGACAAGCGCAACGCCGCGCGGCCCCCACATGGGAACCGCTTCCGCGAATGCGGCGATGTTGTCCATGCCTGCGACCCGGACCTCGAACACCTGGCGCTTGCTCTGAACCCGTCGACCGTTGACGATACTCGGCCGCTTCCCCGCCGGATCGTAATCTCGAACGCTGCTCACGATGCCGAATCGCAGTAGCAGCCAATGTATCTGATGCGCAAGCTGTTCTGAGGTCGTTGTAAAACCGACCCGAAGCGCTCCGGTCTGTTCTCGGCTTACCCAACCGTCGCTCTCAAGCAGACCGAAGAGCAGATTGCCGACGATGTCGGCGGCGATATCCGGCTCGAAGAACCAGCTCGGAATCGTCTTCTCCCACGCGAGCTTGCCGTGAATACCGGCCCGCCGGCAGAGGTCTAGAACGCCGTTGCGTTCACCGGGTCGGTGAGCGATCGCAAGTGAGATACGCCCCTGCGGATGGGCCGCACAGCCCAACGACGCCGCAATGTTGGTCACATCGTCGATGAGAGCCTGCTGAACTTTGATGAAGTTGATCGGGGTCTTGCCACCCACGTAGCCATCGCCGATTAGGTAGCCGAGCAGGCGGGCGTGGTCCGCCGGGATCGGCTCATGATCGCCGAATCCTTCGAAGCGGCGTGGTTGCGCCACCCGATCCCCCTTGCGGAGTTCACCGGCCTGGCGCCACCCGTACTCCGTGAGGATCTTGTGGTCAGGTGTCGCCCAAACCGTTGCGCCACCGGCAACCCGCAGTCCGATGACGTCCTGTGTCCCCTGGTCGAACCAAGAAACCACGGGCCGCGCGTGCAGCGTTCCGTTCTTGGCGGCTGCGGCGACGTGGATCTGTTCACGGCCATCGACGACGTCCTCGATGCGATGGGTGATACCGGTGATCGGATCGAAGATCCGAGTGCCTTCGGCCAAGCACTTGTTCTTGACGACCTTCACGCGGGTCCGGTTACCGACCGCGTCAGTGCCGTCTTTCAGCGTTTCAATTCGCCTGACGTCCATTCGAACTGAGGCGTAGAACTTCAAAGCCTTTCCGCCCGTCGTCGTTTCAGGAGAACCGAAGAACACTCCGATCTTTTCGCGAAGCTGATTGATGAAGATCGCGGTGGTGCCCGAATTGCTCAGTGCGCCAGTGATTTTACGGAGCGCCTGACTCATCAACCGGGCCTGGAGACCGACGTGGCTGTCGCCCATCTCGCCTTCGATCTCGGCGCGCGGCACGAGCGCCGCCACCGAGTCGATGACCAGAATGTCCAGCGCACCTGAGCGGATCAGCATGTCGGCAATTTCGAGCGCCTGCTCACCGGTGTCGGGCTGGCTGACCAGCAGCGCGTCAGTGTCGACCCCGAGTTTCTTGGCGTACTCCGGGTCCAGCGCGTGCTCGGCGTCGATGAACGCGGCGATGCCGCCCGCGGCCTGGGCGTTGGCCACTGCGTGTAGGGCAACCGTCGTCTTGCCTGAGGACTCTGGACCGTAAATTTCGATGATGCGTCCGCGCGGCAGTCCGCCGAGACCGAGCGCCACGTCCAGGGCGATGGACCCGGTCGGGATAACCGAGATCGGCTGGCGGACCTCTTCGCCGAGCCGCATCACCGACCCCTTGCCGTGACTCTTCTCAATCTGCGCGAGAGCCAGCTCGAGGGCCTTCTCGCGGTCGGGTGCCTGCGCCATGGTGGTCTCCGTCCTTCGGATGTCTAGCTGTTCGGTGATCGGTTTCGATCAGTTGGCCGTGACGCTAGAGGCAGCCACCGACAAACCACCGACAAGTTCGGGACAAGTCGGCCTGACCAGCAGCATCTAGCCGTCGAACACTGCCCACAGTAGACGAACACCTGTTCGACTCAAGTCAGACACGCCGTGCGTTGGGCAACGTGTCGGTTGGTCCGCTCCCTGCGGGGCGCCACGCGGCCTATCGTGAAAGCATCCCGGCCGAAACGGGGTCCGCGTGCACGAGATGGCGATAACGCAGAGTGTGGTCGATGCGGTGTGCGAGCACGCCGCGGGACGCCGGGTGCACTGCGTCAAGCTGGAGGTCGGTGCGCTGTGTGCCGTGGTACCCGACTCGATGCGGTTCTGCTTCGAACTCGCCACCGCGGGCACCGTCGCCGACGGCGCGCACCTGGACCTCGATGTGCAACCCGGCGCCGCGCGCTGCCGGACCTGCGGCCAGAGCTTCGCACTGCCCGATCTGATCCTGTTGTGCCCGTGCGGCAGTGCGGACGTCGAGGTGACCGCCGGGCGGGACCTGAGGATTCTCTCGATGGAGGTGAGCTGAGCATGTGCGCAACCTGCGGCTGCGGCGACGACGGAGCGACCATCACCACGCCGGGCCACACCCACCTCCACCCGCACGAACATGACCATCACAGCGACGACCCTCCCCTGACCGAGACCATCACGCTCGAACAGAAGGTGCTCGCCAAGAACGACGAACTCGCCGAACGGAACCGCGCATGGCTGTCCGCCCGCGGCATCCTGGCGCTCAACCTCACCAGCTCTCCGGGCGCCGGTAAGACCACGCTCCTCGAGCGCACCATCCGCGATCTCAATGCGACGCGCCCGGTAGCGGTCATCGAGGGCGACCAGGCGACGCTCCTGGACGCCGAACGCATCAAGACCGCTGGTGCGCGCGCCGTTCAAGTCAACACCGGCGCCGGCTGCCACCTCGACGCCGACATGGTGCACCGCGCACTGCACGAACTCGAACCGGAGCACGGCTCGGTGCTGTTCATCGAGAACGTCGGAAACCTTGTCTGCCCCGCGCTGTTCGACCTCGGCGAGCACAGCAAAGTCGTCATCATCTCGGTGACAGAGGGCGACGACAAACCGCTGAAGTATCCGCACATGTTCGCGGCGGCGCGACTGGTGGTCGTCAACAAGATCGACTTACTGCCGTACGTCACCTTCGATCTTGAAAAGTGTTGCGACTACGTGCGATCACTGAACCGCGACGCGCAGATCGTCGCACTGTCGGCGGTGACGGGTGAGGGCTGCTCGGCTTGGTACGACTGGATCGATGAGCGCGCGGACGCCGTTTCTTCGCCGACACCCGTTGACAAGACATAGCCCCGGGAGTAAACCCAAACTCAGCGTCGAAACCCGTCGCCACGGCACAACGTGAGGTTGGGAGCCCCAGCCCGGCTCCCGGTCGTGAGGGCCCCAGCCCGGCCCCCAGAAAGCTGTGACCCATGCCAACCGAGGCAGCAGTCAAAGCGGAAGAGGCCTTGATCCATGTGCTCTGGATCAACGCCGGATTGAGTTGTGACGGTGATTCGGTGGCGTTGACTGCCGCCACACAGCCCAGCATCGAGGAGATCGCCCTCGGCGCTCTTCCCGGGCTGCCCAGAATCGCCGTCCATTGGCCCCTGATCGATTTCGAGTGCGGACCGAACGGGGGCGCCGACGACTTCCTGGAATGGTTCTTCAAGGCCGACCGGGGCGAACTAGAACCGTTCGTTCTGGTCGTCGAGGGGTCCATCCCGAACGAGAAGATCAAGTCCGAAGGTTACTGGTGCGGGTTCGGCAACGATCCGGCCACCGGCCAACCGATGACCACAAGCGAGTGGTTGGATCGGCTGGCGCCCAAGGCGACTGCCATCGTCGCGGTCGGAACGTGTGCAACTTACGGCGGCATCCACGCGATGGCGGGCAATCCGACCGGCGCCATGGGCGTGCCCGACTACCTCGGATGGGACTGGAAGAGCAAGGCCGGTATTCCGATCGTCTGCGTTCCGGGCTGCCCGATCCACCCGGACAACCTCGCCGAAACGCTGACCTACCTGCTGTACATGGCGACGGATCAAGCCCCGATGATCCCCCTCGACGATGCGTTACGGCCGCAGTGGCTGTTCGGCGCGTCCGTGCACGAGGGTTGTGACCGGGCCGGCTATTACGAGCAGGGTGATTTCGCGACCGAGTACGGGTCACCGAAATGCATTGTGAAACTGGGATGTTGGGGCCCGGTCGTCAAGTGCAACGTACCCAAGCGCGGCTGGATCAACGGCATCGGCGGCTGCCCGAACGTGGGCGGTATATGCATCGGCTGCACCATGCCCGGATTCCCCGACAAGTTCATGCCGTTCATGGACGAGCCCCCCGGAGGCAAGGTGTCCACCGCGGCGTCGGGCCTGTACGGATCGGTCATCCGCAGCCTGCGCCATGTCACCGGCCGGACCGTCGACAAAGAACCGAAGTGGCGCCATCCCGGCACGCAACTCACTACGGGAGCGACCCGCACCTGGTAGGTGTGACTCGCCCCGGGGCGCGCAGGCGCCTTCGGTTTCGAAACCGCCTGTGACGCTTCTCATCTGAAGAAAGAGAAGAGTTCGATGACAACCATCATCCCCGAGCCGTCACACGTGAAGCGCGACCCAGGCCAACTCGTGGAGATGGCGTGGGATCCCATCACCCGGATCGTCGGAAGCCTCGGCATATACACCAAGATCGACTTCGACAACCGCGAGGTCGTCGAGTGCCACAGCACCTCGTCGATCTTCCGGGGTTACTCGATCTTCATGAAGGGCAAGGATCCTCGCGACGCCCACTTCATCACGAGCCGCATCTGCGGCATCTGCGGCGACAACCACGCGACGTGTTCGTGCTACTGCCAGAACATGGCATACGGCGTGAAGCCACCGCACCTCGGTGAGTGGCTGATCAACCTTGGCGAAGCCGCCGAGTACATGTTCGACCACAACATCTTCCAGGAGAACCTGGTCGGCGTCGACTACTGCGAGAAGATGGTGTCGGAGACCAATCCCAGTGTGCTGGCCAAGGCCGAGAACACCCAGGCACCGCATGCGGACATGCACGGCCACCGCACGATCGCCGAGATCATGCGCGCGCTCAACCCGTTCACCGGTGAGTTCTACCGCGAGGCCCTGCAGGTCAGCAGGTGGACGCGAGAGATGTTCTGCCTCATGGAGGGTCGCCACGTCCATCCGTCGACGCTGTACCCCGGCGGCATCGGCACCACCGCGACGGTCCAGTTGATGACCGACTACATGACGCGACTGATGCGCTACGTCGAGTTCATGAAGAAGGTCGTGCCGATGCACGACGACCTCTTCGACTTCTTCTACGAAGCGCTCCCGGGCTACGACCAGGTCGGGCTGCGGCGCACACTGCTGGGCTGCTGGGGATCCTTCCAGGATCCGGAGGTGTGCAACTTCGAGTACAAGGACATGGAACGCTGGGGCGACGCCATGTTCGTCACTCCGGGCGTCGTGATCGACGGCAGGCTACACACCCACTCGCTCGTAGACATCAACCTCGGGATCCGGATCCTGTTGGGACACTCGTATTACGACGACTGGTCGGATCAGGAGATGTTCGTCAAGGCCGACCCGCTCGGCAACCCGATCGACCGCCGGCATCCGTGGAACCAGCACACGAATCCGCAGCCGCAGAAGCGCGACTTCGACGGCAACTACAGCTGGGTGATGTCACCGCGCTGGTTTGATGGCACGGACCACTTGGCGCTCGACACCGGCGGTGGCCCGCTGGCCAGGCTGTGGTCGACCGCGCTCGCCGGCCTGGTCGACATCGGCTATGTCAAGGCGACCGGTCAGAGCGTGCAGATCAACCTCCCCAAAACCGCTCTGAAGGGGCCGGCCGAACTCGAGTGGAAGATCCCGCGATACGGCAGCAACACACTCGAACGCAACCGCGCCCGGACGTACTTCCAGGCTTACGCGGCCGCATGCGCACTGCACTTCGCGGAGAAGGCGTTGACCGAGATCCGGGCGGGCCGGACCAAGACCTGGGAGAAATTCGAGGTACCCGACGAGAGCATCGGTTGCGGCTTCACCGAAGCGGTCCGCGGAGTCCTCAGTCACCACATGGTGATTCGCGACGGCAAGATCGCCAATTATCACCCGTATCCGCCGACGCCGTGGAACGCCAATCCCCGCGACAGCTACGGCACCCCGGGTCCCTACGAGGACGCGGTCCAAGGACAGCCGATCTTCGAGGAGAACGACCGAGAACATTTCAAGGGCATCGACATCATGCGCACGGTGCGCAGTTTCGACCCGTGCCTGCCGTGCGGCGTGCACATGTACCTGGGAAAGGGGAAGTCGCTCGATCTGCTGCACTCCCCCACCCAGTCCGTCACCGGGGAATAGGGAATGGCCCCGCCGATCGAGAACGACGCGCAGTGGCGTACGGCGGGTGAACGAATACAGGCCCTGCTTGATGCGTCCGCCGCGGGTGGCCCTGGCGCGCACGAGCGGGCGGTCCAGCTCGTCGCTGAAGTGACCGACCTCTACGGCGCCGCACTCGAACGCATCCTGCGGATCGCGGTGAGGGACGACGCCTCGATGGCCGAGCGGCTGGCCGGTGACGACCTCGTCGCGAGCCTGATGCTCGTGCACGGCTTGCACCCACACGACATCCACCGACGCGTCGAGGACGCCTTGGACAGGGTGCGACCCTATCTCGGCTCACACGGCGGTGATGTCGCGCTTCTCGAAACCATCGATGGCCCAGGAGGATTGACCGTCTGCTTGCAATTCGCCGGCACCTGCAAGAGCTGCCCTTCTTCGGCGGTCACCCTGGAGTTGACCGTCGAGGACGCTATCCGAGCGGCGGCCCCCGAGGTAACCGCGATCGAGGTGGTTGCGCCGTCGTCGGATCCGACCGTGATTCCACCGGCAACACTGTTCAGCCGCGTACGTAGCCCGCAGCACGCCTCGTGGCACCCCGTACCCGAATTCGCCGACCTGACGCCCGGCGAGGTCGGCGGCTTCTCCGTGGCGGGAACCACCGTGCTGGCGTGCCGCATCGGCGACGAGGTGTTCGTATACCGCGACCAGTGTGGTGTCTGCCGCGAGTCGCTGGCCGGTGCCGTACTGCACCGCCGAATGGGGTCCGCCGGCCTAGCGGTGCTGCGCTGCCCGCACTGCCATGCGCATTTCGACGTCGTACACGCGGGGGCCTGCCTCGATGAGGGCTCCGACCCGCTCGCTCACCTGCAGCCCATTCCGCTGCTGGCACGCGAGGGCGTGTTGTCGATCGCGGTGCCCGCGGTACCCACCGAGGCGGGCGTGGCATGACCAGCGCGTACGACGTCCTCGCGATGATCCGGGCCAACCGCGGAGCTCCCGCACCCGCGGGCGAACGCTGTGAGATGTGCGCCGAGCCGATCGCCGACGAGCACCAGCACGTCGTCAATGTCGAGGCACGGGCGCTGATGTGCGTATGCCGCGGCTGTTATCTGCTGTTCACCGACACCAAGGCCGAACTCCGCTATCGCGCGGTTCCCGACCGCTGGCTGTCCTTCCCGGACTTCGGATTGGGGCGACGGGATTGGCAGCTTCTGCAGATCCCGGTAGGGCTGGCATTCTTCTTCCGCAACTCGACGTTGGATCGCGTGGCGGCCTTCTATCCCGGGCCGGCGGGAGCGACCGAGTCCGAACTGGACCTCTCCGCGTGGGACGGCGTACGTGCGGCGGACCCGCGGGTGGACCTGCTCGCCGACGACACCGAGGCCCTGCTCGTGCGGGTGCCCGACGACGAAAGTCGCGGGCCGGAATGCTTTCTGGTGCCCATCGACGCCTGCTACGAGTTCGTCGGCAGGCTCCGCCAGCTGTGGCGCGGCTTCGACGGAGGTCAGCAGGTGCGCAGTTACCTCGACGACTTCTTCGACCACGTGCGTACTCGGGCCAAGGTGGTGGCGCCGTGCCAGAGCTGACCTTCACGGTGCTCGACATCCGAGCCGAACCGTACGCGGTGGCACCGGTGCTCACCGCCCGGATCGGTATCGCCGCCGACGGTGACGAACCCGTGCACGCCATCGCGCTGCGGTGCCAGGTCCGCATCGAACCGTTGCGTCGCCGATACTCCGATGACGAGGCGCTCGGACTGCTCGACCTCTTCGGGCCCCGCGAGCGCTGGGATACCACCCAGCACAATTTCCTCTGGCAGCATGCCAGCACCATGGTGCCGGGTTTCACCGGCACCACCCAGGTCGACCTGCCGCTCGAATGCACCTACGACCTCGAAGTGACCGCGGCCAAATACTTTCATGCACTGCATGGCGGTGTGATCGCGCTGCAATTCCTCTTCAGCGGAACGGTTTTCACCCGCGGAGAGAAGAACCTCAGTGTGCAGCAGGTCTCCTGGGATCGCGAAGACCACTTCGACATGCCCGTGTCGACGTGGCATGACCTGATGCACCTGCACTACCCCAACACCGGGTGGCTGCGACTGAGTCACGACACCATCGATGCGCTGTCGGAGTTCAAATTCGCTCGCGGCCTGCTGAATTACGACGACGCGATCGCCTCGTTACTGGCCGCCCACACCGCAGAGGAACTTCGATGACCGCAGACTGGGATCACGCACGAGCCGTCGCGGACGCGGTGCTTTACGAGGGTTACCTGCTGTACCCCTACCGCGCCAGCTCGAGCAAGAACCAGTCCCGATGGCAGTTCGGCGTGCTGGGACCGACGGGCGCCGCGGAATCCGGAATCGGCGAAGACGCCTCGCTGTCCACCCAGGTTCTGATGGTCCCGCACGGCAGCCCGATGGTCACGGGTGTGGTCCGGTTCCTGCAGTTGCAGCACAGAGGTGTCGAGCGTGACGCCGGCGGCCGCTTTGAGCCGGTCGGCGAATTGCGCTCGGAAACCGACGTCTGGGTCAGCTGGGACGAAGCCGTCGAGTGCGAGATCCCGATCGAGCCGTTCCCGGTCATGAGCCTGCCTCGCACACTGGACATCTCGATTCCATCGGCTAGCGAGATCGAGCCGATCGCGGGGGGCAGGCTGGTGCGAACACGCCGGAAACTCAGCGGCCGCCTCGACATCTGCGTCGAGCACGACGGCGATCTGCTGCGGCTCACGTTCAATGTGTGCAACACCGCATCACCGGCCCGCGACAAGGAAGACGCGATCGCCGTGTCACTGATCGGGACCCACCTGCTGCTCGAGGTGGCCGACGGTGAGTTCGTCTCCCTGCTCGAACCACCGGAGTCGGCGGCCGACGCCGTGGCGCGGTGCCGCCAGCACCGGTGCTTTCCGGTGCTCGCCGGTCCGGCACCGCATCGCGGTCTCGTGCTCGTGTCGCCGATCATCCTCTACGACCACCCCGAGATCGCCGAACAGAGCAAGGGTGCGCTCTACGACTCGACCGAGATCGACGAGATCCTGACGCTGCGGATCATGACGATGACCGACGAGGAGAAAGCGCAGGCCCGCGCCACCGACCAACGCGCCGCCGCGATCATCGACCGTTGCGACTCGATGTCGCCCGAGGCGATGCTCGATCTGCACGGCGTGCTGCGGAGCCCGCATGCGGCGGGCGGGGAACCGGACCTGATCCCAGACATTCCGGCCGGCGTCGAATGGTGGGATCCCGTGGCCGATGAGGCGGTTCGGCCGGACTCGGATGCCGTGCTGGTCAACGACACTCGCGTCGCTCGCGGCAGCCGGGTCCGGTTGCACCCCTCCCGGCGGGCCGACGCGCAGGACGTGTTCTACGCCGACAAAATCGCGCGCGTCACCTCGGTGCACGAGGACGTCGACGGCGAGCACCACATCGGCGTCGTCATCGAAGACGATCCCGGTGCCGAACTGCACGACTGGTACGGCCGCTACCTGTACTTCGCACCTGACGAGGTCGAACCTCTGGTTGAAGGGAGTCCGGAATGGAAGTGATTGGCTGGATCGCGGTAGGAGTCGTGGCGGTCGTGGCCGTGGCGGCGGCGGCGGTGGGCATCCGCTCGGTACCGGATGCGCGGCGCTACATGAGAATGCGTCGGATGTGACCGTGAACGAGGTGTCCTGATCACTCGAATCCTGGTAGCCGGGCTCGGCAACATCTTCCTCGGGGACGACGGCTTCGGCCCCGAGGTGCTGCGCCGCGTGCCTGCCGACCTCTCCGGACCGCACGTCGAGGTCAGGGACTACGGGATCGGCGGCATGCACCTCGCCTACGATCTGCTCGACGGCTGTGACGCCCTGGTCCTCGTCGATGCGATCCCCGGTCGCGGGGCACCGGGCACGCTCCACGCGTTCGAGGCCGACATCGAGAACGCCTGGGCTGCAACGGGTCTCGATGCGCACGCAATGGATCCCGCGGCGGTGTTCGCCAGCCTCGACGCCCTCGGCGGCACTCCGCCCTACACCGTGGTGATCGCGTGCGAGGTCGACAACGTCGACGAGGGGATCGGGTTGTCGGACGCCGTCGCGGCGGCCGTACCGGATGCGGTGCGGATGATCGGCGAGGTGGTCGCCGGGCTGCTGACCGGCGTCTCGGTGGCGGAGGGCTGAACGATGTGTCTGGGGATACCGGGGCAGGTCGTGACGATGCTGGAGGGTTTCGGCGACCAGCTGGCCCTCGTCGACGTCGCGGGTGAGCACCGCAAGGTCAACGTCGGCATGCTGCCCGAGGAGACCTTCGCACCGGGCGACTGGGTCATCATCCACATGGGCTTCGTCGTGGAGAAAACCGACAAGGCCGGGGCCGACGCCGCTCTCACGGGCCTGCAGTTGATGGGCAGGGGCGAAATAGCCGCGGGTATGGAGGATTCGCCGTGATCACGCGTCGCCGGCTGCGTGTCCGCGTCCGCGGAGTGGTCCAGGGAGTCGGCTTCCGCCCCTTCGTGTACACGACGGCGGCGGCGCTGGGGCTCACCGGAAGCGTCCGCAACGACAGTGCGGGCGCGCTCATCGACGTCGAGGGCGAAACGGCCGACGTAGAGACCTTCCTTCGCCGGCTTCGTGACCGTCCACCGCCGCTGGCGGTGATCGAAGGCCTCGAGACAGAGGAGCTTCCGGTCACGGGCGGGACGGGGTTCGTCATCGCCGACACCTCGCGCACCGACGGTGGCCGCACGCTGACCTCACCCGACGTCGCCATGTGCGCCGACTGCGCAGCCGAACAACGTGACGCGCGCAACCGACGCTTCCGTCATGCGTTCATCAACTGCACCAACTGCGGACCGCGCTTCACCATCATCGCCTCGCTGCCCTACGACCGGAACGCCACGACCATGGCGGCCTTCGACATGTGTCAAGCCTGCGCGCGCGAATACCACGATCCCGCCGACCGACGATTTCACGCCCAACCCATCTGCTGCCCCGACTGCGGCCCGAGATTGACGTTCCGCGACCGGGCGGGCGTCACCACGACGGGCGAAACCGCACTGACGCGCGCACGCGGATTGCTCGCCGAGGGCGGCATCCTCGCGGTCAAGGGCATCGGTGGCTACCACCTGGCCTGCGACGCGGCCGACGAACGCGCGGTCGCCGAGTTGCGGGCCAGGAAGTGCCGCGGCGACAAACCGTTCGCGGTGATGACACCGGACCTCGCGACCGCCCACGGCTTGGTCGAGATCGATGCACCGTCGGCGCGGTTGCTGACCGGACCGCAACGCCCCATCGTGTTGATGCCGCGGCGCGACGACGCCCTGGTCGCCGATGCCGTCGCACCGCACAACCCCGACCTGGGCGTTCTGCTGGCCTACACCCCGCTGCACACGCTGCTGTTCGGGTTGCCGGGCGACGAACCCGGACCGACTGCGTTGGTGATGACGTCGGCCAACCTTGCCGGCGAGCCGATCTGCTTCACCGATACCACTGCGCTGGAACGCCTTTCGCGCATCGTCGACGGTTGGCTCATGCATGACCGCGAGATCCTGGTGCCATGCGACGACTCCGTGATCCGGGTGATCACCCTCGGCGGCGACGACAATCGGGCCGTCGCCGTGGAATTGCCGATCCGCCGGTCGCGTGGTTATGCCCCAATGCCGGTCGCGTTGCCGACGCCGGTACCACCCTCGCTCGCGGTGGGCGCCGACCTGAAGAACACGATGGCGGTCGCGGACGGCCGGTACGCGTGGCTGAGCCAGCACATCGGAGACATGGACGATCTGGCGACGCTTTCGGCGTTCGATTCCGCGCAACGGCACCTGCAGGAGTTGACGTCCGTCACGCCGGAAGTGATGGTCGCCGACGCGCATCCGCTGTACCGGTCCACCGAGTGGGCCGGGCGCAACGCGGCGGGCCGGCCGGTCATGCTCGTCCAGCACCATCACGCACACATCGCCGCGGTGATGGCCGAACACGGCCTCGACGGAGCCACGCAGGTGCTCGGATTCGCGTTCGACGGGACGGGTTACGGGCCCGACGGAGCGGTGTGGGGTGGTGAGGTGATGCTGGCCAGTTACAAGGGTTACCAACGGCTTGCCCACCTGAAGTACGTGCCCCTCCCCGGCGGTGACGTCAGCGTCCTGCGCCCCTACCGGATGGCCCTGGCTCATCTGCGGTCGGCGGGGATCGCGTGGGCTCCCGAACTGCCCTCCGTATCGGCCTGCCCGCCCGACGAGCGTCACGCGCTCACCCGACAACTCGAGACCGGTTTCGGCTGCGCGCCGACTTCCAGCATGGGCCGGTTGTTCGACGCGGTGTCCTCGCTCGCCGGAGTGCGGCACGTCGTGGCCTACGAAGCACAGGCCGCCATCGAGCTGGAGGGCATATCCCGCGGCACCGTCTGCGGCACAGGCGCTTACGCATTTGAACTCGACGCATCCGGCTCGACGGCCGTGATCGATCCTGCCCCCGTACTGCACGCCATCGCCGCCGACCTTCGTGCGGGCGTCCCGCCGTCCGTCATCGGCGCCCGGTTCCATCGCGCGGTCGCCGACCTGGTCGTCGACCTCGCATGCGCGCACGCCGACCCGTCACGGCCCGTGGCCTTGTCCGGGGGTGTGTTCCAGAACGCGCTGCTCCTCGAGTTGACCATGGAGGGGCTACACTACAGGGGCATCGACGCGATGACCCATCGCATCGTGCCGCCCAACGACGGCGGTATCGCGCTCGGCCAGTTGCTCGTGGGGAACGCATCATGACCGGCACGGACGATCGTACGGTGTTCGGCCGCTATGCCTACCCGCCGAACGAACTCGGCTACTGCGGGCCGGCCGACGGTGGTGGCGCCTCCGGGCTTGCCTCGCACGCACGCGAATTCGACGGGGCCTGGCCTTATCTGACCGTCATCGCCGAGGCAGTCGGCGCATCCGACGCCCTTGACGACGAGGTGGTCCGGAGCTACTGGATCGGCGGACGGGCGCTGTCCAAGGTGGACCCCGATCACCTGCTGGCACGGTTGCGCGCGTCGTTCACCGGTCAGGTCACCGGAATGCTCGACACGATTTCTCCCACCTCCGACATCGTGGCGCATCACAGCTTTCACGTCTTCGTCGTCTACCCCTGGGTGAAGTTCCTGGGCCGCGACCCTGGCACCGCCGTCGGCGTCATGCAGGCCTGCCGCATCAGGTGGGGCAACGTCTTGTCCGTCACCGGCGATCAGGCCGAGATCATCTCTCGGCCGCTGCGATACGAGGACGGCCGACTGGAGCTCGGCGACCCGCGCCCCGAGCGGATCGTCTGGAGGCGAGGCGACCTGGCGCTGGCTCCCGCGCCGCGGCCCGGGGCGGTCGTCTCCGCCCACTGGGACTGGATCTGCGGAATACTGACCGATGAGGAGGCCACCGACCTCGAAGCCGCCACGCGGGCCACACTCGAGGTTGTGAACGCCGTTCTCGGACAGGGGAAAACGTGATGACCACCGCTGAACGCCCGTTTGTCGGCGACGAACTGTCCGCCGACCTGGCCGCCGCCGCGCTGGATCTGGCCAGCCGGTTCAACGACGGCGCGACCCTGTGGGTGATCTCGCCGCAATGGGAACCGCACGCGCATCACATCGCCGTCGAGTTCGTGCATCCGGTGATCATGGGCAAGCGGGCACTCCCCTCGGTCGCCCTCGTCGACCCGGATCCGGTCGCGCAGGCGCGGGTGGCCAGCCGGCCCGGTGATCTGCTGGTCGCGGTGGCATCGGCGGACGAACCGTCGGTCGTCGACGCCATGCGGCGCGCCCGCGCATGGGGCGTTCTGACGTTGTGGATCGGGTCCGGACCGCGTCCGCCGGCGGGGGCGGCGAACCATATCCTCTGGATAGACACCGATGACCCGATGGTGCCCGCCACCGGAGCGTTCGTGCTGCTGTATCACCTGTTGTGGGAACTGACCCACGTCTGCTTCGAGCATCCAGGTCTGCTCAAGCCGGTGCAGCCGGGGGCCGTCTGCGTGACGTGCAGCGACGAAGGGCGGATCGGCGAGGTGCTCGTCGAACCGGTCGAGGCGACGAACTCGGCGCTGGTACGCACTGCCGACGGTGAGGAGTGGGTCGACGTCACGCTGATCGGTGACGTCGCGGTCGACGACCTCGTTCTGCTGCACGCCGGCGCGGCGATCTCGCGCGTCGAGCCCGAGGAGGTGCGCCGATGACCGACTCCGATGCCACCGGCTTCCTGTACCCGTTCATCGAGTCAGAGGAGACCGACGCCGCGAGCCTGCTCGACGATCTCGCGGCGTCGGCCCGCGGTAAGGCGGCCGAAAGCGCTCGGCTGCAACGGGAATCGCTTGAAGAGTACGGTGCCGCGTTGACCGCGGCCGGAACACAGATGGCCGAGCGATTCCGCTGCGGCGGTCGGTTGTACACCTTCGGCAACGGCGGGAGTTCCACCGACGCCGCGACGTTGGCCTCGCTGTTCAGCCGACCGGCACGCGGAAGGCCAGTCGCCGCATGGTCGCTTGCCGCCGACAACGCCGTGGTGACCGCGCTCGGCAACGACGTCGGGTTCGAGCTGATCTTCAAACGGCAGATAATCGCCCACGCCCGCGACCGCGACGTCGCGATCGCGCTGTCCACGTCCGGCAACTCCGACGACCTGATGACCGCCATCACCGAAGCGAATCGACGAGGCCTGCTGACAGTGGGCTTCTCCGGCCACGACGGCGGGCGGATGGCGGCCGCCGACGACCTCGACTTCTGTTTCACCGTCCACTCGCAGAGCATCCACCGCATCCAGGAGAGCCACGCGATGCTCGGCTACCGACTCTGGACGGTGGTCCAGGGACAGCTGCACACCCACTCCGCCCGCGCGCTGAACGGAGCACATTCCACATGACACGAGCTGCGAGCGCGTCCGAACGCGAAGACCGGGTGCTGGAACGGATCGACAAATTCCGTCAGCGACGCCCCCGGTTGCTCGACGAGGTGGTGACGCTCGCGCACGGTGCGGGCGGCAAGTCGTCCGCGGCGCTCGTCGACGCGATGTTCCTCGAGGCCTTCCGCAACGACGAACTCGAGCAACTCGGTGACGCGGCCACGGTGCAGATCCCGTCTGGCGAACGACTGGCCTTCTCCACCGACTCCTATGTGGTGTCGCCGAGGCGCTTTCCCGGCGGCTCCGTCGGCCATGTCGCAGTGCACGGAACGATCAACGACCTGGCCGTCTCCGGCGCCCGCCCCCAGTGGCTCTCGGCGGCGTTCGTGATCGAGGAGGGTTTCCCAATCGCCGAACTGCGCGAAATAGTCGCGGACATGGGCGAAGCCGCGTCGAACGCGGGCGTGCAGATCGTCACCGGCGACACGAAGGTCGTCGGCAGGGGCGCCGCCGACGGCGTCTACATCTGCACCGCGGGCGTGGGACTGATTCCCGACGGCAGGCGGCTGTCCCGCGAAAGCGTCCAGCCCGGCGACAAAGTCGTGCTGTCGGGCACGATCGGCGAGCACGGAATGGCCGTCATGCTGGCGCGCGGGGACCTGGCCATCGACGCTGACATCGCCTCGGACACCGCGCCGATACACGAACTCGTCGAACTCCTCTTGAGCGCCGCACCGTCGACCCGGTGGATGCGCGACGCGACCCGCGGCGGCGTGGGCACCGTGGCCAACGAACTCGTCAAGGACGCGCCGTTCGCGATGATCCTCGACGAGGAGAAGCTGCCCGTCCTGCCGCAGGTGCTCGGGGCGTGCGACATGCTCGGCATCGATCCGCTCTACGTGGCGAACGAAGGCAAGTTCGTCGCCGTCGTGCCGGCCGACGAAGCCGAGTCGGCGGTGTCCGCGTTGCGCGGCCACCCGCAGGGTGCGCAGGCGGCGGTGGTCGGCGAGATCGTCCCTGAACCCCACGGAATCGTCGCGCTGCGAACGTCCTTCGGCGGCAGCCGAATAGTCGACATGCTCGTCGGCGACCCCCTGCCGCGGATCTGCTGAGAGGAGACCGACATGTGCCTCGGCATCCCCGGTCAGGTGGTCGACATCGTCGACGCCGAACAGTCGCTGGCCACGGTCGACGTCAACGGCGTCCGCCGGACCATCAGCGTGCGCCTGCTGACCGACGACAACCTGCAGGTCGGCGACTGGGTCCTGGTGCACGTCGGGTTCGCGATGGCCAAGATCGACGAACGCGAGGCCACTCTCACCCTCGACCAGGTACAGAAGATGGGCGCCGACTACGCCGCCGAGATCGAAGCGTTCCACTCGTCCGAAATCGCTTGAGAGGCAAGTCATGAGATTCGTCGACGAATTCCGCGACCCGGCCGCCGCACGCGCGCTGGTCAAATCGATCACCGACCTCGCCGGTGACGACGAGTTCAAGTTCATGGAGGTGTGCGGCGGCCACACCCACACCATCTACCGCCACGGCATCGAGCACCTACTGCCGGAGACGGTCGAGTTGGTGCACGGGCCCGGATGCCCAGTGTGCGTCATCCCGATGGGGCGCGTCGATGACGCGATGTGGCTGGCCGAGCAGCCGGACGTCATCTTCACGACGTTCGGCGACATGATGCGAGTTCCGGGATCGCGGGGCAATCTGATCGAGGCGAAGGCCCGTGGCGCCGACGTACGATTCGTCTACTCGCCGCTGGATGCGCTCAAGATCGCGCTCGACAACCCCGACAGGCGTGTCGTGTTCTTCGCGGTCGGCTTCGAGACCACAGCGCCGTCCACCGCTGTGACGCTCGTGCGCGCGAAAGCGTTGGGCGTGAGTAACTTCAGCGTGTTCTGTAACCACGTCACGATCGTTCCGCCGATCAAGGCGATTCTGGAGTCTCCGGACCTGAGGCTGTCCGGGTTCCTCGGACCCGGACACGTCTCGACGGTGGTCGGGTTGCGCCCATACCGGTTCGTCCCCGACGTGTACGGAAAGCCCATGGTGGTAGCGGGATTCGAACCACTCGACATTCTCGCATCGGTGCACATGCTACTGCAGCAGATCCGCGACGGCCGCTGCCAGGTGGAGAACCAGTACACGCGGGTGGTCCGTCCCGAGGGCAACACCCAGGCGCTGAAGCTGATGGCCCAGACGTTCGAGTTGCGACCGCATTTCGAATGGCGTGGGCTGGGTTTCATCTCACAGAGCGCGCTGCGGATTCATCCCGACTACGCCGACTTCGACGCCGAGCGCACCTTCGCGATGCCCGGTGTGCGAGTGGCAGACCCGAAAGCGTGTCAGTGCGGCGAGGTGCTCAAAGGCGTCATCAAACCCTGGGAGTGCAAGGTTTTCGGAACCGCGTGCACACCGGAGACACCGATCGGGACGTGCATGGTGTCCCCCGAGGGCGCCTGTGCGGCGTACTACAACTTCGGCCGGTTACACCGTGAAACGGCGTTGGTCCTGGGCCAGCGCGCATAGCGGCCGTCTAGTCGTCGCCGCAGATCCCGCGGCGACAAGTGAGGAGTGATTGTCATGACAGAGCCGGAGCAACGAGGAAAGCGCGGAACCGGATCCGATCAACCCTCGGGCGGGCCGGCGGACCGTCCGTCGGACACTTATCGCGGTGACGAGTCCGTTCCCGCCCACGAGGACGGTGGAAAGCCGGACTTCCAAACGGGATTCACCAACGAACCCCCCAAGGACGTGGAACCCGAGATCCCACCGTACGAGGGGCGGCAGACGTCGGCCAAGCCGGAAGGCTCCGGCGACGAAGGCGGCGAACGCACCGCCGGTGCGGTGAAGCCGGCCACCGATGCCGCGAGCAAGGCGCCGCCGCCGAGCGAGACCGCGGGCGGTGCGACCGCCTCTCCCGCCGACGAACAGCCGGCGTCACAGATGCCGGAGTCCGACCGCGACGACGACCGGGTGGGCCCGTCGCACACCACGGGCGCCGGTCGCGCCGAGGACAAACGCTGACGGATTCATCGCGGGCCGTGACGAGCAGGTGCTCCCAGTGCATCACCGGCGCCTCGGCCAGGATCCGCTCACCCAGTTCGGCCAAGGCGGCATCGAGCGCGGCGACGCGGTCGGAATCGTCGCCGATGTTGCGGTAAGCCGCAATCGTCGGTGCGTAGTTGGTCTCAAGGTACTCGAGAAATGTCGCCCCACTGTCAAACCGGTTGACACTCAGCGTCTTCCACGCCACACCCTTGACTCACGACCTGCAACCTGCCGCCTCATAACGCCGGTTGATCCTCTCCGCCACGTCGAAGTACCAATTTCTGCTCTCGTAGTCGCCATCATCATGCGCGGCATGCGCCAGGTAGATCGCATCGTTCAGCTGGCGCTCCATACCGGCGCAGGCCTTGGGCTTGGCGTTGGCCGTGCCGGCGGCCACGCCGGTTCCTATGCCCGCCAACGCCCCGATAAGTGCGGCTCCCGCGACGAACCTTGTCGCGATCGGACGGATGTTCATGGTCACTTCCCTTCTGGTCGGTTCGCGACCGCAAGACACGGTCACTGGCTACGGCACCAACAATGCGTGCAGCCCAGGTCGACCCTCTAGTCGCAGATCTGTACCGCTGGCGGTTCTGGATTTGTACTGGTCACACCGGCTGGTCAGCGGTGTAATTGAGCCTGCGGCGGGAAGGAGCCAGTCATGTCCACGTACCACCAGTTCTGCCCAGTGGCCAAGGCCATGGAGTTGCTCGACGAGCGGTGGACGATGTTGGTGGTGCGCGAACTCCTATTGGGCAGCCGGCACTTCAACGATCTCCGCCGCGGCGTGCCGAAGATGTCGCCTGCGCTCTTGTCGAAGCGGCTGCAGACGCTGACGCGGGCCGGGGTCGTCGAACGCAGGGAAGTCGGCGGTCGGACTTCCTACTCCCTGACCGAGTCGGGCCGCGAACTCGCCGAGGTGGTGAATGCGCTCGGCGCGTGGGGGATTCGTTGGATCGGCGAGCTGGGCGACAGTGACCTCGACCCACATCTGTTGTTGTGGGACATGCGCCGCACGGTGCCTGTCGACGAGTGGCCCCGGACGCGAACAGTCGTGAACTTCCGGTTGTCGGGTGCACCGCCGAAGTCGTCGTCGTGGTGGATTGTGGTGGCCGACGGCCGAGCCGACGTCTGCGACTTCGACCCGGGATTCGACCCCACCGCGACCGTGGTGACCAGCCTGCGCACCCTCACCCAGATCTGGCGCGGCGACATCACCTGGGCGCAGGCTCTGCGCGACGGCGCCGTGACGATCGAGGCTCCCAGCGACGTGCGGCGGGCCGTGCCGAAATGGATCGGTCAGTCCACCTTGGCGGCCGTACCGCGGCCGGCCTGACGGATCACCACTGGTCACGCGGGACGTCGAAATCTGAGCACAGCGCCCGCCAGACGTCTCGCGGGTCGACACCGTCCTCGATGGCCTGGGCCGCGGTGCGCCCGTCGAGACCCGTCAGCACGTGGTCCACTAGCAGCGAAGCCCCCCGCACCGGGCCGAACTGACCCTCGACGAGCTCCCGAAATTCCGTCAACCGCACGAGCCCAAACTACGCCGGGGCCCTCAGCACTTCATGGCACACCCGTACCGGATCCTCGACATCGGCTACCGTCGCCCCAGCCCGCCGCGCCGCGTCCCGGTACCCGGGCCCATCGAGCACCTCCCGCACCGCTCGCGCCAGCGCGTCCGGGGTCAGTGGGCGCACGAGCTGCGCGCTTCCCTGTCGCACAACACGATTGGCGATCTCCCACTGGTCACCCCCGCCGGGGACCACCACCATCGGAATCCCGGCCAGCAGCGTCTTGGCCACCATGCCGTGGCCGCCGCCGCAGATCACCAGGTCGGCATGCGACAACAGTTCGTCCTGTCTGCCCAGACCGACCACCGCCCACGGCGGCACCGCGACCTCCGTTCCACCCAGACGCGACACGACGACGCGCGATCCCGTTGGCAACACCTCGCCAGGAATCAAGGTCTCCAAGGCGACCTCGGCCAGGCCACCGGCGCCGGTGGTGGCGGTCGATGGTGCGACGACCACGACGGGGCCGTCGCCCGGCGGGATGTCGAGCGTCGCCGATGTCGGCTCGAAGTGCAGCGGACCCACCACCACGGCTTCGGCCGGCCAGTCCGGTCGTGGGACTTCCAGCGCGGGCAGGGTGGCGATCAGCCGTCGGCGCGGGCCGGGATCGGCTGCGGGCAACCCGATCTGCACCCGCGCCGCCGCGCGCTGGCGAATCCCCTCCCGCCATGACCGCGCCGAGAGCGCACGCAGAACCGCGTCCCGTAGCCGACCGCGAACGCCGACACCCGGCGCCAACCCGCTGCCGATCGGTGGCAGCCCCTTCGACGGCCGGTACAGCGGGTGCGGGTTCAACTCGACCCACGGCAGCCCCAGCAACTCGGCGCAGAACCCGCCCGCCGTGGTAATGACATCGGAGACCACCAGGTCCGGTGCGAGCTTCCCGATCTGCGGCGCGTTGAGCACGGCCATCCGGGCGCCGCGCTGATGCACCTTCGCGCCGGCGTCGGCGTCGTCGTCGGTGTCCACCGGATCCAGACCGAGAAGTTCGGCAGCGGCCACTCCGGCGTCGCGGGCCGTGTCCAGCCATTCCGTCCCGGTCAACAGCGTCGGCGAATCCCCGTTGGCCAGGAGACGAAGGCACAACGCGAGGGCCGGAAAGGCATGCCCCGGGTCCGGTCCGGCAATCACCGCGACGCGCATTGGGCTACCCTGCCACAGCGGCGCGGCACTAGGCTGTCCGCATGACCGACCAGGCTTCTCAACTCACGACCGACGTCGACAACATCCGGGCGGTGGAGACATTCCTGTACGCCTTGCAGGACGAGGATTTCGACACCGCCGACGGCCTGCTCGCCGACAACGCCGAATGGCACAACGTCGGCTATCCCACGATCCGCGGCCGCCAGCGCATCATCGGCCTGATGCGCCGCGGTCAGGGTCGGCTCGGCTTCGAGGTGAAGGTCCACCGCATCGCCGCCGACGGCAGCTCCGTGCTCACCGAACGCACCGACGCGCTGGTGTTCGGACCGGTGCGCCTGCAGTTCTGGGTGTGCGGAACGTTCGAAGTGCACGCCGGCCGAATCACGTTGTGGCGCGACTACTTCGACACCCTCGACTTCCTCAAGGCCACGGTGCGTGGACTGGTCGCGACCGTGTTCCCGTCGCTTCGCCCCACGATGTAGTCAGGCGCCGCGGACGTGGCCCAGCTCGTTGAACGCCTGGGCCCAGCCGACGAGGCGGTCGGTGGCGTTGGACAACTCGTCGCGGTAGCGCTGCTGCCACATCGGTGAGGTCGACGTCGGTCCGGTGTTGGCCGCCGACACCAATTGCGCCGCGGCGTTGACCATTTCGCTGTACTGGCGCGCCCCGTGATCGAGTTGCGCCGTGAACGCGGCAATGGTGGGCGCCAAATGCGCGCGCGACTGCGGCGTCGCGCGGATCGCGCGCTCCATCGACGTCACTTCGTTCGCGGTGGCGGCCATGGTCGCCGCGGTGTGGTTCGCCGCGGCGGTCAATTCACGGAGTTCATCGGGTGGCAGCATCCGTCCCCGCTCCATGACCCCGAGCAGCGAGAACAACCCACGCTCAGAGGCCGCCAGCGCGGCCATCGGTCGGCGCGCGGCCGACCCCCGCGGTGGCAGCCTGCGGGTGGCGCGGGACCGCGGAGGGGGCAGCGGCTCGCGTCGCAGCCAGCGGTACCGCAGGAACGTCAGCGTGGCCAGGAAGGCGGCGCCGACCGCGATGGGCGACGGAATCAGAATCGCCCATGCAGGGACATCCCACGCCGCCACCACGCCGGTGACACCAATCCAGAACACGCAGGCAATCGTGAAGAACAGCGTGAGTCGCAGTGCCCAGCGCCGCTTCCGGAGCAGCTTCGCGCGCGGGTCAGCGGCGGCGTTCAGCTTGTCGGCCAGTACATCGGACCACTCGGCGGCCGTGTCTATGCCGGTCTGGACACCGCGCTGCACCAGCGAGCGCCACGGCTCGGGTCGACTCCTCTGCGAACTCACTGGTGTCCTCACGAACTATTGAGACAACGGATTTTCCGGCGTCGCCTGCTGCGGGTTGGTCGCCGGGGCCGCGGGCTGCGACGCCGCGTTACCGCCTGCGGGTAGCTGTTCGCCGCGCATCGAGGCCCGGATCTGCTCCAGCCGGGAATGCCCGGCCATCTGGACGCTGGCCTGCTGGACCTCCAACATCCGGCCCTGCACCGAGTTCTGCGCCAGCTCGGCCTCGCCCATGGCGTTCGCGTACCGGCGCTCGATCTTCTGACGCACCTCGTCGAGGCTGGGCGTGGTACCCGGGGCGGCCAACTCGCTCATCGAGCGCAACGACGAGCTGACCTGTTCCTGCATCTTGGCCTGTTCGAGCTGGGACAGCAGCTTGGTGCGCTCGGCGATCTTCTGCTGCAGCATCATCGCGTTCTGCTCGACGGCCTTCTTGGCCTGGCCGGCCGCATTGAGGGCCTGGTCGTGCAGCGTCTTGAGATCCTCGACGCTCTGCTCGGCGGTCACCAGCTGCGCGGCGAACGCCTCGGCGGCGTTGTTGTACTCGGTGGCCTTGGCGGCATCGCCGTTGGCGACGGCCTGATCGGCCAGCGTGAGCGCCTGCCGCACGTTGACCTGCAGTTTCTCGATGTCGGCGAGCTGGCGGTTGAGGCGCATCTCCAGCTGACGCTGGTTGCCGATCACCTGGGCGGCCTGCTGGGTCAGGGCCTGATGCTGACGTTGGGCTTCCTCGATGGCCTGCTGGATCTGCACTTTCGGGTCGGCGTATTCGTCCACCTTGGAGCTGAACAGCGCCATGAGGTACTTCCACGCCTTGACGAACGGATTGGCCATGTCAGTTCACTCCGCCTTCGTGTCGTTGTGCCGTACTCGCCGGCCCGGCTTCCCGTGCTGCCCAATCTATCGGGTCAACGCGTATAGCCACAGTCAGTAATGGTCGGCTCAGCGGCTCAGGCAACCGCCATCGACACGACCTGAGGAATGACCACCTTGGTGGTGGCGTCGATATTGGCGGAACCGGCGAAGGCGGCACGCTCCTCACGCTCCATCTGCTGACCGGCGTCGAAGAGCACTCGCGAGAGCGGAACGTCCAGGGCACCGCAGATGGCGCTGAGCAATTCGCTCGACGCTTCCTTGCGGCCGCGTTCGACCTCGGAGAGGTAGCCCAAGCTGACCCGGGCGGTGTCGGACACCTCGCGCAGGGTGCGTCCCTGATCGACGCGGACACGACGCAGCACGTCGCCGATCACCTCGCGCAGCAATGCCGTCATCGGGCTCTCCCTTCGGGGTCAGTTCTGGGGGTTCACTAGGGCAACGCTGAGCGCGGCCCGGTTGGTTCCCGGATGGCGCAGATCACTGGCGGATCACTGGTCGGTGAGGACTGCGCGCAGGCGGACGACGGCGAGTGCCCGAGCGGTCGGCGCTGCCACGTCACTGACCAGCGGGGCGTCCACGGGAGTCCTTGATCGCCGTCACGACGTAATCGACCCCGGTGAGCACCGTCAGGATGACGGCCACCCACATCACCACCCACGCAGCGGCGAGCCATGGACCGGACAGCGGCAGCACGAACAGTCCGATCGCCACCCCTTGCACGAGGGTTTTGAGCTTGCCGCCGCGGCTGGCGGGTATCACACCGTGGCGCAACACGGCGAACCGCAGGGCGGTGATGCCGATCTCGCGGGTGAGGATCACCACCGTGATCCACCACGGTAGGTCGCCCAGCACCGAGAGCCCGATCAGCGCGGCGCCGATGAGGGCCTTGTCGGCGATGGGGTCGGCCAGCGTGCCGAACTCTGTCACCATGCCGTAGTTGCGGGCCAACGCCCCGTCGAACCGGTCGGTGATCACGGCGACGGTGAACACCACGAATGCGGCTATGCGCCAGAATGTTTCATGCCCGTCGCCGACGAAGAGCAATACGAGGAAGACCGGAACCAACGCCATCCGCACGCCGGTGAGCACATTCGCGATGTTCGCTATGCGGGCGCGCGGAACCAGTGGATCAGTATGGGGTTGGCCCGACACCGCAACAGAATATCGTTTGCTCGAACCGATACTCTCCACCTGTGAGCGCAGATTCCGGCGAGGTCGTCGTGCGGCGTGCACGAACCTCGGATGTCCCCGCCATCAAGGGCTTGGTCGACATCTACTCCGGCAAGATCCTGTTGGAGAAGAATCTGGTGACGCTCTATGAGGCTGTGCAGGAGTTCTGGGTCGCCGAACTGGACGGCGAAGTGATCGGCTGCGGGGCGCTACACGTGCTGTGGTCCGACCTCGGCGAGGTGCGCACCGTCGCGGTGCATCCGAAGGTCAGGAGCCAGGGCGTCGGGCATGCGATCGTCGACAAACTGCTCGACGTCGCCCGCGAGTTGCGCCTCGAGCGGATCTTCGTGCTCACCTTCGAAGTCGAGTTCTTCAGCAGGCACGGGTTTCGGGAGATCGACGGAACGCCCGTCACCGCCGAGGTCTACGAGGAGATGTGCCGCTCGTACGACACCGGCGTCGCCGAGTTCCTCGACCTGTCCTACGTCAAGCCGAACATCCTCGGCAACACCCGAATGCTGTTGACCCTCTAGCAAATCACCCGTCGTCGTCGTCGCTGCCGGTGTCCGATCCGCGGATCGACGCCAGCGTCGCCGCCAGTTCGTCGGGTTTGACGAGGACTTCGCGAGCCTTGGAACCCTCGCTCGGCCCGACGATGTTGCGGGTCTCCATCAGATCCATCAACCGGCCGGCCTTGGCGAACCCGACGCGCAGTTTGCGCTGCAACATCGACGTCGACCCGAACTGGCTCGACACCACCAGCTCGACCGCCTGCAGGAAGACGTCCATGTCGTCGCCGATGTCGGGGTCGACGTCGGTGCGCTCGCTGTGGGTCTTGGCGTTGGTGACGCCCTCGGTGTACTCGGGTTCGGCCTGAGACTTGGTCGCTTCCACGACGGCATGGATCTCGTCGTCGGTGATGAACGCTCCCTGCAGCCGAATCGGCTTGTTGGCACCCATCGGCAGGAACAGCCCGTCGCCCATGCCGATCAGCTTCTCGGCGCCCTGCTGGTCGAGGATGACGCGGCTGTCGGTCAATGACGACGTCGCGAACGCCAACCGTGACGGCACGTTGGTCTTGATGAGGCCGGTGACGACGTCCACCGACGGCCGCTGCGTGGCCAGCACCAGGTGAATGCCCGCCGCGCGGGCCTTCTGGGTGATGCGCACGATCGCGTCCTCGACATCGCGGGGGGCAGTCATCATGAGGTCGGCCAACTCGTCGACGATCGCGACGATGTACGGGTAGGGCTTGTACTCGCGCTGGCTGCCCAGCGGCGTGGTGATCTCGCCGGAGCGCACCTTCTTGTTGAAGTCGTCGATGTGACGCACCCGCGAGGCCTGCATGTCCTGGTAGCGCTGCTCCATCTCCTCGACCAGCCACGCCAGCGCGGCGGCGGCCTTCTTCGGCTGGGTGATGATCGGCGTGATGAGGTGCGGAATACCCTCGTAGGGCGTCAGTTCCACCATCTTCGGGTCGATCAGGATCATCCTGACCTCTTCCGGTGTGGCCCGCACCAAAAGGGACACCAGCATCGAGTTCACGAAGCTCGACTTACCCGAACCGGTCGAGCCGGCGACCAGCAGATGCGGCATCTTGGCAAGGTTCGCCGAAATGTACTCGCCTTCAATGTCTTTACCCAGACCGATGACCAGTGGGTGGTGGTCGCTCCGGGTATCCGGATCGGTCAGCACGTCAGCCAGACGCACCATTTCGCGGTCGACGTTGGGAACCTCGATGCCGACCGCGGACTTGCCGGGAATCGGCGCCAGCATCCGCACGCTCTCGGTTGCGACTGCATAGGCGATATTGCGTTGCAGCGCAGTGATCTTCTCCACTTTGACGCCCGGCCCGAGCTCGACCTGGTAACGCGTGACGGTCGGACCCCGGGTGCAGCCGGTGACCGATGCGTCGACCTTGAACTGGTCGAGCACCTCGGTGATCGCCTCGATCATCCGATCGTTGCCCGCGCTGCGGCGTTTCGGAGGATCACCGGCGATCAGAAGATCCAGTGACGGCAGCGCGTACGGTCCGTCGACGACTCGGTCCAACGACAACGTCGACTGTTTCGGCTTCTTCTTGCGGGTCTTCGCGGTCGGTTCGGGGACGGTCGGCGCTTCGTCGGATAGCGGATAGTTCTCCATGGGCGAGCCGATGGGCCACGCCTGAGCCGGATCGCTCGACGGGTCGTCGTAGTAGCCGTCGGAGAAGTCGTCGGAGTCGGAGAGGACGGCGGTGTCCTCGCCGTCGTAATCGCCGTCGTAATCGTCGTCGTTGTAATCGTCGCCGTCGTAATCGTCGTAACCACGCGCGGAGAACATGGACCGTACCGTCGCGGGCACTTCGCGAATCGTCGTGCCGGTCACCAGCAATACACCGAACAACACACCGATGAACAACAGCGGCGCGGCGATCCACGCTGTCAGCCCGTCGGAGAGGGGACCGCCTATTGCGAACCCGAAGAAGCCCGACGCTTGTCGACGCGCCGCCGGATCCTGCGGCGAACCGGCCCACAGATGCCACAACCCGAGGGCGGGCAGCGCGATCATCGCCGAACCCAGGATCAGCCTCGGCCTGGCGTCCGGGTCCGGTTCGGTGCGCATGAGCGTCACACCGATGGCGGCCAATGCCAGCGGGACAAGCACTACGGCGGCACCGATCAACGTCCCTAGAAACGTGTCGAGCCAGTCGCCAACCGGACCGGCGGCGCTGAACCATGAACTGGCCGCGACGATCACGGCCAAGCCGAGAAGTGCCAACGCGATGCCGTCACGCCGATGGCCGGGTTCCAGATCGCGGGCGCGACCGACCGAACGTGCGGTGGTGCCGGCACCTTTGGCCAACATCAACCAACCCGCCCGCACACCGCGCCCCACCGAGGCGCCGGCCGACGAGATGGGTGACGACGTCCGGCGCGCTGCCGGCTTACGTCGCGGCGCCGCCCGGCGACCCGATCGCGCAGCCGGCTTTGACCTGGCCGAACGACTTCCAGAGCGCGCTGCGGTCTTACTAGGCATGCATGTAAGCCTAGTCGCTCTAGCCCCACAATCACTATCTGCCACACGGGTTACAGATCCGTATCGATTGATGCCCTTTTGCGACTTACCGCGCGGAAACGACCGAATCGCCACGTGGGCGGGCTTGCCGACCACCACGTCATCAGCAAAGCGCTGCCCGCGGTGCGGGTGTCGGTGAGTAGGCTGTGCACTCGTCCAGCAGCACTCACCGAGGAGTCAGTCCGCCCGATGCCCAGCCAGAACAAAGTTGTCGTTGTCGCCACCATGACCGCCAAACCCGAATCCGTCGACACCGTGCGGGAGGCCTGCAAGAAAGCGATCGAGGCGGTCCACCAGGAGCCCGGCTGCGAGCTCTATGCGCTGCACGAAGCGAACGGCACCTTCGTGTTCGTCGAGCAATGGGCCGACGAGGACGCGTTGAAGACACACAGCACCGCTCCGGCCATCGGGGAGCTGTTCGGCACGGTCGGCGAGCACCTCGACGGCGCGCCCGACATCAAGATGCTGCAGCCGGTCGTCGCCGGCGACCCCAGCAAGGGCGCGCTGCGGTCCTGATGCCCGGGCTTGCAGGCAAAGTCGCGTTCATCACCGGCGCGGCACGGGGCCAGGGCCGCGCGGAGGCGGTGAAGCTGGGCTCCGACGGCGCGGACATCATCGCCGTGGATCTCTGTGACCAGATCGCGTCCGTGCCCTATCCGTTGGCGACGGCCGATGATCTGGCCGAAACGGTGAAGCTCGTCAAGGACACCGGCGCGCGAATAGTGGCGCGCCAGGCCGATGTCCGCGATCAGGATGCGTTGGCCACAGCGCTGCATGCCGGGGTCGACGAGTTCGGCCGCCTGGACATCGTCGTCGCCAACGCAGGTATCGCGCCGATGCAGTCGGGCGCCGACGGGTGGCGCGATGTGATCGACGTGAACCTCACCGGCGTGCACCACACGGTCGAGGTGTCCAAGGAAGCGTTGATCGCCCATGGCGAGGGCGGCTCGATCGTGCTCACCAGTTCCGTGGTCGGCTTGGTCGGGATGGGCAGCGACGACCCCGGCGCGATCGGCTACGTCGCCGCCAAGCACGGCATCGTCGGGTTGATGCGGCTCTACGCCAATCTGCTTGCACCACATAACATCCGTGTGAACTCGGTGCATCCCGCCGGCGTGGACACCCCGATGATCAACAATGAAGCGACGCGGCAGTGGCTGGGCAGCATCGCGGAGAAGACCCCGCAGGACATGGGCAATGCGTTGCCGGTGCAGGTGTTGCAGCCCGAGGACATCGCGAATGCGGTGGCGTGGTTGGTTTCCGATGCGGCGCGCTATGTCACCGGTGTCGCGCTCCCCGTCGACGCCGGGTCGGTCAACAAGCGCTGACGATCTCGCGAAGGCGGCGAGATGTCCCGGTCTCGATGCGGGGAGACGTAATGGACCTCGATGCATTGGGGGCCTGGTGGATCAGCAGTCACAGCCGCCTCTTCTTCCTCTCGGTGAGTGCATGCTCTTACTGTCCAGCTACGAGCGAAATATTCGTTAGTAGCGAATAATTCGCTCAGAGGCGGGCAGCCGGCAACTGGGTCCCACGGAGGCTGGTGGGCCGGCGTGACAACCGCTGGTGAGGCCGGTGTGACAACGGCGACCGCACCGCTATGTCACCCGGCTAGACCTCGACCTAGATCTCGATGACCGTCGGCACGATCATCGGCTGGCGGCGGTAGGTCTCCCCCACCCACTTGCCGACGGCGCGGCGGGACGCCTGCGCGATGCGGTTGAGGTCGGTGACCCGTTCGGCCACAAGCGATTCGAGCGCCTCTTCGACCTTGCGGGTGGCCGGTTCGAGAGCCTTGGGATCCTCGGAGAAGCCGCGTGAGTGCAGATGCGGTGCGGCCGCGGGCTTTCCGGTGCCGCGCTGTACGACGACGGTGATGCCGATGAACCCCGACGAGAGCGTGAGCCGTTCGCCGACCACGGCGTCACCGACATCGCCGGTGACCAACCCGTCGACGAACATCTTCCCGGTGGGCACCGCTCCGGCGATCGACGCCCGGCCTGCCACCAGGTCGACGCTGACGCCGTTCTCGGCCAGCACGATGTTGTCCTCGGGGACCCCTGTGCGGGCGGCCAGACCTGCGTTGGCGCGCAACATCCGCCAGGTGCCGTGCACGGGCATCACGTTGCGAGGGCGCACGCCGTTGTAGAGGAACAGCAGTTCACCGGCGTAAGCGTGCCCGGTGACATGAACGCGGACTTGCGCATTCGTGACGACCCGAGCACCGATCTTCGCCAGCGCGTCCAGCACTCCGAAAATCGCTTCCTCGTTGCCCGGTATCTGCGATGACGACATGATGATGAGGTCGCCCGCGGTCAGCGTGATGCTGCGGTGCTCACCGCGCGACATCCGCGACAGCGCCGCCATCGGCTCGCCCTGCGTACCGGTGGTGACGAGCACGACGCGCTCGGGGGCCATCATCTCCGCGGCGCCGATGTCGATGATGTCGTCATCGTTTTCCAGCGTGAGGTATCCGAGCTCCTTGGCGATGCCCATGTTGCGGACCATCGACCGTCCGACGAACGCGACCTTGCGGCCCAGCGCCACCGACGCGTCGATGATCTGTTGCACCCGACCGACATTGGAGGCGAAACACGCCACGATGACGCGGCCCTGGGCGCTGCGGATCAGCCGGTGCATGTTCGGCCCGATCTCGCTCTCCGACGGTCCGACGCCCGGAATCTCGGCGTTGGTCGAGTCACACAGGAACAGGTCGACGCCGGCATCGCCGAGTCGTGACATTCCGGGCAGGTCGGTGGGCTTGCCGTCGGGCGGTGACTGGTCGAGCTTGATGTCCCCGGTGTGCAGTACCGTGCCGGCGCCGGTGTGGATCGCGATGGCCAGGCAGCCGGGGATCGAGTGGTTGACCGCGAAGTATTCGCATTCGAACACGCCATGTCTGGAACTCTGGCCCTCGTCCACTTCGATGAAAACCGGCTTGATCCGGTGCTCGCGGCACTTCTCGGCCACGAGCGCCAGAGTGAACTGCGAGCCGACCACCGGGATGTCGCGACGCAGCTTGAGCAGAAACGGGATCGCGCCGATGTGGTCTTCGTGCGCGTGGGTGAGCACCAGCGCCTCGACCTCGTCGAGCCGGTTCTCGATCAGGCGCAGGTCGGGCAGGATCAGGTCGACGCCGGGCTCGTCGTGGGTGGGAAACAAGACTCCACAGTCGACGATCAGCAGTCGGCCCAGATGCTCGAAAACGGTCATGTTCCGGCCGATTTCACTGATCCCGCCCAGCGCAGTGACCCGTAGTCCGCCCGGGGCCAACGGCCCCGGTGGGTCGAGTTCTTCGTTCACTACCGCAGCACCGCGGCCGCTCGCATATCGGCGGCCAGCGCGTCGAGTTGTGCAGGTGTGGCGGGCACTTGCGGCAGCCTCGGGTCGCCGGCCTCGAAGCCCTGCAGCCGCAAACCGGCCTTCGACAGCGTCACCCCGCCGAGTTGGGCCTGCGCGTCGACGAGTGGGCCCAGTGTGGCGTTGATCTTGCGGGCCGTCGCGATGTCGCCGGATTGAAAGGCCGACAACATTTCTCGCAGCTGGCTGGCCGCCAGGTGACCCCACACGCTGACGAATCCGGCGGCGCCCATGGCCAACCAGGGCAGGTTGAGTGCGTCGTCTCCGGAGTAGTACGCCAGTCCGGTCTCGGCGATGATCTGTCCGCCGCCGTGCAGATCGCCTTTGGCATCCTTGACGGCCACGATGTTGGGATGCTCGGCAAGCTTGTGCAGTGTTTCCCATTGGATCGACACCACCGACCGCGGCGGGATGTCGTAGAGGACGACCGGCAGCGGCGTCGCGTCGGCCACGGCGGTGAAGTGGGCCAGCAGCCCGGCCTGCGGTGGGCGCGAGTAGTACGGCGTCACCACCAACAGCCCGTGTGCGCCCTCGGCCGCGCACGCCTTGGCCAGTTGCACGCTGTGCGCGGTGTCGTAGGTGCCCGCACCGGCGATGATGCGGGCCCGGTCGCCGACGGCGTCGAGCACCGCCCGCAGCAGCGCGATCTTCTCGGCATCGGTGGTCGTCGGCGACTCGCCGGTGGTGCCGGACAGCACGAGTCCGTCACAGCCGGAATCGATGAGCCGGGTCGCCAGCCTGGCCGCGGCATCGGTGTCGAGCGAGCCGTCGGGCTTGAACGGAGTCACCATCGCGGTCAGCACGGTGCCCAACCGGGCCGTCGCGTCGATTCCGCTGGTGCTCACGGGGCTCAGATTACTCGCTGATGGTCACGCTTCCGTGGCCAGAGGGGAAGTGGCGACCTCCGTGCCGTCGGACAGCATGGAGATCTCGAAGTCACTGAACACCTGCGGTGCGACGTCGACCAGTTGGCGCAGGCACTCGATGGCCAGCCGACGAATCTCCACGTCGGCGTGCTCGCTGGCCCGCATCGCGATGAAATGTCGCCAGGCCCGGTAGTTGCCGGTCACGACGATGCGGGTCTCAGTGGCGTTGGGCAGCACCGCACGCGCGGCCTGTCGCGCCTGCTTGCGTCGCAGAACACCGAGTTTCTCCCCGGGCTCGTCGCCCCGGAATCTGGCTTCGAGGCGCTCGAGCAGCTCGGTGTAGGCGGCGCGGCTCGCATCGGTGGCCGCGGTGAACAACTCGACCAGCTCCACGTCGTCCTCGATGCCCGGCGGAACCACGACCTGCGCGTCGTGCTCGGGGACGTAGCGCTGCGAGAGCTGCGAGTACGAGAAGTGACGGTGGCGGATCAACTCGTGGGTGCACGACCGGGAGACGCCGGTGATGTAGAAGGAGACCGACGCGTGCTCGAGCACCGAGAAGTGGCCGACGTCGATGATGTGGCGAAGGTAACCGGCGTTGGTGGCCGTACGGGGATTCGGTTTGGACCAGCTCTGATAGCACGCGCGGCCGGCGAACTCGACGAGCGCGGGTCCGCCGTCGGCGTCGGTTTCCCAGGGCACATCCGGCGGCGCGGTGAACTCCGTTTTGGCGATCAGTTGGACGCGCAGCGGCGAGGTCTCGGCCACGGCTCACCCTAACGCGGACCGTCGATAATGCAGGCCGGCGCGTGGCAGGGCGTCGAGCCGAACGCCGGGTGTGCGGTTTCATCCGCGACTCGCCGGTGGCTGCGGATCAGATCGCACATTCGGCGACGAACCAAGCGAAGAATCGAGGTTTCGACCGCGCGCGAGCCGGGAACAAACCCGTTCTCAATCGGTGTTACCCAAACGCCGATCTAGAGAGGGAGTGTGACTGATGGCCACCGATTACGACGCACCCCGTGTGAAGGACACCGACGAAGCGGTCGACGAGTCACTCGAGGCGATCGCCGCCAGGCGCGGCCAGGCTGACGTCGCAGTTCTCGACGTCGATGACGGCGATGGGGTCGACCCGATCGACCTACCCGACGTGGACCTGTCCGGCGAGGAGCTCACTGTGCGGGTGCTGCCGAAGCAGGCCGACGAGTTCACCTGCTCGAGCTGCTTCCTGGTGCAGCACCACAGCCGGCTGGCACTGCAGTCCGGGGACCGTACGATCTGCGCCGACTGCGTCTAAGCGGCTTTCCGGCCGAGTGTCGGGCTGCGTCAACCCGACGTTCGGCGCAAGAGACGCGCCAGATCACCGTTGTCGCCGACGGTGACATCGGCTAAGCCGAGCCACGACGCCATCGTCCTCAACTCACCCGCCACTGCGTCCGCAACCCGCGACCGCTCCGCGCCCTCCTCCACGAACGCGCCGACAACATGCAGCGCGTCGCTGGCCCGATCGGCCTTCAAGTCGACCCGACCGACCAGTTCACCGTCGAGCAGAAACGGCCACACGTAGTACCCGTACTGCCGCTTTTCCGCCGGTGTGTAGATCTCGATGCGGTACTTGAAGCCACCGAACAGGCGCTCGACCCGCGGGCGGAAGAAGATCATCGGGTCGAACGGGCACAGCAGTGCCGTTCCGCGGTCGCGCCGCGGAATGATCTGTCCCGCCCGCAGATACGCGGGCGCCTTCCACCCGTCGACCTCAACCGGTTCCAGTTCGCCGTCGGCGACCAACTTCGCGATCGCGGGTTTCGCCTGCGCCGGCGACAACCGAAAGTAGTCCCGGATGTCCTGCTCGGTGCCGACACCCAGCGCGCCCGAAGACCTCAGCACGAGTTCCCTGACGGCGTCCGCCTCGTCGACCTCACGCGCAAGCACCTCCGGCGGCAGCACCCGCTCGGACAGGTCATAGTGCCGCGCGAACGCGACCCGTGTCGCCGTCGCCAACACTCCCGACGACCACAGCGCCTCGGTCACCCACTTCGTGACGCTGCGGTCCCACCACGGGCCTTTGCGACCCCGCTGCTCCGCGCCCAGATGCGCTTCTATCTGCCCCGCGGTCGACGGGCCAAGCTCGGTCACGGCGCGCACAACCTCGTCGGCCAGCTTGGCGTTCTTCTTGACGATCTCCTCGCCCCACCGGCCGTGCGTGTACTCGCGCATCCGCCAGCGCAGCAGCGGCCAGTCGTCGACCGCCATCAGCGCCGCCTCGTGCGCCCAATATTCGACCAGCATCCGCGGGGATCGCGCCGAATGGCTCCACGCCGCCCTGTCGAGTAGATCGCGGTCGTACGGCCCGAGCCGGCTGAACACGGGCGCGTAGTGGGCGCGCACCGACACCGACACCGAATCCAATTGCAACACCTGGATACGCGAGATCAGCCTGCGCAGGTGCGCCCGGGTGACAGGCGCCCGCGGACGCGGTTCGGCGAGACCCTGCGCGGCGACGGCGACACGCCGCGCCTGGTCGGCCGTGAGTCTGGGCACCCCGCCATCGTGCCCGACACCACCGACACCGCGTGCTGCTCAGCGCCGCCGGTAGCTGTAGAACCGATAGCGCAAACCCGAGGTGCTGGTCAGCCAATCCCCCGCCGCACCGATCCAGGACTCGTCGAGCACCGGGGCCATCACATCGGCATCCTGGCGCGGCAGGTCGATCTCGACCTCGGTCACCTCGCAGCGCGTGGCGAGCGGCAGGGCCGCCGTGTAGATCTGCGCTCCGCCGATCACCCAAACCGGATGATCGGTCAACGCGTCGTCCAGCGATGCCACCACCTCGGCCCCCTCGGCGGCATAGTCGCGCCGGTGCGTGAGCACCACGTTGCGGCGCCCGGGCAGCGGACGAACCTTGGCGGGCAGCGACTCCCACGTCAACCTGCCCATGACGACGGTGTGGCCCATCGTCAGTTCCTTGAACCGAGCCTGATCCTCGGGCAGCCGCCACGGGATCCCGCCGTCGCGGCCGATGACACCAGAACTCGACTGGGCCCAGATCAGCCCGACGTCAGACCGCAACCGGGGCCTTGATCGCCGGATGCGGATCGTAGTTGAGGATGGCGACGTCTTCGTAGGTGTAGTCGAAGATCGAATCTCGCGGCGCGAGAACGAGTTCCGGATACGGGCGCGGGTCGCGGCTGAGCTGCAACTGCACCTGCTCGACGTGGTTGTCGTAGATGTGGCAGTCCCCGCCCGTCCAGATGAACTCGCCGACCTCCAGCCCGGCCTGCGCCGCCATCATGTGGGTGAGCAGCGCGTAGCTGGCGATGTTGAACGGCACCCCGAGGAAAAGATCAGCGCTGCGCTGATACAGCTGGCACGAGAGTTTGCCCTCAGCGACGTAGAACTGGAAGAAGGCGTGGCACGGCGGCAGCGCCATCTGCGGAATCTCGCCGACGTTCCACGCCGAGACGATGTTGCGGCGCGAGTCGGGGTCTGACTTCAGCAGCTCCAGCGCGGCGCTGATCTGGTCGATGTGCTCGCCCGACGGCGTCGGCCAGGATCGCCACTGCACACCGTAGACCGGTCCGAGATCCCCTGTCGGAGAAGCCCATTCATCCCAAATGGTGACGCCGCGATCCTGCAGCCAGCGCACGTTCGAGTCACCGCGCAGGAACCACAACAGCTCGTAGACGATCGACTTGGTGTGCACCTTCTTGGTGGTGATGAGCGGAAAACCGGCCGCGAGGTCATAGCGCATCTGGTGACCGAACAAGCTGCGGGTGCCGGTGCCGGTGCGGTCGGATTTCGGGGTGCCGCGCTCCATCACCAACCGCAGGAGGTCCTCATACGGCGCGCTCAAGGATCCAGCGATCGGCACGCCGGTCAGCTTACTGGCAGACCCGGCGAGTAGAACGGAGCCATGCCGAGTATCTCCGCGACCGTCGCCACTCCCGACGGCACCTGCCCCGTCACCCTGCACACCCCGCACGGCCCCGGGCCGTGGACCGGCGTCGTCATGTATGTCGACGCCGGTGGAGTCCGCGACACCTTCCAGGAAATGGCCGCGCGGCTGGCCGGCTTCGGCCATGCCGTGCTGCTCCCCGACGTGTACTACCGCCACGGCGACTGGGAACCGTTCGACATGCGGACCGCCTTCACCGAGCCGAAGCAGCGCAAACGCCTGTTCGGGATGATCTCCTCGATCACCCCCGACATGATGGCCTCCGACGCCGCGGCATTCTTCGACTTCCTGCAGTCACGCCCCGAGGTCAAGGGCGACACGTTCGGCGTCTGCGGCTACTGCATGGGCGGGCGCACCTCGGTCATCGTCGCCGGCCGCGTACCGGACCGGGTCGCCGCGGCGGGCTCGTTCCACGCCAGCGGGCTGGTCACCGACGAATCCACCAGCCCGCACCTGCTCGCCGACCGTATGAAGGCCACGGTCTACGTCGCCGGCGCCGAGAAGGACCAAGGCTTCACCACCGCGCACGCCGAGACCCTCGACAAGGCGCTGACCGCGGCGAACGTTGCCCACACCGTGGAGTTCTATCCCGCCGGCCATGGCTTCGCGGTGCCCGACAACGCCCCGTACGACGAAGAGGCCGCCGAGCGGCATTGGATCGCGCTGCAGGAGCTGTTCGAATCGGCCTTGCCGAACTGAGGAGCATTTGACCGGGTCCGAGCACACCGAGCCCGATCGATACGCGACGATGATCCGATGGACGATCAGGATCATCGCGTTCACGCGGACCACGAGGATGTCGGCTCGCGCATCGACCCGGTGCTGGCCCGCAGCTGGCTCCTGGTGAACGGCGCACACTACGACAGGTTCGCGCCTGCCGTGCGGTCCCGAGCCGACATCGTCGTCCTGGACATCGAGGACGCGGTCGCCCCCAAGGACAAAACCGTCGCCCGCGACAACGTGGTCCGCTGGCTGAACGAGGGAAACACCGACTGGGTCCGCGTCAACGGGTTCGGCACACCGTGGTGGGCCGACGACCTCGACGCGCTGGCGAAGACGTCGGTCGGAGGGGTGATGCTGGCGATGGTCGAATCCGTCGACCACGTCACCGAGACCGCCAATCGGCTGCCGGGGGTGCCGATCGTCGCGCTGGTCGAAACGGCGCGGGGACTCGAGCGCATCACCGCGATCGCGGCGGCCAAGGGCACGTTCCGGCTGGCCTTCGGCATCGGTGACTTCCGGCGCGACACCGGCTTCGGCGAGAATCCGACCACCCTCGCCTACGCGCGATCGCGGTTCACGATCGCGGCGAAGGCCGCCCACCTCCCGAGCGCGATCGACGGCCCCACGGTCGGTTCGAGTGCGCTCAAGCTCAGCGAGGCCACGGCGGTGTCCGTCGAATTCGGCATGACGGGCAAGATCTGCCTGACACCCGAGCAGTGCAGCACCGTCAACGAGGGACTCTCCCCGTCGCCCGACGAAATCGCTTGGGCCAAAGAGTTTTTCGCCGAGTTCGAACGCGATGGAGGTGAGATCCGCAACGGGTCCGACCTACCGCGTATCGCGAGGGCGAACAAGATCCTGGACTTGGCCCGTGCGTACGGCATCGAGGTGTCGGAGTTCGACGACGTCGACGATCCGGCGCACATCCCGGCTCCGTCGGACACCTACCACTACTGAGTTCTGCGACGCCTGCGCACCAGCATCTGCAGCGACCGCAGCAGTCCGCGTGCGGCGTAGATCCCCGCGACGACGGTCGCGAGGATCATCACGATGAACATCAGCAACCAGTTCGTCCGGTCGTGGTCGACGTTCCACCAGACGATGGTGAACAAAATCGCGCAGAGAAACACCACGACGTCGCGCCAGTTGCCGCGATAGGACATTGCCGCCAGCCGCAGGTCGCGGCTGCGCTCAGCGGCGCTGATCATGTCTTCGATGCGATGGTCGATGCTGGCTTTCAGTCGCGCCTTGAGTTCGGGTTGGTCGTCGGGTATGCGCTCGAGCAGGTCCATGTCCTTGGCGATCATTCCGCGAAAGTCAGGTCCGCGGAGGTTGCCCGCGGCGATCCCGAGCAGTGCCCCGCCGGCGAGGGGCGCGGCGCCCAGAGCGAGTTCGGCGAATCCGGGCATGACCTACTCCTCCATCAGCTGAGCAGCGACTGTTGCGCCGAGGTTCCAGCAGGCTTCGACGTCGGCCTTGGTCGGCTTACCCATCACGACAACCGTCTCCGCAGCCTGCACCCAGCCGAGACCCGTGGTGATGGCCGCGAGACCGCGCTCGGCTCCCTCGGTGCCCTCGTTCCCGTGAATGTACGCACCGAACGGTCGCCCCTGGGTTGTGTCGAGCAGTTGGTAATACGACTGGTCGAAGGCGTGCTTGAGGGCGCCGCTGAGATACCCGAGGTTGGCCGGTGTGCCCAGCAGATAACCGTCAGCCTCCAACATCTCGACCGGAGACACCGTGAGCGCTGGCCGGCGCAGCACGTCCACGCCCTCGATCTCCGGATCGGTGGCACCCGCCACGGCAGCCTCGAACATCTCCTGGCAGTGCGGTGAGGGCGTGTGGTGAATGATCAACAGTGTCTTGGTCACGGCTCGCGTTCTTCCATCTCCACGGCCTTCCTCATCGCTTCCCGGGCCCGGCTGCGGTCGCCGGCGTAGTCATAGGCACGCGCCAGTCGATACCACCGCCGCCAGTTCCGGGGGTCGTTTTCCAACTCCTCGCGCACGGTGGCGAACAACGCGTCGGCGGCGTCGCGCGGGATTCGACCGGACGGCATCCGGGGCAGCCCGCTGACGTCGAGTTCCATCCCCTGGTCGCGGGCGAGCCGCGCGAGCCGCTGATGGGCCAGGCCGGCGCGCAGCGTGCTGAGCATGGCCCACAGCCCGATCATCGGAAGCACCATCAGCGCGAGCCCCAACCCGACGGCGGCGGGCTCGCCGGTCGTGACGAATGCCATCGCCAGGCGGCCGAGCAACACGAAGTACACGACCAGCGCGACACACATGAAGCCGATCAGCAGTTGGATGCGCAGAACGCGGCCGCCGTCCGCCATCAGAGGTCGAGGAGCGGCTCGATACCCACGGTGAGCCCCGGCCGTTCGGCCACCCGCCGCACCGCGAGCAGGACCCCGGGGACGAAGGATTTCCGGTCCAGGCTGTCGTGCCGGATCGTCAGGGTCTCCCCCTGCGTGCCGAAGAGCACCTCCTGATGAGCGACGAGCCCCGCCAGGCGCACCGAATGAACCGGAACACCTTCGACGTCAGCGCCCCGAGCACCGTCCAAGCCGGTGCTGGTGGCATCGGGGTTGGGCGGCATGCCTTTTCGTGCCTCGGCGATGAGTCGCGCCGTGCGCGCCGCCGTCCCGGACGGGGCGTCGGCCTTGTGCGGATGATGCAGTTCGATCACCTCGACCGACTCGAAGTGCCGGGCGGCCTGCTGCGCGAAGTGCATCGACAACACCGCTCCGATCGCGAAGTTGGGGGCGATCAGGACCGCGGCATCCGGCTTGGCGCCCAACCATTCCCGGACCGTGGTCAACCTCTCGTCGGTGAACCCAGTGGTGCCGACGACGGCGTGTATCCCGTTGTCGATGAGGAACTGGAGATTGTCCATCACGACGTCCGGATGGGTGAAGTCGATGACGACCTCGGTCTGACTGTCGGTCAGCCGGCTCAACGGATCGCCGGCGTCGACTCCCGCGGTGAAGGTGAGGTCTTCGGCGGCTTGAACAGCCTCGACCATCGTCGCGCCGACCTTGCCCTTCGCCCCCAGTACTCCGACTCGCATGGCGTCACCTTATCCACATCCGGCCGACCCTGATTCACCTCGACCGGATGGCACATTCCGCGAAGATGGCCCGCGAAAGCGGGTAACTACTCATCAGAACACCGGAAATACGACGGATGGAGTGCAGGGTGACGGATCCAAGTGTTCAGCGCGAGCAACAGGTGAGCGGACAACGCCCTGATCGCCAAGTCATCGCAACCTTCGACAACTACGCCGACGCGCAACGCCTGGTCGACCGGATGTCCGACGGGGGCTTCCCCGTCGAGCACGTGCGCATCATCGGCGACGACTTGCGCACGGTCGAACGCATCACGGGTCGCATGACCAAGGGACGGGCAGCCTTCGCCGGCGCGGCCAGCGGCGCCTGGTTCGGGTTGTTCATCGGCCTGCTTCTGGCGATCTTCACCCTGGGGCCCGTGTGGATCGTGACGTTGCTGGTCGCGCTGGTGATCGGCGCGTTCTGGGGCGCGGTATTCGGGTTCGTCGCGCATGTGGCGACCGGAGGTGAACGGGACTTCTCCAGCGTCGAATCACTCGAAGCCCGGCGATACGAGGTGTGCGTACCGCCTCAGTACGCCGCCGAGGCAGCGCGTTACACCCAAACCCTCTGAGCGGTAAGAGAAACCAAGCGCTACAGCAGCGTCGCGCCGCGCATGTGTTCGGAGATCAGCGACGTCTGCGTACCGGCGACATCGAGGTCGGCACCCTTGAACGTGCCGGTGCAAAAACATAGGGATTCACCCGATTCCTCCGTCGCCCCCCATGCCATACCGTTGAGACCAGCGGCTGGCGCTCGGTGCAGGGGGGCGAAGAGCGTGGGGGGACAGCCGCTGACAAGCCAGCTGGTCCCGGTCCCGAGGGGTGACCGGGCTACGCTGGCCCCCGGAATACCAGGTCAGAAGCGCGATCAGCCGGCGATGGCCCGAAGCGGCTGAGGTAGCGACCGTTTCGACCGAAGCGGGCCGAGCACGGCGCCACCGTACGGCCGTCGCAGAAGCCGGCGCGCGACGGCGTTGACCTCGTCGAGCGTCACGGCGTCGATCTTCGCCAACGTCTGGTCGATCGTGCGGTGTTCACCGAAGTGAAGTTCGCTGCGGCCGATCCGGTTCATTCGCGAGCCGGAATCTTCGAGGCCGAGGACCAGACCTCCGCGCAGGGATCCTTTCGCGATCCGGCACTCGGCTTCGGTGATCCCGTCGCGCGCCACCGCCTCGAGCACATCAGTCGTCACACGCGCGACCTCCCCGAACCGGTCCGGCAGGCAACCCGCGTACACCGACAGCGCTCCGCTGTCGGAGAAGGTGTCCACCGTCGAGTACACCGAGTACGCCAGCCCACGGGCCTCGCGAATTTCCTGGAACAGCCGCGAACTCAGTCCGCCACCCAGCGCCGTGTTCAACACGGACAACGCCCAGCGGTGCTCCCAGTGACGTCCCGGCGTGCGCACACCCAGCGTCAGGTGCGTCTGCTCGGAGTCCCGGTTCACCAGTTCGAGGCTCGGACGCCCACCTACCCGGCCGGCGCCCCTGCGAGGCGGCACCGGTGGGCGGCCACGAACCAGTCGCGCACCGAAGTACTCGCGCGCCAGCGACACCACGTCGTCGTGGTCGACGTTGCCCGCCACCGCGAGCACCATCCGCTCGGGGGTGTAGCGGCGAACGTGGAAGGAGTGCAGTTGGGCACGTGTCATCGAGGAGATCGAATCCACGCTGCCGATCACCGGACGCCCGACCGGATGCGAACCGAACATCGCGGCGAGGAACACGTCGCCGAGGGTGTCCTCGGGATCGTCGTCGCGCATCGCGATCTCCTCGAGCACGACGTCGCGTTCGACCTCGACGTCCTCGGCCGCGCACTGTCCGCGCAACACCACGTCGGCGACGAGGTCTACGGCCAACTCCAGATCGGAGTCGAGCACATGGGCGTAGTAGCAGGTGTGCTCGCGAGCGGTGAACGCGTTCAGCTCACCGCCGACCGCGTCGACGGCCTGCGCGATGCTCACCGCCGACCGGGTCGGCGTCGACTTGAACAACAGATGCTCGAGGAAGTGGGCCGCGCCCGCCACGCTCGGCCCCTCGTCGCGCGAACCGACGTTGACCCACAACCCGACCGACGCCGAATGCACCGACGGGATGTACTCGGTGACCACGCGCAGGCCACCGGGTAGCACCGTGCGACGCACTGCCTGCGATGATCTGTCGCCACCTCGCGCGTGGCGCAACGCCCTAACTGCTGGCCGCTGCGGCATCTGCCGGTGCGGCATCGGAATTGGACGCGGCCCCATCTTCTTGTTCGTCGACCAGGATCAGCGAGATCTTGCCGCGGTTGTCGATGTCGGCGATCTCCACGCGGAGTTTCTCGCCGACTTTGACGACGTCCTCGACCTTGGCGATCCGCTTGCCACGTCCCAGCTTCGAGATGTGAACGAGCCCGTCACGACCCGGCAGCAATGACACGAAAGCGCCGAAATCGGTTGTCTTGACGACGGTTCCGAGGAACCGCTCGCCGACCTTGGGCAGCTGCGGATTGGCGATCGCGTTGATGCGGTCGATCGCCGCCTGCGCCGACGGTCCGTCGGTCGCGCCGACGAACACCGTGCCGTCGTCCTCGATGGAGATCTGCGCACCGGTCTCCTCGGTGATCTGGTTGATGATCTTGCCTTTCGGGCCGATCACCTCGCCGATCTTGTCCACCGGCACCTTGATCGTGGTGATCCGGGGCGCGTACGGGCTCATCTCGTCGGGACGGTCGATGGCCTCGGCCATCACCTCGAGGATGGTCAACCGTGCGTCCTTGGCCTGCGACAGCGCGCCCGCAAGCACCTGGGACGGAATGCCGTCGAGCTTGGTGTCCAGCTGCAGCGCGGTGACGAACTCCTTGGTGCCTGCGACCTTGAAGTCCATGTCGCCGAACGCATCCTCGGCGCCGAGGATGTCGGTCAGCGCAACGAACCGGCGCTCGGCCTTTCCGTCGACTTCGATGTCGTCCGACACCAGGCCCATCGCGATGCCCGCGACCGGCGCCTTCAGCGGCACACCGGCGTTGAGCAGCGCGAGCGTCGAGGCGCACACCGAACCCATCGAGGTGGAACCGTTGGAGCCCAACGCCTCCGACACCTGGCGGATCGCGTACGGGAACTCCTCGATGCTGGGCAGCACCGGCACCAGGGCCCGCTCCGCCAGTGCGCCGTGGCCGATCTCGCGGCGCTTGGGCGAGCCGACGCGGCCGGTTTCACCGGTCGAATACGGCGGGAAGTTGTAGTGATGCATGTAGCGCTTGGTGGTCTCCGGCCCCAACGAGTCGATCTGCTGAGCCATCTTGATCATGTCGAGGGTGGTGATGCCCATGATCTGGGTCTCGCCGCGCTCGAACAGCGCGCTGCCGTGCGCCCGCGGGACCACCGCGACCTCGGCGCTCAACGCGCGGATGTCGGTGATACCGCGACCGTCGATGCGGAAGTGGTCGGTCAGGATGCGTTGGCGCACAAGCTTCTTGGTCAGCGAACGAAAGGCGGCGCCGACCTCCTTTTCGCGGCCCGCGTACTGCTCGGCCAGCCGCTCGAGCACCTCGGCCTTGATCTCGTCGGTGCGGTCGTTGCGCTCGGACTTGCCAGCGATGGTCAGCGCCTCCGACAGCGCGTCGGTGGCGACCGAGGCGACCGCGTAGTAAACGTCGTCGCCGTACTCGGGGAACACCGGGTACTCGCCGACCGGCTTGGCCGCCCGACCGGCCAGCTCCTGCTGAGCCTCGCACAGCACCTTGATGAACGGCTTGGCGGCCTCGAGGCCCTCCGCCACGACGGCCTCCGTCGGCGCCTGCGCGCCACCGGCGATGAGCTCCACGACGTTCTCGGTGGCCTCGGCCTCGACCATCATGATCGCGACCTCTTCGTCTTGGTCATCAGACCCCGCGACGACACGTCCGGCGACGACCATGTCGAAGACCGCCCGCTCGAGCTGCTCGACGGTGGGGAACGCGACCCACGTCCCGTCGATCAACGCGACGCGCACGCCGCCGATCGGACCGGAGAACGGCAGCCCCGCCAGCTGGGTGGACGCCGACGCGGCGTTGATGGCGAGCACGTCGTACAGATCCTTGGGATCCAGGCTCAGCACGGTGACCACAACCTGGATCTCGTTGCGCAGACCGTCGACGAACGACGGGCGCAGCGGACGGTCGATCAGCCGGCAGGTCAGGATCGCATCGGTCGACGGGCGGCCTTCGCGGCGGAAGAAGGAGCCGGGGATGCGTCCGGCCGCGTACATGCGTTCTTCGACGTCGACGGTCAGCGGGAAGAAGTCGAAGTGGTCCTTGGGGTTCTTGCTGACGGTGGTCGCCGACAGCAGCATCGTCTCGTCGTCGAGGTAGGCGACGGCGGACCCGGCGGCCTGCTGGGCCAGCCGGCCGGCTTCGAAACGGATGGTGCGGGTGCCGAAGCTCCCGTTGTCGATCACGGCGGTCGCTTCGTACACGCCGTCTTCAATCTCAACTACAGACATGGGTGTCCGTATGGCCTCTCTGGTTCAGTGTCTCCACTGTCTGGCTGTTTTGCGTCGTCACAGCGCTTGAACCACGGGCCCCGATGCGGCTACGGCCATCGATCGAAGCTGCCGGCAGTCTTCCGGCAGCCACTACCGAAGACCGCGCGATCGAGCAGGTCCTGGTTATGACACGCGGGGACGATGCTCGCGGAGCTGCGAAAACCGCACCCTGGTCGTTCGTGCCGAAGTGGCAGTCGAACGAAGCCATCGTACTCTGCGGCGAGTACGCGACCGAAATCCCGGCGCACGTTCTCGCCGGTCCGACGTCAGCGACGCAGGCCGAGTCGCTCGATCAGCGTGCGGTACCGCTGGACGTCGACCTGAGCGACGTACTTCAGCAGTCGGCGCCTGCGGCCGACGAGCAGCAGCAGACCGCGCCGCGAGTGGTGATCGTGCTTGTGGACCTTCAGGTGCTCGGTGAGGTCGGTGATCCGCTTGGTCAGCAGCGCGACCTGCGCCTCGGGCGAGCCGGTATCGGTGTCATGCAGTCCGTACTCGCTCAGGATCGACTTCTTCTCTTCGGCGGTGAGCGCCACGAAACAACTCCATCTTTCTCAGTCCGCGGGAATGGGGTGGGTGGCCCCGGGAAGGCGCGGCCGCCGCGAACTGCAGCACACGCCCGGTCGGCAGGCAGTTTAACAGCGGCGACTCCGCAGCACGAAATCCGCCGAGCGCTCACCGGTGTCCGCCTGTTGGCGCACCGTCCTGGGGTTTTGTATCCGAGATTGAGCGCTCGGCGTCAGCGAGCCAAGATGGCGCGGGCATGCTCGGTGTCGCGGCCCATCTGCTCGACCAGATCGTCGACGTCGGCGAACTTCTCCTGGCCGCGCAGCCGGGCCACGAAGTCGACGGCCACATGCTGGCCGTACAGGTCGGCGGTGGTGTCGAGCACGAACGCCTCGACGGTGCGGGTACGCCCGGAAAACGTCGGATTGGTCCCCACCGAGACGGCCGCCGGGTACCGCTCACCCGGGATCACGCTGCCCGCGACCGGTCCGTGGCCGAGCACGGTGAACCACCCCGCATAGACACCGTCAGCAGGGATCGCCGAGTACATGGGCGGTGCCACGTTGGCGGTCGGGAAGCCCAGCGCTCTGCCCCGCCCGTCGCCGCGCACCACGACGCCCTCGACGCGATGCGGGCGGCCCAACGCCTCGGCGGCGGCGACCACGTCGCCCGCGTCGACGCAGGACCGGATGTAGGTCGAGGAGAAGGTGACGGTCACGTCCCTGGTGTCGGCCACCTCGGAAACCAAGGTCATGCCCTCCACGGCGAAGCCGAACCGTTCGCCGGCCTGGCGCAAGAGGTCGACGTTGCCCGTCGCCTTCTTGCCGAAGGTGAAGTTCTCCCCCACCACGACCTCCACCACGTGCAATCGCTCGACCAGAAGCTCGTGGATGTAGCGCTCCGGCGTCAGCTTCATGAAGTCGGCCGTGAACGGCATGACCAGGAAGACGTCGATGCCGAGTTCCTCGACCAGTTCGGCGCGCCGGGTCAGCGTCGTCAGCTGGGCCGGATGGCTACCCGGGAAGACGACCTCCATCGGGTGGGGGTCGAAGGTCATCAGCACCGTCGGCACTCCCCGCGACCGGCCCGCCTTGACCGCGTGGTTGATCAGCTCCTGGTGCCCGCGATGCACACCGTCGAAGACCCCGATGGTGAGTACGCATCGGCCCCAGTCCGTCGGGATCTCATCTTGTCCCCGCCAGCGCTGCACGAGGGCAAGCCTACGGCGCGTCAGGCGTCCCGCGCGTCGCCGGATCCCCCGGAGAAGGTGAGTATTGCCTAAACTTTCTGATTGTGAATCCTGCCGGCGATGCGCGTGACCTGACGACGGTTGCCCAGGACTACCTGAAAGTCATCTGGACCGTTCAGGAGTGGTCGCAGGAGAAAGTGAGCACGAAGCTGCTGGCGGAACGCCTCGGCGTGTCGGCCAGCACCGCCTCGGAGTCGATCCGCAAGCTCGCCGACCAGGGACTGGTCAATCACGAGAAGTACGGCGCGGTGACGTTGACCGAGGCAGGCCGCGCCGCCGCCCTGGCGATGGTGCGCAGGCACCGGCTGATGGAGACGTTCCTCGTCCGCGAGCTGGGCTACAGCTGGGACGAGGTCCACGACGAAGCCGAGGTGCTCGAACACGCGGTGTCGGACCGGATGCTCGACCGCATCGACGCCAAGCTCGGGCACCCAACCCGCGATCCGCACGGCGATCCGATCCCGGCCGCCGACGGACGCGTTCCCACTCCGGACGCGCGCCAATTGTCGGCCTGCCACGACGGCGACCGGGGCACGATCGCGCGCATCTCGGACGCCGACCCCGAGATGCTGCGGTACTTCGACAGTGTCGGCATCAACCTGGACTCGCGGCTTCGGGTCGTGGCCCGGCGCGACTTCGCGGGCATGATCTCGGTGGCCATCGAATCGGCAGACGGCGACGACACCACCGTCGATCTGGGAAGCCCTGCCGCAGAAGCGATCTGGGTGGTCGCGAGCTAGCTGGTTTGTGACCCCGTGGCGGACCACTTCGACGAGAGACCCGCCGCCGGATGTCCGCCTCGGCTGCACATTCGGCGCCGCGGACGCCGGTCAGCCTCGTTGCGAGGCGGCGGGCTGTTGCTCGGACATCTCGAGGCCGGAAGCCCGCACGAGCACCGCCAGTACGATCGCGACCACCAGCAGTGCGGGCACATCGCCCAGCAGATGCCCGGTCTGGTGTTCGCCGCGCAGCGACTGCACCGCCATGATGACGGCGTGGACGACGCTGGACCACACCGTGAACCAGATCAGGCTCAGATGAGCGCGTGGGTTTCGCGCCGCCCACACCAGGAACACGCCGAGGGTGGCGTAGAGCCCGACGATCATCATGAAGTAGTCGGAGTGGTGCGGCGGTCCCGGATGCCACGCCCATCCTGACGGCCACACCACGGCAAGCGGATACAGGCAGAGGGCGACCACGCCGAACACGCCCAGCGCGATTTGAAGCGCCTTGTACGGAGACGCCATTTTCGGCTCCCATCTCTAGGACGGCGCCAGTATGCGCCCGGATGCGCTGGCCTACAAGATCGCCGGACGCAACACGACGACCGACTTCGTGCGAGCCGACCGGTCTTCCAGCAGCGCGATGACCTGACCGTCCTGAGCTGTCGCGGCGTAGATCCCGTCGATTCCCGCCGGTGTCACGGGTCGTCCATGCCTCACGTCATCGGCCTCATGCGCGGTCAGGTCCCGGCGCGGAAACGTCAGAAGACATGCGGTGTCGAGGGTGTACGACAGTCGTGGTGTTTCGGCGAGCTCGTCGAGCGTGCGCGCCTCGGTCAACCCGAAACCGCCGACTCTGGTGCGGCGCAACACCGTGAGATGCCCACCGACTCCCAGCGCCGCACCGAGATCGCGGGCCAGTGCGCGGATGTAGGTGCCGCTGGAGCATTCCACCTCGACGTCGACGTCGATGACGCCGGGTTCGCGTCGTACCTCGAGCACCGCAAAACGGTCGATACGCACGCGGCGGGGCGCCAACTCGACAGCCTGACCCTCGCGCGCGAGTTTGTAGGCACGTTGCCCGCCGATCTTGATCGCGCTCACCGCCGACGGAATCTGGTCGATCTCGCCCAATAGGTCGGCGACCGCCCGGTCGATGTGCTCGTCACCGACAGCGTCGGCCGAAACATGCTGCAGCACCACGCCTTCGGCATCGTCGGTCGAGGTCGTCTGGCCGAGCCGGATGGTCGCCGAGTACGACTTGTCCGTCGCAGTCAGCAATCCGAGGATCTTGGTGGCGCGATCGATGCCGACGACCAGAACGCCGGTCGCCATCGGATCGAGGGTCCCGGCGTGCCCGACCTTGCGGGTCCCGAACAATCTCCGGCACCGGCCGACGACGTCGTGGCTCGTCATGCCGGCGGGTTTGTCGACGATGACCAGACCCGCCTCGGTCATAGCACGATCGCGGTCAACGCCAGCCCGTCGCGGACCGACCAGCGGCCGGTCAGGTTTTCCAGTGGGGGTCCGTGCATCGCCGCCGGGTCGATCAGAATTCTGGAGACGAAACCGCCGGCAGTACCGCTGTCGTCGACGTCGAAGACGATGTGCGCGTCCTCGAAGCCGAGCCACCGGTGAGTCACCGGGAACCACGCCTTGTAGGTTGCCTCCTTGGCGCAGAACAGGATCCGGTCCCAGTGCAGGCCGCCCGGCAGCTGCGTGAGTTCGGTTCGCTCGGCGGGCAGGCTGATCGCGTCGAGCACACCGTCGGGCAGCACAGCGTGCGGTTCGGCGTCGATGCCCACCGACCGCACCTCGGCCCGTCTGCCGACCACAGCGCCGCGATAGCCCTCACAGTGAGTGAGGGATCCCACGACACCGTCGGGCCAGCACGGTTCGCCCTTCTCCCCCTTCAGAATCGGCACCGGGCCGACACCGAGCTCGGCGAGCGCCTGCCGCGCGCAGTGCCGCGCCGTGATGAACTCGTTGCGCCGCTTGGCCACGGATCTGGCGATCAGTGGCTCTTCCTCGGGAAGCGGCATGAGGTCCGGCGGATCGCGATAGACCTCGGCCGCGGCCAGCCCGGTCGTCGTCGCCGGCAGCACACCGGACAGCAGTGAAGCGGCGACCGTCATCGCGAGAGCTGCCTGTCGCGGATCCGTTGCTGCATCTTCTGGGCGTTCTCCCGCATCTCCTGGGTGATCTGGAAGTGGCCGCCGAATTCGTTGAGGTATCCGGGCGGGTACTGCGGGTCCGGCAGGATCTGGCGCATCCAGCGAAACGGCTTGCGGCGCCGCCACTCTCGCGGATAGCCGACCGACACCTCCTCGAACCGCACGCCGTCGTACCACGTCGTGCGCGGGATGTGCAGGTGCCCGTAGACCGAGCACACCGCGTTGTACCGGGTGTGCCAGTCGGCGGTGGCGGTGGTGCCGCACCACAGCGAGAACTCCGGGTAGAACATCGCGTCGCAGGGTTCGCGCACCATCGGGAAGTGGTTGACCAGCACCGTCGGCGTCATCCAGTCGAGGTCCTCGAGTCTTCTGCGGGTGTAGGTCACCCGATCGCGACACCACGCATCTCGGGTGGCGTAGGGTTCGGCGGACAGTAGGAACTCGTCGGTGCCGACGACGTTGCGCTCGCGCGCGATGGCCAGTCCCTCCGCCTTGGTGGCCGCACCGGCCGGCAGGAACGTGTAGTCGTACAGCAGGAACATCGGCACGATCGTGGCCGGGCCGCCCTCCTCGGTCCACACCGGGAACGGATGTTCCGGCGTGACGATGCCCATCTCGTCGCACATGTTGACCAGGTAGTCGTAGCGGGCCTTGCCGAAGATCTGCATCGGATCGCGGTTCGTGGTCCACAGCTCGTGGTTGCCCGGGATCCAGATGACCTTGGCGAACCGCTTGCGCAGCAGATCCAGCGCCCACCGGATCTCGTCGGTGCGTTCGGCGACGTCACCGGCGACGATCAACCAGTCGTCGGGCGAGGCCGGATGCAGCGACTCGGTCACGGGTTTGTTGCCTGTGTGACCCGTGTGCAGGTCGCTGATCGCCCACAGGGTGGGTCGTCGGCCGTCGCGTGTCACAACTGACCAGGGTACTTAACCGGATGCCGGCCGCGTGCCCGGCAACTAGAACAGGTTCTTGTTTCCTCCTCGGGCGCCGGCAGCGGCCCGCTACACTCCCCGCAGGGTCGGACCGACGAACGAAGGGGTGAGATGCTCGCCAAGCTGCGCTTGGTCTCGGCACTGTGCGCACTGATCGCCGCGGTGATGGTGGTGTGGCAGGCCGGCCCCGCGGGCGCCCCGCATGTGGTGGATGCCGACGACATACCGATGACGAATGTCACGACGTCGATCAAGTGGCCCGTCATCGACATCACCGACCCGTCCCCGTTCAACCCGTGCAAGCAGATCCCGCTCGAGGCGGTGCAGGCGCTCGGTCTGGCGTTCACCCCGCCGACGCCCGAGGATCAGCTGCGGTGCCGATACGACGCGGGGAACTACCAGTTGGCCGTCGAGGCGATCGTCTGGCGTACTTACGAACAGACGCTGCCCGCCGACGCGGTTCAACTCGACATCGACGGCCACCGCGCGGCGCAGTACTGGATCATGAAGCCGACCGACTGGAACAACCGGTGGTGGATCACCTGCATGATCGCCTTCGACACCAGCTACGGCGTGCTGCAGCAGTCGCTCTTCTACTCGCCGATCTACTCCGAGCCCGACCCCGACTGCATGCAGACCAATCTGCAACGCGCCCACGAGCTGATTCCGCACTACGTGTTCTGATCAACCGGAGCGTGATCGATGCGGTTGACAGCCGAGTGACACGGGCGATCGACCGCGGCGGCATCCATTCTGCGTAGCCTCGTGAGGTGACCGCATCCTCCGTCGCCGCCCCGTCGCCATCCCGATCGAAGGTCAAGCAGCTCACCGGACGCGCCGTGTCACGACTGCTGCGGCTGCCGCCGCACACCACCGACTTCACGATCGAGAAGGTTCGCGTGCCGATGCGAGACGGTGTCGAGCTGCGCGCCGATCACTACGCCCCCACGACGGCGGACCCCGCGGGCACGCTGCTGGTTCGCTGCCCCTACGGCCGGGACTTCCCCTTTTCCGCGCTCTACGGACGCGTCTACGCCGCGCGCGGCTACCACGTCGTGCTGCAGAGTGTGCGCGGCACGTACGGCTCCGGCGGCGAATTCGATTCGATGGTCAACGAGATCGCCGACGGCGCCGACACCGTCGAGTGGCTGCGCCGTCAGGAGTGGTTCACCGGCTCGTTCGCCACGATCGGATTGTCGTATCTGGGCTTCACGCAGTGGGCTCTGCTCACCGACCCGCCGCCGGAGATGAGGGCGGCGGTGATCACCGTCGGCCCGCACGACGTCAGCGGGCCGCGCTGGGGCCCCGGCTCGTTCGCGCTGAGCGACTTCCTCGGCTGGAGCCACCTGGTCGCCAATCAGGAGGACCCGAACAGGGTCCGGACGCTCGTGCGACAGCTGCGGTCGCGGCGCCGGGTCGCCCGCGCATTGAACCGGCTGCCCGCCGGTGAGGCGGGCCGCAAGCTGCTGGGCTCGGGCGCGCCGTGGTGGGAATCCTGGCTCGATCACCCCGATGCGGACGATCCGTTCTGGACAGCGCTGAACCTGCGCCGGGCACTGGACACCGCCGAGGTGCCGGTGTTGCTGATCAGCGGCTGGCAGGACCTCTTCCTGGAGCAGACCATCACCCAGTACCGGCGGCTGCATGAGCGCGGAGTCGAGGTCGGGCTGACCGTCGGCCCGTGGACGCACTTCCAGCTGATGAACAGGGCCGCGCCGGCCGCGATCCGCGAGACGCTCGATTGGGTGGGCACCCATCTCAGCGGCGCCGACAGCAACCGACACCAGCCGGTGCGCATCTTCGTCAACGGCGGCGGCTGGATCGACCTGCCCGAGTGGCCGCCGGCGATGCCCGAGGTGGTGCGCTACCTGCAACCGGGCGGTCGCCTCGGCGACGCCGTGCCGCCGGAGACCGCTTCGCCGTCGACGTTCACCTACAACCCGGCGAATCCGACGCCGACGGTGGGCGGCCGCCTGCTGTCGCCGGAGGCCGGATATCGCAAGGACACCCGCCTGGCTCAGCGTGCCGATGTGCTGAGCTTCACCGGCGACCGTCTGCCCACCGACCTGTACGTGGTCGGGGCGCCGGTCGTGGAGCTCTCGCACTCCTGCGACAACCCGTACAACGATCTGTTCGTCCGCGTGAGCGAGGTAGACGCAAAGGGACGCTCGCGGAACGTGAGCGACGGATATGTATGCGCCACAACTGATTCCGGTCCGGTACGCATCGAACTCGATCCGGTCGCACACCGCTTTCGCGCCGGTTCACGGATCCGGGTGCTCGTGGCGGGCGGGTCGCACCCCCGGTTCGCCCGCAACCTCGGTACCGGCGAACCGCTCGGTACGGGCAGCAATCTCGCGTCGGCCACCCACACGGTGCACCTCGGCGACGGCGCGTCGCGGCTGGTGCTGCCCGCCGGACCGCAGCCACCCGGCGGCTGAGAGGCGCGGGTCAGCCCACCGAACAGCGCACTCGCTCGGCGATCTCGCGCAGCGTGGCGTGGTCGTGCACCGGAGATGCCCATTCGGGGTCGACCGGCAGCTGCAGCCAGCTGGTGCACCCCGCGTACTCGGGGGTGCGTTCGAGCCGCAGTGGTCTCACCAGCGGGCTGGCCTGGACGACCAGAGCGGTGAGCCGATGCTTGGGGCGGAAATCGAGCCGCTCGGCGCGTACCGATGCCTCGGTCCAAATATGCAGGGGCGCAATCTCTTCGAGCGCCTCCGGCCGGTTGACCTCGACCGCGGCGACGACGCGGGCGCCGGCGCGGATCACCACCGCGTCCTCGGTGCTGTCGGCGGCCGCCACGTCGAGCAGATCGCGATGCTCCGGGCGCACCCGCTCGGCGTGGCTGTGCGCGACCGTCGGAAACAGCAGGAAACGCGACGCCGTGACCGCGAACCGCTTCTCGTGGATGCCGCCTTTGCGCAGCAGCACGGTTTGCCTGCCGTCCAACAGCGCATGAACGGCGGCGCTCCACTCTTTGAGCGCGGGCTGCGTCAGCGTCGTCGTCATCGGGCTATGTCGCGGCCGCCGCTTTGCCCTCTAAGCGGGCCCGCACCTCGGGTCGGCGCAACGGCGGCACCGTCTTCGGCGGCTGACGTCGGGGCGGCAGGGATGTCAGCAGACGCTGGGTGATGGCGGTGACCTCCGCGACGGCGGCCTCGAAGGCGTCGGCATTGGCCGCGGTCGGCCGGGTGATGCCGCTGACCTTGCGGATGTACTGCCGCGCGGCGGCCTCGATCTCCTCGCCGGTCGCCGCCGGTTCGAGCCCGCGTAGCTCGGTGATGTTTCGGCACATGGCTCCACGATAGGTTCGTCGGGTGACTGACGACATCCTGCTGATCGACACCCGCGACCGGGTGCGCACCCTGACCCTCAATCGGCCACAGTCGCGCAACGCGCTGTCGGCCGAGCTGCGCAGGCGGTTCTACCGCGCCCTGGGCGAGGCGCAGGACGACGACGACGTCGACGTCGTGATCGTCACCGGCGCCGATCCGGTGTTCTGCGCGGGTCTGGATCTCAAAGAGCTCGGCGACACCACCGAGCTGCCCGACATCTCGCCGAAGTGGCCGCCGATGAGCAAGCCGGTGATCGGCGCGATCAACGGTGCGGCGGTCACCGGCGGTCTCGAGATCGCGCTGTACTGCGATGTGCTGATCGCCTCCGAACAGGCCCGGTTCGCCGATACGCATGCGCGGGTGGGGTTGTTGCCGACGTGGGGACTCTCGGTGCGGTTGCCACAGAAGGTCGGCGTCGGTATGGCCCGCCGGATGAGCCTGACCGGTGACTACCTGTCGGCCGAGGAAGCGCTGCGAACCGGGTTGGTCACCCAGGTGGTGCCGCACGCCGAGCTGATGCCGACGGCCCGGCAGGTCGCGGCCTCCATCGTCGGCAACAACCAACGGGCGGTGCGCGCGCTGCTGGCGTCGTATCACCGCATCGACGAGGCGCAGACCAACGAGGGGTTGTGGATCGAGGCGGCGTCGGCGCGCGAGTGGATGCGCACGACCAGCGGGGACGACATCGCCGCCAACCGCGACGCCGTCTTCGAGCGCGGCCGCTCCCAAGTCCGCTGACGCCTCCGCCTCGTTCGCGCGACGGTGCGTGTCCGCACCCGACACGCCGCGGATTTACAGCACTTTGCGCACGCTCATAGGCTGCGAGCGTGAACGAAGCGCATGAGTACTGCGGCAGCGACGAATGGCGACAGCTGATCCGCGAGGTGATTCTGCCGTGGGCGTTGGGTGAGATCGACCTCGGCGACGACGTACTCGAGGTCGGCCCCGGCTACGGCGCCACCACCGATGTGCTGTGCGGATCGGCGGGCCGGCTGACGTCGGTGGAGATCGACGACGAACTTGCGGCGATGCTGACCGCTCGCTTCGCCGATGTCCCGACCGTCGAGATCGTGCGCGGCGACGCGACCGCGCTGCCCTACGATGATGACCGCTTCACCGGCGCAGCGTGTTTCACGATGCTGCACCACGTCCCCAGCGCCGAACTCCAGGACCGGCTGTTCGCCGAGGTCGCCCGCGTGCTGCGGCCCGGAGCGGCGCTGGTGGCCAGCGACAGCCTCGGCAGCGACGCGTTGGCCGTCGCACACGAGGGCGACACCTACAACCCTATTGATCCTGCGACACTGCCGGATCGGTTGACGGCGGCGGGATTCGGCGATGTCCGAGTCAAGACGACGGAGTTCGGCTGGGCCGCGATAGCGCGGGCCCGCGCCTCGCGCGGACGCTGACGCCCCGCGAGCGTCCACATTCCACCAGTTCTTTGCGGCATGTCGTGTACAGACACGGGCGCTCGCATCAAGGAGGTCAAGCCGTTCCGGGGATCAGCCAGCGGCCCGAGAAAGCGCGCCAGCCCACGAACACCAACCGCAGCACCATGAACGTCGACAGCCCCGCCCAGATGCCCCGCAACCCCCAGCCGAACGCGAGCGACAGCCAGATCAGCGGCAGGAAGCCCACCAGCGCACTGGCGAGCGTCGCGTTGCGCATGAACTTCGCGTCGCCGGCGCCCAGCAGCACACCGTCGAGCGCGAAAACGATTCCGGCAACCGGCAATTGGGCCACCATGAACCACCACGGCACCGCGATCGCGTCGAGCACCGACCGGTCGTCGGTGAACACGCTCGGGAACACCGAGGCGCCGACCGCGAACACGGCCGAGAGCACGGTCGAGGCCAATGTCGAGAAGATCGTCACCCGCCACGCCACCGACTTGGCGTGGGACAGCTGTCCGGCCCCCAGAGCCGCGCCGACCAGCGATTGGGCGGCGATGGCCAGCGAATCCAACACCAGCGCAAGGAAATTCCACAACTGCAGTACGACCTGATGTGCGGCGACGGCGGCTGCCCCGAACCGGGCCGCGACGGCGCCCGCGGAAACGAAGCAGGCCTGAAACGCCAGTGTCCGCAACATCAGGTCGCGACCCATCACCACCTGCGCGCGCAACACCTCGGGGTGCAGCCGCAACGGCACCCGTTCGATCAACAGCGCGCGGCAGAACAACGCGGCGGCCACCCACTGCCCCACCAGGTTCGCGACGGCCGACCCGGGTAGCCCGAGCCGCGGCATCCCCAGCCAGCCGTACACCAGCAGCGGGCACAGCAGCGCCGACACCGCGAACCCGAAAACGACGAACTTCAGGGGCCGCACGATGTCCTGCACCCCGCGCATCCACCCGTTGCCCGCCGCCGACACCAGGATCGCCGGCACGCCGATGATCGCGATACGTACCCATGACAGCGCTTCGTCGGCGATCTCTCCGCCGTCGGATGCCCCCGCCAGTGCCGACACCAGCGGCACCGCGAACACCTGCACGGCCGCGACGATCACCGCGCCCAACCCCAGCGCCAGCCACGTGGCCTGCACGCCTTCCCCAACCGCCGCAGCGCGGTCCCCGGCGCCGAAGAACCGCGCGGAACGGGCGGTGGTGCCGTAGGCCAAGAACGTCATCTGCGAACTCAGGGTGGTCAGGATGAGCCCGCCGATCGCCAGCCCGGCCAGCGCCAGAGCGCCCAACCGGCCGACCACCGCGATGTCGAACAACAGGTAGATCGGCTCGGCGGCCAGCACTCCGAGCGCGGGCACTGCCAGCCCGGCGATCCGGCGGCCGGTCACCGGAGCGTCCGGCGGCTCCGTTCCGGGCTCAGCCAAGGGCGGTGTGCAGTGCCTTCACCACGTCCTCGGCGGACCCGGTGGCCGAGTATCCAGCGGCCAGGCGGTGACCACCACCGCCGAACCCGCTCGCGACCGGCGACAGGTCATAGGACTTGGCCCGCATCGACACCGACCAGTGCCCAGGCTCGATCTCCTTGAACACCGCGGCCACCTCGGCCTCTTCGGTGGTGCGCACGATGTCGACGATGCTCTCGACTTCCTCGGGCCGCGCATTGACCCACTCGTTGTGCTCGACCACCGCGTACACCAGGCCACGGCCAACGGCAGCATCCGGCAGCAGTTGCGCCGAGGACAGCACCCGCGACAGCATCGGCAGCCAGGCGTACGGATGCGTGTCCAGCAGGGTCCGGCTGATGCCGGCGTTGTCGACGCCGAGCTCGACGAGGCGCGCCGCCAGCCGGTGCGCGCGCGGGGTCGCCCACCGGAACGAGCCGGTGTCGGTCGTCAGACCCGCGTACAGGCAGTGCGCGACACCGATGTCGATCGGCTTGTCCCACGCGTCGAGCAGGTCGGCCACCAGCATCGTGGTGGAGTCCGCCGAAGCATCGACGTAGTTGGCGGTGCCGAAGAGCTGGTTGGAGGCGTGGTGGTCGATGACCAGGGTCTCGCGACCGTCGTCGACGAGGCCGCGCAGCGCACCGAGGCGGTTCACGCTGGGGATGTCGACGGTGACGACCAGGTCGGGGTCGCGGCGCATCTCATCGGGCCCGACGAGGAGATGACCGCCGGGCAGCGTCTGCAGCGATTCGGGCAGGTTCTCCGGCGCCGCGAAGCTCACCTGGACGCTCTTGCCCACCTGGTCGAGCACCAGCGCCAGTGCCAAGCCGGCACCGATGGTGTCGGCGTCGGGATAGACGTGGCAGACCACTCCGACCGAGGCGGCCGCTGACAGCAGTTCGGCTGCGCGGTGGGCGTCGACACGATCGCCCACTTCCAGGGCGTCAGTCGTCTTGTCGATCGCGGTCACCGCTGTCCTCAGAGTCGTCGGGCCCCCCGGCTACTGCCTCGCCCTCCACCTCACTGACACGGTACGGGTCCGCATCGCCGGCGTGCTTGGCACCTTGCCGAACTCTCGCCAAATCCTCATCCGCGGCCCGAGCCCGCGCCAGCAGTTCCTCCATCTTGACCGCGGCGTCGGGAACGGTGTCGCGCTCGAACGCGAGCGTGGGCGTGAAGCGAACACCCAGGCTCGCACCCACTTTGGAGCGCAGCACACCTTTGGCCTTCTCGAGCGCAGCCGCTGCCCCGCCGTAATCCGGCTCGTCGGACAGCGACGCGCCGAGCACCGTGTAGTACAGCGTCGCGTCGTGCAGATCGTTGGTGACCTTGGCGTCGGTGATCGTCACACCGGCCAGCCGCGGATCCTTGATCTCGTATTCGATCGCCGAGGCGACGATGGTGGAAATGCGTTTGGCCAGTCGCTTCGCCCGTGCGGGGTCAGCCACCGTGCCTCCCGAAGCACGCGCGGCCCACTACGTGCGCTCCTTCTCGACGAGCTCGTACGTCTCGATGACGTCGCCCTCCTTGATGTCGGAGTACGTCAGCGTCAGACCGCATTCGTAACCCTCGCGGACCTCGGTGACGTCGTCCTTCTCCCGGCGCAGCGACGACACGGTGAGGTTCTCGGCCACCACGACGTTGTCGCGCAGCAGCCGGGCCTTCGCGTTGCGTCGCATGATCCCGGACTGAACGAGGCAGCCGGCGATATTGCCGACCTTCGACGACCGGAAGATGGCGCGGATTTCGGCGCGCCCGAGTTCGCGCTCCTCATAGATCGGCTTGAGCATGCCCTTGAGCGCACTCTCGATCTCGTCGATCGCCTGGTAGATCACCGAGTAGTAGCGGATCTCCACGCCCTCGCGGTTGGCCAGCTCGGTGGCCTTGCCCTCCGCGCGGACGTTGAAGCCGATGATGATCGCGTCCGAGGCCGACGCCAGGTTGACGTTGGTCTCGGTGACGCCGCCGACGCCGCGGTCGATGACCCGCAGCTCGACTTCGTCGTCGACCTGGATGCCCAGCAGGGCCTCCTCGAGCGCCTCGACCGTACCGGCGTTGTCGCCCTTGAGGATCAGGTTCAGCTGGCTGGTTTCCTTCAGGGCCGAATCCAGATCCTCCAGGCTGATCCGCTTGCGGCTGCGGGCGGCCATGGCGTTGCGCTTGCGGGCGCTGCGCCGGTCGGCGATCTGACGCGCGATGCGGTCCTCGTCGACGACGAGAAAGTTGTCACCGGCGCCGGGCACCGACGTGAAGCCGATGACCTGAACGGGCCGCGACGGCAGCGCCTCGGCGACGTCTTCGCCGTGCTCGTCGACCATGCGCCGGACCCGGCCGTACGCATCGCCGGCCACCACCGAGTCGCCGACCCGCAGCGTGCCGCGCTGAACCAGCACGGTGGCCACCGGGCCGCGACCGCGGTCCAGGTGCGCCTCGATCGCCACACCCTGGGCCTCCATGTCCGGGTTGGCCCGCAGGTCCAGGGCCGCATCGGCGGTCAGCACCACCGCTTCCAGCAGCGCGTCGATGTTGGTGCCCTGCTTGGCGGAGATGTCGACGAACATCGTGTCGCCGCCGTAGTCCTCGGGAATCAGGCCGTATTCGGTGAGCTGACCGCGGATCTTGGCCGGGTCGGCGCCTTCCTTGTCGATCTTGTTGACCGCGACCACGATCGGCACTTCGGCCGCCTGCGCGTGGTTGATGGCCTCGACCGTCTGCGGCATCACGCCGTCGTCGGCGGCGACCACCAGAATCGCGATGTCGGTGGCCTTCGCACCACGCGCACGCATGGCGGTGAACGCCTCGTGACCCGGGGTGTCGATGAACGTGATCGGCCGGACGGTGCCGTCGAGGTCGACCTCGACCTGGTACGCGCCGATGTGCTGGGTGATGCCGCCGGCCTCGGCCTCGCGGACGTTGGCCTGGCGGATGGTGTCCAGCAGTCGGGTCTTGCCGTGGTCGACGTGGCCCATGACCGTAACGACCGGAGGGCGCTGTTCGAGGTCCTCTTCGCCGCCTTCGTCCTCGCCGTAGGTGAGGTCGAACGACTCCAGCAGTTCGCGGTCCTCGTCCTCCGGGGAGACGACCTGAACTTTGTAGTTCATCTCGCTGCCGAGCAGTTCGAGGGTGTCGTCGCCGACGGATTGCGTCGCGGTGACCATCTCGCCGAGGTTGAACAGCGCCTGCACCAGCGCGGCCGGGTTCGCGTCGATCTTCTCGGCGAAATCGCTCAGCGAAGCGCCGCGGGCCAGCCGGATGGTCTCACCGTTGCCGTGCGGCAGCCGGACGCCACCGACGACCGGCGCCTGCATGTTCTCGTATTCGGCGCGTTTCGCCCTCTTCGACTTGCGTCCGCGCTTGGGCGCGCCGCCGGGACGGCCGAACGCACCGGCGGCACCGCCGCGCTGGCCGGGCCGGCCACCGCCGCCGCGACCACGGAAGCCGCCACCGGCCGGAGCGCCGCCGCCACCACCGCGGTAGTTACCGCCAGCACCGCCGCCGCCAGCGCCGGGGCGGGCGCCCTGACCCGCACCGGGACGGGGACCGCCACCGGGACCGGGCCGAGGACCGCCACCGGGACGCGGCGGCCGGGGTCCGCCGGGGCGCGGCGGCATGTTGCTCGGGGACATGCCCGGACGCGGGGCACCGGGCCGCGGGCCCCCGGGGCCGGGCCGGGGACCTTGGGGACGCGGGATCGCGCGATCCACCGGCTGCTGCGAGGAGAACGGGTTGTTGCCGACCCGCGGCACACGCGGAGCGGGCTTGGGCGCGCTCGGCGACGGACCCGGCCGCGGACCGGGACGGGCCCCAGGGGCGGCGGGTGTGGCTGACGGGGCGGCGGCCGCCGCGGGCGAAGCGACAGAGGGAGCCTCGGCGGGGGGAGCCGCAGGTTTGGGCGCGGGCGCCTTCGCGGGCTCCTTCGGAGCGGGGCTCTTGGCAGGCGCGGCCGGCGCAGCCGTCGACGAGGCAGCCGCCGAACCGTTGCCGTCGGATTTGACCTTCTCGGCGGCCTGCTTGCCGCCGCCGAAGGATTCGCGCAACCGGCGCGCCACCGGGGCCTCCACAGTGGAGGACGCGGACTTGACGAATTCGCCCTGTTCGCTCAGACGAGCGAGAACTTCCTTGCTGGTGACACCGAGTTCCTTGGCCAACTCGTGTACACGGGCCTTACCTGCCACTACATCTCCATCTCTAGAGGCGTCAGCGGTGGTAGGCGCCGCGCCTCGGGTTAGCTATGACGCATGGTCATCGGGACTTCACGGTGTGCTCATGTTCTTCGCTACCTGTTCTGTTGCCGAGGGGTCGGGCGGGTCCGCACTGCTGAGAGTGCCGACATACTCGATCACCGCGGATACGTCCGGTGAACCGGTGATACGCAGCGCTCGACCGAACGCTCGCCGACGAATCGCCACCTCGAGACACTGTGGAGTGGGGTGCAGCCACGCACCCCGCCCCGGCAGCTTTCTCGCCGGGTCAACGGTGACGGTGCCGAGAGAATTCCCAGCCCCATCGACGTTGCCGACAGCGACCACCCGAAGCAGTTCGACGGCCAGCTCTCGTTTCCGGCAACCCACGCAGGTCCGCACCGGTCCGACAGGATCGTCGGGGCTGCGTCGTTGCGCCGAAGCCGAAGTCTCGCGCTGGATCACAGGTGAGTCTACCGTCACTGCCGCTGGTATTTGAAATGGCTGCGCTGGTCGGCGTGGACGCGTGCGCCGGCGACCGCTTACCTGTCTCCCACGGCACCGCGTGCGGCGTCCTGGCCGGGCTCGGTGGTGCCCGCGGGGGGTGCGTCGCTGCGGATGTCGATGCGCCAACCGGTGAGCCGAGCCGCCAGCCGCGCGTTCTGCCCTTCCTTGCCGATGGCCAGCGACAGCTGGAAGTCGGGTACGACGACGCGGGCCGCCCGTGCGGCCTCGTCGATGACCGTCACCGAGACCACCTTGGCCGGTGAAAGCGCGTTGGCGACGAACTTCGCCGGATCGGGGTCGTAGTCGATGATGTCGATCTTCTCGCCGGACAGTTCGCTCATCACGTTGCGCACACGCTGACCCATGGGCCCGATGCAGGCGCCCTTGGCGTTGAGCCCCGGCACCCTCGAGGTGACCGCGATCTTCGAGCGGTGACCGGCTTCCCTGGCGACCGCAACGATCTCGACGGAGCCCTCGGCGATCTCGGGAACCTCCAGCGAGAACAGCTTGCGCACGAGGTTCGGGTGCGTGCGCGACAGCGTGATCAACGGCTCACGTGCGCCGCGGCTGACACCGACGACATAGCAGCGCAACCGGTCCCCGTGTTCGTAGCGCTCACCGGGAACCTGCTCGGCGGCCGGGATGACGCCTTCGGATCCTTTGGTCTCGCTGCCCATGCGGACCACGACGAGGCCGCGGGCGTTGGCCCGCGCATCGCGCTGGATCACCCCGCCCACGATGTCGCCCTCGCGGGCCGAGAACTCGCCGTAGGTCTTCTCGTTCTCGGCGTCGCGGAATCTCTGCAACATGACCTGGCGCGCCGTCGTCGCGGCGACGCGGCCGAATCCCTCTGGGGTGTCGTCCCATTCGGTGATCGTGTTGCCGTCCTCGTCCACCTCGGACGCGATGACCTTGACCTCGCCGGTCTTGCGGTCGATTTCGATACGTGCCTCGGCGGCATGACCCTCGGTGTGTCGATACGCGGTCAGCAGTGCCGATTTGATGGTCTCGACGAGTTCGCCCACCGGAATTCCGCGGTCGACCTCGATGGCGTGTAGTGCGGCCATGTCGATGTTCACGCCGGCGCCTCCTTCCCAGATCGGCCGACCAGCTCCAGCTCTCGCGGGTTGGGAGGCGAGAATTCAACTTGCACAACAGCTTTCGAGATGCCGTCCAGCGGTAACTCGCGGACGGAGAAGTTGGCCTGCCGGCCGGCCCGCACCACCAAACGCACCACGCCGTCGTGGATTTCACCGAGTCTGCCGGTCAGCTGCGAGCCGTCGGACAATGTCAGCTCGACCTTGCGGCCGCGCGCCCGCCGGTAGTGCTTCTCGGCGGTCAGCGGCCGGTCCACCCCTGGTGAGGTGACCTCGAGTACGTAAGGTGCCGATCGCGCATCGACCTCATCGAGTAGCGCGGAGGCAGTACGGGACAGTCGGGCGATCGAATCGAGGTCGAGGCCGTCGTCCCCGTCGGCCACCACCGTGATGCGCGGCGGACGCGCGGCCGGGTCGACGATCACGTCCTCGATTTCATAACCCGCGCGCGCGAACTCGCCGTCGAGTAGCTCGATCACCTCTTTCTGCGACGGCAATCCCGCAGAACGCTCCGTCACGGCGAGCTCCTCGTCTTGAGTTGTCCGGACTCGATCCCGGCGACACACCCTGGAACCGACACTCCACGATACGCCAGCACCGCGGCGGTAAACGCCAAACGAACAGCGATGCGGGCCGAGCGCAATGGCAAGATGTTGTCGTGCCGAGCCCCCCGCCGACCATCAGCAGGAGACGCGTATTGACCTCGGCGGCGGCGCTGGCGCTGCTGGGCGGGACCGTGGCGGCCTGCGGCTCACCGCCCCCACCGCCCGAGGTCGACGAACTCGCTGCTCAACTCGACCGCGCGCGTGCAGACAGCCAGCTGGCCACCGATGCCGCGGCTAACGAACACGGTCCCGTCGCGGAGGCGCTGACGGCGGTGGCAGCCGAACGAGCCGCGCATGCCCAGGCGCTGTCCGACGAGTTGGTCCGGTTGCGCGGCGACGAGGCTCCCACGTCCACTCCGACCAGCACGACCGCCGAGCCGGCGAAGCCGCCCACCGCCAAGGACACCGTCAACGCGCTGCGGGCATCGGCGTCGAGCGCCACCGAGCTCGCGGCCAAGCTCTCCGGCTACCGCGCGGGACTCGTCGCGTCGATCGCCGCGGCGTGCACCGCCGCGCACACGGTCGCCCTGGCCGGATCGGAGAAGACGCGATGACATCGCCGGAGCCCACCCCGACGCGACCGCCGAACCCCGCGGACGGCGCACTCTACGATGCGGTCGCCACCGAACACGCGACCATCTACGGCTACGGAATCGTTTCGGCGCACTCCACGCCCGAAGACAACTGGCTGGTGTCCAAGGCCATGGCCGAGCACCGCGAACGCCGCGAGGCCGGGCTGAAGATGCTGGAAGAGCGGTCGATCGCGGGCCCGCTACCCGCGGCGGGATATCAGCTGCCGATGGAGGTCAACACCCCCACCGACGCGGCCAAGCTCGCGGTGCGAATGGAGGAGGACGTCGCGGTCGCGTGGCGCGCGGTGGTCGAGCAGGCCACTTCTGAACAGGAGCGTGCCTTCGGCGTGACCGCGCTGACGCAGTCTGCGGTGGCGGCCGCGCGGTGGAGTCAGATCCTCGGTACGACGCCGGTCACCGTCGCATTCCCGGGCGGCAGCGAGTAGCCCCTCGAGCCGCCGAGCGTGGGCTTAAGGCACGCTCCCACCGCCGTTGTGCGGGTAACCCACGTTCGACGGCGCCAACGCCGCCGCGATGTCCGCTGACGCTGAGTCGACGGCGATCTCGCGGGTCTCACCGGTGAACCGGTTGCGCAGCTCGACCACACCGTCGGCCCAGCCGCGGCCGACGACGACGAGCCACGGCACACCGAGCAGTTCGGCGTCCTTGAACTTCACCCCGGGCGAGGCGGTGCGGTCGTCGAGCAGCACGTCGACCCCGCGCCGATCCAACTCGCCGGCCAGTTCTTCGGCCCCGGCGCGTGCCGCCGCGTCCTTGTTCGCGATGACGAGGTGGACGTCGAACGGTGACACCTCCGCCGGCCAGCGCAGGCCGAGCTCGTCGTGGTGTTGTTCGGCGATGACGGCGACCAGCCGTGACACCCCGATGCCGTAGGAGCCCATGGTCAACCGGACCGGCTTGCCGTCCTCGCCGAGCACGTCGAGCTCGAACGCGTCGGTGTATTTGCGGCCCAGCTGGAAGATGTGGCCGATCTCGATACCGCGCGCGCTCACCAGCGGCCCGGCCCCGTCCGGCGACGGATCGCCGTCGCGCACCTCGGCGGCCTCGATCGTGCCGTCGGCGACGAAGTCGCGACCCGCGACCAGGCCGACGACGTGCTTGCCGGGTTCGTCGGCGCCGGTGATCCACGACGTGCCGTCGACCACGCGAGGATCGACCAGATACCGAATCCCGTTGGCCAGCAATGCCTTCGGGCCGATGTACCCCTTGGCGAGATACGGATACCTGGCGAAGTCGTCGTCGTCGAGCAACGCGTACTCGGCCGGTTCGAGCGCGGCGCCCAGTCGTTTGTCGTCGACCTCCCGATCGCCGGGCACACCGATGCCCAGCAGCTCCCACTCACCGCCGGGCACGCGGGTCTTGAGCATCACGTTCTTCAGGGTGTCGGCCGCGGTGACGGTGCGGTCGAGCGTCTCGTTGGCCCAGTCGACCAGCGTGGCGATCGTCGGGGTGTCCGGCGTGTCGTAGACCTTGGCGTCCGGGTGGCCATCGACGGGCAGCGGGTTCGGGGCGGCGGTGGTCACCGCTTCGACGTTGGCGGCGTAGCCCGACTCCAAACAGCGCACGAACGTGTCCTCGCCGATCTCGCTTTCGGCCAGGAACTCCTCGGACGCGCTGCCGCCCATCGCACCTGAGACGGCCGAGACGATGACGTAGCGCACGCCCAGCCGGTCGAAGATCCGCTGGTAGGCCTCGCGGTGGGCCAGATACTGGGCTCGCAGTCCGTCGTCGTCGACGTCGAACGAGTACGAGTCCTTCATCACGAACTCGCGGCCGCGCAGGATTCCCGCCCGCGGCCGCGCCTCGTCGCGGTACTTGGTCTGGATCTGGAACAGCACCAGCGGAAAGTCCTTGTAGCTGCTGTACTCGCCCTTCACCGTCATGGTGAAGAACTCTTCGTGCGTCGGGCCGAGCAGGTAGTCGTTGCCGCGTCGGTCCTGCAGGCGGAACAGCGCGTCGCCGTACTCGGTCCAGCGGTTGGTCGTTTCGTACGGGGCCCTGGGCAGCAGCGCGGGAAACAGGATCTCCTGCCCACCGATAGCGGACATCTCGGCGCGGACGACGTTCTCGATGTTGCGCAGCACCCGCAGCCCCAGCGGCAGCCAGCTGTACAGGCCGGGTCCGACCGGCCGGATATAGCCGGCGCGGATCAGCAGTTTGTGGCTGGGCACTTCGGCGTCGGCCGGGTCGTCGCGCAGGGTGCGCAAGAACAGTTCCGACATGCGGGTGATCACAGCCGACAACCTTACTGACCGTCCGGGCTACAGCTCGCCGGCCTCCACGGCTTCCTTCGTGTGCTGTGCGGAGGCGATCTGACGCGACGAGAAGCCGATGAAGAAGGCGGCGACGCCGACCAAAACCGCGACGCCTGCCACCCACAGCAGCGAGTACGTATAGCCGTAGCCCAGCGCGTCGAGCTCGGCCGGCGACATGTCCTTGACCGGTCCGGTGGTGCCGCCCAGGTACAGCGTGCGCGAGGTCTGCACCGCCTGGATCACGACGAGCACCAACGGGCCGCCGAGGTTCTGCACCATCAGCGTGATCGACGACACCGGGCCGATCTCACCGGGACCCACCCCGGCGATCGCGCACAGCGGCAGGATCACCGCGATGGCCCCGATCCCGAAGCCGCCGACGACAATCGGCGCGAACAGGTCCGGAAAGTACGGGATGCTGCGGTCCAGCGTCGACCCGTACAGCATCGCGCCGAGGACGAACAGGCCGCCGCCGAGAATCAGCCAGCGCGGCGCGACACGCGGGGCGAGCCGGGCGGCCACCGCGGTGCCCACCCCGAAGGCGAGCGCGAACGGGATGAAGCCGATGCCCGCCTCGAGCGCCGAATAGCCCAGGACGTCCTGCACCAGCAGCCCGATCATCACGGTCAGCGTGAGCAGCACGCCGCCGGCGAGGAACAGCGCGATGAAGGTCATGACCCGGTTGCGATTGTCGAACACCGAGAACGGCACGATCGGGTGCTGGGCGGTGCGTTCGACGAGCAGAAAGCCGATGAAGAAGAGCGCCGCTGCTATCGCGGCGCCGAAGACCAGCGGGTCGGTCCAGCCGCGCGGCGGGCCCTGGGTGAAGACGAGCACTGCCGCCGAGCAGCCCAGCGTCGCCAACAGCGCTCCGGCGACGTCGAGTTTCAGCCGCTCGTGGTGTGTCTCGGCGAGGTGGAAGACCGCGATCGTGATGATCGCGATGCCGATCGGCACGTTGATCAGAAACGCCAGCCGCCAGGAGATCACCGTCAAAGCGCCACCGAGTACCAGGCCGAGTACAGAGCCGATGCCCTGCATGGCCGCCGATATCGCCAACGCCCGGTTACGCGCCTGGCCGACCGCATACGTCGTCGCGATCAGCGCGAGCCCGGTTGGTGCGGCCACCGCCGCGCCCGTGCCCTGCACGGCGCGGGCGACGATCAGCGTGACGGGATCGGTGGCCAACCCGCATACCAGGGACGCGATGGTGAACACCCCGACGCCGGAGAGGAACGCGCGCTTGTGACCGATCGCGTCGCCGACGCGGCCACCGAGCAGCAGCAGTCCGCCGAACGCCAGGACATAGGCGGTGATCACCCAGCTCTTGCTCGCGTCGGTGAGTCCGAGGTCCGCCTGCATCCGGGGCAGCGCGACGATGACGATTGTGCCGTCGAGCGTCGACATGAGCTGCATGCCGGTGATCGCGATGATCGCCGGCCCCAGAACCGACTTCGCGAGCGGTAGCGCCGCGGGAGGCACGGAACGATCCGTCGACTCGGAGGACCCACCGACGGCAGACATGGACAGCCACCCTACCGAGTGCGGTTTCGGTGTCGAGCTAAAGCTCTCCCCGGTCAGATGTCGAGCTAAAGCTCTCCGGAGTCGATCGCGTCCTTGACCTCCTGCGCATGCGCGACCTGCGACGCCGAGTAGCCAATGAGCAGCGACGCGCATCCCACCATCACCGCGACCGCGGCCACCCACAGCAGCCCGTACGTGTAACCCTGGTCGAGGGCGTGCAGCTGCGCTGCGTTCATGTCGCTGACCGGGCCCGTCGTGCCACCCAGATACAGCGTGCGCGACGTGATCACGGCCTGGATGACCGCCAGCACAACGGGACCGCCGAGGTTCTGCAGCATCAGCGCGATCGCCGACACCGGACCGATCTGGTCGAAGCCCACGCCGGCGATCGCCGACAACATCAGCGGCACCACGATCATCCCGATGCCCAGGCCACCAATGGTGATGGGCAACACCAGGTTCGGGAAGTACGGGATGTTCGCGTCGAGCGTGGAGCCGTAGAGCATCGCACCCAGCACCAACACGCCGCCCGCGATGACCAGCACCCGCGGCGGGAACATCTGCACCAGCTGCGACGAGAGCCCCAGCCCGATACCGAGCGCGATCACGAACGGAATGAATCCGATGCCTGCCCGCAGCGGGCTGTAACCCATGATGTCCTGGACGTACAGCCCGATCAGCACGGTCAGTGTGAACATCACGCCGCCGGCCAGGAACACCGCGGCGAAGGTCGCCACCCGGTTGCGGTCTTTGAAAAGGTCGAACGGCATGACGGGGTTGGCGGCGGTGCGCTCGACGTAGAGGAAGGCGAGCAGCGCAGCGCAGGCGGCCAGCCCGGAACCCAGCGTGATCGGCGACAACCAGCCCTGTTCGGGTCCCATCGAGAACCCGAACACCGCCGCGGTACAGCCGAGCGTGGCCAGGATCGCACCCGCCGCGTCCAGCTTGAGCCGCTCGCGGTTCGTCTCACGCAGCGTCTTGCGGGCCAGGTGGATCATCACCAGCCCGATCGGAACGTTGATCAGAAACGCCCAGCGCCACGACACCTCGGTCAACGCTCCGCCGACGATCAGACCCATCACCGAGCCGATGCCCGTCATCGCCGCGAAGATCGCGGTCGCCGCGTTGCGGGCCGGCCCCTTCGGGAACGTCGTCGCGATCAGCGCCAGTGCGGTGGGTGAGGCGATGGCCGCGCCGACGCCCTGCAGCAGCCGGGCGATGACCAGCGTGGCCTCGTTCCACGCGAGACCGCACAGGACCGAGGCGATGGTGAACAGTGCCACGCCGACGATGAAGGTGCGCTTACGGCCGATCGTGTCGCCGAGACGCCCGCCGAGCAGCATCAACCCGCCGAACGTCAGCACATAGGCGGTGATCACCCAGCTGCGGCCGGCGTCGGACAGGCTCAGCTCGTCCTGGATCTTAGGAAGCGCGACGATCGCGATCGTGCTGTCCATGGTCGCGAGAAGCTGCATACCGCCGATCGCGATGACCGCGGCGATGAACCTCGGCGACGGCAGCCACGTCGAGGACCTGCCGCTTTGTTCCAGCGCAGACCGAATAGAGATCTTCTGGGAAAGGGGTGGGAAAGCTCGATTCGCCCCACTCGCGGCGTCACGGCGCATAGCAGCACGCTCGGCGTCATTGAGAGCCGTCATACGGGTTACCTTACAGTAATCTTAAGAATCCTTTAACCGCCGAAGGCGGCCACGGGCCCGATAACGATGATCGCAGGCGGCCGAATTCCGTCTTCACGGATGCGTTCTGCCGCATCGGCGAGCGTCGCACGCAAAGTCCGCTGGGCGGCGGTCGTGCCGTGCTGAACCACCAGGACTGGCGTATCCGCAGGTCGTCCGCCTTCCAGCAGAACCTTGGCGAAGAGTTCGATGCGTTCGACCGCCATCAGCAACACGATGGTGCCGGAGAGCGCGGCCAAGGCATTCCAATTCACTAACGATTCGGGGTGGCCCGGCGCAACATGCCCGCTGACCACCACGAACTCATGGGTGACGTGCCGGTGGGTGACGGGAACGCCCGCGAGCGCGGGAACACCTATGGCGCTGGTCACGCCCGGTACAACGGTGACAGGGACGCCGGCTTCGGCGCACGCCAGCACCTCTTCGTATCCGCGTGCGAACACGAACGGGTCGCCGCCCTTGAGCCGCACGACGAACTTGCCCGCCTTCGCGCGATCGATCAGCAGGCCGTTGATCGCGTCCTGAGCCATGGCCCGGCCGTACGGGATCTTCGACGCGTCGATGACCTCGACATGGGGCGGCATCTCGGCCAACAGTTCCTGCGGCGCGAGCCGATCGGCGACGACGACGTCCGCGTGCGCCAGCAACCGGCGCCCGCGAACGGTGATCAGCTCGGGATCGCCTGGCCCCCCGCCGACGAGCGCCACGCCGCCGCGCACGACGTCGGTGGTCGCCGACACGTCCGGCGCGATCAGTCCCCGCTGCATGGCCTCGTGGATCGCCGAGCGGATGGCCGCCGACCGCCGGTGCTCACCGCCTGCCAGCACACCGACCGACAGCCCTTCGTACTCGAAGGATGCGGGCGTCACCGCGGTGCCCTCGACGGCGACGTCCGCACGGACGCAGAAGATATGGCGATGCTCGGCTTCGGCGACGACGGCGGCGTTGACGGCCGGGGCGTCGGTGGCCGCGATCGCGTACCAGGCACCCTCGAGGTCGCCGGGTTCAAACTCGCGCAACAGCAGCGTGATTCCGCCCATCGCCTCGACCGCCGGGGTGGCCTCACGGGCGATCACGACCACGTCCGCGCCGTTGCCAACCAGGAGCGGCAATCGGCGCTGCGCCACACTTCCGCCGCCGACGACGACAACCTTCCTGCCGGTCAGGCGCAAACCGACGAGGTAGGCGTTCTCGGTCACCGATCCGGACCCTCTTCTCGCGAGCTCATCGGCGCGAGCTTAGAGGCTGCCGCCACCGCCACGAAGCGACTGATCGCCCGGGGGTGCGCGGCAGGGTGGATGTGCAGGTAGCCGGCATGCACGGCGCCGTCCACGACACCGTCCCTTCTGCGACCGATGTCGCGGCCGAAGAAGATCCATGCGGGCGGGTAGTCAGCTGTGAAAGTGACTGCGGTGCGGTGGAATTCGTGTCCCATCGTTCGGTCACCGATCGAGTGCAACGGCGAGTCGGCCACCGCGACGGCTTCGCGGTAGCCGAGTGTGAGGCGGTCGGTGAAGGTCGCCGAGCCGGAGATCACCCCACACATCGGGTGACCGTCGAGGTCGTCGACGAGGTAGGTCAACCCCGCGCACTCGGCGTGCACGGGTGCGCCGGACGCCGCCAGTTGTCTGATCTGCGTGCGCGCGACCTCATTGGCCGAGAGTTCGGCGACGAACTCCTCCGGGAAACCACCGGGTACGACGAGGGCGTCGGCGTCTGGTGGCAACGGATCGGTCAGCGGGTCGAACTCGACCACCTCGGCGCCCGCCGCAGTGAGCACTTCGCGATGTTCGGCGTAACCGAAGCTGAAGGCCCTGCCCGACGCCAGCGCCACCGTGGCGTTTCCGCCGATGGGCGTCACCTCCTCGGCGTCCCAGGCGTCGCCAACGACCCGGCTGTCGGCCAGCGCGGCGACTCCGACGAGATCGACGTGCCGGCCGACGAGCGCGGTCATCGCCTCTACCGCCTGCCGCGCCTTCACCCCGTGTTCCACCGCGGTGACCAAACCCAGATGTCTTGAGGGAACGGATAATTCGTCGCTTCGCGGAATCGCGCCGAAAACCGGGACACCGGCGTGTTCGCAGGCTTGGCGCAACACCTCCTCGTGGCGCAGCGATCCGACACGGTTGAGAATCACCCCGGCCACCCGAGCCGACGAGTCGAATGTCGAAAAGCCATGCAGCAGTGCGGCGATGCTGTGACTCTGTCCGCGGGCGTCGACGACCATCACGATCGGTGCGCCGAGCAGAGCGGCGACATGTGCCGTGGATCCGAACGCATTGCTGCGCGACTCCTCGGTGATCCGCCCGTCGAACAAGCCCATCACGCCTTCGATGACCGCGATGTCGGCACCGGCGCTGCCGTTCCGGTACAGCGGGCCGTTCAGGTGCTCCCCCGTCAGGACCGGGTCGAGGTTTCGGCCGGGCCGACGAGAGGCCAGCGCGTGATAGCCGGGGTCGATGTAGTCGGGGCCGACCTTGAACGGCGCGACGGCACGCCCGGCCCGCCGCAGGGCTCCCATCAAACCCGTTGCGACGGTGGTCTTTCCGCTACCTGAGGCGGGTGCGGCGATCACCACCGCGGGCGTCACCCTGCTCACCTTGCCCTCCGCGTGGGCCTACACATCAGTCGCGAGCGACCGTGTTTGCACGCCGACACACCGCAATTAGTGTCATTCCGCGGTCGCTCGCGCCAACCGAGAGTCACCACTCGATGCCCTTTTGGCCCTTGCGGCCGACGTCCATCGGATGCTTGACCTTGGTCATCTCGGTGACCAGATCCGCGGCGTCGACTAACTGCCGCGGGGCGTCGCGGCCGGTGATGACGACGTGCTGCATCCCGGGCCGGGAACGGATCGTCTCGACCACCTCGTCGACGTCGATCCAGCCCCACTTCAGCGGGTAGGTGAACTCGTCGAGCACGTAGAAGTCGTGACGTTCGTCGGCGAGCCGACGCGCGATCTCGGCCCAGCCGTCGGCCGCGGTGGCGGCGTGGTCGACCTCGTCGCCGTGTTTGCGCGACTTGTCCCGTGTCCAGGACCACCCCGACCCCATCTTGTGCCACTGCACCGGTCCCCCGACGCCGTGCTCGTCGTGCAGCTTGCCGAGCTGGCGAAAGGCCGCTTCCTCGCCCACCTTCCACTTGGCGCTCTTGACGAACTGGAACACCGCGATGTCGAAACCCTGGTTCCACGCGCGCAGCGCCATGCCGAACGCCGCTGTCGATTTTCCCTTGCCTTCACCGGTGTGCACGGCGAACAGCGGCGCGTTGCGGCGCGCGCGGGTGGTCAACCCGTCGTCGGGGACCGTCAGCGGCTGACCCTGAGGCATACCTACCTCTCCCTACTCCGTGTGAGCCCAACTCAGGCGGCGGCGCGGACCACGTCGGTGAGGTTGTCCGCCCGGAGCTGAGCCAGCCGCACCGCCGGGGCGCCCAGCTGACCGGCGAGCTCTTCGGCCAGGCCCAACCGCACATACGACGTTTCGCAGTCCACCACGACGGCGGCGGCGCCTTCGGCCACCAACCTCGCGGCGGCCGATCGCGCGCGCCCCAACGGGTCGGCACCGCCGGTGGCGCGCCCGTCGGTCAACACCACCACGAGGCTGCGCCGCGCGCGGTCGCGGGCCTTCTCCCGCACGACCAGATCGCGGGCTGCCAACAATCCTTCCGCCAGAGGCGTCCTGCCGCCGGTGTCGAAGCGGGCGAGGCGCCGGCCTGCGATGTGCACCGACGACGTCGGGGGCAGCAGGACGTGCGCGTCGCGCTGGCGGAACGTGATGACGGCTACCTTGTCGCGCCGCTGATATGCATCGCGCAACAGCGACAGCGCCGCGCCGCCGACCGCGGACATCCGGTCGCGCGCGGCCATCGAACCCGACGCGTCGACGACGAAGATCACCAGATTTCCCTCGCGGCCCTCCCGGATCGCCCGGCGCACATCGCCGTGCCGCGGCCGGGGCGCCCCAGGCCTGCGTTGCCGTTCCACGGCCGCCAGCAGGGTGCCGAACACGTGCACGCCGTGACCGATCCGACCGTCGGACGTGGCCGAAATAGTCTTGCCGGTGCGGTTACGCGCCCGCGACCGGCGACCCGGCGACCCCTCCCCCACACCCGGCACCACCAGGGAGCGGGTGCGAAACACCGCCGAGGGCGCGGCGCTGGGACGCGAGGCGCCACCCGAATCCCGTTGCGACGGTTGCCCGTCACGGCCGTCTCCGTCCGGGGACGACGCGCCACCGCCGGGTGGGTCCGGCTCGGGTTCGGGGTCGGGGTTCTCCTCGCTGGCCTCGTCGGCCTGCGCCATCGCGTCGTCGAGTTGGCCGGGATCCAGGCCGGGGTCGTCGAACGGGTCGCGGCGTCGGCGGTGCGGCAGCGCGAGTTCGGCGGCCACCCGGATGTCCTCCTCGGACACCACCTCGACCCCGCGCCACGCGGCGTGCGCGACGGCGGTTCTGGCGACCACCAGGTCCGCACGCATACCGTCGACGTCGAACGCCGCGCACAGCGCCGCTATCCGACGTAATTCACTGTCGGGCAACGAAACCGAGTCGACCAAAGCACGGGCCGCCGCGACCCGACGCGCCAGCTCGGCATCGGCCTCGGCATAGCGCTGCGCGAACACGGCGGGATCGGCCTCGTACGCCATGCGCTGACGGATCACCTCGACGCGCACGTCGACGTCGCGTGACGCCCGCACGTCGACGGTCAGGCCGAACCGGTCGAGCAGCTGCGGACGCAGTTCACCCTCTTCGGGATTCATCGTGCCGATCAGAACGAAGCGTGCCTCGTGGCTGTGCGACACCCCGTCGCGCTCGACGTGGACCCGGCCCATCGCGGCGGCGTCGAGCAGCACGTCGACCAGATGGTCGTGCAGCAGGTTGACCTCGTCGACGTAGAGCACACCGCCGTGCGCACGGGCGAGCAGTCCCGGCGAGAACGCGTGCTCACCGTCGCGCAGCACCTTCTGCAGGTCCAGTGACCCGACCACCCGGTCCTCGGTGGCGCCTATGGGCAGTTCGACCAGCTGACCGACGGCGCCCGGCGGCCCGTCCGCAGCAGCGGCCGCTTCCAGCACCTTGGCCAGCCCGCGCACCGCCGTCGACTTCGCGGTGCCCTTCTCCCCGCGGATCAAGACCCCTCCGATATCGGGGCGGATCGCGCACAGCAGCAGCGCCAACCGCAGGCGGTCATGCCCGACGATGGCGCTGAAGGGATAGGTCACGGCTTCAGCATAGGGACGTGCGGAATGCCGTCCTGCATGAACTCCTGTCCGTCGCGGACGAAGCCGAGGCGGGCATACATATCGGCCAGGTACGTCTGCGCGTCGATGCGACAGGGGTAGTCGCCCACCTCGGCCAGCGCGGCCTGCAGCAGCCGGGTGCTGTGTCCCCGTCCGCGCACCTCACGCTTGGTGCACACCCGCCCGATGCGAAAACCCTTATGCCCGCCGGGATGCTCCTCCATCAGACGCAGCGTCGAAATGACTTCACCGGTGGAGGTTTCCAGCCAGAAATGCCGCGTCTCGGACAGAAGATCGCGACCGTCGAGTTCGGGGTACGGAATGGCCTGCTCCACAACGAAGACCTCGACCCGCAGCTTGAGCAGTTCGTAGAGCGTTGCGGCGTCGAGGTCTCGAGACCAACTGCGGCGCAGCGCAACCGTCATCCCGTGGCCACCGCCGAGGGCTCGTCCAGACGCAGGACCCGCGTTCCGTACGACCACACCTCGTCCAAGAGCGCCGGCTCGGAGGACAACTCGCGTCCCAGCGAAGGCACCATGTCCTTGATCTTGGACTCCCACGCCGGATAGCGCTCGGCGAAACAGCGTTGCAGCACGTCGATCATCGCGGGCACGGCGGTTGACGCACCCGGGGATGCGCCGAGCAGCCCGGCGATGGTGCCGTCGCCGGAGGTGAGCACGGTGGTGCCGAAGTCCAGCACGCCCTTGCCGCTCTTACCGCAGATGACCTGGACCCGCTGCCCCGCCACGTTGAGCTCCCAGTCCGATTCCCTTGCGCCGGGCACGAATTCGCGCAACGCGTCTATCCGCTCGGCGTCCGACAGCATCAGCTGGCCCACCAGGTACCTCAGCAGTCCGAACTGGGTGAGTGCGACGTTCGCCATCGACGCGACGTTGTTGAGCGTGATGGATTCGGGCAGGTCGAACACGTCGCCCTGTTTGAGGAATTTCGGTGACCAGCCCGCGAACGGCCCGAACAGCAACCAGGACCGGCCGTTGATGACGCGCGCGTCCAGGTGCGGAACCGACATCGGCGGCGCACCCACCGGAGGCTGTCCGTACACTTTGGCCCGATGCGCTTCGGTCAGGCGCGAGACATCTGTACGCAGGAACTTGCCGCTGACCGGAAAGCCGCCGAAGTTCTTGGCCTCCTTCATGCCTGCCTTCTGCAACAGATTCAACGCCCCGCCACCCGCGCCGACGAACACGAAACCGGCCCCGAGCTTGCTGGTGCGCCCGGTGCGGAGATTGACCACCTTCAAGGTCCACGAACCGTCGGACTCCTGGCGCAGATCGCGCGCCTCGTGCCCGAAGTATGTGGTCATACCGCGCTGGGCGACGTAGCCCAGCAGCTGGCGTGACAGGGCACCGAAGTCGACGTCGGTGCCCTGGTCGGTCCAGTTGAGCGCGACCGGTTCGGAGAAGTCGCGCTTCTCGGCCATCAGCGGCAGCCGCCGCGCGAACTCGTCCGCGTCCTCGATGTACTCCATCGAGGAGAAGAGCGGATTGACGACCAGCGTGTCGTAGCGGCGGCGCAGATACTTCACGCCGGCCTCGCCGTGCACAAAACTCACATGCGGAATCGGGTTGAGGAAGCTACGTGGATCGCTGATCAACCCGTTCTCCACCGCGTACGCCCAGAACTGGCGCGTCACCTGGAACTGCTCGTTGACGCGCACCGCCTTCGAGATGTCGATGGACCCGTCGGGCTGTTGCGGGGTGTAGTTCAGCTCGCACAGGGCCGAGTGACCGGTACCCGCGTTGTTCCACGCGTCGCTGCTCTCGGCGGCCGCCGCGTCGAGGCGCTCGATGAGGGTGATCGACCAGTCCGGCTCCAGCAGCCGCAGCAGTGCGCCCAACGTTGCGCTCATGATGCCGGCCCCGATGAGCACGACGTCTGTTTTTCTCGGTTCGTCAGACACTCTCAGTCCCCCGGGGCTGAACTCGGTTTCGGCGTGATCGCGCCATGGTCGATCATCAGAGTCGATCATCAGCGTCGATCATCAGGGTCGATCATCAGGTTAGCCCGCAGCGGGCGTTCTCAATCTCATGCGATCGCCGCGCGGAACCCTGTTCGGCCCCGCTTCACCCGGCGCCACGGGCTGTCGCGGCTATCGTTGCTGTCGTGCCCGACTGGAAGGCGGACGTGCTGCCGGGCTACTGGCAACACACGATGGCCCTCGGCTCGGACCCCGACGGGGAGGGTGAGCTCGTCGCCACCCTGGTGCGCCGCGGCGAACCGGATCGGTCGGCCACGCGCGCGGTGCTGTTGGTGCACGGATTCACCGACTACTTCTTCAACACCGAGCTCGCCGACCACTTCGCCGGCCGCGGATTCGCCTTTTACGCGATCGACCTGCACAAATGCGGACGTTCGTGGCGCGAGGGCCAGACCCCTCACTTCACCACCGACCTGGCCCGCTACGACGTCGAACTCGGCCGCGCCCTCGACATCATCGATTCGGTGGCCCCGACCGAGAACCTGGTGTACGGGCACTCGGCCGGTGGGCTCATCGTGTCGCTGTGGCTGGACCGGTTGCGTCGCCAAGGGCGTACCGGGCGCAGACGCGTCGGCGGCCTCGTGCTCAACAGCCCGTGGCTCGACCTGCAGGGACCGTCGATCCTGCGGGCCGCGCCGACGCGCGCCGCGCTGGGCGCCGTCTCGCGGGTGAGCAAGCGGCTGGTGGTGCGTCCGCCGACCGAGGGCGGATACGGGTCGTCACTGCACCGCGACTACCACGGCGACTTCGACTACGACCTGAGGTGGAAGCCTGTCGGCGGCTTCCCCGTCACGACCGGCTGGATCGCCGCGATCCGCCGGGGCCACGCCAGACTTCACCGCGGTCTCGACGTCGGTGTGCCCAACCTCATCCTGCGCTCGGACCGCAGCGTCCGTGAGGTGAATGACCCTGACGCGATTCAGCGGGGCGATGCAGTGCTCGACGTCAGGCAGATCGCCCGATGGGCCGGATGCATCGGGAACCGCACCACGATCGTGCCCATCGCCGATGCCAAGCACGACGTGTTCCTGTCGGTGCCCGACGCGCGGCAGGCTGCCTACGGCGAACTCGACCGGTGGCTGGACTGGTACCTCGACCCGGCCGCCCGCGGCTCCGCCGTCACCCGATCCCCAGGAGGCCGGTCATCATGACGCACTTCGACATCGCGATCATCGGGGCCGGTTCGGGCAACTCCATTCTCGACGAGCGCTACATCGACAAGAAGATCGCGATCTGCGAGCAGAGTGTGTTCGGCGGAACCTGCCTCAATGTCGGTTGCATCCCGACGAAGATGTTCGTCTACGCGGCGGGCATCGCCGACAACGTCAGGGAGGCGGCGCGATACGGCATTGACGCGCATATCGACGGGGTGCGGTGGCCCGACATCGTCTCACGAGTGTTCGGACGGATCGACCCGCTGGCCGTCGCGGGAGAGAACTACCGCCGCTCCTCACCGAATGTGCAGGTGTTCTCCGGCCACACCAGATTCGCGCCCACCAGACCCGACGGCCGGTACGCGTTGCGCACCGACGACGGCGACGAGTTCACCGCGGACCGGGTGGTCATCGCCGCCGGGTCCCGGGTGGTGGTTCCCGAGGCGGTCACCCAATGCGGTGCGCCGTATCACACCAGCGACACGATCATGCGGATCACCGATCTGCCCGAACACCTCATCATCGTCGGCGGCGGTTATGTCGCTTGCGAGTTCGCCCACATCTTCTCGTCGCTCGGCAGCCGGATCACGCTGCTGATCCGCGGCAGCACCCTGCTGCGCGGCCACGACGACGACATCGCGATGCGCTTCACCGACATCGCCGCAAAGAAGTGGGAAGTGCGCAACCACCACGAACTGGCCGACGCCCGCGAAGTCGGCGAGGGTGTCGAGATCACCTGTCACGACGGCTCACAACTGCGCGGCGACGCGCTGTTGGTGGCGACCGGGCGCGTCCCCAACGGTGACCTGCTCGACGCGGAGCACGCCGGTGTGAAGGTGACCTCGAGCGGACACGTCGTCGTCGACGAATACCAACGCACCACCGCCCGCGGCGTTTTCGCGCTCGGCGATGTGTCGTCGGACTTCCAACTCAAGCATGTGGCCAACCACGAAGCGCGCGTCGTCAAACACAACCTTGTTCAGGACTGGGATGACACGGACGCGCTGATGTCGGCCAACCACCGCCACGTGCCGTCGGCTGTCTTCACAGACCCCCAGATCGCCAGCGTCGGGCTGACCGAAAACGAGGCGCGCGCACAGGGTTTCCGGATCAAGGTCAAGATTCAGGACTACGCCGACGTGGCCTACGGATGGGCGATGGAGGACACCGCCGGTATCGCCAAACTCATCGTCGACGACGACACGGGACTGCTCCTCGGCGCACACATCATGGGCCATCAGGCGTCATCGCTGATCCAACCGGTCGTTCAGGCGATGGCGTTCGACCTGCCTGCACAGGAGATGGCGCGCGGCCAATACTGGATCCACCCCGCCCTGCCGGAGGTCATCGAGAACGCGTTGCTGGCGCTGTGCGGCGAGCCGCCGTGGCCGCCGTCGCGACGGCACTAGTTCCCGGCCGGGCCGGCACCTCGAAGCCCCAGGGCAGCTCCAGCCGGTGTGCGGCAAGCAGTTCGGTGTCGGCGAGGATGTCCCGGATGGGCCCGTCGGCCACGATCACGCCGCGGTCCATCACGACCGCCCGCTCGCACAGTTGAGCGGCGTAGGGCAGATCGTGGGTGACGATCAACATCGTGGAGCCCAACCTCGAGAGCGTTTCGGCCAGTTCGCGGCGCGCGACGGGATCGAGGTTGGCCGACGGTTCGTCGAGCACGAGGATGTCGGGCTGGCAGGCCAGCACGGTCGCCAGCGCCGCGCGGCGACGTTGGCCCGCCGACAGGTGGGTGGGGCTGCGGTCGGCCTCTTCGATGAGAGACACCGTCTCCAGCGCCTCTCGCACCCGTTTGGCCAGCTCGTCACCGCGCAACCCGAAGTTCGCCGGACCGAACGCCACGTCCTGGGCGACGGTCGGCATGAACAACTGGTCGTCGGGATCCTGAAAAACGAGACCCACCCGCCTGCGCACGTCGTGAAGTGTCTTGCGCGTCAACGCCACATCACCGATCCGTACCGTGCCGGAGGACGCGGTGAGCACACCGTTGAGATGCAGCATCAGCGTCGTCTTCCCCGCGCCGTTAGGGCCCAGCACGGCGATGCGTTCCCCGCGGCACACGGCCAGGTCGACACCGTCGAGGGCGACATGTCCGTCCGGGTAGACGTGGCGCAGGCCCTCGATCGTGATCGCGTTCATCGCGTCACCCACGCCGCCGCGGCGACCGCCACCGCGGCAACGGCCGGCGCCATCACGACCACCCACTGCGACGCGACGGCCCGTGGCGGCGCCCCGATCACAGCCAGATCCGGTGCGTCGCCGTCGAATCCGCGTGAGAGCATCGCGACGTAAACCCGCTCACCGCGTTCGTAGGATCGCAGGAACAGCGCACCGATACCTTTCGCGATGGCGCCGGCTTGATGTAGGGCGCGCGGCGAATCGCCACGCGATATGCGCGCCATGCGCATGCGGCTGGCCTCGGCGGTCAGCAGGTCGACGTACCGGATCATCAGCACCAGCACCGACGTCGCGACGGCGGGCACACCGAGCCGGCCGAGCGCGGTGGGCAATTCGGTTGTCGAGGTGGTGGCGGCCACCGTCAGTGCCGCCGCGACCCCGAGCGTTCCCTTGATCACGATGCCCCACGCCGCCCACAACCCGCTGACCGAAAGGTGCAGTCCCACCACGTCGATGCGTTCGCCGCCTTCGGCGAACGGCAACAGCACCGCGAGGACGAGAAACGGCGCCTCGATCAGCATCCGCGGCAGGATCCACCGCAGCGGGATGTGGGCCAGCCGCCAGATGCCGACGATGATCACGGCGTAGACGGCGAAGGGCCAGAACATCTCCCGCGGCGTCGCGACGACCGCGAGCACGAACACCAGGAGGCAGACGACCTTCACCTCGGCGGGGGCGCGGTGCACCGGGGAGTCGTCGTGCCGGTAGAGGGGGTGAGCGCCCGCGCCCATGGTTAGCCTGACCCGCCGTGGTCGGTCGCCCTGCGGCTGCGGGCGATCAGCCAGAACACCGATCCTGCGACGACGACCGTCGCCAGTACGCCGATGATCCCGGCGATGCCGCCGGTGCCGTCGCGTCCGCCGACCGTGTAGTCGGCGAGCGGGGAGGCCGCAAGGCTGTGCTCCTCGGCGTGCTGAGCTATGCACTCTCCGGTGAGTTCCTCGCCCTCGGGGGTCTCGACGACCTCGCACCCGCGCAGTGTCGTCGAGTCCAGCCCATCGGGGCTCGAGCTGGCGAAGTACGACACCGCCCCGGCGATCAGCAGCGTGACAACGGCGAAAACAGCGAGGAACTGCCGGCGCGACCTCATGCCGTAACCTCCTGCCGGGTCCGGCGCAACAGGTAGACCAGGTCGGGACGCGAACGCGCGACGGCTATCACGGTGACCGCGGTGATGAGGCCCTCTCCCACGCCGATCAGCGCGTGGGTGCCGAGCATGTAACCCGTCACCGCGCCCAGTGACGTGGTGGCCGCTCCCCCGATCGCGTATTCGACGACGAAGCCCATTGCCGCACATATCGTCCCCATCAGCGCGGCGACGAAAGCGATCGCGCCCAGACCGGCCGTCGGTACTTCTACGCGTTTCCGCACGACGGCATACAACAGGACGGCGGTGAGATATCCGGCCGCCACACCGATCACCGCCATGTTGACGATGTTCGTGCCCAGCGCCGTCACTCCGCCGTCGGCGAACAGCAGCGCCTGTACGACGAGCACGATCGCGATGCAGAGCGCCCCGGTGTACGGGCCGACCAGGATCGCGGCGAGCGCACCGCCGAGCAGGTGACCGCTGACGCCCGGGAGGATCGGGAAGTTGACCATCTGGACGGCGAAGATGAATGCGGCGACGAGGCCGGCCAGCGGCACCGTGCGCTCGTCGAGCTCGGTCCTGGCCTTGGCCGCGCACAGTGCGACAACGGCGACGGCGACGAGGCCGAAGACGACGGAGGTCGGGGCGTTGACGATGCCGTCGCTCATGTGCATCGCGACGTACGAAGAGGTCACCCCGCGAGCCTAGGACGCGTACCGAATACCTGTCTAGCTGAACAGGTATTCAGGCGTACAACCTGAACGCGATGAAGCCGAGCGGGAAACCTCGGCCCGCCCGGAGCGTCGCCAGTGATGCCGCCAGCAGCGCGGCGCCGACCGCCTTCTCGAGGACGGTGGCTCAAGGCTATCGCGCGAATCGCTGCAGCGTGGATCGCGCGAGTGCCACCGCCTGCGCGCCGGTCAGGCTGCCTTGCGCTGGGTCGATCCGGGCGTCTCTGAGGGGCGAGTCCTTTCCAGCAGCAACCAGCGCCTGATGGAGTGTCAACGCATCGCTGTCGGCTCCCACCCGGACGAAGAATCGCGTGACATAGCGCAGATTGAGCCACTGCTGGCTCCAATCCCCGACCCGGTCCCAATGGTCGAGCACTTCAATGAGAACCGTTGCGGCCTCCGCGGGTTCGCCATGCACGGCACGGGTCGCCGCGGCCTCCATGAGCGCGATGCCATGCCACCACAGGTTGCGCACCGACGCGGCCAAAGCGGCGGCATCATCGAACAATTGCAGCGCGCGATGGGGCTCGGACTTCTTGAGCACCAGACCGAGTGCGTAGCGACCCATCGACTGGGCGGTCGCATTGCCGGTCTCGTCCGCGACACGCACGGCTTCTTCCGCTGCGGCCACCCCTTCGGCCGGAACCCGCAGTGCCGCACGGCATATCGAGATGTAGAAGAGCGTCCACACCAGGCGAATCGGATCGGAATCACTCCTTGCCCGCCTCGCCTCGGCCTCATAGTGCAGCAGGGCCGCGCCGGCGTCACCTTCGTACAGCGCGACGTCGGCGAGCACATCCCCGGGATAGGCGACCCGGGCGGTGCCACGCGCGGGGGCACGCCCCTGCGCGAGGTTCGCGAGCGTGCGGGCCTTGTCGAATTCACCCCTGTTCCACGCTCCTCGCGCCGCGAAGCCGACGGCGGCGACATACAGGGGATGAGTGGCTTCGGCCATCTCGACGGCACGCTCGGCCCACCCAGCCGACTCGTAGCTGTGACGCAGATGGATGATTTCGGGCAGCGAGGTCACCAACCTGAGTGCGGTGTCGACGTCCTCAACCGAGATCGCGTACTCGAACGCGACCCGCAGGTTGTCGTGGTCGGGCAGCATTCTGTCCACCCACATCCGCTCGTCGGGACCGTGCATGCCGGCAGCGGCGCTTTCGGCCAGCGCGGTGTAGTACTGCGCATGCCGCGACGCCAGCAGCTTGTCGATGTCGTTGTCTCGCAGGCGGTCCCGCCCGTAAGCGCGGAGCATCTCCAGAACCGAGTACCGCGTCCGGTCGGCGGCCGACAGTCGGATCACCATTGATTTCTCGACGAGGCCGGTGATCGAATCGAGCGTGTCGTCCTCGTCGCCCACACCGCACACGCTGTGCGCGGCGTCGAGATCGAACCCGCCCGCGAACACCGACAGCTTCGAGAACAGTTGCTGCTCAGAGCCGGTCAACAGCTGGTAGGACCAGTCGATGGTCGCGACGAGGCTCTGTTGACGAAGACTTCCGCGCGCGCCTCCGCTGAGCAGTCGCAGACCGTCCAACCGGCGCGCGACGTCGAGACTGCTCATGGCGCGCATTCGGGCGGCGGCCAGTTCGATCGCCAGTGGCAGACCGTCGACGCGTCGACAAATTTCGGCGACGGCGCCCACCGGCTCGTGCTCCAGTGCGAAATCGGGCCTGCTGGCCTTGGCCCTGTCGGCGAACAAGCGGGTGGCTTCGCCGAGCGGCAGCGGCGACACCGGCCAGACGTGTTCCCCGTCAACGCCGATCGCTTCTCGGCTGGTGGCCAGGACCACGACGTCGGGGCAGCTGCCGACGATCGAGTCGGCTAGCGTCGCGGCCGCGTCGAGCAGGTGTTCGCAGTTGTCCAGAATCAGCAGCAGCTTCTTCGTTCGCAGGTAATCGATCACTGTTTCTTCGATGCCCAGCCCGTGGCGTTGCTGCAGTCGAAGCGCGGCGGCGACGGTATGGCCCACGGCCGCGGGGTCATCCAGCGGTGCCAGCTCGACGAGCGTGACGCCGTCGGCGAAGCGCGCTTCGGCTCTGGCCGCAGCTTCGAGGGCCAGGCGGGTTTTGCCCACGCCGCCCACCCCGGTCAACGTCACCAACGAACATTCACCCAGTACATCGACGACGTGTGCGACCTCGTCGTCGCGGCCGACGAAACTGGTGCTCCGTCGCGGCAGGTTCGCCCGAGGACGCCCGCTGACCGCGGCGGGCAGTCCCATTCGTCCCGGGTCGCCCTCCAAGAGCTGCATGTGCACCTGTTGCAGTGCTGGACTCGGATCTGCGCCCAGCTCGTCGACGAGTCGCTCACGCATCAAACGGAAGGTGTCGAGTGCGTCGGCCTGACGGCCACAACGGTACTGCGCGAGCATCAGTTGGCCCGCCAACCGCTCGTCCAACGGGTGCTCGCGCAGCATGGTGGCCAACTCGGGGAGCAACTCGGCGTGCCGGCCAGCCCGCAACCCTGCGTCGTTGCGATCCAGGACGACGGCCAGACGTTCGGCGTCCAGGGCGTTTCTGACCTCGTTCAGCCACGGGGTGTCCAGCGTGACGAATGGGCTGCCACGCCACAACTGCAGCGCCCTCACGAACAGGTCATCGGCTTCGACGGGATCCGTCGCGGCGCGCGCTTGACGGCAAAGCGACCGAAAGCGGTACAGGTCCACGGTCATCGGATCCGCGGCGAGGACGTAACCGCCTGACTCCCGCTTGATTTCCACATCTCCGCTGCGTCCGATGACCGCCCGCAACCGAGACAGGTAGGCGGACAGCGCGTTCCGCGTGCGAAAGGGTGGCTCGTCGGCCCACACGCGATAGATCAGCTGATCGGAGGGGACCGGCCGGTTCAAGTCGATTAGCATCGCGACGAGAACGGCGCGCTGGCGCGCGTGCCCGATGTCGACGCGTTCACCGTCGACGTCGGCTCCGATGTCGCCGAGCAGCCGGAACGCCACCGTCACGCTCACAGCTTTCATCAAGCCGGAGCGGATGTCCGGAGTATTGGCAAGTCCAGAGAATCAGCGCGCCGATGCCGCCTTCGTGGCAGTGATCAGCAGATATTCGGCGTCATAGGCGGTGCCCGTCGGACCCGGCGAGGTGTTCCAGTCGTCGAGGAACTGCAGGAAGTCGCGGTCGAGGTCGGCGATCCGCTGTGGCTCACCGGCGTTGAACGCATATGTGGCGATCGTCGGCCCGTAATTGCGTTTCCAATACTCCCGGAACTCGAGCGGGCTCGCGCAGTGATCCATGCGAACGGTTCGCCGCCGCATCCGCAGGTCCGTCACCCGGTCGGCGAGCAGCGCCTGCACATGCTCTTCGTTCCCCCACAGCGGTGCGGGGCTCGCCCCGGGCGGCGGGGGCGGCGCGTAGGGCTTCATCGTCTTGAACAGGTTTCCGATGAACCCCTCGGGAGTCCAGTTGATCATTCCGATGGTTCCGCCCGGCCGGAGCACTCGCACCAGCTCATCGGCGGCCGCCTGGTGGTGCGGTGCGAACATCACACCGACACACGACATGACGACGTCAAAGCTGTTGTCGGCGAACGGCATCGCTTCGGCGTCCGCTTCGACCCATTCGATCTGGACTCCTTGCCGCGCGGCTGTCGCGCGCCCCGCGGTGAACAGTTCGGGTGTGAGATCGCTCGCCGTCACGATCGCTCCGGCGGCGGCGGCCGGGATCGCAGCGTTGCCCGACCCCGCAGCGACGTCGAGCACACGATCACCCGGGCGCACTCCGCAGGCTCTGACCAGTTCAGGGCCCAGCGTCGGGATCAATTCGGCCGCGACGGCCGGGTAGTCCCCCGACGCCCACAGCGCCCGGTGTCTGATTTTCAGTGCGCGGTCATGCTCGGTCGCGTTCTCGAGGGTGTTTCTCATGGTCATGTACCTCGGCTCCCTGCCCGTCAATCGACGGGAATGTTCATCTGACGTCGTCGACGATCGGTCGAGGGTGTGAAGCGGCGATTCGGGAATCGTGAAATGCCCTGCTCAGCCTCAACCGTGCCGAGCACCGATCCAGTGCAGCAAGTCGTGCACGATCTCGTCGTCGAGGCGGTAGCTCACCGCGCGTCCGACTCGCGTGGCACTGACCCAGCCCTGCTGGCGCAGCACGCGAAGCGCTTGCGAGACGGCGTTTTCCGAGCGGCCCAGGGCGGCCGCGAGGTCTCCGACGCGGATCCCCGGCACTCGATGCAGCGTGAGCAGGATCTCCAGCCGATGCGGGTCCGACAACAGGTCGAACCGCTGTGTCCAGCTGGCGGTGTCGACGTCGGCCAGCGCCGACGCCGCGCGTTCGACATCCACCTGGCCGGCCGGCTCGTTCACGGGACTCAATGTAGCGCCGATGCGCACGTTCGCGGGCGCATGACCGTGCGCAGGTGTCGAGAAATCGGCGGTGTGTCCGCGGCAAACACGCGCGCTCGCGAAGGATATGGGCCGGCGCTAGTCGAGGAAGCCGTGCAGCAGCGCCGCGGACCCCTCGACGTGGGCCCGCATCGCCGACGCCGCACCGTCGCCGTCGCCGGCGAGGATCGCGAGCACGATCGCCTCGTGCTGCTCGTCGGAATGGGCGATGTTGCGCGGCAGCAGCGGTATCTGGTCGAGCAGGGCGTTGAGCAGCATCCTGTTCTCGGCTAGCAGCGGGACCAGCGACGGCGATCCGGCGGCCTCGGCGATCGCCAGGTGCAGGCGCGAGTCGAGACGGCGGTAGTCGTCGGGAGCGGCGGCGCGGACATCGGTCATCCGGGCCCACAGCACCTCACGTTCGGCGGCGGTGAGGGTCCGGGTGGCCGCCATCCGCGCGGCGCCGACTTCCAGGATCTCGCGCAGCCGCAAAGCGTCGTCGACCTCGGCACGGGTGACCGCATCGGCGTCATCGGTCGGTCTCGGCAGTTCGTCGGCGAGGAAGGTCCCGCCGTACCGTCCGCGCCGCGACACCAGATAACCCGCGTCGGACAACGATCTGATCGCCTCGCGCACGGTATCGCGGCTGACGCCGAGCCGCGCGGCGAGTTCGCGCTCTGGCGGTAGGCATTCGCCGGGCGCCAGCACACCGAGCCGGATGGTCTGCAGCAGCCGGGCCACGGTGTCATCGAAGGCGTGACCCGCACGCACCGGCCGCAGCAGCGCTTCGGCGACCGCCTCCGCGGTGAGCCCCGCGTGCGCCACTGGTACCTCCGACTCGGCAGACATGGCTACAGCGGTGTGACGTAGTGCCCGCTGATCCCGCCATCGACGAGGAACGACGAGGCGGTGATGAACGACGCGTCATCGCTGACGAGAAATGCCACCGCGGCCGCGACCTCGTCGGGTTCGGCGAACCGGCCCACCGGGATGTGCACCAGACGGCGTGCGGCCCGTTCGGGATCCTTGGCGAACAGGTCCTGCAGCAGCGGGGTGTTCACCGGCCCCGGACACAAGGCGTTGACCCGGATGCCCTGCCGCGCGTACTGCACGCCGAGTTCACGCGACATCGCCAGCACGCCGCCCTTGGACGCGGTGTAGGAGATCTGCGAGGTGGCCGAACCCATCACCGCCACAAACGAAGCGGTGTTGACGATCGAGCCCTTCTGCCGCGGCACCATGTGGCGCAGTGCCGCCTTGCAGCAGAAGAACACCGACTTGAGGTTGACGTCCTGCACCCGCTGCCACGCGTCGATGCCGGTGACCTCGATCAGGTCGTCCTCGGGCGGCCTGATGCCGGCGTTGTTGAACGCGATGTCGACCGACCCGTGCGTCTCGGCGGCGGTGTCGAACAGCTGATCCACGGCGACCTGATCGGAGATGTCGACCTGGACGAAGGTGCCGTTCAGGTCGTCGGCGACGGTTTTTCCCGCCGCCGGGTCGATGTCGCCGATCACGACGATCGCGCCCTCGGCCTTCATCCGCTTGGCGCTGGCCAGGCCGATGCCGCTGGCACCACCGGTGACGACCGCGACCTTGCCCGCCAATCGTTGCGTCAGATCCATCAGGCCTCCTGCACGGCAATGAACACGTTCTTGGTCTCGGTGAACGACAGCGGCGCGTCCGGGCCGAGTTCGCGTCCGAGGCCGGACTGTTTGAAGCCACCGAACGGCGTGTTGTACCGCACCGAGGAATGCGAATTGACCGACAGGTTGCCCGCTTCCACCGCCCGCGACACGCGCACCGCCCGCGACAGGTTCTCGGTCCAGATCGACCCGGACAACCCATACGGGGTGTCGTTGGCGAGCGCGATCGCGTCGGCCTCGTCGTCGAACGGCAGCACGGTGACCACCGGGCCGAAGATCTCCTCGCGCACGGCACGGTCGGTGCGCTGGGGCGTCAACACCGTTGGCGGGAACCAGTACCCGGGCGCCGAGGGAGTCGAGCCGCGGAAGGCGACGGGCGCATCGTCGGGCACGAAGGACGCAACTGAGTTCCAGTGCGCCTTGGACACCAGCGGGCCCATCTCGGTGTCCTTGGCGCGCGGATCACCGACCACGACGCCCTTGACAGCGGGCTCGAACAATTCCATGAAGCGGTCGTACACGTTGCGATGCACCAGGATTCGGCTACGCGCACAACAGTCCTGTCCCGCGTTGTCGAACACCCCGTACGGCGCGGTGGCCGCCGCCTGCTCCAGATCGCAGTCGTCGAAGACGATGTTGGCGCTCTTGCCGCCCAGTTCGAGGGTCACGCGTTTCACCTGTTTGGCCGCACCCGCCATGACCCGGGTCCCGACCTCGGTGGAGCCGGTGAACACGACCTTGCGCACGTCGGGGTGCGAGACGAACCGTTCGCCGACCACCGAACCCTTACCGGGCAGCACACAGAACAGATCGGCGGGGATCCCCGCCTCAACGGCCAACTCCCCCAGCCGGATCGTGGTGAGCGGCGTCCACTCCGCGGGTTTGATCAGCACCGCGTTGCCCGCCGCGAGCGCGGGCGCGAAACCCCACGAGGCGATCGTCATCGGGAAGTTCCACGGCGTGATCACGCCGACCACCCCGAGCGGCTCGTTGAAGGTCACGTCGATGCCGCCCGCGACCGGAATCTGCTTGCCGGACAGGCGTTCCGGGGCGGCGGCGTAGAACTGCAGCACGTCGCGGACGTGGCCGGCCTCCCACTCGGCGTTACCGATGGGGTGCCCGGAGTTGGCGACTTCGAGCGCCGCCAACTCGTCGATGTGCGCATCGACCGTCGCCGCGAACGCGCGCAGCGCCGCCGCCCGTTCGGCGGGCGCCTGCCGCACCCAGTCGCGTTGTGCCGCTTGCGCCCGGGCCACCGCGTCATCGACCGCGGCCTCGTCGGTCTGCTCGACGGTGCGCAGCAGCTCCTCGGTCGCCGGGTTGATCACCTCAGATGTGCTCAAGCGTTCGCCCTTTCTCTTGCGTATGCATCCGCCGCTTCGACGACGGCGGCGAACAGCCGCAGGTCGTCGAGGCGCTCCTCGGGATGCCACTGCACGGCCAACACGAAGTCGTCACCTGGTCGCTCGACCGCTTCGATGACGCCGTCGTCGTCCTGGGCGCTGATCACCAGGCCGTCGCCCAATCGGTCGATGGCCTGATGGTGGTAGCACTGCGCGTCCGACGACTCGCCGATGAGCTCGGCAAGCCGGGTGCCCGGCACCGTGCGGACCGCCGACGTGGTGAACACCGCGTTGCCCCGCTGATGGCGGGTGTGTCCGATGACGTCGGGCAGGTGCTGGTGCAGTGTGCCGCCCAGCGCGACATTGAGCACCTGGGCGCCGCGGCAGATGCCCAACACCGGCATGCCGCGCCGCATCGCGCCGCGCACCAACGCGAACTCGAACTGGTCTCGGCGCCGGTCGTCCTCGATGTCGGCGTCGGTCGCCGGGTGTGGTTCCTGGCCGTAGTGGGCGGGCACGACGTCGCGCCCGCCGGTGAAGACGACGCCGTCGAGTCCGTCGAGCACCCGGTCGGCGATGTGGTCGTCGACGGGCTGCGGCGGAAGCAGAACCGAGATCCCGCCTGCCAGCTCGACACCCTCGAAGTAGATCGCCGGCAGAAAGCCCGCCCGCACGTCCCATACCCCGGTCCGTGCCTGCTGCAGGTAGGTGGTCAACCCGAGTACGGGCCTGCGGTGCTTTCCGCCAGCGGAAACACTAGAGCCGCTCAAAGCCGCGAATCCTCTCCCAGTCCGTGACGGCCGCGTTGAACGCGGCCAGCTCGACGCGGGCGTTGTTGAGGTAGTGCTCGACCACCTCGTCGCCGAACGCGGTGCGCGCCACCTCGGACTTCTCGAACAGCGCCGCGGCCTCGGTGAGCGTGGTCGGAAGCCGTTCGACGCCACTGGTGTACGCATTACCCTCCATCGGTTCGGACAACTCGAGTTCGTGTTCGATGCCGTACAGCCCGCCGGCGATCAACGCCGAGACCGCGAGGTACTGGTTGACGTCACCGCCCGGGGCCCGGTTCTCCACCCGCATGCCGTGGCCGTGGCCTACGACGCGCAGCGCGCAGGTCCGGTTGTCCAGACCCCACGCGATCGCGGTCGGAGCGAAACTGCCGTCGACGAACCGCTTGTAGGAGTTGATGTTCGGCGCGTAGAACAACGTCATCTCCCGCAGAGTGGCCAGCTGCCCGGCCACGAAGCTGCGGAACATCGGCGACATCCCGAGCGGATCGGTCTCGTCGGCGAACACCGCTGAACCATCTGAACTGCCGTCGTCGCCTCGCAGCGAGATGTGCACATGGCAGCTGTTTCCTTCGCGCTCATCGAATTTCGCCATGAACGTCAGGCTCTTGCCGTGCTGGTCGGCGATCTCCTTGGCGCCGTTCTTGTAGATCGTATGGTTGTCACAGGTGACCCGGGCATGGTCGAAGCGGAACGCGATCTCCTGCTGGCCGAGATTGCATTCCCCCTTCACGCCCTCGCAGTACATGCCCGCACCGGTCATGCCGAGCCGAATGTCGCGCAGCAGCGGCTCCATCCGGGTCGAGCCGAGCATCGCGTAGTCGACGTTGTAATCCGAGGCCGGGGTCAATCCGCGGTAGCCCTTGGCCCACGCCTCGCGGAAGCCGTCGTCGAACACCATGAACTCGAGTTCGGTCCCGACATAGGGCACCAGACCGCGTTCGGCGAGCCGATCGATCTGCCGGTTGAGGATGCTTCTCGGGGCCTGCTCGACCGGGCTGCCGTCGTGCCATTCCAGGTCGGCCATCACCATCGCGGTGCCCGGCAGCCACGGAATCAGCCGCAGCGTCGAGAAGTCCGGCGTCATCACCATGTCGCCGTAGCCGGTGTCCCAACTCGACATCGAGTACCCGGCGACGGTGTTCATGTCGACGTCGACCGCCAGCAGATAGTTGCAGCATTCCGCGCCGTGCTCGGCGACCTCCTCGACGAACAGCCGGGCCGACACCCGCTTCCCGGTGAGCCTGCCCTGCATATCGCAGAACGCGACGATCACCGTGTCGATCTCGCCGTCGGCGACCATGCGCTCGAGATCGGCCTGCGACAACATGCCCGATGTGACGCTCATCCGTGGTGGGGCCTTTCCTTCGACAGCGCGAGATTGCGGGTAGTCAACCATTGGATGTGGCTCGCTCCGGCGTTCGCCCAAGTCTTTTACAGAAATGTCACTTCCAAAGGTAGGACACCAGACCTTTGCAAGTTTATTCTCCCTATGCCTCGTAACCGCAAGAAGGAGCCGAATCGGTGGCCCGAGAAATGGCACAGGACCAGATGAAGAGCTCGGGTGGAGTCACCTACAGCCAAGCGGGCGACGGCTACTTCGAGAAGCGGCAACTCAAACGCACCGCCGGCTTCTGGGGCCTGTGGGGAATCGGCGTCGCAGCGGTCATCTCCGGCGACTTCTCCGGCTGGAACTTCGGCATCGGCGCCGCCGGATGGGGCGGCTTGGCCATCGCCTCCGCCGTCATCGTGATCATGTACTTCGGCATGCTCTTCTCGATCGGGGAGATGTCGGCGGCCATGCCCCATACCGGCGGTGCCTACTCGTTCGCCCGCGCCGCGATGGGACCGTGGGGCGGCTTCGTCACCGGGTTCGCCGAGACCATCGAGTACGTGTTCACCACCGCGGTGATCGTCTACTTCTCGGCCTCCTACGCCAACGCCGTCACGACCGACCTGTTCAACCTCTCCCTGCCGATGTGGGTGTGGTGGATCATCCTGTACGCGATTTTCGTCGGGCTGAACTCGTGGGGCGCGGAGATCTCGTTCAAGTTCGCCCTCGTCGTCGCGATCATCTCGATCGGGATCCTGGTGTTGTTCGGCATCCTGGCCGTCGCGAACGGCGCCGTCGACTTCAGCAAGCTCTTCGACATCGCGCCGGATCCGGCCGCCGCGGGTTCCTCGACGTTCCTGCCGTTCGGCTGGGTCGCGATCCTGTACGCGATGCCTTTCGCGATGTGGTTCTTCCTGGGCATCGAGGAACTTCCACTGGCGGCCGAGGAAGCGCACGACCCGGCCCGCGACATTCCCCGCGCCGGTATCTGGGGACTGCTTTCGCTGATCGGTTGCGGTGCGATCGTGTTTTTCCTCAACCCGGCGGTGACCGGGTCCGAGGCACTGGGCACTTCGGACGAACCGCTGCTCGACGGCTTCCGGGCCTTTCTGCCTGGCAACCTCGCCGCGGTGTTGTCGGCGTTCGCGTTGATCGGCCTGTTGGCCAGCCTGCAGGGCATCATGTACGCCTACGGCCGCAACATGTACTCGCTGAGCCGGGCCGGCTACTACCCGAAGACGTTGTCGCTGACCGGTTCTCGGCAGACGCCGTACGTCGCGCTGCTGGCGGGCGCGGTCATCGGATTCGTGGCGCTGCTCATCGTCAACTACAACCAGGGCGCCGGAGCGGTGGTCCTCAACATCGCGGTGTGGGGTGCGGTGCTGGCGTACGGGTTGCAGATGATCTCGTTCATCCTGCTGCGCCGCAAGTTCCCCAACGCGCGGCGACCGTGGGTGAGCCCGACCGGCAACTGGGGTGCGGTCGTCGCTCTGGTCATCGCGGCGGTGACGTTCGTCGGCGTGCTCGTCAACCCCGACTACCGGCCCGCGGTCATCGCGATCGTCGTCTTCTACGTCTTGGGGCTGCTGGTGTTCGGCTTCTACGGCAGGCACCGCCTGGTGCTGTCGCCGGAAGAGGAGTACGCCGTAACCGGGGGCCTGCACGGCTACGACCCGGGGGCCGAGGGACTCGGCGGCACCATCGAGGACGAGATCCTCAAGGGCCACACCGAGTGAGCAGATCGGCGGGCTACAGGTAGCCCACACGGGGACCGGCCACGCCGCTTTTGCGGCGCGACCAGCGCCGATTAGACCCAGGTCACACCAGTAACAGGTTTCGCGGACGTCAACCGGGGTAAAGTCGAGGGCGTGTGTGGAGCCACCGGCGAGGTGCGTCTCGACGGCCGGGTACCTGATATTGCAGCTGTCTCGGCGATGGCCGAGGCGATGTCACCCAGGGGTCCGGACTCGGCGGGCGCGTGGTCTCAGGGCAGGGTCGCGCTCGGTCACCGTCGCCTGAAGATCATCGACTTGTCCGAAGCGGGCGGCCAGCCCATGCTCGACTCCGAACTGGGGTTGGCGATCGCGTGGAACGGCTGCATCTACAACTACAAGCAGTTACGCCGCGAGCTGAGCGAGCAGGGCTATAGGTTCTTCTCGCACAGCGACACCGAGGTGCTGCTCAAGGCGTACCACCACTGGGGCGACCGTTTCGTCGACCGTCTCTTCGGCATGTTCGCGTTCGCGATCGTCGAGCGCGACAGCGGCCGGGTCCTGCTCGGCCGGGACCGGCTCGGCATCAAACCGCTCTATTTGAGCGAGAATTCCGCCCGCATCCGGTTCGCGTCGTCGCTGCCGGCGCTGCTGGCCGGCGCCAGGGACGGATCGTTGGACACCCGCATCGATCCGATCGCGCTACATCACTACATGACGTTCCATTCGGTGGTGCCCGCACCGCGCACGATCCTGCGTGGGGTGTCCAAGGTGCCGCCGGCGTCGCTGGTGGCGATCGAGCCGGACGGCCGCCGCACGACCACGACCTACTGGGAGCCCGACTTCACCCGCCGGGCCGACCGGGCCGACTGGTCCGAACGGGACTGGGAGGACGCGGTTCTCGACGCGTTGCGGGTGGCCGTCGAACGACGCCTCGTCGCCGACGTTCCGGTGGGTTGTCTGCTCTCCGGCGGCGTCGACTCCAGCCTGATCGTCGGCCTGCTCGCCGAGGCGGGTCAGCACGGCCTGGCGACGTTCTCGATCGGCTTCGAGTCGGTCGGCGGTGTAGCCGGCGACGAATTCAAGTACTCCGACATCATCGCCGATCGCTTCGGCACCGACCATCACCAGATCCGCATCGGCACCGACCGCATGCTGCCCGCGCTCGACGGCGCGATCGACGCCATGAGCGAACCGATGGTCAGCCACGACTGCGTCGCGTTCTATCTGCTCAGCCAGGAGGTGGCCAAGCACGTCAAGGTCGTGCAGTCCGGCCAGGGCGCCGACGAGGTGTTCGCCGGCTACCACTGGTATCCGCCGCTGGGCGGACCGGACGCGGCCTCGGTCGACGGAGCGGTGGCCAGGTACCGCAAGGCGTTCTTCGACCGCGACCGCGCGGGCTACGACGCACTGGTGTCACCGGCGTTCGCCGTCGACGGCGACCCGAGTCTGGATTTCGTCACCGAGCACTTCGCACGGGCAGGCGCCGAGACCGGTATCGACCGCGGTTTGCGACTCGACACCACCGTGATGCTCGTCGACGATCCGGTCAAGCGCGTCGACAACATGACGATGGCGTGGGGTCTGGAGGGTCGCGTGCCGTTCCTCGACCACGAACTCGTCGAGCTTGCGGCCAGCTGCCCACCCGAACTGAAGATCGCCCACCAAGGCAAGGGCGTGCTGAAACAGGCCGCGCGCCAGGTGATTCCGTCCGAAGTCATCGACCGACCGAAGGGCTACTTCCCGGTGCCTGCGCTCACCCATCTGGAGGGGCCGTACCTGGACATGGTGCGCGACGCGCTGTACGCGCCCGCCGCCAAGGAACGCGACCTGTTCCGTCCCGCGGCGATCGACCGGTTGCTAGCCGACCCGAACGGCCGCCTCACGCCGCTGCGCGGCAACGAGCTGTGGCAACTGGCACTGCTCGAGTTGTGGTTGCAGCGACACGGCATCACGGGGCCCGCGGCATGACGGCGCTCGGCCCTGACGCAGAGCAGACCGAAGCGATCACCCTCGGTCTCCACCACGCGTCACCTCAGCATCTGGTCGACGCGATGGCCGACGATGTCGTCATCGAGATGGGTTGGGGCCGACTGATTTTCGGCCAGACATTCGCCGAACCCGAAAAGCTCGCCGAAGTGCTCAGGCACGAGGGACACGGCCGGCGTGACATCTGCATCTACGCCCGCGAACCCCACGTGCTGGTGTCGATGGCACCCGCCGAACTCTTCATCGATCCGAGCCACACCTATCGGCTCCGGTTCGCCGAGGACCACGATCCCGACAAACCGCCGACCGGGTTCTCGGTCCGCGGGTTGCAGAACGCCGACGACGCCGACGAGATGAACCGCGTCTACGTGCGCTGCGGCATGGTGCCGGCGCCCGTCGAAGTGTTGTGGGAGAACCACAAGACCCAGGACGCGCTCGATTACCTGGTGGCTGTGCGTGACGACGACGGGTCGGTGCTGGGCACCGTGACCGGCGTCGACCACAAGCGGCTGTTCTCCGATCCGGAGAACGGTTCGAGCCTGTGGACGCTGGCGGTCGACCCGACGACGAGTCTTCCCGGTGTCGGCGCCGCGCTCACCCGGGCGCTGGCCGCGATCTACCGCGAGCGCGGCCGGGCCTACATGGACCTGTCGGTGAGCCACGACAACGCCGCGGCCATCTCGCTCTACGAAAAGCTCGGTTTCGAGCGCGTGCCCGTCATGGCCGTCAAGCGCAAGAACGCGATCAACGAACCGCTGTTCACGCACCCGCCCGAAACCGTCGAAGACCTCAACCCGTACGCGCGGATCATCGCCGACGAGGCCATGCGCCGGGGCATCTGGGTCGAAGTGCTCGACGCCGAGGCCGGTGAGATGCGGCTCTCCCACGGGGGGCGCAGCGTCATCACCCGGGAATCGTTGTCGGAGTACACCTCCGCGGTGGCGATGGCGCGCTGCGACGACAAGCGGCTCACCCGTCGCCTGGTGGCCGAGGCCGGCATCGCGGTGCCGCGCGGCAGGCTGGCGACTTTCGACGAGAAGGACCACGCATTCCTCGACGAAGTCGGTGAGGCCGTGGTCAAACCAACCCGCGGCGAACAGGGTAAGGGCATCACGGTCGGCATCAAATCCGCCGATGAGCTGGAGGCCGCGCTGACCCGCGCCCGCGAGGAGCATCCGCACGTGCTGATCGAGCAGTGCGCGCCCGGCGACGACCTCCGGCTGGTGGTGATCGACGGCAAGGTGGTGGCCGCGGCGTTGCGCAGGCCGGCCGAAGTCGTCGGGACCGGCCATCACACCGTGCGGGAGCTGATCGAGGCGCAGAGCCGCAGGCGAGCGGCGGCCACGGGCGGCGAGTCGCGCATACCGATCGACGCGGTCACCGAGGCGACGGTCACCGAAGCGGGCTGGTCCTTCGACGACGTGCTGCCCGAAGGGCAGCGGCTGCGGGTGCGCCGGACCGCGAATCTGCACCAGGGCGGCACGATTCACGACGTGACGGCGAAGGTGAACCCCCATCTGTGTGAGGTCGGGGTCAAGGCGGCCCACGCGATCGGCATCCCGGTGACCGGAATCGACCTGCTGGTGCCCGACGTCACCAAATCGGACTACGTGTTCATCGAGGCCAACGAGCGGCCCGGGTTGGCCAATCACGAACCACAGCCCACCGCAAAGGCATTCGTCGATTTCCTGTTCCCGGGAAGCCCGGCGCTGCCGCAGGCCTGGACGCCCGAAGAGGCCCCCGGCTGAGCTACCAGGTGCTGGTGCGCATCACGATCTCGGCAGCCAGCTGCGCGGTGGACTCCGCGGCGTTTCGCCTGCCGAGCAGATCGACCATCCGATAGTCGCCGTACACGTAACGCTGACTGGCTTTGGCGACCGCGCGGGCCGCGGGTGTGCTGACCAACGCGGTGGTGTTCATCTCGACCGGCGGGCAGTGCTCGTCGCGGATCACGCCTGCGGCGTCGGCGACGCGCGGATGCCCGCGGTCGATCACCACCAAGCCGATGAACCGGTCGAGCCGGGTGGCGGCCAGTTCCCAGGCCAACTCGCCGCCGATGCGGTCCCCTACCAACAGTGCCCATTTCACGTCGAGAGCGTCGAGGATGCTGACGACCGACTTGGCAGTCAGCCGAGGGTCGGGAGGGACGACGACGGTCCGCAACGACGCGGTGTGCAGCCGTTGACACACGGCGTCATAGGCCGCGGCCGGTTGATGACCCGCCCCGAGCACCACTACCACCGACCCCTTGTCGGGACCGGAGACGTCGACGGGCACGCTGAGCCCCTCGACGGTGACCGTGGTGGAGGGCATTGGGCCACGCTACAGCGGTCGACGCAGCCACGCGGTCGTTTCGCCGGGAGTGAACGTGCGATTCAGAGCGCCGCGACGCGCTCGGCCTGTTCGGCCGCGATGTCCAGAAAGGTCTGCGGCAGCGCGGCTTTGACCGGAATCGTCGGGTTCGGAGTCGGGAACGCGACGCCGTACACCGCCATGGTTCCGATGTTCTCGAAGGTGAAGTAGACGCGGCTGTCCACTCCGCCGAGTTGCATGGTCTGTTCGTAGACAAGTGCATCGGCGCGGGATGTATCCATCCTGTTCGTCGTCATCGGGATGCCCGGCGAGGACTCGTCGAAGAACGTCTCGAAGCGCGAGCACCGCGCGGCTGTGGCGGCCAGCTCGTCGAGGTCCAGGCGCCATGTCAGCACAGTCATCACGATGCGGGCGCCGTCGTACCCCACGACGTATTCGGCAGCGCTGCCCGGCCCGCGCTCTGCCGACTGGGCGATCACCCTGGTGAGTCCCTCCGAGCAGCCCGGCGGGCGCGACAGCATCGCCGGCGGAGCGCCCGCCCCGTCGCCGGCGCGGCCCGGCTCCCGCACGACGCGGTCGAACTGCACCCCCTCCGGAAAGTCGGCCGCGGTGAGCAGCGCTTTGTCCAGGCGGGCGCCGGGCCAGGTCGGGGAGCCCTCGGTCGACTGCGCGCATCCGGTCAACGTCGCCGCGGTGAGAACGGCCGCCACGGCGAGTCGCCCGATCATCGCCGTAACCCCGTCACGACGACGGGCCGGGTCGGGGCGCCGTCGTCGAGGAGTGTCAGCACCGCGTCCACATCGAGGTGGCTGGTCAGCAGGTCGGCCATCAGATCGAGTTGCGCGTCGCGCCGGGCACCGACGTCGACATCGTCGGCGACGACGAACCCGCTGCGGCCGGCGGCCTGTGCGACCTCGGCCAGCCACGAGCGCCGGACGTCGTCGTTGTCGAGCACACCGTGCCAGTGGGTGCCGTACACCGCCGCGCGCCGCAGGCCCACGCCGAGCCACTGCTCCTCGCTCGAACGGATGATCTGACCGTGATGAATCTCATAGCCGCACAATGGTTCTTCGTGACGACGCAGGGTTTTCTCAGGTGCGAAGACGACGTCTGCGTCGAGCAGGTCGAGGCCCGGCACGACGCCCGTGCGGGACTCCATCGGGTCGTCGATGCGCGAGCACAGCATCTGGAAGCCGCCGCACACGCCGAGCACGGGCAGGCCGCGGGCGGCGTGGGTGCACAGCGCGTCGGCAAGCCCGCTGCGGCGCAACCAGTCGAGGTCCGCGACGGTGGCCTTGCTGCCCGGGATCACGACCACGTCGACGTCGACCAGATCGGCGGGTTCGCTGGCCCAGCGCACGAGCACGCCCGGTTCGCACGCGAGGGCCTCGACGTCGGTCGAATTGGAGATGCGGGGCAACCGGATCGCGGCCACCCGCAACCACTGCTCCCCCCGCGGGGGTTGCGGTTCGCCCACCACGCGACGGGCCACCACCGAGACGGAGTCCTCGGTGTCCAGCCACAGTCCCTCGGCATACGGGATGACGCCGTAGGTCGGCCGTCCCGACAGCTCCTCCAGGTGCGCCAGGCCGGGCGCGAGCAGCGACGGGTCACCGCGGAACTTGTTGACGACGAACCCGGCGATCAACCGTTGGTCCTCGGGGTCGAGCACTGCGACGGTGCCGTACAGATGCGCGAGCACGCCGCCGCGATCGATGTCGCCGACGACGATCACCGGAAGGCCCGCCGCGCGCGCCAACCCCATGTTCGCCAGATCGGTTGCTCTCAAATTGGTTTCGGCGGGTGAGCCGGCGCCCTCGCAGATGACCGCGTCGAACTCCGCGCACAGTTGTTCCAGTTCGTCGGCGACCACAGCGCTCAGTCGATCACGGTGGTCGATGTAGTCGCGCGCACTGACGGTGTCGACCACCCGGCCGCGCACCACCAGCTGCGAGGTGCGGTCGCTGCCGGGTTTGAGCAGGATCGGGTTGAACCGCGTGTGGGGCGCCAGACCGGCGGCGCGGGCCTGCATCGCCTGCGCGCGGCCGATTTCGCCGCCATCGACGGTGACAGCGGAGTTGTTCGACATGTTCTGGGCCTTGAACGGTGCGACGCGAATACCCTTGCGCGCCAACAGCCGGCACAGGCCGGCCACCACCATCGATTTGCCAGCGTCCGAGGTGGTGCCGGCCACCAGGAGTGCGCCGGTCATCCGCGCACCGCCCGCACCCGCGCCGATTGTGCATCCGGCGACGGAAATCCGCGTCCGGGCGTCGTCGGTTTCACAATCGAGCGCTCTCAGTCCGCGAGGGTCAGGATCTCGGCGCCGTCGTCGGTGACCACCAGCGTGTGCTCGAATTGCGCGGTCCACTTCTTGTCGGTGGTGGCGACGGTCCAACCGTCGTCCCAGATCTCGTAGTCCAGGCCGCCGAGGTTGATCATCGGCTCGATGGTGAACGTCATGCCCGGCTGCAGTACGGTCTCCACCGCCGGTTGGTCGTAGTGCAACACGACGAGGCCGTTGTGGAAGGTGGTGCCGATGCCGTGGCCGGTGAAGTCGCGAACCACGTTGTAGCCGAACCGGTTCGCGTACGACTCGATGACTCTGCCGACGACGGACAGCTGCCGTCCGGGCTTGACGGCCTTGATCGCGCGCATGGTCGCCTCCCGCGTCCGCTCGACGAGTAGGCGGTGTTCCTCGGAGACGTCACCGGCGAGGAATGTCGCGTTGGTGTCGCCGTGCACACCGTCGATGTAGGCGGTCACGTCGATGTTGACGATGTCGCCGTCTTCGACGACCGTCGAGTCCGGGATGCCGTGGCAGATGATCTCGTTGAGCGATGTGCAGCAGGACTTCGGGAAACCCTTGTAGCCGAGGGTGGATGGATAGGCGCCGTGATCGATCATGTACACGTGCGCGATGCGGTCCAACTCGTCGGTCGTGACGCCCGGTGCGACGGCCTTGCCGGCCTCGGCCAAAGCGCCCGCCGCGATCCGGCCTGCCACGCGCATCTTGTCGATCACCTCGGGTGTCTGCACCCACGGCTCGCTGCCCTCGTCGACGGTCTGCTTCCACGCATACTCCGGCCGCGGGATCGACGCGGGCACCGGCAGTGTCGGCGACACCACGCCGGGGCGGAGAGCGGTACGAACGGGCATGTCAACAGGGTAGACGAGGTCAGCGGCGGTCGAACGGGCTGAGCCGCCACGACCGGCGCGGCCCGCGGATGTCCACCGAACCGCAGACCACCTTGCCGGTCAGGATCACATGCGGGTTGCCGTCGGCCGGTGCGTCCCTGCGGTGATCGCGGGCGCTGCCCACGTTGACCTCGACGTCGTCGATCGAGGCACTGGCCCCGTCAGGCAGCCGCAGGTCGAGCCCGCCGAACTTCAGGTCGAGCTCGATGACGACCATCGGTCCGGCGAAGCGCGCCCGCGTCAGGTCCAAGTCCACGGAACCCATCCGCCGGTGCAGGGCCAGGCGGCTCGGTACCGTCCATTCGCCCTGCCGCTTGAGAGAACCGAGCACGCCGCGCAGCTCGACGCGGTCGGCGGCCGAGGTGACGATCGCGCCCGGGCCGGGCAGGTCGCCCACGAGCGCGTCCAGGTCCGAATGCAGCCGCGCCCGCGCCACCGCCGCCGAGCGCTCCTCGAACTCGTCGATGTCGATCAGGCCAAGTGCGACGGCGTTGTGCAGTCGCCGCAGCGTGCCGTTGCGGTCGGCGTCGGAGACGCGCATGGCGTCGTGGTTGGTCTCGGTCATCGCACGCTCTACGGTACGGCGACGACGGAGGATCAGGCCAGGTAGTCCGGCGGCAGCCCGTCGAGCATGCCCTTGAGCATCCGCACCGCATACTCCGAGGAGCCGCCCCCGACGATCATCGCCGCGAACGCCATGTCGCCGCGGTACCCGGCGAACCAGGAGTGCGAACCGCCCGCGAACTCCGCCTCACCGGTCTTGCCCCGCACGTCGCCCGCGCCCTGCAGGTCTTCGGCGGTGCCGTTGGTCACCACCAGCCGCATCATCGGCCGCAGCCCCTCGACGATCCTCGGGTCCATCGGCGCCGGGCTCTCGGCGATCTCGGTTTCCTTACCTTGAATCAGTTGGGGCACAGGGGTTTTCCCTGCCGCAACGGTTGCCGCCGCCAACGCCATACCGAACGGGCTGGCCAGTACCTTGCCCTGACCGAAGCCGTCCTCGGTGCGCTCGGCCAGGTCGACGGTGGGCGGCACGGAACCGGTCACGGTCCGCAAGCCCGGGATGTCGTAGTCGGCGCCGAGGCCGTATTTGGCCGCGGCCATCGTCAACCCGCGCGGCGGCATCCGGCTGGCCAGCTCGGCGAAGGTGGTGTTGCAGGAACTGGCGAACGCCCGCGACATCGGCACGGTGCCGAGGTCGAAGCCGCCGTAGTTGGGAACCGTCCGGTGGCCGATGTCCATGGTGCCCGGGCAGGGGAGCATCGTGTTGGGAGTGGCCATGTCGCGTTCGATGGCCGCCCCGGCGGTCACCATCTTGAACGTCGAACCGGGTGGGTACAGGCCGGTGGTGGCGATGAGGCCCTCGGTGTCGGCGGCCGTGTTCTGGGCGACGGCCAGGATCTCCCCGGTCGACGGTTTGATCACGACGATCATCGCCTTCTTGCCGGTGAAGTTGACCGCGTTCTGCGCGGCGTCCTGGACCGCGCGGTCGAGGCTGATCCGGATCGAGGGTGCGGGCGTGCCCGGCACCTCGTTGAGCACGTCGACGTCTACGCCGTTCTGGTTGACGGTGACCACCCGCCAACCCGCCTGCCCGACGATTTCGCCTGCGACCGCCCTCTTCACCTCGCCGATGATCGCCGGCGCGAAATTTTCGTCGGCGGGCAGCATTTCGGCGAGCGGCGTGATGACCACCCCGGGTTGCGCACCGATCGCGGCGGCCACCCGGTCGTGGTCGGACTTGCGCAGCGTGATCAGGTGCAGTGGCTGCTTGGACGAGCTGGTCTGCTCTGCGAGCCGCTGCGGGTCGAGCGTGTTGTCGAAGGGCCGCAATGCGTCGACGACGGCGCGCGCGGTCTGCATCAGCGACTCGCCGGCCGCCTGCGCGTCCAGCGAGTAGCTGTACAGGTATCCCGGTACCAGCACCTCGGTTCCGCCCCGCTCGATCACCGATGCCCGCGGGGGCGCGTCGGCGCGCAGCGCGAAGGTCTGGTTCTCGCCGAGGCGCGGGTGCAACCCGGTGGCGCTCCAGCGCACGATCCATCGGCCCTCGTCGCGGACCATGTTCAGCTGTCCGTCGTAGGTCCAGGTCCGGTCCTTGGGCAGATGCCACGTATAGCGGTAGGTGACGCTGCCGGTGTCCATCGCGTACTTGGAGCCCAGAATCTGGGTGTCCAGATGGGTGGCCTGGAGCCCGGCCCATGCCTCGTTCAGGTCTTCGCGTGCATCGGCGGGCCGGTCGCTGAGTTCGGCCGCGCCCGCGGTGTCACCGGTCGCGAGCGCCGCGAAGAACTTCTCGGCGGCGGTCTCGGGTCCGGCGGGTTTGGGCGTACAGGCGCCGTTGATGCCGACGACGACGATTGCGACCGCGGCCAGACTCGCGATGCGTGTTACTGAAGATGCCATTGGGGCAGATGTTACGAAGTCGAGACCCGCAATCCGGGTAGGCGCACCGAATTTGTGGTCGGTTTGCGCGATTGGACGGCTTAACTGGTTGATCGCACTCACGTGGTGCGTGGGATATACCCCTTAAGGCCCCAGTCGCAGCGGCGGGCCCAGTCGCAGCGGCGGCCCGCGGCATGCAGCGTCGAGCGCCGAACGTCAGCCCGCGGCCGGCGCCCGCACCACCAACGGCACGCCGGGAAAGTAGGCGGCCATCTCCGAGCGCGACTTGCGCAGCGCCGCGGTGCCGTAGCCCTGCTTGCGGTGGTCGGGGTGGATCCAGATCCGCACGTTGACCTCGCCGGCGACCAGGTCGCCGAACACCATCCCGATCCGCTCGGTACCGTGCACCGCGACCAGCCACGCCGCCTCCTCGGCGTCGACGCGTCGCAGGCCCGCGCGGATCTCCTCGTCCAGATCGCCCGCCGGGGCGCGCGACCCGTCGCCCGACTCGCGCACGTCCTGGGTGCGCGCGGCGAAGATGTCACGATCGGCATCAGCGAGGAACGGGCGCAGCGTCAAACTGTCCGCGCTGCGTGCTGGTTCTCTCATGGTGAAGCTGAGCTGGGCGTTGAGGTCCTCGAGTTCGGCGGCGATCCGACGTCGCGACACCTTGGTCAGCCGATCGAAGGACAGTCGCAGCACCGCCTCGGCGGCCGTGGGCGACGCGCCGAGCATCGTCGCGATCGACTCGATCGCGGCGTCGTAGTCCTCGGAATCGACGATGACGTCGAGCAGTTCGTGCCGCCGTTCCAGGGCGCGCACCATCGTGTCGGCGATCTCCCTGCGCGCGATTGTGCGGTCGTCGTCAGCCATGCCGTGAGCGTAAATCAGTCGGGCGGCCGCAACCGTCAGTCGAGCAGAACCGTCGCGAACGTTCCCACCTGTTGGAAGCCGACGCGGTCATAGGTGGCCCGCGCGACGGTGTTGAAGTCGTTGACGTACAGGCTCGCCGTGCGCCCCGACCGCACCACCGCCTCCGCCAGCGTGGCGGTGCCCGCGGTGCCCAAACCGTGGCCGCGCCAGTCGGGGTGCACCCACACCCCCTGGATCTGCCCGACCGCGGGCGACTGCGAGCCGACCTCGGCCTTGAACACCACCTCACCGCGCTCGAAGCGGGCCCACGCCCGACCCGCGGCGATCAACCCGGCGACCCGTCTGCGGTATCCCCTGCCTCCGTCGCCGAGTCGCGGGTCGATACCGACCTCACCGATGAACATGTCGATCGACGCGACGAGGTAGGCGTCGAGCTCGTCAGCACGCACCTGGCGCACGGCGGGATCGGGTGCACAGGACGGCGACGTGCTCAGCGCCAGTAGCGGCTGATGCTCGCGCACGTCGCGGGCGGCGCCCCAGGCGTTTTCGAGGCGACGCCACATCGGCAGCACCAACTCGGCCCGGCCGACCAGGGACGAGCAGCGGCGCGCGGTGCTCATCGCCTTCTCGGCGAACGCATGCAGGTCAATCATGTCGCCGCGCAACGGAATCAGGTTCGCGCCGGCGTAGCACAGCGAGTCGGTGGGCAGGCGCCGCGTCCACAGTTCCCCGCCGATAGCCGAAGGCTCCACACCGTACTCGGCCACCCGGCAGGCCACCATGCACGACCCGACCGGATCCTCGTCGAGCACCCGCATCACGGCGCCGACGTCGCGCACCACCGAAACCCGTCGTTCGTCGACGTGACGAAACAGCGGCGGTGCCGACATGGGATCTCTTTCTAACGACACCGGGGCGGCTCGACCCGGTGTTTGGGATCACATTCAGCTTACGGTCACGACCGGCGAACCGCTCGCATCTGTCCCGCGCTCTGCGTTGATTTCTGAAGCCAATCGCATGGCCTCTTCGATCAGGGTCTCGACGATCTGGGCCTCGGGGACGGTCTTGATGACCTCACCCTTGACGAAGATCTGGCCCTTGCCGTTTCCGGACGCCACCCCGAGGTCGGCTTCGCGCGCCTCGCCCGGACCGTTGACCACACAACCCATCACGGCGACGCGCAGCGGGACGTCCATCCCCTCCAGTCCGGCGGTGACCTCGTTGGCCAACGAGTAGACGTCGACCTGGGCGCGCCCACACGACGGGCACGACACGATCTCCAGCGACCGCGGACGCAGGTTCAGCGATTCGAGAATCTGGTTGCCGACCTTGACCTCTTCGGCCGGGGGCGCGGACAGCGAGACGCGGATGGTGTCGCCGATGCCCTTGGACAGCAGCGCGCCGAACGCGACCGCCGACTTGATGGTGCCCTGGAACGCCGGGCCGGCCTCGGTGACGCCGAGATGCAGTGGGTAGTCGCATTGCGCGGCCAGCTGTTCGTAAGCGGCCACCATCACCACGGGGTCGTTGTGCTTGACGCTGATTTTGATGTCGCCGAAGCCGTGCTCCTCGAACAGCGACGCCTCCCACAGCGCGGACTCGACCAGCGCCTCGGGCGTGGCCTTGCCGTACTTCTCCATGAAGCGTTTGTCCAGTGATCCGGCGTTGACGCCGATGCGGATCGGGATACCCGCAGCGCCCGCGGCCTTGGCGACCTCGCCGACGCGGCCGTCGAACTCCTTGATGTTGCCCGGGTTGACGCGCACGGCCGCGCAGCCGGCGTCGATGGCGGCGAAGATGTACTTCGGTTGGAAGTGGATGTCGGCGATCACGGGAATCTGGCTGTGCCTGGCGATCTCGGCCAGCGCGTCGGCGTCCTCCTGGCGCGGGCATGCCACCCGCACGATGTCGCAGCCGGACGCCGTCAACTCGGCGATCTGCTGCAACGTGGCGTTGACGTCATGGGTCTTGGTGGTGCACATGGACTGCACTGCGATCGGATGATCGCTGCCGATGCCGACATCGCCGACCATCAACTGGCGGGTTTTGCGGCGGGGCGCCAGAACCGGTGCCGGTGGCGCCGGCATGCCCAGTCCTATTTGTTGAGGTCCTATTTGTTGAGGTCCTATTTGTTGAGATCCGATCTGTTGGCCGGAGGCCATTTACTCTCCTACTGCTCACTGGAAGATTCTGATGGGGTTGACGAAGTCGGCGGTCACCGTCAACAGCATGTAGCCGGCCACCACGACGAGGATGACGTAGGTGGCGGGCATCAGCCGCAGGTAGTTGACCGGAGCCGCGGCGACTTTGCCGCGTGCCGACCGAATCGAGTTGCGGATCTTCTCGTAGATCGCGATCGCGATGTGGCCGCCGTCGAACGGCAGCAGCGGTACGAGGTTGATCGCGCCGAGCACGAAGTTCAGCTGCGCCAAGAAGAACCAGAACGCGACCCACAGCCCCTGGTCCACGGCGTCACCGCCGATGATGCTGGCGCCGACGACGCTGATCGGGGTTTCGGGGTCGCGCTCCTCACCGCCGATGGAGCGCACCAGCGCGCCCATCTTGGTCGGCAGCTTGGCCAGCGCCTTGCCGATCTCCACGGCGAGGTCGCCGGTGAACGCGACCGTCGCGGGCGCCGCCGACAGCGCGTTGTATTGCGTGGGCCCGAACTGCGCCGCGGTGATGCCGACCGTGCCGACGGGAGCCGGCTCGGCGAGGTCACCCTTGGCGACCCAACGCTGGGCGGGAACGACGTCGACGACGGTGGTGAACTCCTCGCCGTCGCGCTGCACGGTGAACTGGGTCGGACCGTCGAGCGCGCGAACGGCGGTGACCATCTCATCGAAGTTCGCCACGGGCGTCTCGCCGACCTTGACCACCGTGTCCCCGGACCGGATGCCCGCGGCCGCAGCCGGTGAGGGCGCCATGCAGTCGCCGAGCTGACCCCTGCTGACTTCGGCCTTCACACACGACGTCTCGCCGACGATCGCGGTGGTCGGCGCGTGCAGGTTGGGCAGCCCCCACACCACGGCGATGCCGTAGATCAGCAGCAACCCGATGACGAAGTTCATGCCGGGGCCGGCGGCCAGCACCGCGACGCGCTTCCACGTCTTCTGCTTGAACATCGCGCGGTCCTGCTCGTCGGGCGCGAGTTCTTCCACCGAGGTCATGCCCGCGATGTCGCAGAATCCGCCGAGCGGCACAGCTTTGACGCCGTACTCGGTGCGGTCGCCCAGCCTGTTCGCGCGCCAGGTCGCCCACAGCGTCGGACCGAAGCCCACGAAGTAACGACGCACCTTCATTCCCGTGGCGCGCGCCACCCACATGTGGCCGCATTCATGCAGGGCCACCGAGACCAGGATGGCCAGTGCGAACAGTACGACACCGGTGAGCCACATCATCTGGTGGTGATTACCTCCCGCTCGACCGCGCGCGCGGCACGGTCACGCGCCCACTGCTGGGCGTCAAGTACGTCATCCACGGTAGCTGGTTCGGCGGCCCACTGGTCGGCAGCGCGCAGCACGTCGTCGATGGTGCGCACGATCGCCGGGAAGCGGATGCGCCCGTCGAGGAACGCCGCCGCCGCCTCCTCGTTGGCGGCGTTGTACACCGCCGTCAGGCAGCCGCCTCCTTCTCCGGCCTGGCGCGCCAGCGCCACGGCGGGGAACACCTCATCGTCGAGCGGCTCGAAATCCCAGGTGGACGCGGTGGTGAAGTCGCAGGCGAGCGCCGCTGCGGGAACCCGTTCGGGCCAGCCGAGCGCCAGCGCGATCGGCAGCTTCATATCGGGGGGACTGGCCTGAGCCAGCGTGGAACCGTCGGTGAACGTGACCATCGAGTGCACGATCGACTGCGGGTGCACGACCACCTCGATGCGGTCGTAGGGCACGCCGAACAGTAGGTGCGTCTCGATCAGCTCCAGCCCCTTGTTGACCAGCGACGCCGAGTTGAGCGTGTTCATCGGCCCCATCGACCAGGTCGGGTGGGCACCGGCCTCTTTCGGGGTGGCCGACTCCAGTCGCTCGGCGCTCCACCCGCGGAAGGGGCCGCCCGAGGCGGTCAGCACGATCTTGGCGACCTCGTCCGGGGTGCCTCCCCGAAGACACTGCGCCATCGCCGAGTGTTCGGAGTCGACGGGCACGATCTGGCCTGGTCCAGCCGCCTTGAGCACCAGCGGACCGCCGGCGACCAGCGACTCCTTGTTCGCCAGCGCCAGGCGGGCGCCGGTGTTGAGCGCGGCCAGTGTCGGTTCGAGCCCCAACGCACCGACAAGCGCGTTGAGCACCACGTCGGCCTCGGTGTTCTCGACGAGCCTGGTGACGGCGTCGGTTCCTGCGTATGTGACGTCGCCGACGCGAGCGGCGGCAGCCTCGTCGGCGACGGCGATGTTCGTCACACCCGTTGCGGCGCACTGCCGCGCGAGCAAGTCCGGATTACCGCCGCCTGCGGCCAGGCCGACGACCTCGAAGCGGTCGGGGTTGGCGGCGATGACGTCGAGCGCCTGCGTTCCGATCGACCCGGTGCTGCCGAGGATCAGCACGCGTCGCGGACGCGCGGCCCCGTCGCTGCGCCGCGCTCCACCGGAAGTACTCACCGAACCATTGTGCCGCCTTCCGGTGCCGGGCCGGCGAGCGCGCGCTCACCGGCCGTCGAAATGTGACGCGAATCTGACGCGATCCATCCGGGTCCGGCACCGATCCGAATTCCTGATGTCACGACACAGGGACGGGCACCGACCCGTCCACGACAAGGGAGCAGCGCATGAAGATCGAGTTCCGTAAGACGGCGACCGCGGCAGGTGTGGCCGCGGCCGCGATCCTGACCCTCTCGGCGTGTTCTAACGACGCCACGACCGCGACGCCCATGGCGGGAGCCGAGTCCAGTTCGACCAGCGTCGCACCCGCCCCGATGGAGCGGACCATGGAGCCGGCCGGGAACCTGGTGGGCGCCGGTTGTGCCGCGTATGCCTCGCAGGTCCCGTCAGGCCCCGGATCGGTCGCCGGGATGGCCCAGGATCCCGTGACCGTTGCCGCATCGAACAACCCGATGCTCAAGACGCTGACGCAGGCGCTCTCGGGGCAGCTCAACCCGAACGTCGATCTCGTCGACACGTTGAACGGCGGTGAGTTCACCGTCTTCGCGCCGACCGACGACGCGTTCGCCAAGATCGACCCGGCGACCATCGAGACGCTCAAGACCGACTCCGAGCTGCTGACCAGCATCCTGACCTACCACGTGGTGCCGGGGCAGGCGAGCCCGGCGCAGGTCGCCGGTGACCACAAGACCGTGCAAGGCGCGAACGTCACGGTGACCGGCGAGGGCGACAACCTGAAGGTCAATGACGCCGGTCTGGTGTGCGGCGGAGTCCGCACCGCCAACGCGACGGTCTACATGATCGACACCGTCCTGATGCCCCCGGCGGCCTCCTAGGCGCGCCCCGCGGAGGGCCCGGAATCACAAGCGGGTTCCGGGCCCGCCGCCCACCCATCCGACACGTCGTCGGCACCGAATCAAGAGTGCAGAACAATCCGGCGGCACAAGCCGTCCCGTCCCCGAATGGAGTACGAGTGATGAACGCCAAGAAGAGATTGGCCGGCGCAGGGCTGGCCGCGTTGGGAGCCACCGGCCTGATGCTGGCCACAACCACAACGGCGCAGGCCGAAATGGTCGGACCCGGTTGCGCCGCCTACGCCCAGCAGGTGCCGATCGGCCCAGGGTCCGTGATGGGCATGGCCCAGGATCCCGTCGCGGTGGCGGCAGCCAACAACCCGATGCTGACCACGCTGACGAAAGCCCTTTCCGGACAACTCAATCCGCAGGTGAACCTCGTCGACACCCTCAACGGCGGCCAGTTCACGGTCTTCGCGCCGACCGACGAGGCGTTCGCCAAGATCGACCCGGCCACCATCGAGACGCTCAAGACCGACTCCGAGCTGCTGACGAGCATCCTGACCTACCACGTGGTGCCTGGACAGGCCGGCCCCGCACAGGTCGTCGGCACGCACAAGACCGTGCAGGGCGCCGACGTCACCGTCACCGGCCACGGGACCGACCTTCAGGTCAATGACGCCTCGGTGGTGTGCGGTGGGGTGCAGACGGCCAACGCGACCGTCTACCTCATCGACTCGGTGCTCATGCCGCCGAACTGACCGGTCTACACCCGAATCGGAGGGCAGCCCGCGCATCCCCCATGCCGGGCTGCCCTCCCCTGTGCGGTTCTATTCGCCGAGTTGTTGCAGCAATCCGTGGAGATCGAGTTGGCCGCGGTGCGCGACCAGCATGTCCCCTTGGAAGCGGTCGATGTGAATCCCGGTGACCGCCACCCGGGTTCCGGTGGGCGCGATCCCGCGGAATTCGCCGTCGTGGGTGCCGGTGAACCTGAATCGTGTGATGCCGTGCGACCCGTCGACGAGCACCTCCTCGATCACATGCCGGCCGTCGGGGAACGCGCGGGTGAACTCCTCCAGATGCGTCCGCCACTCCTGCCACGCCATCGGGGGCGAGCCTGCGACCTCGGCGACCAACCGGGGCGAGACCAGCGTCTCCACCGTGGCCCAGTCCCGCCGGTCGATCGACGTGTAGAGGGATTCCACCAAGTCGCGGATCTCGTCGGCGGAGAAGCTCATCGGCGCACCTTGGCGATGACGTTCTCGGCGAACCGCTCGATCGGCTCCCGATACCACTGCACCCCAACGGGTTCGGAGTCCATACCCATCCACGGACTGCACATCACCGCGGTGATGCCGACGTCCTCGGCCCGCTTGTACAGGTCCGGAGACGGCGGCTCGAGCAGCGCCAGCATGATGTCGAAGCGTTCGTTCTCACGGCCGTATTCACGCAGCAGCGCGCGCAACCGCTGCGCGTAGCCCACGGCATCGTCCCACCGGTAGGCGTAGCCCACCCAGCCGTCACACAGCCGCGCGGCGCGGCGCAGGGCGGCCTCGGACTCACCTCCGCACAGGATCGGCACCGGAGCGACCGGATGGGGTTCGATCATCATCTCCGGCACCTGGTAGTACTCGCCGCTCCACGACACCCAACCGCCGCGCCACAGTTCACGCAAGGCGGGGATCATCTCGTCAAGCCGCTTGCCGCGGGTGCCGAAATCCTGGCCCATCAACTCGTATTCCTCGCGCATCCACCCGACGCCCGCGGCCAGCGACACCCGGCCGTCGGACAGCACCGACGCCGTCGCGACCAGCTTGGCCACCTCCAGCAGCGGACGGGCCGGCGCGATGTACACGGCGTTGGAGAACCGCAGCCGGGTCGTCACCGCGGCCATCGCACCGATCTGCACCCAGCAGTCCGGCCAGGCTGTCTCGGGAGACCACATCGGCTTGCCGGTCGGCGAATCCGGATACGGCGACTTGAGTTCGCGGGGATAGATCATGTGGTCCGAGCACACCATCCCGTCGAAGCCGGCGTCGTCGAAGGCGCGCGCGAGCCCGAGAATCTCTGACGTTTTCATGAACGCGGTGCCCGACCAGAACTCCATCCTGTTTCTCTATCGCGAAATGGGGGCAGCATCAATGCCATGCCCACATTGTTGTGGTTTCGTCGCGATTTGCGGCTGCACGATCTGCCGTCGCTACTGGCTGCGGCCGCCGGCGGCGACGAGGTGCTCGCCTGCTACGTGCTCGACCCCCGGCTCGAAAGATCGGCGGGCGGCAGACGACTGCAGTACCTCTACGACGCGCTGCGTGATCTGCGGGACGGCCTCGGCGGCAAGCTGTTCGTCACGCGAGGCCGGCCCGACAAGCGAATACCCGCTGTCGCCAAGGCAATCGGTGCTTCCGCGGTGCACATCTCGGCGGACTATGCGCCGTTCGGACGTCGACGTGACGAGGCCGTGCAGGCCGCTCTGGGCGACATCCCCCTCGAAGCGTCCGGCTCGCCGTACCTCGTCTCTCCCGGCCGGGTGACCAAACCCGACGGCAGCCCGTACAAGGTGTTCACACCGTTTCACCGGGCCTGGCGCGAACACGGCTGGCGTGCACCCGCCACGTCGGACCCGGAATCGGCGCATTGGCTCGACCCGTCCGATGTGCCCGGCTCGGTGGACATCCCCGATGCCGAGGCCGACCTCGACCTGCCGGCGGGCGAGACGGGGGCCCGCACGCAGTGGAAGTCGTTCGTTGCCAACGGACTGCGCACCTATGCCGACGACCGCAACCGTCCCGATCTCGAGGGCACCAGCCGCATGTCGGCGCACCTGAAGTTCGGCACCATCCATCCGCGGACCATGGCCGCCGACCTCGGCCGAGGCCGGGGAGCGCAGGCATACCTGCGGGAGTTGGCATTTCGCGACTTCTACGCCGCGGTGCTCCACGAATGGCCGCGCAGCCTCTGGTGGAACTTCAACCCGTCGTTCGACGGGATGAAACACGACGACGGCCCCGACGCGCACGAGCGGTTCGAGGCATGGAAAGCTGGCAGGACGGGCTATCCCATTGTCGACGCCGGCATGAGACAGCTCGCCGAGACCGGCTGGATGCACAACCGCGTCCGCATGATCGTCGCCTCCTTCCTCGTCAAGGACCTGCACCTGCCGTGGCAGTGGGGCGCGCGCTGGTTCCTCGAGCAGCTGGTCGACGGCGACATGGCCAACAACCAGCACGGCTGGCAGTGGGTCGCGGGCACCGGGACGGACGCCGCGCCGTTCTTCCGCGTCTTCAATCCGGTCACACAGGGCGAGAAGTTCGATCCCGACGGCAGTTACGTGCGGCGCTGGGTGCCCGACGTCGACGACGACAGCTACCCGGCGCCGATCGTCGACCACGCCGCCGAACGCAAGGAGGCGCTGCGGCGCTACGCCGAGATCACTTGATGATCTGGCCCCCGTCGACGGGCAGCGCCACCCCGGTCAGGTATCTGCCGGATGCGCCGCACAGGTACACCATCGCGTCGCTGATCGCCTCCGGCTCGACCGGTGGGACGTTGAGCAGCGGCTGCTGGGAGGCGCTGAACGCCGGATGCTCCCCCGACCATTCGGCCAACGCCTCGTTGTAGATCATCGGGGTGGCCACCCCGCCGGGGTGGACGGAGTTGACGCGAATGTTCTTCTCCGCCAACGCCCGTGCGAAGTGCCGCATCACACCGATGACACCGTGCTTGGCGACCGTGTATCCGGCCGCGCCGTGATTCATCGTGCCGAAGTCGACGGTGACGGGCTTGAACGCGGCCGCGGAACTGGTGATCACGATCGCGCCGCCGTCGCCGTGGGCGAGCAGGGCCGGCAGCGTCGCGGTGATCGTGTAGTAGACGCCGTTGAGCATGACGTTCACCGCGTCGACGAACGCAGAGATCTCGCGTCCCTGCTGTCCGGCGGCGGGCAGGATCCCCGCATTGGCGAGCACGAAGTCGATGCGGCCGAGCTCCGCAGCCCCCTTGGCAGCGATCTCCTGCAGCCGCTCCAGGTCGCGGACGTCGCCGCGTTCGGCGATGATCCTGCGGCCCGTCTTCTCGACCAGGTTGACGGTTTCCTCGAGATCCTCGGGAGTGGCCATGGGATAGGCGACGCTGTCGATCTGCTCGCACAGGTCGACGGCGACGATGTCGGCGCCCTCCTCGGCGAACCGGACGGCGTGCGCCCGGCCCTGGCCCCGCGCGGCACCGGTGATGAACGCGACCTTGCCTTCGAACTGCATGTGCCCTTCTGCTCCTCGCGTCCGCGGCGTCATGACGCCTCACCCTACGGCCCGCGTAGGAGGCCTGCTGTTTTGGGCATATGCCAGAATGTCGGCATCACCGAGCCCGACGATGAGGAGCAGCCGTGGCCAACACCGAGGTGCAGCGACACACCGGGGTCGACGTCGAAGACGTGCCGTCCGCCGAGTGGGGCTGGTCGAAGGAGAACCCCAAGGTCTTCCACATCGGCGGCCTCCTCGCGGCGGCTTTTCTGCTGTTCATGATCCACGGCAACCACACCGGACGCGTCGAGGACCTCTTCCTGATCGGGTTCGCCGTGCTGATTCTCGCCGCGGTCGGGCGCGACTGGTGGCTGCGCAAGCGCGGCTGGATCCGCTAGACCGGGTTCAGCGGCCGAAAGGAATCGATTCCCAGGTCGAACAGCGTCTCGCTGGCGCCGACGCAATGCGTCAATCCGGCCGCCACAAGGGCGTGGGCCTTGAACGCGCGGGCCGCGACACTGAGCCGATGCTCGATCATGTCGGTGCGGTCACCGAGTTCACCCGGCCAGTCGCCACTCCAGGTCATCACCTCGGTGCCGCGCCTCGCCAGCGCGAAGACGCCGGCGCGCACCCGCGGATCGTCACGCAGCAGCCTCCCGCTGACCGCGAGCGCACCGCTGCGGGGCACGTCGCGTAGAACGGCCTGCGGGGTCTCGCCGACGGCGTTGACGCCCAGGATCGTCAGCGGCCGCTCGTCAGGGCAGTGCTCGACCCAGACGTCGACATCCCACCCGGCCCGTGCCCGGTCGAACAGCCAGCCACCGGCAGGCCCGATCAGGTCGGCCAGATCCGCCGCCAGGACCGTCAGGTGATGCTGGTTGGCCGGGCCGTCGGCAGCCGGAGCACCGTCGACCGACACGACGTCGCCGGGGAAGGGTCGAGTTGCCATAGTTCCTATCCGATCGGGTCATCAAGGCCTGCCGAGGGGCTGTCGCGGCGTCTCTAGAGCGTGACACTATTGTCGCGATCTGTAAAGGTTCGAGGTCGCGATGTCGGTCAGTGCGATGCGGCGGCCAGTGGGAGGGTCGCTGCCACGGTGGCCAACTCACCGGAGAACCCCGCCGCGCGTCGGATCTCGGCGAAGGATTCGAGCAGCGCGTCGGTGGCCTCATGCGGATCGTCGAGCGTGCGGTCGTCGGTCAGCACCGAGATGGCGAGTTGGTCGACGTAGCTCCACACCGTGATGTTCATCCCGCTGCCCGTGACGACAGGCCCCACCGAGTAGATCTCGGTGAGCACACCGCCCGCGACGTGCCCACGCTCGCGTGGTCCCGCCACATTGGAGATGGTCAGGTTCATCACCGCGCCGGACTCCATCCGACGGGCCTGCATCCGAAAGAACCTGGGCGCCAACGCCGGTGGCAGATACGACATCCATGCCGGCAGCACGGTCGGTCCGAGGAGCTGGTGGCTCTCCTTGGCGATCTTGGTCGCCACCGCGGTGAGCCGGACCCGTTCCAGCGGATCGGCGATGTGCACCGGCAGCGAAGGCATCATGTAGGTGAATTCGTTGCCGGTCAACCGGTCCCGCGAGGGATTGGTGCTGACCGGGACTCCGGCGATCAGCGGGGCGTCGGCCTTCCCGTCGTAGCGCAGCAGCAGCGTGCGTAGCGCCCCGGCCGCGGTGGCCAACACGACGTCGTTGAGCGTCACACCCAGGTGCCTGCCCGTCTCCTTGACCTCCGCCAACGACAGCGGCGCCGTCGCGAAGCGCCGCCCGGCAGACACGACGTGGTTGAGGAAGGTCGGCGGCGGGGCGAAGTTACGGGCCAGATCGGGATGGTGGCCCCGCTCCTTGGCGCGCTTGCGTACCCGCGCGACACCGGACGCCGTCTCGCTGACGAGCCTGGGCAGTCGGCCGATGAGATGCGCCTGGTCGCGGCCCGCCGCTTTGAGCAGCTGTACGGTGGTCCGCATCGCGGGATCGGCGACGGCCCGGACAGGCGTCGGCGGCTCGGGTTCCAACGCCTTGGCCAGTTGGTTGGCCGAGGCGACGCCGTCGGCCAGCACGTGATGCACCTTGTGGATGATCGCGACGCGGCCGTCGGCCAGCCCCTCGGCGACGTACATCTCCCACAACGGGCGGCTGCGGTCCAGCGGCGTGCTGGCGATCCGGCCGATCAGGTCGTCGAGTTCGCGCCGCCCGCCCGGCGGTGCGACGTGCGCTCGACGGAGGTGATAGTCGAGGTCGATGTCGTGGTTCTCCCACCACATCGGATGATGCAGTCGCAGCGGGATGTCGACGAGCTGGTAGCGCAGTGCGGACAGGGCCAGCAAGCGCGGATACGCCACCTCCCGGAACATCTCGAAGCTGTAGTTCTCGACGCCCGACACGTCGAGGATGCCGATCTTGAGCGTGTGCATGTGAACCTCTGGCGTCTCGCTGTACAGCATCAACGCGTCCACGCCGTTGAGTCGCTTCATTCCCTCCGCATCCCACCTCACTCAGCCGACGCCTACCGGATAACCAATCGTGCTCTTCATCAAGCGCGTTTGGTCAAGAGGTGACGATGTGCGCGAGATTTGTCAGGCTGACGGCATGACCCTCGTCGCCGGCCGCGGACCATTGAGCAACGATCCGGCCGGCTGGTTCACCCCACCGCTGCCCGCCGACGTGGTGTTCATCGAGCCGCATCCGCGCCGCGTGCAGGCCTTACGCGGCGGACGCACGGTCCTCGACACCGAGCGGGCGCTGCTGGTGCACCGCCGCGACCATCCGCTCAGCTATGCCTTTCCCGTCGACGAGGTCGGCGACCTTCCCAGCGAGCCGGTCGCCGAGGCGCCCGGATACGTCCGCGTGCCGTGGGATGCCGCCGACAGCTGGCGGGAGGAAGGCCGCACGCTCGTGCACTACCCGCCCAACCCGTATCACCGCGTGGACTGTCGGCCGACTCATCGCGCGCTACGGGTGACCGTGGCCGGCGAACCACTGGTCGATACGGCAGAGACGGTGATCGTCTTCGAGACGTCGCTGGAGCCTCGCCTCTACGTCGACCCGTCGCACGTGCGAACCGACCTGCTGCGGCCCTCGCAGACCACCACCTACTGCAACTACAAGGGCTACGCGTCGTACTGGTCGGCCGTCGTCGGTGACACGGTCGTCGAGGACGTCGCATGGAGCTATGCGGACCCGCCGCCCGAGACGCTGCCGATCGCGGGATGTTTCAGCTTCGATCCCGCACTCGCACAGGTGTCGGCGGAACTACCGTCGCCCGACCCCCGCCAAAGCTGAGCTTGTGCGCGAGTTCGGTCGGAATCTCGCGCACAAGCTCAGTTTCGGCGTCAGGACTTGGCGATCACCGACTCGCCGAACCGCTCGATGGTTTCGAGGACGTGCGACAGGCTGTCGCCCGGGAGCCCGACCTGAACCCACGTCACCCCGATCTTGGCCAGCTTCTCCAACCCGGATAGGTAGGCGTCTGGGTTGAAGTCGTCGCCGCCGAGGCTGCCGCCGTCGGGGTTGGTGAACGTGATGTCGATGCGCGACCAGTCGCGCCCGGCTTCGTCGAAGCGGCGGCGGAGATCCTCGACTCCGGATGCGAGCGCGTCGACGTCCATCGGCGCCGTACGCGCGGTCTGGGCCAGCATTGCCGGAGCGGGGAACGGGCACCACCCGTCGCCGTAGGCGACGACGCGCTTGCGGGCGGCGACGGTGTTGCCGCCGATCCAGAGGGGTGGATGAGGGTCACTGAGGGGTCGGGGGTGCGCGGTGATCCCGCTGGCGGTGAAATGGCGACCCTGATACGAGAAGTCGTCGGTGGTCCAGATGCCGCGGATGACCTCCAGCGCCTCCTCGAACAGGGCCGCACGCTCTTCGAAATCGACTCCCAGCGCGGCGAATTCGCGTTTCAGGTAGCCGACACCCACGCCGAGTGTGAACCGTCCCTCCGACAACAGGTCCAGGGTGGCGCCCGACTTGGCGACGACGAACGGGTTGCGGTACGGCAGCACGACGATGTTGGGGATCAGGCGCAGCGTGCTCGTCGTCGCGGCCGCGTACCCCATGGCCACGAACGGGTCCAGCGCATCATGGCCGCCGGCCTGCAGCCAGCGCTCGGTCGGCGCCGGGTGGTCGGTGAACCCGAAGCCGTGAAAGCCAGCGGCCTCTGCGGCGGCCGCGACGGTCGCGATCCCCCTGCCGGTGACCAACTCCGGGTTGTACGGGTGGCTGTGCATCGGGTGGGTGAAGGTGAACCGCATGTCGGTGTATCCCGTCTAGAACATTCTTCTCGTATTACGAGAATGTCGTTACCATGCGAACCGCGGAAAGTACAGCCTCGACGGTGAAGGGAATTGCGGACATGGAGAAGCCCGAGATCGGCGTCTATCTGCCTCAGATGGGCTTCACCTACCAGCAGATGCTGGACCGCACCCGGCGCTGCGAGGAACTCGGCATCGAATCGCTGTGGCTCTACGACCATCTCTACGGTCCGGGCGTGCCGGAGTATCCGTCGCTGGAGGCGTGGACGCTGGCGACTGCGTTGCTCAGCAACACCGAGCGCATCCGGGTCGGACATATGGTGCTGTGCAACCAGTTTCGCCACCCCGCCCTTCTGGCGAAGATGGCCACCACGCTCGACCAGATCTCCGCGGGCCGACTGCGGCTGGGGCTCGGCAGCGGCTCGATCGAGGACGAACACGACCGGGTCGGGTTGCCCTGGGGAACCTTTCGGGAGCGTTCCGAACGCCTCGGCGAGACGCTGGAGATCCTGACCCAGGCCTTCGCCGACGAACGAATCGACTTCCGCGGCAAGCATTTCACCGTCACGGACTTCCCCGTCAAACCCGGTCCTGCGCAGCAGCCCAGGCCGCCGATCGTGGTCGGCGGCGTCGGCGAGAAGTACACGCTGCCGTTGGTCGCCCGGTACGCCGACGTGTGGAACGTGCCGACGTACGCGCTGGGCGAACTGCAGCAGAAAGTGTCGGTGCTGCGGGCCATGTGTGAGGACGCCGGCCGTGATCCGTCGAGCATCGTGCTGTCGGTCGAGGCGGTGATGGCGCTGGCGCCCGACGACGCGTCGCTGCCGGACGTCCGGCGGCTAGCCGAGAAGCGCTTCGGCGCACCGGCATTCGGATTACGCGAGGGCGGCCTGATCGGGACGCCGTCCGCCGTCGTCGACCGGCTGCACGAACTTCACGAACTCGGTTTCGGCCAGATCGTGCTGTTCACCCACGATCGCGCATCCGACCAGACGTTGGATCTGCTGGCCTCCGAGGTGATCGCGCGCCTCTAGGTGTCTCGGTACATCTAGGCGGGACGCTTCGCCGGCGGTGAGTAGTTCGGCCGGCCGAGCCCCAGCGCGTGCTGGGCGATCATGTTGCGGAACACCTCCAGCGTGCCGCCGTAGATGCCCGCGGGCCCGGCCAGGCGGAAGGCGTACTCGACTCCCCCGTCGTCCGCGGCGCCCTCGACGCTGGTCGGCAGGCTGGCGGCCGTGCCCAGAAGATCCATCAGATCCGGTGCGACGTCGCGCATCGTCTGTGCATTCGCCACCCGGCCGAACATCTCCGGCGTGCTCATCGCCGCCTCGATCCTGGCGATCGCGCGGCCGAGGCGATACCGGACCGAATCCTCTTCGCTGGCAACGGCTGCGGCGTGGTCGACCGCCTCGGCCAGCAGCAACAGGTGCTCGGTCATCGTCGCCAGCTTCTGCAGACCCTGGTCGTCGCGTTCGACGGTTCCGTGCTCGGCGTTGAGCGCCTCGCGCAACACCGACCAGCCGCCGTTGAGGGCGCCGACACGGTACCTGTCGTCGACGCGGACGTCGCTGTAGTAGGTGATGTTGGTGCGGTCGCCGTCGACGGTGCGGATCGGCTGGATCTCGATGCCCGGCGAGGACAGCGGTACCAGAAACATCGTCAGGCTCTGGTGTTTCGGCGCATCGGGGTCGGTGTTGGTGATCAGGAACGCGTAGTGCGCGTTGTGCGCATTGGACGTGAACATCTTGGAGCCGTTGATCACCCAGGCGTCGCCGTCGCGCACCGCGCGGGTTTTGCACGTGGCGACGTCCGAGCCGCCCTCGGGCTCGGTGTAGCCCAGGCACAATCGGTAGTGCCCCGAGAGCACCTTCGGGAGTATTTCGTGCTGAAGTTCCGCCGAGCCGAACTGCTGAAGGCTACGCGCCACCATCATCGTCGTGGGCCAGTGGAACCACGGTGTGTGGGCGCGGCCGATCTCCAGCTCCCATATCCGGCGGCGAACGGCGTTGAACCCGCCTTCGCCCTCGGAATTGAAGTCCGCCGCGAGGTATCCGCGCGCGGCGAGCGCAAGATGGACGCCCTCGTCGAAGTTCTCGCCTGTTTCGCGATCACGCCGGATGACCTCATCGGTGACGACGGAGCGTAGGAAGTCCCGGAGCTCGTCCTGGAACGCCCGGTCGTCCTCGCTCAGCTGTACGCGCGAGAAGTCCACCCGGACACCGTGACACTATTGCAGTTAGTTGTAAAGTCTCAAGCGGTTCATCCACGGAAGGCAGCACATTGGGCATCGTTACCACCAGTTCGGAGACAGCGTTTCGACAACCGGCGGAGGCGATCTACGACTTCGTCACCAACCCGGCGAACTGGCCCAAGACGTATCCCACCAGCGCCCACATCGGCGGATTACCCGACCACCTGCCGTTGCGCGTCGGCGACACCTGGACCGAGACCGGTCCCGACGGCGACCGCATCTTCACGTGGCACCTGGCCGTCGCCGTGCGTCCGACCATCTGGGTGTTCACCTCGGTCGGTCCGCTCGGCCACGACCGCGACGGCAACGGGGGTATGCAGGGCCGTATCACGGTCGAGTACCACTTCACCCGGCCAGGCGAGGACATCACGCTGTTCACCCGCACGATGACGGTCGAGGCGTACAAGCATGCTCCGCTGCCGGACGGGTTCTTTCGAGCGGTCAACCCGGCACACATCGACGCCTACCACGCCGCGATCGCCCGCGAACTCGCCAGTTCCTGACTCCAGCCCAGTTACCCGCGAGCGTGCGCGCCTGCACACGACACGCCGCCGCATCGCAGCACCTTACGCACGCTCACGCCCGGCGAGCGTGCGTCAACTAGCCTCCGTGCAACGCGCGCCGCAACGCCGCACCTTGGAGCTCGAACAGCCGAACGCTGGTGTCCCACTCCGGAAGCAGCGAGTCGAACCCGTGGCAGGTGCCCGGAAACACGTGCAGTTCGGTCGCGACGCCGGCCCGCATGAGCCGCAGCGCATACTCCACCGCTTCATCACGCAGCGGATCGAGCTCGGAGCAGCTGATGAATGCGTTTGCGACCCCGGATAATTCGGCGGCCCGAGCCGGAACCGCAGACGCGTCGGCGGCGGCTTCACCGACGTAGTGCCGCCACATCATCTCGGTGGCGGGCCCGTCGAAACCCGGCGTCGTGGTGAACTCCATCTTCGATTCGGTGGGCCGGTCGTCGAGCACCGGTTGGTGCAGCAGCTGGAACACCACCGGCGGCGCCGACGAAGCCGCCGAGCGTTGCGCGAGTCCCGCCGCGAGCGCGCCGCCTGCGCTGCTCCCCGCAACCGCCAGCCTGGTGGAGTCGAGTCCGAGTTCGGTCGCACACTCGTCCGCCCAATTCAGAACGGTCAGCCCGTCATCGAGCGCTGCCGGGAACGGGTGTTCGGGCGCCAGCCGGTAGTCGACCGAGAGCACGGTACAACCGCCGCGCCTGGCCAGTTCGACGCACTGCAGGTGGTCGGTGTCGAGGTTGCCCAACACGAACGCGCCCGCATGGCAATAGATCACCGCGGGAGACGGTGCGGCCGCGCCGCGATAGATCCGCACCGGAACCGAGTGTGCGACCCGCTCCTCGATCTCCACGACGATGTCGTTGAGCGTCCTGGCGGTTTCGGCGCGGCGCTGATTGAGCGAGTCACGCACGACGCCGAGCAACCCGGGCGACAGGTCGGTGCGGGCCTCCGCAAGGTGGCACAGCGCGGGGTCGAGTCGGTCGACGACGGTCACGACGTCACCGCCTCGCAGCGGTCGGGGTCTCCGCCTTCGCCGCGCGGTCCTGCCGTGGCGGGTCGAACGTGTAGTCGGACGCCTTGAACCATCTCGTCATACCCCAGAAAGCGCGGGCACTGCGCGGCCACTGCGTGACGACCCGGCCGTTGGCGGCGCGGAAGTAGTTGCTGCAGCGCGTCAGCCAGACGGTGCCCTCCATCCAGCGGTCGATCTTGGCCAGGAACGCCGCCATGGTGCGCGGCCGGACCGCGATGTACGACCCGCCCTTGCGCCGGAGGTACTTCAGTGCCCGCACGACGTAACGCGCCTGCGCCTCGAGCATGAAGATCACGCTGTTGGACCCGACGTTGGTATTGGGGCCGTAGAGCATGAAGAAGTTGGGGAACCGCGGCACCGCCATACCGAGGTAGGCGTAAGCCCCGTCGCTCCAGGTCTCGCGCAGCGTGACCCCGCCCTCGCCGACGACGTCGATCTGCCCCAGGTAGTCGGCGGCGGCGTAACCGGTCGCGCAGAGCACCACGTCGACGTCGAGTTCGGTGCCGTCCTCGGTCACCAGCGACCGCGCCCGCAACGCTCGCGCCGGGCTCGCGACGACCTCCACGTGCGGTTGTGTCAGCGACTGCAGGTAATCGGTGGCGAACACCAACCGCTTACAGCCGAAACGATGGTCGGGGGTCAGCTTGTCACGTAACTCGTCGTCGGGGATCGTCGCCTCGAGCACCTTGAGCGCGATGCCCTTGAACTCCTGCGTTTTGTCGCTGCCGTTCTCGATGACCGCGATGTTCGACTCGCTCCGCAGCCACAACCGGGACCGGTAGATCCTCTTGGCCAGCGGGATGTTGCGGAACATCCACTTCTCGCGCTCGGTGTAGGGGCGGTCGGGTTTGGGCAGTATCCACGTCGGTGAGCGCTGTACCGAGTAGACCCGCTCAGCCACCCGGGCGACTTCCGGAACCAGTTGCGCTGCAGTGGATCCCGTGCCGAGCACCGCCACCCGCTTGCCGTTGAGGTCGACGCCGTGGTCCCACCGCGCGGTGTGCATCACTGTGCCGGTGAACGGTTCCTCTTCCACCAGGTCGGGCATGACGGGCCGGGTGAACAGGCCGACCGCGGAGACCACCACGTCGAAGACGAACCGCTCGCCGGTGCCAGTGGTCAGCTCCCATTCGTCGCCTGACCACCGCGCCGAGGTGATTTCGGTGTTGAGCCGCAGGTGCGGGGCGAGTTCGTAGCGCTGCGCGCAGCGTTCAAAGTATTCGAGGATCTCTTTCTGCCCAGACCACAACCGCGACCAGTCCGCGTTCAGGTCGAACGAGTAGGAATAAAGATGTGACTTCACATCACAGGCCAGACCGGGATAGGTGTTGATGCGCCACGTACCACCGACGCCGTCCTCGCGGTCGAAGATCGTGAAGTCGTGAAATCCTGCCTTGCGCAGAAAGATCCCCAGAGCCAGCCCGCCGGGCCCGGCACCGATGATCCCGACGGAGAGGCTCGTCTTGCCTGTCACATTCGGACGCATTGGCCACCGTCCACGACGAGTTCGGCGCCGGTGATGAACGACGCGTGATCCGACACCAGGTAGGCGACCGCGTCGGCCACCTCCATCGGCCGGCCGAGCCGGCCGAATTGCGCGGTCAACCTGCTCTGCGTCGCGTCGTCGAGCATCGGCGTCGCGATCGGTCCGGGAAACACCGCGTTGACCCGAATGCCCGCGGGCGCCAGTTCGGCCGCGCAGATCTGGGTGAGCCCGCGCAGCGCCCACTTCGACGATCCATAGGCGGCGTGCGCCGGAAACGCTCGCATGGCACCGGTACTACAGGTGTTGACGATCGCCGCACCGTCGGCCTGACGCAGGTGCTCGAGCGTGGCCTGGATACCGAGGAAGGGACCCAGACAGTTGACGCGCCAGCTGGATTCGAATCCTGCCGCGGTCTCATCGGCCAGCGCCGCACGGTGCAGCACCCCGGCGTTGTTCACCAGCGTCGTCACCGGACCGAACATCTCACCGACGGTCTTTACCGCGGCGGCCCACTGCGCGGCCGACGTCACGTCCAGACCGACAGCGATCACGCCGTCGTCGCCGAACTCGCCCCCCGACTGCTTCAACTCGTCGAACAGCAGATCGCATGCGGCGACGCGAAAGCCGTCTGCACGCAGCCGCTGTACGATCGCCGCGCCCTGCCCCTGGGCGGCGCCCGTCACCAGCGCGACGCGTTCCGTCATTGGGCCTCCCGCAGGATTTCGGACGCACCGTGACGCAGCGCCTGCGACTCCGATGCTAGTGTCAGCATGCGAAAGCCCAACTCGGACACTTTCTTTCCGTTCTCGGCTCCACCGGCATGGATGCCCGCGACCAGCCCCGCGGACGTCGCGGTGGCAGCGACACGGGCGATCGCGTCCAGCATGGTCGAGGCGCTCCATGCCTCTGCGGGCGTGTGGCCGAGGGCGATGGCCAGATCCGCCGGCCCGACATAGACACCGGTCAGGCCCGGTACGGCGCAGATCTCGTCGACAGCGGCCAATCCGGGCGCGCTTTCGATCATCACGAAGACGCTCACCCGCGCTTCGTGTTCGGCGGGGTCGCGGCCGAGGCCGGCGCGCAGGGGCCCGTAACTGCGCACTCCCGCAGGCGCGTAGCGGGTGGCCGACACCGATGCCGCTGCCTGCTCGGCCGATTCGACCATCGCCACGATCACTGCGTCGGCACCCGCGTCGAGCACCCTGCCGATGGGCGCGGGATCGGTCGACGGGACACGCACCGCGGTAGCGATCGGCACATGCTCCAACCTCCGCAGCAGCAATGCGACGTCGGCGTCGTCGAGGTAGCCGTGCTGAATGTCGAATCCGACGTAGTCGTAACCGGCCCGGGCGAATTCCTCCGGGCCGATGATGGTAGGGCCGACGACCCAACCGCCCCACACCTGCTCCTTGGCCGCGAGCGCGTCCTGCAACCTGCTGGGGGTCACTGCACGATCGCGATCTTGATGCGGTCGGGCGCCGGGCGGCACGCCAGTTCGAAGGCCGCCTGGGTGTCCTCGACGCCGAATGTGTGCGTCACGTAGGCCGGCAGCAGGTCGCGGCGGTGCCGGACGAACTCGTTGGCCGCGGCCAGCATCCGTCGCCGGTCCAGGGTCACACCGGACTTGAGCGTCAGGTTGTTGCGCAGCATGGTGCGCATGCTGATCGGATAGCTGTCGTCGTCCGGCACACCGAAATAGAACACGGTGCCGCCAGGGGCGACCGCCTCGATCGCGTGACCCAGCGTGGCGACCTGGTGTCCGACGGCTTCGATCACCACATCGGGTCGATCGCCGGGTTCCAGGTGGCTCACCCACCGGTCGCTGGTGGCACGCACGATCGTGTCGACACCGAACTCCTTGGCCACCGCGTCGCGGTCGACCGGGTCGACGCCCGTTACGCGACGCGCACCGAAAGCCTTTGCCGCATAGGAGAACAACAGGCCGATCGATCCCTGTCCGATCACCGCGACATGCAGGCCCTTGAGTTTGGGCAACTGTTCGACCGCATACAGCACGCACGCCAGTGGCTGCAGTGCGACGGCGTACTGCGGGCTCAGGTTGTGGTCGTAATACGCCAGCCCGTCACCGTCGGCGACGACGTGCTGCATCAGGCCGTCGAAGCCGGACGCCCAGCCGACGACCCAGTCCCCCACACCGTGGCTGCGATGCCTGCTGGCGATCACCTCGCCGACGACCTCGTGGATCGGGAAGCCCGGCATCTCGGCCGCGCTGAGTCCGCGATCGCCGGCGATCTTGCCGCGAACGCCCCGGAACGGGGGTAGGTCGCTGCCGCAGACGCCCGCCGCACGGAAGCGCAGCAGCACCTGCCGATCCGCCAGCGACTCCGGCGTCGTCTCCGGAATGTCTTGCCGCTCGAACGTATACGGCGCGACCAGTCGATAGGACCACATCTCACACCTCCACGTGGACCTCGACGGGAACACTGTTCCAGCCCCACTGGAAACTCGACGGCGGGCGGGACACGGCCTCGCCGTCGACGCGCCAGTCACCGACCCGGTTGAGCCATTCGGTCACCATGATGCCGATCTCCAGCCGCGCGAGGTGCACCCCGAGGCAGAAGTGTTGCCCGCGACCGAAGGCCAACAGGTGCTCGATGGGACGGTCCCAGATGAACGCGTCCGGATCGGAGTACTCGCGTTCGTCGCGGTTGGCCGACGCCAGCAGCGTGATGACCCGCTGACCCGGCGCCAGCGTGGTGTCGTGGAGGGTGAACGGCTTGCGGACGGTGCGCGCAAACCATTGCGCCGGCGCGCAATACCGGATCATCTCCTCGCGCGCGACTCGTACGTGGGCGTCGAGGTCGCTGCGCACGGCGCACAGCTGGTCGGGCCGAATCCCGAGCTCCCACACCCCGTGCGCGACGATCTTCGGCACCGTTTCGGTTCCGCCGATGAAGATCCCGAGCAGCTGGGTCGCGGCCTCGACGTCGTTGAACGCCGAGCCGTCCGGCAATCGGTACTCGATCAGGTTGTCGGCGATCGGGTTCTCGCCGGGATTGGCCCTACTGCGCTGGATGATCGGAACGAGATACTCTAGGTAACCGGGCCGCGCGTTGGCGACCTCCACGCCACTGCCCGGCTGCGCGAGGCTGCCGGCGTTGACGGTCGACAGGACATCGGCCGCCAATTCGATTGGCAGGCCGAGCAATTCGCACACCACCGACGCGGCGACGATGCCGCCGTAGTCCTGCGTGAGGTCGAAGGTGCCGCGCGGCAGCAGCTCGTCGAGGCGCTCGTTGGCCAGGGCGCGAATGCGGTCGGCCAATCTTCCGACCGATCTCGGCCGGAACGGAGCCGACGTGCACCTCCGCACGGTGTCGTAGATCGGCGCGTCGAAGTTCGCGTGGAAGGGCATCGGATGCAGTGCCGGGTCAGGCACCGGGCCGTCGTTGTGCATCGCGAGAACGGTTGCCGCGGGCAGGGTTCCCTCGGAGGCGACGAATGTGCCGTCGTTGACCTCCAGCACTCGCCAGATGTCCTCGAAACGAGACAGCGCGTAGGTGTCCCATTTCTCGACGTAGTACACGGGATGCCGATCGCGCAGTGTTCGGTAGAACTGCAGTGGATCGGCCATCACCGCCGGATCGAACGGATCGTAGGAAAAGTCCTGCAGCACTTCGGACTTCTGAGTGTTCATTGCAGCGGTGACGGTGGTAGGGCCTGCAGAATGGAGTCTTCCCAGCCGTCGCGCAACGCGGGCGCGACGCTCATCCAAGTGACGATCTCGGCGGGTGGGCTGTCCTTCCACGACGGGTAATGGTTGGCGAAACAGTCCCAGTCGCCGTCGAGAGCCCAGTAGTGGATGACCTCGTTGAAGCGGAACGTCGTGATGAACGAACCGAGCCAACGCTTTCCGGTGCGTTCCGACCACGGCACATAAAGGCGTTCCAGTTCGCGGATGTAGTCGTCCTGGCGGCCGGGTTTGGTCTGCATGATCTCCTGAATCACCAGGCCGGCACCGAAGTTCGCCTCCTGCAGCTGCGCAAGTGTCCGATTGTATTTGCCCGCGTACATGATGCGACCCTCCCCCGAGGCGCCGATCTCGGCCAGAAACGTCGACCACTTCTTCGCGGCTTCCTCATGGGTGCCGCCCCGCGCCTGGGCCTTGCCGATGCGCGCATAGTCGGCGAACTCGTCGATCTCCCAGATGATCGTGACCTGCGGCCAGTGGCCGTTGTACGGCGTCGTCTCCCAGATCGCGAACAACCGCGCGCCCAGGTCGGCCATCATCGGATGGTAGACGTCGCCGAAAACCTCAATGAAATTCTCTTCGCGCGAGCGCTCATCGCCGATGAACCGGTCGGCGCACTCCGAACCGAGCGCAATGGTCTCGTGGAGATAGAGCAGGGTATGACCGTAGTACTTCTTCATGACCTGCACCCAGTTGACAGTGACACCTTGCGAGCGTGACACTTGTCGCGTGTTTTGTAAAGGTGTGCCCGGATGGCGCTGACGCCGCTGGCGAACGGGTTCTGCTTCGGCGAGGGGCCACGCTGGTTCGAAGGTCTGCTCTGGTTCTCCGACATGCTCGGCGAAGCGGTGCACACCGTCGACCTCAACGGTGACCTGACGACCCTGCCGTTGCCCGGGCACGCGCCGGCCGGCCTCGGGTTCCGGCCCGACGGCTCGTTGCTGATCTCCTCTACCGAGTTGCGCCACGTGCTGCGCTACGACGGCGAAAACGTCACGACGATCGCCGACCTGTCCGCGATCGTCCCGGCCCCCCTTGGCGACATGGTCGTCGACAGGGACGGCCGCGCCTACGTCGGCTCCCAGGCCCGCGACGGCGGTGTGATCGTGCGACTCGATCTCGACGACACCTTCACCGTCGTCGCCGACGGGCTCGATTTCCCCAACGGAATGGTGATCACTCCCGACCGCACGACGCTGATCGTCGCGGAGTCGACCGGACGGCGCCTGAGCGCATACTCGATAACGCCCGACGGTGCCCTGACTGAGCGTCGAACCTTCGCCGACGGGCTGGACGGGCCACCGGACGGCATCTGCCTCGACGCCGAGGGCGGCGTGTGGGCGGCGATGACGCTGGCCCATCAGTTCGAGCGGATCGCCGAGGGCGGCATCGTCACCGATCGCATCGACATCGGTGAGCGAACCGCGATCGCCTGCGCGCTCGGCGGTTCCGAGCGTCGCACTTTGTTCCTGGTGTCCAGCACCGACGCGTACCCGCAACGGCTGAAAGGCACCAAGCTGTCGCGCGTCGATGCGATCACGGTCGACATACCGGGAGCGGGCCTGCCGTGAGCGATTCCTACTACGAGCTCATCGACGACGCCGATCCGCTCGGCGAGAAGATCCGCGCGACCGATCTGGTTCGCAGCACCTGGTCGGCGGCGATCCAGCACGGAGCTCCGGTGTCCGCCATCCTGGTTCGCGCGCTCGAACGCTGCCAGGCCCGCGACGACACCCGCTTGAGCCGGGTGCTGATCGACCTGCTCGGCGCTGTTCCCGCCGAGGGCGATCTGTGGGTACGGTCGCGAATCGAACGCTCCGGCAAGCAGATCGAGCTCGTCAGTTCCGAGCTCCTCGCGTCGCGGCCGGACGCAGAACCGCGGCCCGTCGCGCGGGCCAGCGGGTGGCGGTTCAAGACCGTCGACACCCACGCCGTGCAACATGCGCCACAACCTCCGCTGCGTCCACTGTCAGAGGCGAAAAGCCGTGACATGAAGAAGGACTGGGATCGCAACTACGTGCACAGCCTCGACTGGCGATGGTTGACCGAACCGCTCTGCGAGGGCCCCGGTGAGTCGTGGATCCGCCCAGAGGTCGATCTGGTCAAGGGTGAGACCATGACACCGATGGAGCGGCTGTTCGCGGTGGCCGACGACGCAAACGGTATCGGGACCAAACTCGACATCGGCCGCTGGACGTTCATGAACACCGACCTCGTCGTGCACGTACACCGAATCCCGGAGGGCGAGTGGATCGGCATCCGCGCGGAGACCAGCTACGGACCCGACGGCATCGGTACGACGCTCGGCACGCTGTTCGACGAGACCGGCGCGGTCGGCGCCATACAGCAGTCAGTGCTCGTTCGTCCGATGCCTCAGCGCTGATCAGGGTGTGCAGGGGCCGGTTGCGACGGGCATGTGGGCGCGCACGCCGTCCGCCACCATCGCGGCGACCTGCTTGGCGGTCACCACGAAACCGGTCTCCGGGTCGTCGATAGCGGCCCCGAAGCTGATGCCGAGCATGTGGCCGTTCAGGTCGATCAGTGGTCCACCGGAGCCGCCGTGCCGGATCGGTCCCCTGATGACGTAGACCTCGCGATTCACCGTCGTGGTGCGGTAGATGTCGGCCACCAGAAGCTCCATCACCTTGCGGATTCGCGCGGGGGTGGCCACGAACGGCCCTCCGCCGGGATATCCGAGCACGACGGCGTCGGTTCCGGTGACGGCGGTGTCCTGTTCCATCGAGAGTGTGGGCGCCCTCAGATCGGGCACGTCGAGCACGGCGACGTCCATCGCCGAGTCGTAAACCACGACGGTGGCGGGTATTTCCCGATCACCGACCCAGACGTTGACGATGTCCGCGCCCGCGACGGTGTGCGCGGCTGACATCACTCTGTTCGGCGCGACGACAACCCCGCTGCCGTCCACCGTTCTCGCACACTGGAGAGCTTGGGTGTGAATCCTGACCACGCTGCGGGCCGCCTCCGCGACAACCGCGCGCTCGGCCAGCGTGGCTTCGGGGGCGGCGACGTTGGTGATCGCGACCGGAGTCGGCTCCTCCGGGATGAGGTCGAACGATCCCCCGATGGCGCCGCAGCCGGTCACGCCGATCGCGACCAGGCATACCGCAAGCAATCTCGACCTCATTGCCGAAACGATAACTCCGCGGAAGGCGATCGGAGGTCAAGCTCTCGAGCCAGTCGACTAGGGCGTGTCTGACAAAGGTTTCGGGTGTTGTGCCTGAGGCTTGAGGGATGTCGCGATTTGAGTCGTTGTCGGATGCCCAGTGGGCATTGATCGAGGATCTGTTGCCGGTGCGGACAGGCAAGCGGGGCAGGCCTTTCCAGAATGCCCG
>NZ_LQIS01000052.1 GCF_001499905.1 Mycobacterium sp. GA-1285 | reverse complement strand
AAAACAGGGCATGGCAAAAAACAACAACAAACAAAAACCACCAAACACACTATTGAGTTCTCAAACAACACACCCGCACGACCGCGCCACCAGCCCGCGGCTTTGAAGCCGCGTACTCGTAGTGCGGACGCTCAGGAACCCACCGAAGTGGGACTTCCCTCTGGGAGTCGCCGCGCTCTTCGGGCTTGGCCCGTGTCGCAGCGACGAGTCCATAAGTTACGTGAGGGAAAAGTAGGAGTCAAATGGCCTGATAGAACGGGTTTTTCATCTCGACACCCGTCACGCGCACCGGGGTGCGTTGGCTCCTACCGAGAGATCCAACGTTTCACGCGCCGCCGTTGTTCCCGCAGCGGTCGAGCCTTCAGGCCACCCGTTCGATGCCCGCGATGTTGCGCTTGCCGCGACGCAGCACGAGCCATCGGCCATGCAGAAAATCGCTGGGCTGCGGAACCCATTCCTCGCCGTCGACCCGGGCGTTGTTGACATAGACACCGCCCTCGGCGACGGTGCGCCTGGCCGCGCCCTTGCTCGGGGAGAGCCCACTGGCCACAAGCAGGTCGACGATGGTTTCGGAACCGCCCGGCTTCAGTTGAGCGACCGCGGCCTCGCGCAACGCCGCACCGAGCGTCGGCTCGTCCAGTTCTGTCAGTTCGGCCCGGCCGAACAGGGCCTGGCTGGCGTGTTCGACGGACTGCGTGGCGGCCTCGCCGTGCACCAACGTGGTGAGCTCCCGCGCCAGTCGCCGCTGCGCAGCACGTTCATGGGCCCGCTCAGCGGTGGCCTGTTCCAGTTCGGCCAACTCGTCGGGCGGAAGGAAGGTGAACCAGCGCAGATAATTGACGACGTCCGCATCGGCGGTGTTGATGAAGTACTGGTACCAGGCGTAGGGGCTCGTCATCTGCGGGTCGAGCCACAGGCTGCCGCCTCCGGTCGACTTACCGAATTTCTTGCCCTCGGAGTCGGTCACCAACGGCGTGGTCAGGGCATGCACCGTGGCTCCGTCCTTCTGGCGGACCAGCCTGACCCCGGCGATGATGTTGCCCCACTGGTCGGAACCCCCGATCTGCAGTGAGCAGTCGTAGCGCCGGTGCAACTCCACATAGTCGTTGGCTTGCAGCAGCATGTAGCTGAATTCGGTGTAGGAGATGCCCTCACCTTCGAGCCGACGGCGAACGGTGTCGCGGTCGAGCATCACGTTGACCGAGAAGTACTTGCCGACGTCGCGCAGGAACTCGATCGCCGACAGCGGACCGGTCCACGACAGGTTGTTCTCGATGACGGCGCCGGTGCCGGTGTCGTCGAACTCGACGAAGCGCTCGAGTTGGCCGCGGATCCGGTCTGCCCAGTCCGCCACGGTGTCGGCGGTGTTCAACGTGCGCTCCCCGGTGTCGCGGGGGTCGCCGATCATGCCGGTGGCGCCGCCTGCGAGAACGATGGGCCGATGGCCCGCCTGCTGAAAACGGCGCAGCGTCAACAGCGGAATGAGATGGCCCGCATGCAGGCTCGGGGCGGTCGGGTCGAAGCCCGAATAGACGGTGACGGGCCCGGCCGCGAGTGCCTCGGCCAGCGCGTCGCGGTCGGTGGATTGCGCGATCAGGCCGCGCCACTCCAATTCGTCGAGGATCGACGTACCCATGCGTGCGATCTTTCCGTACTAGTCGCTTTCTCCGGGAGCCGGTGCCCGTGGGCTGCGCCGATACGCAGACACCTCGGGCCGGCCCGCCAGCCAGAATCGCCAGGGACGGTCAGCGGCCTTGCTCACGCCGACCCGCGGGCCTTCGGCGGCGACGTGCCGCTCGCCGAGCGTCAAATGGACCGCGCTGCCCGGGTCGAGGATGTCGATTCCGTTGTCTTCCATCGTGATTCCCAGCGCTGAGCACAGGTTGCCCGGTCCCCGGGCCAGCGCGGCGGGACGGACCGACTCGCCGCGGCGGGCATGCGCGGTGCTCAGGCCCGCTTCGATGGCGGCGGCCCTGAGCAATACGGCACCCGCCACGCCGTCGCTCGCGCAGACGATGTTCGCGCAGACGTGGATGCCGTGGCTGCGATAGGTGTACAGCCGGCCGGGCAGACCGAACATCACGCGGTTGCGCGGTCCCGGTCCCCGGTACGAATGGGCGGCGGCGTCCGGCCACGGTCCATCCGGTGGCCCGCCGTAGGCCTCGACCTCGACGACCATCGCGCTGACCCCGCGCGCGGTGAGGTAGGCGCCGAGCAGTCGTCGGGCGGCGGTCACCGGGTCGACCGACAAGAGTTCAGCGGTCAACGTCGGCCCGCGCTTCTGGATTCATCGGTGGAGATCCTACGGAGGGCCTTGACTTATCCCGGCAGCGTGAAGGATATTCATCATATGATGACTTCATCAAGCGATGAATTCTCTGGACGCGATGCCACCCCGGCCGTCGACATCGAGAATCTGCGAGTCATCCGTGGCAATCGCCTGGCCCTCGACGGAATCACGGTGACCATCCCCCCCGGCACGATCACCGCCCTGCTGGGTCCTTCGGGCTGCGGCAAGACGACGCTGATGCGAAGCATCGTCGGCACTCAGATGGTCGATTCCGGCACGGTGACGGTGCTCGGTGAACCAGCCGGCTCGGCCGCCCTACGTCACCGCGTCGGCTACGTCACCCAGAACCCCACCATCTACGACGACTTACGGGTCATCGACAACGTCCGCTACTTCGCCGCGCTGTATGGCACCGGCGCCGACTCCGCCGACGATGCCGTAATCGCCGTCGGACTCGCCGACCATCGAACCGCGTTGTGCGCCAACCTTTCCGGAGGACAGCGCACACGCGTGTCGCTGGCCTGCGCGTTGGTCTCGCATCCGGATCTGCTCGTGCTCGACGAACCCACTGTCGGCCTCGATCCCGTGCTTCGCGTCGATCTGTGGGAGCAGTTCCACCGGCTGGCAGCGCAAGGCACCACCCTCCTGGTCTCCAGCCACGTCATGGATGAGGCCGACCACTGTGGCGAGTTGCTGCTCATGCGCGACGGTCGACTGCTCGCTCACAGCACGCCCGCGAAGCTACGAGAGGACAGCGGATGTCAATCACTGGAGGAAGCGTTTCTGTCCGTCATCACGCACAGCATCGACGCTCCCAAGGCCGAAGCCGGCTGAGCCTTCAGGCGTATCTCGCGACCACCGGTCGCATCCTGCGGCAGTTGGCGGCCGACCACCGCAGCGTCGCGATGATCCTCGTCGTACCGAGCCTCATCATCACGCTGCTCTACTTCATGTTTGACAATGCACCGCATCCACCCGGTGCGCCCTCTCCATTCAACAACGCCTGCCTGATCATGCTCGGCGTGTTCCCGCTGGTCGTGATGTTCCTGATCACGTCGATAACGATGCAGCGGGAACGGGTTTCGGGCACTCTGGAGCGGATACTGACCACTCCCCTGCGCCGGCTCGACCTCCTCGCCGCGTACGGCACCGCCTTCTCGATCGCGGCCGCAGCCCAGGCCACGCTCGCATGTCTGGTCTCCTACGCGTTCCTCGGCCTGCACACCGAAGGCAGCCCGGTGTGGGTGTTCGCAATCGCGATCATCAACGCCGTCCTCGGCGTCGGCCTCGGACTGCTCTGTAGCGCGTTCGCACGCACCGAGTTTCAGGCCGTTCAGTTCATGCCGGTGGTGATCGCCCCGCAACTTCTGCTGTGCGGGATCATCGTGCCGCGCGACGTACTGCCGGAGTGGTTGCAGTGGATCAGCAATGTACTGCCCGCAAGTTACGCTCTGGAGGCGCTGCAACAGGTTGGGGCGTACGCCGAACCGACGTTCACCGTGGTGCGCGACACCGCGGTGGTCATCGGATTCGCGGTCGTCGCGCTTTGCCTGGCAGCGGCCACGCTACGACGAAGGACTCCGTGACCACCAACGCCGAACGCAAGCGGCCGGGCCGGCCGCCCGGGCCGTCAGACACCCGGGAACGGATCCTGAACAGCGCGCGGGAGTTGTTCGCGCGCAACGGAATCGACAAGACTTCAATACGCGCGATCGCCGCGGCCGCGGGTGTGGACCCCGCGCTGGTGCATCACTACTTCGGAACCAAGACCCAGCTGTTCGCCGCGGCGATCCACATTCCGATCGATCCCATGCAGGTCATCGGCCCGCTACGGCAGGTCCCCGTCGAAGAGATCGGCCGCACGCTACCGTCTCTCCTGCTGCCGCTGTGGGATTCCGAGCTGGGCAAGGGTTTCATCGCGACCCTGCGATCGATCCTCGCCGGCAATGACACCTCCTTGGTGCGGTCGTTCTTCGAGGAGGTGATCACCAGAGAAGTCGGTTCGCGGGTGGACGTTCCCCCGGGTAGCGGACCGGTCCGCGTGCAGTTCGTCGCCTCGCAGTTGCTGGGCGTGGTGATGGCCCGCTACATCCTCGAACTCGAGCCGTTCAAATCTCTGCCGGTGGACCGAATCGTCGAAACGATCGCGCCTAACCTGCAGCGCTACCTCACCGGTGAGCTACCCGACGTCACCTGACGTGCGGTCCAGCATCCGCTTATGCTCGGCGTCGTCGGTGATGTCGACGGCCTCGTCGATCAGCAGCACCGGGATGCCGTCGTCGATGCGATACGCCCGGCGCAGCCGCGGGTTGTAGAGGTATTCGTCGCCGACGAGCAGCAAGGGACCCCGGTCCTGCGGGCAGACCAGGATGTCGAGCAGCTTCTCGTCGAGGGCCACGGGGATCAGCCGGCCGGGAGGGGCATGGCGGGCGTGACGGGGATCCCCGCGATGGATCCGCCGCCGGCAGCGGCCTCCTGCGCGGCGCGTGCCTGCATCTTGCGCTGGTGGGTGATCGTTTCCTTGAGCGCTTCGACGAGCGGCGTCTGATTCGGCCGGTACTCGAGGGCGTTCTCGAGTGCGACGGCGTTCGCGTTCGACGGGCGAAAGCCCAGCTTGCGCAGCTTGACCGCGTCGTCGATCAGTATAGAGACCTGGCCGCCGCCGTCGCCCTGCCGGTACTCCTCGCTGATCATCTGGAGCACCTGGTCCGCGTTCACCTTCGGCGCGGCCTCGTCGTCCTTGTTGCAGTCGTCGCCGGTGCATGGCGTCTTCGGGCCGTCGGCCTGAGGCGCTTCGGTTTCGACCGTCGGCTCGGCGGGCTGCGCCGCCGCCGTCGGAGCTGCGACACCGGCCAGCAGACCGACCGTCAACACGCCCCCGGCCATACCGCTGATGACGAGGCGGCGCCAGATGGCGCGCGGGGTACCGGTTCGCGATGTCATCAATCCTCCAGGTCGGTGGCGCGGTGGCCGGACCGCCGACTCACCGCAAGCGGGAGCCTAACAGCGCTCGCGCCTTGCAGCAGATCGTCGAGACCGGCCCCGCTACCGGCCTTCGACGATCTCGGCCCGGACCGCCACGGTCAACCGCTTGTAACGATTCGTATCGGGGTCGAGGTACCACGCGTTACGCGACGGCTTCGGAACGCCCTCGGCCCGCAGCGGACTGACCAGCGGTCGGTACGACGCGCTGAGCGCCATCCTCGGCACCACGTGCACGATGTCGGGCGGTTCGCCGACCGCCAGGTCCGCGAGTGCCTCGGACAGGTCGGCAGACGGGATGCTGCCGCCGGGTCGCACCTCCAGGGCGGTGATGGCCAGCTGCCGTCCGTTGGCCGGCACCCCGTAGGTGACCGCGAGGTCGACCGCCCCGATGCAGCCGACCGCGTCGTTGACGGTCGACGCGTAGACGCAACCACGGTCGGTGTGGATGACGACTCCGCGACTGTCGACCATCCAGTAGTCGCCGTCGTCGTCGCGGCGAAAAAGGTACTCCGTGGACACCCAGGTGTCGGCCGGGGCGAAGACCCCCCGCTTGATGGGGGCCGTCGGGTCGACCGGACCGCGCGGGCGGGCGAGCAGCACACCGACCTCGTTGGTCTCGGCGCGGCGGACGAAGCCCTGCTCGTCCTCCAGAATCAAGTCCTCGGAGGGGTCATAGGCCGCCAGCGCCAGTTCGCGTCCACCCGGTAGCGGACGGCCCTTGCTGCCGATCTTTGCGCCGGACACGTTGGCCAGCACCGCTTGTCCGTCCGTGGTGGCGAAGAACTCGACGACGTGTGCCGGTTCGAAGATCTCCACCACACGCTTCCACAGCCCGGTCGGCATGCCGGAACCGATGAACAACCGCACCGGATGACTGCCGTACAACGCGAACGACGGGTCGTCGATGACGTCGCGGAGCATCGCCCACGTATAGCTGACGACCGTGACGCCGTATTGGCGAATCTCGTTGAGGAACCGGTCGGGCCGCAGGCCGCGCGACAGCGCGATCCGCGAGCCGCCGACGGCGGCACCGCCGATCGCAACCAGCAGGCCGGACTGGTGGTGCAGCGGCGTCAGGCAGTACACGGTGTCGCTGCGGCTGAGGTTGGCCGCCGACGCGGTGCCGAACGCCGAGATCGCCCACCGGGCGTTCGTGATCTGCCTGGCGACCAACTCGCCGCCGACCGAACTGAACCCGATGAAGGCGAGGTCGCGGGCGAGACCAGGATTCGGCCGGTACCACCCCGGCAGGTCGACGGCGTCCGGATCGATCTTCTCCATGTCGATGACGTCGCTGTCCTCGGGAACGTCGAGGTCGCGGGCCTCACCGCCGCCGAGCACCAGCACCCGCATGTCGAGTCGCCGGGCGGCTTCGAGGTTGCTGGGGTCGGCGATGATGTCCGACACCGAGCCCAGCCGCGCAGCGGTGGGCAGATCGGCGTCAGGCGGCATCAGCACCGCGACGGCGCCCAGACGCGACAGCGCCGCGATCGCCACCAGCGCGCTGGGCCGGGTCTCCATCAGAACGCCGACGTGCGCGCCTTGGCGCACCCCGACCTCGATGAGGCCGCGGACGACGTTGTTGATGCGCCGGTCCACGGCCTCGTAGGTGTGTACTCGACCGTCGAACAGCAGGCAGTCGCCGCGCGGGAAGTCGCGGGCCTGTTCGGACATGATCCGGCCGAACGAGATTCGGGTGTGCTCGTTGATCTGGCCGAGTCGCGCCAGGCGCGGCAGCGTACGCGCCGTTTCGACGGCCAGGGCCCTGGCTGATTTGTTCGCGCTCACAACGGCATCGGCCGCCGAGCGGGCGAAGGTCCATGCCATCTCGGTGGCCGCGGCGGTGCCGTGCGCAAGGCGCGAGCTGAGTGAAACGCCGGACTCGTTGGGTTCTGCCTGCTGCAGCGCCATCGGGTTGACACCCTCGGGCCGTTCGCCGGAGCCGTCGAGCCACTTGACCCACTGCGCCACGGCCGGCCACGTCTGGCTGGAGGCCTTCGATCCGACGACAAGCCCGAAATGCCCTGCGCGGATCAGGAATTCGTAGACATCGGCCTTCGGAGCGGCACGCTTGATGCCGCGCACTGAGGCCGGCTGGCCGATGTCGTCGACCTCGCCGACCACGGCCAGCACCGGACACTCGATATCCGACAGCGTGACCAGGTCACCGTGGATGGAGAAGCCGCCGCTCATCATCCGGTTGTGCGCGATGAACTGTTTCAGCAACTCGGCGATGGCGGGTCCCGACCACGCGATCCAGCCTTCGGACGCCAGGAACCGGCGTTGCTGCTCGCGGGGCAGCAGGGCTTCGCGATCATGGAGCTGACGAAGGAAGTCGATGCGCGACTGGGCTGTCTTGATCGGGTCGAGCATCTGGAAGCCGGTGCGGGCGAGCCAGCCCGGGATGTCGATCCGGTTGAACACGTGGTCGGCCATGAAATCCGCGGCCGCAGGCGCGATGCTGGCGGGCAGGTTCATGGGGAGCGCTGCCAGGGTGTCGACCGGCGAGCCGAAGGCGATGATGCTCGCGAGGTCCTTCGACCGGCGGTAGGCGGCGACCTGGTAGGCGAACATCCCACCCTGTGAGTAGCCGGCGAGGTGCACGTCACGGCCGGTGATCTCTTTGACGGTGTCGATGGCCTCGCTCAACGCGACGACGTGGTCGGCCAGCGTGCGTTCCATCCCGCCTTCGACCTTGTCGGGCGAGCCGAAGTCGATGACCCACGGGTCGATGCCCGCATTGTGCAGGATGCCCACGGCGCCCTCGTCGCGGGTGACGTCCCACATGTCGGCGGACATCATCATCGGATGCACCATCAGCACGGGTGGACCGGGCGGCTTGGCGCCCGGCCTCGTGTCGGGCGGGAAATAGCGCCGCAGCCGATACATCGGCACGCTCTGGATGATCTGGAACGGCGATGGCACGGCGCCGGTCTCCAGACCGCCGTAGCGCAGCACCTCCAGCCCGTTCTGCGCGGTTGCCACCAGTCGTCCGACCGGCTTGGTTATCGGCGACAGATCCACACCGCACGCTCCCCTTCTGACCGACGTCAAACCCCCGAAATTGGCCGACGTCATCATGGCACAGGGCCCGCCCGGCAGGGCCGACCTATCATCGGCGGCTGATGGCGAACCTGATCAATGTCGAGCGCGCGACCGTCGGCTATGGCACCCGCACGCTTCTCGACGGGGTCAGTCTGGGCATCGACGAAGGTGACGCGATCGGTGTCGTCGGGCGCAACGGCGACGGTAAGACCACGCTGTTGCAGATTTTGACGCGAACACGGGAGCCGGATTCGGGGCGGGTGACCCACACCTCGGGTCTGTCGGTGGGCTACCTGCGACAAAGTGACGACTTCGGCGCCGGTGCCACCGTGCGCGACGTTATCGTCGGCGGCCGCCCCGATCACGTGTGGGCCGCCGAACCCGAGACCCGCGACGTCGTCTCACACTTGTTGGCCGATGTCTCCCTCGACAATGGGGTGGGTCGACTCTCCGGTGGGGAGCGGCGCCGGGTGGCGCTGGCCGCGTTGCTGATCGCCGGCCATGACGTCCTCGTGCTCGACGAACCGACCAACCACCTCGACGTCGAGGTGATCGGATGGCTGGCCGCCCACCTCAACCGGCGTCGGGCCAAGGCCCTGGTGATGGTGAGCCACGACCGCTGGTTTCTCGACGCGGTCTGCACCAGGACGTGGGAGGTGCACGCCGCCAGCGGAAAAGGCACGGTCGACGGCTACGACGGCGGTTACGCCGCCTACGTGCTCGCGCGGGCCGAGCGGATGCGGCTAGCGGCCGGCGCCGAGGCGCGCAGGCAGAACCTCATGCGCAAAGAGCTGGCGTGGCTGCGGCGCGGCCCGCCGGCGCGGACGTCGAAACCGAAGTTCCGCATCCAGGCCGCCAACGAGTTGATCGCCAACGAACCGCCGCCGCGCGACTCCCTGGTTCTGCAGCGGTTCGCCTCCACGCGGCTGGGCAAGGACGTGTTCGACCTGCACCGGGTGCGGCTCGAGGTGGGTGACACCGTGGTGCTGGACAAACTCGACTGGTCGATCGGACCCGGCGCGCGCATCGGCTTGGTCGGTGTGAACGGCACGGGCAAGACGTCGGTATTGCGCCTGCTGGCAGGTGAGCTCACTCCGACGGCGGGTACGATCAAACGGGGCGCGACGCTGAAGATCGGCTACCTCAGCCAGGCGCTGGCCGAACTCGATGGCAGCGACCGGGTGCTCGACGCGGTCGAGGACCGGCGACGGATCACCCAGCTGGCGGGTGGCGGCGAGATCAGCGCCGACACGTTGTTGCGGGACTTCGGGTTCACCGGCGACAAGCTGACCGCGCGGGTGGCGGAGCTCTCGGGTGGTGAACGACGCAGGCTGCAGTTTCTGCGGTTGCTGCTCGACGAGCCGAACGTGCTGTTGCTCGACGAGCCCACCAACGACCTCGACATCGACACGTTGACCGTCATCGAGGACTACCTGGACGGCTGGCCCGGCACGCTGATCGTCGTCACCCACGACCGCTACTTCCTCGAACGGGTTTCCGACGTCACCTACGCCCTGACAGGCGCTGGCCGCTGCGAGCTGTTGCCGGGCGGCATCGAGCAGTATCTGGCGGACCGTGCGGCGGGTGCGTCACCGCCGGCTCCGGCGTCGTCGGCCCCGCAAGGAGAGACCGCATCGGCGCGGGAGCGACGCACCGGCAAGGAGATGGCGCGCATCGAGGGGCAGCTGGAGAAGCTCGAATCGCGCATCGCCGAGTTGCACGAGTCGATGGCCGAGGCGGCCGCGGACCACGTCCGGCTGGGCGCGCTCAACGATGAGTTGCGAGAGTTGTTGGCACGCAAGGAATCGCTCGAAGACGCCTGGTTGGCCGCGGCGGAGCGCTAACGCAGTCGCAGCCGAAGCCGACTGGCCGTCTCCCGCACCACGCTCAGTTGCTTGGCGACCTGGATAGGTGCGGTGCCGCCGCGCGCATCGCGAGAGTCCACGGATCCTTCGACGGTCAAGATCTCACGCACCTGTGGGATCAGCTCCGGGTGGATCTCGGCGAGTTCGGTGTCCTCGAGATCCTCTAGTCCGACGCCGCGCGCCTCCGCGGCGCGCACCGCGGCACCAGCAGCCTCGTGCGCGATCCGGAACGGAACTCCCCGGCGCACAAGCCATTCGGCGATGTCGGTGGCGAGGGTATAGCCCAGCGGCGCGAGCTCGGTCATCCGGTCGACGTCGAAGCGCAGCGTCGCCACCAGCCCGGTCATGGCCGGTAACAGCAGCTCCAGTTGCGCCACGGAGTCGAACACCGGTTCCTTGTCCTCCTGCAGGTCCCGGTTGTAGGCCAGCGGCTGCGCCTTCAGCGTCGCCAGCAGCCCGGTGAGGTTGCCGATCAACCGGCCGGACTTGCCGCGGGCGAGTTCCGCGATGTCCGGGTTCTTCTTCTGCGGCATGATCGAGCTACCGGTCGACCAGGCGTCATGCAGGGTGACGTAGCTGAATTCGGTTGTGCTCCAGAGGATGATGTCCTCGGCCAGCCTCGACAGGTCGACGCCGATCATCGAGAACACGAACGCCGCCTCGGCGGCGAAGTCGCGCGATGCGGTGGCGTCTATCGAATTCTCGGCGGCGGCGTCGAAACCGAGCTCCTCGGCGATCGCGTCGGGATTCAAACCCAGAGACGAGCCGGCCAGGGCGCCGGACCCGTAGGGTGACACCGCCGCTCGCTTGTCGAAGTCCGCCAGTCGGTCGACGTCGCGCAGCAGCGGATGCGCATGCGCCAGCAGGTGATGAGCGAGGAGGACGGGTTGCGCGGACTGCAGATGCGTCTTGCCCGGCATGATCGCGGTTGGGTGTGCCGCCGCCTGGGTCGCCAACGCGTCGACGACCTGCAGAGCGCCGTCGGCGACACGCCTGATCGCGTCGCGCAGCCACATCCGAAACAATGTGGCCACCTGATCATTTCGCGACCTGCCGGCGCGTAGCCGACCGCCGAGTTCTGCTCCGACCCGGTCGATCAGGCCGCGTTCGAGCGCGCCGTGCACGTCCTCGTCGGTGACCAGCGGGCCGAAGCTGCCGTCCGCTACGTCTTTGGCCAGGCTGTCGAGACCCGCGAGCAGTCCGTCTCGCTGTTCGTCGGTCAACAGACCGGCATCGTGCAATACCTGCGCGTGCGCCTTGGACGCGCGGATGTCGTAAGGCGCCAGCACCCAGTCGAAATGTGTCGACTTCGACAACGCGGCAAGCGCGTCGGACGGACCGTCGGAGAACCGTCCGCCCCACAGCGAGCCTTCGTTGGTGCTCATCGCAGATCGCTCATCTCGGGTCACTCACCGTGCCGCGAGCGACCGCGGTTGTACGCGCGCGACCGGCGTGTCGAGGGGCAAACACGGTCGCTCGCGGTGGTGCGGGGATCACTGGCCGGCCAAGTCTCGCCGGGCGGCGATGCTCGACGACAGACCGTGGATCTGTACGAAACCGCGGGCCGCGGACTGGTCGAACGTGTCGCCCTCGTCGTAGGTGGCGAGGTTGAAGTCGTAGAGCGACTCGGCGCTGCGGCGGCCGTTGACCGCGATGTGTCCGCCGTGCAGCACGAGCCGGACCTCCCCGGTCACATGCTCCTGGGTCGTGGCGACGAAGGACTCGAGCGCGGTCTTCAGCGGCGAGTACCAGAGCCCGTCGTAAACCAACTCGCCCCACTTCTGGTCGGTGTGGCGCTTGAACCGGCCGAGTTCCCGCTCAAGGGTCACGTGTTCCAGTTCGGTGTGAGCGGTGATCAACACCATCGCGCCCGGCGCCTCATAGATCTCGCGACTCTTGATGCCGACCAACCGGTCTTCAACGACGTCGAGCCTGCCGACACCCTGTTCGCCGGCCCGGCGGTTCAGCTCCTCGATGGCCTGCAGGACGGTCACGGGACGTCCGTCGATCGACACCGGTACTCCGCGTTCGAATCCGATGATCACCTCGTCGGGTGTGCTCCAGTTGACCGTCGGATCCTCGGTGTAGTCGTAGACATCCTTGGTGGGCGCATTCCACAGATGCTCGAGGAACCCCGTCTCGACGGCACGCCCCCAGACGTTCTGATCGATCGAGAACGGCGAGCGCTTGGTGACGTTGATCGGGATCGCGTTCTCCTCGGCGAACGCGATCGCCTTCTCCCGCGTCCACGCGTAGTCACGCACCGGCGCCAGCACCTTCAGATCCGGTGCCAGCGAAGCGAACCCGACCTCGAAGCGGACCTGGTCGTTGCCCTTTCCGGTGCAGCCGTGCGCGACCGTGCCACCGCCGTGCTCGCGTGCAGCGGCCACGAGGTGCTTGACGATCAGCGGTCGGCTCAGTGCCGAGACCAGCGGATAGCGGTCCATGTACAGCGCGTTCGACTGGATCGCGGGCAGGCAGTACTCGTCGGCGAACTCGTCCTTGGCGTCGACGACCACGGCCTCCACGGCGCCGCAGTCGAGTGCGCGCTTGCGGACGACCTCCATGTCCTCGCCACCCTGACCGAGATCGATTGCGACGGCGACGACCTCGCGCCCGGTCTCCTTGCCGATCCAGCTGATCGCCACCGAGGTGTCCAGGCCACCGGAATAGGCCAGGATGACGCGTTCGGACATCAGCAGGTCTCCTTTTGACGAATGCTCTCGAGTTTCGTTGCCAGTTCGGCGCCGGTCATCGGTTCACGGGCGACGACCAGGATGGTGTCGTCGCCCGCGACGGTACCGACGACGAACGGGAGTGCCGCGCGGTCCATCGCGCTGGCAAGGTAGTGGGCCGCCCCCGGCGGGGTGCGCAGGATGGCCAGATTGCCGCTGGCGTCGGTCGACACGAGCAACTCGGCCAACAACCGCGACATCCGTTCGGTGCCACCGGAAACGCCGCGCACCGGGCTGCCGTCCTCGGGGACGATGTACACGCCGACACCGCCGTCGGCGCCGCGCAGTTTCACCGCGCCGAGTTCTTCCAGGTCGCGTGACAGCGTGGCCTGGGTGACCTCGATGCCCTCCTCGGCCAGCAGGGCGGCCAGTTCGGTTTGGCTGTGCACCGAGCGCGACGACAGGATCGCCACGATGCGGGCCTGCCGCCCGGCACGGGTCGCCGCGGATGTCATTGCTCGACTCCTGCTCGCTCCGGTCCTCGCTCCGCTGCGATCCTCACTCGCACTCGTCTTCGCGGCGTCATCGCTCGACTCCTGCTCGCTCCAGCAGCCACACCAGCAGTGCCTTCTGCGCGTGCAGGCGGTTCTCGGCTTCGTCCCACACCGCGCTCTGGTCCCCGTCGATGACGTCGTCGGTGATCTCTTCACCGCGATGCGCCGGAAGGCAGTGCAGCACAACAGCATTGGTGTCTGCACGCCGCAGCAGGGCGCCGTTGACCTGGTATGGCCGGAACGGCCCCACCCGGTCCAGGCCGTCGTTCTCCTGACCCATCGAGGTCCATGTGTCGGCGACCAGCACGTCGGCGCCGTCGGCCGCGGCGTGCGGGTCCTCGGTGATGGTGACGGTCGCACCGGTTTCCCAAGCCCGCTTCCGCGCGGCCTCGACGAAGTCCGAATGCGGCTGGAAGCCGGCCGGTGCCGCGACCGTCACATGTAGGCCTGCGGTGACCCCGCCGAGCATCAGCGAGTGTGCCATGTTGTTGGCACCGTCGCCGAGGTAGGACATCCGCAGACCCGAGAGGCTGCCTTTTCGCTCGGCGAGCGTCTGCAGATCGGCCAGCACCTGGCAGGGGTGGAACTCGTCGGACAACGCGTTGACGATGGGCACGCTCGCCCCCGCCGCCATCGCGGTCAGCCGGTCCTGTCCGAAGGTGCGCCACACGATCGCCTTGACGTAGCGCGAGAGGACCCGGCCGGTGTCCTGCAACGTCTCGTCGCGACCCAGCTGAGTGCTGCGGCCGTCGACGACGACGGCGTGGCCGCCGAGTTGGGCGATGCCCAGCTCGAACGAGAACCGGGTCCGCGTGGAGTTCTTGTCGAAGATCACCGCCACGCCGCTCGGCCCCTCCAGCGGGCGGCGGCTGAACGGCTGGGCCTTCAACTCGGCCGCGAGGGCGAGCACCTGGGCCTGCTCGTCGGGGTTCAGGTCGTCGTCACGCAGGAAGTGCCGGATGGTTGCGGTCATGATGTTGCGCCCTTTTCGAGGCCCGTGTCGAGGATCGCGGGAAGCGCGGTGAGGAAGTCGTCGACCTGAGGCTCGCTGATCACCAGCGGCGGGGCCAGCCGGATCACGTCGGGCGCCGCGGCGTTGACGAGGAAACCGGCATCGCGGGCCGCGGCCTCGACGGCCTTGGCGGCTTCAGCGCTCAGCACCACGCCGAGCAGCAGGCCGCGGCCACGGACGTGATCGATCAGCGGATGTCCGAGTGCCTCGATGCTCGTTGACAACGTCTTGCCGAGCACGTCGGCGCGGCTGATCAGGTCGTCCTCGGCCAGCACCCGCAGCACCGCGAGCGCGGCGGCGGTGCAGACGGGATTGCCGCCGAACGTGCTGCCGTGCAATCCCGGCGTCAGCAGCTCCGCGGTTCTGCTTGTCGCGATGCATGCGCCGATCGGCAGCCCACCGCCCAGCCCCTTGGCCAGGGTCATGATGTCGGGAGTGACCCCGTCGTGTTGATACGCGAAAAACGCTCCGGTGCGCCCCATTCCGGTCTGCACCTCGTCGAGAACCAGCAGTGCGTTGTGCTGCGCGGTGATCTCGCGGGCGGCGACGAGGTAACCCGCGGGCGGGACCACGACCCCGCCTTCGCCCATGATCGGCTCCAGGAACACCGCCGCGGTGTGGTCGTCAACAGCGGCCGCCAATGCATCGAGGTCGCCGTACGGCACATGGGTCACATCACCCGGCAGCGGCGCGAACGGCGCCTGCTTCGACGGCTGGCCGGTGAGCGCGAGAGACCCCATCGTGCGTCCGTGGAAAGCACCCTGCGCGGCAACGAGTTTCGTGCGCCCGGTGAGGCGTGTGATCTTGAAGGCGACTTCGTTGGCTTCGGTGCCGGAGTTGCAGAAGAACACCTTGGCCGGATGGCCGACGTGACCGACCAGCGCTTCGGCCAGCGCGACACCGGGTTCGGTGGCATACAGGTTCGACGTGTGGCCCAGCGTGTCGAGCTGAGCGGTCACCGCTTCGATCACCGCGCGGTTTCGGTGACCCAGGATGTTGACCGCGATGCCGCCGAGCAGGTCGAGGTAGGTCTTGCCGTCAACGTCGGTCACCACCGCACCGTCACCGCTGGCCAGCGCCAGCGGCGGGGTGCCGTAATTGTTCATCATCACGGCCTGCCACCGCTCCAGCAGACTCATGACCGCACCACTTTCGTCCCCGTCCCCTCGTCGGTGAGCAGTTCGACCAGCACGCAGTGCTCGACGCGGCCGTCGATGACATGTGCGCTCGGCACGCTGCCGGTGACCGCGCGCAGGCACGCCTCGATCTTCGGCACCATCCCCGCCTCCAGCGTCGGCAGCATCTGAGTCAGTGCGGCGGAGTCGATCTCGCTGACCAGCGAGCTGCGGTCGGGCCAGTTCGTGTACAGGCCCTCGACGTCGGTGAGCATCAGCAGTTTCTCGGCGCCCAGCGCCTCGGCCAACGCCGCGGCGGCGGTGTCGGCGTTGATGTTGTACACCACCCCATCAGCGTCGGGGGCGATGGTCGACACCACCGGAATCCGGCCGGCCGCAATGAGATCCAGCAGCGATCCGGCGTTGACTCTCTCGACGTCGCCGACCAGGCCGATGTCGGTGGCCACGCCGTCGACGGTCACGCTGCGCCGCACCGCGGTGAACAACTGGGCGTCCTCGCCGGTGACCCCCACCGCGTAGGGGCCGTGGGCGTTGATCAGACCGACCAGTTCCCGGCCGACCTGACCGAACAGCACCATGCGCACCACGTCGAGCACCTCGGGCGTGGTGACCCGGAACCCGCCCTTGAAATCGCCCTGGATTCCCAGGCGGTTGAGCATCGTGCTGATCTGCGGACCCCCGCCGTGGACGACGACGGGGTGCACACCGCAGTTCCGCAGGAAGACCATGTCGGCGGCGAACGCGGCCTTGAGCACGTCGTCGGTCATCGCGTTACCGCCGTACTTGATCACGACGATCTTGCCGTGCAGTTGTTTCAGCCACGGCAGCGCTTCGGCCAGAACCTTTGCCTTGATCGGGGTTTCGACGCTCATGAGCTGTACGCCGAGTTCTCTTCGACATAGCCGTGCGAGAGGTCGGTGGTGCGGATGGATGCCTGTGCCGTACCGACGCCGAGGTCGACGGTGACCTCGGTGTCGGCGCCGGAAAGATCGACCTCGCGGGCACCCGGCGCGCCCACCCCGTTCACGCACACCTCAGAGCCGTTGAACGACACCGTGATTCGGTCGGGTTCGAGCGTCACCGGTGCCATACCGACGGCGGCCACGACGCGGCCCCAGTTTGGGTCGGACCCGAACAGCGCTGTCTTGACCAGGCTGTCGCGGGCGACGACGCGGGCGGCGGTCAGTGCCTCGTCCTCCGACGCCGCGCCGGTCACGGCGACGGTGACGCGCTTCGTCACGCCTTCGGCGTCGGCCTGCAACTGCTGGCACAGGTCGTCGCACGCCCGCAGGATCGCCTCGTCGAGTTCGCTCTGGCTGGGGGTGATCGCGCTGGCGCCCGATGCCAGCAGCAGCACCGTGTCGTTGGTGGAACAGCTGCCGTCGACGTCGAGCCGGTCGAACGTGAGCGCCGCGGCGCGAGTCAGTGCGGTCTGCAGCGCTTCCGAACCGGCGGCGGCGTCGGTGGTGATCACGCACAGCATGGTGGCCAGCGACGGGGCGATCATGCCCGCGCCCTTGGCCATCCCGCCGACGGTCCAGTTGCCGGCGTGGTGCAGCGCGACCTGCTTGGGCACGGTGTCGGTGGTCATGATGGCCCGTGCGGCTTCCTCGCCGCCGGTGAGTCCACCCGCCAGCTCGTGCACGATCTCGGTCACGCCGCCAAGCACCTTGTCCATCGGCAGCCGGTCCCCGATCAGCCCGGTCGAACAGACCGCGACCTCGATCGCGCCGGTTTCGGTGCCCCAGTCGCTCAACGCTGCCGCGACCGCCTCGGCGGTCGCGTGGGTGTCCTGGAATCCTTGCGGTCCGGTGCAGGCGTTGGCGCCGCCGGAGTTCAGGATCACCGCGCGCAGACGGCCGGTGGTGAGCACCTGCTGACTCCACAGCACCGGCGCCGCCTTGACCTGATTGCGGGTGAACACGCCCGCGGCAGCGTAGTCGGGCCCCTCGTTGAACACCAACGCCAGGTCCAGCGCCCCGGATGCCTTGATGCCCGCGGCGATCCCGGTCGCGCGGAAGCCCTCGGGGGCGGTGACGCCCTGCGTGCGAAGCAGTCGGGTGTCAGTCGTCACGGTGCCATGCCCACGATCGAAAGCCCCTCGGTCTCGGGCCAGCCCAGCGCCAGGTTCATCGACTGCACCGCGGCCCCGCCGGTGCCCTTGACCAGATTGTCGATCGCGGCGACGGCGACCAACGTCTTCGCGTCGTCGTCGAGGGCGACCGCCAGTTGGGCGGCGTTGCTGCCGAGCACCGATCCCGTCTTCGGCAGTTGCCCTCCCGGCAGCAGGTGTACGAAGGGCTCGGCGTGGTAAGCCTTTTCGTAAGCGGCGCGGATCTCCGAGAGCCGGGCGTCGGTGTGCGCGGTGCAGGTGGCCAGGATGCCGCGAGAGGTGGGGATGAGCACCGGCGTGAACGATACGGTGATGTCCTTGTTGGTGACCGCGCGCAGGCCCTGGGCGATCTCCGGTGTGTGCCGGTGTTTGCCACCGATGTTGTAGGCCCGCGCGGATCCGATCACCTCGGCGCCGAGCAGATCGGTCTTGGCGGCCCGGCCCGCCCCCGAGGTGCCGCTGACCGACACCACGGTCACGGCCGGCTCGACGAGGTCTTCGGCAACGGCGGGCCACAGCGCCAGCAGGGCCGCGGTCGGATAGCAACCGGGCACCGCGATCCGCTTCGCACCGCGCAGCCGGTCGCGCGCACCAGGCAACTCGGGCAGTCCGTAAGGCCAGGTTCCGGCGTGCTCCGACCCGTAGAACCGCTCCCACGCCGCGGCGTCGGTGAGCCGGAAGTCGGCGCCGCAGTCCACGATCACGGTGTCGTCGCCCAGTTGTGCGGCCAGCTGAGCGGAATACCCGTGCGGCAACCCCAGGAAGACCACGTCGTGACCCCGTAGCACCTCTTCGTCGGTGGCTTGCAGCACGCGGTTGGCCAGCGGCAACAGGTGGGGATGGTGCTCGGCCAGCGGGGTGCCCGCGCTCGCGGCCGCGGTCAGCGCGCCGATCGTCAGCCGCCCGTCGGCATAGGCGGGATGACCGAGCAGGAGGCGTAGGATCTCACCGCCGGCGTAACCGCTGGCGCCCGCTACCGCGACTGAAACCATGCAGCGATTCTGCATGTTTATGCATATCTATGCAAATTCATTACTATCCGCGGCGCTGTTCGGCGCCGACCCGTTCCGCTGCGGCCTCCACGGCCGCTTGCCGCGCAGCGCTGGCCTCGTCCTCGGTGAGGGTGCGATCGGGGGCACGGAAGCGCAGCGCGAACGCCAGCGACTTGCGGCCCCCGCCGACCTGGGGGCCGGTGTAGACGTCGAAGAGCCGTACGTCCTCGAGCAGCGGCCCCGCGCCCGCCCGGACCGCGTCGACCACGGCGGCCGCGGCGACGTCTTCGTCGACGACGAGGCTGATGTCCTGGAACACCGCGGGAAACGGCGACACTTTCGGAGCCGGGAGTCGTTCGACGATGGGTATGGCGTCCAGATCCAGTTCGAGGGCACATGTGCGCTTGGGCAGTCCCGACCGTTCGACGACCGCGGGGTGCAGTTCACCGGCGTGGCCGACGACGGGCCCGCTCTCTCGGTCGCCCAGCACCACTTCGGCGCAGCGGCCCGGATGCCACGGGAGGTGCTGCGCGGCGCGCAGGCTCAACTCGACACCAGCGGCGCGAGCGATCACCTGCACCGCCTCGAACGCGTCATCGGGTTGCACCGCCCGGCCCGGCCCCCACGGGCCTGCCGGCTCGCGCAGCCCCGCCAACACCACGCCGACGTGCTGGGGCTGTTCCGGCAGCGACGCGTTCAGCGCAGCGATCTCGTCCTCGCTGGGCCGCCGGTCGGTTGGTATCCGCCCGACGGAACGGGTGTCTGGCGTCGGCTTGACGACCTGCTGGATCGCGAACAAACCGACGTCTACAGTGCCGCGAGACACGTTGCGGCTCAACGCCTCCAGTAGCCCGGGCAGCAGAGTGGTGGCCAACTGCGGGCGGTCGGAATCCAGCGGGTTGAGCACGTTGATCGTGGTCCGGCGGCTGTCGTCGGCGGGCAGACCCCATTCGTCGAAGACGTCCGAGGACGAAAACGGCGTGGGCAGGATCTCCACGAAACCGTTGAGTGCCAACGACTTACCGATCGCACGCCGTCGCCGCTGCACCGGGGTCAGCCCGCGACCGGCCGGGGCGAGCGGCAACACCGACGGGATGGTTTCCAGATCTTCCAGGCGCAGCACCTCTTCGACGAGGTCGGCGGGCTGGACGAGGTCGGGTCGCCAACTCGGCGGGGTGACGGTGAGGATTCCGTCGGCGGCGACGACCTGTGCACCGATCTGGGTGAGCCGCCGTTCGGCGGTGCCCGGGGCGTATTCGACACCAGCGGTGCGGTCGGGCAGGTGGGTCGCCATCGTGACCGGCGGGTGCGACCAGTCGTCTCGGGGTGGCTCACCGCGCCAATCGGTCAGCGTGGGTTCGACCGTGCCGTTGGTGATCTCGGCCAGCAGCGTGGCGCAGCGGTCCAGCGCGGCGACCGAGATCTCCGGATCCACGGAGCGTTCGTATCGCCGGCCGGCCTCGCTGTACAGGCGCAGTCGCCGCTGGGTGCGCGACACGGCGGCCGGATCCCACACGGCGGCCTCGAGCAGCACGTCGGTGGTGGTGTCGCGCACCTCGGTGGTGCCCGCGCCCATCACGCCGCCGATCGCGGCGGTCGCGACGTCGTCGACGATCAGCACATCGGCCGAATCGAGACGGCGTTCGACGTCGTCGAGGGTGACCACGGTCTCCCCCGGCTCGGCGAACCGCACGCGGAAGCCTCCGGTGACGAGGCTTCGGTCGTGGGCGTGCATCGGGTGGCCCAGTTCGAGCATCACGTAGTTGGTGACGTCCACTGCGGGCGAAATCGCCCGGATGCCGGACAGGAGAAGCCGGCGCTGCAACCACCACGGGGAAACGGCTGAGGGATCGATGCCGCTCACCGGGCGCAACCCGAAGCGCTGTACACCGGTACCCGGTTCGATCGACACGGGCAGCGCCTCGCCCTCGGCTGGTAGCGGCGCCACGTCGGCGGGGTCGACGTAGTCGAGGTCGTAGGCGGTGGCGACCTCACGGGCCATACCGCGCACCGACAGGCAGTAGCCGCGGTCCGGCGTGATGGCCAGGTGGAACACGACGTCGTCGAGGCCGAGAACGTCGGCGGCCGGGGTGCCCGGTGCGGCGGTGCCAGGAGGCAGCACGAGAATGCCCGAATGGTCGGTGCCGAGGTTCATTTCGGCCGTCGAGCAGATCATCCCATCGGAGATCCGTCCGTAGGTCTTGCGGCTGGCGATCGAGAAGTCGCCTGGCAGCACGGTACCGGGCAGTGCCGCCACGACCAGGTCTCCGACAGCGAAGTTCGTTGCGCCGCAAACGATGTCACGCGGCTCGGGATCGCCGACATCCACCTTGACGGCGCGGATGGGCTTCTTGAACTCGGTGAGCTCCTCGATGGCGGCGACCCGTCCCACCGTCAGCGGGCCGGTGACGGGCCCGACCGGGATGACCTCCTCGACCTCGTGGCCGATGCGGATCAACGTCTGTTCGAGCTCGGTGGGACTCACGTCCCAACCCGGAGCCCCGGCCCGCACGACGTCGCGCAGCCAGCTGTACGGCAGCCGCATCAGGCCCCTACCCCGAACGGCAGGGAGAACCGCACATCACCTTCGACCATGTCGCGCATGTCCGGAATCCCGTTACGGAACTGCAGAGTTCGTTCCAAGCCCATACCGAAGGCGAAGCCGGAGTAGGCGTTTGGATCGATCCCGCAGGCGCGCAGCACGTTTGGATTGACCATGCCGCAGCCGCCCCATTCCACCCAGCCGGCTCCGTCCTTCTTGTTCTCGAACCAGACGTCGACTTCGGCCGACGGCTCGGTGAACGGGAAGAAGTGCGGACGGAACCGGGTGCGGCCCTGCGGGCCGAACTCCGAGCGGGCGAACGCGTCCAGTGTCCCGCGCAGGTGCGCCATCGTCAGCCCCTTGTCCACCGCCAGGCCTTCGACCTGATGGAAGACCGGCGTGTGGGTGGCGTCGAGTTCGTCGGTTCGAAACGTGCGCCCGATCGAGACGATGTAGACCGGCGGCTCGCGTTCCAGCAGCGTGCGAATCTGCACCGGCGAGGTGTGCGTGCGCAACACCTGCCGCGACCCCTCCGGGGCGATGTGGAACGTGTCCTGCTCGCTGCGCGCCGGGTGGTCGGGAGGAAAGTTCAGCGCATCGAAGTTGAATTGCTCGGTCTCGACCTCGGGTCCCTCGGCGAGTTCCCACCCCATCGCGATGAACGTGTCGGCGATGCGCTCGCCCAGGATCGTGATCGGGTGGCGGGCGCCGACCGGTTGCCGGGTCGACGGCAGCGTCACGTCGATGCGCTCGGCCACCAGCACCGCGGCATCCCGCTCTGCCCGCAGCGCCGCCAATCTGTCGTCATACGCGCTCTGCGCCCGTGTGCGCGCGACGTTGACCCGCTTACCCGCGTCGGCCCGGTCGGCCTTGGCCAGCGACCCAAGCGACTGGCGCGCCAACGCGATCGGAGACCGGTCGCCCAGATGCTCGGTTTTCGCGCGCGCGAGCGCATCGAGATCGACGGCCGCGTCGAACGCGCGCTCAGCGGCGCTGACAGCCTCGGCCAGCGCGTCTTCGGACAGGTCTACGGGCTGATCAGCCACCCGGCGATCATAGGCGATGTACCGATTGGCCTCGACCGCCCACCGGCGGGGCGAACCGCTATTCCGCCGTGGGGTGCTCTTCGTCGTTTCCGGCAGCCGGCAGGTGCTTGACGGTTTTCAGCCGGTACATGACGAAATCGGTGGGCACACCGTCCTGTTTGGGCGCGAAGAGCTGCCGGCGGAGGCGTTGGGGCTCGACGCCGAGCGATTCGAGTTCCTCGTCCGGGATACGGTCCAGCGTCGTTTTCGACACAACCAGTTCTCCGCGGGTCGCACGGCTCATCACGCGGGCCGCGATGTTGACATCGACGCCGAGCCAGTCCGACCCGATGCGCTGCGGATGGCCCGTGTGCACGCCCACCCGCATCCGGGGCGTAAAACCATCGACCTCAACAGTTTTCACCGCCTCACGTGCGGCGATCACGGCCCGCACCGCGGTAGTCGGGTCGTAGAACACCGCCATCAGACCGTCGCCCATGCGCTTGACGATGTGACCTCCGGCCTCCAGCAGGGGTGGCTCGGCCACCTGTGACACGCGACGGACCAGCCGCAAGGTGGCCTCGTCGCCCGCGTTCAGCGACCACGCCGAGAACCCGACGAGATCGGTGAACACCAGCGTCGTCTCACGATTGGCCGGTTTTCCGGACACGCGCTCGGTGAGGGCCTGCCACACTTGGAGCGCGCCGAGGCTCACCTCGCGGGTTGCCGCGTCGCGTTGGAGTAGCCGATCGGCGGCGCGGGCGGCCGCCCGGGGCCCACCCACCCCGTCGGCCGACAGCGGGTCGCCGAACTCCGGATCACCAGGCAACGCGCGCCGCGTCCGTCGCAAGAAAGCGATGACACCCGGGTTGCGGTTGGGGTTCTTCAGCCACCTGCGGGGAATCTGCGAACCCTGCGACCGCACAGGCTGATCCGGTAGCTGTTCGACTTCGCCGATGCTGCCCGACCGTTCATCGAACGACTCGACATCCACGGTGCGAGCCTATGCGGCCGTTTCTCGGCGCTGCAACGACGCTTTGCGAAAGCGACCGCCGATTAACGAAGCCGAGCGGGTTATGCGCTGGTCTGGGGGCTTTCACCTGCGTGCGAGTTGCCCTCGTCGCCCGTCCGTGAAGTTTGAGAGCACATTTGCTGGTTACAGGCCTGTGGCCCGCTGATAGAGCATGGATAACACTGCCGGACGACACCGCCGGATGTCGTAGACAACGTTAGTTGTCAACATTATCGTGGTGTTCGACGCCATTCAGCGAAGGAATCACATGACCGCGAGCACCACCGCCAACCCCCTGGGGCCCGACTCGTTGACGTGGAAATACTTCGGCGATCTGCGCACCGGGCTGCTGGGTGTGTGGATCGGCGCCGTGCAGAACATGTACCCGGAACTCGGCGCGGGCGTCGAGGACCATTCGATCCTGCTCCGCGAGCCGCTGCAGCGCGTCGCCCGCTCGGTGTATCCGATCATGGGTGTGGTCTACGACGGCGAACGCGCCACGCAGACCGGTGAACAGATCAAGAGCTACCACACCACGATCAAGGGTGTGGACGGCGAAGGCCGGCGTTACCACGCGTTGAATCCCGAGACGTTCTACTGGGCACACGCCACCTTCTTCATGCTGATCATCAAGACCGCCGAGTACTTCTGCGGCGGGCTGACCGAAGCCGAGAAACGCCAGCTGTTCGACGAGCACGTGCAGTGGTACCGGATGTACGGCATGAGCATGCGACCGGTGCCGAAGAGCTGGGAGGAGTTCCGCGAGTACTGGGACCGTAAGTGCCGCGAAGAGCTCGAGATCAACCGCGCGACGCTCGACATCTTCTCGATCCGCATTCCCAAGCCGTGGTTCGTCTTGATGCCCACCGGGCTGTGGGATCAGATCTTCAAGCCGATGGTGGGCGCGCAGCGCTGGATCGCGGCAGGCGTGTTCGACGAAGCCCTCCGCGAGAAGGCCAACATGCGGTGGACGCCGGGAGACGAGGTGCTCCTGCGCCTGTTCGGCAAGCTGGTAGAGCTGGCGTTCGTGGCGGTGCCCGACGAAATCCGGTTGCACCCAAGGGCTTTGACCGCCTACCGGCGCGCGCAGGGCCGTCTTCCCGACGACGCTCCACTGGTCGAGGCGCCGGCGTTCATGGCGCCGCCGAGTGACCGGCGCGGGCTGCCGATGCACTACGTCCCGCCCCGCAAGTCGCTGCTCGGCCGGGCGGGCTCGCTGGTGCACACGACGTTCTCTTTGGCGGGGCTGCGTCCGGCCCGCGGACGCCATAAGGCAGCGTGAGTGCATGCTCGAATGGTCTGATGTCGATCTCGCCGTGCGCGATGCCGTGCGCGAGTTCGTCGACAAGGAAATCCGCCCCCACGTCGATGCGCTGGAAAGCGGCGAGATGGAGCCCTACCCCATCGTCCGCAAGCTGTTCGCGACGTTCGGTATCGCCGACATGGCCCGCGAGTCGCTGAACAAGCGCCTCGACCGGCTCCGCGAAGGCGGCGGCTCGTCGGAGAGGTCCTCGGGCGGCGGCATGTTCGGCGAGGGCTCCGGCGGGATGGGGTTCGTCGTGGTCAGCGAGCTGTGCCGGGTGTCGATGGGCGTCGTCACCGGCATGGGGGTCAGCCTCGGGCTGACGGTACCGACGATCATGAGCCGCGGCACGCTGGCCCAGCAGGAGCGCTGGCTGCCCGATCTGGTCACCTACGACAAGGTCGGCGCATGGGCGATCACCGAGCCCGACTCGGGCTCCGATGCGTTCGGCGGCATGAAGTCCTATGTGGTTCGTGCCTCCGATGGATCGGGCGACTACATCCTCAATGGCCAGAAGACCTTCATCACCAACGGCCCCGACGCCGACGTCGTAGTGGTGTACGCGAAGCTCGACGAGGGCGACCCCAGCGTCGACAAGCGCGACCGCAAGGTGCTGACCTTCGTTCTCGACCGCGGTATGGAGGGTTTCGTGCAGTCGAAACCGTTCCGCAAGATGGGGATTCACAGCTCACGCACCGGTGAGTTGTTCTTCAACAACGTGCGGTTAGGCCGGGACCGGTTGCTCGGCGAAACCGAAGGGGACGGAGCCAGTTCCGATGGTCGCTCCAGCGCGCGGTCGAACTTCAGCGCCGAACGTATCGGTGTCGCAGCGATGTCGTTGGGCGTGATCGAGGAGTGCCTGCGGCTGTGTGTCGACTACGCCAAGAGCCGCACGCTGTGGGGCCAAGAGATCGGACAGTTCCAGCTGATCCAGCTCAAGCTCGCGAACATGGAGGTGGCGCGGATGAACGTGCGCAACATTCTGTTTCGCGTGATCGAGGCCGCGCAGACCGGTGTGCCGATCTCACTGCCGGAGGCGTCGGCGATCAAGTGGTACTGCTCGCAGGCCGCCACCGACGTGGCGATGGACGCGGTGCAGTTGTTCGGTGGCAACGGTTACATGACCGAGTACCGCGTCGAACAGCTGGCGCGCGACGCCAAGTCGCTGATGATCTACGCCGGCAGTAACGAGGTGCAGATCACCCACGTGGCGCGGGGTCTGCTCAGCTCCTGACGCCTCAGCGGTCCTCGACGATGAACTGCGCGGCGCGGGCGGCCATGGCCATCACCGGCCCGTTCAGGTTGCCGGCCAACATGATCGGCATCGCCGAGCAGTCGACGATACGCAGATCCTCGAGGCCCCGCACCCGCAACCGATCGTCGACGATGTCGTCGTCGCTGGGGCCCATGGCGCAGCTGCCGATGGCGTGGTATCCGCAGTAGCCGCCGTCCAGCGCCGCGTCGACGAGTTCGTCGTCACTCTGCGCCTGCGGTCCAGGGAAGGTCTCGTGGTCGATGTGCTCGGCGATCGGTGACTGCTCGAACAACTCCCTTGCCCGGCGCAGAAGGTTCGCGGTGGTGCTGCGGTCGTGGTCGCTGGTGAGGTAACTCGGGTCGAGCAGCAGCGGCGCCGCCGGATCCGCGGCGGTGATCGCGACGCTGCCCTCCGAGGTGGGCCGCAGGGTGAAGCCCAGGCAGGACACCCCGGGGTCACGCTCGAGGGCCACCGGCTCGCCGTCGTTGTAGGCCGGAATAGTGAAGGGCCCCAACAGAAGTTGTCCGTCGACCCGCGGCATGTCCGGTACGGTCTTCATGAACGCCAGCACATCGAAGGTCGGCGTCGCCAGCGAGCCCCGGCGCCTGGCCAGATAGCGCGCGGCGCTTCTGGCCTGCCCGGCCCGGCTGGACAGCTGCCGGTTGTATCCGAGCTCGGCGTTGAGCCGATACTTCAGCGCGAAGCAACGGTGTTCGCGCATCTGCCTGCCCACCTTCGCACGTTCGAGCAGCACCTGGACCCCGGCACGGTCGAGTACCTCGCGCGGTCCGATGCCCGACAGCTGCAGCAGTTTCGGGCTGCCCATGCTGCCGAGGGCGAGGATCGTCTCGCAGTTGGCCTGGAACTCGGACCGCGCGCCGTTGGGCATTCGAACGGTGATGCCTGTGGCGCGATCGTTCTCGATGCCGACGCGGCACACCTCTGCCCGCGTGAGAACGGTGAGGTTCGGCCGTCGCATCGCCGGCCGGAGGAAGGCGTCGGCCGCGCTCACCCGGCGCCCCCTGCGGATGGTGGCCGGCGTGAAGCCTATGCGGGGCTCGTCGCTCTCGTTGATGTCGTCGAGCGGACGAAGCCCGGCGTTGGCACCGGCCTGAACCATTTCCTGGCTGACGATGTCCTGCTCGGCCGCCACCGAGATGTGCAGCGGTCCGCCCGCGCCTCGGGTGGGCGAGGCGCCGAACGCGTTGTCCTCCATGGCTTTGAAGATGGGCAGGATCTCATCCCAGCCCCACCCCTTGTTGCCCAGCCGCTCCAACTCGTCGTAGTCGGCCCGGTTACCACGGTTGTAGACCATGCCGTTGATCGAACTCGAACCGCCGATCACCCTTCCACGCGTCCAGAATTCGCGCCGTCGTCGCGGCCCGAACGGCGTCGTGGCATAGCGCCAGACGTATTTCTCGTTCTCGAACAACATGCCCGAGCCCTTGGGCACGTGGAGCATCGGATGCCGGTCGGGACCGCCGGCCTCGACGAGCAGCACCGTTGTCGCCGGGTCGGCGGACAGCCGATTCGCCAGTACGCACCCGGCCGAGCCGGCGCCCGCGATGATGTAGTCGAATCGACGCATCGCCGCACAATACTTCGCCGAGCTAAGGTTGTGGGCCGATTTGAGCGTCGCAGTGACACAACGCGCTTCGACGCTATAGGCGCTGTGCCCGCGCGCTCTGATACAGGCAGATCGCCGCGGCGGCGGCCACGTTGAGGCTTTCGGCGGCACCCGGCATCGGGATGCGGACGCGGTGCGTGGCCGATGCCGCCAGTTCCGCAGGCAGACCGTGGGCCTCCGGCCCGAACAACCACGCCGTCGGCTCGCCCAGTGCGGCCTCCAGAGCGGGATCGTCCAATGACGTCTCGCCGTCGAGGGTGGTCGCCAACACCTGCAGGCCGGCGCCGGCGAGGTCCGACACCGCCGAGGCGGCGTCGTTCTCGGTGACGACGGGAATCGCGAAGATGCTGCCCGCCGAGGCACGTAGGCATTTGCCGTTGTAGGGGTCGACGCTGTGCCCGGCGAACACGACGGCGTCGGCTCCCATCGCGTCGGCGATTCGGATCAACGTGCCGGCGTTGCCCGGTTCCGACATCTCGACTGCGACGGCCATAAGCCGCGGCACATCGGCCAGCACATCGGGCAGCGACGTCTTTGGCGTCGAGCACACGGCCACCAGGCCGACGGGGGTCACGGTCTCCGACAAGGCTTTCGCGGCGCGTTCGGTCACCAGATGCACCGGCACGTCCGCCAGCATCGCACCGAACCGGTCCAGGGCGTCCTCGGTGGCGAAGACCTCGGATACGAGTCCGCGCCGCAGCGCTGCCTCGACGAGGTTGGGCCCCTCGGCGAGGAAGCGTGCGGCGCGGCGTCGCGCAACGTGGCGGTGCAGCTTGACCGCTGCGACCACCCGGGCGGAGCGTTCGGTGAGCGTCAGGCAGCCTCGCCCGACGGCGCGTTCACGTCCTCGGGCAGTGCGCCCTTGGCGACCTCCACCAGCGCGGTGAACGCCGTCGGATCGCTGACCGCGATCTCGGCGAGGTTCTTGCGGTCCACCTCGACGCCAGCGGCCTTCAGCCCCTGGATGAGTCGGTTGTAGGTGATGTCGTTGGCGCGGGCGGCGGCATTGATGCGCGAGATCCACAACTTGCGGAACTCACCCTTGCGGGCGCGCCGGTCACGATAGGCGTAGTTGAGCGAATGCAGTTGCTGCTCTTTGGCCTTGCGGTACAGCCGCGACCGTTGACCCCGATAGCCCTTGGAGGCCTTGAGGATTGTCCGCCGCTTCTTCTGGGCGTTGACTGCGCGCTTGACGCGTGCCATGGGAATGTCCTTCGTTCAGGTCGTACGTGTGTCGTGGTCAGCCGTTGAGCATCTTCTTGATGCGGGCATTGTCAGCGGCCGACACAACCGTGCGGCCGTCGAGTCGCCGGGTGCGCTTGCTCGGCTTGTGCTCGAGCAAGTGGCGGCGGTTGGCCTTCTGGCGCACGATCTTGCCGGTTCCGGTGCGACGGAACCGCTTCGATGCGCCGCTGTGGGTCTTCGCCTTGGGCATAGGTCCTCTGCTCTGTCGTTCTAACTGTTTCTTTCGGGTGCGGGGGCCGGCTCTGCAGAGCTTTCGGCCTGTTGCGCCGCCTTGGCGCGAGTCTTCGCGCCGCGGTGCGGGGCCAGCACCATCGTCATGTTGCGGCCGTCCTGCTTGGCGGAGGTTTCGACGAAGCCGTAGTCGGCGACGTCGGCGCCCAGCCGCTGCAGGAGACGGAAGCCCAATTCGGGTCGCGACTGCTCGCGGCCGCGGAACATGATCGTCACCTTGACCTTGGACCCTGCCTCCAGGAAGCGGATCACGTGACCCTTTTTGGTCTCGTAGTCGTGCGGGTCGATCTTGGGACGGAGCTTCTGTTCCTTGACGACGGTCTGCTGCTGGTTCTTGCGAGACTCGCGCGCCTTCTGAGCCGTCTCGTATTTGAACTTTCCGTAGTCCATGATCTTGCAGACCGGGGGTTTGGCATCCGGTGCTACTTCGACGAGATCGAGATCGGCATCCGCGGCGACGCGGAGGGCATCTTCGATGCGCACGATGCCTACCTGTTCACCGCCCGGTCCGATCAAGCGGACTTCAGGTACGCGGATGCGCTCGTTGACGCGGGTCTCAGTGCTGATGGGGCCTCCTATGTTGTCCTCAAGGAGCCCACTCCGTCAGCTCTGTTCAACCGAACAGAAAAGCCCTGCTCGCAGCAGGGCCCACAGCCGACCAGGACAGGCACTGACGCCTGTGACCGGACCGCTGAGCCTTCGAAGAATGTCCGTTGGCCAGCGGTGGGAGGGGGACTCCACTTGCTGTCCCTGGCGTTTGCCGGGACGGTCGCGCATGCCAGTCTAGCAGCATGACCGACGACTCGAACTCAGGTGACCTGCACGGTTCGGACGGCTCCAGCGATCTGAACGGCACAGCCGTTCGTGAGCTCGCCGACATCCCGGCCGTCGAGGTGATCACCCGCTCGGCCGTGATGCTGATGAGCGCTGCCGCCGAGAAGCTCGGGTTGTCGGCCGACGATCCTGACGACAGCCCGTACCGTGATCTCGACGAGGCGCGCCGGCTGATCACCGCGCTCGCCGGCCTTGTCACCGCGTCCGCGGAGTATCTCGGACCCCATGCCGGGCCGGTGCGTGACGGCCTCAGGTCGCTGCAGTTGGCGTTCCGTGAGGCCAGCGCATCGCCCGACGAACCAGGGCAAGGACCCGGCGAGAAATACACCGGACCCGTCTGGTCGTGAGTCGCCACCCATTCGGCGTCCTGAGCGAATAATGTCGCGGCCTATGACCGTCGCCAGCCTGCCCGTCACCCGCCGCAGGTCGAGGTACTGGTGGGTGCCCGCGGCGGCGGGCTGGACGGTCGGCATCATCGCCACACTCTCGTTGTTGGCCAGCGTCTCGCCGTTCGTGCGGTCGGTCATCCGGGTTCCGCGCGAGTTCGTCAACGACTACCTCTTCAATTTCCCCGATACCAGCTTCGCGTGGGCGTTCGTGCTGGCGCTGTTGGCCGCGGCGCTCGCCGCGCGTAAGCGGATCGCCTGGTGGATCCTGGTCGGCTACATGGTGGGCGCGATCGCCTTCAATGTCGCAGCCCTGGTGTCCGGCGACGAGTCGGTGGTCGAGGAGATCGGCGAAGTCATCGGGCTGGTCTTCCACCTCGCCGCGATTCTGTTCCTGTTGCTGGCTCGCGGCGAGTTCTGGGCGAAGGTGCGCCGCGGCGCTCTCCTGAAGGCGGCGGTCGTGCTGGTCGCCGGAATGGCGATCGGCACCGCGATCGGATGGGGCCTGCTCGAGGTCTTCCCGGGCACGCTGGCCCGCGGCGACCGGTTCTGGTACGCGTTGAACCGGGTCAGCGCGTTCGCGGGCGCGGATTCCTCGAATTTCACCGGTCATCCGCATGTCCTGATCAACGCGCTGCTCGGGCTGTTCGGCGCGCTGGCCCTGATGGTCGCGGCGATCGTGCTGTTCCAGTCCCAGCGCGCCGAGAACGCACTGACCGGTGAGGACGAATCCGCATTGCGCGGGCTGCTGGAGTTGTTCGGCAAGAACGACTCGCTCGGTTACTTCGCGACGCGCCGCGACAAGGCGGTGGTGTTCGCGCCCAACGGGCGCGCCGCCATCACCTACCGCGTGGAAGTCGGTGTGTGCCTGGCCAGTGGGGACCCGGTGGGTGATCCCAAGGCGTGGCCGGCGGCGATCGAGGCGTGGCTCGCGCTGTGTCAGACCTATGGCTGGGCTCCGGGGGTGATGGGCGCGAGCTCGGCGGGCGCCGAGGCGTTCCGTGAGGCCGGGCTCAACGCCTTGCAACTCGGCGACGAGGCGATTCTGTATCCCGACAACTTCCGGCTCTCCGGGCCCGATATGCGCGCGGTCCGGCAGGCCGTGACCCGGGCGCGGCGTGCGGGCGCGAGCGTCCGCATCCGCAGGCACCGCGATCTCGGCGACGAGGAGATGGCCGATGTCATCGCCCGCGCCGATGCCTGGCGCGACACCGACGACGAGCGCGGCTTCTCGATGGCGTTGGGCAGGCTCGGCGACCCGGCCGACGGTGACTGCCTGCTGGTGGAGGCGCTCCGGAACGAGGCCGGGCGGTCGGGCGGGAATGCTGAAGTCGTGGCGATGCTGTCGTTGGTGCCGTGGGGCACCAACGGCGTCTCGCTGGACCTGATGCGCCGCTCACCCCAGTCCCCCAACGGCACCATCGAGCTGATGGTCAGCGAACTGTGCATGCAGGCCGAAGACATCGGCATCACGCGGATCTCGTTGAACTTCGCCATGTTCCGCTCGGCGTTCGAACAGGGCGCTCAGCTCGGCGCTGGGCCGATCGCGCGGTTGTGGCGCAGCCTGCTCGTGTTCTTCTCGCGATGGTGGCAGCTCGAGACGCTGTACCGCTCGAACATGAAATACCAACCGGAGTGGGTGCCGCGCTACGCGTGCTACGACGATGCCCGACTGGTGCCCCGGGTCGGGGTGGCGTCAGTGATCGCCGAAGGCTTTCTGGTGTTGCCCTTCTCGCGACGCCACGAACAGCCTCACACCGGACACCACACCGCGGTACCGCGGGATCTGATGGCGACCGGACTGCTGCACCACGACGGCACCGCCCCCGACCTCAGCGGCCTGGCGGCGGATCTACCCGACGCCGAGGGGCCGCGGCTGCCGGAGCAGGTCCGGGTGCGCATGGCCAAGCTGAAGGCGTTGCAGAACAACGGGATCGACGCCTATCCCGTCGGCACGCCTCCGTCGCACACGATCGCCGAGGCGATCGACGCAGACGACGATGCCGCGGTGAGGGTTGCGGGCAGGGTGCTGCGCAGCCGCGATTACGGCGGCGTGCTCTTCGCCCAGTTGCGCGACTGGTCCGGGGAAGTCCAGCTGCTGTTGGACAATTCGTTGCTCGAATCGGCGACGACGGCCGACTTCACCCACGCCATCGATCTCGGCGACCTCATCGAGGTTTCGGGCACGATGGGCTACAGCCGGAAGGGCGTCCGCTCACTCCTGGTGCGTGACTGGCGGATGATCGGCAAATGCCTGCGCCCGCTACCGGACAAGTGGAAGGGGTTGACCGACCAGGAAGCCCGTGTGCGCGCCCGCTACGTCGATCTGGCGATCAACACCGAGGCTCGTGACCTCATCCGCGCACGCAGCGGAGTGCTGCACGCCATTCGGGAAACCCTGGTGGCCAAGGGATTCCTCGAGGTCGAGACGCCGATCCTGCAACAGATCCACGGCGGTGCCAACGCCCGACCGTTCCTCACCCACATCAACGCCTACGATCTGGACCTCTACCTGCGTATCGCTCCCGAGCTGTACCTCAAGCGACTCTGTGTTGGCGGCGTCGAGCGGGTTTTCGAGCTGGGCAGGGCGTTCCGCAACGAGGGCGTCGACTTCAGCCACAACCCCGAATTCACGCTGCTGGAGGCGTATCAGGCGCATGCGGACTACAACGTCTGGATCGATGGTTGTCAGCAGCTGATACAGAACGCGGCCGTGGCTGCCAACGGTGAGCAGGTGTTCTACCGGCCACGGGAAGGTGGGGGACTCGAGCCTGTCGACATCTCCGGTCAGTGGGCGGTCAAGACGGTGCACGATGCGGTCTCCGAGGCTCTCGGCGAGCAGATCGGCCCCGAGACGGAGCTGCCGGGTCTGCGCAAACTGTGTGACGCCGCGGGCATTCCGTACCTGACGCAGTGGGACGCCGGCGCGGTGGTGCTGGAACTCTACGAGCGGTTGGTCGAGGACCGCACCGAAGCGCCGACGTTCTACAAGGACTTCCCGACATCCGTGTCGCCGTTGACGCGACCGCACCGCAGCATTCCCGGCGTCGCAGAACGCTGGGACCTGGTCGCCTGGGGAGTCGAACTCGGCACTGCCTACAGCGAGCTCACCGATCCAGTCGAGCAGCGGCGCCGGTTACAGGAGCAGTCGCTGCTGGCTGCAGGCGGCGATCCGGAGGCTATGGAACTCGACGAGGACTTCTTGCAGGCGATGGAATACGCGATGCCGCCCACGGGCGGTCTGGGCATGGGTGTCGACCGCGTCGTCATGCTGATCACGGGGCGCAGCATTCGCGAGACGCTGCCGTTTCCGTTGGCCAAACCGCGTTGACAGCTTCTTTACAGCTCACGCCAAGGATCAACGCTCACCCTTGAGCCGTGACACTGGTGACACTGGCGCATTCGCTGCGTGGCCACCTGTCCTTGTTGCATGGCTGGATTCCGACCACGGTTCAGATCGTCGCGGCGGTCGTCCTGATCGCGGCCGTCGGATGGCGAACGCGTCGGTGGCGGCTGGTGTGGCTGCCGTCGGCGGCGTTGTTCGGTACTGCGCTCGCGGTGGCGACGTACGTGTACATCGCATCCGAGGGGCTGTCAGACAACCCCGCTCCCCGTTCGCTGTGGGTGTGGGTGGCACTGACCGGCGCGGCGTGCGCCGTTCTGGTTGCAGGCTGGCGCGGCGCCCGGTGGTGGCGTCGCGGTGTCTCGCTGATGTCGCTGCCGCTGTGCCTGTTGTCCGTCGCGCTGGCCGTCAACCTCTGGGTGGGTTACGTCCCGACCGTGGGAGCTGCGTGGAATCAACTCACCGCGGGACCGCTGCCCGATCAGACTGACGCGTCGACCATGCTGGCGATGCGGCAGCGGCACCAGATCCCGATCGGGGGCACGGTGGTGCCGGTCGACATCGGCGACAAGGCGTCCGGTTTCAAGCACCGCGGTGAACTCGTCTACCTGCCGCCCGCGTGGTACGCGACTGATCCCCCGCCGCCGCTTCCGACGGTGATGATGATCGGCGGTGAGTTCAACACCCCGGCGGACTGGGTCCGGGCCGGCAATGCGGTCGCCACCGTCGGGGACTTCGCCGCCGCGCACCGCGGGTATGCCCCGGTGCTCGTGTTCGTCGACGCCGGCGGAACGTTCCGCAACGACACCGAATGCGTGAACGGCAAGCGGGGCAACGCCGCCGACCACCTCACCAAGGACGTCGTGCCGTTCATGGTGTCGAGGTTCAATGTGAGTGCCCGACAGGCGAACTGGGGCGTCGTCGGATGGTCGATGGGCGGCACCTGTGCCGTCGACCTGGCGGTGATGCATCCCGACATGTTCGGGGCGTTCGATGACATCGCCGGCGATCTGACCCCCAACTCCGGCACCAAGGACCAGACGATCGAGCGCCTGTTCGGCGGCAATTCCGCAGCCTACGCGGCATTTGACCCCATGACGGTGATCAACCGGCACGGCCGCTATTCGAGCCTCACCGGGCGGTTCGACGTCAATACCGTTGACGCCGGACCGCAGAAGGATGCGGCGAACGTGCTAAGCACCCTGGCCAGCGCGAACGGCATCGCCTGCTCCGTCGTGGTTCAACCGGGCAAGCACGACTGGCCGTACGCCGCACACGCTTTTGCGACGGCCCTGCCGTGGCTGGCGGCTCAACTCGGCACGCCGGGTGTTGCGACGAATCCGCTGTCGCCACCTGGAACCTCTTCGATCGAACAGACCGCGGGCAAGTGACGATCACGGGCATGCGCACTCCGGTGAGGGAGCCTTCCGCCTGATGGAGAGCAGAACGCTCAAGCGCAAGGTGCAGCGGACGCGGCAGTCTGGTCAGTAACCGCGATGACGTGGGAGCAGGTACCGTAAGCGGCATGCCGGACGATGCCGAGCCGGAGCCGGATCAGGAACCCGCGGTCGACGCGGAGGTCGTCGAGCCGAAACCTCAGTCCACCGCGCCGGTCGAGCCCGTCGACAGCGGCTACACCCCAGGCGGCGTCCCGACCTTCGACGCCGTGCGGGAGAAGATCGAAACGCGCTATGGCACCGCGATCGGCGCCTCCGAACTCGCGGCGGAAACTCCCGAAGGCCGCAGTGTCGCCGAACAATACGACGAGCGACAGCGGGCGGCCGCCGAACGGTTGGCGCAGATCCGGGAACAGATGCGCAAGCAGTCCGACGAATCTCAGTAGTCCGACATCGGCGCTCACTCGCACCATCGTGGCGTGCCAGGCGTGGCTTCTCACAACAGCTTCATACCGATCCAGACATTGGCGGCGCGCGAGGTACGGTTCGCAGGCGATGCGAAAGTTCACGATCGACGAGCGGCGGGCACGGCTGGCGCGCCGGCACTTCCTCTCTGCGCCCGCGGACTCGGTGAGCGCCGCCGTCAACGCTGTGATCGGGCTGCACGCAACCGATCCGGCCACCCCGTACCTGTCGCTGTGGGCGCGGGTGCCGGGGTTCGGGGTCGCCGATCTGGACGCCGAACTCTACGAGCGACGCACGCTGGTCAAGCATCTCGCGATGCGCAGAACACTGTGGACGGTGCGCGTCGGCGACGTGCCGCTGATCCAGGCCGCGGCAAGCGACAGGGTCGCCGACAACGAGCGCCGACGCCTCATCGCCGATGCGCAGAACGCCGGTATCTGCGCGGACGGCGACGCGTGGCTCGACGCAGCCCGCGTGGCGGTCTTGCGGCATCTGGCCGAACAGGGGCCGACGAGCGCGAAGGACCTGCGGGAGGCGCTGCCCGAGTTGGCCGGGAGCTGGGACCCGGCCCCGGGTAAGCGGTGGGGCGGCGAGACGCCGCTGGCGCCGCGGATCCTGACCGTGCTGGCGGTGCGGGGCGACATCGTGCGCGGCCCCAACGACGGGAAATGGACGACGTCACGACCCCTTTGGGTCGCCACCGGCGACTGGATCGGCACCGCCGACGCGGCCGACCCGCAGACGGCCCGCGCGGCCCTTGTGCGCCGCTGGCTCGCCGCATTCGGTCCGGCCACCGTGACCGACATCAAGTGGTGGTTCGGTAACACGTCGACCTGGGTGCGCGAGGCGTTGCGTGACCTCGGCGCCGTCGAGGTCGACCTCCACGGCACGCCGGGGTTCGTCCTAGCCGACGATCTCGAGGGCGAACCCGAACCCGAGCCGTGGTGCGCACTGCTGCCCGGCCTGGACGTCACGACGATGGGCTGGTTCGAGCGCGACTGGTACCTCGAGCCGCACCGGGCGCACGTGTTCGACAGAAACGGCAACGGCGGGCCCACCGCGTGGTGCGACGGCAGGATCGTCGGTGGGTGGGGTCAGGACGATGCCGGCCGGGTCGAGGTGCGACTGCTCGAGGATGTGGGCCGCTCGGCGCGGAGCCGACTGCAGAAACGCGCCGACGATTTGACCGCGTGGCTCGACGGCGTACGGATCAGCCCGCGGTTCCCCTCCCCGTTGTCGAAGGGCTAGCGCCGAATCTGAAGATATACACGAGTCTTCGCCGAATTCTCGCGCACAAGCTCAGTTTCGGCGCAGTCGCATCAGGCGCTGACCTTGCTGCGTTTGCCGTTGCGCGGCTTGGGTTTCGGCCGTTCGACGCCCAGACACTCGGCCAGAAAGTGGCCGGTGTAACTGTCGGGATTGGCCGCGACGCCCTCCGGCGTCCCGGACGCGACGAGGGTGCCGCCGCCTGCTCCGCCCTCGGGCCCCATGTCGACGATCCAGTCCGATGTCTTGATCACGTCTAGGTTGTGCTCGATGACGATCACCGTATTACCTTTGTCCACAAGGCCGTTGATCACCTTGAGTAGCTTGCGGATGTCCTCGAAATGCAGGCCGGTGGTCGGCTCGTCGAGGATGTACACCGTGCGGCCGGTCGAGCGCTTCTGCAGTTCGGAGGCTAGCTTGACACGCTGGGCCTCACCACCGGACAGTGTCGGCGCCGGCTGGCCGAGACGCACGTAACCCAGGCCCACGTCGACGAGCGTCTTCAGGTACCGGTGGATCGAGGTGATCGGGGCGAAGAACTCGGCGGCCTCCTCGATCGACATGTCGAGGACTTCGGCGATGGTCTTGCCCTTGTAGTGCACCTCGAGCGTCTCGCGGTTGTACCGGGCGCCCTGGCACACCTCGCACGGCACGTACACGTCGGGCAGGAAGTTCATCTCGATCTTGATGGTGCCGTCACCGGAGCACGCCTCGCAGCGGCCGCCCTTGACGTTGAACGAGAACCGGCCCGGTTGGTACCCGCGCACCTTGGCCTCGGTGGTGGCAGCGAACAGCGTGCGGATCTTGTCGAAGACGCCGGTGTAGGTGGCGGGATTGGACCGTGGTGTGCGGCCGATCGGCGATTGGTCGACGCGGACCAGCTTGTCGAGCTTGTCCAGGCCCGTCACCCGGGTGTGACGGCCCGGCACCTGTCGGGCGCCGTTGAGTTTGTTGGCCAACACCGACGCCAGGATGTCGTTGACCAGCGTCGACTTACCCGATCCCGAAACCCCGGTGACCGAGGTCAGCACCCCGAGCGGGAAGGAAACGTCGATCTCGCGCAGGTTGTGCTCACGGGCGCCGACGACCGTGAGCTGCCGCTTCTTGTCGACGGGACGCCGGATCGCCGGTACCTCGATCTCTTCCTTACCCGAAAGATAAGCCCCCGTAAGCGATTCCGGGTTCTTCAGCAGCTCGTCGTAGGGTCCGCTGTGCACGATCTGACCGCCGTGCTCGCCGGCCGCGGGACCGATGTCGACGACCCAGTCGGCATGGGCGATGGTGTCGAGATCGTGCTCGACGACGATCAGCGTGTTACCCAGATCCCGCAACCGGACCAGCGTGTCGATCAGCCGGCGGTTGTCCCGCTGATGCAGGCCGATGGACGGTTCGTCGAGTACGTAGAGCACCCCGACGAGCCCCGACCCGATCTGGGTGGCGAGCCGAATCCGTTGGGCCTCACCGCCGGACAGCGTGGCGGCGGCCCGGGACAGCGACAGGTAGTCCAGTCCGACGTCGAGCAGGAAGCCCAGCCGCGACTGGATCTCTTTGAGCACCTGACCCGCGATGGCCTGCTCGCGTGCGCCCAGCGTCAGCGCGTTGAGGAACTCCGAGCACTCGGCGATCGACAGCTCGGCGACCTCGGCGATGGACTTCGGGCCGAACTCCCCCGCCGTCAGCGTCACCGCGAGGATCTCGGGCTTGAGCCGCGTGCCCTCGCACTCCGGGCAGGGCACGTCACGCATGAAGCCCTCGTAACGCTCCTTCATCTGCTCAGAGTCCGTCTGCTCCATGCGGCGCTGCAGGAACGCCATCACGCCCTCGAAATCGGCGTAGTACGAACGGGTTCGGCCGTAACGGTTCTTGTACCGCACATGGACCTGCTCGTCGCAGCCCTCGAGGATCGCCCTGCGCGCCTTGGCGGGTAGTTTCCGCCACGGCGTGTTCACATCGAAACCGAGCGCGTCGCCGAGCCCCGCCAGCATCCGGGTGAAGTACTCCGCTGTCTGCCCCATCGACCAGGGCGCGATCGCCCCCTCGGCGAGGGTCAGGTCCGGATCGGGCACGACCAGTTCGGGATCGACCTCCTTGCGAATGCCCAGCCCGAGGCATTCCGGGCAGGCGCCGTAGGGCGAGTTGAACGAGAACGACCGCGGCTCGAGGTCGTCGACGGCCAACGGGTGCCCGTTCGGGCAGGCCAGCCTCTCGGAGAACCGCTGCTCGCGGTGCGGATGGTCGTCTTCGCGGTCGACGAATTCGAGGACGACGATGCCGTCGGCCAGATTCAGCGCGGTTTCGATCGAGTCGGTCAGCCGCTGCTTGGCGCCGGCCTTCACCGTCAGGCGGTCGACGACCACCTCGATGTCGTGTTTCTCCTGCTTCTTGAGCTTCGGCGGATCGGTGAGCGGATACACCACACCGTCCACCCGAACCCGGCTGTAGCCCTGGGTGTTCAGTTTGTCGAACAGGTCGACGAACTCGCCCTTGCGCGTGCGCACCACCGGTGCGAGCACCTGAAAGCGCAGCCCCTCGTCCATGGCGAGCACCTGGTCGACGATCTGCTGGGGCGTCTGCCGGGCGATGCGTTCACCGCAGATCGGGCAGTGCGGCGTGCCCGCGCGGGCGTACAGCAGGCGCAGGTAGTCGTAGACCTCGGTGATGGTGCCGACCGTCGACCGCGGGTTGCGGTTGGTCGACTTCTGGTCGATGGACACCGCCGGCGACAGGCCCTCGATGAAGTCGACGTCGGGTTTGTCCATCTGACCGAGGAACTGGCGGGCATAGGCCGACAGCGACTCGACGTAGCGGCGCTGGCCCTCGGCGAAGATGGTGTCGAAGGCCAGCGACGACTTACCCGAACCCGACAGCCCGGTGAAGACGATCAGCGCGTCGCGTGGTAAATCAAGATCGACACTTCGCAGGTTGTGCTCGCGCGCACCCTTGACGACAAGGCGGTCAGCCACCCGGTGAATCCTCCCAAGACATAGTTCAAACCCACTCTATGTGGACCCAGTGACAAGTCCCGGGCCAAGCCCCAGCCAAGCCGGATACCGTGAGGATCATGACCGTCGTCGACGACAACTACACCGGCCATGTCGAGCCAGGAACCGCGGCCCGGCGGACACTCCCCGGCGCCTCGATCATCAAGGTTTCGGTCGGCCCGATGGACAACAACGCCTACCTCATCACGTGTTCCCGCACCGGCGAGACACTGCTGATCGACGCCGCCAACGACGCGTCGGTCCTGCTCGAGGTGATCGAGAAGCACGCCCCGAAGCTGTCGCTGATCGTCACAAGCCACCAGCACTTCGACCACTGGCAGGCGCTGGAAGAGGTCGCCAAGGTCACCGGCGTGCCGACGGCGGCGCACCAGCTCGACGCCGACCCGCTGCCGGTCCGGCCCGACCGAATCCTGACCCACGGCGACAAGGTCGACGTCGGCGAACTGTCCTTCGACGTCATCCACCTGCAGGGCCACACCCCCGGCTCGGTGGCGCTCGCACTCGACGGGGCCGACGAGGCGACCCACCTGTTCACCGGGGACTGCCTTTTCCCGGGCGGTGTCGGCAAGACGTGGGAGGACGGGGCTTTCGACCAGTTGCTGGGGGATGTGACCCGCCGCGTGTTCGAGGTCTACGACGATTCGACGGTGGTCTACCCGGGCCACGGCGACGACACGACGCTCGGCGCTGAGCGGCCGCATCTGGCCGAGTGGAAAGAACGCGGTTGGTAGACGCGCCCGTCGCGGTCGTCACGGGTGCCAGCCGCGGCGCCGGCCGCGGAATCGCGCACGCGCTGGGCAGCCACGGCTGCACGGTGTATGTCACCGGACGCACCGAGCGCGCGGGCGACTCCGTGCTCGACGGCACGATTCACGAGACCGCCGAGCTGGTCACGGCCGCCGGCGGCACCGGGATCGCCGTCCGTGTCGACCATGCCGTCGACGAACAGACGAAGGCCCTCTTCGAGCGGGTCGGGCGGGAACAGGGCCGACTGGACATCCTGGTGAACAACGCGGTGATCATTCGCGACGAGATGATGGGCCGGACCCGGTTCTGGGAAGAGCCCGTCAACGTCATCGACACCCTCGACGTCGGTCTGCGCAGCAGCTATGTCGCGACCGTGTACGCGGCGCCGCTGATGCTCGCCCAGCGGCGCGGCTTGGTGGCGTTCACCTCCGCGCCCGGTGCGGCCCACTACGTGTTCGGCCCGGCCTACGGCGTCCACAAGGCCGGGACCGACAAGATGGCCGCCGACATGGCGGTCGACTTCCGCGACTTCGGCATCGCGACGGCCTCGATCTGGATGGGCGTGCTGCTGACCGAACGCTTCAAGCAGCTCATGGCGAGCGCCCCCGACAAGCTGGCCCACCTGCTCGACAACACCGAGACGCCGGAGTTCACCGGGCACCTGATCTGGGCCCTGTTCAACGACCCCCGGCTGATGGACAAGAGTGGCCAGACCTTCATCGGCGCGGAGTTGGCGGCGGAATATGGCATCACCGACCAGGGGGGTCGACGACCACCGTCCTACCGCGACCTGCACGGGATTCATCCGGTCAGGCAGTTCGACCGCATATTGCGGTGAATCCCCGCCTGAATCGCTTCGACGGCGGGTGAGGTGGGGCGAGCCGCGGCCTAGTGGCGACCAAAACCGAGGAAGCTGACGCCCGGCAACTCATATCCGTCGGCAGTAGCGAAAGCTGACACCGCTTTCCCAGCACGCTCGCGGATGGCTGCGGTCATCTCCGTTGGCAGTGAGCCGAGGAGTTGAGCGACTGGCCCCGCCAACGACGGGACCACCGACCACCACTCGTCGATGGACAGCGTCCGCATGGGAGCCGAAATCTCCCGGACATCGACGTCGCTGAACCCGGCTCCAGCCAACAACTCACCGAGAGTTCCTTGAGTCTCCAGCGAGAACGGTCCGGGAACACCTGGCGGCGGAACCGGCGCTCCCAACTCGGCGGTAACCGCGTCGAACAGCAAGCCCAGCCACGGATTACGGTCACGAGGTCCCCACACAGTGAACGCCGCACGCCCGCCCGGCTTGAGGACGCGGTTGGTCTCGCGTAGGGCGGATGACGGATCAGGTACGAGCATCAGGCCTTCACGGCACAGCGCGACGTCGAAGGTCGCGTCGGGATAGTCCAAGCGCTGCAGATCCATGTCCCGGACCGTCACGTTCGCAAGTCCTGCCTTGGCCGCTCGGTCCGCTGCAATCGCAGTCATCTCGGGCGCGAAGTCGGTGAGCTCGACGGCGCCCTCCGGCCCGACGAGCCCCGCGGCAGCGAGCCCGACACCGCCGGGCCCGCATGCCAATTCAAGAACGCGCTCGCCGCGACGAAGGCTGACGGCATCGAGCATGGCCTGCGCGACTGCCGCTCCCCTGCGGTCAACGAAATCAGCGTTCAGTCCCCAAGCCGGCGCCACCGACGCCCACATAGAGCGCAGAGCCGCGTCGCAGCCGTCGACGTCGTCTGCGACGTGATCGTCGTCCGCCGCCGCAGGCGGCTGCTTCGCGTCCATCCGCGCCTCCGAGGTCTGTTGAATGGCCGTCCTTCACATGATCCGCTCGCACGGTCGAACGTGCGGGCGGATCCGCACGATATCGGCGTCAGTGGCAAATGCAGACGATGGCCACCGAATCGCAGGGCCGCGACTGGGTCAACCGGACGTTGGGCAGCCATCTGACGATCGGCGATGCGAACTTCGATAGATTGCCTGGTGAAGAAGAAAGGGCACACATGAACACCGATCAGTTGAAGAAGGCGCAGAGCGGCGCCGGGTTCATCGCGGCACTCGACCAGAGCGGCGGCAGCACCCCCAAGGCGCTGAAGCTCTACGGGATTCCCGACGACGCGTACTCCGGCGACGACCAGATGTTCGACCTCGTGCACGAGATGCGCACACGCATCATCACCAGCCCTGCCTTCGACGGCGACCGCATCATGGGCACCATCCTGTTCGAGCAGACGATGGACCGCGAGATCGAGGGCCGGCCGACGGCCGACTACCTGTGGAACGTCAAGAACATCGTGCCGTTCCTCAAGATCGACAAGGGTCTGGCCGACGAAAAGGACGGCGCGCAGACGATGAAGCCGATGCCCGGCCTCGACGATCTGCTCGACCGTGCCGTCGCCAACGGGGTCTTCGGCACCAAGGAGCGCTCGGTCATCAAACTGCCCGGTGCCGGCCTGGACGCCGTCGTGGCTCAGCAGTTCGAGGTCGCCGAACAGGTCCTCGCCAAGGGCCTGGTGCCGATCATCGAACCCGAGGTCGACATCAAGAGCACGAAGAAGGCCGAGGCCGAGGATCAGCTCAAGGCCGCGCTGCTCGATGGTGTGGGCAGGCTCGGCGACAAGAAGGTCATGATCAAGCTGACGCTGCCCGACACCGACAACCTGTACAAGGAGCTCGTCGATCATCCGAACGTGCTGCGGGTCGTCGCACTGTCCGGCGGGTACAGCCGCGACGAGGCGAACGAGAAGCTGTCCCGCAACATCGGTGTCATCGCGAGCTTCTCGCGCGCGCTGACCGAGGGTCTGTCCGCCCAGCAGAGCGACGAGGAGTTCAACTCCACGCTCGACCAGGCGATCGCGAGCATCGCCAAAGCGTCGAGCACCTGATCTCGCTGCGGGATTACGCGTCGGCGATCGTCGCCGGCGCGCTCCCCGCGCTCGCGTTGCCGGCACCCGCTCTGTGGTGGCTGGCCTGGATCGGGCTGGTCCCGCTGCTGCTCGTGCTCCGTTCGGCTCCGACGTCCGGACAGTCCGCCGCGCGAGCCTGGCTGGCGATGGCGGCGTTCGTCGGCGTCACCCAGCATTGGCTGTGGCCGAGCACCGGTCCCCCGCTGCTCCTGCTCGCGGCCGGACTCGGTGCGTTGTGGCTGCCCTTCGGTTGGGCGGCGCACCGCGTGCTGGCCGGCGACGTCACCTCCGCTCGGGCCGTCAGCGCGGTGGTGGTGCTGCCCAGCATGTGGGTGCTCGCGGAGGCGGTCCGGTCGTGGGACCGGCTCGGCGGGCCGTGGGCCGTCCTCGGCGCATCGCAGTGGAATCAACCGGCCACCTTGGCGCCCGCCTCCCTGGGCGGTGTGTGGCTCGTCAGTTTCCTCGTGGTGGCGGTCAACACCGCGGTCGTCGTCGCGCTGGTGCGGCGTTCGGCCGCGCCGGCCGCACTGGCAGTGGTTCTTCTCGCCATCGGTCCGGGCTGGTTCTGGCTGGGGCCGGAACCTACCGCCGGCCCGACGGTCCGCATCGCACTCGTTCAGCCGGGCGACATCACCGAATCCGCGGCGCGACAGGCCGCGAGCGAGGCACTGACCGAACAACTGGCCGGGCAGCGACTCGACCTGGTCGTGTGGGGTGAAAGCAGTGTGGGCGTGGACCTTTCGACCCACCCCGAGGTGACCGCACGGCTCGCCGCCCTGTCCCGGCGCGTCGGTGCCGACCTGCTGGTCAACGTCGACGCACGGGCGGCATCGGGAGGCATCTACAAGTCATCTGTGCTTGTCGACCCGGATGGCGTGCAAGGCTCGTACGCCAAGACGCGGCTGGTGCCGTTCGGCGAATACGTGCCGCTCCGGCCGCTGATCGGCTGGGCCACCTCCAACACCCAAGCCGCAGGCGAGGATCGCCGTCGCGGGGACGGACCCGTCGTCCTGCACACCGACACCGTCGCGTTCGCACCGCTGATCAGCTTCGAGACGACCTTCTCCGACCTCGCGCGATACGGGGTCCGGCGGGGAGCGGAGCTCGTCGTCTACCAGAGTTCGACGTCGTCGTACCAAGGCAGTTGGGCCCAACCGCAGTTGGCGGCGATGCCGGCCGCACATGCGGTCGAGGTGGGGCGTCCCGCGGTCCACGCCGCGCTGTCCGGGATCAGTTCGGCATTCGACGCTCGGGGCCGCCGGCTGGCATGGATGCCCGCCGCCGAGCGCGGGATCGCCGTCGTCGACGTCCCGCTGGACGCGCGGACGACCCTGTATCAGCGGTGGGGCGGATGGCCGATCGTGGCGGCGCTGGTGGTGGTTACGGCGTGGTGTGCACGATCAGCACGTCGGTCTTGGACCGGCGTGCGACGTTGGCGGGTACGGAACCGAGCAACCTGCCGGCGATGGTGGACAGACCGACGTTGCCGACGACCAGGAGATCGGCCTTGACCTCCTCGGCCAGTTCGACCAGCGCGTCGACGGGAGCGCCGACGACGGCCTTCTCTTCGACGTTCTTCGCGCCCGCTTGGTGCGCGCGCTCCTTCGCCTCGCGCAGGATCGCGTAGATCGGCGCGTTGCCGGACATCTTGTAGCCCTCGTCCTTGAGCACGTCGGCTGCTCGCTGGTCTTCGTCCTGGGGGAAGTACGCCGTTGCGACGATCAGCCTGGCATCGGCTCCGGCAAGATGGCCGGCCTTCTCCACCGCGCGCAGCGACGAGTCCGACCCGTCCGTGCCAACCAAGACGGTCTGATAGGCGCTCATCCATATCCTCCCAGTTTCAGTTCCGTTGCCACCCGGAACAGTAGCCGCTCGGGTGGCAAATGCCTGCGATTTCGTCCTACTTCGCACCCAACGTCACCATGGCCTATCCCAGGTGACGCCGCCTACACCCGGTCGTCATCATGACTTCCGTACCCCTTCGGCGAGCGCTGCGGGATCGCACACGCTAGCGTTTTGCCGTTCGCGGGAAGGGTGGGTGTCAGGGCGTGGATCTGTCGCTGGGAGCGCCGCGCCTCGCGCGCATCGATCCGTCGGGATCCCTTCGCGCCGGCCGGTTCGATGCGGCGCTGACGGCGGTGTTCGCGGTCGCGGTGTCGGCTTCAGGCGCGGCAAGGCCGTCGCTGTGGTTCGACGAGGCGGCCACGATCTCGGCCTCGACGCGGTCGATCCCCCAACTGTGGGGGCTGCTGCACAACATCGACGCGGTGCACGGCCTGTACTACCTGCTGATGCACGGGTGGTTCACGGTGTTCCCGGTCACCGAGTTCTTCTCCCGGCTGTCGAGTTGCCTCGCGGTCGGGCTGGCGGCCGGCGGCGTCGTCGTGCTGGCGCGCCGCTTCGCTTCCCGGACCACGGCCGTCTGCGCGGGCGTCGTGTTCGCGATTCTGCCCCGCGTCACGTGGGCGGGCATCGAGGCCAGGTCCTACGCGTTGACGGCGGCCGCGGCCGTCTGGCTGACCGTGTTGTTGTTGCTCGCTGTCCGCCGCAACTTCCGATGGCTGTGGGGCTGCTACGGGCTGGCGCTGGTGGGCTCGTCGCTGCTGAACGTCTTCGTCGTACTGATGGTGCTCGTGCACGCCGTGACGCTGGCCGCGGTGCCGGCTCGGCGAGCGGTCGTGCGCCGCTGGGTCGTGACGGTCGCAGTGGTGATCGCGGTCGTGGCGCCGTTTCTGGCGTTCAGCAGGACTCAGGTCGCCCAGGTGCGGTGGATCTCGCCGCCGGGCTGGCACACGGTCGCGGAAGTGTTGCGGGAGCAGTACTTCGACCACAGCTTGGCCTTCGCCATCTCAGCCGGGCTGGTGCTGGCTCTGCTCGGGATGCGACGGTTCCGGCCGACGGATGCGGGCGTCCGGTCACTGCTGACGATGAGCGCGGCGTGGATCGTGCTTCCGACCGCTGCGCTGCTGCTCTACTCCGTGTGGTCCGAACCCCTCTACTACCCGCGCTATCTGAGCTACACCTCACCGGCGATGGCGCTGCTGTTGGCGGTCGGGATCACCGCCATCGCCAGGACGCGCCAGACCGTCGCGGTGGTGCTGACGGTGCTGGCGGTGGCTGCGACCCCCAACTATTTGCTCGAACAGCGAGGCCCCTACGCCAAGGAAGACATGGACTTCAGCCAGGTGGCCGACGTCCTCACCGCGAACGCCTCCCCCGGTGACTGCCTGGTCCTCGACAACACCACCAACTGGGCGCCCGGCCCGATCCGCCCGTTGACGGCCGCGCGGCCCGAGGCGTACGCCGCCCTCGTCGACCCCGGACGCGGTCGCCGCGCGGCGGACCGAAACCGCTTGTGGGACGCCCATCTTGGCATCTGGGGCGTTGCTGACCGGCTTCGGTCCTGCGCCGTACTGTGGACGGTTTCACAACGCGACGTCACCGTCCCGGATCGCGAGAGTGGGCCCGCGCTGAATCCGGGACCGCGTCTTCGCCGTGCACCTGCGTACCGGGTACCGCAGTCGATGGGCTTCCGGATCGTCGAGCGCTGGCAGTTCAGCTTCGCCCAGGTCGTCAAGTCGACGCGCTAGGGCGTGACCGCGCCGCAACCGGGTAATCCTCCTTCATGCCCGCACGGCCAGACCGCACCGCCGCCCAGTTCGTGCCGGACACCCGGGATCTCGATGCTCTCGTCGAGGCCGCGCATGGTTGCAAGGGTTGTGATCTCTACCTCGATGCGACGCAGGTCGTGTTCGGTGGCGGTTCTCCCGGCGCGGAGATGATGCTGGTCGGCGAACAGCCCGGCGATCAGGAGGACAAGGCCGGAGCACCGTTCGTCGGACCCGCGGGCAAGCTGCTGGACAAGGCGCTGGTGCAGGCCGGTATCGACCGCGAACGGGTGTATGTGACGAATGCGGTCAAGCACTTCAAGTTCACATTGCCCGAACGCGGCAAGCGCCGGATCCACAAGACCCCCGGCCGCACCGAGGTGGTCGCGTGCCGGCCATGGCTGCTGGCGGAGCTGGACGTCATCAGGCCCGAGGTGCTGGTGCTGATGGGCGCGACCGCCGCACAGTCGCTGCTGGGCAGCAAGTTTCGGCTGACCGCCCACCGCGGCGAGGCGCTGGAACTCCCGGCCATCGACGAGCTCGACGTCGCGCCCGAAGTCGCGGTCACCGTGCATCCGTCGTCCGTGCTGCGTGGGCCACCGGAGGAGCGGGACCAAGCCTTCGACGCGCTGGTGTCCGATCTGCGGTTCGCCGACGGGCTGCGTGCGCACCGCTGACCGTTGTCACGTGGGAAGCGTTGATTGGCCCGTCCGAGTCACCCCGAGCGAGCATCGATGCCCCTGGCAAAGGGTCAGGCGAGCGGATGGCGGGATTCGAACCCGCGTAGACGGCTTTGCAGGCCGGTGCCTAGCCACTCAGCCACACCCGCAGCGAGTGTCATCTTTCCGGGACCACACGTACGGGCCCAGCGTTGGAATCGCCGTGATCGCTAACGCGGTTTGCCAGAAGGCTGTCGTCCGCTGCGCGTCGACGCGACCAGCCCCACTGCGGCCAACGCAGCGAACACCGCCAGTAGCCACCGCGCAGGTGTGGCATCGCCGCTGTCGGTCGTGTTCACCAGCACCCCGGCCAACCCCGCGCCGAAGGCGCCGGAGATCAGCTGGACGGTGTTGATCGCAGCAGCCGCGGTCGGCCCCTCCGACGGGTCGTCCACCCGGCTCATCGCCCACGCCGACAGATGCGGCCAGGCGATGCCCACCCCCGCGCCCGTCACGACCAGCGCTACCGCCCAGACCGCTACCACTGCGGGCCGCGCGTCGTCGCGCATGGTCACCGCCGCGAGGGCAAGGCCGGTGGCCATCACCGCGGGCGCGACAGCGACCGTGCGTCTGATCGCTCGTGGGTTGGTCATCGAGGCGCTGCCGATCTCGCCGACGGTCCACCCGAGCGCCAGGCCCGCACCCAGAAATCCCGCCGCAACGGGAGTGAGATCGGCCAACCGCTGACCGAACAGCGGAACATACATGTCCGCCATCGTTGCGGCCATCAACACAGCGAGGGTCAGGTAGATCCACTTCAGCGGTCCACGCCCAAAGGTGCTGGGCGGCAACACCGCAGCGGGTTGCCGCCGGTCGACGAACAGGAACACCGCCAGCAGACTGGCGCCGAGACCGAGCAGCGCGACCGTGGACCACACCCCGCGCGGGACACCGGCTGCGCTGACGGTCAACGCCGCGGCACCCAACAACATCAGGGAGCACAAGGGAATCGGCGTTCGCGGGGCATCGACGTCGGCGCTCGTGCGCCTGGGCAACGCCAACGGGACCAGCACACCGATGGCCGCGGTCAAGATGGCCAATGCGCCGAAAGCCCAACGCCACGAACCATATTGGGCGAACAGACCCCCGGCGGCGGGGCCGAGCAGCGTTCCCACGCCCCACATCGCCGACACCAACGCCGACGCCTTGGTCCACAACCATTCGGGCAACGCCGTATTGATCACCGCGTAGCCCAGCCCGGCCAGCAGCCCGCCCGCGAGCCCCTGCACCGTCCGGCCGACAAGCAGGGCCTGCATCGTGGGCGCCGCCGCACAGGCGAGGCTGCCCAGCCCGAATACGCTGAGCGCCGCCAGATACGACAACCGCGGTCCGATACGCATCAACGTCGAGTGCACGGTGGTTGCCGCGACCACCGAAGCGACCAGGTACACCGTCGTGACCCACGCGTACAGCCGGTGACCGCCGATATCGGCCACTGCGCTGGGCATCAGGCTGATGGTGAGGAACTCGTTGGTGGCGTACAGCGCGACCCCGCCGGCGAGAACGGTGCTGGCGCCGAGGTACCTCGGTCCCAACAAGTCTCGCCAGCGTCCAGCACTGGTCGTCGGCGCGGTGTCGGTCACGCCGGACACGCTACGAGCTCAACCTTCGTTCAGGTCAAGCGGCGACCTCAACCGGCAGGGGTGATGAGCCCGTAGTGGCCGTCGTAGCGGTGGTAGAGCACGCTGGCGCGACCTTGCGCCGCGTCGATGAAGAACATGAACGGCAGCCCAAGCAGTCCCATCCGCTCGGCGGCCTGCTCGACGGTGTGGCATGGCGGCGGGTGGGGGCTGATCGTCAGCGGCAGTTCGAACGGTGCCAGCTCTTCTTCCGAAGCCGGCTCCACCTGCGCCAGCCGGTATTCGGACGGACCGCTCTTGTACAAGACGCTGGCCATCCCGGTGCGCTCTTCGGTGAACAGGTGGAAGTCGTAGTCGAGCAGCTCCATCTCCATGGCCGCCTCGTCCACCGTGCACGGCGCGAGGGTGAACGACTTGCGCCGCACGATTCGGCGTTCGTCGGGCGCAAGCGCAAGGCGGTTGGGCCGATCCGTCGGTTCGGCATCGGCTTCGTCGGGAACCCGGATGGTTCGGCCGTCGCGTCGCGCCTGCCAGTGGTCGGCAGCGCGCCGGAGTCGACGTCGGAGGCGCTCCTCGAGTCGGTCGATCGCGTCTCGCGCGGTCTCACCCTCGGCCTCCGCCCGCACCAGCCGGCCGTTCAGGTCGAGGTTGCCTTGGGCCAGGACCGGACGCTCCGTGTCCGGATCCCCGTGGCGGGTCAGTTTGACGTGGGCGTGCGCCAACGGGCGGTGGACGAACCGGGCCAAATCGGCGATCTCGGTCCGCGCGTATTCGGCGGCACCCGGCAGGTCACCGCGTGTGGTGACGTCGACGTGGACTGTGGGCGCGATATCGGTTCTGTCACTCATACTTTCGTTTGTACCCGAGGCCGGAGAAGGGTACTAGGGCCGAAGGTCCTGGAGGTGTTCGTCCGGCTATTTCAGGCCCGCGGCGTCCATGCCGCGCAGTTCCTTCTTCAGGTCCTGGATCTCGTCGCGGATGCGCGCGGCCAACTCGAACTGCAGATCTCGTGCTGCGGCCATCATCTGTTCGGTCAGGTCCTTGATCAGATCGGCCAACTCGGCGCGCGGCATGTTCGAGGTGTCACGGCCCTCGATGATGCCGGCGCTGACCGCCCGGCCGGGCTCACCCTGGGCCCGGCGTCCCCGCGATGCGTTGCGCCCCGAGCCACCGACCTCGACATCGTCGGCTTCGCGGTACACCTGGTCGAGGATGTCGGCGATCTTCTTGCGCAACGGTTTTGGATCGATCCCGTTCGCCTCGTTGTAGGCGATCTGCTTGGCACGCCGCCGCTCGGTCTCGTCGATGGCTTCGCGCATCGATTCGGTGATGTTGTCGGCGTACATGTGGACCTCGCCCGACACGTTGCGCGCCGCGCGGCCGATCGTCTGGATAAGACTGCGGGTCGAGCGGAGGAACCCTTCCTTGTCGGCGTCGAGGATCGCGACCAGCGACACCTCCGGCAGGTCGAGGCCCTCGCGGAGCAGGTTGATCCCGACCAGGACGTCGTAGTCCCCCAGCCGCAGTTGGCGCAGCAGTTCGACGCGCCGCAACGTGTCCACCTCGGAGTGCAGGTAACGAACCCGGATCCCCATCTCGAGGAGATAGTCGGTGAGGTCCTCGGCCATCTTCTTGGTCAGCGTGGTGACCAAGACCCGCTCGTCGCGCTCGGTGCGCGTGCGGATCTCGCCGATCAGGTCGTCGATCTGCCCCTTCGTCGGCTTCACGACTACCTTGGGATCCACCAAACCTGTTGGGCGGATGACCTGTTCGACGAACTCCCCGCCGGACTGGCTGAGTTCGTACGGTCCGGGCGTGGCCGACAGGTACACCGTCTGCCCGATCCGGTCGGCGAACTCCTCCCAGGTGAGTGGGCGGTTGTCGACCGCCGAGGGCAGCCGGAACCCGAAGTCGACGAGGTTGCGTTTGCGCGACATGTCGCCTTCGTACATGCCCCCGATCTGCGGCACCGTCACGTGGGATTCGTCGATGACCAGCAGGAAGTCCTCGGGGAAGTAATCCAGCAGCGTGGCGGGGGCCGAACCCGGCGGCCTGGCGTCGATGTGCCGCGAGTAGTTCTCGATGCCCGAGCAGAAGCCGACCTGGCGCATCATCTCGATGTCGTAGTTGGTGCGCATCCGCAGCCGCTGCGCCTCCAGCAGCTTGCCCTGCCCCTCCAGTTCGGCCAGCCGCTCCTCGAGCTCCTGTTCAATGGTCGAGATCGCATGCGCCATGCGCTCGGGGCCCGCGACATAGTGGGTGGCGGGGAAGATCCGCAGTGAGTCGACCTTGCGGACGACGTCACCGGTCAACGGGTGCAGGTAGTAGAGCTCCTCGATCTCGTCGCCGAAGAACTCGATGCGGACCGCCAACTCCTCGTAGCTGGGGATGATCTCGACGGTGTCCCCGCGCACCCGGAACGAACCGCGCGTGAACGCCATGTCGTTGCGCGTGTACTGGACGTCGACGAGCAACCGCAGCAGCGAGTCGCGCGGCACCTCGTCGCCGATCTTGAGCTCGACGCTGCGATCCAGATACGACTGCGGCGTGCCCAGACCGTAGATGCAGGACACCGAGGCGACCACGACCACGTCGCGGCGCGACAGCAGGCTCGACGTCGCCGAGTGCCGCAGCCGCTCGACGTCGTCGTTGATCGAGCTGTCCTTCTCGATGTAGGTGTCCGTCTGGGCGATGTACGCTTCGGGCTGGTAGTAGTCGTAGTACGAGACGAAGTACTCGACGGCGTTGTGCGGCAACATCTCCCGCAGTTCGTTGGCCATCTGAGCGGCGAGCGTCTTGTTCGGCTCCATCACCAGCGTCGGCCGCTGGACCCGCTCGATGAGCCACGCCGTCGTCGCCGACTTGCCGGTGCCGGTGGCGCCCAGCAGCACCACATCGTGCTCCCCCGCCTTGATCCGGCGCTCCAGCTCGTCGATAGCGGCCGGCTGGTCACCCGCCGGTGCGTAGGGGCTGACCACCTCGAAGCGGTTGCCGGTGCGCACGATCGCATCGACGGGCCGATACTCCGAGTGCGCGAGCACGGGATGTTCAGTAGCGAAAGCCATAATCACTCAGGGTAAGCGCGTGCTCTGACAAGTTCATTCCCGTTCCAGCCCTATCCTGTTCTCATCCACGCTCCCAAACACGAGACGTTCGACCTCGTCGCCCGCACCAACACCGATCCGAAGGGCATCGTGCGGGCGGTCGACGTCTATACGGTTCAGCCCTGGGGTTTGTACATGGCCCGACCCACCCCGGGTCGAGCGCAGTTCCACTATCTGGAGTCCTGGCTGCTGCCATCGCTGCGACTGCGCGCGACGGTGTTCCACTTCAACGCAGGTCACGAGCTCGACCAGGACTATTACCTGGACGTCGGCCACTACACACCGGGCCCCGATGTCTGGCACGCCGAAGACCACTACCTCGACGTGGCGGTCCGCACCGGTCGGGGCGTCGAACTGCACGACGTCGACGAACTGCTCACCGCGGTACGGCACAACCTGCTGGCGCCCCAGACCGGCGAGCAGGCGGTGCGAACCGCGGTCGCCGCGATCGACGGACTGTCCCGCCACGACTACGACCTCAACCGGTGGCTGGCGACGCAGGGCATGTCGCTCACCTGGCGCGGCGCGTGACGTTTCGACGCCGGATATCGATCTTGATCCCGGTGACCGCCCGTGCGAATTCATCCGCCCAGGTACGGGCGGTATTGTCTCCTCCCATGAGTTTCAGAGGCCGCATTCGGACCGCGGGCGTGACGGCGGCGGCCCTGCTCGTGGGCTCGGTCCTGTTCCCGGGCGGCGCCGCGGCCCAGCCCAGCGCCCCGACCGAGGTGGCGCCTGCGCCGCCGTCGCCCGACGTTCTGCACAACGTCATCTACCGCGCACGTGCGGACGGCACATCCCGCGGGGCGGTGGTCGCGTACAAGATGGACGACCACAACGTCAACAGCGCGCAGCCCACGCTGCTGCCCGGTCAGACGTTCGAGGTCAACGCGGTGCTCGCCGACCCCCAGCTGGCGGGCATGGAGGTCTCCATCGAATGGCCGTACGGGTCCAACCTGCACTGCGAGATCGTCGTCGACGACCAGATCGTGGCAAAGGCCGATCAGTTCATCGCGCCGCGGTTGCTCCGGCCGAAGGACGACCCGATGTACGGGGTGCTGCAATGCGGGGCCCCGTTGAACCTGCCGATCGATGGGGCAACCCCGACGCCCGAGGTCGGCACACCACCGCCGCCCCAGGCTTGAGGAGTTACGGCCGCCACCCGGTGGCGTCGGCCCATTCCCAAGCGCGCCGGTAGGCGTCGAGGAACCACGGCTCCTTCGCATCGGCGTAGGAGCCTGTGTCGGTGTGCCCCTCCCCGGCGACCCGCCGCTTCATCGAGACGTAATCGGCCTGGACGCCGGGGTTGGCGCGCATCCAGTCGACGAACAGCAGCGCGAACTGCTGGCCCGGCCATCCGTCGACACGGATGTGAACATTGGTCGGCCGCCCGGGATCGGCCGAGCAGTGAATACGCTTGTGCCACAACGCCTCATCGTTCGAGTGATCGAACTCGGCGATCGTGCTGCGGGCGTCGGGCTTACCGACATCGGCGGTGATCGGTCCGCGCACGTACCCCGCAGCGGTCAGCGCGTCATCCAGTTCGTCGGCAACCGCAAGCGACGCGACCGTCACCTGGACGTCGATCACGTCCTTGGCGTCCATCCCCGGCACCGCCGTGGAGCCGATGTGGTCGACGCGGACGGCGCGGTGCCCGCAGGCGGTGTTCAGTCGCGCCACGACGCGCCGCGCCTGATCGGGCCAGGTCGGGTCGTAGGGCACCGGGACCGGGTTCGAGGACGCGGGCCGCTTGTCGTGCAGGTTGTGCGCGAAGGGCAGGATGCGCTCGTGCCACAGCGCCCGGGCCTTCTCGACCAGTTCACCGGCCGCGCCGGAATTGTCGAGCCAGACGTCGGCGACGGCGCGGCGCTGTTCCTCGGTGGCTTGGGCGGCGATCCGCGCCCGAGCGTCTTCTTCGGTGAAGCCCCGGTACTCGATCAGCCGCTTGACTCGCAACTCCTCATCGGCGTGAACGATGAGCACCAACGGAAACATCGGCGCCATACCGGATTCCACGAGCAGCGGGATGTCCTCGATGATCACGGCGTCGTCGGCCGCAGCCGCGATGAGTTCGGACCGGCGGTGTGCCACCAGGGGATGCACGATCCCGTTGAGCGTTTGACGCTTCTCCTCGTCGCTGAACGCGATTGCGGCGAGCGCAGGGCGGTTCAATGCGCCGGCCTGGGGTCCGCTGCCGAGCAGGATCTCCCTGCCGAACGCGTCGACGAGTTTGGCCAACCCCTCTGTGCCCGGTTCGACGACCTCCCGTGCTATCACGTCGCCGTCGACGACGATCCCTCCCAGTTCACTGAACGTCGAAGACACCGTGGATTTTCCGGCGCCGATACCGCCGGACAGCCCAATGCGCAGCATGGCACCAGTGTCTCAGGGCCGCTCGACGACGAAGGCCCCGGCTCGGTGAGCCGGGGCCTTCGGTCGTCACGAATCAGGCGTTGCCCGCAAGCTTCTCACGCAGCGCCGCCAGCTGGGCGTCGCTGGCCAGCGAGCCTCCCGCCGACTGCTCCTCGCCGCGCGTAGCGCCGTTGGACCTGGAACCGGACGCCTCGACAGCGTCTGCGTCAGCCGCGGCGAACTTCTCCATCTGCGCGGTGTGCATCTTGTGCCGTCGCTCGGCCTCGGCGTACCGGGACTCCCACTCCTCACGCTGCTTCTCGAAACCCTCGAGCCACTCGTTGGTCTCGGAGTCGAAGCCCTCGGGGAAGATGTAGTTGCCCTGCTCGTCGTAGCTGTCGGCCATGCCGTACTTCGACGGGTCGAACTCCTCGGTGTAATCCTCGTTGGCCTGCTTGAGGCTCAGCGAGATGCGGCGACGCTCGAGATCGATGTCGATGACCTTGACCATCGCGTCGTCACCGACCTGCACCACCTGATCCGGGACCTCGACGTGGCGCTCGGACAGCTCGGAGATGTGCACCAGGCCCTCGATGCCCTCCTCGACGCGGACGAACGCACCGAACGGCACCAGCTTGGTGACCTTGCCCGGCACGATCTGACCGATCGCATGCGTGCGGGCGAAGTGGCGCCACGGGTCTTCCTGGGTTGCCTTGAGCGACAACGAAACCCGCTCGCGGTCCATATCGACGTCGAGCACCTCGACGGTGACCTCGTCGCCCACCTGAACCACCTCGGACGGGTGGTCGATGTGCTTCCAGGACAGCTCCGAGACGTGCACCAGGCCGTCGACGCCGCCGAGATCGACGAACGCACCGAAGTTGACGATGCTGCTGACGACGCCCTTGCGGATCGCGCCCTTCTGCAGTTGGTTGAGGAACTCGCTGCGGACCTCGGACTGGGTCTGCTCGAGCCACGCCCGGCGACTCAGCACGACGTTGTTGCGGTTCTTGTCGAGCTCGATGATCTTGGCTTCGATCTCCTTGCCGATGTACGGCTGCAGATCGCGGACGCGACGCATCTCGACCAGCGACGCGGGCAGGAAGCCGCGCAGGCCGATGTCGAGGATCAGGCCGCCCTTGACGACCTCGATGACGGTGCCCTTGACGGCCTCGTCCTTCTCCTTGAGCTCTTCGATGGTGCCCCAGGCCCGCTCGTACTGAGCGCGCTTCTTGGACAGGATCAGGCGGCCTTCCTTGTCCTCCTTGGTGAGGACCAGAGCTTCGACCTCATCGCCGACGGAGACGACCTCGTTGGGGTCGACGTCGTGCTTGATGGAGAGCTCACGGGAAGGGATGACGCCTTCGGTCTTGTAACCGATGTCGAGCAGGACCTCGTCGCGGTCAACCTTGACGATCGTCCCTTCGACGATGTCGCCATCGTTGAAGTACTTGATGGTCTTGTCGATGGCGGCGAGAAAGTCCTCGCTCGAGCCGATGTCGTTGACGGCTACTTGTGGCGAGGTGACGGAGGGACTTGGCATGTGGTGGGTTGCTCCGGACAGGTTTGATCGTAGGGACTTAGGACATTCGAGTTAAAGGTGTTACCCGCCGCAGAAGATGACGAAAACCACAGACAGGTACCCCGTAGAGGCTACTCGACTGGCCGCATGCTGGACAAACTCGGTCCCCCCGGGCCGCTAGTCTGCTCTGGTGTTACATCCCGGTGCCCCGCACCACCCCTGGCTGCCTGCACCGCCGTTCCAACGCAAGGTCCGCAAAGTCGGGGCGCCGCTGGCGGTGCTCATCCTGCTCGCCACCGTGGTCGGGCTCATCGTCATCGGGCTGACCGCGCTCAATCCGCTCGGGGCCGGGATCGGGCTGGTCCTCTCGAGCCTGGTCATGGTCGTCGTGGTGTTGGCCTATGTCTGGCTGGACCGATTCGAGCCTGAACCGCCGCGGTTGTTGGCCTTCGCGTTCCTGTGGGGTGCCTCGGTCGCGGTCGTGTTGTCGGTGATATTGGGGCTCTACCTCGAATCGTTGATCGTGACGGGTGACTCCGACGGGGTCAGCGCGGTGTCGGTAGTGGTCATCGCGCCGGTCATCGAGGAAGCGGCCAAGGGTACGTTCCTGCTGGTCATGATGACCGGCCGGCGTCGCAGGGAGCTGAACTCGCTGACCGACTGCCTGGTCTACGCCGGGTTGGTGGGCGCCGGATTCGCCTGGCTGGAGGACATCCTGTACATCGCCAGCGGCGAGTCGCTAGGCGACTCTCTACTGACGGCTGCGTTACGACTGGTCATGGCCCCGTTCGCGCATTCGCTGTTCACCACGTTCTTCGGCATCGGCGTCTACTTCGCGCTGCACCGCCGCGACGCATCCGCCAAGGCCGGCTCTCTTGTGCTGGGTTACCTTGCGGCGGTCTTCACCCACGGCCTGTGGAACGGTTCGTCGCTGCTGGGCGTCGGCTGGTATTTCGGGGTCTACCTGTACTGGATGATGCCGCTGTTCGCGTTGGCGATCGTGCTCGGCGTGCAGAGTCGCCGTCGCGAGCAGGCGATCGTGGCCAGCAAGCTGCCCGGCATGGTGCGCGCCGGCCTGGTCACGCCCGCGGAGGCCTCGTGGCTGGGCTCGCTGCGGCTCCGCAAGCTGGCGCTCGCCCAGGCTGCCCGGCACGGTGGGCGCCCCGCCCGCAAGGCGGTGAAGCGGTTCGCGGCCCAGGTCGTCGAGCTGGCGTTCGTGCGCGACCGCATCGACCGCGGGTTCAGCGACCCGCGGGTGCAGGCGATGCTCGTCGAGGAGACCTACGCGCTCTACGCTGCCCGCGCGGCCGCCCCGGTCCTGCACGCGTTGGCCGGGTACCACCCGACCGGCTAGTGAGCCGCGGCGTCCCAGCTGCGGCCGTAGCCGACCGACACCTCGAGCGGCACGTCGAGGGGGTAGGCGTTACCCATCTGTTCGCGGACCAGGGCCTCGACGGTCTCCCGCTCCCCTTCGGCGACCTCGAAGAGCAGTTCGTCGTGCACCTGTAACAGCATCCGGGACTGGAGGCCGGCGTCCTTGAGTGCCTTGTCGACGTTGATCATCGCGACCTTGATGATGTCGGCCGCGCTGCCCTGGATCGGCGCGTTGAGCGCTGCACGCTCGGCGGCCTCGCGGACGTTGCGGTTGCTGCTGTCCAGCTCCGGCAGATAGCGCCGCCTGCCGAACACGGTCGAGGTGTAGCCGTCCTTGCGTGCCTGGTCGACCACGTTGCGCAGGTAGTCGCGCACCCCGCCGAACCGGTCGAAGTACTGCTCCATCTGCACCTTGGCTTCTTCGGTGGAGATCTTGAGCTGGGCGGCCAGCCCGTAGGCGCTCAGGCCGTAGGCCAGCCCGTACGACATCGCCTTGACGCGGCGTCGCAGTTCGGCATTGACCTCGTCGATCGGCACCGAGAACGCCCGTGACGCCACGAAGGAGTGGAGGTCCTCGCCGGTATTGAATGCCTCGATCAGACCTTCGTCCTTGGACAGGTGCGCCATGATGCGCATCTCGATCTGGCTGTAGTCCGCGGTCATCAGCTCGGCGTAACCCTTGCCCACCACGAAGGCGTCGCGGATCCGGCGGCCGGCGTCGGTGCGGATCGGGATGTTCTGCAGGTTGGGCTCCGTCGACGACAACCGGCCGGTGGCCGCGATCGTCTGGTTGAAGGTGGTGTGGATGCGACCGTCGGACGCCACCGAATTGAGCAGCCCGTCGACGGTGACCTTCAGCCGGGTGGCGTCGCGGTGGGCCAGCAGATGCTGCAGGAACGGGTGGCCGGTCTTGTCGAACAGCGACTGCAGGGCGTCCGCATCCGTCGTGTAGCCGGTTTTGGTGCGTTTGGTCTTGGGCATCTCAAGCTCGTCGAACAGCACCACCTGCAGCTGCTTCGGCGAGCCGAGGTTGATCTGCTTGCCGATCACCGCGTACGCCGCCTCGGCCGCGTCGCGGATCTGGTCGGCGAACTCGCTCTGCAGCCGGCCGAGCTGCTCGAGGTCCACCGCGATGCCCGCGGTCTCCATCTCGGCCAGCACGCGCTGCACCGGCAACTCCATGTTGTTGAGCAGGGCCAGCGAATCGATGCGGGCCAATTCCTCGTCGAGCGCGTCGGCGAGGTCCATCACGGCGCTGGCCCGCAGTATCACGGTCTGCACGGCCTGGTCATCCACGCCGTCACTGTCGTCGAGCAGCGAGAGCTGTTGTTGCTCAGGGTTTTCCGCGCGCAGTTCGCGCTTCAGGTAGCGCAGCGAAAGATCGTCGAGCGTGAAGCTGCGCTGCCCGGGGCGGACCAGGTACGCGGCGAGCGCGGTGTCGGAGGTGACACCCGCGAGTCTCCATCCGCGGCCCTCGAGGTCGTGCATCGCCAGCTTGGCCTCGTGAAGCGCCTTCGGCGGACCGGGGTCGGCGAGCCAGGAGGCCAGGGCGGCCTCGTCGTCGGCGGTCAACGTGGCGGTGTCGATGTAGCGCCCGTCGCCGTCTGCGGCGACGATGCCCAACGCCGTCGCGTCGGCGTCGAAGGCCAGGTGCGTGCCGACGACGGCCAGCCCGAACCGCTTGCCCGAGCTGTGCTCGGCCAGCCATGCGGCGAGCTCCCCCGGTTCGAGTGCCCGCCCACGGACGTCGAAGCCCTGGTCGACCTCGGGGTCGGCCGAGGCCAGCGTCTCGAACAGCCGATCGCGCAGGACGCGGAACTCGAGGTCGTCGAACAGCCGGTGGATCTGGTCGCGGTCCCACGCCTGCATGCGCAGGGTGTCGGGGGTTTGCGGCAGCGGGACGTCCCTGACGAGGTCGGTCAGTTCCCGGTTGAGGACGACGCTGGACAGGTTGGCCCGCAACGCGTCGCCGACCTTGCCCTTCACAGTGTCGACGTTGTCGACCAACGCCTGTAGCGAACCGAACTCCGCGATCCACTTGGTCGCGGTCTTCTCACCGACGCCGGGGATGCCGGGCAGGTTGTCGCTGGGGTCGCCGCGAAGCGCCGCGAAGTCGGGGTATTGCTGTGGGGTCAGGCCGTACTTCTCCAGCACCGCCTCCGGCGTGAACCGGGTCAGCTCGCTGACCCCCTTCCGCGGGTACAGCACGGTGACGTCATCGCTGACCAACTGCAGCGAGTCACGGTCACCGCTGACCACCAGCACGCGATAGCCGTTCTGTTCGGCCTGCGTCGCCAGCGTCGCGATGATGTCGTCAGCCTCGAAGCCTGGTTCGGCGAGCACCGTGATGCCCAGCGCGCCAAGCACCTCCTTGGTGATGTCGATCTGGCCGCGGAACTCATCGGGGGTCGACGAGCGGCCCGCTTTGTACTCGGGGTACTTGTCCACGCGAAACGTCTGGCGCGACACGTCGAACGCAGCGGCGATGTGGCTCGGTTGCTCGTCGCGCAGCAGGTTGATCAGCATGGCGGTGAACCCGTACACCGCGTTGGTGGTGAGCCCGCCCTGCGTCTTGAAGTTTTCAGCGGGCAGTGCGTAAAACGCCCGATACGCCAGCGAATTGCCGTCGAGCAACATCAATGTCGGCTTCTGGTCAATCGGCTGGGTTGCCGTCTTCTTGCCGGTTGTGGTGGCAGGGCTCACGGCCCTAACTCTAGGCACCGGCGCCGACATCGACCCCACCGCGCACCTCCGTACGTGGCCCCGCGAATGTGCGGTTCCATCCGCGACGCGCCGGAGCGGTCGAATGATTTCGCACACTCACGACGCGAAGACCGTTCCTCCCGCTGAACTGGAACACGTTTCAGTTCTGCCGTGTGACTCGGTAGGCTGAGCGGGTGTCAGCGTCCACTCAGCCCGCGATCGACGGTTGGTTCGCCACCGACGGGTCCGGAGAGCAGTATCTGATCGGCGGCAAGTGCCACCAGTGCGGCACGTATGTGTTCCCGCCGCGCGCCAACAACTGTCCCAATCCCGCTTGCGACGGTGACGAGCTGGCGCAGGTGCCGCTGTCGCGGCGCGGGACGCTGTGGAGCTACACCGAGAACCGTTACGCTCCCCCACCGCCCTACCCGGCGCCGGATCCCTTCGAGCCCTTCGCCGTTGCCGCGGTCCAGCTCGCCGACGAGGGGCTGATCGTGCTCGGCAAGGTCGTCGAGGGCACCTTGGCCGCCGACCTGAAGGTCGGCATGGAGATGGAACTGACCACGATGCCGTTGTTCGTCGACGACGAGGGTGTCGAACGGATCGTCTACGCGTGGAAGGTGGCGGAATGAGCACTGGAACACCGGCACCGCTCTACATCCTCGGTGCCGGCATGCACCCTTGGGGGAAATGGGGCCGCGACTTCACCGAATACGGCGTCGTGGCCGCGCGGGCCGCGCTGGCCGAGGCGGGTCTGGATTGGCGTCAGATCCAGCTCGTCGCGGGAGCCGACACGATCCGCAACGGTTACCCCGGATTCGTGGCCGGCTCGACGTTCGCGCAGAAGCTCGGCTGGAACGGTGTGCCCGTGTCGTCGAGCTACGCCGCGTGCGCCAGCGGCTCCCAGGCGCTGCAGAGTGCCCGCGCGCACATCCTCGCGGGGTTTTGCGATGTGGCGCTCGTAATCGGCGCCGACACCACGCCGAAGGGCTTCTTCGCCCCGGTCGGCGGCGAGCGCAAGAACGACCCCGACTGGCAGCGCTTCCACCTGATCGGCGCGACCAACACCGTCTATTTCGCCCTGCTGGCGCGCCGTCGCATGGACCTCTACGGGGCCACGCTGGAGGATTTCGCCGCGGTGAAGGTGAAAAACGCCAAGCACGGGTTGGACAACCCCAATGCGCGCTACCGCAAGGAAGCCACGATCGAGGACGTGCTCGCCAGCCCGGTGGTCTCCGATCCGCTTCGGCTGCTTGACATCTGCGCGACGTCGGACGGCGCGGCCGCGCTGGTGGTGGCCAGCAAGTCGTTCACCGAGAAGCATCTCGGCTCCGTCGAGGGGGTTCCGTCGGTGCGGGCGATCAGCACGGTGACACCGCAGTACCCGCAGCATCTGCCCGAATTGCCGGACATCGCAACGGATTCCACGGCGGTGGTGGATGCGCCCGAGCGGGTGTTCAAGGATCAGATTCTCGACGCCGCCTACGCCGAAGCGGGCATCGGACCGGAAGACCTCAGCCTCGCCGAGGTGTATGACCTGTCCACGGCGCTCGAACTCGACTGGTACGAGCATCTCGGTTTGTGCCCGAAGGGTGAGGCCGAACAACTGTTGCGTAGCGGTGCGACGGCGATCGGCGGGACGATCCCGGTCAACCCGTCCGGAGGCCTGGCGTGCTTCGGCGAAGCCATTCCGGCACAAGCCATCGCGCAGGTGTGCGAGCTGACCTGGCAGCTGAAGGGGCAGGCAACCGGCCGCCAGGTCGAGGGCGCGACGGTGGGAGTCACCGCCAACCAGGGCCTGTTCGGGCACGGCTCGTCCGTGATTGTTGCTCGCTAGGCAGTTCGAACCGTACGGCCCCTCCTACTGGGGCGCCATCGCGGTGTTCACGGTCGGCGCTGTCGTCCTGGTGTGGACGGGTCGCAGACAGACGGACGCGCGGGCCGAACGGCTGAGCCGCGGCCTCGGCGGGCTGACCGCGGTGATCTACGGCGCGATCCTGGTCTACAACCTGGTGCCCCCGACGCTGGCCGGGTCGGTGCCACTTCAGCTCACCGACCTCGCGACCGTCGTCGCGGCCTACGCGCTGTGGACTCGACGGCAGTGGGCTTACGCGCTCACCTATTACTGGGGTTTGGTGCTGAGTGTCCAGGCGTTGATCTCACCGGTATTGCGGGGCCCCGACTTTCCGCATTACCGGTTCCTCGCGTTCTATGCCATCCACCTGCTCGTGGTGTGGGTGGCGATCTATCTGACGTGGGGCCGCGGCATGCGGCCCGACTGGCGCGACTATCGGCTGGCGGTGGCGGTCACCAGCGTGTGGGCCGTCATCACCGTGGTGTTCAACAGGATCGCCGACACCAATTACGGCTTCACGAACTACAAGCCGGACACCGCGTCGGCGTTGGACATCCTGGGGCCGTGGCCGGTGTACATCGTCAGCACCGCGGCCCTGGTCTTCGCCGTGTGGGCGTTGATGACATGGCCGTGGACGCGGCGATGATCGTCGTCGTGCGGGTCAAGCCCGGCAGCGCGAAAGGTCCGCTGGTGGAGGTCGACGACGCCGGCGAGCTGACGGTGTACGTGCGTGAGCGGGCCGTCGAGGGCAAGGCCACCAAGGCCGTCGTCAGGCTCCTCGCGACGCATTTCGGAGTGCCGCCCTCGCGGATCGGATTGGTATCCGGCACGACGTCGCGCGTCAAGCGCTTCGAGATCACCTAGGTCAGGCGACGCCGAGGTACGCGGCGCGAATGCTGTCGTCGGACAACAACTCTCGGGCATCACCGGTGCGGGTCACCTCACCGGTCTCGAGGATGTACGCCCGATCCGACCGGCTCAGCGCCTGCTGCGCATTCTGCTCGACCAGCAGCACGGTGGTGCCCTGGGCGTTGATCTCCGCGATGATCTTGAAGATCTGGGAGATCACCATCGGCGCCAGGCCCATGGACGGCTCGTCGAGCAGCAGCACCCGCGGCCTGGCCATCAGGGCACGGCCGATCGCCAGCATCTGTTGCTCCCCACCCGACAGCGTGCCGCCGACCTGGCTGCGGCGTTCGGCCAGTCGCGGGAACGTCTCCAGGATCCAGTCCAAACGTTCCCGGTGCTCGGAGCGAGAGGCGAACTTCCGTCCGTAACAACCCATTTCAAGGTTTTCCACGACCGTCATGCCCGGAAAGACCCCACGTCCCTCGGGCGCCTGCACCAGGCCTTTGACGACGCGCTGATGGGCCTTGACCTTGCTGATGTCCTGGCCTTCGAACCATATCGAGCCCCCAGTCAGAGGCAGCAGTCCCGAGATGGCGCGCATGGTGGTCGTCTTACCGGCGCCGTTGGAGCCGAGCAGCGTGACGAGCTCGCCCTCGTGAACCTTCAGCGAGATACCATGCAGCGCACGGATTCTCCCGTAATGCACGACGACGTCGCGCAACTCGAGAATGACGGGCCGTTCGGATAGCGGGTTACTCGACTGCGTCATCGGGCACCCCCAGGTAGGCGGCGATGACCTTGGGGTCCTCGCGGATCTCGGCGGGCGGGCCGTCGGCGATCTTGCGCCCGAACTCCAGCACCACGATGCGGTCGGTCACGCCCATCACCAGCCTCATATCGTGTTCGATCAGCAGCACCGTGTAGCCGTCGTCGCGGATCTTCTGGATCAGTTCGATCAGCGCGGCTTTCTCCCGAGGGTTGAACCCGGCCGCCGGCTCGTCCAGGCACAGCAGCTTCGGTTCGGTGGCCAGCGCGCGGGCGATCTCCAACCGGCGCTGATCCCCGTACGGAAGGTTCTTCGCCTTCTCCTCGCCGCGGTGCCCGATCCCCACGAAATGAAGTAGGGCAGCCGATCGTTCGATCGCCGACCGCTCCTCGCGGCGGTGGCGTGGGGAGCGGACCAGCGCGCCCGGCACCGAGGTGAAGTGCCGGGCGTCGGTGCCCACCATCACGTTCTCCAGAGCCGTCATCTCGCCCCACAACCGGATGTTCTGGAAGGTGCGGGCGATCCCGCGGCGGGTGATCTGGTGGCGCTTGATGCGGCCCAGCGGTGCGCCGTCGAACGTGACCGTTCCCGACGTCGGGCGGTAGACCCCGGTGATTGCGTTGAAGCACGTGGTCTTGCCCGCCCCGTTCGGCCCGATCATGCCGAGGATCTCACCGCGACGGATGTCGAACGACACCGAGTCCAGCGCCGTCAGCCCGCCGAACTTCATCGTGAGATCTGTTGTCCGCAACAGGATCTCACCCTCTGCGGCCTGGATCTCGCGGTGGACGCCCGCCAGCTCTTCGATGGTCATTGCGCCGACTCCTTCTCCGGCTTGCGCAGCAGCTCGCGTGCGGCCTTACCGTAGGCGAGCAACTGCGCTCGTGCCGGGAACAGACCCTGCGGCCGGAAGATCATCAACATCACCAGGGCCAGCCCGAAGAACAGGTACTTCAGATCGCCGAGGTTGATGCCCAGGAACTCCACACCCAGCAGCCGGTTCGGCAGGTAGACGATGACGAAGGCACCGACCACCACGCCGAGTTTGTTGCCCTGTCCGCCGAGCACCACCGCGCACAGGAACAGCATCGAGTTGATGATGTTGAACGTCGGCGGCGCCACGAACTGCACCTGGCCGGCGTACAACGCGCCCGACAACCCGCCGATCGCAGCGCCGATGACGAAGGCCCACAGCTTGAACCGGAACGTGTTGACGCCCATCACTTCCGCGGCGTCCTCGTCCTCTCGGACCGCGATCCAGGCGCGCCCGACTCGGCTGCGCTCGAGGTTGCCCACGAGAATCAGGATCCCGACCATCAGCACGATGCCCAGCCAGAACCACCACGTCCCGTAGTTGGCGTCGCCCGCGGAGTTACCGCTCGAGAAGACTCCGTCGGGCACGCGTTCGCTCTCCCCCACCCGCGGATAGGCGACCTCGTTCAAACCGCGCGGCCCGTTGGTCACCTCTGAGAGGTTGTCGGCCATGAGCCGGATGATCTCGCCGAAACCCAGCGTGACGATCGCCAGGTAATCGCCGCGCAGCCTCAGCGTCGGCGTTCCCAGGATGAGACCCGTCAGCGCGGTGATGGCCATCGCCAGCGGCACACAGGCCAGCCACGCCCAGTCCTCGTTGAACCATCCCGTGGCGCCCATCTTGTTCCACGGACTGTTCGGGCTGGTCAGCAGCGCAACGGTATACGCGCCCACGGCGTAGAAACCGACGTAGCCGAGGTCGAGCAGGCCGGCCTGGCCGACGACGACGTTGAGACCGATCGCGATGATCGCGACCATCGCGAACTGTGCCATGGTGCCGCCGAAGCTGATGTTCGGCGTGTTCAGGAAGGGCGGCGGAAACAGCGGCAGCAGCGCGAGCAGGCCGAAGGCGACCACCCCGAAGCCCCACTTCTGTACGCGGGAAAGTTCGTCCCACCAGCGACGCAGTGCGTCGCCGGGTGCCAAGACCTTCTCGCTGGCCCTCATGCTCGCGCCTTCCCGAGGCTTTCGCCGAGTATTCCGGTCGGCCGGAAGAACAGCACGAGAACCAGCAGCACGAAGGCCACGACGTCACGCCACTGGGTCCCGAAGACGGCCTGCCCGTAGTTCTCCATGATGCCGAGCAGCAGGCCGCCCAGCAGGGCGCCGCGCAGGTTGCCGATGCCGCCGAGGACCGCGGCCGAGAACGCCTTGATGCCGAGCAGGAAGCCGCCGGAGTAGATGATGCCCTGCGGCACCTTCAACGTGTACAGCAGCGCGGCCGCCCCGGCCAGCAGGCCCCCGATCAGGAAGGTCATCATGATGATGCGTTCGCGGGAGACTCCCATCAGGGTCGCGGTGTCCGGATCCTGGGCCACCGCCCGAATTCCGCGCCCGAACTTGGTTCGGTTGATGGTCAGGTCCGTCATCAACGCGAGAACCAGCGCCGCACCGACGATGATCAGCGTGATGTTGGAGACGGTGGAACCGAACACCGTGAACTGGGTTTCCGGCGCGACGAGCCGAATCGGTTGTTGCGCATTGGATCCGCCGTACCCGTCGATGATCTTCGGCAGGATGAAGTGTACGAATTCCTGTAACACGAAGGACATGCCGATCGCCGTGATGAGAAACGACAGTCGATCGGCCTTGCGTCGTCGCAGCGGCCGGTAGGCGACCGCCTCCAGCCCGACCGCGGTCGCGCCGGACACCGCCATCGCGAACAGCATGGCGATACCCAGGTACAGCACCGTCAGCGCAATGCCTCTGTTGTAGGTGTTACCGCTCGGCGTGAAACCCAGGATCATGTCGAGACAGAAGTACGCGCCGAACATGCCGAACATGAACACTTCCGAATGCGCGAAGTTGATCAGCTTCAGCACGCCGTACACCAGCGTGTAGCCGACGGCCACCAACGCATAGATCGCGCCCCACGACAGGCCGTCGATCGTCAACTGCCAGAAGCCGTCTCGCAACCCGTCCAGGTTGAAGCCGATGTTGGCGGCCAAGCAGGTGTACTGGTCGACGCACTCGGGTGGGATCCCGGTCATCCGGTGGCGGCTCCTCGCGGGAACGGGCCTTTAGCGAAAACGCGTCCGAGCCTTTCGGTCTCGGACGCGTTCCGCCTCAGCGGCTATTGAACTTTGTAGATCCAGATCAAGCTGGTGGTCAGTTCGCCGTTGGGGGTCCACTGGTACTGCCGGGCCACCCCGCGACCGTTGTAGTTGCGGACGAACTCGAGCAGCGCGGGCCGGGTGACGGCACCGGAGTCGATACCCTTGAGCATGATGGTGCCCAGGTCATAACCCTCGCTGCTGTAGGTGCCCGGTTCCTGGTTGAACTTCTTGGTGTACTCCTCGGCGAAGCTGCCGGTCGCCGGCCCGCACGGGCAGGACAGCACAGCGTCTTTGGACGCGTCGCCCGCCTGCTTCACGAACTCGGGGTCCTTGGACCCGTCGGCGCTGGCGAACGTTCCTTGGTACCCGCCGTCCCGCAGCTGCTGAACGAATGCCGCGGCTTCGGCGTAGTAACCGCTGAAGAACACCGTATCCGGGTTGGCACCCTTGATCTGGGTCACCGCCGCAGAGAAGTCCTTGTCGCCCTTCTTCACCGAGATGTTGCAGGACGGGTCGGCAACCGGGCCGAGCGTCTCGCGGACCGTCTGCGCCAGGCCCAGGCCGTAGTCCGTGCTGTCGTCGACCACGCAGACCTTCTTGTGGCCGAGGGTGTTCTTCAGGTAGTTGGCGACCGACGGGCCCTGCACGCCGTCGTTGCCCAGACCGCGCAGGAAGGTCCGCCAGCCTTTGTCGGACAGCGTGACGTTGGTCGCCGACGCCGTGGCCGCGACCAGACCGGCCTGATTGAAGACATCGCCGGTGGCCATGGTCTCACCGGAGAAGGCGGGACCGATCAGGCCGACGGTGGAGGCGTCGTTGATGATCTGCGGCGCGATCTGGGTGGCCTTCTGCGGATCGCCCTCGGTGTCGAAGGTCTTCAACTGGACCTGGCAGCCGGGGTTCGCGGCGTTGTGCTTGTCGACGGCCAACTGGATGCCGTTCTTGATGTTGATGCCCAGTGCGGCATCGGGGCCGTTGAGTGCCCCGGCCATGGCGATCGACACCGGCTGGCACTGCGCGTTGCCGTCTCCAGCCGGATCGGCCGGCGCGGCGCCCTCGTCCGACTTGACCTCGGCGCCGTTTTCGTCGATCTGTATCTGTTCGACGATCTTCAGATCGGTCTGCGCCTCGCCGCCGCCTTCGCTCGGTTCAGACTGTTGGCAGCCAGCTATGCCGAGCACAACCAGACCAGCGCTGCTGATAGCTAATGCTTTCCGTGCCACGCGACCGCGCACGCTTCACCTCCGGCTCATTGGGTTAGTCGGCTCCGGCGCCTCAGCCCGACGGTCCGGGGGCGGCGACGTTCCGGGAAGACCATAGCCAACGCTCGGCGCTGGTGCGTGGTCTTGACCGATGCGTCCCGGCCGTCGCGGTCAAAGCTCGTCATCGGAAACGCAGTTTTTACGGGCCGCCGGCCGGCGGTTAGCTCGCCTCCGGCGCATCGCTCGGCGTGTCGAGGGTTTCGACGACCACTTCGGCGACGCGTTTCATGGTGGTGCGCCGGTCCATCGCGGCGCGTTGGATCCACTTGAACGCCTCGGGCTCGGTCATCCCCTGTTTGGTCTGCAGCAAACCCTTGGCCCGTTCGACCAGCTTGCGCGTCTCCAGCCGATCCGACAGCGTGGCCACCTCCTGCTCCAGCGCGGCGATCTCCCCGAACCGGCTCACCGCGACCTCGATAGCCGGGATGAGGTCGGTGACGGTGAAGGGTTTGACCAGGTATGCCATGGCACCGGCATCCCTGGCGCGTTCGACCAGTTCCCGTTGGCTGAACGCGGTCAGGATGACGATCGGCGCGATGCGCTTGCCGGCGATCTCGGCCGCCGCGTCGATGCCGTCGCGACGGGGCATCTTGACATCCATGATCACGAGGTCGGGCCTCAAGCTCTCGGCGAGATCGACGGCTTCCTGTCCGTCGCCCGCCTCCCCGACGATCTCGTAGCCCTCGTCGCGAAGCATCTCGGCCAGGTCCATCCGGATCAGCGCTTCGTCTTCGGCGACGAGAACGCGGCGGGCCTTCACGGCGTCGGGTGGTGACCCAGCAGCGGTTGCCATGGAAGCCATTGTGGCGGTAGCGGTGCCGTTCAGCGAGTTCGGGGCATCATCTAAGGTGGTAAGCCGCGCAACAGAGCCGCACAACTACCAGAGCCCTCGTAGCCCAATTGGCAGAGGCACACGACTCAAAATCGTGACAGTGTGAGTTCGAGTCTCACCGAGGGCACCGAGAACCAGCAGGTCGACCTCGGTCCGGCGTTACGCTCTAGTCGTGGAGATGAGGCTGCGGCCGGTCTGCGTGCCAGAGATGGCGCTCGAGAACCGGACGCCCGCCCGGGTTCGGCACTACGCGGAAAGGTCCGTGCGACGCCGCCGCGTGCTCGACGTCACCGCAATGATCAGCGCCGCGATCAGCGCCTTCTTCGGCTTTCAGGGCCTACTGATCGGCGTCGAGGTGTGGTGGATCCCGATCGTCAGCCTCATCAGCGCCGTCGCGTTTGCGACGACCCCGCTGCTGAGCCGATTCGGCGAACTCGTCGCACCGCTGGTGTTCTTCGCCGTCGCCTACGTGACCATCACGATCCAGTGCATACAGCTGGGCACCGGTTCGGGGCTGCAGTTCTACTTCGTCGTCGCGGCCGCGATCGTCGTCATCATCCTCGGCATCGACCACATCGTGCTGGCCTCGGTGATGTCTGCGCTGGGCGCGGTGGCGGTGGTACTCCTGGAGTTTCTCGTCCCGGACAACACCGGCGTCCAACCGGACTGGGCCCGTACGACCTCGTTCATCCTCACCGTGGCCACCGCGTGGATCCTCGTCGTGGCCTCGTTGTGGTTCGCGCTTCGGGAGATCCGCCGCGCGCGGTTGGCGATGGAGGCCGAGTACGAACGTTCCGAACGTCTGCTGGCGAACATCCTGCCCGCGACCATCGCCGAGCGGCTCAAGGACCCGACCCGCACCGTCATCGCCGACAGGTACGACGACGCGTCGATTCTGTTCGCCGACATCGCCGGCTACACGCAGCGGGCCAGTGACACCAATCCCTGTGATCTGGTGCGGTTTCTCGACCGGCTGTACACGGATCTGGACGCACTCGTCGACCTTCACGGTTTGGAGAAGGTCAAGAGCAGCGGCGACTCGTACATGGTGGTCAGCGGGGTGCCTAATCCCCGGCCGGATCACCTCGAAGCGCTGGCGTGCCTGGCTCTCGACATGGCCGACGCCGTCGCCGACCTGCGCGACCCGCGCGGACGCAAGGTGCCACTGCGGATCGGACTTGCCGCAGGACCGGTCGTCGCCGGGGTCGTCGGCGCACGCAAGTTCTTCTACGACGTGTGGGGCGACGCGGTCAACGTCGCATCCCGGATGGAGTCCACCGACGTCGAGGGACGCATTCAGGTGCCCCAGGACGTGTACGAACGCCTGCGCAGCACGTTCGTGCTCGAGCCTCGCGGCGAGGTCGAGGTCAAAGGCAAGGGCGTCATGACGACGTGGTACCTCGTCGGACGCCGCGACGACGCGGCCGTGCGAGACGCGGTGGAACTCGAACCGATCAGTCGTCGACCTCAGTCGGTTTGAGCCGCTCCGCCAGCGCGGCCAGCCGCCACAGGGTCTCGCGGTTACGGGGGTAAACGGCGAGGTCGGACAGCTTGTTGGGCATGATCGCGGCGGGCCCGCTCACCGGCATTTCCGTCATCTCCACGCGGCAACCGTCGGGAATCTCGTGCAGCCGCAGGATGATTCGCGCGCCACCGAACGGCCGACCCTTGGCGTGCAGCACCAACTCCTCGGGCGGCACACTCTCCTCGACCACGGTGACGTCGTTGAGCAACAACGGCCAGACGCCTATCGAATGGCGGATTTCGGAGCCCGGCGCCGGCCAGTTCGGGTCGACGGCGCGCATCCGGCTGTTGCCGACCACCCATTGTGAGTACGTCCACCCGTCGGCCAGGACGTCCCAGACCTGTTGCCGGGAAGCATGAATATCACGTGTCACAGTCACGGCGGGAGATATACCCCGATCGCGGAGAACGACTCACCCGTGCGCGATTCGCTAGATCTTGCGGTTCTCGGACTTGATCAGCCAGGCCAGCTTCTCGAGGCCGTCGATCAGCTGATGGAGGATGTCGGCGGAGGTCGGGTCTTCGGCGTCCACCGCGTCGTGCACCGCACGCATGGTGTCGACCGCGGCGTACACCCGAGCGGTGATCAGGTCGACCGCGTCCTGCGTGCTCACCGCGTAGGCGGGAAACTGCGGCAGCGTGGTGCCGGCGGTGACCGTGTCCGAGCGGCCGTCGGGCCATGCCTCGAGCGCACGCATCCGCTCGGCGATGGTGTCACTGCCTTCGCGGGCGAAGTCGACGAGTTCGTCGAGCTGAAGATGAAGGTCGCGGAAGTTGGTGCCGACGATGTTCCAGTGGGCCTGCTTACCCTGCAGGTGCAGCTCGACCAGGTCCACGAGAACCCGCTGCAAGCTGCCGCTGAGTTCCGGCGAGGCCTCGAATGCCTGTACTTCTGCTTCTGAACGACGTGTTGTTGTGGTCATGACCGCTATAGCCTCCTTTTTTGGAATGATTCCAGTTTAGCAGACTGTCCCTGGTCACAGCGCGTTTTGTTGGTCCTGCTTCTCCAGAAGACGGGCATATCCGGCGCCCATGCCCAGCAGCAATAGACCCACGACGATGAACACGACGACGCGGAAGATGCCGTCGAGCGTGCCGAGATCGAACAGGAACAGCTTCGCCGTAGCCGCGGCCACCACAGCCAGTCCTCCGCCGATCGGAACGGACCGGTCGGCTCGAGGTAACCGCGCCGCGTAACCGAACAACGCGGCGGCCAGGCCGATCCAGCAGATCGTTGCCGTCATGTGACCGGCGTAGAACCCGCTGTCGGTGCCGCCGACCAACACGCCCGCGGTGACGGCGAAGGTGGTGACCGCGTACCCCGCGACGAGGGCGGCGACCGCCCACCAGGCGGAGTTCCGGCGGTCGAACGCCCACACGATCGCCACGGCCCACGCGATCAGCAGGACGCTGGCGATCAGCGTCGACGCGGCCACCCCGGCGCTGGTCGACTTCCCCCACAGGAGCGTGTCCGGCGGGGCCCAACTCAGGTAGTAGACGGCGCCGACGACGGCGAAGCCGATCGAGATGCTCTTGGCCATGACGTGCTGCCGCCCTGCCGTCGCGACCACCAGCGCCATCGCCAACAGGATCGGCCCTGCGATCGGGCCGTCGAACGCCACCACCACCGCGGTCAGCGCCGATATCGCGGAGAGCACTGTCCAGATCCGCCGCACCGCGCCGTCCACTCCCGGCAACCGGTCGCTGATCAGCACAATCGCGAGCAGACCGACCGCCAGTGCCGCCGCCATCAGCGCCGCGACGACGCGGTCGACGGCCAGCGCGACCGACAACACGGGCAGCACACCCGCGCCCGTCAGCACGGCCATCGCCGACTTCTTGCGCGTCCCCGGCAGCAGGATAAGTGCACCGGCGATCGCGAGCAGCGCCCCGATGCCACACGCACCGACCAGCCACGGATCGCGTCCGTCGTCGAAGTACACCCCGAGCAGCGCGACCAACAGCGGCAGCGTGGCCGCCGCGATGCGGGCGGCGTGCAGCCAGACCCAGTCCTTGCCGATCTGCACGGGCAGCGAGACCGCCGACAGCGCGAGCATGAACGCCACGAGCAGCAACGTGACACCACCGACCACGATCGGTGCCAGCACCAACAACGGCACCAGGACGAGCAGCCCCAGCTGCTCGGAGTCCCAGCGCCGGGCCAACATGAGCCCGCCTCCGCCGATCAGCGCCGCGAGGACCAGTCCGGCGGGCGGCGATACCCACTCGTAGATCGTGGTCAACGCGATGACGTTTATATAGGCCGCGGCGATACCGGTCGCTGTCAAAGCGACGGCCCCCGTGCGGCCACCGGGCCTGCGGTTCAGCCACCAGCCTGCGCCAACAAGTCCACCGGCCAGTGCGACCCCGGCCGCGACGCGGATCTGCGGCCTCAACAGCCCCGCCTGCGCGGCCAGCACGAGGAGGAACACCACCCCGATCAGCGTCACCGCGACACCGGCGACCGCCAGCAGCTTGCCGATCCAGCCCTCGTTCCGGGCCGGCTTCGGCGCGAACGCCGCCGGCGAAGGTGGGGACTGGGGCGGCGGAGGCGCGGTGTAGGCATGCGCCTGGTATTGCGGCGACGATGCCAGCAGCCGGTCGAGTTCGGTCAAGTCCGACGACACCCGCGCCAGGTACGCGTAGATCGCGGCGACGTCGGCGGACAGGCGGTTGATGACGGCGCGCTGCGGTTCGGTCATGCAGCCATCGTCACAGCGCGACGACACCGCGGGATGAGTAGGACTACTCGTCTAACCCGTGTTCGATCGCGTATCGCGCCAACTCGACGCGGTTGGCGACCTGCAGTTTGCGGAATGTGGCCTGCACGTGGTTCTCGACGGTGCGGTGACTCAGCGACAGCCGCGCCGCGATCTGCTTGGCGGTCAGTCCTTTGGCGACGTGGCGAAGGATCTCGGTCTCCCGCTCGGTCAGGCTCGGGGTCTGGGGCCCACCACGACTCTGGGCGATTCGCCGATATTCGCCGAGCACCAGGCCCGCCAGGCCGGGTGTGAAGACCGCCCTGCCCTCGGCGGTGGCGCGCACCGCATCGCCGAGTTCCTGCTTCGAAGCGCTCTTCACCAGATATCCGGTCGCCCCGGCCTTCACCGCCTCGAGCACGTCTTCCCGTTCATCGGATGCCGACAGCACCAGGATCTTCGACGACGGCGATACGGCGAGCACTTCCGCGGTCGCCTGCGCGCCGTCACCGTCAGCAAGCCGCATGTCCATCACCACGACATCGGGCTGGACCGCTGCGGCGCGGCGCCGTGCGGCGCCCACTCCCTCGGCTGTGGCGACCACGGTGAATCCGTCCTCTGCGAGGTCGCGGGCCACCGCGTCGCGCCAGATGGGATGGTCGTCGACGACCATCACCGTCGGGGTAGCGTCAGTTCCCATTCCGTCCCGCTCTCCGGCCCGGTGGTCAGCTTGGCGCTACCACCGAGCCAGTTCATCCGTCCGACAATCGATTTGGTGATACCGATGCGCCCCTCCCGGACCGCCTCCTCGAGCCGTCCCTCGGGGATCCCGGTGCCGTCGTCACGGATGCTCACCGTGATCGTGTCGCCGAGGTCTTCGAGCAGCACGTAGGCACGGGCGTCCGGTCCGGCGTGCGCGGCCACATTGTCGAGCGCGTTGACCACCGCGGCGGACAACTCCGTGGCGACGACGGTGTCGAGCAGTACCGGTTCGGCGGGCAGGCTGACCGAGACGCGGTCGGACGCTCGTTGGCGCAACAACGCGCCGACGTCGGTCATCGCCCCGACGCGTGGTTCGGCCTCCCATTTGGCGGAGCCGGAGCTGACCAACCGTCTCAGCGCACGCTCCTGCTCGCCGGCGAGCTCGGCGAGTTCAGCTGTCTCTCCGCCTATTTCGCGGCCACGACGTGAGACCAGCGCCAGCACCTGGATGGCGCCGTCGTGCACCTGGCGGGAGAACCTCTCGCGTTCCTGGTGAGCCGCCGCCAGCCGAGCCGCCTGCTCCAGCTCCGAATGGGCCCGACGGGCGGTTTGCGCGGCCATGCCCACCGCCAGTCCGACGGCTAGTTCGATGACGATCGTCGCGTTGCGGCCGAGGTCGTAGTTGATGAATCCTTTGACGACGGTGCTGGCGACCATCACGAGCACCCCGGTGAACATGCCCGCGATCGGCCCCGCGACGATCGCCGCCGAAATCGTCGCATTGGTCGCCCACAGCGTCGTCGGCCACGACTGATTGTCGAACGCCCACTGGGCCGAGGCGACCACCTCGGTCGACAGGATCAACGCCATCACCACCGCGATCTCGGCCAGCACGAACGCCGGACGTCGGCCGAACCCCTGCAGATAGGCCAACGCGCACAGGGCACTGAACCCCAGGAGCACTGCGAACAGTGCCCACGCGAGGGTTGGGCGGTCCAGGTCGGAATTCACCGACACCTGGAATCCGAGCGCGTACAGGCAACTCAGCAGTCGGAACACCTGCGCCGCTCGCCACAGCGGCGTGGCCGGATCTGGGTCGCTGGTCGGCATCTGTTAGAGCACCTTGGACAGAAACGCTTTCGTGCGTTCGTGTTTCGGGTTGGACAGCACATCGCGCGGCGGTCCGCTCTCCACGACCACGCCGCCGTCCATGAACACCAGCTGGTTGGCCACCTCGCGGGCGAACCCCATCTCGTGGGTGACCACCACCATCGTCATACCTTCGGCCGCAAGCTTTTTCATCACTTCGAGTACCTCGCCGACAAGCTCCGGGTCCAGCGCCGAGGTGGGTTCGTCGAACAGCATCAGCTTGGGGCTCATCGCCAGCGCGCGGGCGATCGCTACGCGTTGCTGCTGGCCGCCGGACAACTGGGCGGGGTAGGCGTCGGCCTTGGCCGACAACCCCACCTGGTCGAGCAGGTCCCGGGCGCGTGCCACCGCCTCGTCTTTCTTGACGCGTTTGACGTGGATGGGCGCCTCGATGATGTTGCCCAGCGCGGTGCGGTGGGGAAACAGGTTGAAGTGCTGGAAAACCATGCCGATGTCGCGGCGCTGCCGGGCCGCCTCGCGCGGGGGCATCTCGTGAAGCCTGTTGCCGCGCTGGCGGTATCCGATCAGTTCCCCGTCCACGTACAGGCGCCCGGCGTCGACCTGTTCGAGGTGGTTGATGCACCGTAGAAACGTCGACTTACCCGAGCCCGACGGCCCGACCATGCACAGCACTTCGCCGCGGCCGATCTCGAGCGTGACGCCCTTCAGCACCTGCAGTGCGCCGAAGTTCTTGCAGACGGCCTCGGCTTTGACCATCGGCGTCACGGGTGCGCCTCCCCCAGTGTCTGCGCCTTGGCCAACGCCTCGAGTTGTTTGGTGGTCAGCTTGCGCGACGCACCACGCGAGTAGTAGCGCTCCAGGTAGTACTGGCCGACCATGAGAACGCTGGTGATCGCCAGATACCAGGTTGCGGCGACCAGCAGTAGCGGAACGGGTTCGAAGATGCGGGCCGCGATCTCACGAGATGTGATGCCGTACAGGTCCAGCGTGAAGGGCACCGCGGTCACCAGCGACGTGGTCTTCAGCATGCTGATCACCTCGTTGCCGGTCGGCGGGATGATCACCCGCATCGCCTGCGGAAGCACGGTACGCCGCATGGTCATCCCCCAGGACATGCCCAGCGCCGTCGAGGCCTCGGCCTGCCCCTCGGGCACGGAACTGATTCCGGCGCGGATGATCTCGGCCATGTACGCGGCCTCGTTGAGTGCCAGCCCGAGGATCGCCAGCAGGAAGGGGATCGACAGCGACTGCAGGTCCAGCTGTAGCAGCGAGGGGCCGAACGGCACTCCGAGCTGAATGTTCTGGTAGATCGTGGGCAGCAGACCCCAGAACACCAGCTGCACATACACCGGGGTGCCTCGGAATATCCACAGATACACCCACGCAACGGATTTCAACACCGGGTTCGGTGACAGCCGCATCACCGCGAGCAGCACACCCAGTACGATCGCGAGCACCATCGAGTAGATGGTCAGTTGCAGTGTGTTGAGCACCCCGACCGTCAACACCCGTTCGTTGAACAGGTACTCCCAGTACGTCGACCAGCGGTAGGAGTCGTTGGTCGCCGCTCCGTAGAGGAAGAGGGCGACGAGTATGACGATGACGATCGCCGCCACCCAGCGCCACGGATGGCGCAGCGGCACCGCGTCGATGGCGGCAGGGGCTACGGGTGACGTGTCGACATCACTCATGGAAACGTCCTCTATGAGACCGCGCCGTTGATGACGGGTTTGTCGATCATTCCGTTCTCGACGCCCCAGTTGGAGGCGATCTCGCGGTAGGTGCCGGTTTCGATCAGATGCTCGAGCGCCTTCTGCAGGGACTGCGCGAGGGCCGAGCCCTTCTGCACGGGCCAGCCGTAGGGCGCCGAGTCGAAGATGTCACCGGCCGGTTCGAGTTTGCCGTTGCTCTGCTTGATCGCGTACGAGGTCACCGGGGAGTCCGCAGACATCGCGTCGACCTGACCGAGCACCACCGCGTTGGTGGCGGCGTCCTGACCGTCGAACGGAATGATCTCGATCGGCGGCTTGCCGGCATCGGTGCATGCCCTGCTCTTCGCCGGAAGTTCTTCCGCCTCTTGGGTGGTGGTCGCCTGCACCGCGACCTTCTTGCCGCAGGCGTTGTTCGGGTCGATCGGTGAGCCTGGCCGCTGCGCCCACAGAGTGCCTGCGTTGAAGTAAGTGACGAAATCGACCGATTTCTCACGTTCTTTGGTGTCGGTGAACGACGACATCCCGACGTCGTATGTGCCGCCCTGGATCGACGGGATGATCTTCGCGAAGTCCGACTCCCGGTATTCAGGCGTCAGCCCGAGCGTGGCCGCGATCGCATTCATCAGGTCGACGTCGAAGCCGACGATCTCGCCGTCTGGATCCTTGAATTCGTTGGGAGCGTACGGAATGTTGACCCCGACGATCAGCTTTCCGGACGACTTGATGGCCTCCGGAACGGTATTGGCGATCTCGTCGACCTTCGCCGCCGACACCGAAGGGGGTGCGCTGGTGGAATCGCCACCGCCGCCACCTCCCTCGCCGCTGGCGCAGCCGGAGATCGCCAGCGCACCGGCCGCGACGAATACGACTGCGAAGCGCCAGAATCTACCTCGACGGTTGTGACACTCAGACACGGATGCCCCTGCTTTCTGCGTCGTGGAATCGGTGCGCAGCACCGGTAACGGAACAGTAGTGGAGACGCCACGCTGCGGCAGGGGAACCAATCGCGCGCATACACGCCCTCACGACTGAAGGTCGAATCGATATCGAAATGCGACGATCACTTCTGTCTTGCTATGCCACACTGCGCCCATGACTAACACCGCGCCGCCCAACCTGCTGCGGCATCTGTGGAAAACAACCTTGGTCTCCGGACTTCTCGCGTTGATCCTCGGCGTTCTCATCTGGCTGTGGCCGGGCCCGACAATCGTCATCGCGGCGATATTCTTCGGGGCCTACCTCTTGATCGCCGGTATCGCCCAGGTGATCTTCGCGTTCAGCTTGCACGTCTCCGCCGGCGGTCGGGTCTTGCTGTTCATCTCCGGCGCCGCGGCGCTGATCCTTGCCGTGCTGTGCTTCCGCAGCTTGCAGGAGTCGATCCTGCTGCTGGCGATCTGGATCGGCATCGGCTTCATCTTCCGCGGCGTGGCGACGGCGGTCTCGGCGATCAGCGACCCGACGCTTCCCGGCCGTGTGTGGGCGATCTTCGTCGGCGTGATCAGCCTCATCGCGGGCGTGGTCATGCTCGCGCTGCCGTTCGAGTCCCTCGCGATTCTGACCGTCGTGGCCGGAATCTCGCTGGTCGTGATCGGCATCTTCGAGATCGTGTCCGCATTCGGTATTCGCAAGGCCTCCAAGGACCGCGGCACCGCCGGATCGGCCGCCTCACCTACGGCTGAGGAACCGGTGAGCTAACGCACGGTCGCCGTGGCAATGCATCATCTGCCCGAGCATCTCGAGTGTCCTACCGGCATTCTCGCTGGTCGCGGAGTAACCTCCTCGGCATGAGCGAGCCGGAAAAGCCCGAGACGCCACCGCAAACGCCATCTCAGACACCGCCACCGGCGCAGTCGCCGCCACCGCCGCCACCGTCGCAGCCGCAGTATGGGGCCTATCCGGGTGGCTATCCGCCGCCTCCGTCGCAGGGTTACGCCTATCCACCGCCGGCGAGCGCCCCGAAGAACGGCATCGGCATCGCGGCCCTGGTCGTCGCGATCATCGCGCTGCTGTCCGTCTTCGGCGGCGTCGTGCTCGGCGTCGTCGCCGTGATTCTCGGCTTCATCGGCTGGGGCAGGGCCAAGCGCGGCGAGGCCACCAACGGCGGTGTCGCCGTGGCAGGCATCGTGCTCGGATTCCTGAGCATCATCGAAGCCATCGTCGTCATCTGGCTGGCCGTCTGGGGTTTCAACGAGGTCGGCGGCAGCGACTACATCGACTGCGTATCGCGCGCGGGCAACGACCAGGAAGCGGTGCAGCAGTGCGCCGACGAGTTCCAGAACCGTGTCGAGGACCAGTTCGACGTGACGCTCACCCCCACGCCCTGATCAGCGGGGCGGGAAGTACTTGACGATCCCCTCCTGCACTACAGTGGCGACCGGCTGACCGGAGCGATCGAAGAAGTGGCCGGTTCCCAGGCCGCGAGAGTCGGCCGCCACGGGAGAGGCGGTCGAGTAGAGCAGCCATTGGTCGAAATGAACGGGCCGGTGGAACCACACGGAATGATTGGTGGTGACCGCGAAGATCCGGTCGTAACCCCATGACAGCCCGTGCGTTGTGATGATCGAGTCGAGCACGGTGGTGTCCGACGAGTAGACGAGCGCGGCGGCGTGCAGTACCGGGTCTTCGGGCATCTGACCGAGCGCTTTCATCCACACCCGGTTGTGCGCCAGCTTCTCGCCCTTGTCGCGCATCACCCAACTCGGATCGTTGGTGTAGCGCCAGTCGATGGGCCGCAACGCGTTGACGAAATGCGGGACGACTTCCTCGTAGCCGCGCAGCAGTTCGTCCACCGGCGGCACCGACTCCGGGTCGGGCAGGTCCGGTGGCGCAATGCTGTGCTCCAGGCTGCGACCGCCGGCCAGAAAGGACACCATGGCCGTGGTCAGCAGCTGATCGTCCTGCATGACGTCGATGCGCCGGTTGGCGAACCGGCGTTCGTCACGAAGCCGGACCACGTGGAACTCGAGATCCTTCTGTGGATCACCGCCCGCGACGAAGTGGGCCGACAACGCACTCGGCGGCGTCGGGTGCTTCAAGCTGCGACCGGCCGCCACGAACGACTGGGCCATCATCTGGCCACCGAAGGTCCGCACGGGGTTCTTGCTGGGGTGCGAGCCGACGTAGAGGTCATCGGCGATCTGGCGGAGGTGGAGTATCTCGAGCAGCTCGTCGAAGTCCGCTGTCACACGTCGTCCTCGCCGATCCGATGCACGTGGATCAGATTGGTGGAGCCGACTGTGCCCGGCGGAATACCGGCGATGACGACCACCAGGTCGCCTCGCTTGTAACGACCGAGTTCGAGCAGCGATTTGTCGACCTGGCGGATCATTCCGTCGGTGGTCTGGATATGCGGCACGATGAACGTCTCGGTGCCCCAACTCAACGCGAGCTGGCTGCGCACCTCCGGCAGCGATGTGAACGCCAGCAGCGGCAGCGGCGTATGCAGCCGCGCGAGCCTGCGCACCGTGTCACCCGACTGCGTGTAAGCCACGAGCGCCTTCGCATCGAGGCGCTCGCCGATGTCACGGGCGGCATAGGAGATCACTCCGCGCTTCGTCCGGGGCACATGCGTGAGCGGCGGTGCGGCCACGGAGTTCTCCTCGACCGCATGGATGATGCGCGCCATCGTCTTGACCGTCTCGAGGGGGTACTTACCGACCGACGTCTCACCGGAGAGCATCACTGCGTCGGTGCCGTCGAGGATCGCGTTGGCGACGTCGGACGCCTCGGCTCGGGTGGGCCGCGAGTTCTCGATCATCGACTCCAGCATCTGGGTCGCGACGATGACGGGTTTCGCGTTCTCCCTTGCCATTTGGATCGCGCGCTTCTGCACCAGCGGAACTTCTTCCAGCGGCAGTTCCACGCCGAGGTCACCGCGGGCGACCATGATCGCGTCGAACGCCAGTACGATGGCCTCGAGATTGTCGATGGCTTCGGGTTTCTCGAGTTTGGCGATGACGGGCACTCGGCGACCGGTCCGGTCCATCACGTCGTGCACGAGCTCGATGTCGGCCGGTGAGCGGACGAACGACAGCGCCACGAAGTCGACGCCGAGGCGCAGGGCGAACTCGAGGTCGTCGATGTCCTTCTCGGACAGCGCCGGCGCGGACACGTTCATCCCCGGTAGCGACATGCCCTTGTTGTTGCTGACCGGACCGCCCTCGGTGACGGTGCAGACGACGTCGTTGCCCTCGATGCTCTCGACGATGAGACCGACGTTGCCGTCGTCGACGAGGACCCGGTCACCGGGATTGGCGTCCTCAGCCAGTCGCTTGTAGGTGGTCGACACGCGATCCGACGTTCCCTCGACGTCGTCCACGGTGATGCGAACCGTCTCGCCGTTAGCCCAGAAGGTCGGCCCGTCTTTGAACCGGCCGAGCCGGATCTTGGGTCCCTGCAGGTCGGCGAGGATGCCCACCGCGCGGCCGGTGGCGTCCGACGCGGACCGGACACGCTTGTAGGTGGCCTCGTGATCGGGATAATCGCCGTGGCTGAAGTTGAGACGTGCGACGTCCATTCCCGCGGCGACCAGCGCGCGGACGGAGTCATCGGTCGCGGTCGCCGGACCGAGGGTGCAGACGATCTTTCCGCGTCTATTCACGACACTCGAGCATAGTCGTTATCGATTCAGACGACGGCCATCGGAAGAGCGCCTCGGCGGCCAGGTCGGCCAGGTGTGCGCGATCGGTCGCGGGTCTCGGGCGGTTCGGGGTTGTTATCGAGCTGGGTCACCGACAGCGCGCCCTGCCGACGTGTGGCGCCCAGGCAGTCGGCGCCGGTGTCACCGCCAGTTGATCACGACGTGCTTGCCCTTCGCGTTGATCGCGCTGGGTTTGCCGACCTCGTCAGCAGGGCGCCGACCCGAACTTCCGTCGGTGACGAATCGCGTTCCCTCCGTGCGCATCTGGGAAGCCGTCGATCTTGCGTCGACTTCTCCAGTTCGTATTCCGGTATCCAGTCCACCGATGCGGCCTTTACGCTCGTAGACGGTGGTCTCATAGCCGCGTATGTAATCTGTTGTGCCGCAGCTGTTCCGATCGACCGGGAGTCGGCGATCGCGGTGTGCTTACCGGAGTCGATCGGCGGGGGTTGCGGTTGCACTGCGCCGGAGAGCCACGCCGCCTCGCACGGTGCCGGGCACAACCGGCCGGTGAATTCGGGAAAGTCGTCGGTCGCGTATAGACGGTCGCTGGCCTTCGTAGTCCAGGAATTTCATGTCGGGGACGGCACCGGCCCGCAGCCGAATGTATCAGCGCGACTCTGGGCTTATCCGTCGGCAACCGTGGGGACCAGGGGGAATCCGGGGAGATTGCGCACCACTGTCCAGCTCAGGGCTGAGACCACGATCAGCACGATGATCGGGGTGTTCATCAACGGTTTGTGCTGACGCCATCGGACCAGGAGCCAGGTCAGCAGGAGGGGTAGCCCCGCAAGCAGATAGACGTTGTCCACCACCGCGGCGGCGAGATCGCCGTGCAGCAGGTCGTGCGTCATCCGCAGACCACCGCAAGCGGGACAGTTCAGGCCCGTGAGCGCTTTGAACGGGCAGGCAGGGAAGACGAAACTCTGGCGGTGTGGGTCGGCAATGCCGATGTAGGCCAGCGCGCCAGCGAGTACGGCGCCGGTACCGAGGGCGCCGTACAGCCGTCTGCGGCTGGTGTCGACGCTAGGTGCCATCGCGCAGCGGGCGCCCCTGAGGATCGCGGACCTTGTCGGTGAGCAGCAGGATCGCGTCGATGATGCCCCAGATGATGGCGCCGATACCGCACGTGATCAGGCCGACGACCAGCTGTGCGATCCCGAGCCCGGTGTAACCGAGGTAGATGCGTCCGATGCCGACCAGGCCGAAAAGGCCGAGCAGCTGTAGCAGGCCCGCGACGAGTTTGGACTTGTCGGAATAAGGCTCGCCCGTGATGGGGTGACGGCCGTAGGGAGCCATGGGATCGCCGTATGCCGCCGGATAGCCGCCCGGTGGCGGACCGTACTCGCCAGGCGGGGGCGGATATTGCGGCTGGTAATTCGGCTCTTGCGGGGGCGTGCTGCCGTGCTCACTGCCACCGAACTGCGGCTCCGTCATGCCCACCAGCATGCCAGACAGGTGCGATGTGTTCACCAAGAAATGCGTGGCGCGTTTGCCCCAGGCGTGACCCCGGTTTACTCGGGCGCTTCCGGAAGCAGCGATATTCCCGCTGTAGTAGCCGACATCGCTTACGAATTGTCGCTCATGAGGATTCGCTGAACTGGCGAAACAGTTTCGCGGCTTCTGAGAGCCGGCGTGTCAGAAGGGCGGAGGCTGGTAATTGGCGGCCAGCCAGGCTTGCCGTTGCCGCTCTTCTTCGGCGATCAATTCTGCGCGCTCACGCCGTTCGGCCTTGATCCGGTCGCGGAGGTCGTCCTCGCGCGTCTGTTTGCGACGGGGCATCACCATGGTTCGCTCGGGGGTGTCGTCGGAGATATCCGCGGGAACATCGAGCTCGCCCGTCGACTGTCCGAGCGCTGGAAACATGCTTGCGCCATGAGGTTCGGTGCGCCACACGTGTCCGGTGGGCGCGATCAACTCGATTGTGCCGTCGGGAAGTTGTCGATCAGTCCAGCCGCCGGGCCCGCGGAAGAACGTCTTGAGCAGATGGTGAGTCCGGCAGTAGTGCTTGGTATTCGACGGATGCGTCGGCCCATGAGGCCAAGGGGTGGTGTGGTCGACATCGCAGTGTTGCACCGGTTTGTCGCAGCCCGGCCATCGGCACGTCAGATCCCGCCACTGGAGGAACTCGCGCACCGCGACGCTGGGCCGGTAGCTGTTGTCCCCCTTGGCATCCGGGGTCGGCACGGGCAACGGCTTCGTTTGCGCGGTCTTGGCCACGTTACGAACCGACTCGGCGGGCAGCACCCCGAACCCCTTCAGGTATCCGGGCTTGTTGCTGGTTCCGTCGAGAGTGGCCTGTTCGGCCAGCACATGGATGACCGCCGTCGTGACGGCCGCGCGCTCGGCGGCCGCTGGGCAGTCGTCAAGCCCACATTCGCACCGCAATGTTGCTTCCAGGCGAGACAGCGGTCCACAAGCGTCAGCGCGGCGCTGAGCGTTGGTTCGAGGGTCATTTTCGCACACGGTGGCGGCCAAAGCGTCGAGCCTGGCGTCCAGCGCAGCACCGTCTTCGGCGCGCAAATTGCCTGTAAGCCACGCCATTCCGGGGTCGCCCGGCGCGAACTCGATGTGGCGATTGCCCTCGGATCGGCGTGGTACCCGCACCGCCTCAGGGTCGAAGCGCGTCACGAACATGTCCACGCGGTCAATCAGTTTGGGACCGGAGAGCTTCATCCACTTCTCGGCCTTCGCGGTCAGAGCTTCGTCGAGCGCGGGCATGATGTCCGGTTCGACGTTCCGCGTACGGGACATGATGGCGGCCACGACCCGGTAATCGATCCACCCGCGCCGAAAGACTTCTGCTACCCGGGGAAGCCGCTCGCGCAGATCCTTTGCAACATGGACTTGACCGAGTGCCCGGGCATGGCTGATGTTTTGCACCGGTGATATCTCGGCCGCCACGACGACAGCGACGTCGGTGAAGAACATCCTCGCTTCCTCATGCTCCCTCTCCCGCCGCGCATAGAGTTCGGCCACGAGTGCCAGCCTGCGCCCCATCGCCGCCGCCTCTTCGCGTGCCTCTTCACCCATGAGGGTGAGTAGATCGCCGCTGGAAGCATCCTCGAACATGAGTTCGACGATACTCGAACACTCTGACACGACAACACCATTCGAACGTCGGCTGTGGAGAACCCCGAGAAGTGTCTAGCGCTTCCGACGGCGGCGCAGCCATTTGCGCACTCGACCGCCGTCCGAATCCTCCGCTATGTCTGCGACCTCATCGGCTGCAGCCTCGGTCGACTCCTTGGCTTCGCCCTCCGTGTCGTCGGCTAGCTCCTCGGCTGTTGACTCGCCTTCGGCGACTGTGGCGGGTTCGCCTGCCTCGGACGCCTCTTCGCCCTCCGTGTAATCGCCTTCAGCTTCGGCACCCTCCGAAGTCGCGTCGGTTGACTCCTCGGCCAGGGCCTCGGCCGCTTCCGCCAGCTCCTCGGCGACCGCCTCACTCTCGGCGGCATCGGCGGGCTCACCGGCACCAGGCGCCTCATTGGCTTCGGCATCCTCCGCCGGCTCCTCGGTTTCGGTTTCGTCGGCTTCGCCTGCTTCAGCCTCGGCCTCGACCGCACCTACGCCGCCGACTGTGGCGGCTTCACCGGCATCAGACGCCTCATCGGCTCCGGCATCCTGCTCCGGCTCCTCGGTTTCGGCTTCGTCGGCTTCGCCTGCTTCAGCTTCGGCCTCGACGGCCAGCTCCTCGGCCGCAGCTTCGCCCTCGACCGCGGCCTCGTGTGCCTCGGCGCCCGCAACGAGGGCGTCGCCGGCCTCCTCGCCCTCGACCGCACCTACGCCACCGACTGTGGCGGCTTCACCGGCGTCAGTCGCCTCATCGGCTCCGGCATCCTGCTCCGGCTCCTCGGTTTCGGCTTGGTCGGCTTCAGCTTCGGACTCGTCGGCCAGCTCTTCCGCTGAGGTCTCACCCTCGACCGCACCTTCACCGCCGACTGTGGCGGCTTCACCGGCATCAGTCGCCTCATCGGCTCCGGCATCCTCCTCCAGCTCCTCGGTTTCGGCTTCGCCTGCTTCAGCTTCGGACTCGTCGGCCAATTCTTCCGCTGAGGTCTCACCCTCGACCGCACCGCCGACTGTGGCGGCTTCACCGGCATCAGTCGCCTCATCGGCTCCGGCATCCTCCGCCGGCGCCTCGGCGACATCCTCAGCCAACGCCTCGGCCTCAGCGACCGCCTCCGCATCTTCGGTCGTAGCCTCGCCTACCGCCGCGCTGCTTACGCCCGCAGCTCGAGCGGCCACCGGCTCGTCGACGACGTCCTTCCGCCCGCGCTTCCGCCAGAACCGCAGCCGACGCCGTCCCTTCATGGGTGGGGTGACAGCTGCTGCCTCGTCGGCCAACTCCTTGGCTGCCGCCTCACCTTCGACCGCGGATTCATGCGCGGCAGCGGCATCGACCAGTGCGTCGCTGGCCTCCTCACCTTCGACAGCACCTACACCGCCCGCATCGGCGGCCTCACCGGCTTCGGCGAACTCCTCTGCCTTGGCGATCTCCTCGGCAGGCGCCTTGTCCACCTCTTCGGCGAGGGCTTCGGATTCAGCGACCGCTTCGATCTCGGGTTCCGCCTCCTTCGCCGACTCCTCATCGCCCTCAGCTGCGAACGCCTCGGCATCTTCCAGGTCGTCGGCCGGCACACCGGCCACGTCTGCGCCGAGCTCCTCGGCCGAGATATCCTCGCCCTCCGGTACGTCTGCCGTGAGCGACTCGGCCTTCACCGCTTGCGAGGTTGCGTCCGACGGCTCGTCTTCGTCGGCGCCCGCAGCCTTGGCCGCTGCGACCACCCCTGTCGTCGAGGCCACCGCAGCCAGTTCCTCGGTCAGCTCCTCGACGGTCATCCGTTCCGGCTCGGACGCGCCCTTCAGAGTCGCCGGGTCCTCCCGGCCCTTCGGCGCGGCCATGATGTACACGACTGCGCCGATGAACACGAACGTCGCCGTGAAGGAGTTGATCCGCACACCTTCAATGAGAGTCGCATCGTCGGCCCTCAGCAGCTCGATCCAGAACCGGCCCACGCAGTAGCTCGCGACATACAACGCGAACAAGCGGCCGTGGCCGAATTGGAAGCGCCTGTCGACGTAGATCAGAACCGCGAAAACCAGCAGGTTCCACAGCAGTTCGTAGAGAAATGTGGGATGGACGAGGTGAACGACTTCACCGGTCGACACGCCGTTGAGATTGTCGATCATGCCGGCCGAGTCTCGGCGCTCGTAGATCTTCAGCGCCCAGGGCAGCGTCGTATCGGCGCCCCACAGCTCCTGGTTGAAGTAATTGCCAATGCGGCCGATCCCTTGCGCCAGAATGATTCCCGGCGCTATCGCATCGCCGAACGCAGGCAGCGGAATGCCTCTGCGTCGGCAGGCGATCCACGCGCCGACAGCGCCGAAGGCGACAGCTCCCCAGATACCGAGGCCACCGTCCCAGATCCGGAACACGCCGGCCAGCCCGGCACCGTTGTCCCCGAAGTACCGCCACCAGTCGGTCGCTACATGGTAGAGCCGGCCGCCGATCAAACCGAACGGCACGGCCCACAAGGCGATGTCGTAGATGACCCCGCGTTCTCCCCCGCGTGCTTCCCAGCGCCGGTCACCGATGATCAGCGCCACCACGATGCCGACGATGATGCACACCGCGTATGCCCGGATCGGCACGGGACCGAGGTGCCAGACCCCCTGAGCCGGGCTGGGGATGGCGGCCAAGACAGTCGTCGTCACGCAGTAACCCTTCGCCTGACACCGTCAGCGAGCTCGGCTGTCAACGTTCCCACCGCGTCGACGCCACTCTGCAACGCCGACACCAACGCCGATCCTACGATGACTCCGTCGGCGTAGGCGCCGATCTCGGCTGCCTGCTCTCCCGACCGGACCCCGAGGCCGACGCCGACGGGGATATCCGAGACGGCTTTCACCCGGCGCACCAGTTCAGGGGCGGCCGTCGACACTTCGTCGCGCGCACCGGTCACGCCCATCGTCGATGCGGCGTAGACGAATCCGCGTGATGCCTGCACCGTCATCGTCAGTCGTTTCGGTGTCGACGATGGCGCCACCAGGAAGATGCGGTCCAGATCGTAGGTCTCCGAGGCCGCGATCCACTCGTCGGCCTCGTCAGGAATCAGATCGGGAGTGATCATCCCGAGCCCACCGGCCGACGCCAAATCCCGAGCGAATGCGTCAATTCCCCACCGCAACACGAGGTTCCAGTACGTCATCACCACGGCCCTGCCGCCGGCATTGGTGATCGCCTCGACGGCGGCCAATGAGTCCCGCACTCGTACCCCCCCACGCAGCGCTGCTTCGGTCGCGGCCGCGATCGTCGGGCCATCCATACCGGGATCGGAGTACGCCACGCCGACTTCCACGAGGTCGCACCCATTTTCGACCAGTGCCCTCATCGCCGCGATGGAAGTGGGCACGTCGGGAAATCCGGTCGGCAGGTAGCCGATCAGCGCGCTGCGTGCCTCGCTCCGGCAGGTGTCGAACAACGGTGCCAGCCGACTCATGGCGCACCGTCCAGCAAGCCGAACCATTTCGCCGCCGTCTCGACGTCCTTGTCGCCACGTCCGGACAGGTTCACCAGCACGATCGCCCCCGGCCCGAGTTCCCGGCCCAGCTGCAAAGCACCCGCCAGACCGTGCGCGGACTCGATCGCCGGAATGATCCCCTCCGTGCGACAGAGCAACGAGAACGCGTCCATCGCCTCGGTGTCGGTGATCGGCCGATACTCTGCGCGGCCGGTGTCCTTGAGGAACGCGTGCTCAGGCCCGACGCCCGGATAATCCAAACCCGCTGAAATAGAGTGTGATTCGATGGTCTGACCGTCCTCGTCCTGCAACAGGTACGAGAACGAGCCCTGGAACGCGCCGGGCGATCCACCGGTGAAAGTCGCTGCATGACGACCGGTTTCGACGCCGTCACCGGCGGCCTCGTAACCCACCAGCCGCACATTGGGGTCGTCGATGAACGCGTGGAAGATCCCTATCGCGTTCGACCCGCCGCCGACACAGGCCGTCACCGCATCGGGCAGCCGGCCGGCCTGGTCCTGAATCTGTGCGCGTGCCTCGAGCCCGATCACCCGCTGGAAGTCGCGCACCATTGTGGGAAACGGGTGCGGACCGGCGGCCGTGCCGAAGCAGTAATACGTGTTGTCGGCGTTGGTGACCCAGTCGCGAAAGGCTTCGTTTATCGCGTCCTTCAATGTCTTCGAGCCCGCCTCGACCGACACCACCGTCGCTCCCAGGAGGCGCATGCGCGCCACGTTGAGGGCCTGGCGCGCCGTGTCGACGGCACCCATGTAGATGACGCACTCCAGGCCGAGCAGCGCGCACGCCGTCGCGGTCGCCACACCGTGCTGCCCCGCGCCGGTCTCGGCGATCACGCGGGTTTTGCCCATCTGCCTGGCCAACAAGGCCTGGCCGAGGACGTTGTTGATCTTGTGGGATCCGGTGTGGTTGAGGTCTTCTCGCTTCAGAAAGACCCGCGCACCGCCCGCATGCTCGGACAACCGTTCGGCTTCGTACAACGGTGAAGGCCGTCCACTGTAGTGCCGCTGTAGCCGATCCAACTCGTCGAGAAAGGTCTGATCCCCGCGCGCCTTCTCGTAGGCGGCGGTGACCTCCTCGATGACAGCCATCAGCGCCTCGGCGACGAATCTCCCGCCGTAGACGCCGAAGTGGCCACGTCCGTCCGGGTCGTGGGCGGTGGGTTCGGCTACAGCTGCGCTGGAACGGGGCAGCTCAGGCCCGGCGAGATCGGCCACTTCTCAACGCGCGGGTTTCGGGCACGACGGATGGGTGCCTGCGGTGACCAGATCGGCGACTGCGCTGCGCGGATCACCGCTGGTGACCAGACCCTCGCCGACGAGCACCGCGTCGGCGCCCGCACCGGCGTATGCCAGCAGATCGGCGGTGCCGCGAACTCCCGACTCCGCGACGCGGATGACGTCGGTCGGCAATCCCGGAGCGATCCGCGCGAAGCAATCCCGGTCGACCCTCAACGTCTTGAGATCGCGTGCGTTCACACCGATTACCGTGGCGCCGGCCGAGAGCGCACGGTCGGCCTCCTCCTCGGTGTGCACCTCGACCAGAGCGGTCATGCCCAGCGACTCGGTGCGCTCCAGCAGTGACTCCAGCACCGGTTGCTCCAACGCCGCGACGATGAGCAACAGCATGTCCGCGCCGTGGGCGCGGGCCTCGTGAATTTGGTACGGCCGGATGATGAAGTCTTTGCGCAACACCGGAATTGACACCGCCGCGCGCACCGCGTCCAAATCGTCGAGCGACCCGTTGAAGCGACGCTGCTCGGTGAGCACGCTGATGATGCGCGCACCACCGCTCTCGTAGGCGCTCGCCAGTTCGGCGGGGTCTCCGATGGGAGCCAGTTCACCGCGGGACGGACTCGCACGCTTCACCTCGGCGATCACCGCGATTCCCGGCGCGCGCAGCGCGGCCATCACGTTCAGCGGGGGTGGAGCGTCCTTGGCCCTGGCTTTGATGTCGGCGAGCGGGATGACGGCTTCGCGGGCGGCGACGTCGGCTCGTACTCCCTCGATTATCGAGTCGAGTACCGTCGCCGAACTCATGAGTGCCGCTTCCCTTCCCCCGAGAACACCGAACGATCTTCAACCACGAAGGGTAGCCGCCACCACAGCATCGCCGATCACCGGCCCTTGTTGTCCGGATCGACCGCATCCTGCGTTGGATCGGCGCCCGCGTCGAGGGCGTCCCAGATCGCCCGCTCGGACATCTCGCCTGCGGGTTCGTCGGACTGCACGACGGCGCGTCGCGAGTATCGGGCCGCACCGGGGCGCTCACGTGCCGCCGACCGCATCAACAGCACCGCACAGGCCAGCGCCATGACCGAAGCGATCACGGTGATCACCGCTCCCACGTAGTGCCGCTGTGTACCGACCACATCAGCCACGGGCGTCCCCGCGATGTGTGAGGCGCGTACCGCCACGTCCTGGATGACCCACAGGCTGATGGCCAGATAAGCGGTCCCGGCGCTGGCGGCGGCGACCAGCACGGCCAGCAGCCGAAGCGGCCACCCACGCACCGCCAGGGCGGCGACGGCTGCGGCCAGCAGGAGCACCGCCAGTGGAATCAGAGCCGTCGACCAGGAGGCGCCGGACAGCGCGACCGTCTTCGGCTCGCCGAGACCGTCGAACGAGGTCACCTCGACCCAGGTCATCCGCGACGCCACCCACAGCGCTGCCGCGGCGAGCACGAGACCGAGCTGGGCGACCCTGATCACGGCTCGGTCAGCGTCTCGGCGGCGGCGATCGCGTTGAGCACCGCGCGAGCCTTGTTGGCCGCCTCGGTGTACTCGTAGCGCCCGTTCGAATCTGCGACGACGCCGCCGCCCGCCTGCACGTACGCGGTGCCGTTGCGCATCAGGGCGGTGCGGATGGCGATCGCGAAGTCGGCGTTGCCCGCGAAGTCGAGATAACCCAGCACCCCGCCGTATAGGCCGCGCCGCGTCTTCTCGACCTCCTCGATCAGCTCCATCGCGCGGACCTTCGGAGCGCCCGACAGCGTGCCGGCCGGAAAACATGCGGTCACGGCGTCCAGTGCGGTCTTGCCCTCGGCCAGCACGCCCGTCACCGTCGACACCAGGTGCATGACGTGGCTGTAGCGCTCGATGTGGCTGTAGTCCTCGACACGCACGGTGCCGGGTCGGCAGACGCGGCCCAGATCGTTGCGGCCGAGATCGACGAGCATCAGATGCTCGGCGCGTTCCTTCTCGTCGGCCTGCAATTCCTTCTCGAGCAGCAGGTCTTCTTCCTCGGTCGCGCCACGCCACCGCGTGCCCGCGATCGGATGCGTCGTGGCCCGACCGTCCTTGACCGTCACCAGCGCCTCCGGACTGGAGCCGACGACCGAGAAGTCCGGTCCGCCCGCGGCGTTCGGCACGTTGAGCAGATACATGTACGGGCTGGGATTGGTCACTCGCAGCATGCGGTACACGTCGAGCGGATCGGCCTCGGTTTCCATCTCGAAGCGCTGCGAGGGCACCACCTGGAACGCCTCGCCGGCCTCGATGTCGCGCACCAGTTTCTCGACGATGGCCTCGTACTCCTCGAGCGTGCGCTGAGCGCGGTGCAACGGCTCGGGTCGGCTGAACGTCGCCACCGCCGACGGCAGGTGCGCACCGAGCGCAGCGGTCATCACGTCGAGCCGGGCCACCGCGTCGTCGTAGGCCCAATCCACCCGCTCGTCGGTGCCGTTCCAGTTGACGGCGTTGGCGATCAGCGTGATCGTGCCCTCGTGGTGGTCGACCGCCGCGATGTCGGTGGCCAACAGCAGCAGCATGTCCGGCAGGCCGAGATCGTCGACGGCTAACGTCGGAAGCTTCTCCAGGCGCCGGACCATGTCGTAGGCGAAGAACCCGACGAGCCCGCTCGACAGCGGCGGAAGGCCCGGCAGCGGCTCGGTCTTGAGAAGTTCCAGCGTTGCGCGCAGCGCCTCCAGCGGATCGCCGCCCTGCGGTGCGTCCTGCGGCGTCGTGCCCAGCCACACCGCCTGACCGTCGCGGACGGTGAGTGCCGACGGTGCACCGGCGCCGATGAACGACCAGCGCGACCACGAACGGCCGTTCTCCGCCGATTCCAGCAGGAACGTCCCCGGCCGGTTGGCGGCCAGTTTGCGGTACGCCGACAACGGCGTTTCGCTGTCGGCGAGCACCTTGCGGGTCACCGGCACAACGCGGTGCTCGGCGGCTAGCGCGCGGAAATCCTCACGCGAGGTGGTGATCGCCAAGCTGGCCGTGGTCTGCACGGGTCAAGTGTCCCAGACGTACCCGGGCAGTGAGGACGACGGAGACCGCAGCGGGTCTCGTTTCGGTCTTCGAAACCGACGCAATGGTCGATCCGGCGGCGGGAAACCAGCCATAACGTCGGTCTGGGTGATCGCGCGGCGCGGTCGCTCGATCGCAGGGTTCGCGGCGTAGCGTGACCTCCATGAAAACGGGTGACCGAGTTGCCGATTTCGAATTGCCGGACCAGACGGGCACGATGCGGAGCCTGGGCGAGTTGCTCGCCGACGGCCCGATCGTGCTGTTCTTCTACCCCGCCGCGATGACGCCGGGCTGCACCAAGGAGGCCTGCCACTTCCGCGATCTGGCAGCGGAGTTCGCCGACGTCGGCGCCAGCCGCGTCGGTATCAGCACCGATGCGGTCGACAAGCAGGCGAAGTTCGCCGACAAGGAGCGGTTCGACTATCCGCTGCTGTCCGATGCCGACGGCGCCGTCGCCACGCAATTCGGCGTGAAGCGCGGCTTGCTCGGCAAGTTCATGCCGGTCAAGAGGACCACCTTCGTGATCGACACGGACAGCACGATCCTCGCCGTCATCGCTTCGGAGATCAGTATGGACAGCCACGCCGACAAGGCACTCGAGGTGCTGCGCCAGCGCCAGTCGGCTTGACACCGGTTCTCATCCCGAGGTGTAGACGGGCCGAAACCGATTCCATAGGCGTCGTCGGCCCTATCGTGCTGAAACATGGTAGAGCTGTCCTGCGGATTGCCGCCCGGGCCGAATTTCAGCGACATGGCGGTTCTCGCGGAATCCCTCGGCTACTCGCGAATTTGGATATTTGACTCCGCACCCTTGTGGGAAGACCCCTTCGTCCATCTCGCGCTCGCGGCGAACCGCACATCGCGCATCGGTCTCGGCAGCGCCGTGCTCATCCCAGACGAACGCTCCGAGATGTCGATGGCGTCGGCGATCGCGACAATCGTGCGGCTATCGCACGGCCGTTTTCGTGCCTGCTTCGGAACGGGTGCGACGGCCCGCCGCACAATGGGGCAGCGTCCACTGAAGCTGCGCAAGCTGACCGACTACGTGACGGCCGTGCGAGGCCTCTTAGCCGGAGATACCGTCACAATCGACGGACAGTCAGCCCGGATGCTGCATGCGAAGGGGTTGGCCCTGTCGCGCCCCATCGAGGTCGAGATCTGGTTGAGTGTCTTCGGTCCGCGCGGCCTGCGAATCGCAGCGGAGCTCGCCGACGGAATCATCGCGGGGTCACCGACGGAGCTCCCCCTCCCATTGCCGTGCTGATGCCAGGCACCGTGCTCGACCCCGGAGAAGATCGTGACGGTGAGCGGGTGCGTGAAGCGGTCGGACCGTGGAAAGTGGTGACCTATCACGAGTCCTATGCAATCGCTGGTAAGGAGTCCGTCCAGGGGATGCCGGGGGGACGCGCTTGGTGCGAAGCGCTGGAATCAGTTGCCGATGAACGAGACCGCCATCTCCTGACATACGAAGGGCATGTCACTCACCTCACCGATCGCGACCGCGCATTGCTGGACCATGCGCCCGACGGATTGACGGTGATCGGTAGCGCAGACGAGATTCGTGCCCATCTCAGCGCCTTGTCCCACCGCGGCGTGCACGAGGTGATCTACACGCCCAGCGGTCCGGATCTCGCCCGGGAGTTAGAGGCTTTCGCAGCCGCCCGCAATTAGGATCTATCCTCGCGGCTCAGCAGAACATCCGCGTCGAAACAACTGTGGTCGCCGGTGTGACAGGCGCCGTCGACCTGATCGACCTCGAGCAGCACCGTGTCGCCGTCGCAGTCGAGTCGCACCGAGTGGACGTACTGCGTGTGGCCCGACGTCTCCCCCTTGACCCAGTGCTGTTGCCGCGAGCGCGAATAGTACGTCGCGCGGCGGGTTTCCAGCGTGCGGGCGAGCGCGAGATCGTCCATCCACGCCACCATCAGCACCTGGCCCGTGCCGCGCTCCTGCACGACGGCCGTGATCAGCCCGTTGGCGTCGCGTTTGAGCCGCGATGCGATGTCTGAATCCAGCGTCATCTCACCGTGATCCCTTCTGCGGCCATCGCCGCCTTCACCTGGGCGATGGTGAGCTCTCGGAAGTGGAACACGCTGGCGGCCAGCACGGCATCGGCCCCCGCGGCGATAGCGGGCGCGAAATGTTCGGGCGCACCGGCACCGCCGCTGGCGATCACCGGCACGCTGACGGCTCCGCGCACCGCCTCGATCATCGGCAGATCGAAACCGGCCTTGGTGCCGTCGAAGTCCATCGAGTTCAGCAGGATCTCACCGACACCGAGTTCGGCGCCCCGCGTGGCCCATTCGACGGCGTCGAACCCTGTGCCGCGGCGCCCGCCGTGCGTGGTGACCTCCCACCCCGACGGCGTGGGCTCCTGGTCTTGCGGCACCGTGCGGGCGTCGACCGACAACACGATGCACTGCGATCCGAACTGCCGGGACAACTCGGCGAGAAGTTCGGGGCGGGCGATCGCGGCGGTGTTCACCGCGACCTTGTCCGCACCCGCGCGCAACAGCACGTCCACATCGGCGATCGAGCGCACCCCGCCGCCGACCGTCAAGGGGATGAACACCTGCTCGGCGGTTCGTCTCACCACCTCCAGCATGGTGGCACGTCCCGCGGAAGAGGCCGTCACGTCGAGGAATGTCAGTTCGTCGGCGCCCTCGGCGTCGTAGGCAGCCGCCAACTCCACGGGATCGCCTGCGTCACGCAAGTTTTCGAAGTTGACGCCTTTGACCACCCGACCGTCGTCGACGTCCAGGCACGGGATGACCCGTACGGCCAGGTCCTTCGTGTTCATCAGAAGTCCTTGGCATCGCCGACCGCGCGGAGCAGATCGAGCAGTTCGGCGTGCACGCCGGGATCTCCGGCGAGTGCAGACGGGCAGTCGACCGTCCACTCGTTGCCCGCGAGGTCGGTCACAACACCACCCGCCGCCCGGATCAATGCGACTCCCGCCGCGTGGTCCCACACGTGGCCACCGAAACTGATTGCGCCGCCGAGGATCGAGGCCGCCGTATAGGCGAGGTCGATGCCGGTGGCCCCGTGCATGCGCATGCGTGAGCACTTGCGGCTGAGACTCTCGATGACGGCGAGTCGATAGCGTCCCGGCACCCGGCCGCGCGACTCGACATTGAACGTGCTGACCCCGACCATCGAGTCGGAGAGTGCTGCGCGATTCAACGCAGGCAACTCGACACCGTTGCTGCGCAGAGGCCCTCCGACCACGGCAGTGAATCGCTCCCGGGTGAAAGGCACCCAGGTGAGACCGGCGACGGGCTCTCCGTCACGCACCAGGCCCAACAGGATCGCCGCCATCGGCGAACCGGCGGCGTAGTTGAAGGTGCCGTCGATCGGATCGAGCACCCACACCAACGGCGACTGCAGATCCGCGCCGCCGAACTCCTCGCCGTGCACCTCGATCCCGGTTCTGGCGGTCAATGCCTCGACGACCTGTCGTTCGATGGCCAGGTCCACCTCGGTGGCGAAGTCGTCCCCCTTCTTCTGCACTGCGGAGTCCGCTCGGTGACCGTCGACGAAAGGGACGGCTGCGTCGTCGAGGATCTGCGCGGCCTCGGCGACCAGAGCGTCGAGGTCGGCCGCGTCCAGCGCCATTATCGTTTCACCGCGGCCAGCGCCTCGGGCAGCGTGAATCGACCGGCGTACAAAGCTTTCCCGACGATCGCTCCTTCGACTCCACGGTCGGTCAGCGTGGCGATCGCGCGCAGATCCTCCAAACTCGACACCCCACCTGACGCGATCACCGGGGCGTCGGTGCGGCCGGTCACCTGTGACAACAGTTCGAGGTTGGGCCCCTTGAGCGTGCCGTCCTTGGTGACGTCGGTGACCACGAAGCGCGAACAGCCTTCTCGGTCAAGCCGATCCAGGACCTCCCACAAGTCGCCGCCGTCGGTCTCCCATCCGCGGCCGCGCAAGCGATGGTCTCCATCCACGATCTTCACGTCGAGGCCGACGGCCACCTTCTCGCCGTGTTCGGCGACGACCTTCGCGCACCACTGCGGATTCTCCAGCGCCGCGGTGCCGAGGTTCACCCTGGCGCAGCCGGTCGCAAGCGCCGCCGACAGCGACTCGTCGTCACGGATGCCACCGGACAACTCGACCGCCACGTCGAGCTTTCCCACCACCTCGGCCAGCAACTCGCGGTTGCTGCCCCGGCCGAACGCGGCGTCGAGATCCACGAGATGGATCCACTCGGCGCCGTCGCGCTGCCACGTCAGCGCGGCCTCCAGCGCGGAGCCGTATTCGGTTTCGCTGCCTGCCTGTCCCTGCACCAGGCGCACAGCACGGCCCTCGACCACGTCGACGGCGGGCAGAAGAATCAGTCGTTGCGGCACGTCGGTGGTCTCCTCTTCGCGCGAGCGCTCATCGGTGGTCAACCTAATGCCTTGACCCAGTTGGCGAGCAATGCGGCACCGGCGTCGCCGCTCTTCTCCGGGTGGAATTGCGTGGCCGATAGCGGCCCGTCCTCGACCGCGGCGAGGAACGGCACGTGATGCGTGGACCAGGTGAGCCTGGCGGCCGGGTCGCCCTCCCACTGCTGAGCGGCGTACGAGTGCACGAAATAGAAGCGGGTGCCCGCCTCCATTCCGGCGAAAAGCGTGCTGCCCACGGGGGCGCCGACCACGTTCCAGCCCATGTGGGGGATCACCGGCGCGTCGAGTCGCACCACCGCACCAGGCCATTGGCCACAGCCGGTGGTCTCGACCCCGAATTCCACACCACGCGAGAACAGGATCTGCATGCCGACGCAGACGCCGAGCACGGGCCGGCCGGCCGCAACCCGGTCGGCGATCAGCTTCGGGCCGTCGATCTTGCGCAGCCCCGCCATGCAGGCCTCGAAGGCCCCGACGCCGGGCACCACGAGGCCGTCGGCGTTCATCGCGGCATCGGCGTCGGATGTGACCGTGACGTCGGCACCGACGCGCTCCAGGGCCCGTTGAGCAGACCGCAGGTTGCCCGAACCGTAGTCCAGGATGGTGACTGTGGCTGTCACAGAGTGCCTTTCGTCGACGGCACACCGCTCACCCGCGGGTCGTATTCGACGGCCTGGCGCAATGCGCGCGCCACTGCCTTGTATTGCGCCTCGGTGATGTGGTGGGGGTCGCGTCCGTAGATCGTGCGCACATGTAGCGCGATACGGGCGTTCATCGCCATCGACTCGAACACGTGCCGGTTGACCACCGTGTGATACGGCGCCGAGGAACCGGCGATCGTGAAGTGCAGCATGTGGTCCGGTTCGCCGATGTGCACGCAGTACGCCCGACCCGAAACGTCGACGGCGGCATGCGCGAGCGTCTCGTCCATCGGAATCCACGCGTCGCCGAACCGGCGGATACCCTTCTTGTCTCCCAGCGCCTGCCCGAGGGCCTGCCCCAGCACGATCGCCGTGTCCTCGATGGTGTGGTGGCCTTCGATCTCGACGTCACCCTTGGCGCGCACGGTCAAGTCGAAACTCGCATGAGTGCCGAGCGCGGTCAGCATGTGGTCGAAGAACGGCACACCGGTGTCGACGTACACCTGTCCGGTGCCGTCCAGGTCGAGTTCGACGACGAGGTCGGACTCTTTGGTCTTGCGCTCGATCGTCGCGCGACGGGGTTCGTTCACGGTGCTCCTACGGGGGATAGTTCGGTCGCGGCCAGGCGGGCGCTGGCGGCCAGCAGCGCGTCGTTCTCCTCGGCCAGACCGGTGGTGGCGCGCAGATAACCGGGGATCCCGACGTCGCGGACGAGGATGCCCGCGTCCAGGTAGCGCCGCCAGGTCGCGGGGGCGTCGGCGAACTCGCCGAACAGCACGAAGTTGGCGTCGCTGTCGATCACTCGGAAACCCATGTCGGACAGGGCTTCTGTGACGCGGTTGCGTTCGGCGATGAGGGTGGCGACGCTGGCGAGGGTGTCGTCGGCGTGGCGCAGCGCAGCGCGGGCGGCGGCCTGCGTCACCGACGACAGGTGGTAGGGCAAGCGGACGAGCAGCATCGCGTCGATCACGGCGGGTGCTGCGATGAGGTACCCCAGGCGACCGCCCGCGAATGCGAACGCCTTGCTCATCGTGCGGGTGACCATCAGCCGCGTCGGGTACTCGTCGATCAGGCGCACGGCACTGGGTTGCGACGAGAACTCGCCGTAGGCCTCGTCGACGATCATCATGCCGGTGCCCATCGCGTCGAGCAGACGGCGGAGGCCGCCGAGCGAAACACTCTGTCCCGACGGATTGTTCGGGCTCGCCACGAACACGATGTCGGGGTTGTGCTCGGTGATCGCCTGCACCGCCACGTCGACGTCGAGGCTGAAGTCGTCGGCCCGGTTGGCCACCAGCCACGAGGTCTGGGTGCCGTCGGAGATGATCGGGTGCATCGAATATGAGGGCACGAATCCGAGGGCGCTGCGCCCAGGCCCGCCGAAGGCCTGCAGCAGCTGCTGCAGGATCTCGTTGGAACCGTTTGCCGCCCAGAGATTTTCGACAGTGAGGCGAGTGCCGGTCTGCGCTGTGAGATAGGTGGCCAGGTCGGTGCGCAACGCCACGGCGTCGCGGTCCGGGTAGCGGTGCAGCTCACCTGCGACCGCTGCGACAGACGCCGTCAGGTCATCGACCAACGCCTTCGTCGGTGGATGCGGATTCTCGTTGGTGTTCAGCCGCACCGGGACGTCCAATTGCGGTGCGCCGTAGGGCGATTTGCCGCGCAGATCGGCCCGAAGGGGCAGATCGTCGAGCGTCACCTTCTGCCCGATTGTCACCGTTCGAACCTCCGCCGCACCGCTTCGCCGTGCGCGGGCAGGTTCTCGGCTTCGGCGAGTGTGATCACGTAGCCGGAGACGTCCTTCAGCGCGGCCTCGTCGTAGTCGACGACATGGATGCCGCGCAGAAACGTCTGCACCGAGAGCCCGCTGGAGTGCCGGGCACAGCCCGCGGTGGGCAGCACGTGGTTGGATCCCGCGCAGTAGTCGCCCAGGCTGACGGGTGCATAGGGACCGACGAAAATGGCGCCGGCGGAACGGATCCGACCGGCCACCTCGCGGGCATCGAGGGTCTGGATCTCGAGGTGCTCGGCGGCGTAGGCGTTCACGGTTCGGATGCCGGCTTCGAGGTCGTCGACGAGCACGGTGGCGGACTGCCTTCCGCCCAGTGCGGCGGTCACCCGCTCGCGGTGCACCGTGGTCCTCAGCTGGTTGGCCAGCTCGCGGTCGGTCGCGTCGGCCAATTCGACGCTCGGTGTGACCAGCACGCTCGCGGCCATCTCGTCGTGTTCGGCCTGGCTGATCAGATCGGCGGCGACGTGGGCGGGGTCGGCGGTGTGGTCGGCCAGGATCGCGATCTCGGTGGGGCCGGCTTCGGCGTCGATACCGACCTGCGAGCGGCATATGCGCTTGGCCGCAGTGACGTAGATGTTGCCCGGGCCGGTGATCATGTCGACGGGCGCCAATTCCGCGCCGTCGGTGTCGGTGCCGCCGTAGGCCAGCAGCGCGATGGACTGCGCCCCGCCGACGGCCCATACCTCGTCGACGCCGAGCAGCGCGGCGGCGGCCAGGATTGTCGGGTGCGGCAGGCCGCCGAACTGCACCTGCGGCGGGCTGGCGATCACCAGCGATTCGACTCCGGCGGTCTGCGCGGGCACGACATTCATCACGACGCTGGAGGGGTAGACCGCGTTGCCGCCGGGCACGTACAGTCCGACGCGCTCGACCGGAACCCACCGCTCGGTGACCGTGGCCCCCGGCGCGAGCGTCGTCGTCGTATCCGTACGGCCCTGGTCGGCGTGCACGGCACGGGCGCGTTCGACGGCCACCTCGAGCGCGGCGCGGACGTCTGGGGGCAGTTCGACGAGCGCCTTCTGCAGCTGGGCCGCAGGGACCCGGACCTGCGCGGGTCGCACACCGTCAAACGCTTCGCCGTACTCCAGCGCCGCCTGCGCACCACGCTCCGCGACCGCGTCGACGATCGGGCGCACTTTCGGCACCACCGTGTCCACGTCCACTCCGCCGCGCGGCAGGGCGGACCGCAGACGCGCGGCGGACAGCCGTGCGCCCCGCAAGTCGATGCGCGCGATCGGTCCCGGCGATAGATTCACGCTGTTCATTCTCCCAGAGCAGACCAAATCGGTTATGGAGGCGCCATGCGAGCCAGTGAGCACCCGAACAACGCCCCCGGCGTGCCTATGGTATTCCCACCATGGTTGGAAAACCTGCAGGTCAAATACCTGAACAAGATGGTCCGGCCGTTTTCGCGGCTCATGCCCGGGCTGGCGACGATCAGACACCGCGGCCGCAAGTCCGGGAAACCGTACGAGACGATCGTCACTGTCTACCGCAAGGGCAATACCGCAGCGATTGCACTCGGGCACGGGAAAACCGACTGGGTGAAGAACGTGCTGGCCGCCGGCGAGGCCGATCTGCATGTTGCCCGTCGCGACTTGCATCTGGTCAACCCACGGATCGTGCCGGCCGGCGGCGACGCAGAAGGCCTTCCGTTCATGGCGCGGATTCAAGCCAGGAAGATGGGTGTCTTCGTCGCCGATATCGCCTGAGCTACACCCGGGCGAACACCATCTTGCCCGTCATCGTCGGCCACACCTCCGGCGCCTCCTCCCACGGCACCACACGCTCGACGACCGCCGAAAGATCCTGTCCGGCAAGCAATTCCACCACTTCCGGTAATGCCGCTCGGGCGTTGACCCGCCCCGTGACGAAGCGCACGCCGCGGGTGTACATCGGCAGCAGCGGCATCTCCACCGCGCCCTGGTAGTAGATCCCGGTGTCCGTGCAGACGCCGTCCGGCCAGGTCGCCCGTAACGTCGCCGCCAACAGCGCCGGCTCCGCCGACGTGTGCACCGTCACCGGATACGGTTCGGCGGTCTTGTCGGGCTTGTCGCGGTCGTGAACGACCGCGCCCAGCTTCTCGGCGACCGCGAGCCGATGCGGGTCGGTGTCGACATAGTCGACGTGCACACCGGCCGCGGCCGCCGACGCCACCGCGTACAGGCCGATCGACAGCCGACCGACGACCAGCACCCTCCGGTCGGCCGGCGGAAGCGCCGCAAGCTCCGCCCGATACGGCCCCACACCGCGCCAACCGTCGGGGATGTTGTCCGACATCGAGGCGACGGCCACCGGGTCGGTGCCCTCCGGCATCGGCACGAGCATCGCGTCGGCATAGGGCACCAGCACCAGGTCTGCCATGAAACCGCCGCCGTCGAGCCCCGCCAGAGGCGCCATTCCGTACATCGCCATCAGCGGCAGCGACGCACACGACCCGGTCACGCCCCGAAGACACGCGCTGCACGTACCGCAACTGATCTGGAACGGCACGACGACGCGGTCACCCACCGCGACGCTGCGAACGTCGTCCCCGATCTCGACGACCTCGGCGACGCCCTCGTGCCCTACCGCATGTCCGGGCGGCATCGGCAGCCGACCCTGCGCGACCGCCACGTCGAGGTCACAGCTGGCTACGGCGATGGGCCTGACGAGTGCCTGCCCGGGACGGGTGACCTGCGGATCGGGCGCCTCACGCCAGATGTACTCACCGGCGTCTTCGAACATCAGCTGCTGCATGGCGGGCTCCTTCTTTAGTGACTACTCAAATATTCTTGAGCGATCTTTCTAGTAAAGTCAAGGCATGCCGCGCCCGGACCGCAGTCGCACAGCCCTGATCGACACCGCCGCACTGCTGTTCCGTAGGCAGGGTTACGCGGCGACCGGGGTCAACCAGATCCTCGAGCTCGCCGGCGTCAAAGCGGGATCGCTGTACCACCACTTCCCCGACGGCAAGCAGCAGTTGGCAGCTGCGGTGGTCGAGCGCGTCGGCGCCGATATCGAGAACCGACTGCGGGATGTGCTCGCCACCGGCTCGCCGGTAACCCACCTCATCGACGGCTGGATCGACCTGATGGCCCAAGGGCTGACCTCCGATCCCCGAGACGGCTGCCCCATCGAACCGATCGCGACCGAATCGGTCGACGCCAGCGCACTAATTCGGCAAGCGTCGGCGACGGCATTCGCGGGCTGGCGCCAGGCCATCGCGGACCGGCTCCATGCCGACGGGTGGGAACGCGACGACGCGGAGCAGACTGCGCTGGCGTTGATAGCGCTCATCGAAGGTGCGCTGATACTGGCCCGGATCGCAGGTGACACCGCTGCCCTCGACTCCGCGAAGGTCGCCGCGCGGACACTGCTGAGCCGGTGAGCTACTTGCAGAGCTCGGTGATGCTCTTGTTCTCCGCGTCGGCGTCGGTCAGCCGTTTAGCTTGGGCCGGATCATCATTGGGCACCCCTGCCGTGGCGTTGGCGCCGATGTCCATCAGATTGTTCGCGAACTGACGGACCTTCTCCGCGAGCACCACCGGGGTCGCCGGATCGAGCCGGTCCAGCAGGTACTGACCCCCGTCGTACAACGAGATCCGCGCGTTGGCGGCCACCGCCTGCGCCCCGGTGACGTCTCTGGGGCCGCCCGCCGGCTGCATATTGGTGTTGAGCGTGATGCCTTTTCGGACGACGTCGGCCGCGCCGCAGATCTTGGCCTTCGCGTCTGCGACCTGGGTCGAATCGTATTCGGGGTCCTGGCTTGTCTTGTACAGCGTCCACCCCGCGAGCGCCAGAGCGACGACGGCTACGACCAGGCTGACGACGACCAGCAACGTGAGGCGGCGCCACGATCCCTCATCCACGCGATCGATGCTATCGGCCGGATCAGATATCGAGCCCGATATCGAGCACCCTCACCGAGTGAGTGAGCGCCCCCACCGCGAGGTAGTCGACACCTGTGCCCGCGAATTCGGCTGCGGTTTCCAGCGACAGGCCGCCGGAGGATTCCAGCTTGGTCGCAGGTGAGCGGGAGTCGCGGCGCTGCACCGCGATCTGCGTCTGCCACACGGGAAAGTTGTCGAGCAGTACGAGTTCCACGTTCTCGGACAGGACTTCGTCGAACTGCTCGAGTGAGTCGACCTCCACCTCGCACTCGATCTCGGGCGCAGAAGCGCGCACCGCCCGCAAGGCCGCCACGACCGACCCTGCAGCTGCCACGTGGTTGTCCTTGATCAGGGCCGCGTCGCCGAGCCCCATCCGATGGTTGACCCCACCGCCGACGCGCACCGCGTATTTCTGCAGTGCGCGCATGCCCGGCAACGTCTTTCGGGTGTCGCGGATCTTCGCCGCACTGCCGGACACCGCCTCGACCCATGCCGCCGTCGCGGTCGCGATGCCCGACAGGTGACAGATCAGGTTCAGCGTGGTGCGCTCGGCCGTCAGCAGTCCCTGGGTCGGCGCCTCCACGGTGAGCACGACACCGCCCGGTTCGAGCCGGGCACCATCCTCGACACGATGCTTGACCACATAGTCACCCGGGCCGATCACCTCGTCGAACGCGTGCAGTGCGACGTCCACGCCGGCGATCACCCCGGCCTCGCGGGCCACCATCGACGCTGTGGTCCTCGCGTCCGCGGGCACCGTCGCGAGGGTGGTGACATCGGGCCCGTAACGCAGATCTTCTTCGACGGCACGGGCGATGACCCTGCGAGCCTCGGTGAGCTCGTCGGCGGTCAGCTCCATCAACAGCACACTCCCGCCGGGACCGGCACGCGGGCCTGTATCGGGTCGGCGTCATAGTCACGGCGATGATGGCAGCCTCGAGACTCGGTACGAGTCAACGCCGCCGCGGCGACCGCCTCCGCAGCGGTGGTCAGCGCGGCATCCTCGAAGGCGGCGCGTGAGTCGATCGCCCGCGGTGGGGCGGTGTCGAGTTCCTTGGCCAGGATGCGCAGGCCGTCGGCGTCGCGAACCACGCCGGCGTTCCTGGTCATCGCCCGCTGCAGGTCGGCTCGCGGCAGCGCCCGTCGCACCACCGGCTCAGGTGGCCGTGCCGTCACGGGCCCGGCGGCCAAAGCGTGTGCCGCAGCGACTTTTCCGGCCCTGCCGCCGACCACGAGACCCTCGAGCAAGCTGTTCGACGCCAGCCTGTTGGCGCCATGCATGCCCGTGCGGGCGACCTCACCCGCGGCGAACAGACCCGCGAGTTCTGTGCGCCCGTGCACATCGGTGACCACGCCGCCGCAGCTGTAATGCGCGCCCGGCAGCACCGGAATCGCCTCGAGTGTGGGATCGATACCGGCCACGCGGCATGCCGCGGTCACCGTCGGAAATCGATTCACGAAGTTGTCGATTCGCCGGGCGTCGAGAAACACGCAGGGCGCACCCGTCTGCTCGATGCGGTCGTGGATCGCCGCGGCAACCACGTCCCGCGGCGCCAGGTCGCCCATCGGGTGGACCCCGTCGGTGACCGAACGGCCTTGCGAGTCAACGAGTATCGCACCCTCACCGCGGACGGCTTCGGTGATCAGCGGGCGCCTGCCGCCGTCATGGCCGTCGAAGAGCATGGTGGGGTGGAACTGGATGAACTCGATGTCGCTGACCGGAACTCCGGCCCAGATGGCCAGCGCGACACCGTCTGCCGTCGACCCATCGGGATTCGTGGTCGCCGAGTAGAGATGGCCGAGTCCCCCGGTCGCCAGGACCACCGACGGCGCGTGCACCACACCCAACCCGTCGTCGTTGAGCACCAGCACACCGGTGACCGCCCCGGCTTCGTGCAGGATCTCGAGCGCAACGTGATTGTGTCGGATGTCCAGTGTGGCCGCGGCACCGTTGAGGGTTCGCTGCACCTCGGCGCCGGTCGCGTCACCTCCGGCGTGGATGATCCGGCGCCGCGAATGTCCGCCTTCACGGGTCAGTGACCACGTTCCCGGTGTCGACTCGTCGAAGTGTGCGCCGTGCTCGACCAGTTCGGCGACCGCACGGTACCCGTCGGTCACGATCGAGCGCACTGCGGCGGGGTCACACAGCCCCGCGCCCGCGGCGAGCGTGTCGGCGATGTGTGCCTCGATCGAGTCGCCGTCCGCGCGAAGAGCGTCGGGCAGCACGACGGCGATCCCGCCTTGGGCGTAGAACGTGGCGGTGGTCCCCACCAGTGTGGGGGCCTTGCTGAGCACCATGACTTTTCGGCCACGACGGTGGGCGGCGAGGGCGGCCACCAGTCCGGCCACGCCGGTCCCGATCACGACGACGTCGGCGCGCTGCTGCCAATGACCGGCCCACCTGCCGGCACCGCAGGCCGCCGGGCGCGTCATTCTCCGCCGCCGGGCTGGCCGATCGCGATCATGCGTTGCACGCTGGCCCGCGCCAGCCGTGCGGTCTCGGGATCGACGTGCACCTCGTCCCTGCCCTCCACCAGGCAGCGCAGCAGCGCGGCTGGGGTGATCATCTTCATGAATCGGCAGGACGCGCGGTCGTTGACCGCCATGAAGTCCACATCCGGTGCGGCGCGGCGCAACTGGTGCAACATCCCGACCTCGGTGGCGACCAGCACCTGCCGTGCGCCGGTCTCGCGTGCGGCGTCCAGCATCCCGCCCGTCGACAGGATCTTGACGCGATCCTCCGGGAAGGCACCCTCACCGGCAAGGTACAAAGCCGATGTCGCGCAACCGCATTCGGGGTGAACGAACAACTCGGCGTCCGGGTGCGAGCGGGCCTGGTCGGCGAGCTCGTCACCGTTGATTCCCGCATGCACGTGGCACTCGCCCGCCCACACGTGCAGGTTCTCACTTCCCGTGACGCGCCGGACGTGCGCGCCGAGGAACTGGTCGGGGCAGAACAGCACCTCACGGTCCGCCGGGATCGACGCCACCACCTCGACGGCGTTCGACGACGTACAGCAGATGTCGGTCTCGGCCTTCACCGCCGCGGTGGTGTTGACGTAGGACACCACGACCGCCCCGGGATGCTCGGCCTTCCACGCGCGCAACTCGTCGGCGGTGATGGAGTCGGCGAGCGAACAGCCGGCTCGCTGGTCCGGGATGAGCACCGTCTTGTCCGGGGACAGGATCTTGGCCGTCTCGGCCATGAAGTGCACCCCGCAGAACACGATCGTGTCCTCGGGCGCGTCGGCGGCGATCCTCGACAGCGCCAGCGAGTCACCGACGTGATCGGCGACGTCCTGGATCGCGGGCAACTGGTAGTTGTGGGCCAACAGCGTCGCGCCCCGCAGATCGGCCAGGCGACGAACTTCGGCGGCCCACTCCTCGTCGCCGTCGACCCCGGAAAAACCGGCGGGACCGTCGACGATGCGGCTCGAGAGGTTGTCTGCGGGCATCCGGTCCAGAACCGTCATGGCCGCCTCCTTCGTCCAAATCGAGTTTTCGACTTACAATCGAAAACATGGCACATACTAGCACCGCCCACGAGGTGCTCGCCGCCGTGTTCCAGGTTCGAGAAGTCCCTCACGAGGTCCCCGAATCGAAACCGGCACTTCACGTGCTGTTGTGGCAGCGCGCACTCGATCCGCAGCGCGGCAAATGGTCGCTTCCCGGCGGGCGTCTGGGTGGCGACGAGGACCTGACCAGTTCGGTGCGCCGGCAACTCGCCGAGAAAGTAGACCTCCGTGAGCTTGCCCACCTCGAGCAGCTCGCCGTGTTCTCCGATCCACATCGGGTCCCCGGCGATCGGACGATCGCGTCGACCTTCCTCGGGCTGGTGCCCTCCCCCGCGACTCCGGAGTTGCCGCCGGACACGCGCTGGCATCCCGTGAGCGACCTGCCGCCGATGGCGTTCGACCACGGCACCATGGTCGAACACGCGCGCACCAGGCTGGTCGCCAAACTCTCCTACACCAACATCGGATTCGCTTTGGCCCCAACAGAATTCGCTCTATCCTCATTGAGGGACATCTACAGCGCCGCGCTCGGCCACCACGTCGACGCCACCAACCTGCAACGCGTGCTCGAACGTCGCAACGTCATCACCCGCACCGGGACCACGGCTCGGTCCGGTCGCAGCGGCGGCCGCCCTGCGGCGTTGTACCGGTTCACCGAGGCGCGCTACCGCGTGACCGACGAATTCGCCGCACTGCGCCCGCCCGGGTGAGTCGACTGGATTCTTAACGCTTCCTTAAGTAAGAATGGCCGAATGTCTCTGGGCAACGCCGCGCCGGCATCAGGTGCCGAGTGGATCGGGCACGTCCCCCACGAAGACCTGTCACGCGGCTCCCGTCCGCTGCTTCCCGCCGACGACCCGTTCTACGAACCGCCGAGCGGCTTTCAGCACGCCGAACCGGGCACCGTGCTGCGCAGTCGCGATGTCGAGCTGGCTTTTCTGGGCCTGATCCCGCAGAAGTTCACCGCGACGCAGCTGCTGTACCGCACCACCGACATGAACGGTGCGGCGGAAGCCACCGTGACCACGGTGATCGTGCCCGCCGAGCGGGCCAACCGCGACGTCATACCGGTGATCTCCTACCAGTGCGCGATCGACGCGGTGTGCTCGCGCTGCTTTCCGTCCTACGCGCTGCGCCGCAAGGCGCTGGCCCCCGGCGCGCTCGCCCAACTGGAGTTCCTGCTGATCGCCGCCGCGCTCGCCGAGGGGTGGGCCGTGTCGGTGCCCGACCACGAGGGCGCCCACGGGCTGTGGGGCACGCCGTACGAGCCGGGCTATCGCATTCTCGACGGCCTGCGTGCGGCGGTGAGTTGCGACCGGCTGGGGCTGCGCGAATCGGCGCCGATCGGGCTGTGGGGCTACTCGGGCGGCGGGCTGGCGTCGGCCTGGGCGGCCGAAATGCACGGCCAGTACGCTCCCGAGCTCAACATCGTCGGCGCGGTGCTGGGCTCCCCGGTCGCGGATCTCGGCCACGCCTACCGCCGGCTGAACGGGAGCCTGTACTCGGGCCTGCCCGCGATGGTGGTCGCGGCGCTGAGCCACGTCTACCCGGATCTGGACCGGGTCATCCAGGAGCACGCCACCGATGCGGGCAAGGCCATGTTGATGCGCATCCAGGACATGACCACCGCCCAGGCCGTGCTGCGGTTCGCGGGCATGGACATGGGCAAGCTGGTCGACCGGCCCCTCGACGAGATCCTCGATCTGCCCGAGGTCAAGCACGTCTTCGACAGCATCAAGCTGGGCACCGCGGTGCCCACCCCGCCCGTGCTCATCGTGCAGGCCGTGCACGACAAAATCGTCGCGGTCGACGACATCGACGAGCTCAGCGAGATCTACCGCAGCGGCGGCGCGTCGGTCACCTATCACCGCGACATGTTCAGCGAACACATGCTGCTGCACCCGATGTCTGCGCCGATGGCGCTGCGCTGGCTGATCGACCGGTTCGACGGTAAGCCGCTGTCGGAGCATCTGGTCCGCACGACCTGGCCGACGCTGCTGAACCCGATGACCTACGTCGGAATGACGCGGCTGGTCCGGATCGCGCTCAAGGTGATGACGGGCCGGAAGGTGGAGCGCTCTCCGCTGTGAAGTCCGCGGTGACCGATGGGACGAAGGCCGGCACCTCGACCGCCGGCCATGCGCCAAGATCGTCGCGCTCGGTGGACACGGCGGCCAACGCGTAGACGAGCGCGGCGACCGCGGCCGGGAACAGGATCGTCAAGACCGCCTGCAGCGGAGAGTGCCCGAAGAACACCGGCGGCGCCTCTACGACGTAGTGCACCCGATGTTCGGGTGTCACGGGTGCGGCGGCCACGTCGATGGTCCCGTATCGCAGCCGCACCAGAAGCGCGCCGACCCCGGCCGCCGCGCCCGCGGCCAGCATGCATCCGGACGCCAGCGCCGCCGTCATCACCGGCCCCCGGTGTGCCCGCCACTGCCACACCGCCACCGCGGCGACGACCCCCACGACGCAGAGCATGCCGACGAGCAGGAAGGGCGCCACGAAGAAATGGTCGCTCTCGTTGCCCAGGTGTGCGCGGACGCGCTCACCGTCGCGCGCCAGCGCCACGACACCGTGGACGGGCGGCGCCAGCCACGCCCACAGTGCACCCACCAGCGCACCGGTCACCGCCAGTGCCGCGCCGACGGTCAGCGCCGCACGGCGACGTGAAAACCGTGGCGCGGCAATGCCAGATTTCGGCTCGGCCTCAGCGTCGTTCATCGCTGCTCCACATCCTTCGAATCGGTCAGCCCGTGCCGTGAGCACTTGGCCGACCAGCCGTCGGGGCGCACCTGGACGATCATCCGCCGGCCGCATTCAGCACAGAACCGGGGCGGCTCCAGACCCAGCTGGGCCGCGGTCGGCACGGTCGTGCCGTCGGGCTCGCCCGTGTAGACGTTGAACGCCATACCTGTACGTTCTACCGGCTGGCCTCAGAGACTGGCATTGAGCGCCTTGATCGGCATCTGCAGATCGTCGAGCAGCTCAAGGTCGGCCTCGGCGGGCCGGCCCAGCGTGGTCAGGTAGTTACCGACGATGACGGCGTTGATCCCGCCGAGGATGCCCTTCTTGGCGCCGAGATCGCCGAGGGTGATCTCCCGGCCACCCGCGAAGCGCAGCATGGTGCGGGGCAGTGCCAGACGGAAGGCCGCGACGGCCCGCAGCGCATCGGCGGCCGGCAGCACCTCGAGGTCGCCGAACGGGGTGCCCGGCCGCGGGTTGAGGAAGTTCAGGGGCACCTCGTGCGGATCGAGTTCAGCCAGGTTCGCGGCGAATTCGGCGCGCTGTTCCAGGGATTCACCCATGCCCAGGATGCCGCCGCAGCACACCTCCATGCCGGCCTCGCGGACCATCTGCAGGGTGTCCCAGCGCTCCTCCCACGTGTGGGTGGTGACGACGTTGGTGAAGAACGACCGCGCCGTCTCCAGATTGTGGTTGTACCGGTGCACGCCCATCTCGGACAGCTGATCGACCTGGTCCTTGGTCAACATGCCCAGCGAGCAGGCGATCTGAATGTCGACCTCGTTGCGGATCGCCTCGATGCCCGCGGCGACCTGTGCCAGCAGCCGCTCGTCGGGTCCGCGCACGGCGGCCACGATGCAGAACTCGGTCGCGCCGGTCTTCGCGGTCTGCTTGGCCGCCTCCACCAGGCTCGGCACGTCCAGCCATGCGCTCCGCACGGGTGAGGCGAAAAGTCCTGACTGTGAACAGAAGTGGCAGTCCTCGGGGCAGCCACCGGTCTTCAGGCTGATGATGCCCTCGACCTCGACGTCGGGACCGCACCAGGCCATGCGCACCTCGTGCGCCAATGCGAGCAGGTCGTCGAGGCGATCATCCGGCAACTGCAGCACCTGCAGCGTCTGGTCCTGATTCAGGCCCTCGCCGCGCTCGAGCACCTGCTCGCGGGCCACTGCCAGAATGTCGCTCACCCGATCACCTTCCTGTGAATTGAACACGTCGGCGAGCCGACAATTGAACGGTGTTCAGGTTAGGGTACGGGCGTGCAGCTTCACAAACGCGACGTGGTGGTGGCCGCGACGACGCTGCTGGACAGCTACGGCCTGGCCGACCTGACCATGCGGCGGCTGGCCCGCGAGCTCGAGGTCTCCCCCGGCGCGCTGTACTGGCACTTCACCAGCAAGCAGCAGCTGCTGGGCGCGGTCGCCGACCGTATCCTCGAGCCCGTCGGCGACGCCACCGGGTCCTGGCGACAGCGGATGTCGAGCGTTTGTGTGGCGCTGCGCGATGCGCTGTTGTCCCATACCGACGGCGCCGAGTTGGTGTCGGCCAGCTTTGCGGCCGGTCAGTCGAGCGCGATGGCGCGGATCGTCGAACGGCTCACCGAGGCGGCCCTCGACGCCGGTGTGCCCATCGGCCACGCCGAACTGGCCGCCCGCACCGTCGTCTACTACGTGCTCGGTTTCACCGGCGACGAGCAGTCGCGCCTGCAATGGGACGCCGCCGGCGCCGACCTGCCCGGCGACCAGTCGGTGCTCACCGAGCACGCCTCCGCACGCTTCCGTTTCGGCGTCGGCCTGCTGTTGAACGGAATGAGCGTCGCCGAAACTGAGCTTGTGTTCGAAGATTCGACGATTTCTCGCACATAAGCTCAGGCTCGACGAGGATCGGCGGGGTGATCACCGTCGACGACGTCGGACGCATCACCGCGACGTTGCCGCGCTCATACGAGGCGATCGTCCGGGACGGGGTCAAATTCCGCGGCGGGCAACTCGTCTATGTCGCGTTCTCGCGCGACGAGACGGCGATGGGCGTCGCGTGATCGACGGCTGGCGAATGTGCGCGTACCGAAAAGCGTTGGCGCAACGTTCAAGTGATCGGATACTCGACCCGGTTGTCGCCGTCCCAGTGACGTATCCCCGTCATCACGCCCCGCACATCGCGTGCCACCGACTCGAGCGTCAACGCCGCGGGCAGCTTCTCGGGTGCGACACGACGCGCCAACGTCACGTGCGGCGTCCACTGCCCCGGATCGGCGTGCCCCAACACCCCTTTGGGCATGTGCGGCAGGCACCGCTCATGCACATCGCGATGCAGCCCGAGCAATTCGTCTGAAGGCACCACCACCCGCACCAGCGTGAAAACACGGCCGCCAAACAGCATCGGCGCCCCTATCGTGCAGGGCAGCGGCAACCGCTTCAGCACCGGACGCAGCGCGGTGTTGACCGCCTCGTCGATGTTCTCGGCGACAGTGACCGTGACGTGCGGCTTATTGCTCGGCGCCTTATTGCTCGCCTGACTGCGGATACCGGCGCGCATCAGGTCGTCCCAGATCCGGCGGACCTGCGCGTCCGTGTCCGGGTCGAAGACCAGCTCGATGGAATGCACCATCGCTACACCAGGCTTCTCACCCACGCGGAGTCGAACGCCGAAACGCTGATCGCCTCGAACTCCGCCGCGCTCAGCGCGCCGGTGCCCGCAGGCAGCACCGCTCGCATCGGCGCCATTTCGGCCAGCGCCTCACGGTTGCCCAGTTCGGCGGCGCCCGGCGCAGAAGGCCACGCGCCGATCACCAAACCGGCACACGAAAGCTCTTTGTGTGCAAGGGCTTCCAGCGTCAGCGCGGTGTGGTTGAGTGTGCCGAGCCCGGCGGCGACGACCACCAGCACCGGCGCGGCCAGCTCCGCCGCGAGGTCGCGCAGCGTCATCCCCGCTCCGATCTCGACGAGCAGACCACCCGCGCCCTCCACCAGCACCAGCGACGCGGCCACGGAGCGCACCGTTTCGACCAGTTCGGCGCGCGTCGGCAGCGCCATGCCCGCTCGGCGCGCGGCCGCGACCGGCGCCAGGGCCTCGGGGTACCGCCAGCCGCCATGCAACCGCGTCACGCCCGAGAGCCGGCCGACGTCGGCGAGGTCGTCGTCCTGCGGGCTGCCGGTCTGCACGGGTTTGCACACCGCCACATCGATGCCCGCCAGCCGGGCGTGGCATGCCAGGGCAGCGGTGGCGACCGTTTTGCCGACGCCGGTGTCGGTGCCCGTGACGAGGAGCGTGCTCACCGGCGCACGGTCGCCAGCACGTCGGCGAGCACCTCGCCCGCCAACCGCATCTCGTCGTCGGTCAGCGACGCCCGAGCGGTCAGCCGCAGCCGCGATGTGCCCGCGGGCACCGTCGGTGGCCGGAAGCACCCCACGCGCACACCGCGGTCCAGGCACGCCACCGCGGCGCCGAAGGCGACGTCGGGGTCACCGAGAATCACCGACACCACGGCCGATTCCGGTCGCTCGGGCACCGAGCAGATTGATGCCAGCGCCGCCGCGCGCTCGATCACGGCCCGCGCGCGCCACGGCTGGGCGATCAGGACGTCAAGCGCCGCCCAAGCCGCACCGACGGCGGCGGGCGCGAGTCCGGTGTCGAAGATGAACGGCCGCGCAGCGTCGATCAGATGGTCACGCACCGCCGCCGGGCCCAGCACCACACCGCCTTGGCTACCCAGCGCCTTGGACATCGTGGTCGTCATCACGATGTCCGGCGCACCGGCCAGGCCGACTTCGTGCAGCAGTCCGCGTCCGCCCGATCCGCGCACTCCGAGGCCGTGGGCCTCGTCGACGATCAGCAGGGCGCCGTGCCGTCGACATACGTCGTGCAGAGCACGCAACGGGGCGAGGTCGCCGTCGGCGGAGAAGACCGAGTCCGTCAGCACCGCCGCGCGCTCCTCGCCGCGCGCCGCCAGCGCCGCCTCCACCGCGGCCACGTCGCGGTGTGGTGTGACGACCACCCGCGCGCGCGACAACCGGCAGGCGTCGACCAGCGAGGCGTGGGTCAGGGCATCGGACACCAGCAGCGATCCGGCGCCGGACAGCGCGACGACCGCGCCGAGGTTGGCGGTGTATCCGGACGAGAACACCAACGCCGCCTCGGCGCCGACGAATTCGGCCAGCGCCCGCTCGAAACCTTCGTGCAGTTCGGTGTTCCCGGTGACCAGACGTGATCCGGTCGAACCCGCACCCCAGGTTCGCAGCGCGGCCACCCCGCCGTCGATGACCGCGGGATGTTGCGACAGGCCCAAGTAGTCATTGGACGCGAGGTCGAGCTCGGTGCCGACCGGCGGGCGCGCTCGTAGGGAACGCCGGAGACCCGCGGCGCGCCGGTGCCTTTCGACATCGTCGAGCCACGCCAGCGGCGAAAGACCTGCGCGCGTCACCGTGCTCCTCGCATCGGACTTGAACAGCGTTCAGGTTAAGTGACCTGCGCCCGACGGCACAAATGCGGTACTCAGCCCATCGCACGCGCGACCGCGACCATCCCCGAGGTGATCTGCGCGATCTCGTCGGGACTGCAGATGTACGGCGGCATCGCATAGATGAGGTTGCGGAACGGACGCAGCCACAACCGGTGCTCCAGCGCCGCGGGGGTCGCCACCCTCAGGTCCACCGGACGCTCCATCTCGATCACCCCGATCGCGCCGAGCACCCGCACATCGACCACCCCGGACAGCGATGAGGCGGCCCCCAGCCCAGAGCGCAGCCCCGCCTCGATCTCTCGCACCTTCGTCCGCCAGTCCTGGCTCAACAGCACCTCGACCGCGGCGACCGCCACCGCGCAGGCCAGCGCGTTCGCCATGAACGTGGGCCCGTGCATCAGCGCGCCCGGCTCATTGGCGCTGATCGTGTGGGCGACCTCCCGCGTGCACAGCGTCGCGGCGAGCGTGATGTAGCCGCCGGTGAGGGCCTTGCCGACGCACATGATGTCGGGGCTCACGCCCGCATGGTCGGCGGCGAACAGTTCACCGGTGCGCCCGAAGCCGGTCGCGATCTCGTCGAAGATCAGCAGAACCTCGTGCCGCGAGCAGATGTCGCGGAGGTCGGCGAGGTACCGGGGGTCGTGAAACCGCATGCCGCCCGCGCCCTGCACGACGGGTTCGACGATCACCGCGGCCAATTCACCGGCGTGTTCGGCCAATTGCGTCTCGAACGCCTCGACGTAGCCCGTGTCGTATTCGCGTGGCACCGGCGGTGCGAACTCCTGGGCGACCAGCACGTCCGTCCACAGTTCGTGCATCCCGCCGTCCGGGTCGCACACGCTCATCGGGGTGAAGGTGTCGCCGTGGTATCCCCCGCGCCACGTCATCAGGCGATGCTTGGCGCCCCGGCCGAGGCTGCGCCAGTACTGCAGCGCCATTTTCACGGCCACCTCGACCGACACCGAGCCCGAGTCACTGAAGAACACGGTGTCCAGGCCGGCTGGAGTGATCTCGACGAGCAACTGCGCGAGCCGCGCGGCCGGTTCGTGCGTGAGACCACCGAACATGACGTGGTTCATCGTCGCCAGCTGCGAGGTGATCGCCGCGTCGAGCACCGGGTGACCATGGCCGTGGATCGCCGTCCACCACGACGCCATCGCGTCGAGGACCTGCAGGTCGCGCCCATCGTGATGGACAGTGAGCCAGGCCCCGCGGGCCCCCACCGCGACGACCGGAGGCAGGGCTTCCGCGCCGATGGTGCTGTAGGGATGCCAGACGTGGGCGGCGTCGACCGCACTGATCTCCGAAGGCGTCATTCCCGGCACCTTCGGTAGATTATCGGTCGACCATGATGACCCTCGCCCCTTCCCGATCGGCGCCCGTCACCGATCCGGCACGTCGGTCGCGCGCCGCGAAAGCCTCTGGCGGTACCCGTCCCCCGGCGGCCTACCGGGACGATCTCGACGGCTTGCGCGGTATCGCGATCGCGCTCGTCGCGGTCTTCCATGTGTGGTTCGGCCGGGTGTCCGGCGGTGTGGACGTGTTTCTCGCGCTGTCCGGTTTCTTCTTCGGTGGACGGCTGCTGCGCGCGGCGATGACGCCGGGCGTGTCGTTGCGGCCGCGTTCGGAGGTGACGCGGCTGATCCGGCGGTTGCTGCCGGCGTTGGTCGTCGTGCTCGCGGCGTCGGCAGTGCTGACCGTGCTGATTCAGCCGCAGACGCGGTGGGAGACCTTCGCCGACCAGAGTCTGGCCAGCATCGGCTACTTCCAGAACTGGGAGCTGGCCAACTCCGCGTCGAACTACCTGCGCGCGGGCGAGGCGGTCAGCCCGTTGCAGCACATCTGGTCGATGTCGGTACAGGGCCAGTTCTACATCGCGTTCCTCGCGATCATCTTCTTGTCCGCCTTGCTGTTTCGGCGGGTCTTCGGTCAGCACATGCGCGCGGCGTTCGTCGTGCTGCTCAGCGTGCTGACCATCGCGTCGTTCGTCTACGCCGTCTACGCCCACAACGCCGACCAGGCCACCGCGTACTACAACAGCTTCGCCAGAGCGTGGGAACTGCTGCTCGGCGCCCTGGCCGGTGCCCTCGTGACGCATCTGCGTATGCCGATGTGGCTGCGGACGACGGCAGCGGTCGTGGCGCTGGCGGCGATCCTGGCGTGCGGCGCCCTGATCGACGGGGTGAACGAGTTCCCGGGGCCGTGGGCGTTGGTCCCGGTCGGCGCCACCGTGCTGTTCATCCTGTCGGCGGCAAACCGGGTGGCCGACCCGCACACCGCAGGCCGGATGCCGCTGCCCAATCGCCTGCTGGCCACGGCGCCCTTCGTATCGCTCGGCGCGATGGCCTACTCGCTCTATCTCTGGCACTGGCCGCTGCTGATCTTCTGGCTGTCCTACAGCGGACACAGCCGCGCCACCTTCGTCGAAGGCGCGGTGATTCTGTTGGTGTCCGGGGTGCTGGCGTGGCTGACCACCAAGTACGTCGAGAACCCGCTGCGCCACCGCAGCTCCTCGGTCCAACGCACGGTGGCGTCGAAGAGGGCGCGGCGGCGCAGGCCGCCGGTGGTGCTGGGCTCGGTGGTCGCCCTGTTGGCCGTCGCGTTGACCGTCACCTCGTTCACTTGGCGTGAGCATGTGCTCGTCCAGCGCACCAACGGCGCCGAGCTCTTTTCGCTCTCGACGCGGGATTACCCCGGCGCCGCTGCGCTACTGAACAACGCCAGGGTGCCCAAGCTCCCGATGCGCCCGGGCGTGCTGGAGGCCAAGAACGATCTGCCGGAGACCACTGAGGACGGGTGTATCAGCGACTTCGACAACGTCGACGTGATCAACTGCACCTACGGTGACAAGAACGCCAAGCGCACGATCGCGCTGGCAGGCGGATCGCACGCCGAACATTGGATCACCGCACTCGACCTGCTGGGTAAGCGCCACCACTTCAAGGTGGTCACCTATCTGAAGATGGGGTGTCCGTTGACCACCGAGGAAGTGCCGCTGGTGATGGGCGACAACCGCCCGTACCCGAAGTGCCGCGAGTGGAACGAGCGGGTGATGGCCCAGATCGTGGCCGACCGGCCCGACTACGTCTTCACCACTTCAACACGTCCGTGGAACATCAGGGCCGGCGATGTGATGCCCGCGACGTATATCGGCATCTGGCAGGAGTTGTCCGACAACAACATCCCGATCCTGGCCATGCGGGACACGCCGTGGATGGTCCGGAACGGCGACCCCTTCTTCCCCGTCGACTGCCTCGCCGACGGCGGTGACGCCATCTCCTGTGGAACCCGGCGATCCGACGTACTCTCGGAGCACAATCCGACACTCGATTTCGTCGACCGGTTCCCGCTGCTCACGCCGCTGGACATGAGTGATGCGGTGTGCCGCAAGGATATCTGCCGAGCTGTGGAGGGGAACGTGTTGCTCTACCACGACGCTCATCACATCTCGAAGACGTACATGCGCACGATGGCCCCTGAACTCGGCCGTCAGATCGCCGCCGCCACCGGTTGGTGGGTTGGCTGATGCCCTCCGGCGAACCGGCTTCCCGCACGCGAGGAGGACCGGAGGGTTCTGTGCCCACCGTCTGGCCGGGAGCGGCGTATCCCCTGGGGGCCACCTACGACGGCGCGGGGACCAACTTCTCGGTCTTCTCCGAGGTGGCCGATCGGGTCGAACTCTGCCTGATCGACAACGACGGCAGCGAGGAGCGGATCAACCTCGACGAGGTCGACGGCTACGTCTGGCACTGCTATCTGCCGACGGTCACCCCGGGACAGCGCTACGGCTTTCGCGTGTACGGCCCGTGGGACCCCTCGGCGGGCCACCGGTGTGATTCGAGCAAGTTGTTGCTCGACCCGTACGGCAAGTCGTTCCACGGTGACTTCGAGTTCTCCCAGGCGTTGTTCTCCTACGACCTGAACGCCGAGGATCTCGCCTCCGGCGGTACGCCGCCCCGCATCGATTCCCTCGGCCACACCATGACCAGCGTCGTGATCAACCCGTACTTCGACTGGGCCTCCGACCGTGCACCGCGCACGCCGTACCACGAGACCGTGATCTACGAGGCCCATGTCAAGGGCATGACGCAGCGACATCCCGACATCCCCGAGGGACTCCGCGGCACCTACGCCGGGCTGCATCACCCGGCGATCATCGACCACCTCAAGTCGCTGAGCGTGACCGCCATCGAGTTGATGCCGGTGCACCAATTCCTCCACGACCACCGCCTCGTGGACCTCGGACTGCGAAACTACTGGGGCTACAACACTTTCGGATTCTTCGCACCGCACCACGAATACGCGGCCAACAAGCATGCCGGCGGTGCGGTCGCCGAGTTCAAGACCATGGTCCGCGCCTTCCACGAGGCCGGGATCGAAGTCATCCTCGACGTGGTCTACAACCACACCGCCGAGGGCAACCACCTCGGTCCGACGCTCAATTTCCGGGGCATCGACAACGCCGGCTACTATCGGCTGCTCGACGGCGATTTACGCCTGTACAAGGACTTCACCGGCACCGGCAACAGCCTCAATGCCCGCCACCCGCACACCCTGCAGCTGATCATGGACTCGTTGCGCTATTGGGTGATGGAGATGCACGTCGACGGGTTCCGCTTCGACCTGGCCGCCACCCTGGCCCGCGAGTTCTACGACGTCGACCGCTTGAGCGCGTTCTTCGACCTGGTGCAACAGGATCCGGTGGTCAGCCAGGTCAAGCTGATCGCCGAACCCTGGGACGTCGGCGAAGGCGGGTACCAGGTCGGCAACTTCCCAGGTTTGTGGACCGAGTGGAACGGGAAGTATCGCGACACTGTGCGTGATTACTGGCGGGGCGAGCCCGCAACTCTCGGCGAGTTCGCATCGCGGCTGACCGGTTCCTCCGACCTCTACGAGGCAACCGGCCGGCGTCCGAGCGCGAGCATCAACTTCGTCACCTGTCACGACGGCTTCACGCTGAACGACCTGGTGTCCTACAACCAAAAACACAACGAGGCCAACGGCGAGGACAACCGCGACGGCGAAAGCCACAACCGGTCGTGGAACTGCGGCGTCGAGGGTCCGACCGATGATCCGGACATCCTGGCGCTACGCGGTAAGCAGATGCGCAACATCATGGGCACGCTGATGGTTTCGCAGGGCACGCCGATGATCTCGCACGGTGACGAGATCGGTCGCACCCAGGGCGGCAACAACAACGTCTACTGCCAGGACTCCGAGATCTCCTGGATGGACTGGTCGCTGTGCGAGACGAACGCCGACCTGCTCGAGTTCACCCGCAAGGTCACCAGACTACGTAAGGACCACCCGGTCTTCCGCAGGCGGAGGTTCTTCGAGGGCAAGCCGATCCGCAGCGGCGACCAGGTCCGCGACATCGCGTGGCTGACGCCCGCCGGGGAGGAGATGACGCTCGAAGACTGGGGCACCGGGATCGGCCGATGTGTCGCGGTATTCCTCAACGGCGACGCGATCTCGGCACCGAACGAACGCGGGGAGCGAGTTGTCGACGACTCATTCCTGTTGTGTTTCAACGCCTATGACCGTACGCAGCACTTCATCACTCCGACGGAGAGCTACGCTAGGGAGTGGACCGCGGCGCTGGACACCGCCGACGCCACCGGTTCCACCGACCTGGTGGTCAAGGCCGGCGAGAAGATCTCGCTGCCTGCGCGCTCCCTGCTGGTGATGCGTAAGACGGCTTGATGGCACGACATATGCCGGTGCTGTCGACGTACCGCCTCCAGATGCGTGGCGACGCTTTCACTTTCGCCGACGCCGAGAATCTGCTCGACTACTACTCGAAGCTTGGCGTGTCGCACTTGTACCTGTCGCCGATCCTCACCGCGGCCGAAGGCTCCACGCACGGCTACGACGTCACCGACCCGACGACGATCTCGGCAGAGCTCGGCGGGCCCGAGGGTTTCGCGAGCTTGTCGCGGGCGGCGCGGGACACGGGCATCGGCCTCATCGTTGATATCGTGCCCAACCACGTGGGTGTGGAGAAACCGCAGCAGAACGTGTGGTGGTGGGACGTGCTCAAGCACGGGCGCGCGTCGTCGTTCTCCTCCTATTTCGATATCGACTGGGACCTCGACGATGGGCGCGTCGTGCTGCCGGTGCTCGGATCCGACGGCGACGCAGACCATCTCGAGGTCGACGACAGCGGCGACGAGCCCGTGCTACGCCTCGGCGACCTCGTCTACCCGATCGCCCCCGGCACCGGAGACGGAACCGGTCCGCAGGTGCATGATCGCCAGCACTACCACCTCGTCGCCTGGAAAAAGGGGGCGAGCGGAGCGACGGGGGAATTGTCCGGCTTCTGCGGTTATCGCCGGTTCTTTTCGATCACCTCGCTGGCCGGATTGCGCCAAGAGGACCGCGCCGTCTTCGACGCCACCCACGCCGAGGTGAAACGGTGGTTCGACGAGGGCCTGGTCGACGGCATCCGCATCGACCACCCGGACGGGTTGTCGGATCCGGCGGGCTATCTGACCTGGCTGCGGGAACTCACCGGACCCGACGCATGGATCGTGATCGAGAAGATCCTGGCCGCCGACGAGCCGCTGGAACCGACGCTCCCCGTCGCCGGTACCACCGGCTACGACGCGATGCGGGAGATCGGCGGGGTGTTCATCGACCCCTCGGGCAAAGAGGCCCTGACCAACCTGTTCGACTCCACCGGAATGGCCTACAGCTCCATGCCGGATCAAGCGCGCGCTCTCAAGGCGAATGCCGTGACGGAAACCCTGGGCAGTGAGCTCGCTCGGTTGCGCCGCACCATCGTCGGCGCTACCGGTATCGACCACGACGAACTCCCAGCGGCCGTCGCCGCTCTGCTCAGCCGCATCGACGTCTACCGCTCCGACTACCGCTCCCTGTCCGGTGTTTTGCCCGGCGCGCTCGCCGAAACAGCTTCCGCCGAGCCGAAATTCGCGGAGCCGTTGGCGTTGATCGCGACGGCGCTGGCGATCAGCAAGGAGACCGAGGTCCGGTTGCAGCAGTTGTGCGGCGCGGCGACGGCCAAGTCGATGGAGGACTGCCTGTTCTACCGCGACGCGCGGCTCGTCTCCCTCAACGAGGTGGGCTCGGAACCGCATCATTTCGGGGTCAGCGTCGCCGAGTTCCACCAGCGGGCCGCGGTGCGTGCGCGGCTGTGGCCGAACGCGATGGTCGCGATGACGACCCACGACACCAAGCGCGGGGAGGATGTACGGGCGCGCATCGGATTGCTGTCGCAGGTGCCGTCCCTGTGGGCGGAACTGATCGGCAAGTGGACGCTGACCGCTCCTCCCCCGGATGCACGCACCGGACTCTTCCTGTGGCAGAACGTGTTCGGCGTATGGCCGGTCGACGGCAAGATCACCGACGCCCTACGGCAGCGGATTCACGCTTACGCCGAGAAAGCGATCCGCGAAGCCGCCTCGCACACGACCTGGAACGATCCCGACGACGAATTCGAGACGGCGGTGCACAGCTGGCTGGACGCGGTGCTCGACGGGCCCGTGGCGACCGAGATGACCTCGTTGGTCGAGCGGCTCGACCTGCATGCCCGCAGCGACGCGCTCGGCCAGAAACTGCTGGCGCTCACTGTGCCGGGCGTCCCCGACGTGTACCAGGGAACCGAACTGTGGGAGGACAGCCTGGTCGATCCGGATAACCGCCGACCCGTCGACTACACGGCCCGTCGCGACGCGCTGGAGGCCATGCGTCATCCGAAGCTACGGGTGGTGACTTCCGCGCTGGCGGTGCGGAGGGAGCGTTCGGCGACGTTCTCCAGGGGCGGCTACACCCCGATGCTGGCGGACGGACCCGCCGCGCAACACGTCGTGGCGTTCCTGCGCGGTGACGACGTGCTGCCCGCTGTCACCCGGCATTCGGTGCGGCTCTCCGAAAGTGGCTGGGGAGAAACGGCTCTCGGGCTGCCGCCGGGAACTTGGGTGGACCGAATCGGCGGGCGTCGGCACCACGGGCGGGTGCTGGCCGCCGAGCTCTTCACCGAACTGCCGGTCGTGTTGTTGGAGCGGGCCGATGGCTGAATTCAGCGTGTGGGCGCCACGACCGCAGCGGGTCCGGCTCGACGTCGACGGTGAACTGTACGACATGACCCGTTCCGACGACGGGTGGTGGCGCGCCGATGTCGAGGCCCGCCGTGACGCTCGTTACGGCTTCGTCCTCGACGACGACCCGAAGGTGCTTCCCGATCCCCGCTCGCCCCGTCAGCCCGACGGCGTGCACGAGAGATCGCAGCTGTGGCAACCGGATCCGTCCGCGTGGACGGACGGCGACTGGGCCGGCCGCTCGATCGAGGGTGCGGTGATCTACGAGCTGCACGTCGGAACCTTCACTCCCGAAGGCACTTTCGACGCGGTGGTCGAGAAGCTGGACTACCTCGTCGACCTCGGCGTCGACTTCGTCGAGCTGATGCCGGTCAACGCGTTCGGTGGTACCCACGGGTGGGGTTACGACGGTGTGCTGTGGTACGCGGTCCACGAACCCTACGGCGGGCCCGACGCACTGGTGCGCCTGATCAACGCCTGCCACGAACGCGGACTCGGCGTGCTGATCGACGCCGTGTTCAACCACTTGGGTCCGTCGGGGAACTACCTGCCCGAATTCGGGCCGTACCTGTCCACGGGCAGCAACCCGTGGGGCGAGTCGATCAACATCTCCGACGCCGACGCCGACGAGGTGCGGCGCTACATCATCGACTGCGCGCTGCGCTGGATGCGCGATTTCCACGCCGACGGTCTGCGCCTGGACGCGGTGCATGCGCTCGTCGACACGACGGCGATCCACATCCTCGAAGAGCTCTCCGCCGAAACCGATGCGCTGGCCGCGGAGTTGGGCCGGCCGCTTTCCTTGATCGCCGAGAGCGACCTCAACGATCCACGGCTCATCACGCCCCGCGACCGCGGTGGCCTCGGGATGACCGCGCAATGGGACGACGACATCCACCATGCGATCCACTCCGCCGTGTCCGGCGAACAGCAGGGCTATTACCACGATTTCGGAACACTCGAGGCGCTGGCCATCACGCTGAAGAACGGCTACTACCACGCGGGCACGTACTCGTCGTTCCGGCATCGCAGGCACGGGCGGCCGCTGGACACCGCCACCATCCCCGGCACCCGGCTGCTGGCTTACACGCTGACCCACGACCAGGTGGGCAACCGGGCCGTCGGCGATCGTCCGTCGCAGAACCTGACCTTCGGCCAACTCGCCGTCAAAGCCGCCCTGGCCCTTGGGAGCCCGTACACCGCAATGCTTTTCATGGGCGAGGAATGGGGATCGTCGTCGCCGTTCCAGTTCTTCAGCTCGCATCCGGAGCCGGAGCTGGCGCGGGCCACGGCCGAGGGCCGCAAGCGAGAGTTCGCCGAGCACGGGTGGGACGCCGACGAGATCCCCGATCCGCAGGATCCCGAGACGTTTCAGCGCTCGAAGCTGAAGTGGGACGAGATCGACGACGGTGACCACGGCCGGTTGCGGCGGGTGTACCGCGAGCTGATCGCGTTGCGGCACAACGAGCCCGATTTGGCCGACCCGTGGCTGGACAACCTTCGGATCGACTACGACGAAGCCCGGCGTTGGATCGTGATGCACCGCGGGTCGTTGTCGATCGCATGCAATCTCGGCGCCGAGGCGGTCGAGGTGCCGGTCATCGGCGAGGTGGTGCTGGCGTGGGATCCGCCCGAGGTGGGCACGGCATCAACGCGGGTGCCGGGTCATTCCTTCGCTGTCATTCGCCGAAACTGAAGTTTTTCGTTACTTCGGCGCGAAAAGTGGAGCACAACTTCAGTTTCGACGCGGGGGCGCGCGGCGCCGACGCGCAACTACAGCAGGTAGCGGTACGCCGGTGAGCCCGGCTCCAGCGCCTCGACGTGGATATCCGATGCGCGCATCCGCTCGAGCAGGCCCTCGAAGTCGGTGGCCGAACCCAGCTCGATCCCTACCAGCGCCTCGCCGGTGTCGCGGTTGTTGCGCTTGACGTACTCGAACAACGTGATGTCGTCGTTCGGGCCGAGGACCTGGTCGAGGAATCGGCGCAGCGCACCCGGTTCCTGCGGGAAGTCCACCAGGAAATAGTGCTTGAGGCCCAGGTGCACGAGCGAACGCTCCAGCACCTCGCCGTATCGCGATACGTCGTTGTTCCCGCCCGAGACCACGCACACCACAGTCGATCCGGGTTCGATGTCTGCGTCCATCAACGCGGCCACCGACAGCGCTCCCGCCGGCTCGGCGATGATGCCCTCGTTCTGGTACAGGTCGAGCATCGCCGTGCAAACGGCGCCCTCGTCGACGGTCGTCATCGACACCATGTCGCCGGCGGCGGCCAGCACCGCGTACGGCAGCGTTCCGGCGCGATTCACCGCCGCACCGTCGACGAACTGGTCGACGTCGTCGATGGTCACGGGTCCGCCCGCCGCCAGCGCCGCGATCACCGCGGGCGCCCCCGCCGGCTCGACTCCCAGCACGGAGGTGCCGCTCGTGCGTTCGACCAGATAGGTGGTGATCCCGGCTATGCATCCGCCGCCGCCGACCGGAACGACGACGAGGTCGGGTTCCCCGTCGAGCTGGTCGAGGATCTCGGTGGCGATCGTTCCTTGGCCGGCCATCGTGCGCAGGTCGTCGTACGGCGGCACCAAGGTCGCGCCCGTGCGCGCGATGTCTTCACATGCGGCGGCCGCGGCATCGTCGTAGGTCCTGCCGCCGACGATCAACTCGATGAACTCGCGGCCGTGGTAGCGGATGCGGTCGCGCTTCTGCTTCGGTGTCTTGCGGGGCACATAGACCCGGCCGCGGACCCCCATCGAACGGCACGCCATCGCGAAGCCCTGCGCGTGGTTGCCCGCCGACGAGCACACCACTCCGGCGGCCAGCTCGTCGGGCGACAACTGCATCAGCAGGTTGTGCGCGCCCCGCAGCTTGTAGGACCGCACGGGCTGCAGATCCTCACGCTTCAGATACACCGTCGCGCCGGTGGCGTCCGAGAGCCTCTCGCTGAGCTCGAGCGGGCTGCGCAACACGACGTCCGCAATTCGCTGAGCGGCCTCGTCGATATCCGCCGCGCGAAGCGGCGAAGTCCTCGGGCTCTGACTCAGTTCAGCGGACACCGGTCAATGGTGCCACCAACCAGCGGTTTTCAAGAAATCGGGGTCAGTACGAACACAGGGATCTCGCGGTCGGTCTTCTTCTGGTACTCGGCGTAGTCGGGCCATGCCTCGACGGCGCGCTCCCACCAGACGGCCTTCTCGTCGCCGGTGACCTCCCGCGCGTCATACTCCCTGGTCACCGCCCCGTCCTGCAGTTCCACTCGCGGATTGGCCTTGACGTTGTAGTACCAGACCGGGTTCTTCGGGGCGCCGCCCAACGACGCCACGACGGCGTACTGGCCGTCGTGTTCGACCCGCATCAGCGGAGTCTTTCGGATCTTGCCTGTCTTCGCGCCGACGGTGGTCAGCAGGATGAGCGGCTTGCCTTTCATGTCGACACCGTCGGTGGTGCCGGACTCCGTGATCTGATCGGCGTGTTCTCTCACCCAATCCCACGGGCTGGGTTCATACTCTCCGGAAAGTGGCATCTCACCAGCTTAGAGCCCGAGGGATCCGTTACCCTGATCCGGCGTTTCGGCTGGCCGAAACCTCAGTTACGAGTTATCGTGTTTCCATGACCACCGCAGGCAATTTCCGCACGGCGGCCGCACGCGTGACGTGCGACGTACCGGTCGCGGGTGTGCCGTGGCCGGCGTACAAGTTGCTCGCCCTCGTGCTTGGGGCGCTTGTGACGCTGGTGGTCGGGATCGCCACCGCGACGGCGGCTACGGCGGTGCTTGCCGGCGCCGCGGTCGGAACCGTCACTTGGCTGGCGTTCAGCGCGCTGTGCTCGACGAGACTCTAGTCCTCGATCAGTTTCTTCAGCGTCGCCAGGTCGGCGGCCACCGCTTTGGTGTCGGCATCGAACTCCTCGTCGGTCATTCCGGACCGTCGGCGCACGCTGAACAGCACCTCGCTGTGCGCCTCGTCGGCGTCGGTCGGCACACTCCAGGGCTGCACCCGCATCGGGTTGTAGACCGCTTCCCCGGTCGGCAGACGCACCACGTGATCCAGCACGCCGAGGTCGTTGCGCGGGGAGAACTCGACGGTCACCTCGCCCATCGGTGAGTCGGCCACCCAACCGCTCGGAGTCTGGCGGAGCCCGCCCTCGGCGAGACCCGCCGCCCACCGCGGCCACGTCAGCGGATCCGCGGCGAACTCGTAGACGGACTCGGGGCTCGCGGCGATCCAGATGCTGACGTGTCGTGACTCCATACGACCATCGTGGCGCATGAGAATGACGTGATGGCATCACCGCCGGAACAACACCGCGCGCCGGCCTGGCTGCGGCGCGGCGATCCGGAGAGCACCATGCCCGTGCTGATCGCCGTGGTGGCCGTCATGGCGCTGCAGCTCGCGATCCCGAAGAACTACACGCTGGTTCCCCGCTGGCCACTGGTGCTGTTGGAAGGACTTCTGCTGCTGGCGCTGCTGGTAATCAACCCGCGCGTCATGACCCGGCGCACGCGTTTCGGCCGGTACGCCACGTGGGTGCTGTTGGCGGCGATCACTCTCGACAACACGCTGTCCGCGGTCGTGCTGGCCGTCGGCATCCTCAGCGGTGACGAAAGCAACGACGCGGCGGTGCTGCTCGGCAGCGGCGCCTCGATCATCGTGACGAACGTGATCGTGTTCGGCATCTGGTACTGGCAGCTGGACCGGGGTGGGCCGTTCGCGCGGCACGCGGGAGAGCGGCCGTATCCCGATTTCCTGTTCCCGCAGATGACGACTCCCCATGTGGCCGAACCGGATTGGCGGCCCACATTCGTCGACTACCTCTACGTCAGCGTGACGAACGTGATGGCCTTCTCGCCGACCGACACCATGCCGCTCGCCCGGTGGGCCAAGATGATGATGACGGTGCAGGCGACGGTCGCACTGGGCACCGCCGGACTCGTCATCGCGCGAGCGGTGAACGTTCTGAATTGACCGTCAGCCGCCCAGACAGCCGGGCCCCAGCAGGGCCTTGAGGTCGCCCATCAAGGCCGACGAGGGCGTCACACGCAACGAGGTGTCCAGCTCCAACGTGGTGATCCGTTCCCCGCTGATCAACCGCAGGTGCACCTGGGAGGTGCCCGGATGGCGGGCCAGCACCTGCTTGAGCGCGGTCACCTTGTCGACCGTGCATTGCCGGGTCGGTAGGCTGACCGCCAGCGGGCGATCCAGTTGTGCGTTCGAGAAGTCCGGCACCAGAAGGTCATTGGCGATCAGCGAGATCCGATCGTCGCGGATCGCCACCTTTGCGCCGATCAGCACGACGGCGTCGTCGGCGATCTCGCCGCCGAACGTCGAGTAGGTCTGCGGGAAGAACAGCACCTCGATGCCGCCCGTCAGATCCTCCAATTGTGCCGAAGCCCAAGGCAATCCGTTCTTGTTGACCCGCCGGTTCACCGACGCCAGGATGCCGCCGACGCGGACCTGGGTCTCGTTGGGGATGTCGCCGTCGAGGATGGCCGGTATCGCGGTATCGACCTGTGCGGCCAGCAGGTGTGCGATGCCGTTGAGCGGATGACCGGACACGTAGAGGCCGAGCATCTCGCGTTCCAGCGCGAGTTTGTGCTTGTCCTCCCACTCCTCGTCGGGCACCTTGATGGTGAACACCGCATCCGTGGCCGTGTCGGCGCCGCCGAACAGATCGAACTGGCCCATCGCCTCGGCCTTCTTGGTGCCGAGCACGGAGTCGACGGCGTCGGTGTGGATCAGGAACAGCCCCTTGCGCGGATGCCCAAGCGAGTCGAACGCGCCGGCCTTGATCAGCGACTCGGTGACCTTCTTGTTGCAGGCGCCGATCTCGATCTTGTTCAGGTAGTCGGAGAAGTCGATGTACTTCCCCTTCTCGGTGCGCGTGTCGATAAGCGAGGCAACGACGTTGGCGCCGACGTTGCGTACCGCTCCCAGCCCGTAGCGGATATCTTCCCCCACCGAGGCGAAGTTCAGCCCCGACTCGTTGACGTCCGGCGGCAGCACGGTGATGCCCAGTTTCCGGCAGTCGGCCAGGTACACCGCCGCCTTGTCCTTGTCGTCACCCACCGACGTGAGCAGCCCGGCCATGTACTCGGCCGGATAGTTGGCCTTCAGATAGGCGGTCCAATACGAGACGAGCCCGTACCCGGCCGCGTGCGACTTGTTGAACGCGTAGTCGGCGAACGGCAGCACCGTGTCCCACAACGCCTTGATCGCGCCGGCGGAGAAGCCGTTGGACTTCATGCCCTCGGAGAAGCCCTCGAACTCCTTTTCCAGGACTTCGCGCTTCTTCTTGCCCATGGCCTTTCGGAGAATGTCCGCTCGGGCCAGCGAGTATCCGGCCACCTTCTGCGCGATCCGCATGATCTGCTCTTGGTAGACGATCAGGCCGTAGGTCTCGGCGAGGATCTCGCGCAGCGGCTCCTCGAGTTCCGGGTGGATCGGCTTGATCGCCTGGCGGCCGTTCTTGCGATCGGCATAGTCGTTGTGGGCGTTCATGCCCATCGGGCCGGGACGGTACAGCGCGATCACCGCGACGACGTCCTCGAACCCGGTCGGCTGCATGCGGCGCAGCAGGTCGCGCATCGGCCCACCGTCGAGCTGGAACACGCCGAGCGTGTCGCCGCGGCCCAGCAGTTCGTAGGTCGCCTTGTCGTCGAGTGAGACCGATTCGAGGTCGAGCTCGATCCCGCGGTTGGCCCTGATGTTGTCCAGGGCGTCACCGATGATCGTCAGGTTGCGCAGCCCGAGGAAGTCCATCTTCAGCAGTCCGATGGCCTCGCACGACGGGTAATCCCAGCCGGTGATCACCGCGCCGTCCTGGGGACGTTTCCAGAGCGGGATCGCATCGATCAGCGGTTCGGAGCTCATGATCACCGCGCAGGCGTGTACGCCGGCGTTGCGCACCAGACCCTCGAGTCCTCGCGCGGTCTCGTAGATGGTGCGCACGTCGGGATCGGTGTCGATGAGGCCGCGGACCTCGGCGGCCTCCTTGTAACGCTCGTGGTTGGGATCGGTGATCCCCGACAGCGGGATGTCTTTTGCCATGATCGGCGGAGGCAGCGCCTTGGTGATCCGGTCGGCGATCGCGAAACCCGGCTGGCCGTAGTGCACGCGCGCCGAATCCTTCAGCGCCGCTTTGGTCTTGATGGTGCCGAAGGTGATCACCTGGGCCACCCGGTCGCTGCCCCACTTGTTGGCCGCGTACCGGAGCATCTCACCGCGGCGGCGGTCGTCGAAGTCGATGTCGATGTCGGGCATGGACACGCGCTCGGGGTTGAGAAACCGCTCGAACAGCAGCCCGTACGGAATCGGGTCGATGTTGGTGATGCCCAGCGCGTAGGCGACCAGCGATCCGGCGGCCGACCCGCGACCGGGCCCGACCCGGATGTCGACCGAACGCGCGTAGTTGATGAGGTCGGCCACGATCAGGAAGTACGACGGGTAGCCCTTGTCGCAGATGACCTTGATCTCGTAATCGGCGCGATCGGTGTACTCCTGCGGTACCTCACCGGAGGCGAACCGGCGCTCGAGCCCAGCGCGAACCTCGTGGCGCAGCCAGGACTCCTGGGTGTGACCCTCGGGCACGGGGAAGACCGGCATCCGGTCGCGCACCGTCCACACATCTTCGTACGACGACACCCGCTCGGCGATCAGCAGCGTGGAGTCACACGCCCCGGGCACCTGGTCATCCCACAGCGCGCGCATCTCCGCGGCCGTCTTGAGGAAGTAGCCGTCACCGTCGAACTTGAACCGGTTTGGATCCGACAGCGTCTTGCCGGTCTGGACGCACAGCAGTGCCTCATGGTTCTGGGCGGCGTCGCGGGTGACGTAATGGCAGTCGTTGGTGGCAAGCGGCGGAATGCCGAGCTTGCGCCCGATGTCGAGCAACCCTTCGCGCACTCGGCGTTCGATGTCGAGACCGTGGTCCATCAACTCCAGGAAGAAGTTGTCCGGGCCGAAGATCTCGCGCCACTTGGCGGCCGCAGCCACGGCCTCGTCGTAGTGACCGAGCCGCAGCCGGGTCTGCACCTCTCCCGACGGGCAGCCGGTGGTGGCGATGATGCCCTCGGCGTGCTCGGCGATCAGGTCGCCGTCCATCCGCGACCACTTGCCGAGTTGACCCTCGAACGAGGCCAACGACGACAGCTTGAACAGGTTGCGCAACCCGGTGGCGTTCTCGGCCACCATGGTCATGTGGGTGTAGGACCCGCTGCCGGAAACGTCGTCGCCCTTCTGGCTGGGATCGCCCCACAGGATGCGCTTGGTGTCGAAGCGTGAACCCGGCGCGATGTACGCCTCGACACCGATGATCGGCTTGATCCCCGCCTCGGTGGCGGAGTTGTAGAACTCGCTGGCGCCGAACATGTTTCCGTGATCGGTCATCCCGATCGCGGGCATCTCGAGGCGCTGAGCCTCCGCGAGCATCGGCTTGACCTTCGCGGCACCGTCCAGCATCGAGTACTCGGTGTGGTTATGCAGGTGCACGAACGACCGCGAATCCGAAGGGCTCATAGGAGGGCCAGTCTATGACCGGCGCCCGACAGTTCCGGCGTGTCGGAAATGCGTGTCTTCGCGCCGCGCCCAGATCCCGGCGTCTCACCTGGTCGACCATCCACGTGTAGAAGCCCGCCACCGCCACCGGATGGGCAACCGATGTGACACTGCCGCGCAGTCCAGGATGGCGGTGCCGCTTGAGCCGCGACGCGATCACGAGCCGCGTCACGTAGAACAGGCAGGCCCGTCGTCACCAGCGGCAAGCGCTCACAGTTCGTGGTTGCGCAGCGCGTCGAGCGCGTGTTGCAGATCGGCCGGGTAGGGGCTGGTGATCTCGATGCTGCGCCCGTCGGCGGGGTGCGTGAAGGCCAGCGATCGCGCGTGCAGCCACTGCCGCTCCAGCTTGAGCCGCCTGGCCAACGTGGGATCGGCGCCGTAGGTGAGGTCACCGACGCAGGGATGGTGCAGCGCGGCGAAATGCACCCGGATCTGATGTGTACGACCGGTTTCGAGTTCGATGTCGAGCAGGCTCGCGGCGCGGTGCGCCTCGAGGGTGTCGTAATGGGTGACGCTGTGCCTGCCGTTCTCGGTGACCGCGAACTTCCAGTCATGTCCGCGGTGACGGCCGATGGGTGCGTCGATCGTGCCGCTCGACGGGTCGGGATGTCCTTGCACCAGCGCGTGATAGCGCTTCTCGACGGTGCGCTGTTTGAACGCCCGCTTGAGCACCGTATACGCGCGTTCCGAGAGCGCGACGACCATCACACCCGAGGTGCCGACGTCGAGGCGGTGCACGATGCCCTGACGCTCGTGGATCCCCGACGTGCTGATCCGGAAGCCCGCGGCGGCCAGGCCGCCCAGCACCGTCGGACCCGACCAGCCGACGGTAGCGTGCGCGGCTACCCCGGGGGGTTTGTCCACTGCGACGATGTCCTCGTCGGAGTACAGGATCGCCATCCCATCGATGTCGACGGGCGTGTTCTCCACTGGCGCGGGCGGTTCGGGCAACCGCACGTCCAGCCACGCGCCCGCGGTCAGTTTGTCGGACTTGCCGGCACGGGCACCGTCGATCTCGACACCGCCCCCTTCGGCGAGCGCCGCAGCGGCCGTCCGCGACAAGCCGAGCAGCCGCGCCAGGCCCGCGTCGACCCGCATTCCCGCCAGACCCTCCGGGACCGGAAGCGACCGATCGGCCATCTAGCCGTCCTCGGCGGCCTTCCGCCGCCCGACGGGGTCTGATTCGTCGCCCGGCTGGCGCCGCCCGACGGTATCGAAATCGAACCCGAACAGCGACAGCCCCACCAAAAGAATGGCCCCGCCGACCACGCACGGATCGGCCACGTTGAACACCGGCCACCATCCGATGGACAGGAAGTCCACGACGTGCCCCTGGAGTGGGCCGGGCGAGCGGAAGAACCGGTCGATGAGGTTGCCGAGTGCGCCGCCGAGGATCATGCCCAGCCCGATTGCCCACCACGGTGACACCAGCCGCCGACCCATCCACACGATCCCAATCACGACGCCGGTGGCGATCAGTGTGAGCACCCATGTGTAGCCGGTGGCCATCGAAAACGCCGCACCCGAATTGCGCACCAGGGTCCAGGTCACCGTGTCACCGATGATCGAGACAGGTTGGCCCGGGGTGAGCAGTTTGACCGCGAGGACCTTGGTGACGATGTCGGCGACCAGCACCACTCCCGCAATGCAGAGCAGCAGACGCAGCTGTCGCCGCGGCGGCGCCGCCTCTTCGGTCGGCTCGTTGGCCACTTCTGGGTCGTCAGTCACTTCACCATCATCCCAAAACGTCGTTGCGGAAGAATCTCCCACCATGGGTCGCTGGAGGCCGCTTCGACCGACGTCCGCCTGGAGGAGACGGCGCTGTCGCTGGAAATGACCTATCGCGGCACCGCGCCGGTGGTGCTCACCGGTTCGTCCGGCATACCTCGTAGTCGCGACCGTGCGCGCCTGGCAGCGGTTCACGGGCTGCTCTGGTAGCGCGCCAATTCCGCGATGTATTCCGGCCAGTCGAGGGAATCGACGGGGTTCGCTCGCTCGATACCGGGCGTGTCGACAGGAAAGGTGCGCGCTTGTCCGGGACCGGTGGTCCTGGTCTCGAACCGGACCGTCATCACCCCGTGCCCGGCGCCCTGGATCCAGCCGTGTCCGAAGTCCGGATGGGTGACGTCGTCGCCGACGCGCCAGGCGGGTGCGGTCGCGGCGAGATCGGTGACGGTGGGCGGCAGCCCTGTATGCGTGACGTCGTCGTCGGTCGCCATCAGCTCCAAGTCCGGGAACAACGACTCCTGGCGAACGTCGGAGAGCCCCGAGAATCCAACGCCCAGAAGGCGGATCGGGCCCACTTCGACGGGGTCGAGCAGCAGCCGGCGCGCGGTGGCGATCAGGGTGGCCGCGTCGGTGGTGGCGTACGGCAGGGTCGCCGAGCGGGTGAGAGTGCTCATGTCGGATTTCTTCAGCTTCACGGTGACGGTGCGCGCGCCGCGGCCGTCCTTCTCCAGGCGCCGGTGGGCGTGCTCACCGATCGGGCCCATCGCTTCGCGAAGCTGGTCGAGGGTGATGAGGTCTTCGGGGAAGGTCGATTCCGCGCTGATCTGTTTGGCGGGCGCGTTCTCGGCGACCGGCCGGTCGTCGATGCCGCGGGCGAGCCGGTGCAGCGCCGGTCCCACGGTGCCGCCGAGGATGTCGGCGGCCTCGGCCTCGCTCAGCGCCGCGAAGGCGCCGATGGTCTCGATGCCGAGCCGGTGCAGCTTCTCACCGGCCACGGGTCCGATTCCCCACAACCGCCGCACCGGCAGGCCGTCGAGCAGCGCACGTTCCTCCTCGCGGCGAACCACCCGCATCCCGTCGGGTTTGGCCAACCCGGACGCGATCTTGGCGAGTTGTTTCCCTGACCCCGCCCCGATCGACGCGACGAGTCCGGTCTCCTCGAGCACCCGCGCGCGCAGCGTCCGGCAGAAGTCCTCGACTTCACCCGCGGACGCGCCCGCGAGTTCGGTGGGCTCGCCGAAAGCCTCGTCATATGAGAGCTGCTCGAGAACCGGCACCATCGCGCGCACGGTCTCGAAGACCCGGCGGCTGGCCACGCCATAGACGATGCCCCGCGGCGGGAGGACGACCGCCGCGGCGCCGACGAGCCTGCGGGCCAGGTGCATCGGCATCGCCGACCTGGCGCCGTACACCCGGGACTCGTAGCTCGCCCCGGCAACCACACCGCGCCCGCCGAGCCCACCCACCAGCACCGGGCGCCCCCGCAGCGTCGGACGGGTCAGCTGCTCGACGGACGCGAAGAATGCGTCCATGTCGAGGTGCAGCACCCAGCGAGCGTCCACAGCTGCAGATGCTATTGGGCCGTGACATCCTGGCGGGGTGGCTAGGGATGAGGTGGCGATCACCGACGGCACCATCCGGCTCGGCCAGTTCCTGAAGCTCGCCGGGCTGATCGACTCCGGCGCCGACGCCAAGGCCGTCATCGCGAACGGTCTGGTGAGCGTCAATGACGAGGTCGAGCGCAGACGCGGCAGGAAGCTCCGCGTCGGTGACGAGGTTTCGATCGCCGGGCGCACCGCGGTGATCACCAACGGTTAGCGTCCGATCACGCCCTGGCGATCGCGACCTTCACACCGTCGCCGATCTCGCTGCCGTCCGCCGGATCCCCGAACTCGAATGTCGTGGCGAGGATCTCGCGCGCGATCAGGTCGCGATGCGTGCGGGCCCAGGCTTTGCGTTCCGGCGGAACCGAGATCACGACCGTGATCCGGTCGGACACGTCCAGTCCCGTCGACTTGCGCAGGTCCTGCAGTTCGCGAATGCGGTCTTTCGCCCAGCCCTCGGCCTCCAGCTCCTCGGTGACCGTGCCGTCGAGCACCACAAGCCCGGCCCCGTCGGACAGCGCCGCGGTGTATGTGTTCTCGGGTCGAGCTTCGCTGCGCTGCGTCTCCCGCGGCTCGGCGGCGACCAGCCGCGAGCTGTACTCACCGGGCTGCAACACGGCCGGTCCTGCGGTCAGCGTGCCGTCGGCGTTGACGACGGCCTCCCCCGCCTTGACGGCTTTGATGGCCGCTTGCACGTCCTTGCCCAGCCGCGGGCCCGCGACGCGTGCGTTGACCGTCAGCTCGAACCGACCGTAGGTGTCGATGTCGTCGGTGAGCTCGACATCCTTGACGTTGAGCTCGTCGGCGATCAAATCGGTGAACGGCTCGAGCCGCTGCGGATTATCAACGGCGACAGTCAGTTTGGGTAGCGGCAGGCGCACGCGCAGTTTCTTGGCCTTGCGCAGCGACGACCCGGCCGACGCCACCTCGCGCACAAGATCCATCGTCGCGACCAACTCGGGGTCGGTGGGCAGCAGATCAGCCTCGGGCCAGTCGGTCAAGTGCACCGAACGCTCACCGGTCACCCCGCGCCAGATGACCTCGGTGATCAACGGAATCAGCGGAGCGGCCAGCCGGGCGGTCACCTCCAGCACGGTGTGCAGGGTGTCGATCGCGTCGGGATCCTCCTCCCAGAACCGCGAACGCGACCGTCGCACATACCAATTGGTCAACGCTTCGGTGAACTGCCGCAGCTCGTCGCAGGCCCCGGAGATGTCACAGACATCCAGCGACGCGGTGAGGTCGTCGCGCAGCACGGCGAGCTTGGCCAGGATGTAGCGGTCCAGCACATGCGTGGAGTCGGTGCGCCAGGTGCCCTTCTTCGGCGCGTACAACGCCAGAAAGGTGTAGGCGTTCCACAGCGGCAGCAGCACCTGCCGGACACCTTCGCGGATACCCTGTTCGGTGACGATCAGGTTGCCGCCGCGCAGGATCGGTGAGGCCATCAGGAACCACCGCATGGCATCGGAGCCGTCGCGGTCGAAAACCTCCGTCACATCCGGGTAGTTGCGCAGCGACTTGCTCATCTTCTGGCCGTCATTGCCGAGCACGATCCCGTGTGCCACACAGGTTTTGAATGCGGGCTTGTCGAACAGCGCGGTGGCCAGGATGTGCAGTGTGTAGAACCACCCGCGGGTCTGCCCGATGTATTCGACGATGAAGTCACCGGGAAAGTGGGGGTCGGATCCGCCGTCACCGTCGAACCATTCGGCGTTCTCGAACGGGTAATGCACCTGCGCGTACGGCATGGAACCCGAGTCGAACCAGACGTCGAAGACGTCCTCGATGCGGCGCATCGTCGAGCGGCCGGTCGGATCGTCGGGGTTTGGCCGGGTGAGCTCGTCGATGTAGGGCCGGTGCAGATCGGTGGGCCGCACCCCGAATTCACGTTCGAGCTCGTCGAGGCTGCCATAGACGTCGATGCGCGGATATGTCGGGTCGTCGGATTTCCACACCGGAATCGGGGTGCCCCAGTACCGGTTTCGGGAGATCGACCAGTCTCGGGCCCCGGCCAGCCACTTGCCGAACTGTCCGTCCTTGACGTGTTCGGGGTACCAGGTGATCTGCTGGTTCAGCTCGACCATGCGATCGCGGAATTCGGTGACCTTGATGAACCAGGACGACACGGCCCGATAGATCAGCGGATTGCGGCACCGCCAGCAGTGTGGATAGGAGTGCTCGTAGGTCTCATGGCGCAACAACACCGCGCCGTGCGGGGCCGCGGGTCCGGTCTTGTTCTTCAGGTCGCGGATGATCTGCGGGTTGGCGTCGAAGACGTGCTGTCCGGCGTAGTCGGGGACGGTGGCGTCGAACCTCCCCTTGGAGTCAACCGGGGTGACGGCCTCGATGCCCGCGGCCTGCGCGGTGAGCATGTCGTCTTCGCCGTAGGCCGGCGACATGTGCACGATGCCGGTGCCGTCCTCGGTGCTGACGAAGTCCGCGGGCAGCACGCGGAACGACCGGGGCGCATCGGAGAAGTACGGGAACGGCGGCAGATAGCGGGTCTCGAGCAGCTCGCGACCGGAGTAGGCGCCCAGAACCGCCGGCTCATCGCCGAGTTCACGGGCATAGGCCGCGACCCGGGCCTCGGCCAACACGTATCGACGTCCATCGCCGCCCTGCACCTGCACGTAGACCACGTCGGGGTGCACCGCGACGGCCTGGTTGGACGGCAGAGTCCACGGCGTCGTCGTCCAGATCAACAGGTAGGCACCCTCGAGATCGGCGTGCGGGCACCCGCTGATCCGAAAGCCCACCGTGATCGCGGGGTCCTGACGGCTCTGGTAGACGTCGTCGTCCATACGCAGTTCGTGGCTGGACAACGGTGTCTCGTCGTTCCAGCAATACGGCAACACCCGGTTGCCCTCGTAGGCAAGGCCCTTGTCCCACAACTGTTTGAAGGCCCAGATCACCGACTCCATGAAGTCGGGCTCGAGGGTCTTGTAGTCGTTGTCGAAATCCACCCAACGGGCCTGCCGGGTCACGTAGGCACGCCATTCGTTGGTGTACTTGAGCACCGAGGCTCGGCAGGCGTCGTTGAACTTCTCGATGCCCATTTCCTCGATCTGCGCCTTGTCGGTGATGCCGAGCTGGCGCTGCACCTCGAGTTCGGCGGGCAGGCCGTGGGTGTCCCAGCCGAACCTGCGCTCCACCTTGTAGCCGCGCATGGTGCGATACCGCGGCACGATGTCCTTGACGTAACCGGTGAGCAGGTGCCCGTAGTGCGGCAGCCCGTTGGCGAACGGCGGGCCGTCGTAGAAGACGTACTCGGGGGCGCCGTCGCGGCGCGCGATGCTGGCGCGGAAGGTGTCGTCGCGGTCCCAGTACACCAGGACCTCGACTTCCAGCGCGGGGAATCTGGGCGCCCCAGCGGCCGGCTTCGGGTAAGCGGTCATAGCTCCTGTGCCTCATGCGGCTTCCGGCTCGGGAAGCCTCAGGTGTTCGTCAAGGCACGGGGACGACGTCGCGCCGGTGCGCGAGCGCCGCGGTACCACCCCGCTTGCGCACTTCTACCCGCAGATGTGCGCCGCTCACTTAGGGCGTTGACGGGCCCACCCGTTCGGTTCTACTGGGCTCGGACCGCCTGCAGGAAGTGGTGCCGAACTGTTCTTCCGAAGGCTCCCCGGTGATGGCCGGATCCAAGCCGTTGACGTCGATCGTACCGAGTCAGTTGGGGGGCAGCGCGTCCGATGTCATCTCGACGAGCGCGAGCGGGAACTGTTCGGACAACTCCTCGATCGTGTAGTGCTCGAACCGACTGGTGTCGTACCACCAGTCGATCCGTACGTCACCACCGGCGCGGTAGACGCGCACCTCCAAGGCGTGGCCGAGGCCCGGCGGCGTCTCCTGAACCGGCATCGTGTCCGACGGGAGTTCGCCGATGTAGTTGAAGTACACCTCCGGCGACGCGGCCACCTCGCGCTCCGACGCCGCGGCCAGCGTCTGGTGCACGGAGGCCAGCACGTCGGTGGCGCTCGCGTGCTGCGCCGCCACGCACACCAGGGGTACGGCATCGAGCAGAGAGCCGCGGTGGCTGGCGATGTCGACAGGGACCAGGCCCTCACCGAGCGTGCGGGCGATGGTCCTGCTCAACGCGGCCACCAGGATCTCGTCAGCCGGCAGCCCGAGACATCCTGTGGCACCGTCGAGTTCGGCCGTCAGCTCATCGCTTGCAGGGGTCGACACTTTGACCATGCTGGCGGTGACACCCGTGTCCGCAGCGTCGTAGTCCGCGATGCGGACCGTTGCCGTAGCAAACTCGCCGAGCGGGCGCGCGACCTCAGTCGGCGGAGCCAGGTAAGGAGCAACCATGCGACCAAAGATAGCCCAGGTGTCCCAAAAACGGGAGAGACCTCCCAAAACTGTGACGCCAGTGTCAATATAGGCAAACACCTCCAGTTTGCGGACCGCACTGCCCAAACCCGGGACGTTGGTTTACAGTGGACAAGTGCCTCGGACAGACGAGAACGGCAGACAACTCAAGGCGCTGCTCGACTACCTGCTCGACGGGGACATCGAGGCCAAGGACATCTACGACGCGCTGGGCACGTCCAGCAGCACGTACTACCGCCGGATCAAAGAGCCGGACTACCCAGACGCCGAGGAGCTGCGGCGGGTCGCGGACCGCTTCGGCCTGAACTACCCTGACCTGCAGATCAGGTTCGGCCTGATGACCAGGCAAGAGGTGCTCAGTTACGTCGAATATCTCGAGCGCACCGGCGGTCCCGGCCAGACAGCCGTGCGGGAATCGACCAAGGCGCGCACCCGAATTCCTCGACTCTCCGAACTTCGACCGCGGAGTGACGCCCCGCCCCTTTAGCCGTACACTTTGCTGAGTACCACGGCGGCTCCGAAGGCACCCTCATGGCTTTGGCGACAATGATCGCAATCACGCTTTGCTGTATCGCGTGGAGCCTGTGGATTCGCCGCGTCACCTGGTCCTCTCGTTGGGAAGTCGCAGCCACCCTCAACATCGCACTGCAGGGCATGGCGGTGCTGCTGATGTCCCCCTGGGCCTCGGAAACGCTCGGGGTGGCGCTGCACGCGCTGACCGGGAAATGGAACCTCGAAGATTTCATCGGCCACGATTGCTACATCGTCGCCGCGTCAGCCGTCGTCTACAACGCCCTCGGCCGCCTGCAGGATGACCACCTGCTCCAGAGGTCGTTCAAGCAGTACGTCGAGGTTCCGGCCACACTGTGCATCCCGCTGCTGCTGGTCACGTTCTCACTCGGAAACGGTGCGCACATCTACAAGCCGGACTTCTTCCAGGTGCCCACCGACTTCTGGCTCAACACCTACTGGCTGATCCTGTGCGGCATCCTGATCTATCTGCTCGGGTACGGCAGCCGGGCCCTGTTGGTGCTGCGCAGGGATCCGCGGTCGCGCAAGATCGCCAACGTCTATCTGATCTCGTCCGCGGCCGGCATCGCCGCGTGCGTCGTGCGGCTGCTGACCGCCTACATCCCCGCGCTGCAGCAACACGACGGCGGCACGACCCTGGTCTGGGTGTTCGCCTGCATGTGCGGTGCCGGTTTCGCGCTGACCTCGGCCGAGTCCTGGCGGCAGAAGACGAAGTGGTTCAGCAACGCTTCCGGATGACCCAGCCGGTGATCGAGCGCTAACCCGCGACCGGCCGCGACACGCTGGAGAACGGCGCGCCCAGGTCGGGCACCGTCTGATAGCCACGCCTGCGCGCCCGCGCTGCGTCGCGCCGGATCAACACACCCAACCCGGCGAACGTGGCCTGGTCGAGCACCATCCGCGTCAGCAGTCGGTTGTGCACGAAGCCGAAGGCCAACCCGCTGCCGGGATCGGCCCACCCGACCGACCCGGCGAGGCCGGCATGGCCGAACCCAGGCATCACACCCGGCGGCACCGGCAGTGAGTGGTAGCCGAGATTGAAACTCAACGGCAGGAAGATGTTGCGGTCCGGCCAGTAGCTCGCCCGGCCGGTCAGCGCCGCGACCCGCTCCTCGGACAGGAACTGCTTGCCCTCGATGCGGCCACCGTTGGCGATCGCGCCGTACATCTTGGCCAGGCTCCTGGCGGTGGCGACACCGTTGGCGGCCGGGATCTCGGCGTCCAGGAACGGCGTGTCGCCCTGGACCACCGACTTCATGCCGGGAAAGTACATCGAGCCGAACATCCCCGACACCCCGAGCGCCGCCACCCGCGGGGCGACGAAGTTGAAGACCGGGTTGGCCATCGCGCCCTGCGGCGCGAGGATCTGTGCGGCGCGGGTCGGCGCGTCGACCGGCGGCCGGCCCAGGTGCAGTCCGTCGGTGTCGAGCGGCTCGGCCAGCTCCTCGCGGATCAGGTCGCGCATGCCCTTACCGGTGATCGCGCGGCCCAGCCCGGACATCAGCCACCCATAGGTCAGTGCGTGGTAGGCCTGATGGCCGTGCAACAACTTGTTGACCGGCGCGGCGGCGACCCGCTCCTCCATCACGCGATGATCGAGCAGCTGGGCCTTGGTGCAGCCGTTGAGGTGCGAAAGCCCGGCCCGGTGCTGCATCACGTCACGCACGGTGATCCTGGCCTTGCCCTTGGCCCCGAACTCCGGCCAGTACTCGGCGACCGGCGCGTCATAGTCGATCAGGCCGCGGTCGGCGAGGCGGTGGATGACCGTCGATGCCATCCCCTTGGTGACCGAGAAGACCATCGCACCGGTATCGGCGTTCCAGTACTCGGTGCCACGGCGATCCGAGTAGCCGGTCCACACGTCGACGACGGGTTCACCGTGCAGGTAGATCGACAAGGCGCCACCACCGTACCGACGGCCGGGAAACAGTCGCGAGAAACCACGCAGGGTGCAGGCGAAGTTCGAATCCGCGGCGCCCTGGACACCGTGCGGAAGCGCGGCACTGCGCTCCCGTTTGTTGACACCCGTCACAATTTATTTAATTTACTCGTAAGCCCGGCAAATAAACCTGCCGTTACCTATTCGTTAGCTTTGTTAGGTTCTCGCATGTCAGAAACGTCGAGCAGCCGCTGCGCAGCAAGCGCGGGGGTCAGATCGCCGTCACGCACCTGGCGTTCGATCTCGGCGCGAATCCGCCTCACGTTCGGGTTCGACAGCACCCGGTCGAGGACCGAATCCCGCACCATCGCCCACGTCCACTCAACTTGCTGGGCTCGCCTGCGGCTCTCGAACTCCCCCGCCTCGGTGAGCACGTCGCGGTGTTTGAGCACCGTCGCCCACAGCTCCTCGAGACCCGTCCCCTCCAGCGCGCTCATCGTGAGAACCGGTGGACGCCAGAGGGTTTCGCGGGGATAGATGAGACGGATGGCGCCGGCGAGCTCGCGGGCCGCCCGCTTGGCCTCGATCGCGTGCTCACCGTCGGCCTTGTTGACCACGACGACGTCGGCGAGTTCGAGAACCCCCTTCTTGATGCCCTGCAGCTGGTCGCCGGTGCGCGCGAGCGTGAGGAACACGAAGGTGTCGACCATGTTGGCGACCGTCACCTCGGACTGCCCCACGCCGACGGTCTCGACGAGGACCACGTCGAAACCGGCCGCCTCCAGCAACACGATCGTCTCGCGGGTCGCCTTGGCGACGCCGCCCAACGTGCCCGAGGTGGGCGATGGGCGGATGTAGGCGTCAGGTTGCACGGCCAGCTGCGCCATGCGGGTCTTGTCGCCGAGGATCGAGCCCCGGGTCCTTGTCGAGGACGGGTCGACGGCCAGCACCGCGACTCGGTGCCCCTGGTTGATCAGGTACATGCCGAGCGCCTCGATCGCCGTCGACTTGCCGACGCCGGGCACCCCGGTGATCCCGACGCGCAGGGAGCTGCCCGCGTGCGAGGTCAGCTTCAGCAGCAGTTCCTGCGCCTGCTCGCGGTGGTCGCCGCGGGTCGACTCCACCAGCGTGATGGCTCTCGCCAAGGCGGCGCGGTCACCGTCCGCCACTGCGGACGCGAGGTCGGCGATCGTGTCTGCCATCTAGTCGAGGCGGTAGCCCAGCCGCTCGGCCAGCTTGTGCAGCAGGCCGACCGCCGCGTCGGCGATCACCGTGCCGGGGGGGAAGATCGCGGTGGCCCCGGCGGCATAGAGCTCGTCGAAGTCGCCGGGCGGGATGACGCCACCGACCACGATCATGATGTCGGGCCGGCCGACCTCGGCGAGCGCTTCGCGCAGCGCCGGCACCAGGGTCAGGTGCCCTGCCGCGAGCGAGGAGACCCCGACCACATGCACGTCGTTGTCGGCAGCCTGCCGGGCGACCTCCTCCGGGGTGGAGAACAGCGATCCGACATCGACGTCGAAGCCGATGTCGGCGAATGCGGTCGCGATCACCTTCTGTCCGCGGTCGTGGCCGTCCTGGCCCATCTTCGCGATGAGGATGCGCGGCTGGCGACCGTCGGCCTCGGCGAACTTCTGCACGAGGTCGGTGGCTTGCGTGATGTTGCTGACCCCCTTACCCCCCATCTCGTCGCGGTAGACGCCGGCGATGGTACGGATCTCGGCAACGTGGCGCCCGTAGACCCGCTCGAGCGCATCGGAGATCTCGCCGACGGTTGCCTTGGCCCGGGCGGCGTTGATCGCCAGCGCGAGAAGGTTGTTGCCGAGCCCGTCCGCGCCCGCCTGCTCGCGGGTGCCCGCCGCCCGGCTGAGCTCGGCCAGCGCGGCGTCGACCTCGGCCTGATCTCGGTCGGCCCGCAGCTGCTCGAGTTTGGCGAGTTGCTCGGCGCGCACCCGGCTGTTCTCGACCTTGAGCACCTCGACTTCGTGGTCCTCGTCGACCTGGTACTTGTTGACGCCGATGACCGTCTGCTGGCCGGAGTCGATCCGCGCCTGCGTGCGCGCGGCTGCCTCCTCGATGCGCAGTTTCGGGATGCCGTCGGAGATCGCCTGGGCCATCCCGCCGTGCTCGACGACCTCGCCGATGTGCATCCGCGCTGCGGTGGCCAGTTGGTGGGTCAGCCACTCGACGTAATAGGAACCGCCCCACGGGTCGATCGGCCGCGTGGTGCCCGACTCCTGCTGCAGCACCAACTGCGTGTTGCGGGCGATGCGTGCCGAGAAGTCGGTCGGCAGCGCCAGCGCCTCGTCGAGCGCGTTCGTATGCAACGACTGGGTGTGCCCCTGCGTCGCGGCCATCGCCTCGATACACGTGCGCGCGACGTTGTTGAACGGATCCTGCGCGGTCAACGACCACCCCGAGGTCTGCGAATGAGTCCGCAGGGAAAGCGATTTGGGGTTCTTCGGGTTGAACTCGGCGACCAGCTCGCTCCAGAGGAGCCGGCCCGCCCGCAGCTTGGCGACCTCCATGAAGAAGTTCATGCCGATGCCCCAGAAGAACGACAGCCGCGGCGCGAACTTGTCGACGTCGAGCCCGGCCTCGAGGCCCGCCTTTATGTACTCGACACCGTCGGCCAGCGTGTAGGCGAGCTCGAGATCGGCTGTCGCACCGGCTTCCTGGATGTGGTAGCCCGAGATCGAGATGGAGTTGAACTTCGGCATCTTGGCGCTGGTGTAGCCGAAGATATCGGAGATGATCCGCATCGACGCCTGCGGCGGGTAGATGTAGGTGTTGCGGACCATGAACTCTTTGAGGATGTCGTTCTGGATGGTCCCGGCCAGCTTCTCCGGCGGTACGCCCTGCTCTTCTGCGGCGACGACGTACAGCGCGAGGATGGGCAGCACGGCGCCGTTCATCGTCATCGACACCGACACCGAGGACAGGTCGATGCCGTCGAACAGCTGACGCATGTCGAGGATGGAATCGATTGCCACGCCTGCCATCCCGACGTCACCCTGGACGCGCGGGTGGTCCGAGTCGTAACCGCGGTGAGTGGCCAGATCGAACGCCACGGAGAGGCCCTTCTGACCCGCGGCCAGGTTGCGCCGGTAGAACGCGTTGGACTCCGCGGCGGTGGAGAAGCCCGCGTACTGCCGGATGGTCCACGGCTGGTTGACGTACATCGTGGGGTACGGGCCCCGCACGAAGGGCGGTTGACCCGGGAAGGTGTCGAGCGGATAGCCCGCGGCGACGGCGGCGTCGCGGTCGGCGCCGATGTAGACGGGTTTGACGTCGATGCCCTCCGGCGTCACCCAGTCCACCTGGTCGGCGCCGTACCCGTGCGTCGCGGCGGCCGCCTCGACGTGGGCGGCGACCGCCGCCTCGGTCGGTGCCTCCGCACGCTTGTCGCCGTGCAGCGGGACCTCGGCGAAGCTCCCGATGGTCTTTCCGACCCCAGCCGTGGCAGTCACCTCAGGCCCCCAATCTGGTGAGCAGGTCCGACAACGTGGCGACCGCGTCGATCTTCGCGGTCAGGTAGCCGTCCGGTTTCGAATCGGATTCCGCGACGGCCTTTTCCGGTCCGGCGAGCAGCACATGCGATACGCCCGCCGCACGTGCCGATTCGATTGCGGCCGAGGCTTCCTCGCCGTAGCGGGCGTCGGTGCCGCAGATCACGGCGATCGGCGGTGTCTCGTCCGCATCGGCCACGGCTTCGATGCCGCCCGACGCGAGCAGGTTCGTCGCGAAGGTAATGCGCACATTGTGTTCCGCGAGCGGTCCGAGCGGCAGCAGCAGCACTTTCGGCCTGGCTCCGGTCTTTTCGAGGAATGCGTCGGAGCGGTCCCGCAACGCCTCGAAGCCCGCCGCATAGCGAGTGACCGTCGGCAGCGAATCACCCTGCGGCAGTATGGGTTCGGCGATATTGGGAAACTCGTTCACCCCCGTCAACGCTGTCCGCCGGTGCGCGATGTCCTCGGCGCGCCGCTGGGCCACCTCGGCGATCTGGGCCGCGACGTGGTCACGGGCTTGTTCGAACCCCCCGCGGGATTCAACGCCCTGGAAGTGTTTCCAGGCCTGCTCGGCGAGTTGCTCGGTCAGGTCCTCGACATGCCAGGAGCCCGCCGCCGGGTCGAGCACGCGGCCCAGGTGCGATTCCTCGAGCAACAGCAGTTGCGTGTTGCGCGCCATCCGGCGCGCAAAGCTCGGGGCCGTTCCCGGGAAGCCGCCGGGAATCGCGACGTCGAACGGGTGGACCTCGATGGTGTCCGCCCCGCCGACACCGGCGGAGAAGGCGGCCACCGTGGTGCGCAGCATGTTCACCCACGGATCGCGCTTGGACATCATCGCCAGCGACGTCACGGCGTGCAGGGTGGCGGCTCCGTGCTCCGGCGCCCCGACGACCTCGGCGACCCTGGCCCACAGCAGGCGCGCGGCCCGCAGCTTCGCGATCGTCATGAACTGGTCGTCGTCGGCGGCGATGCGGAAGATGATCTGCCGCAACGCATCCGGGGCACCGATACCGCCCTCGCCGAGCTGCCGAAGATAGCTCACGCCTGCGGACAGCAGGCCCGCCAGCTCCCAGGACGCGTTGGCGCCGAGATTGTGGAACGCGGCGCCGTCGACGGTGATGGCGCGAACGCGGCCGCCGTAGTCACCGAGTTTGGCCGCGGTGGCCACGACGTCGGCGGTCTCAGGAGCGACGCGCCCGCTCAGCGGTGCGGTCAAGGGGTCGGCGCCGAGGTCCACCGACAGCCGGGAGCGCTGCTCGGCGTCGAGATCGCTCAGCAATCCGAGCACCGCGTCGGCGGCCGAAACGTAATCCGGCCCGGCGATCTCGAAGAGCACCGGAACGAGGTCGAGGAAGACGCCGTCGAACAGCCGGTTCAGCTCGGTGGCGGCGACGCCCGCGGGTGCGCCGACGCGGATGACGAGCGCGCCGACCCCCTCGGTGAGGCTGAGCAACACCGCGCCGTTGTGTTCGGCCACGCTGCCGGGCCCGTTCGCCGGAAACGCCTCGGCGACTTTCCAGCCGGCCTTGACGTCACGCAGTGCGTCACCCCCGCGCACGAACGGCCAGTGCCCGGGTAGCGGCGGTTCGGGCAGCTCATCGGCGCTGGTGTACAGCGGACGGATCGCGAAGCCGTCGTAGGTGGGCGAATCCAGCAGTCGCTCGGGTTCGGCGGGCAGATCGGCGGGATCCCGCCGGGTGCTCTTTGCCAGCACCGCGGCAACCGCTGAGCGCCAGCTCTCGCGATCGGCCTCGACCACAGTGGGTTTCTGCACGATCATCAGGCTAAATGATCGCAGTCACACCGGTGTCTGCCGGTCGGTCGACTCGCGGCGTCTCGAACAGGTGACTCGGGCCGCAGTTCCGTAGTCTTGGTAGACGTGAACTCCGTCGTCAGCACCCTGCGCGCGGTTCGCGGCGCGGTGGTCGCGACACTTTCGAGCGTCTCCCGAGCCCGTCTCGTCGCGTCCGTGGCGGCGATTGTGATTCTCGTCGCAGTCGCGTTGCTGGTTCCCGTGCCGACCGCCGTGCAGTTGCGCGACTGGGCCACCTCGGTCGGGCCGTGGTTTCCGTTGGCGTTTCTGGCCGCCCACATCGTGGTGACGGTGTTTCCGTTTCCCCGCACGGCATTCACACTCGCGGCGGGTCTGCTCTTCGGCCCGGTGCTGGGCATCCCACTGGCGGTGACGGCGGCGACGATCAGCGCGGTCGTCGCGGTGCTGCTCGTCCGGGCCGTCGGACTGCAACTGGACCGGGTGGTGCGCCATCCGCGGATCGGATCCCTCAACGCGCGGCTGCGCGAACGTGGTTGGCCGACGGTGGTGTCGATGCGGCTGATTCCCGCCGTCCCGTTCGCCGTGCTCAACTACGCGGCAGGCGTGTCGTCGGTGCGCCTGCTGCCGTACACGCTGGCCACCCTGGTGGGGTTGGTGCCCGGTACGTCGGCGGTGGTGATCCTCGGCGACGCGCTCACCGGCAACGTCAGTCCGCTGCTCGTACTCATCTCGTTCTGCACGGCCAGTCTGGGCGTGGCCGGCCTGGTCTACGAGGTCCGCGTACACCGGCGTCATCAGCGCGAGCGGATCATCGCGACCGAGGCCGCCGTCGATCAGCCCGTACGCGTGCCGAGATAGCTCGCGGTCAGCGGGAGTGCGCCCCGCCGCCGGGCTCGCGCTCCTGCGGCGCAGGATTCGTCTGCTGACCGATCCCGGGGAACGACGGCGGCGCGTTGATGGGCGCGGGGCTGTCCACCGAGGTACGCGCCTCGGCTTCGGCCTTCGCCACGGCGCGGGCGATCTCGGGATCGGTCTCGGTGTTGAACCAGTCGGCGACCTCGTCGTCGTCATCGGTGGCGACCGGCGTGTCGTCGACCGGCGACGGGGTGTAGCGGAACACGCCGTCCTCCCCCGGCGCGCCGAGCAGCTTGGTGAAACCCTGTAGCGCCGAACCGAAGTCGCTGGGCACCAGCCACACCTTGTTCGCCTCGCCCTTGGCCATCTGGGGCAGGGTCTGCAGGTACTGGTAGGCCAGCATCTCCGGCGTGGGCCGGCCCGCCTTGATGGCCGCGAACGTCTTCTCGATGGCCTTGGCCTGACCCTGTGCCTGTAGGTAGGCCGCGGCGCGTTCGCCCTGGGCGCGCAGCATGCGCGACTGGCGGTCTGCCTCCGCGGCCAGGATCGCGGCCTGCTTGGCACCCTCGGCGGCCAGGATCTGTGCCTGCTTCTGGCCCTCGGCCTGTTTGATGGCCGATTCCCGGTTGCCTTCCGCGGTCAGGATCATCGCGCGCTTCTCGCGGTCGGCGCGCATCTGCTTTTCCATCGAATCCTGGATCGACGGTGGCGGGTCGATGCTGCGCAGCTCGACGCGCGCGACCCGCAGCCCCCACCGGTTGGTGGCCTCGTCGAGCACGCCGCGCAACGCCGTGTTGATCTGGTCGCGCGAGGTCAGCGTCTGCTCCAGCGTCATCCCGCCGACGAGGTTGCGCAGGGTGGTCGTGGTCAGCTGTTCGACGCCGACGATGTAGTTGCTGATCTGGTAGACGGCGGCCTGCGGGTTGGTCACCTGGAAGTAGACCACCGTGTCGATCTGCACGGTCAGGTTGTCTTCGGTGATCACCGGCTGCGGCGGGAAGGACACCACCCGCTCGCGCAGGTCGACGCGGGCGCGGATCCGGTCGATGAACGGCAGCAGCAGTGTCAGCTGGCCGGACACGGTCTTGCTGTAGCGCCCGAGCCGTTCGATCACCGCGGCCTCGGCCTGCGGTATCAGCGCGATCGACTTCGCGACGATGATGGCGGCGAACACCACCAGCACAGCCACGAGCACCAAGCCCGCGACGGCACCATCCATGACGTTTCCTTCCCTCGTACCTGGCGTGTTCTAGGTGAGCTTCTGGACGACGGCGGTGGCACCGTCGATGTGCACGACGGTCACCTTGTCCCCCGGTTCGTAGACATCGGTCTCGTTGAGTGGCCGCGCGGTCCAGACTTCGCCGTCGAGCTTCACCTGTCCCTCGTGCTGCGCCACCCGGTCGAGCACCAGCGCGCTCTTGCCTTCGAGCGCCTTGGCCGGGTCGGGCAGACCGGTACCGGCCGTAAAGTGCCTGCGCAGCGCCGGTCGCACGAGCACCAGCAACAGGATCGACACGACGGCGAACACCGCGCCGTGGACCCACAGGTCGTCGAAGATCAGGCTCGACCCGGCGGCGGCCAGCGCCCCGCCGCCGAGCATGAGCAGGAACAGGTCGCCGGTCAGTGCTTCGGCACCGGCGAGCGCCAGCGCGGCAATTAACCAGATCAGCGCAGCGGGCATGACACCACCCTATCGTCGTGTCCGACCGGCTGCGGGTGTAACAACTACACTGCGAACATCATGTGGTGTCCCAGTGTTTCGCTGTCGGTGTGGGCCAATGCCTGGTTGGCGGGCGCGGCCGCGCCCGACGATGTACTTGACGCGCTATCACATTGGGCGCCAAAGCATTCCGTAACCGCTTACGATTCGGTGGCGGCCGGCGCGACCGGCTTGCCCTGGCCCGATCTGGTGGATACGGGCGCGGTGTCGCTACTGCAGACGCTGCGCACGGCCGCCGGTCCCGGTGTGACGGAACCGCCGATCGGCCTGGCGCTGCCGGTCCCCGGCGACGTTCGGGGCCTACCCGCCGGCACGCAGTTCCAGCGCGACGCGGTGACCGCGGGCGAGGCCATCGTCGTCTCCGGTCTGGGGTCGATCGGCCTGGTGCCGGACTTCGAGTACGACGAGTTCGAGGACGACGACGAGTTCGACCGCGACCCCTGCGGGTTGTCGTGGACCGTGTACTCGATACCCCAAGTGTCCACGCCCGCTGGACACGTCGACCTCGCAGAGGCCGAGTACGCGCTCCGGTCGGCGGTCCGCTCGGCGGCTGACGCGCTCGGGGCACTGCGCGCCGGCGCGGCGGAGATCGATGTGGAGGATCCCCGCGGTCTCGTCGAGCAGGTGCTGGAATCGAATCGCATGCACCGTCTTCCCGGTCACGCGCCCAACCGGGCGGTGCGCGTGCTGGAGAACGCCGCGCACGTCGACGCGATCATCTCGGTCAGCGCCGGGCTCATACCGATCGGGCTGCACAGCTCCACTGAGGTGCAGATGGCCAACGACGCGCTGCGACCGCTGTCGACCGTGGTGCGCTCGGCGCGACTGGCCGCGGTCGACGCGGTCCTGCACTCGGCCTGGCGGGCCTAACCGCAGGCCGGCGTGCACGGCGCGCCGTCGACCGAATAGCCCTGCAGCGGAGGCGGATTCGGTCCGGGCATCCGATCAGGAGCCCGTCCGTCGCGTAACTCGCCGAGCAGTTCGGCGGCGACACGAGCGAGATCGGCAGTCGGCGTCGCTGCCCTCGCGAAGGCTATACCGGCTTCTTCAGCCTGTTCGCGTAGTTCGTGGTCGAGGTCCCAGACCACCTCGATGTGGTCGGCGACGAAACCGATCGGACAGACGATGACAGCTGTGGTGCCAGTCTCGGCGAGTGACGAAAGATGTTCGCCGACATCGGGTTCCAGCCACGGTACCTGTGGCGGACCGGAGCGCGACTGCCACACCTGGTCGTAGTCGCCGTATCCGGCTGCGGCCGCCACCAGCTCGGAGGCATACGCCACTTGGCGTTCATAAAGCTCTGCGCCACAGCGCGATCGGGCCGCCAGTGGAATCGAGTGCGCGGTGAACACCAGCCGCGCGTCGTCCGGCACCGTCCTTGCTGCGGCCGTGATCGCGTCGGCGAACATCTGCACGAACAGCGGATGGTCGAAGTATTGACGCAGTTTGACGAGTTGCGGGGCCGAGGCACCCGCGGCCTGCCGTGCCCTGGCGATGTCCTCCACGTACTGCGTGCAACTCGAGTAACCGCCCCACGCGGACGTGGTGAACACCGCCGCACAACGCACCCCCTCGTCGCGCATGGCGGTCACGGTGTCCTCGACGTACGGTTCCCAGTTTCGGTTGCCGAAGTACACCGGCACGTCGACGTAGGTGCGCAGTCGCTCGATCACCGCCCGGTTGATGCCGTTGATCGGTGAGACGCCGCCGAAATGCAGGTAGTGCTCGGCGACCGCCACCAACCGCTCCCGCGGGATGCCGCGCCCGCGGGTGACGTTCTCCAGGAACGGGATCACGTCTTCGGGGCGCTCCGGCCCGCCGAACGAGAGCAGCAGGACGGCGTCGAATTCGGTCACAGCAACTGCGTGCTGGCGCCGCCGTCGGCGTAGATCACGGTGCCGGTGGTGGCGGGCAGCCAGTCCGACAGCAGGGCGCACACGGTCTTGGCGACCGGCGTCGGGTCCTTCATGTCCCAGCCGACCGGTGCGCGCTGATCCCAGCCCTCCTCGAGCAACCGCATTTGATCCTTGACTTCGTCACCGAGCACGCCGCCGACGATCGCGCTCATCGCGAGCGTGCGGATCGGTCCGGCGGCGACGAGATTGGAGCGCACGCCGTACGGTCCGGCCTCGCGCGCGACGAAGCGGTTCACCGACTCGAGCGCGCTCTTGGCCACGGTCATCCAGTTGTAGGCGGGCATCGCGCGGGTCGGGTCGAAGTCCATGCCGACGATGCTGCCTCCACGGTTCATGATGGGCAGCGTCGCCTTCGCGAGCGAGGCGTACGAATAGGCCGAGATGTGAATGCCTTTGGAGACGTCCTCGTAGGGCGCGTCGAAGAACGGGTTGATGCCCATGCCCGACTGCGGCATGAATCCGATCGAGTGCACCACGCCGTCGATCTTGTTGCCCTCGCCGATCACCTCGGTGATGCGGTCGGCCAGCGTGTCGAGGTGTTCGTCGTTCTGCACGTCGAGCTCCAACAGCGGCGCAGGGTTGGGCAACCGGTCGGCGATCCGCTGGATCAGCTTGAGCCGGTCGAATCCGGTCAACACCAACTCCGCGCCGGCCTCCTGAGCGACCTTGGCGATGTGGAACGCGATCGACGAGTCGGTGATGATCCCCGTCACGAGGATGCGCTTGCCTTCGAGCAAACCGGTCATGTGAAAGTCCCTCTCTTTCGCGAAAGATCTAGTGCCCCATACCCATGCCGCCGTCGACGGGGATGACGGCTCCGGCGATATAGCTGGCGTCCTCCGATGCCAGAAAACTGACCGCCCCGGCCACCTCTTCGGCGGTGCCGACGCGTTTGGCCGGAATGAAATCCAATGCGCCGGCCTGGATCCGCTCGTCGAGGGCCCGGGTCATCTCGGTGTCGATGTAGCCGGGCGCGACGACGTTGGCGGTGACGTTGGCCTTGGACAGCTCGCGGGAGATCGAGCGCGCCATGCCGATCAGCCCTGCCTTGGCGGCCGCGTAGTTGGCCTGGTTGCCGATGCCCCACATGCCCGACACCGAGCCAATGAAGATGATGCGACCGAAGCGCTTGCGCTGCATGCTGCGTGACGCTCGCTGGACCACCCGGAACGCACCGGTCAGGTTGGCGTCGATGACCTCGGTGAACCGCTCCTCGGTCATTCGCATGAGGAACGCGTCCTTGGAGATGCCGGCGTTGGACACCAGCACCTCCACCGGCCCCTGATGCTCCTCGACCTCTGTGAAGGCGCGGTCGACGGCGGCGTTGTCGGTGACGTCGCACACGACCCCGAACAGCCCGTCGGGAGCACCGGAACCGCGGTGGGTGACGGCGACCTTGTGACCGTCGGCGGCGAGGCGCTGCGCGATGGCAAGGCCGATGCCACGGTTGCCGCCGGTCACCAGCACCGAGCGGGAGACGAAAGGCGGACGACCACCTGCCGATTCGGGTTCGGCGGTCGCCGCTGTGTCGTTGCTCGTCGCGTGCGCAGTCATGCCCGCCAACCTATCGCCTGCCCGCCTTTCTTAAGAAATCGCCTTAGTGAAGGGTTGGGCTCACAGCGGCAACCGGCGGTTGATCAGCAGCGCGGCGACGGCCGCCACGGCCGCGAACAGAGCGCCCAGCCGGAGCCAGCCGGTGGTCGCCTCACCTCGCACGGTCTCGTATCCGATCTGGTCCTGGAGCGTGTCGTAGACCTTGTTCAGTTGGTCGAGGTTGGAGGCGGTGTAGGCCTCGCCTCCGGAGAGCTGGGCGATCTTCTCCATGCCCTCGTCGTCGACGGGCACCGGGACCCGCTCGTTGTTGACCTCGACCGACCCGTTCGGCGTCCCGAACGAGATCGTGGAGATCGGGACGCCCTGATCCTTGGCGGCCCGCGCGGCGGTGAACGCGCCCTTCGGGTTGTCCGGATTGTTCGGCACCGTCTCCTTGCCGTCGGAGAACAGCACGATGTGCGCGGGCGGTGGCGTATCGCCACCGCCGATGACGGCGCCGACGGTGGAGATCGACGACAACGCGGTGAAGATGGCCTCGCCGGTCGCGGTCCGGTCGGCCACCTGCAGATTCTCGATGGCGCGCCGGCTCGCGTCGCGGTTGGTTGTCGGCGACACCAGAACGTTGGCGGTTCCGGCGTAGGCGATCACACCGAGGTTGATGCCCGGCGTGAGCTCGTCGACGAACTTCTTCGACGCCTCCTGTGCGGCGGCCAAGCGGCTCGGTTCGACGTCGGTGGCGCGCATCGACTGGGAGACGTCGATGGCCAGCACCACCACCGCGCGGTTGCGCGGAAGGCGCTGGTCGTGGGTGGGCCCGGCCAGCGCAATGGTGCACAGCAGCAGCGAGATCGCCAGCAGCGCCGCGGGGAGGTGGCGCAACGGGCTGGGCCGCTTGGGCGCGACACTGTCGAGCAGCTCGGTGTTGGCGAAGCGCTGCAACCGCTTTCGCCGCGCGATCTGGGCGGCGACGTACAACCCGGCCAGCACCAGCAGCACCACCAGAGACAGGAAGAACCACCAGATGTGCTGAAAGCCCGTGAGCGACAGCGGTCCCAGCAGTGGAAGCGTCATGTCAGATCGTCATCCCTTGCGAATCAGTTCGGTAGACGACGGTTGATGAACAGGGCCGCCAGCGTCGCCATTGCGAGCGCCAGCGTTCCCAGCCGCAGCCACCCCACGCTCGCATCACCGCGGATGGTCTCGTAGCCGATCTGCTGCTGCAGGTTGGCATAGACCTCTCGCAGCTGCTGAAGGCTCGACGCGGTGAACGCCTCACCGCCGGACAGATCGGCGATCTTCTTGAGCATCTCGTCGTCGACCGGCACGGGCTGGCGCTGATCGTTGATCTCGACGTAGCCGTACGGCGTGCCGAACGAGATCGTCGAGATCGGCACCCCCTGTTCTTTCGCGGTGCGGGCCGCGGTGTAGGCGCCCTTGGGGTTGTCGGGGTTCGACGGCACGGTCTCCTTACCGTCGGAGAACAACACGATGCGCGCCGGCGGGGGTTCGTCGCCACCGCCGATCACCGCCCCCACGGTGGCGATCGCCTGCAGAGCCGTGAAGATGCCCTCGCCCGTCGCCGTGCGGTCGGCGAACTGCAGATTGTCGATCGCGGCCTTGGTGGCCTCCCGGCCGGTGGTCGGCGACACCAGGACCGTCGCCGTGCCGGCATAGGAGATCAACCCCAGGTTGATGCCCGCGGTGAGTTCGTCGGCGAACTGCTTGGAAGCCTCCTGGGCGGCGGCCATCCGGTTGGGGGCGACGTCGGTGGCGCGCATCGACTGCGAGACGTCCATCACGAGCATCACCACCGCGCGGTTACGCGGAATGCGGACGTCGTGCGTGGGTCCGGCCATCGCCACCGTGAGGAACACCAGTCCGAGCACGAGCAGGATCGCGGGCAGATGCCGCCAGCGCGAAGGCCGTTTCGGCGCAACGCTTTCCAACAGCTCCATGTTGGCGAACCGCAGCATCCGCCGGTGTCGGGCGAGCTGAACGACCACGTAGAGCCCGACGATTCCGAGCACCGCGAGCAGGAACAGGAAGAACCAGACGTTTTCGAAACCCGACAGCGTCATGGGTCCGAGCAACGGCAATGTCATGTGCGCCTAATCATTTCGATATCAGGCGTGGCCCGCCAACGCGCCACGCCTGCGGTTGGCGACGAACCGGACGACGTCGGCGATCCAATCGCGGTCGGTCCGCAGCGACAGCAGCGGTGCATCGCATCGCCGTAACGTCCTGGCCACCTCCGCGCGGTGGGCCGCGGCCGCCCGCTCGAAGTCGTCGCGCAACTGCTCGTCGATGGTGAACTCGCGGACCGCCCCCGTCTCGGCGTCCTGCAGCACCACTTCGCCGACCGCGGGCAGTTCGACGTCGCGCGGGTCGAGCACTTCGATTCCGAGCACCTCGTGGCGCCCCGAGATCGCCCGCAGCGGACGCATCCAGTTGATCGGGCCGAGGAAGTCGCTGATGATCACCGCCATACCGCGGCGTCGCTCGGGCCTGCGCAGCGCGTCGATCGCGGCGGCCAGATCACCGCGGACGCCTGCCGGCGCCTTGGGCATCGTCGCGATGGCGCGCAGCATCTCCTGCTCGTGCATCCGGCCCGACAGCGCCGGCACCCGCCGCACGGTGTCCCCGTTGGCGATGATCGCGCCGATCCGGTTACCTCCCCCGCTGTTGAGGAACGTGATCGCCGCCGCGGCGGCCACCGCGAGATCGCGCTTCTCGCAACCGGTTGTGCCGAAATCGAGGCTGGCCGACATGTCGATCACGAGCCACGTCTCGAGTTCGCGGTCGGCGATCATCTGCCGCACGTGCGGATGAGTGGTGCGCGCCGTGACCGACCAGTCCATCCGGCGCACATCGTCACCGGGTTGATAGAGCCGTGACTCCCCCGGTTCCGAACCCGGGCCGGGTAGCAGACCGAGGTGGTCGCCGTGCAACACGCCGTCGAGCTTGCGCCGCACGGTCAACTCGAGCTTGCGCAGCGCCGCGCTCAGTGCGGGATCACGGATCTCGCCGCGCTTCAGCGACGGCAGATCGACGGAGCGTCGGGAACCGGTCACCGATTGCTGGCCGCACCAGCGGCGGCGGGCACGACGGGCGGCACCGAATGACCTTGCTGCGGAATGGCGTTCACCTGCGGCAGGGCCACGGTCTGCAGGATGCGGTTGATCACCGTCTCGGCGGAGATCTCGTCGGCCAGCGCGTCATAGGTCAACACCAGCCGGTGCCGCAGCACGTCCGGGATGACCTCGACGACGTCCTGCGGGATCACGTAGTCGCGTCCACGCACGAGAGCCAGCGCGCGGGACGCCGCGATGATTCCCAGCGACGCGCGCGGCGATGCACCGTAGGCGATCCACGCCTTGGCGTCGGGCATCCCGAACTTCTCGGGCTGACGGGTCGCGGTCACCACCCGGACGACGTAGTCGACCAGGGCGTGGTGCACGAAGTTGTTGGACGCCACGTCCTGCAGACGCAGCAGGTCACCGGGGGCGAGGATCTGCTTGGGTTCCGGCGGCTTGACGCCCATCCGGTAGATGATCTCCCGCTCTTCCTCGGGCGAGGGGTAGTCGATGTTGAGCTTGAACAGGAAGCGGTCCCGCTGAGCCTCGGGCAGCGCGTACACACCCTCCTGCTCGATCGGGTTCTGAGTGGCCATCACCAGGAACGGCTGGGGCAGCGGGAACGTCTTACCGCCGATGGAAATCTTGCGCTCGGCCATGACCTCCAGCAGGGCCGACTGCACCTTGGCCGGGGCACGGTTGATCTCGTCGGCGAGCAGGAAGTTGACCACGACGGGCCCGAGCTCGATGTCGAACTCCTCCTTGCCCACCCGGTAGATGCGGGTGCCGACGATATCGGTGGGAACCAGGTCCGGTGTGAACTGGATGCGCGCGAAGGTGCCGCCCACCACCTTGGCGAAGGTCTCGACGGCCAGCGTCTTGGCGACGCCGGGCACACCCTCGAGCAGCACGTGCCCCTTGGCGAGCAGCCCGACCAGCATGCGCTCGACCAATTGGTCCTGTCCGACGATGATCCGCTTCACCTCGAAGACGGCCCGCTCGAGCGTGTGGACCTCCTGCTGCAGACCGCCGTTCTGGGAAGGTGGGCTCGACGGCGCGGCGTGTGAGCCCTGGTATCCCTGTGCCGGTGCCTGGCCGGGGTAGCCTCCAGGCCCCTGCGACGGCCCACTCGGTGAGGTCATCAACGTTCCTTCCACATAACTCGCTGGTCAAAGCGGCGCAGGCCGGTCCGGGCCGCACGCACGTCGTCAACTATTCCAGGCACGGCAGAATCCGTCGACGTTGCCCGGCGATGAGCGCTTGCGCGAAGAGCTTTCAACAAAAGCCTTCAGGTTCGGCTCAGTCTCCGCTCAGGATTCGATGATGCGCGCCACATACGGCTGCAGGCCGGAGTGACGCACCGGGCTGACCGTGACCTTGCCCGCGCTGCCCGAGGATTCGAGCATCTGACCGCCGCCGAGGTAGATGGCGACGTGCTGGCTGCCGCCGGGGCCCCAGAACAAGAGGTCGCCGCGCTTGGCCTGCGACGTCGGCACCTTGCGGCCGGTGTCGTACTGGTCGCCGGAGTACTTGGGGATCAGCACCCCGACCCCCGCGAAGGAGAACTGGGTGAAGCCCGAGCAGTCGAATCCGACGGTGTTGGCCCCCGAGTCGATGCCCCGGCTCGGCCCGCTCGGCTTTCCGCCGCCCCACGAGTAAGGCACGCCCATCTGCGAGGCGCCGCGACGGATCACGTACTCGATCGCCTGGGGTCCGCGCACCCGGCCGGGCGCGACGCTCGCCGTCGCCGCCTCCGAGGGCGCGAGGCCCAGAGTGGACAGGAACTTGCGACCCAGGTTCATCGTGACTTCGGTGGCCTGGGCGGTCGCCGCGAGCGACGCGTTGGCGATCGCGAGAGGATCGCCGGGGGCGCCTGCGCTGATCAATTTGGGCAGCGTCGGATCCCACTGGCCGTCGTCGGGTGCGGATGCCGCCGGCGTCGCCAGCCCGAGGGTGAGCGCGACGGTCGCCGCCAGCAGCGCACAACCGCTCAATAAGCGAATCAGCTTGCCACGCAAAGCTTTCCTAACGTTTTGTTCCTGCACCTCTCACCATTCGATGAGACGAGTCGCGTACGGTGTCATGCCGCTGGTACGCACCGGCGAGATCTTCACCACCGAACCCGTGTAGGGCGCTTCGATCATTTGTCCGTCGCCGAGATACAGCGCCACGTGCTGGCTGGCGTTCGGTCCCCAGAACAACATGTCGCCACGCCGCATCTGTGACGTCGGGACCTTGCGGCCGGCGTTGTACTGCGAACCCGAGTAGTGGTCGAGTTTGATGCCGACCCCGGCGAACGCGTAGAGCATCAGACCGGAGCAGTCGAAACCGACTGTGTTCGCACCGGAGTCGATACCGCGGCTCGGTCCGGCGGCGTTGCCGCCACCCCACGAGTACGGAACGCCCATCTGCGACATGGCGCGCTTGATCACGAACTCCGTTGCCTGCCTGCCGTAGACGCGCGGGATCGCACCGTTGTTGAAGGCCGGCGCGGCGGCTGCCGGCTGGGGAAGGATTCCCAGCGACTGCAGGAACTTGCGACCGAGATCCTGGGTCACCTGCGCCGAGGTCGACGCGATGCCGAGAACCCCGTTGATGATCGCGATCGGATCACCACTGACGAAGGCGCTGGGGATCGCGGGCAACGTCGGATCCCACGGCGTGGCCCAGTTGCCGGTGCCGGGGTCGACGCCTTGCGGGGCGCGGTCCCAGTCCGGATTTCCCGGCGTCGCGGCGGCCGCCGGTTGCGCCGGAGCCCCGGTCGGTTGCGCCGGCGCGGCCTGGGTGCGCGCCTCGGCGAGCTTGGCCTGCGCGGCCTTGCGCTCGGCGGTCAGCTTGTCGAGCTGGGCCTGCTGGTTCCGGAAGGTCTCCTGCGCGTTGGTGAGAGCCGAGACCGCGGACTGCTGGCTGGCTTCGGCGTCGGCGACGGCCTTGTCCGCGTTCTGCTTCGCCAGCCGCGCCCCGGACTCGCGGTTGATCTGCTCGGTGCGGGCCCGCTGCAGATCGGCGATCACCTGCTGCGAGCTGATCGCCAGCGTCTGCCCCGCCGCGGCTGTCTTGATGACCTCGGCGGGATCGCCCGCTGTCAGATACGAGTCCGAGGGTCCGTTGACGTAGGTCGCCGCGGCGAACGAGTTGAACCGCTTCTGCGCCTGCTCGATCGCGGCGTTGGCGTCCTCGACGCGCTGCCGGCTCGTGTCGACCTCACGTTGTGCGGCGTCGGCGTGATCGCGGGCGGTCTGCACGTCCAGGATGGCCTTGTTGACGCTTTCCTGCTGCTGCTGAATCTGGGCGCCCAGGTCCTGCAACTTCTGGTCGGCATCGGCGACGGCGGCGACCAGTGCGGCGAGGCTGTCGGGGTTGTCGGGTTGCGCGACGGCCAGGCCGGGGGTCGCGGACAGCATGGCCGTCACGAGCATGGCCGCGCAGAACCGTCCACACGGCCGCGTAGCGGATGCGCCAGGTGTGCGTCTCATCCGACTCAGTTCTCCTATGGCTTCAGGCGAACGTGCGGACACATTCGTCGGGGTGACTGTGCTCTTTAGTCACAACTTGCACATCGACAACACAGTTACCGATTGCACCGTACGTCACATCTGACGCCAAAGAAACTTAAGTCGCAAATTACAACTTTGTAATTGAATGAAGTGTTATCGCGCCGTGACTTCGCCGATGCGGGCGCAGCGTGGGGTCACGCCAAAACCGTTGTCCCAGTGCGACTTCAGGCCGGCTCGCGCGGCTCGGCCCGCTTCGCGCGAACCTGCAAAAGTCGCGTACCGATAACGGCGGCAACCACTCCCAAGACCACCACAATCGTCAATGCAGTCCACGGAAAGTGCGATGCCGTCAACTCGCTGAGGAAATTCTTCGAACCCTGCACCGGACCACGCCCTTCGGCGACGTCCTGACCCGCCTCCAACGTCACGCGGTCGAACGTCGTACTGAAGGTGCCCGAGTCCGCGGGGCTGAGCACCAGCACCGTCGACCCCGGGAACGCCTCTCCCACCTCGGTCGCGATGTCGCGCAGCGGCGTGTCGATCGGCGGGTTCTCGTCCACGACGACGATCTTGAGGTCGATGCCCTTCTGCTGAGCCTCGGCGACCACCTCGGGCAGGCCCTCGTTCTCGGGCTTGGGCGAGGCGCTCACGCCGTCGTCGCGGACGTCTTCGATGACGAGGTTCAAGCACGTGTCGACCGGTGTGGTCGCTGGGTCCATGCCGACGGGTCCGCAGACGTCAGACGGAATATATGCCGGCGGAAACGGAATCACATGCGGTCCGAACACAGGAGAACCGTACGCGATGGGTACCCCGCAGGGTGACAGCACGCGCGGTCGGCGACCAGACTGAGACTGGACCCTGACCGTTTTGCAGGACAAGCGTACTGTTAGAGTTGTAACGCCGCCGACACAGCCCGTCGGCTGCGAGAACTAACCGGGAGTTGATGTGAGCAAAGGTAATACGGAAAATTCTTCCCCCAATTCTTTTGACGCCCGCGACACCCTGAAGGTCGGAGACAAGAGCTACGAGATCTATCGCCTCGACGCGGTGCCGGGTACCGACAAGTTGCCCTACAGTCTGAAGGTCCTCGCCGAGAACCTGTTGCGCAACGAGGACGGCGCCAACATCACCAAGGACCACATCGAGGCCATCGCCAACTGGGATCCCGACGCCGATCCCAGCGTGGAGATCCAATTCACCCCCGCGCGAGTGGTGATGCAGGACTTCACCGGCGTGCCGTGCATCGTCGACCTGGCCACCATGCGCGAGGCGATCGCCGACCTCGGTGGCGACCCCGAAAAGGTCAATCCGCTCGCCCCAGCCGACCTGGTGATCGACCACTCGGTGATCGCCGATCTGTTCGGCCGCGCCGACGCGTTCGAGCGCAACGTCGAAATCGAATACGAACGCAACGGTGAGCGCTACCAGTTCCTGCGCTGGGGTCAGGGCGCGTTCGACGACTTCAAGGTCGTGCCGCCCGGCACCGGCATCGTGCACCAGGTCAACATCGAATACCTGGCCAGCGTGGTGATGGACCGCGACGGGCAGGCCTACCCGGACACCTGTGTGGGCACCGACAGCCACACCACCATGGTCAACGGCCTGGGCGTGCTCGGCTGGGGCGTCGGCGGCATCGAGGCCGAGGCCGCGATGCTCGGCCAGCCCGTGTCGATGCTCATCCCCCGGGTCGTCGGGTTCAAGCTGACCGGTGAGCGGCAACCCGGAGTGACGGCCACCGATGTGGTCCTCACGGTCACCGAGATGCTGCGCCAGCACGGTGTGGTCGGGAAATTCGTCGAGTTCTACGGCGATGGGGTGGCCGAGGTGCCGCTGGCCAACCGGGCCACGCTGGGCAACATGAGCCCCGAGTTCGGCTCCACCGCGGCGATCTTCCCCATCGACGAGGAGACCATCAGCTATCTGCGCTTCACCGGGCGCAGTGAGGAACAGCTGGCGCTGGTCGAGGCCTACGCCAAGGAACAGGGCATCTGGCACGACCCCAAACGGGAGCCCAAGTTCTCCGAGTACATCGAACTGGACCTGTCCGACGTCGTGCCGTCGATCGCCGGGCCCAAGCGCCCGCAGGACCGCATCGCGCTCAACGAGGCCAAGGCGGCCTTCCGTCAGGACATCACCGATTATGTCGAGGACGGTGAATTCAACGGGGTGTACTCCGAACTCGACGAGGCCATCGACGAGACCTTCCCGGCGAGCGATCCGGTGCGCAACACGTCGTTCCTGAGCAACCGCAAACCGCCGGCCCATGTCGAAAGCGCCGCGCTCGAACCCAATGGCCGGCCGAGCAAGCCGGTGACCGTGAAATCGGAAGAGGCCGGCGAATTCGTGCTCGACCACGGCGCGGTGGTGATCGCAGCGATCACGTCGTGCACCAACACCTCCAACCCCGAGGTGATGCTCGGCGCGGCGCTGCTGGCCAAGAACGCGGTCGAAAAGGGCCTGGCCACCAAACCGTGGGTGAAGACGACGATGGCACCGGGTTCGCAGGTGGTGACCGACTACTACGAGAAGGCCGGGCTGTGGCCGTATCTCGAGAAGTTGGGCTTCTTCCTGGTCGGCTACGGCTGCACGACCTGCATCGGCAACAGCGGGCCGCTGCCCGAGGAGATCAGCAAGGCCATCAACGACAACGACCTCGCGGTGGCCGCGGTGCTGTCGGGCAACCGCAACTTCGAGGGCCGGATCAACCCGGACACCAAGATGAACTACCTGGCCTCGCCGCCGCTGGTGATCGCCTACGCGCTCGCCGGCACGATGGACTTCGACTTCGACGCCAACCCCCTCGGTCAGGACGAAGACGGTAACGACGTCTACCTGCGCGACATCTGGCCGTCGCAGTCCGACATCAACGACACGATCGCCAACGCGATCAGCCAGGAGATGTTCACCAAAAACTACGCCGACGTGTTCAAGGGTGACGAGCGCTGGCGCAATCTGCCGACGCCGAGCGGAAACACCTTCGAATGGGCCGAGGACTCGACGTACGTGCGCAAGCCACCGTACTTCGACGGGATGGCGGCCGAGCCGGAGCCGGTGACCGACATCAAGGGCGCGAGAGTGCTGGCGCTGCTGGGCGATTCGGTGACCACCGACCACATCTCGCCCGCCGGTGCCATCAAGCCGGGCACTCCCGCGGCGCAGTATCTCGAAGAGCACGGCGTCGAGCGCGCGGACTACAACTCCTACGGTTCGCGGCGCGGTAACCACGAGGTGATGATCCGCGGCACGTTCGCCAACATCCGGTTGCGCAACCAGTTGCTCGACGACGTCTCGGGTGGATACACCCGCGACTTCACCAAGGACGGCGAGCAGGCGTTCATCTACGACGCCGCGCAAAACTATGCGGCGCAGGACATTCCGCTCGTCGTGCTCGGCGGCAAGGAGTACGGCTCTGGTTCGTCGCGCGACTGGGCGGCCAAGGGCACGCGGCTGCTGGGTGTGCGCGCGGTGATCACCGAGTCGTTCGAGCGTATCCATCGGTCGAACCTGATCGGCATGGGCGTGATCCCGCTGCAATTCCCCGAGGGCGAGTCGGCCGAGTCGCTGGGCCTCGACGGCACCGAGACGTTCGACATCACCGGCATCGAGGAGCTCAACGACCGGGGCGAGCGCAGCGACGGGAAAGCCGGAGGCAAGACGCCGAAGACGGTGCACGTCACCGCGTCAAAGGACGACGGCTCCAAGGTCGAGTTCGACGCGGTGGTGCGCATCGACACACCAGGTGAGGCGGACTACTACCGCAACGGCGGCATCCTGCAGTACGTGCTGCGCAACATGCTCGAGTCGCAGTAACCGAAGAAGGGACAACCGCGTTGCCCCGGGTCACCGACGACCACCTGGCGGCGCGTCGTCGGCAGATCCTCGACGGCGCCCGCCGGTGTTTCGCGGAGTACGGCTACGACAAGGCGACCGTGCGGCGGCTCGAGCAGACGATCGGGCTGTCGCGCGGCGCCATCTTCCACCACTTCCGGGACAAGGACACGCTGTTCTTCGAACTGGCCCGTGAGGACGCCGAGCGCATGGCCGATGTCGCTGCGCGCGAGGGGCTGGTGCAGGTCATGCGCGACATGCTGGCCGCGCCAGACCAGTTCGACTGGCTGGCCACTCGTCTCGAGATCGCGCGAAAGCTGCGTAACGATCCGGACTTTCACCGGGGTTGGGCGGAGCGATCCGCCGAACTGTCGGCCGCCACGACTCAGCGGCTCCGCATGCAGAAGCAGGCGGGCCGACTGCGCGACGACGTTCCCAGCGCCGTGCTCCAGACCTATCTCGACCTCGTCCTCGATGGCTTGGTCGCACGTTTGGCGTCGGGCGACGATCCCGAAAAGCTCAGTGCCGTACTGGACCTGGTCGAGGCGTCCCTGCGGCAGCGACGCGACAAAGAGACCGTGCGGCAGGGCGACTAGCGGCGCCTGCTGCGGTGGTTCGGTCCCCCACGGCTGCGCATCGTGGTACCCGACTCGCGCAGCATGCTGTGGATGGAACCGTACGAGCGTCCCGTGGACGCCACCAGAGTGCGGATGCTTGCGCCACCCTCGTAAGCAGTCCGCAACTCGTTGAGCAACTGGTCTCTCGACTTGTCCAGCTTCTTCATCAGCACCTCCCCGCTTGGATGCCCCGACGGGTACCCAGCGGAGAAAGCGGTTACACACCAGGCTTGAGATTGACCGAACACTCCGCGTACTGGATCAAGCCAACTCGATCAGGTCGCGATACTCCTCGGACCAGTAGTCCTCGGTGCCATCGGGAAGCAGGACGACGCGCTGCGGTGCGAGTGCCTCGGCGGCGCCGGGATCGTGGGTCACCAACACCACGGCGCCGACGTAGGTGCGCAGCGCATCGAGCACCTGTTCGCGCGACGCCGGATCGAGGTTGTTCGTCGGCTCGTCGAGCAGCAACACGTTCGCCGTCGACGCGACCAGGCCGGCCAGCGCCAGCCGGGTCTTCTCACCGCCCGACAACGTGCCGGCCGGCTGATCCAACTGCGGTCCGCTGAACATGAAGGCGCCCAACAGCCCGCGCAGGTCCTGCTCGCCGGTGTCGGGTGCGGCGTGCCGGATGTTCTCCCACACCGTCGCGTTGTTGTCGAGCGTGTCGTGTTCCTGGGCGAAATACCCGAGCTTGAGCCCGTGACCGGGTTCGAGCCGACCGGCGTCGGGCGTCTCGGCACCTGCCAGCAGGCGCAGCAGGGTGGTCTTGCCGGCACCGTTGAGCCCGAGCACCACCACCCGTGACCCTCGGTCGATCGCCAGGTCGACGCCGGTGAAGACCTCGAGCGAGCCGTAGTTCTTGGTCAACCCCTTGGCGACCAGCGGAGTGCGTCCGCACGGTGCGGGGGTCGGGAACTTGATGCGCGCCACCTTGTCGGCGACGCGTTCCTCGTCGAGCGCGGCCATCATTCGGTCTGCGCGACGCAGCATGTTCTGCGCTGCAACGGCTTTGGTGGCCTTGGCCCCCATCTTGGCGGCCTGGGAACGCAGCGCGGACGCCTTGCGTTCGGCGTTGGCGCGTTCGCGGCGGCGCCGGGCTTCGTCGGTCGCGCGGGCGTCGAGGTACTTCTGCCAGCCCATGTTGTAGACGTCGACCTCGCTGCGCACCGCGTCGAGGAACCACACCCGGTTCACCACGTCGGCGAGCAGGTCGACGTTGTGGCTGATGACCACCAGACCACCGGGATGGTTCTGCAAGAAGTCCCGCAGCCAGCCGATGGAGTCGGCATCGAGGTGGTTGGTCGGCTCGTCGAGCAGCAGCGTCGTGCTCGAGCCGGCGCCGCTGTCGGAGGCGGCGAACAGAATACGGGCCAGCTCCACGCGCCGTCGCTGCCCACCGGAGAGCGTGCGCAACGGTTGAGTGAGAACCCGTTCGGGCAGGCCGAGGCTCGCGCAGATACGCCCCGCCTCGCTTTCGGCGGCATAACCGCCCAGCGCGGCGAACCGCTCCTCGAGCTGGCCGTACTTGCGGACGGCCTTGTCGCGGGCGGCGTCGTCGGCGACTTCGGCCATGAGCAGCTGCTGCTTCTCGAGGTCGGCGAGCAGGGTGTCCAGGCCGCGCGCCGAGAGGACCCGGTCGCGGGCGAACACGTCAAGGTCGCCTTCCCTGGGATCTTGTGGCAGGTAACCGATTTCGCCGTTGCGAACGATGCTGCCCGCATACGGCTCACCCTCGCCGGCGAGGATGCGCATCGTGGTGGTCTTACCCGCGCCGTTACGGCCGACCAGGCCGATCCGGTCACCGGGCTGCACTCGAAGCGCTGTTCCGTCGGTGGACAGCAACGTGCGCGCCCCGGCGCGGACCTCGAGGTCCGTTGCGGTGATCACGCTGTGCAGTCCTTACTTGTCGTCGGTGAAGATCGGGGCTCGCTTTTCGGCGCGCGCTGCCACCGCTTCTTCGAAGTTGGCGGTGAGCAAACGGACGAACAGTTGTCCGAGGCCCTCGGCTTGCATATGCCCTTCCAGGCTACCGGCGTCCAGTCCACTCCAAAGTGTGCGCTTGGTCAACTCGATTCCGGGCCGGGAGAACGCCGCGATGCGCTCCCCCATCTGGTAGCAAACCGCGAGCAGGTCGTCGCCGGGTACCGCGCGCGAGACGAGGCCGATGCGTTCGGCCTCGGCGGCGTCGACGTCACGGCCGGTCAGCATCAGCTCGAAGGCCCGTGACGTGCCGATGGCGCGCGGAAGCAGATACGACAGCCCCAGTTCGCTTGCGGTCAGGCCGTTGTTGATGCCGGCCGCGCGGAAGTAGGCGTCGTCGGCGGCCACGCGGATGTCACAGGCCAGCGCCAGGCACAGGCCCCCGCCGATCGCGGCGCCGTTGACCGCCGCGATGACCGGCTGATGCATCTTGCGCAGGGCGAGGATGACGTCGTCGAGGACCTCCATCGAGCGCAGCGCGAACGTCGGCCGGGTCAAGCCGTCGATGTGCGGGACGGAGCCTGCCGACTTGTGATCGGCGCCCGAGGAGAATCCGCGCCCCGCGCCGGTGAGCACGACCGCCCGGATGGAGTTGTCGTAGGTCAGCTCGTCGAGGACCTTCTTGAGTGGAACCATGACGTCGAACGCCATGGAGTTCATCCGTTCGGGGCGGTTGAGCGTCACCAAAGCGACGCCGGGCCGTGGCCGGTCGACGAGGACGAAGTTGCTCTGCTCGGTCTGTGCGTGCTCGCTCACCCATGCACGCTATCGCGTGCGGGGCGTCACTCTGGCTGGCCGTTGTTCTGCGCGGCGATCGCGGCGTCGATGTCGAAGTCCTTGACCCGCTGCACCAGCTCTTCGAGGGCCGCCGGCGGCAACGCGCCGGCCTGGTTGAACACCAGCTTGCCCTTCTTGAACGCCATCAGCGTGGGGATGGACCGGATGTCGGCGGCCGCTGCCAGTGCCTGCTCGGCCTCGGTGTCGACCTTGGCGAACACCACGTCGGGATGTTTCTCGGAGGACGCCGCGAAGGTCGGGGCGAATGCCTTACACGGGCCACACCACGACGCCCAGAAATCCACCAGCACGATCTCGTTGTCGTTGATGGTGTCGTTGAATTGCTCGGCGGTGATGTCTTGGGTAGCCACGTCGGGTCCTAACGCAGATGGTCGGCTTCGTATTCCCAGTATGAGGCCGCCGAACCGCAGCTGCTATCCACAGCCGTGGTCGCTACCCGCGCGTGAACCTGATCGGCCGACTTAGAGTAATTGCGTGGCGACGTTGGATGACCTCGAAGCGCGGGTTGCGGCACTGGAAGCATCGCGCGCCGATTATCGGGCGGTGTTGGCGGCCGTCAACGCGTTGGGCGCCAACCAGCGCGAGCATTCCCTTCGCCTGGTGACCGTAGAAACGAAGCTCGACACCGTCGAATCCGGGCTTGGCCGCGTCGAATCCAGGCTTGGTCGCGTCGAATCCAGGCTGGACGGTGTCGAATCACAGTTGGCCGACTTCCGCCAGGAAACCAACGCACGTTTCCGCTCGGTCGACGAGAGCCTTGCCGAGATCAAGGATTTGATCGTCGGACGCCGCGGAACCTGACATGGTTCATCCGCGGCCGTCGAGGGTGCGGACCTCGGCGACCAGCCGCCTGATCTCGAACGCCGACGGCTGCAGTTCGTAGGCGTGGTGGTGGCATGCGCGGCTAAGCGAATACCACAGCCGCTTGGCGCGCTCACCGACGTCGTCGTGGCGGGTCCTCAACACGACGAGCTTCGAGATCGTCGTCGGCCGGTGGTCGCCAAGTGGTGACCACGTCGCACTCTGCTCGTCGAGCCAGTTCTCCAGCGCGCACCGCGCCAGCAGCGCCGCCGTGCGGGGCCCGCGTGCCCCGAGCGGCACCGCACCGTCGAGCACGTCGTCGGCATAGTCCAGCAGCGCTGCGCGGTCGGTCACGCCGACGCCCCGATCAGATCTCCGGCCGCAAGCCGTGCCTGGTTCACTACGAACTTGTAGTCCTGCACCTCGCTCCCGTGGGTGCCTTTGCGGATCACTGCCATCGTGAGGCGGCGCGCGGAGCCACCGGCCAACCACTTGTCGACGACGGTGTCCTCACCGGCAGCCAGGGCAAGGCCGAGACGCTTCCTCAGGGTTGCCGCCTCTTCCCAGGCATCTTCGATCTCCGTGCGAGACTGCCCCTGGCTCAACGCTTTCGAGCTGTAGACATCCCATGCCGCCGCCTCCAGCGCCTCACGGCACAGCACCGGGACCGCTGCATTCTTGACGGCATCGGGAACGGCTTCGTCGGCTGCTATCGCATAGGCGTCATCGAGCAGTCGTTTGGCCGGCCTGCTTGCTTCGGTGACGGTGACGGCCGAATTGGCGCCGCGGGTGACTTCGACGACGCGGGCGGGTGCCTTCGACCGCCGAATCGCGGCCGGCAGCCGGTCGTCGTGGGTGAACACGATGACCTGCCGGTCGTTGGCCAGACCCGTGAGCACGTCGAGGAATCCGTCGATCTTGGACGGGTCCATAGCCTGGATCGGATCGTCGAGAACCACGAAACGGAACGGGCTGGCCGCATCGACGATGCGGGCATACACCGCCTCTTGCCACTTCGACAACGAGAACAGCGCCATCTGCGTCGCGACACCGCCATCGGCCGATTCCGTTTCGCCCGCCGCCGGTCCCGGATCTTCGATGGTGGGCCCGATATGGGCACCGAGTAGCTTCTCCGTGCCCTCACCGGTCTTCTTACCGGCGGCGCTGTTAAACGCGATGCTGTTGACCATTGCGTCGAAGCGCTCGTCGTGGGAACGCAGCGCGTTGAGCACCTGCCACACGACTTTGAACCGCTTGTTGTCGGCCAACGCCGCTGACGGCTCGACTCCCGCCGGCACCGCCACCGGCAAAATGACGTAGCCGTAGTCCTTTTCGGTCGACTTGCGCATGACCCGACCCACGGACTGCACGACGTCGACGATCGAGTTGCGCGGATGCAAGAACAGCACCGCGTCAAGCGCGGGCATGTCGACGCCCTCCGAGAGGCAGCGCGCATTGCTTAATATCCGGCATTCACCCTCGGCGACAACGGATTTCAGCCATGACAACTCCGCGTTGCGCTCCAACGCGTTGAAGGTCCCGTCGACGTGGCGTGCCACGCAGCTCAAGTCACGGTTCGTGTCGTCGACCGGCTGGCCGTCGTTCTCCTGCTCCTCGAGCAGGTCGCGATACGCCTCGACAACCTTCGGAAACATCTCCGCGATCTGCTTCGACGTGGCGATGTCCTTGGCGAAGGCCACCGCGCGCCGCATCGGCGGCTCGTCGGGCGCGAATCCGGTGCCGTCGGGACTGGTGCCGGCCCGCTTGGCCAGTGCATTCCAGCAACCGACGATCTTGGATGCGTCGTCCAGCATCAGTTCGTGAGCGTGGCCGGCGAGCTCCTGCTGCAGGCGTGGTGCGATCACCGACTCATCGACCGTCAACACGATCACCTTGTAATCGGTGAGCAGTCCGCGCTCGACCGCCTCACCGAAGGTCAGCCGGTGAAACTCCGGACCGAAGGTGAGTTCGTCGTCCATCGAGACGAGTTCGGCGGAGTGCTCGTCTGCCTTGTCCTTGACGTTCTCGTCGAAGATGCGCGGCGTGGCCGTCATGTAGAGGCGACGGGTCGCCTTGATGTAGGCGGCATCGTGAATCCGCACGAAATTCGACGGGTCCTCCCCCGACATCGTCACGCCGGTGGTGCGATGGGCCTCGTCGCAGATCACCAGGTCGAACGGGTCAACACCCAAACCCTGGGCCTCGGCGACCACCGGCAACGACTGGTAGGTGCTGAAAACCACCGTCAGACCCTGAGCCCGCTTGCGGTGTTGCATCTCGTGCACGAGCACCTGCGGGTCGGTGGTGACCGGGATCGGCACGTCGTGGACATTGAAGTCCTCAGCCGAGCGCGACACCTTGGTGTCCGAACACACCGCGAATGCGCGTAGATCCAACTCGCTCTGCGCCGTCCATTCGCGCAAAGTCTGGCTCAGCAGCGAGATCGACGGCACGAGGAAGAGGACCCGTGCGCTGGCGCCGTTCTCGCTGGCCGTGCGTTCGGCGATCTTGAGCGCGGTGAACGTCTTGCCTGTGCCGCACGCCATGATGAGCTTGCCGCGGTCGCTACCGACCGCGTAGCCGCGGAACACCGCGTCGATCGCCTGGTCCTGATGCGGCCTGGTGCCGTGACGCTTGGCCGGCGTCAGATCCACGTGGAGGTCGCCCTGCGGCCACGCGATATCCCAGTCGATCGGCGACTCGGCGATCTCGGCCAGACCGATCCGCTGCACCGGGATCGTCTGCCCGTCCAGAGCATCCTCTGCGTTCTTGCCCCAGCGGTCAGTCGTGGAGATGATCACCCGATTGGTGAAGGGTGCCTTCCCGGAGGCGGTGAAGAACGAGTCGATGTCCCCTTTCGCCAGCGTGTGGGTCGGCTCGTAGAACTTGCATTGGATCGCCGTGTACTCGCCGGTGTCCCGATTCCGCGCCACCAGGTCGATCCCGGTGTCGGCCTTGCCCTTGCGGTCCGGCCAGTCGATCCAGCGCCAGACCGCGTCGTACTGCTGGGACAGCATCGGGTCCCAGCTCGAAGTAGCGGACCATCAACTTCTCGAACTTCGTGCCCCGTTCGGAATTCGACGGCGCCTGCCGGAACGCCTCGATGACGTCGTGCACCGAACCCATACCGCTGTACTACCCCACTTCCTCGCTGAAGTCTCACGACGATAGTCAGGGCGGGTGACAGCTGTGGGCAATTGACACCGGCGAACGATTTTTCAACTGTGACACACAGGGCAAGATCGGCCCGGGAGGCCGTCGTTATCCCCAGGTGGGTCGATCGGAGCACTTGAAGGGTTCCGTTTGATTTAGAGTCGGCACTGTGCCCAAGCTCGAAGACCTCGAAGCGCGCGTCGCGGCGCTCGAAGCATCGCGCGCCGACTACCGTGCCGTGCTCGCGGCCGTCAATGCGCTCGGCGCCAACCAGCGGGAACAAGCAATCCGACTCGGCGGGGTCGAGACCCAGCTCACGGGGGTAGAAGCACGACTGACTACCCTCCAAACCCGGGTGGAGAACGGCTTCCAGGAAACATATGCCCGGTTCGGCTCTGTCGACGAGCAACTCGCTGAGATCAAGGATCTGATCATCGCCGGGCGGGATCGCTAGGTTACCGGTCTAGGCGCCCGTCGCAACTTTCCACAGTCGGGCAATTTCGAGATTTGATCGTCGGCCTGTGCGATCAGTGATCTTCGCGAATAGAGCCGGTCCCTTGCGACAGGACCTGTGCGGCGACATCTGCCGCGTAATCCGTGTTGGCCAGGAGCTGGCGGTGCCGCGGGGGCCACCAGAACACCTCGACGAGTAACGCGGCCAGGTAGAGCACCGACGCCACGGCGTTGGCCCATGAGCCGAACACCCAGTCCCACACCGCTGTCCCGGCGGCGACGACAAGCACGACGATCAGCAGCCACCTCAGAGGCCGCGCACTCTCGGCGGACGCGTGCAAGCCGTCGCGGTAGTCGATGACGGCCTGCGCCAGATCCGGGTCGCCGATGGATTCTCCGCGGCGGGCGGTACGCGCGACCATCACTCGCTGATCACCGGTGAGGCGCCTGGCGCCCGGCCAGTAGCGCGCCATTCGGCGTGACATCCACATGCCGTAGAAGGTGCCGACGATGACGAACACGATCGCTCCGGCAATCAGGAATCCCGAATCAAGCCACGCAAGAACGCCCACCGCGAGTCCGACGACGCCGCCGGTGATCAGCGCTCGAAGGAAGAATCCGCCTCGCCAGACGAACGCCGGCACCGTGACCATCCGTCGATTGTGTCGTCGAAATTGCGCTCAGGGTCGTGATCCGGCGAAAACCACAGCCCTCTACGCAAATTCGACGGCGGTATCGGCCGCGTGCTAGACGGTGAAGCCCAGTGCGCGTAGCTGCTCGCGGCCGTCTTCGGTGATCTTGTCCGGACCCCACGGCGGGTTCCACACCCAGTTGATCCTGAGCTCGTCGACCAACCCGGCGCCCACCAGCGCGGTGCGCGACTGATCCTCGATCACATCGGTCAGCGGGCAGGCGGCCGAGGTCAACGTCATGTCGATCAGCGCAACGTTGCCCTGCTCCCCCTTCTCGACGTTGATCCCGTAAACCAGGCCCAAGTCGACGACGTTGATGCCGAGTTCCGGGTCGACGACGTCTCGCATCGCCTCCTCGAGATCGAACAACAGCTCCTCGTTAGGCACTGCGGTGTCGCTCATCTGGCGCCTCCTCACTGGCTTGCGCTAGCGCGTCTTTGAAAGCCATCCAACCCAGCAACGCGCACTTCACCCGCGCCGGGTACTTCGCGACACCGGCGAATGCGATGCCGTCTCCGATTACATCTTCGTCGCCTTGGACCGTGCCACGCGAGGACACCATCTCGGTGAACGCTGCGACGGTCTTCAACGCGTCCCCGACGCTCTGGCCGATCACCTGATCGGTCAGCACCGACGTCGAGGCCTGGCTGATCGAACAACCCTGGCCGTCGTAGGAGATGTCGACTACCTGCTCACCATCGTCGGACAGCCTCACCCGCAGCCTCACCTCGTCGCCGCAGGTGGGGTTGACGTGGTAGACCTCCGCGGCGAACGGCTCGCGCAGCCCGCGGTTATGTGGGCGCTTGTAGTGATCGAGGATCACTTCCTGATAGATCTGCTCCAGCCGCACGTCAGTCCCCGCCGAAGAATTCGACGGCGCGGCGCACGCCGGCGACCAAACGATCGACCTCGTCGAAGGTGTTGTAGAGCGCGAACGACGCGCGCGCGGTCGCCGCGATCCCGAACCGGCGATGCAATGGCCATGCGCAATGGTGTCCGACGCGCACCGCCACGCCGTCGTCGTCGAGCACCTGGCCCACGTCGTGCGCATGCACGCCGTCGACCACGAAGCTGACCGGGGAGCCCCGGTTCTCGAGCGACGTCGGTCCGATGATCCGCACACCGTCAATAGCGGTCAGCCCGTCGAGCGCGGCGGCCACCAGTTGCGCCTCGTGCGCCTCGACGGTGGCCATCCCGATCTCCCGCAGGTAGCGGGCGGCGGCCGCCAACCCCACTACTTGCGACGTCATCGGCGTGCCCGCCTCGAAACGCTGCGGCGCCGGCGCGTAGGTGGTCTCCACCATCGAGACCGTTTCGATCATGGAGCCGCCCGTGATGAACGGCGGCATCGCGTCGAGCAGCGATCGCCGGCCGTACAAGACGCCGATTCCGTTGGGCCCCAGCATCTTATGTCCGGAGAACGCCGCGTAGTCGACATCGAGGGTGTGCAAGTCCACGGGCTGGTGCGGCACGGATTGGCAGGCGTCCAGCACCGTCAGCGCGCCGACGGCCTTGGCGCGCGACACCAGCTCGGTGACCCGGACCACGGCTCCCGTGACGTTCGAATGATGACTGAAGGTAACGACTTTCACCCGCTCATCCAGCGACAGCGAGTCCAGGTCGATGCGGCCGTCGTCGGTGACGCCGTACCACTTGAGCGTCGCGCCGGTCCGGCGCGCCAACTCCTGCCACGGGACGAGGTTGGCGTGGTGCTCGAGTTCGGTTGTGACGATCACGTCGCCCGGCCCGACGGCGTAGTCGAACCGCCTGTCGCCCAACGTGTACGCGATCAGGTTGATGGCCTCGGTCGCGTTCTTGGTGAAAACCAACTCGTCGGGGTCGGCGCCGACGAAGGCCGCGATGTCCGCGCGACCGTGTTCGTAGGCGTCGGTGGCCTCCTCCATCAACTGGTGCGCACCGCGGTGCACCGCACCGTTGAACGTGAGTAGGAACTCGCGCTCGGCGTCGAGCACCTGCAGCGGGCGTTGCGACGTCGCGCCGGAATCCAGGTACGCCAACTGATTTCCGCCGCGCATCACCTTCTTCAGGATCGGGAAGTCGCCCCTGATCTTGGTGAGGTCCAGAGTCTGCGCGGCGGTCATGTCACGCTCCGACGGCCTGAGTGAACCGGACGTAGCCGCTTTCCTCGAGTTCGTCGGCGAGTTCCGGACCGCCGGATTCGACGATGCGGCCACCGACGAACACGTGTACGAACTGGGGCTGGATGTAGCGCAGAATGCGGGTGTAGTGCGTGATCAGCAGCACGCCGCCGTTCTCGGTCTCGGCGTAGCGGTTGACGCCCTCGCTGACGACGCGCAGCGCGTCGACATCCAGACCCGAGTCCGTCTCGTCGAGGATCGCGATCTTCGGCTTGAGCAGTGCCAGCTGCAGGATCTCGTGGCGCTTCTTCTCGCCGCCCGAAAAGCCTTCGTTGACACTGCGTTCGGAGAACGACGCGTCGATCCCGAGATCCGTCATCGCGCCCTTGACCTCTTTGACCCAGTGCCGCAGCTTTGGCGCCTCACCGCGCACGGCCGTCGCGGCGGTGCGCAGGAAGTTCGACATCGAAACCCCCGGCACCTCGACCGGGTACTGCATCGCGAGAAACAGGCCGGCGCGGGCCCGCTCGTCGATGGTCATCTCCAGCACGTCCTGCCCGTCGAGTGTGATGGAGCCCGACGTCACCGTGTACTTGGGGTGGCCGGCGATCGCATAGGACAGCGTCGACTTGCCGGAGCCGTTGGGTCCCATGACGGCGTGGGTCTCGCCGGACTTCACTGTGAGGTCGACACCGTTGAGGATCGGGATCTCGGTCTGCTCAGGGGTCTGCACCGAGACGTGCAGGTCTTTGACTTCAAGTGTGGTCATGATTGGACTGTTCTCGATTCCGTGATCGCTAGTTCTCGTTCGATTGCTTCGGTGAGGCGCTCGCGCACCGCGGGCACGGCGATCTTCGCGATGATCTCGTTGAAGAAGCCGCGCACCACCAAGCGTCGCGCCTGATCCTCGGGGATGCCGCGAGCCCGCAGATAAAACAACTGCTCGTCGTCGAAACGTCCGGTGGCACTGGCGTGTCCGGCGCCGACGATCTCGCCCGTCTCGATCTCGAGGTTGGGCACCGAGTCGGCCCGAGCGCCGTCGGTGAGCAGCAGGTTGCGGTTCACCTCGAAGGTGTCGGTGCCGGTGGCCTCCGCCCGGATCAATACATCGCCGACCCACACGGTGTGGGCGTCGGGCCGGTTGGATGCCGGATCACCTTGCAACGCACCCTTGTACAGCACGTCGGACTTGCAGTTCGGGTGGGCGTGGTCGACCAGCAGCCGCGACTCGAAGTGCTGGCCGTCGTCGGCGAAGTAGGTGCCGAGCATCTTGGCGTCGCCGCCGGGTCCGGTGAACCGCACCGTCGCCGTCGTTCGCACCACGTCCCCGCCGAGTGTCACGTTGACGTGACCGAGCACGGCGTCCTTGCCGAGGCGCGCGTGATGCGCGCTGACGTGCACCATGTCGTCGGCCCAGTCGGCGATCCAGATCACCCCGAGCCCGGCCGAATCGCCGACGATGATCTCGACGTTGTCGGCGTAGGTGCCGCTGCCGCGCAGATCCACCACGACGATCGCGCGCGAGAGTTCCTCGACTCGGATCTGCAGATGCCCGTAGGCCACCGCGCCCTCGCCCGGGCCGGTGATGTCGACTTCGATGGGCTCGGCCACCTCGGTGTCGCGTGCGATCGTGACGACCGTCGCCGTGTCGAAGGACGAGAACGCCTGCGCGGCAATGCGATCGGACGGCGCACCGCCCTGACCGAGCCGCTCGTCGTCACGACCCACCGTCTCGACGGTGACACCGGGACGCTCCCCCACGGTGATGCCGGCGTGGCCGGTGGCGATCGCGGAACCGTCGTGCAGACCGCGCAGGCGCTTCAACGGCGTGAACCGCCAGATCTCGTCGCGACCGCCGGGCACCTCGAAGGCGTCCACATCGAACGAGGTGAAGATCTCGCCCTTGTTGAGCGCCGATCCCGCCGGAGTCCCTTCGATCGCAGTGGTCAGCTCGGAACCCCTACCCAAACCCGTCGCTTCGCTCGCCCCGGTCACCCAACCGCGCCTTCCATCTGCAGTTCGATGAGCCGGTTGAGCTCGAGCGCGTACTCCATCGGAAGCTCCTTGGCGATCGGCTCGACGAATCCGCGCACCACCATCGCCATCGCCTCGTCCTCGGTCAGACCACGGCTCATCAGGTAGAACAGCTGATCCTCGCTGACCTTCGACACTGTCGCCTCGTGGCCCATCGTCACGTCGTCCTCTCGGATGTCGACGTACGGGTAGGTGTCGGAGCGGCTAATCGTATCGACAAGCAACGCATCACATTTCACGCTGGACCGCGATCCGTGCGCGCCCTTGTTGACCTGGACCAGGCCACGGTAGGACGCGCGACCGCCGCCGCGGGCCACCGATTTGGACACGATATTGCTCGACGTATTGGGTGCCAGGTGCAGCATCTTGGCACCGGTGTCCTGGTGCTGACCCTCGCCGGCAAACGCGACCGACAGGACCTCGCCGCGGGCGTGCTCACCGGTCATCCAGACCGCCGGGTACTTCATGGTGACCTTGGAGCCGATGTTGCCGTCGACCCACTCCATGGTGGCGCCCGCCTCGGCGCGGGCCCGCTTGGTTACCAGGTTGTAGACGTTGCTCGACCAGTTCTGAATGGTCGTATAACGGCACCTGCCACCGGGCTTGACAATTATTTCGACCACTGCAGAATGCAATGAATCGGATTTATAAATTGGCGCAGTGCACCCTTCCACATAATGCACATATGCACCTTCATCTACGATTATCAGTGTACGCTCGAATTGGCCCATATTCTCGGTATTAATACGGAAATATGCCTGCAATGGAATGTCGACATGCACTCCCGGCGGCACATAGATAAACGAACCGCCCGACCAAACCGCGGTATTGAGTGCAGAAAACTTGTTATCGCCTGCAGGTATTACCGTTCCGAAATGCTTCCTGAAAACGTCCTCATGTTCCCGCAGCGCGGTGTCGGTGTCGAGGAAGATGACTCCCTGAGCCTCGAGGTCCTCGCGAATCTGGTGGTAGACGACCTCAGAATTGTGCGCGACGAGGCCTTCTGCGACGAAGTTGTGGGGGCCATCGACTTCGATGTCGTAGACCGGCTCAACGGCATACGGCTCGATCGATTTCACTCGTTCGAATCCGAGCCACTCATTGCAGTGGACTCGAATCGTCGTGCCGTGGGCACCATTGGACGAGTGCAAGTATTTCCGGCGGCCGAAACGGTTTGTGCGCTTCGGGTTTCGGCACCCCAACCGCTCAAAGTCACCGGAAATGCCCAGCCGCCAGGCGGTTTGGATCCGAGTCGGGTCGGTGTAGTACGGCTGCGTGAACGACCACGGCCCACCAGCGCGCAGTCCTGACAGCTCAGCGAGTTCACGTGCCTGGTTTATCAGTGGTTCGTTGGCGCACGTCAACAGCACCGAACCGCTCTTGTCTGGGCGCACGTGCCCATCGGCGTCCACCCAGCCCCCCAGGAACGCCAGCCGCTGATCGACCGGGAGCGAATAGACCCAGTCGGGAACCCGCTTGGTCAGCGCCAATCCGGTGAAGCCGAGTTCGGCGATCCACTCGGTCAGTGCCTTCGAGTTCACCACGACACGGTATTGGTCCGCCTCGATGACGCGTAATCCGAAGAGTCCCTTCACGACTCGGATCACCTCGGAACGCATTTCGACATCCGTAGCCGGAATCGCGAACTGGACGCGGTACGTCTTCGTCGACAGATGGAGGTTGCCATCGCCGATGTACAGGCCGAGCAGCCACATCAGATCCACACTGCTGGTCGCCGGCGTCATCAATCCGGCGACGGTCGGCAGTTCTGCGGCGACACCGAATTCAGGAAGCTTGCGGGGTACGGCGATGAAGTCGCCCGGCTTGATCTCGTCCACCGTGACCCAGCGCCGGTAGTACCGCGCCCGCTGGCGCCCGGGCTTACGCTCGTCACGCAGCACCAACATCGGATGGTTGTCGGTGGCGCGCAGGCCCCGCCGGGTCGTCTTGAGCTCGTATGTCTGACGGGTGTCGGTTTGCGCAGCGGCCTTCACCGGAGCCGCCACGAACCGCTCGGCAGTCTCGTCGTAGGCAAAGACAAGATCCCCGTGGGTGATTTCCTTGATAGGCACTTGGCCACGATTGGCAGTCCATACCAGGGTGTCCCCTGCCAGGCACTCGTACTGGGCCGCGACCCCGGAGACCAGACGCTGCTTCTCCGCCTCCGGGATGCCCAGCTTGTCGTAGGTGTTACGGATGTCCTCGGGCAGGTCGTCCCACGTGGCGGCCTGCTTTTCCGTGGACCGCACGAAGTACTTGATGTTGTCGAAGTCGATGCCCTCGAGGTTGGAACCCCAGTTCGGCATCGGCTTCTTGTCGAAGGTGCGCAGCGCCTTCAGGCGCGTTTCCAGCATCCACTCGGGCTCGTTCTTCTTCGCGGAAATGTCGCGGACTACGGCCTCGGACAGCCCGCGCTGTGCGCTGGCGCCGGCGACGTCGGAGTCCACCCAGCCGTAGCCGTACCGGCTCAGGGAGGCGATCGCCTCGTCCTGGCTGAGCGGTTCGCCTACCTTGTGGGCCTCGGGTGTCGTCGTCATCTCGACGCTCCTTGCTTGTTAGTGGGGTCTGGTGGGGCTGAAGCACTGATCTTTTCGACCAGAGGTACGTGCGTGGTGCAGGCGCAGTCGCCGTTGACGATCGTGGCGAGCCTCTGCACATGGGTGCCCAGGATCTCGGCGAACGCCTCTCGCTCGGCTTCGCACAGTTCCGGGAACTCCTCGGCCACGTGCGACACCGGACAGTGATGCTGACACAGCTGGATGCCGTGGATGGATCCGGGCGCCGGCGTCACCGATGTCACGGTGGTCGCGTAGCCGGCCTCGGTCAGCGCCGCGGCCACCCGGTCGGCTTTAGATGCAACGTCATCGGGGCCCTCGGTTACTCCCGCGAGGATCCCGTCGACACGGCGCCGCGCAAACGTGCGCACCGCTTCGTCACCGCCGATTTCACGAAGTTGGCGCATCGCCGCGGCAGCGAGGTCGTCATAAGCGTGGTCCAGTTTCGCCCGGCCCGCCGCGGTCAGCAGGTAACGCTTGGCAGGTCTCCCGCGCCCGGTGTGCTGCCATGCCGCCGCGTTGTGGGACTCGGCATCGCCCGCCTCCATCAGAGCATCGAGGTGGCGGCGCACGCCGGCGGCGGAGATTCCGAGCCGCTCGCCGATCTCACCGGCGGTGATCGGTCCGGATTCGAGCAGCAGTCGCACGATCGCACCACGGGTGTGGCGATCGGCTCCCGCTTCCGGACTGATTTTCACAACACCATTGTGACGGAATTCGGAAAGTGCTGTAAAGCGAGGGCACCCTTAGCGTGGTAGGGGCCATAACGTGGGCGGTTACGCTGCTGAGGTGGCAGCCCGCCTCCCCTCCTTCAGCTCGTCGATCGCCCGTTGGCACGCCGACGAACGCCCGGTGGGCTCGCCCCTCAACGACGCCGAGGTCATCGCGCTGCGCCGGACGCGGCTGTTCGGCGCCGCGGGCACGGTGCTGATGGCGATCGGCGCGCTCGGCGTGGGGGCCAGGCCGGTGGTGCAGGATCCGACGTTCGGCGTCCGGCTGCTCAATCTGCCGTCACGTATTCAGACCGTGAGCCTGACCATGACCACCACCGGTGCGGTGATGATGGCGCTGGCCTGGCTGATGCTCGGGAGATTCACGCTGGGTGACCGGCGCATGTCGCGCACCCAGTTGGACCGGCTGTTGTGGCTGTGGGTCCTGCCGCTGCTCATCGCCCCGCCGATGTACAGCCGCGATGTCTACTCCTACCTGGCGCAGAGCGAGATCGGCATCAAAGGCCTCGACCCTTACCGGGTCGGTCCGGCCACCGGCCTGGGCCTGGACCACGTGTTCACGCTGTCGGTGCCGAACATGTGGCGCGAGACACCCGCGCCATACGGGCCGCTTTTCCTGTGGATCGGGCAGGGCATCTCGGCGCTGACGGGCGAGAACATCGTGGCCGCTGTGTTGTGCCACCGGTTGGTCGTGCTGCTGGGTGTGGGCCTGATCGTCTGGGCGACCCCGCGCCTCGCCCGTCGCTGCGGCGTCGCCGAGGTGAGCGCGCTGTGGCTGGGCGCCGCCAACCCGCTGCTGATCATGCATCTGGTCGGAGGCATCCACAACGAGGCCCTGATGCTCGGCCTGATGCTCGCCGGCACCGAGTTCGCCCTGCGGGGCGTCAGCAGCATCGGGGTCGCCACGCCGCTGCTTCCCAGACCGCTTTCTTGGCCACAGAGCCGTGAGCAATGGGCACGGTGGCGGCCGCTGGCGATGCTGTTGGTCGGCGTCGTGTTGATCACGCTGTCGTCACAGGTAAAACTGCCGTCGCTGTTGGCGTTGGGGTTCGTGGCGATGGCGCTGGCCTGGCGATTGGGCGGGACGGTCAAGGCCTTCTTCCTGGCCGGTGGCGCGCTGACCGCGGTGTCGGTGGTGGTGATGGCGCTGATCGGGTGGGCCAGCGGTCTCGGGTTCGGCTGGCTCAACACACTGGGCACCGCCAACGTCGTGCGCAGCTGGATGTCACTGCCCACCCTGTTGGCCCTGGGCACCGGTCAGGTCGGCATCCTGTTGGGCCTCGGCGACCACACGACGGCGGTGCTGGGGCTCACGCGTGCGATCGGTGTCTTCATCATCGCGATCCTGGTGACGTGGCTGCTGCTGCTGGTTCTGCGGGGGCGGCTGCATCCCGTGGGCGGGCTCGGCGTCGCGCTGGGCGTGACGGTGCTGCTGTTTCCGGTCGTCCAGCCCTGGTACGTGTTGTGGGCCGTCCTTCCCCTCGCGGCGTGGGCGACCCGGCCGGCGTTCCGCAGCACCACGATCGTGGTGACGCTGGCCGTCGGGATCTTCGGTCCGACAGCCAACGGCGACCGGTTCACGGTTTTCCAGATACTCCTCGCCACCGCGGCAAGCACCGTGATCGTCGTCGCGTTGTTCCTGCTCACCTACAACCGGTTGCCCTGGCGCAGCGTGACGACCCCGCCGCACAATCAGCCCTCACCACCGCAGCCACAGCCCGCGCGGCCCGACGCTTACGCTGAGTCCCCGTGACCCACTCTGGATTCGGGGCATCGTCCCCCGCCCCCGTGCGCCTCAGCGGGGTCACGAAGCGCTACGGGTCGACCGTCGCGGTGTCCGAGCTCGACTTGGAGGTTCACGCGGCCGAGGTGTTCGCCCTGCTGGGGCCGAACGGCGCCGGCAAGACCACGACCGTCGAGATGTGCGAGGGCTTCATCCGTCCCGACTCCGGCACCATCGCGATCCTCGGCATGGACCCGTTCGGCGACAACGCCCGGTTGCGTGAGCGCATCGGAGTGATGTTGCAGGGCGGAGGCGGCTACCCGGCCGCCCGCGCCGGCGAGATGCTCAAGCTGGTGGCCTCCTATGCGGCCAACCCACTTGATCCGGCGTGGCTGATGGACACCCTGGGGCTGACCGAGGCGGCACGCACGACCTACCGCAGGCTGTCCGGCGGTCAGCAGCAGCGACTGGCGCTCGCCTGTGCCGTGGTCGGGCGCCCGGAGTTGGTCTTCCTCGACGAGCCGACCGCCGGTATGGACGCACATGCGCGAATCGTGGTGTGGGAGTTGATCGATGCGCTACGTCGCGACGGCGTGACCGTGGTGCTGACGACCCATCAACTCACCGAGGCCGAGGAGTTGGCCGACCGCATCATGATCATCGACCACGGCGTCCCGGTGGCCACCGGTTCTCCCGAGGCGCTGATGCGCAGCGGTGCCGAGAACCAGTTACGGTTCCGCGCGCCGCGCATGCTCGACCTGTCGCTGTTGGTTTCCGCGCTGCCCGAGAGCTACCGGGCGACCGAGACCGCCCCGGGTGATTACCTGGTGGAGGGCGCAATCAATCCACAGGTGCTGGCGACGGTGACGGCGTGGTGTGCGCGTCTCGATGTCCTGGCTACCGATATGCGCGTGGAACAGCGAAGCCTCGAGGACGTGTTCCTCGATCTGACCGGGCGGGAGTTGCGGCCGTGACGAGCGCTTGCGCGAGGAACCGAAAACTATGACGAGCGCTTGCGCGAGGAACCAAGAACTATGACGAGCGCTTGCGCGAGGAACCAAAAACTATGACGACGAATCGCTTTGCGCCGGGCACGTTCTCACCCGACCCTGGCCCGGCCACCGTGCAGAAGATGCTCGCCGCGCAGTTCGGCCTGGAGTTGCGGCTGCTGTTGCGCAACGGCGAACAGCTGCTGCTGACGATGTTCATCCCGATCACCTTGCTGGTGGGCTTGACGCTGCTGCCACTCGGCTCGTTCGGACCGAACCGGGCGGCGACGTTCGCGCCTGCGATCATGGCGCTGGCGGTGATCTCCACCGCGTTCACCGGGCAGGCGATCGCCGTGGCGTTCGACCGCCGCTACGGAGCGCTCAAACGCCTAGGCGCCACAGCGCTTCCTGTGTGGGGCATCATCGCGGGCAAGTCGTTGGCGGTGGTCGCGGTCGTTTTCCTGCAGGCGATCGTGTTGGGCACCATCGGGGTGGCGCTCGGCTGGCGGCCCAACCTTGCGGGACTCGCGCTCGGTGCGGCGGTGATCGCCTTGGGCACAGCGGTTTTCGCGGCGCTGGGCCTGTTACTCGGCGGCACCCTGCGCGCCGAGATCGTCCTGGCCCTGGGGAACTTGCTGTGGTTCGTCTTCGCTGGGCTCGGCGCGCTGACGCTCGAGGGCGGCCTCGAGGGCGGCATGGTGCCGTCCGCGGCGCAGTGGGTGGCCCGGTTGACGCCGGCCGGCGCCCTCACCGAGGCGCTGACCCAGGCGATGACGCTGTCAGTGGACTGGTTCGGCCTTCTGGTGCTCGCCGTTTGGGGCGCGATCGCCTCGGTGTGCGCGCTGCGCTGGTTCCGCTTCACCTGACGCCAGTAGCGGCAGCAGATATTCGAGCTGTCCGACCTCTTCGATGTTGTGCTTCACCCACGCGCGCGTCTTGTCCACCGGAAAGCGTCGGCGCACGATGCTGTTGACGCCAGAGAGCAGCGGCGACCGCCCGCCGAGATCCATCACCGTCACGTAGTGGGCACCGTCGGTGCCGGCAGACCAGGTGTGCTCCAGCTGGAAGATCGGAATTCCCGCGACCCGTTTGACCAGTCGGATGCCGGTCTCGTCGAGCTTCTCGACCCGCGCGATCTCGTCGATCCTGTACTCGGGTCGGCCGCCGAACGCCTCGACCATGCGGAATTGCGCGCCATCGGCCGCTCCACCTCCTGGCGCCGGACGCGCCAAAGCCCAGTGAATGTGATCGATCGGATGCCAGGCGAGATAGCGGTCTATGACTTCTCCCCCGTACACCATCGTTTCGCCGAGGTGCGTGAACCAGTCCAGAAGCATCGCGGGAGTCACGCCCCCAAGCGGCCGGTGGTCGATGGTGATGCGGCGCCTGCCGTGGCGATGGTCGAGGTACTGCACCGTCGCGGTGTCGACGGAGCGGAGCGGATAAAGCACCGGGCGTGTCATGCTTCTCCTAAGATACGGATGCGTTTCTTATAACCAGACGCTAACCCTGCGCGCTAAGATACGCAAGCGTTTCTTCAAAGGAGTGGTGGATGGCGCGTCGCCGCGGACAAGAACTCGACGCCGCGATCCGTGACGCGGCGCTCGAGCTCCTCGCCCGACACGGCCCGGCCGGCGTCACGATGGAGGCCGTCGCCGCGGCGGCCGCGACAAGCAAACCCGTGTTGTACCGGCGCTGGCCGGACGCCGCCGCCCTGCTCCGAGACACGCTGCTAGGCATCGCCACCGAGGCCATCCCGCACGAGGACACCGGCAGCTACCGCGGCGACATGCTCGCTGTGTTGCGTGGATGGGCCGCGCTGTTCACCGGCCCTCGGGCGGCGGTGATCCGGGCCGCGATCGCGGCGGGCTCCCACGACCCGAACCTCACCGAAGCCTTCCGTAACGGCGTCATCGGCTGGCGCAAGGAGGAAATGGCCGCGCTGCTCGCGCGCGGCGTCTCCCGCGGCGACGTGCGCGCCGACGTTCCAGTCGAGATCGCCCGCGAATTGGGACAGAGCGTGCTGTGGCATCGGCTGCTGATCACCGGCGACCGCATCGACGACGATCTGGTCGTACAACTCGTCGACGAAGTACTGGTGCCGTTCGTGTCGCCTCGGTAGCCGGCTCACCCGCTACTACGGCTTGTAGTTGCGCTGCTCTACCATCGGAACCGTGCGACGCGCCTTCTTGCGGCTGGTCGATCTGCTGCCGCTGCCCAGCCTGCGGGCCCAGCGCGTCATCGCCTTCCTCGTCATCCTGACCCAGGGCGGAATCTCGGTGACGGGCGCGATCGTCCGCGTCACGGCGTCCGGCTTGGGTTGTCCGACCTGGCCGCAGTGTTTCCCGGGCAGTTTCACGCCGGTGCCGGTCGCCGAGGTGCCCGTCGTGCATCAGGCCGTCGAGTTCGGCAACCGCATGGTCACCTTCCTCGTCGTGCTCACCGCGGCGGCGGCCGTGCTGGCTGTGACACGGGCCCGTCGCCGCCGCGAAGTGCTCATCTACGCGTGGCTGATGCCTGCCTCGACAGTGGCACAGGCCGTCATCGGCGGCATCACGGTGCTGACCGGCCTGCTCTGGTGGACCGTGGCCATCCATCTGCTGGTCTCGATGACGATGGTCTGGCTCGCCGTGCTGCTATTCGTCAAGATCGGCGAGCCCGACGACGGCGTGCCGATTCGCCGTGTGCCGAAACCGTTGCGCCAGCTCACTTTCCTCTCTGGTCTCGCGCTGGCCGCCGTGCTCGTGACCGGCACTTTCGTCACGGGCGCCGGGCCGCATGCCGGGGACAAGAGCATCGAGGCGCCGGTACCGCGGTTGCAGGTGGAGATCGTGACGTTGGTGCAGATTCACGCCACGCTGCTGGTGGCATACCTGTCGCTGTTGGTGGCGCTGGCGTTCGCGCTGCGAGCCGTGGCCGCGCCGCGACCTGTCGTGAGGCGACTCGCGGTACTGCTCGCCCTGGTCGCTGCCCAGGCTCTGGTGGGGCGCGTGCAGTACGCGTTGGACGTGCCCGCCGCGTTGGTGGCGGTTCACGTCGCAGGTGCCGCACTGTGCACCGCCGCGACCGCCGCGCTATGGGCGTCGATGCGAGAGCGGGCCGAGCCCGAACCGGTCGAGCGCTGACTCGACGGCCAGAACGAACTCGCGTTGCTGTCGGTCGCGGGTGGCCTCGTCCAGCTGCATCCAGCCCAGCGACGGCTCGACCAGCGCGACTTCCAGCACCCGTGGGTCGGCGCGTCCGCCGATGACGTCCACCCGCGCGTAGAGCAACTCCTCCGGAGACAGGTCGAGATGCGCGGCCGCCGCCGCAAGGGCCTGGTGCCCGACGTCCCAGACCTCGAAATCGGGGTCGGCTGGGCTGCGGGCCTCGGGCTGTCGCAGGATTGGACCCTTCGTGAAGGCATGTGACTGCGCGCCGCCGATGAACACCAATGCGGTCTCGCCGGCCTCGATGCGTGGGTCGAAGAAGGGGATCGTCGGCACTCCTGCGGCGGCCAGGTCGGCCAGGTAGCGCTTGTCGCTGTTCCAGGGCACCACCCGGGCTGGGTTGAGCAGGTTGGCCACCTGGTGCGTCCAGGACATGAACTCGTCGAGCCGATCGATGTAGTCGAACGTCGCCCGCAGGATCACCAGATCCGCCGTCAAGGTCGCCGGGTCGTCCCACGACATCCAGCGGGCGTGCAGCCCGCGCTTACCCAACGCCGCGACCAGGCCGGCGTCGTCGCCATCCCCCTCCGGCAGGGCGGGGCATCCGGCCAACACGATGCGCGGATGGAACACGTCGGGCCGCGCGAGCTTCACGAGTGCCAGGATATTGGGAAGATGTGACCATGCATGCCATCGAAGTCGCAGAGACCGGCGGACCCGAAGTCCTCACCTACGTCGAGAAGCCACAACCCACGCCCGGCCCGGGCGAGGTGCTCATCAAGGCCGAGGCCATCGGCGTGAATTTCCTCGACACGTACTTCCGATCCGGTCAGTATCCGCGGGAGACGCCGTTCATCGTCGGCAACGAGGTGTGCGGCACCGTGGAGGCGATCGGCGAAGGGGTCGCCGCGCTGAAGGTGGGTGATCGTGTCGTCACCGCTCAGGCCAACGGGGCCTATGCCGAATACAGCGTCGCCCCAGCCGATTTCGTGGCCTACGTACCCGACGGCGTGGCCCCTGACGCGGCCGCCGCGTCCCTGCTCAAGGGGATGACGGCGCACTACCTGATCAAGTCGCTGTACCCGGTACAGCAGGGCGACTCGGTGCTGGTGCACGCGGGCGCGGGCGGCGTGGGCCTCATCCTCACCCAGTGGGCGACCAGCATGGCGGTGCGCGTCATCACCACCGTCTCGACGCCGGAGAAGGCCGAGTTGTCACGGCAGGCGGGTGCGGTGCGCGTGCTCGACTATCCGACCGACCCGGCGGCCTTCGGCGCCGAGATCAAGGAGATGACCGACGGTGGCGTCGCGGCGGTGTACGACGGGGTCGGGGCCGCCACGTTCGAAGCCAGCCTGGCCAGCCTCAGGGTGCGGGGCACGCTGGCGTTGTTCGGTGCCTCGAGCGGGCCGGTGCCGCCGTTCGACCCGCAGTTGCTCAACGCGGCGGGCTCGTTGTTCCTGACTCGACCGACGCTCGTGCACTACACCCGCACCGCCGACGAATTCGCCTGGCGTGCAGGTGAACTGCTCGATGCGATCGCGTCGGGCACGCTGACGATCACGGTCAGCGAGCGCTACCGGCTCGCCGATGCCGAGCAGGCGCACCGGGACCTGCAGGGCCGCAAGACCGTCGGTTCGGTCGTGCTGGTGGCTTAGAAGACAGTCGGCAGCGCCAACACGGAGTCGACCGCCAGCGCCAGGAACAGGACGGCCAGGTAGTTGTTCGACTGCAGGAACAGTCGCAACGGCTTGACCGCCTCGCCGCGACGCACGCCGTTGTAGAGCTGGTGCGCCATCACCAGGAACCACCCGCCGGCCAGCAGCGCCACCGCCGCGTACAGCCAGCCGGTGACCGGCGTCAGCGCCAGCGTCGCGGCCACCGTCAGGTAGGTGTAGATCAGGATCTGCTTGGTGACCTGACGCTCGGTGGCAACCGCGGGAAGCATCGGGACGCCCGCGGCGCGGTAGTCCTCCTTGTAGCGCATCGCCAGCGCCCAGGTGTGTGGCGGTGTCCAGAAGAAGATGATCGCGAACATGACCAGCGCGGGCCATGCGATCGTCCCGGTGACCGCGGACCAGCCGATCATCACGGGCATGCAGCCGGCCGCGCCGCCCCACACCACGTTCTGCGGCGTGCGGCGCTTGAGCAACAGCGTGTAGACCAGCACGTAGAACGCTATCGTCGCGCCCGCGAGATGGGCCGAGAGCATGTTGGTCGTCCACCACAGCCAGAAGAACGATCCGACGGACAGAGCAAGCCCGAAGATCAGGGCGTGGCTGCGCGGAACCGTGGCCCGCGCCAGCGGCCTGCGCTCCGTGCGCTTCATCACCTTGTCGATGTCGGCGTCGGCCACACAGTTCAGAGCATTGGCGCCCGCCGCCGCAAGCAGCCCGCCGATCAGTGTGTTCATGATCAGCAACGGGTCAACGCTGCCGCGGCTCGCCAGGAGCATGGCCGGGATCGTGGTGACCAGGAGCAGTTCGATGACCCGCGGCTTGGTCAGCGAGACGTATCCGAGAAGCCGGTCGCGTAGGCGGGTGGGCGCCCCATCGACGAGGTGGACGTCGCGAACTCTCACGCAGTTACTCCTGTCGAAATGGTCGCAGCGCGGGGCTTCTACTACAGACGATGGTAGACCGCGTGCAATCACCGGCCTAATCCCGCCCGGGATCTCGCACCAGCGGCCTGCAATAGCGAAGCATGCGGCACTAGGGTGGATGAAAGTGCAGCTGAGAAGAGCTCTACGCCGACCAGGAGTCCGCCTGTGACCACACTCGAAGAAATTTCCGAGCTGACCCGCCCGAACCACCCCGAGGACTGGACCGACGTCGACTCGCTGGCGGTCGACACCGTCCGGGTGCTGGCGGCCGACGCGGTGCAGAAGGTCGGCAACGGCCACCCGGGAACCGCGATGAGCCTCGCGCCGCTGGCCTACACGCTCTTCCAGCGCCAGATGCGCCACGATCCCAGCGACGTGCATTGGCTCGGTCGGGACCGCTTCGTGCTCTCGGCCGGGCATTCCAGCCTGACGCTCTACATCCAGCTCTATCTCGGCGGCTTCGGGCTGGAACTCTCCGACATCCAGGCCCTGCGGACGTTCAAGTCGAAGACCCCCGGCCATCCGGAGTTCCGCCACACCAAGGGTGTGGAGATCACGACCGGCCCGCTCGGACAGGGCCTCGCATCCGCGGTCGGCATGGCGATGGCCTCGCGCTACGAGCGCGGTTTGTTCGACCCCGACACACCCTGGGGTGAGAGCCCGTTCGACCACTACATCTACGTCATCGCCTCGGACGGCGACATCGAGGAGGGCATCACCAGCGAGGCGTCGTCGCTGGCCGGCACCCAGCAACTCGGCAACCTGATCGTCTTCTACGACAAGAACCAGATCTCGATCGAGCACGACACCAACATCGCGCTCTCCGAAGACGTCGCGGCACGCTACCGCGCCTACGGCTGGCATGTGCAGGAGGTGGAGGGCGGCGAGAACGTCGTCGGTATAGAGCAGGCTATCGCCGAGGCGAAGAAGGTGACCGACAAGCCGTCGTTCATCGCCCTGCGGACGATCATCGGCTATCCGGCGCCCAACAAGATGAACACCGGCGGTGTGCACGGCTCGGCGCTCGGCGAGGAAGAAGTCGCGGCCACCAAGAAGATCCTCGGCTTCGATCCCGACAAGACGTTCGAGGTGCGCGACGAGGTCATCGAGCACACCCGCAAGCTCGTGCAGCGCGGTAAGGAAGCACACGCCAAGTGGCAGACCGACTTTGACGCGTGGGCCGAGCGTGAGTCCGAGCGCAAGGAACTGCTGGACCGGCTGTTGGCTCAGGAACTGCCCGACGGCTGGGATTCCGACCTGACCTACTGGGAGCCGGGCTCCAAGCCGCTGGCCACCCGCGCCGCGTTCGGCCAGGTGCTCAACGACGTCGCGCCGAAGCTGCCGGAGTTGTGGGGTGGTTCTGCCGACCTCGCGGGCAGTAACAACACCACGATCAAAGGTGTGAAGTCGTTTGGGCCGCCGTCGATTTCGACGGCGGACTTCACAGCGGACTGGTACGGCCGGGTGTTGCACTTCGGCGTCCGCGAGCACGCGATGGGCGCGATCCTGTCGGGTATCGTGCTGCACGGCCCGACCCGCGCGTTCGGTGGCACGTTCCTGCAGTTCTCCGATTACATGCGGCCCGCGGTGCGGCTCGCGTCTCTGATGGACATCGACACCATCTACATCTGGACCCACGACTCGATCGGTCTCGGTGAGGACGGCCCGACCCACCAGCCGATCGAGCACCTGGCGGCGCTGCGCGCGATCCCGAACCTGTCCGTGGTTCGACCGGGTGACCCCAACGAAACGGCGTATGCCTGGCGCAGCATCATCTCTCGCGGCAACGGCAGCGGTCCGGTCGGTTTCATCCTGACCCGCCAGGGCATCCCCGTGCTGGAGGGCACCGATGCGGACGGGGTGGCCCGTGGCGGCTACGTCCTCGGCGGCGCTTCCCCCGAAGAAGTGCGCGACGCGGATGTGATCATCATCGCGACGGGCTCGGAACTACAGCTGGCGGTGGAGGCGAGAAAGCAGTTGGCGGAAAAGGACATCACCGCCTATGTGGTGTCGATGCCGTGTGTGGAATGGTTCGAATCGCAGCCGCAGGAGTACCGCGATTCGGTTCTGCCTCCCAGCGTTTCGGCGCGCGTGGCGGTCGAGGCGGCCGTCGCCCAGAGCTGGTACAAGCTCGTCGGCGACACCGGGGAGATCATCTCGATCGAGCACTACGGCGAGTCCGCCGACGACAAGACGTTGTTCCGTGAGTTCGGGTTCACGCCCGAGGCCGTGGTGGCCGCCGCGGAGCGATCGATAGACAACTGAGGCGAACGGTAGGAAAGGCACAGCTATGGCTCAGAATCCGAATCTCGCGGCGTTGTCCGCGGCAGGCGTTTCGGTGTGGCTCGACGATCTGTCGCGCGACCGACTGCAGTCAGGGAACCTCCAAGAGCTCATCGATACCAAGAGCGTCGTCGGGGTGACCACCAACCCCTCGATATTCCAGGCCGCGCTGTCCAAGGGGCACGCCTACGACGGCCAGGTCAAGGAGCTGGCCGAGCGCGGCGCCGATGTCGACGCCACCATCCGCACCGTCACCACCGACGATGTCCGCAACGCGTGCGACGTGTTGGCCAAGCAAAATGAGCTCTCCGACGGCGTGGACGGCCGGGTCTCGATCGAGGTTGACCCACGGTTGGCTCACGACACCGACAAGACCGTCCTGCAGGCGATCGATCTGTGGAAGACCGTCGACCGGCCCAACCTGCTGATCAAGATCCCGGCGACGATGGCAGGCCTACCAGCGATCACTGCCGTGATCGCCGAGGGCATCTCGGTCAACGTGACGCTGATCTTCTCGGTGGAACGCCACCGGCTCGTGATGGACGCCTACCTCGAGGGCCTGGAGAAGGCCAAGGAGGCCGGCCACGACCTGTCCAAGATCCATTCGGTCGCTTCGTTCTTCGTGTCCCGGGTGGACACCGAGATCGACAAACGCCTGGAGAAGATCGGGTCGCAGGAGGCGATGGACCTGCGGGGTAAGGCCGGGGTCGCCAACGCGCGGTTGGCCTACGCCGCTTATGAAGAAGTGTTCGTCGGCGGCAAACGCTACGAAGCGCTCAAGGGTTCCGGCGCCCGCGTCCAGCGTCCACTGTGGGCGTCCACCGGCGTGAAGAATCCCGAGTACTCGGACACGTTGTACGTCACCGAGTTGGTCGCCCCGAACACGGTGAACACCATGCCGGAGAAGACGATCGACGCGGTCGCCGAGCACGGCGTGATCACCGGTGACACCGTGACCGGCACGGCCGACGAGTCGCAGGCGCTGTTCGACAAGCTCTCGTCGATCGGAATCGACCTGCCCGACGTGTTCCGGCTCCTCGAAGACGAGGGCGTGGAGAAATTCGAGAAGTCGTGGCTCGAGTTGCTCGAGGCGACGCAGGAACAGCTCGACGCCCGCAAGAAATGACGGCCTGGGTCAATCCGCTTCGCGACAAGCGCGACAAGCGGATGCCCCGGATCGCGGGGCCGTGCGGGATCGTCATCTTCGGCGTCACCGGTGACCTGTCGCGTAAGAAGCTGATGCCGGCGATCTACGACCTGGCCAACCGCGGCCTGCTGCCGCCGTCGTTCTCGCTGATCGGATTCGCCCGAAGGGACTGGGCCGACGAAGATTTCGGCCAGGTGGTCTACGAGGCGGTGAAGCAGCATGCCCGCACGCCGTTCCGCCAGGAGGTGTGGGACCGGCTGGCCGAGGGATTCCGGTTCGTCCAAGGCACTTTCGACGACGATGCAGCGTTCGGCCGACTCGCTGAGACGCTCGACAAGCTCGATGCCGAACGCGGAACGGGCGGCAATCACGTCTTCTATCTGTCCATTCCGCCGAACGCGTTCCAGCAGGTGTGCGAGCAGCTACACAAGTCCGGGCTGGCCAACCCGCAGGAGGGGCGCTGGAGCCGGGTGGTGATCGAGAAGCCGTTCGGTCACGACCTGGCGAGCGCGCAGGAACTCAACGCGGTCGTCAACAGCGTGTTCCCCGAGGAGTCGGTGTTTCGCATCGACCACTACCTCGGGAAGGAGACCGTGCAGAACATCCTCGCGCTGCGGTTCGCCAACGAATTGTACGAGCCGATCTGGAACAACAACTACGTCGACAGTGTGCAGATCACGATGGCCGAGGACATCGGGCTCGGCGGGCGGGGAGGCTACTACGACGGAGTCGGTGCCGCACGCGACGTCATCCAGAACCATCTCTTGCAACTGCTGGCCCTGACCGCGATGGAGGAGCCGGTCAGCTTCGGCCCGAAAGAACTGCAGATCGAGAAGATCAAGGTGTTCTCGGCTACGCGGCCGATGCAGCCACTGAACGAGACGACCGCGCGCGGACAGTACACGGCCGGGTGGCAGGGCAGCGAGAAGGTGGTGGGCCTGCTCGAAGAGGAGGGCTTCTCGAAGGATTCGAAGACCGAGACCTACGCGGCCATCGCCCTGGAGGTCGACACCCGGCGGTGGGCCGGTGTGCCGTTCTTCCTGCGTACCGGAAAGCGGTTGGGGCGCAGGGTGACTGAGATCGCGCTGATTTTCAAGCGGGCGCCGCACCTGCCGTTCGACAAGACCATGACCGAGGAACTCGGCCAGAACGCCTTGGTGATCAGGGTGCAGCCCGACGAGGGCATCACGATCCGATTCGGTTCTAAGGTGCCCGGCAGCGCGATGGAGGTCCGCGACGTCAACATGGACTTCTCGTATGGATCGGCGTTCGCCGAGGACTCCCCCGAAGCCTACGAACGGCTGATCCTCGACGTGCTGCTCGGTGAACCGTCGTTGTTCCCGGTGAACAGGGAAGTCGAATTGTCCTGGGAGATCTTGGATCCTGTGCTGGACTACTGGGCCGCACACGGTAGGCCCGAGGCGTACGAGTCGGGTACCTGGGGTCCGGCCTCAGCCGACGAGATGCTGCATCGCATGGGCCGGGAATGGAGGCGGCCGTGATAGTCGATCTGCCGGACACGAACACGAACGACATCAACAAGAAGATCACCGGTCTGCGCGAGGAGGGTGGGGCGATCACGCTGAGCCGGGTGCTCACGCTGGTGATCTCCCTCGATTCCGGTGAGCTACTGGAGGATTCGATCGAGGCGGCCAACTTCGCCAGCCGAGAGCACCCGTGTCGGGTGATCGTCGTGGTGCCCGGAGACCGGAACGCCGACGACGCACGGTTGGACGCGCAGCTACGCGTCGGTGGTGACGCGGGGGCCGGGGAGATCGTCGCGCTGCGCCTGCACGGCGAGCTCGCCGACCATGCGAGCGCCGTGGTGCTGCCTTTCCTCTTGCCGGATACACCGGTGGTGGCGTGGTGGCCCGCGGGTGGACCCGAGGTACCGGCCGAGGACCCCTTGGGCCGGTTGGCCATTCGCCGGATCACCAACGCGACGCAGTGTTCCGATCCGTTGGCCGCGATCAAGGGGCGGTTGGGCGGCTACACCGCCGGGGACACCGACCTGTGCTGGGCTCGAATCACGTACTGGCGGGCACTGCTGGCCGCGGCCGTCGATCAGGAACCGCACGAGCCGATCGCGTCTGCGGTGGTGTCGGGTCTGGGGAACGAGCCGTCGCTCGACGTGTTGGCGGGTTGGCTCGCCGCTCGAATCGAGGGTCCGGTGCACCGGCAGGTAGGCGAGTTGAAGGTCGAGCTGATTCGCGTCGGTGAGACGATCACTTTGCGGCGGCCTCAGCATGGCGTCACCGCGACGCTGAGCCGCACCAGCCGACCGGAGGCGCGAATCCCCCTGGCGCGCAGGGAAGCCAAGGAGTGCCTGGCCGAGGATCTACGCAGGCTCGACCCCGATGAGATCTACCACGAGGCGCTGCAGGGAATCGACAAGGTGCAATACGCGTGAGCACCACCATCGAGCGTTATCCGGACACCGCGACGTTGGTGACGGCCGCCGGCGATCGGCTTGTCGCGGCGATCGTCACAGCCATCGACAAGCGCGGATCGGCACACATCGTGCTCACGGGCGGGGGCACCGGCACCGGGCTGTTGAAGCGCGTGGCCGAGAAGGGCGCCGAGATCGACTGGGCGAAGGTGCATCTCTACTGGGGAGACGATCGCTTCGTCCCGGCAGACGACGACGAGCGCAACGACAAGCAGGCCCGCGAGGCGCTGCTGGATCACGTGGATGTCCCGGCCTCGAACGTGCACCCGATGGCCGCCAGCGGCGCTGAGTTCGGCGACGACCTCGACGCCGCCGCGGCCGACTACGAGCAGGTGCTGGCCGCCAACGCCGACGATGGTGAGCCGGCGCCCGACTTCGACGTGCACCTGCTGGGGATGGGCGGCGAGGGACACGTCAACTCGCTGTTTCCTCACACCCCTGCGGTGCGTGAGACCGAGCGCCTGGTGGTCGGTGTCGAGGACTCCCCCAAGCCGCCGCCGCGCCGGATCACGTTGACGCTGCCCGCGATTCAACGGTCGCGGGAGGTGTGGTTGGTGGTCTCCGGTGAGGCGAAGGCCGATGCGGTCGCGGCGGCGATCGGCGGCGCTGAGGCCGACGACGTGCCTGCCGCCGGTGCGGTGGGTTGGGAGGCGACGGTGTGGCTGCTCGACGAGGCCGCGGCAAGCAAGCTCTGACCCTCTCAGTGCCGCTCCAGCACGAAGGCCTCGATCCGCCGTTCGCCGGCCCACACTTCCTCCTTCGTGAGACCGGGATACAGGTTGACGCCTCTCCCCCATATCTCTTCGCGTTCGTCCGGTGTGGCCAGCCGGGCGGTGGCATCCCAGGTATCGCCCTCGATCGTGACCCGTGCCGACGGGTTCGCCCTGAGGTTGTAGTACCAGCCTGGGTGTGTGGCACCGCCGTAATTCGCCGCGACCACCGCCACGCCCTCGGCGTGTGGGATCCCCAAAAGCGCTACCGTCCGCGGCTTTCCAGATTTGGCGCCGGTGGTGGTGAGGATGACCGTGGGAAGGCCGGCGGCGATCCCGGCGAAGCTGTACCTCCCACCGCTGAGCTTGCTGACCAACTGGTCCAAGCGGTGTGCCGTCGGACGAAAGATCACACGGCCCGCCTTCGTTCCGGCAACGCGGCGCATCACCCGATGGAAGCCATTGGCTTCGCCGAAGGAGCGGGCCGACACAGCCGCATTCTCCCGGATTGTGCCCATGGCTGAAGAGGTATCGAGCACCGCGACTTGTCAGGGTACGCGAGTAGTATCGAACACATGTTCGAGAATTTCGACGATGCGGCGGTGGTTGAGACCATTGCCGCGTCATCGCGCGAACAGAGCGCAGCTTGTGGCCGCGAGCTAATGGCCATCGGCGAGCTCTATGCCCGCCGTGCTCCAGATGACGACGATGAGCGGGCGAACTGGGCGATCGACGGACACGCCAACGTGGTTGCCGAGATCGCGGCGGCACTGAACATCAGCCGCGGGCGAGCGGCCAGTCGCCTGCACTACGCCATCGATCTGCGCGAACGCTTGCCCAAGGTCGCCGAGGTCTTCGCGAGCGGACAGATCGACTTTCGGATGATGACCGCCCTGGTCAACCGCAGCTCCAATGTCAAGGACGACGATCGCCTTGCCCGACTCGACGCGGCTTTCGCGAAATGGTCGCCGAAATGGATGAAGTTGTCCGGGCCGAAGCTGCACGAGCGCATCGACATGTGGGTGGAGAAGTTCGACCCGGACGGGGTTCGGGAACCGAAGCCGCCCAGCGACGACCGCTACGTCGAGGTCGGTCCGATCAGTCCAGGAATGGTCGGAATCTGGGCCAGACTCGCCTTTGCCGACGGCGTGGCTTTCGACACGCGCCTCGATGAGATTGCCGCAACGGTATGTCGCGACGATCCGCGCACGATTTCGCAGCGCCGTGCGGACGCCATGACGGCGATGAGCGCAGGGCAGATGCGGCTCGAGTGCGGCTGCGGCGGCGAGGATTGCCAGAACGGGTCTCCTGGCGAGCCAACGAGTCAGGTCGTCGTCAATGTGATCGCCGAGCAGGCCACGATCGAGGGCCGGTCCGACAACCCGGGATACCTGCCAGGCTTCGGCGCGGTGCCCGCCTCGATGTTGCGGGAGATGATCGCGACCGCGCGGGTGCGCCCTGTTCCGCTGCCCGAACCCTGCCCCCAGCAGGGCTACCGGCCGTCGGCGGCGTTAGCTCGTTTCATCCGATGGCGTGACCTGACGTGCCGCTTTCCCGGATGCGATGTGCCGGCGTCTGCGTGCCAGATCGACCATACGGTCCCGTATCCAATGGGACCCACCCATCCATCAAACTTGAAGCTACTCTGCGGGTTTCACCATCTGCTGAAAACTTTCTGGTGCGGTGCCGACGGGTGGTCAGACCGACAACTCGCGGACGGCACGGTCATATGGACGGCGCCCAGCGGCCAGACGTACACCACCACCCCCAGCGGTGCCGAGTTCTTCGAACAGCTGGGCCGGCCCACGGGCGACATCGTGGTCGCCCCGCACCCGGACGGGCCAGACGATCTTCATCGAGGCGCGAAGATGCCAATCCGCAGGCGCACCCGCGCAGAGGACAAGGCATATCGGATCGCGCTGGAGCGGCAACACAACGCCGAGCGCATCGCTCGCAAAGAGTTGCTCCTCGCCGAACGACTCGCCAGGGACGACGAACCACCGCCGTTCTGACCAGCGTTCAGCCTGAGAGGGCCGAGAGATCATCATTGTGTCCGTCGCGGAAGCCCGCGTCGTAGTCGGCGCTTGCGGTCGTGGCGTCCGATCCGACCATGACGACTCGCGGATCCATCGGGCACTGCCGTGACGTGGTTTCCTTCGCGCTCACATGTGTTCAGACGCCGGGTTACCCCCAGCGGTTCCCCGGCTGCCGTCATAATGGCCCCCATGGCAGACAAGGGTGGTCGACCGGTCCGCACAGGCCCGGAACGCATCAGAAAGCTCGCCCAAGCGGCGCTCAACGCCGACGTCACCGTCGAGCAGGTCGACACCATCCTGGAGGGCCTGAGCGAGACCCTCGAGGATCTGAACAGATCCACGGAGAATCTCGACGCCACGCTCGAGCGGTTCAACGGCACGATCAGCCAGATCAATGAACTCGCGCCGCGGCTGAACGGGGTGGTGGACCGGATGGAGGGCATCGTCACGCGCGTGGAGCACATTGTCGGCCTCGGTGAGTCCGTGCTCGGACCATTGGCCGCGACGGAGCAGGCCGTGCGCGGGGCCGTGAACAAGGTACGTCGGTCCGCCGGCCTGTAACGCTCGTACCCTAGCCGCTGTTGCGCAGGGCGGTCGCCAAACCGCTCATCGTCAGAAGGATTCCGCGCTGGACCAGTTCGTCGTCGTCCCCGGATCGGTAGCGGCGCAGCAACTCGACCTGAAGATGGTTCAGCGGCTCCAGGTAGGGGAAGCGGTTGAACACCGATCGGGCCAGCGCCGGGTTGTCGGCCAGCAAATCATCTTGGCCGGTGATGAGCTTGTGCATCCGGATCGTGCGCTCGTGCTCGGCGGCTATCTTGTCGAACACCCGCCGCCGCAACTCCTCGTCGTCGACCAACTCGGAGTATCGGGCCGCCAACCCCAGATCGGATTTCGCCAACACCTGCGCCATGTTCGACAGCACGGTACGGAAGAACGGCCAGCGGCGATACAGATCCTGTAAAACCTCGACGCGGTCCTCCTCCGACTCCGGACCCTCGGCGATCCACTCCTCGAAAGCCTTACCCGTGCCGTACCAGCCGGGCAGCATCACCCGCGACTGGCTCCACGCCAGCACCCACGGGATCGCCCGCAAGTCCGCGATCGACGTCGTCGGCTTCCGCGACGACGGGCGACTACCGATGTTGAGCGCGCCGATCTCGCTCACCGGCGTCGACGCCTTGAAGTACTCGACGAAACCCGGTGTCTCATGGACCAGTTCGGCGTACGCGTGCTGAGCGCGGGCCGCCAGGTCGTCGAGCAATTCATAAGCCGGACCGGCGTCGTCGCCGAGACCTTCCACGTCGAGCAGCGTGGCCTCCAACGTGGCGGCCACAAGGGTCTCGAGATTGCGATTCGCGACTTGGGGTTCGGCGTACTTCGCCGCGATCACCTCGCCCTGCTCGGTGAGGCGCAGCGATCCGTTCACCGCGCCCGGCGGCTGGGCCAAGATGGCGTCGTAGCTCGGGCCGCCGCCTCGACCAACGGTGCCCCCGCGGCCGTGGAAGAGGCGCAACCGTATTCCGGTCTTGCGCGCCGATTCCACCAGATCGAGTTCCGCCCTGTACAGCGCCCAGTTCGCCGCGAGGTAGCCGCCGTCCTTGTTGGAGTCGGAGTAGCCGAGCATCACCTCCTGACTCTCGCCGCGTGCCGACACGATCGACCGGTACACCGGAAGATCCAGCGCCGCTTCGAGAATCGACGAGCCATGCTGCAAATCATCGATGGTCTCGAACAACGGCACGATGCCGACGGGCACGTACGGCTCCTTCGCGGAGATGTCGAGCAGCCCGGCCTCTTTGAGCAGGATCCCCGCCTCGAGCATGTCCGACACGGACTCGCACATCGAGATGATGTAGTTCGGCACCGCCCGCGTCCCGAAGACCCGCACCGCCCGAGCGGCCGCCGCCACGATGTCGAGCTCTTTACGGGCCAGCTCGGACAGTTCAGCACCAGGCTTGACCAGCGGACGGCGGGTCGACAGCTCGCCTGCGAGCAGCTCTACTCGTTCGGCCTCAGTCAGCGAGCCGTAGTCGGGGTGCACACCCGCCCACGCCAGCAGCTCGGCGACGACCTCCTCGTGCACGTCGGAGTTCTGCCGCATGTCGAGACCGCAGAGGTGAAACCCGAACGTGCGCAACGCTTCCCGCAATTTGGCCAGCCGGTCGTCGGCCAGCACCGCGCTACCGTGGCTCCGCAACGACTCGTCGACCACGTCCAAGTCGGCGAGCAACTCGCCGGCTGACTCATAGCGCTCGAGCCCCAAGTCGAGTTCGTGCTCGGGCTGCTCGTCGAGAATCTCCTTCGCCGTCGACGTCAGCCGGGAGTGGATGACCCGCAGAGCTCGCCGGTAGGGCTCGTCGGCCCGGGCGGGTTCTTCGCAGCGGGCCGCCAGTGCCTCGAGGCCCTCGCTGATCCGCACGAGCCGCGCCGACATCGACAGCTCCTCTTCCAGCGCTGTGATCTCAGTGAAGTAGTGATCCAGTGCCATGTACGCCGCTCTGCCAGTCGCGCGTCGGACGACGTCGGCGGTGACGTTGGGGTTGCCGTCCCGATCCCCGCCGATCCACGACCCCGGGCGCACGATCGGCTCGTCCAGCAGCCCGGCATCGGGCCAACGGGCCTGCAGCTGGGTGCGCACGTCGGCGTTCACCTGCGGTACGACTTCGAAGAACGCGGCGGGGTAGTACCGCAGCCCGGTCTCGATCTCGTCCTGAATCTTCAAGCGGGACAAGCGAACCAGCGCTGTTTGCCACAGCGTCAGGATATGGCGGCGCAGCTCACGCTCGATATCGCGACCGTCGGACGGACCGTATCCGTGCAGGCGCAACCGCATCAGCTCGGTGATGCGGTGTTGGGTGTCGAAGATCGTGCGGCGCCTGGTCTCGGTCGGATGCGCGGTGATCACCGGTGAAACCATCGCCCCGGCTAGGGCTTCGGCGACGGTGCCTGCGTCGAGGTCGACGGCGTCGAGTTTGGCATAGGTGGCGGCGAGGCTGCTGTTCTGCGGCGGCTCCCCCGCTTCGACATGGATCGCTCGGCGACGCTCCCGGTGGATGTCTTCAGCGACGTTGGCTAACAGCGCGAAGTGGGTGAAGGCACGGATGACCGGAATCGCTCGGTGGATGTCGATGCCGTCGAACATCCCCGCCAGCTCCGCGCGGTCGATCTCGGAGCGGCGCACTCGGAACGACTCGACGCGGGCACGCTCGACGAGGTCGAACACCTCCTCGCCGTTCTGCTCGCGGACGGTGTCGCCCAAGATGGTGCCCAGCAGCCGGATGTCCTCCCGCATGGGCTCGGTCGCCTCACGCCCGACCCGGGTGCGATGGACCGCGCCGATCGGTTCCAGCGCATCGGGGAGTTCGGCCATGCGCTCAGTATCGCCGTCACGGTCGGGCTCTGCGCGACGGGAGTTCCGCGGTACCGCTCAGAACACGCAAGAAAAAAAGTCGGAAACCGACACCGCGGCACGATTCCGGCGCACGCTTGACACATCACACACCCTCGTCACGAGGACCGACGATGACCGATTCACCTCCACTTCTGCGTCGGCTGATGATCGCCGGCTGTGCCGGTGCCTTTGTCGTGTTGACCTGGCCGGCCACCGCGGCCGCCGCGCCCGACGACGGCTCGTGGGACGTCGAGCAGTACGACAATTGCATGAAGCAGACGGTCCGCAACCCCGACCTGTGCTGCGTCGACTCGGGCGGCGTGCCGACCAGTGACCCGAACGACACCCAGGCCGACGGATCGCCGAACTGCTATGCCCCGCCCGCACAGGCGCAGGAAGCGGAGCAGCAGCCGGCCGCCCCCAAGGGGCCGGGTGCGGTCCGGGGAGACCTGCCCGTCGTGCAGCTGCCGCCGGCTCAACCGCAGCAACCGGCGGCCCCCATGCCGCCGCTGGTGCTCGCGCCGTAGCACTGAGGAGCCCGCGCCGCGGGAAGAATAGTCGGCACCGTCTACGACGGCAGTGCGCTTCGCGTCAGCTGTACTTGATCAGCAGCGCGACGCCGACGATCGAGACGAGCCAGATCCCGGTGACGAACAACGTCAGCCGGTCCAGGTTCTTCTCCACCACCGTCGACCCCGACAGGCTGGACTGGACGCCGCCACCGAACAACGTGGACAGGCCGCCGCCCTTGGCGCGATGCAGCAGCACCAGGAGCACGACCAGGACACTGGTCACGACCAGGATGATCTGCAGGGCCAATTCCATGGGCGCAAGACTACCTAATCGACGACGACGCCCACCAATCGGCGGCTAGGGCAGGGGCCCGCCGGCTGCGATGGCCGACAATGTCGCGAACTGCTCGCCGTCGAGCGACGCACCCCCGACGAGGGCCCCGTCGATGTCCTCCTGCGCGACGATGTCGCCGACGTTCTTGGCGTTGACCGACCCGCCGTACAGCACCCGGACCCCGGCCGCCAACTGCGGCGTCGCCAGCTTGCCCAACTCGTCGCGGATGGCCTTGCAGACCTCCTGCGCGTCGGCGGCGCTGGCGACCCGGCCGGTGCCGATGGCCCACACCGGCTCGTAAGCGATCACGGCCTGGCCGATCTGTTCGGCCGACAGACCCGCTAGCGACCCGCGCAGCGACTCGACGTTGTGCTCGACGTGGTTGCCCGCCTCACGCACCTCGAGTTGCTCCCCGATGCAGATGATCGGTACCAAACCGTGCCGGAAGGCGGCCGCCGCCTTGGCCGCCACGAGGGCGTCGTCTTCGTGGTGGTAGGTGCGCCGCTCGGAGTGCCCGACGACGACGAAGGTGCATCCCAGCTTGGCCAGGAACGCGCCGCTGACGTCGCCGGTGTAGGCGCCGGAGTCGTGCTGCGAAAGGTCCTGCGCCCCATAGGTCAGCAACAGTTTGTCGCCGTCGACCAGGGTCTGCACGCTACGTAGGTCGGTGAACGGCGGGATCACCGTCACGTCGACCTTGTCAAAGTACTTCGCAGGCAACGCGAACGCGATCTTCTGCACCAACGCGATCGCCTCGAAGTGGTTGAGGTTCATCTTCCAGTTGCCGGCGATCAGCGGCTTGCGGCTCACGATTCCAGGACCTCTCACTCTTCTAAAACGGCGATACCGGGCAGCTTCTTGCCTTCAAGGTATTCCAGCGAGGCACCGCCGCCGGTCGAAATGTGGGAGAAGCCCTCTTCGTCCAGGCCGAGCTGACGGACCGCCGCAGCCGAATCGCCGCCGCCGACGACACTGAAGCCGCCCTTGGCGGTCGCGGCGATGATGGCCTCGGCGACGCCCTTGGTGCCCGCGGAGAACGCAGGGAACTCGAAGACGCCCATCGGCCCGTTCCAGAAAATGGTCTTCGCGTTCGACAGCAGCGTCGTGAACCGCTGGACCGAGCCGGGCCCGATGTCCAGGCCCATCCTGTCGTCCGGGATCTTGTTCGCTGCGACGATTTCGGCCGTGGCATCAGCGGCGAACCTGTCGGCCACCACGATGTCGACCGGCACGTGGATGACGTCGGCGTAGGTGTCGAGCAGCTTGTGGCACGTCTCGATCATGCCTTCCTCCAGCAGCGAGGTGCCGACCGAAACACCTTGCGACGCAAGGAAGGTGAAGCACATACCGCCGCCGATGATCAGGCTGTCGGCTTTCTCCGCGAGCGACTCGATGACCGCCAGCTTGTCCGACACCTTGGACCCGCCGAGCACCACGGCGTACGGCCGGTCGGTCGAGGTGGTCAGCTGCTCGAGCAGGTCGACCTCCGCGGCCACCAGCGTGCCCGCGTAGTGCGGAAGCAGGGTCGCGACGTCGTAGACCGATGCCTGCTTGCGGTGCACCACACCGAAACCGTCGGAGACGAAAGCGCCGTCCTCACCGACGAGTTCGACCAGTTGCCTGGCCAACGCCATCCGTTCGGCGTCGTCCTTGCTGGTCTCGCGGGCATCGAAGCGGACATTCTCCAGCAGCAGAATGTCGCCGTCGGTCAATCCCTCGGCGCGGGCAAGCGCGTCGGTGCCGACGACATCGCCGGCCAGCTGCACGTGCCGACCCAGTTGCTCCCCCAACGCCTTTGCGACCGGGGCCAGCGACAGTTTCGGGTCCGGCCCGCCCTTGGGACGACCGAGATGCGCGGTGACGATCACCTTGGCGCCGGCGTCGGACAGCGCTTTGAGCGTGGGCACCGACGCGGTGATGCGGCCGGGGTCGGTGATGTTGCCGTCGTCGTCTAGCGGGACGTTGAGATCCGAGCGGACCAGCACACCGCGATCCGAAACACCTTCTGCGAGAAGGTCTGTAAGCGTCTTGATCGAGGTTGATGCCACGGCGTTACAAAGACTTGCCGACAAGTGCGACCAGGTCGACCAGCCGGTTGGAGTAACCCCACTCGTTGTCGTACCAGGACACGGTCTTGGCCTGGTTGTCGATCACCTTGGTCAAGCCCGCGTCGAAGATCGAGCTGTGCGGATCGGTGACGATGTCGCTGGACACGATCGGTGCGTCGTAGTACTTGAGGATGCCCTTGAGCGGACCGTCCGCGGCGGCCTTGAACGCCGCGTTGATCTCGTCGGCGGAGGCCGACTTCGACAGTTCGGCGGTCAGGTCGGTGCACGAACCCGTGGGGATCGGCACGCGCAGCGCGTAACCGTCGAGCTTGCCCTTCAGTTCGGGCAGCACCAGGCCGATCGCCTTGGCTGCGCCGGTGGAGGTGGGCACGATGTTCAGCGCGGCGGCGCGGGCGCGGCGCAGGTCCTTATGGGGGCCGTCCTGCAGGTTCTGGTCTTGCGTGTAGGCGTGAACCGTGGTCATCAGACCCTTGACGATGCCGAACTCGTCGTTGAGCACCTTGGCCAGCGGGCCGAGGCAGTTCGTGGTGCAGGACGCGTTGGAGATGATGTTCTGGCTGCCGTCGTACTTGTCGTCGTTGACGCCGAGCACGATCGTGATGTCCTCGTCGGTGGCAGGCGCGGAGATGACGACCTTCTTGGCGCCGGCGTCCAGGTGGCCCTGCGCCTTGTCTCGCTTGGTGAAGATGCCGGTGGACTCGACGACCACGTCCACCCCGAGATCGCCCCACGGCAGCGCCGACGGGCCTTCCTTGACCTCGAGTGCGTTGATCTTCTGGTCGCCGACGACGATGGTGTCGTCACCTTCGAGGCTGATCTCGGCGGGGAACCGGCCCAGGATCGAGTCGAACTTCAGCAGATGCGCCAGGGTGGCGTTGTCGGTGAGATCGTTGACCGCAACGATCTCGATGTCGGTGCTCTTGCCTTCGGCCTTCTGCGCGGCGAGCGCCCGGTAGAAGTTGCGCCCGATGCGGCCGAAGCCGTTCACGCCTACCCGGATGGTCACTGGTCTCTCCCTTGGTCGCCTCGACGTGTAGTGCTCGACCGCCAGCCTAGTGGTGTGATAGCGGCCACGTGCCACCTGGTCAGCCACGATCGGCCTGCCGTCAGCGCCGGGGACTTCTGCGAGGCACACCGGTGACCTTCGTCCCTGCCGATACGCGGCCCGAGGCGCGATACTTCGTGCATGACGGTCGACGACCCGCGTTTCCTCGGCGACGCCGGGGTGGCAGCTGCGGAACGGGCAGCCGAACTGCGCGACCTCAACGCCCGTCTGCAGGCGGGCGGACGGGTGGATGCGGCCGATGTCGACCGCGCCCAGAACCGTGCGTCGGTGGCTCACGTCAGGGCGCGGCGGGCACATCTGGCCGCTGCCGAACAGCACCGACATGCGGCCGGTGCGGCGGCGCTGCAGAAGGCGCGCGACGAATAGCGGCGAGAGTCGTTAGCGCACCGCGAGGTTCTGATCCGCATACGGGTTGCCGAGCCATTTGCGACGGATCCGTTGCAGGGTGCCGTCGGCTTCTAACTCCGCCTGCGCGACGGTGAGTCGGCTCAGAAGCGCTTGATCACCCAGCGGAACGGCGATCGCGATGTCCTCCACGGTGATGCCCCGCTGAACGACCTCGATTCCGGGGACCTGTCTGACCAGTTCGGTCAGCGTCGGTGCAAGCGTCATCAAGGCATCGCAGTCGCCCGAGGCGAGGTCGGTCAACGCGTCGTGGATCGAGCCGTAGTCATAGCTGCGGACGGCGCCGGCCTTGCCGTCATGGACGAGACGCTCGGCGATCGGCCGACTGGTGTCGCCCCGTTTCACGCCGACGGTCAGACCATCGAGACCATCGATCGATGTGACGCGCGGCAACCGGCGGGTGTCGACGGCCAACGCCTGACCGGAGATGAGGTACGGGGGCAGGAACGTCGCCTTCTCCTCGCGCTCCGGTGTGACGGTCCCGGCGGGGACGCAGTCATAGTCCGATCCCAGTGCGTCGAAGATGCCCTCGAAGTCGTGCCCCTCGTAGGGCTTGAAATCCACTGTGGCGCCGATCTTCTCACTCAGAGCATGCATCAGGTCGACGTCGAGGCCACCGCCGTCGGGCATCGCGTTGAACGGTGGATCGGGCATCGCCATGCCCACCCTCAGCGTCTCCATGGCCTCACCGTAGCCGTCGGTGTCGAGTTTCGTGACAGCACAGACGCTTTGGGGTCGACTCTCCGCGTCGTCGAGCAGGTAGCGGCCGAAACATCGCGTAACCGCCGTAGTCATGGCAGGCATCCGGCCGCCGGCCTCGATTGCATGGCAGATGTATTTGCCGCTTCAAAGTATGTTGGCTCGAATTCACGGGTATTGCGCTGGCCAGGGCGCGGGGCGCATGATGAGAAACCACGCTCACGTCGATTTCCGGGCATATTCAAATGGGGGGAGCGGAAATGAGAAGGACGGTCACAAGTAAACGGACAGATGCCGCTGGCACGACGAAGATGCTTGTCGCTGCTGTCGGTCTGGCGCTCGGGCTAGGCTTGGGCCTTCTTTACGGTGCGGGCACCGCCGCCGCCGACGCATTCGGGATCCTCGACGAGGACGGAACATTCGGAGCAGACGATGTCCCTCAAGAATCGCGTGATTGGGACCTCGACCCCGCCCTCCACAATTACGACACCTCGTCTTACCCGGCGGAATCATCATGGCCGGCGAGGACCTTCGAGGGCTGGCCGCCGATGCGACTCGGAGTCGGCGGGCCGCCCTGACCAGCGAAGTGAGTTCGTCCAAAGGATATCGCCCTTCTCCCGGCCAGGTCATGGCCGAGACGGTGTCAGAGCGGGTGACGGGGCAAGATATAAATGCCGGCAGGTCAAGCGTCTTCGAGCAAGTCCGGGGTGACGGCTGACTCGGTGTCGGGGATGCCGTCCTGCTTGGCCTTGCGGTCGGCCATGGACAGCAACCGCCGAATACGGCCCGCCACAGCGTCTTTCGTCATCGGCGGATCGGCGAGCCGGCCCAACTCCTCGAGCGACGCCTGCCGGTGCTCGACACGCAGCTTGCCCGCCGCGGCGAGATGATCGGGCACCGTGTCGCCGAGAATCTCCAGCGCCCGTTCCACGCGTGCGGCCGCGGCGACGGCCGCGCGCGCCGAGCGCCGCAAGTTGGCGTCGTCGAAGTTGGCCAGCCGGTTGGCCGTGGCCCGCACCTCGCGACGCATCCGCCGCTCTTCCCAAGTCAGCCTGGTGTCCTGCGCACCCATCCGCGTCAACAGGGCGCCGATCGCCTCGCCGTCGCGCACCACCACCCGGTCCGTTCCGCGGACCTCGCGTGCTTTCGCGCTGACCCCCAACCTACGGGCGGCGCCGACAAGTGCCAGCGCCGCCTCAGGACCCGGGCAGCTGACTTCCAAGGCCGACGACCGCCCCGGTTCGGTGAGCGACCCATGCGCCAGAAACGCTCCGCGCCAGGCTGCTTCGGCGTCGGCCACGCTGCCGCCGACCACCTGTGCCGGTAGCCCACGCACCGGACGACCCCGCAGATCGAGCAGACCGGTCTGCCTGGCCAAGGCTTCGCCGTCTTTGGCCACCCGAACCAGATACCGGGTGCTCTTGCGGATTCCGCTGGCCGATACGACGTGCACCGACGCGTTGTAGCCGTACAGGTCGTAGATGTCCTTGCGCAGCCGCCGGGCGATGATGCCGAGATCGACCTCCGCCTCGACGACGACGCGGCCCGAAACGATGTGCAGTCCGCCGGCGAACCGCAGCAGGGAGGCCACCTCGGCGCGTCGAGCACTGACCGAATTGACGACCAGCCGACTCAACTCATCCTTGACCTCGGCTGTCATCGCCACGGGTCGTCACCTCTCGGTCCATTCGCTGTCGACGTGGGCACTGCGGGCGCCGGGGCGGTGGCGCCGCGGAGACGCACACCTTCCAACGCCGCTGCCAAGCGCGCCGGGTCATGTAAAGGTGTACCAGGTCTGGACACGTCAGCAAACTGAACTTGAGCACGAAGGATGTTCGCGGTCCGACGTAGTTGTTCACGCTCACGCTCGCTGGGCACGCGGCTCGCATCGACGACGATGTCGTGCACGGTGAAATCGGGGGCATGCTGCGACAGCACATGGATGTGTCGCTCGACCGAGAAGCCCGCCGTCTCCCCCGGTTCGGCCACCAGGTTGAGCACCAGCGCCCGCCGCGCCGCGGTCGCCTGCAGCGCCGCCGCAAGCCCGGGAACCAGTACATGCGGGATGACGCTGGTGAACCACGAACCGGGGCCCAGCACCACCAGGTCGGCTGCCATGATCGCGTCGACAGCCTGCCGGGTGGCGGGCGGATCGCCGGGCAACAGCCGCACGCGCCGGACCTTGCCCACGGTCGTGGCGATCGCCACCTGACCGCGGATCACCCGGCTCATGCGCGGGTCGGATTCCAGACCCGCCACGTCGGCCTCGATGCCAAGGCCCATCGGACACATCGGCAGCACCCGACCCTTCACGCCGAGGATCCGGCCAAGTTCGTCGAGCGCGGCGACCGGGTCGGCCAAGACCTCGCTGAGTCCCGCGAGCAGCAGGTTGCCGATCGGGTGTCCGGCCAGCGCCCCGCTGCCTCCGAACCGGTGCTGGATGATCGTCGCCCACAGGCGGCCGTGTGGACTGTCGGATGCCAACGCCGCCAACGCCATTCGAAGGTCACCGGGAGGCACGACGTCGAGCTCGTTGCGGAGTCGGCCTGACGAGCCGCCGTCGTCGGCGACCGTGACGATGGCCGTCACGTGCGGGGTCAGCCGGCGTGCCGCCGACAAGGTCGCATAGAGTCCGTGCCCACCACCGAGTGCAACGATCCGCACCGCGGCGAGCCGCGAATCAGAGGAAGTCATTCGCGACCCAGATCCCGGTGCAGCACCCGCACCGTCAGGTCATCACCGCCCTGCAGCCGCGCCGCCAGCGCCTCGGCGATCGCCACGCTTCGGTGTTTGCCGCCGGTGCATCCGATGGCGACGGTCATATATCGCTTCCCCTCGCGACGGTATCCGTCGATGACGACGTCGAGCAGCCGATGATAGGTCTCCAGGAAATCGCCTGCACCCGACTGCCCGAGAACGTAGTCGCGGACCGCGGGATGCTGCCCGGTGTGCGGGCGCAGATCGTCTACCCAGTGCGGGTTCGGCAGAAACCGGACGTCCATCACGGTGTCGGCGTCCATCGGCAACCCGTACTTGTACCCGAACGACTCGACCGTGACGTTCGTGTGGGCGACGGCCTCACCGCCGAAGGCGCGTTCGATGCTCTCCCGCAGTGCCGGCACCGACATCGCCGAGGTGTCGATCACAAGATCGGCCGTCGCACGCACCGGGGCCAACAGCGCACGCTCGGCCGCAATGCCTTCTGCCAGAGTCTGATTGCCTTGCAGCGGGTGGCTCCGACGGTTCTGCTCATACCGGCGCACCAGGCTCTCGTCCGAGGCCTCGAGGAACAGCACCCGCGGGGCGATGTTGCGGGTGGCGAGGTCGTTACGCACCCAGTCCAGGTCGCCGGTGAAACCGCGCGACCGCACGTCCATCACCACCGCCAGTTGGGTGATCCGCGATCCGGCGGCAAGTCCCAAGTCGACCATCTGCGCGATGAGCTCCGGGGGCAGATTGTCGGCGACATACCACCCCAGATCCTCGAGCACCTTGGCCGCGGTGCCCCGGCCCGCTCCCGAAAGGCCGGTGACGAGAACCACGTCGATGCCGGAGTCGGCGCCGGCCTCGTCCCGAAGATCCTCGTGCATTCCCTGGTCCGTCATCCCGATACCCTGCTCTGATCATTGCCGATCGCCGCCTCAGGTGCGTCGCTTTCGGACGGTACGCCGAGCGCGTCGAGCACCGCACGGGCGGTGGCGACGCCGATACCCGGTACCGCGGTGATCTCCTCGATCGACGCCTCCTTCAAACGGGCCACCGAGCCGAAGTGGGTGACCAGCGCTTTGCGGCGATGCTCGCCGAGCCCCGGAATCGAGTCCAGCGCCGAGGCGGTCATCCGCTTGGAACGCTTGCTGCGGTGGTAGGCGATCGCGAACCGGTGCGCCTCGTCACGTACGCGCTGCAGGAGGTAGAGCCCCTCGCTGTTGCGCGGCATGATCAGCGGGTCGGGTTCGGACGGAACCCACACCTCCTCCAACCGCTTGGCCAAGCCGATCACCGCCACGTCGGTGACACCCAGTTCGTCGAGCACCGCTTGTGCCGCGTTGACCTGTGGCGCACCGCCGTCGACGACGAACAGGTTGGGCGGATAGGCGAACTTGCGTGACTTTCCTTCGGGTGCAAGCTCTGTCGGGTGCTGGATGTCGTGCAGGTGACGGTAGAAACGGCGCCTGGTCACCTCGGCGATCGACGCGACGTCGTCGGAGCGGCCCTCGCCCGCGGCCTCCCGGATCGCGTAATGGCGGTAGTCGGACTTGCGCGGCAAGCCGTCCTCGAAGACCACCAGCGAGGCCACCACATCGGTGCCCTGCACGTGGCTGATGTCGACACACTCGATGCGCAACGGCGCCTCGGCAAGTCCCAGCGCATCCTGAATGCTCTGCAGGGAAGCGCTTCTCGCGGTGAAATCACCGGCACGCTTGAGCTTGTGCTGGGTGAGCGCATCCTGCGCATTGCGGCGGACGGTCTCGGCGAGGGCACGCTTGTCGCCGCGCTGCGGCACGCGCAACGACACGCGGGACCCCCGCAGCTGGCTGAGCCAGGACGCCAACTCGTCGGAGTTGCTCGGCAGGCACGGAACCAGCACCTGGCGCGGCACGGGATTGGTCGCCTCGTCCCCGCCACCGTCACTGGCGCCGCCCAGGTCGGCCTGATCGCCGTAGAACTGCGTCAGGAACTGTTCCACCAAGCGTTCCTCGCTTGATTCGCCGGGCTCACCGGACTTCTCGACGATCCAGCCGCGCTGGCCGCGCACCCGGCCGCCACGCACGTGGAAGACCTGCACCGCCGCTTCGAGTTCGTCGTCGGCGAACGCGACCACGTCGGCATCGGTGCCGTCGCCGAACACGACCGCCTGCTTCTCCAGCGCCCGTTTCAGAGCGCCGATGTCGTCGCGCAGGCGTGCGGCCCTCTCGAAGTCCAGTTCCTCGGCGGCCTCGTTCATCTGGTGTTCCAGATCGCGGACCAGCCGGTCGGTCTTGCCGGCCAGGAAGTCACAGAAGTCGAGGACAATCTGGCGGTGCTCGTCGGCGCTGACCCGACCGATGCACGGCGCCGAGCACTTGTCGATGTAGCCCAACAGGCAGGGTCGGTCGATCTGCCTGTGCCGCTTGAACACTCCCGCCGAGCAGGTTCGTGCGGGGAACACTCGCGTGAGGAGGTCGAGGGTTTCGCGGATGGCCCACGCATGCGAGTAGGGCCCGAAGTAGCGGACCCCCTTGCGCCGCGCCCCGCGATACACCATCAGCCGCGGGTACTCCTCGTTGAGCGTGACCGCAAGAACCGGGTACGACTTGTCGTCGCGGTACCTGATGTTGAATCGCGGATCGAACTCCTTGATCCAGTTGTATTCGAGCTGCAGCGCCTCGACTTCGGTGTTGGCCACTGTCCACTCGACGCTGCCCGCGGCCATCACCATCTGGCGGGTGCGCGGCGCCAGGTTCGCGACGTCGGCGAAGTAGGAGTTCAACCGGCTGCGCAGGCTCTTGGCCTTGCCGACATAGATCACCCTGCCGTGCGGGTCACGGAATCGGTAGACGCCCGGTTCGACGGGAATGGACCCCGGAGCGGGTCGGTACGTCGATGGATCGGGCACGGAATCCAGGTTACTGCCGCCTTCCGACCGCCCCGATCCACTACCGTCGAGTGATGCGGATCCCTTCACTGACCAAGGTGATGGCCCCGCTGACCGGGTTGGTGCTCATGTTTGCCGGCTGCTCGACGGACGACGCCGCCGAATCCGAAGCCGCAGAACCATGCGCGATCGTGCAGAACGGCACCCCGGTGGTCAAGACCACCGCCGCACCCCCTCCAGGGTCAGGGTCGCTGCCGACCTCCCGCGACATCGCCCTCAATCCTGAGGTCGCCACGGGCTACCGCAGCGACATGACGCCGGTGCGAACCGGCAGCTATTCAGTGGTCACCGCGAATCCGCTGGCCACCCAAGCCGCGTGCGAGGTGCTTCGCGACGGCGGCACCGCCGCGGACGCACTCGTCACCGCCCAGACCGTCCTCGGCCTGGTCGAGCCGCAGGCGTCCGGACTCGGCGGCGGCGGCTTCCTGCTCTACTTCGACGCCGCCTCCGGGGAGGTACGGGCCTACGACGGTCGCGAGATCGCGCCGGCCGCGGCCACGGAGAACTATCTGCGCTGGGTTTCCGAGAGCGATCGGGCCGAACCCAAGCCGGACGCCAGGGCCTCGGGACGTTCGATCGGTGTGCCCGGAATCCTGCGGATGCTCACCGAGGTCCACGCCGATCATGGCAAGACGGGCTGGCGCGATCTGTTCGCCCCCGCGGTCAGGATGGCCGACGACGGCTTCGACATAAGTCCGAGGCTTGCCGCGGCCATCGACGACGCGGCGACCGAGCTCAAGCGCGATCCCCAAGCCGCCGAATACTTCCTCAACGCCGATGGCAGCCCCAAGACGGAGGGCACCCGGCTGACCAACCCGGCGTACTCGAAGACGTTGGGCGTCATCGCAACCGACCCCGCGTCGTTCTACACCGGCGCCATCGCCCGCGACATCGTCGCCGCCGCGGCCGACGGCTCCGGTGGCCGGACCCCCAGCCTGATGACCGTCGAAGACCTCGCCGGCTACACGGTCAAGGAACGGGAGCCGCTGTGCAGGCCGTACCGCGGGCGGGAGGTCTGCGGGATGCCGCCGCCGTCGTCGGGCGGCATCGCCGTCCTGGCGACGCTCGGCATTCTCGAACACTTCCCGATGGCCGATCACGAACCCGGTGACGTCGACCTCAACGGCGGCCGACCGTCGGTCATGGGCGTCCACATCGTTTCGGAGGCGGAACGACTGGCGTATGCCGACCGCGACAAGTACGTCGCCGACACCGATTTCGTGCCGCTGCCGGGCGGCTCACCCGACACCCTCCTCGGCAGTGACTACCTCGCTGGACGCGCGGCGCTGATCTCCGAGCAGCACAGCATGGGCACCGCGGAACCCGGCGAGTTCGGCCCTCCGACCAGCCCCGCACCACCCGTCCCGGAACACGGCACCAGCCAGGTCAGCATCGTCGACTCACAGGGCAACGCCGCATCGTTGACCACCACTGTCGAATCGGCATTCGGCTCGTTCCACATGGTCGACGGGTTCGTCCTCAACAACCAGCTCACGGACTTCTCGGCCGAGCCGACCGGCCCCGACGGGGTACCGGTGGCGAACCGGATCCAGCCCGGTAAGCGACCGCGCAGCACGATGGCGCCGACACTGATCTTCGACCAGGCACGGGGCCGGCCCGCAGAGCGCGGACGCCTCTATGCGGTGTTGGGTTCGCCAGGGGGTGCGGTGATCATCCAGTTCGTGACGAAAACAATTGTGGGGATGGTGGATTGGGGCCTCGACCCGCAGCAGGCGGTGTCGATGGTCGACTTCGGCGCCGCAAACACGCCGAAGACCAATGTCGGCGGCGAGCATCCGAGCATCGACACCTCCGGCCCACCAGGATCGGCTGGAAACCGTGACCCACTCGTGCGGGGGTTGCGAGCACTCGGCCATCAGGTGGATCTGGCCGACCAATCGAGCGGCCTGTCGGTGATCACCCGAGACGACACAGGTCTCATCGGGGGTGCAGATCCCCGCCGGGAAGGGTTGGTCATGGGCGACGCCCGATGAACGAATGCGTTGTCCGGCTCGGCGAAACCGATTGGCAGGCTTTCGCCGCCATGCGGTTGAGGGCCCTGGCCGATTCGCTGGGTGAGAACGATCCGAGTTACCGAGACGAGGCGGCCTTCACCGCAGCGCAGTGGCGGCGGCGGCTACGCGAGCATGCGCAATTCGTCGCGCTCGACGGTGACCGTCCAGTCGGCATGATCGGGGCGCAGCAGGAGAACACCGAGACCGTTTATCTGTACTCGCTGTGGCTGGAACCGGCGGCACGCGGTCGTGGCCTGGCGCGGCGATTGGTCGCCGCGGCGCTCGACTGGGCGCGCACCAGCAATGTGCACACAGTTCGGCTGCGGGTGGCGACGGACAATGCGGCGGCTCGTCAGGTGTACGAGAGCGTCGGGTTCAGCGTCGCAGACGACCAAACCACTTCCGCACCCACTGAACTCGCGATGTCACTCAGCGTGAGTTGAGGCCCTTGTAGCGCTCGAGGACGTCGCGGACGCGGTCCATCGCATCGACGGCGCGCCCCTTGTCGACGGCCTGGATCGCCATGACCGGAATATACTCGTAGTCTGGCAGATCCACGCGGGCCCACCGCGCGCCCCGCGGAAAAGAGATGTCGACCACGTCCGACCACGGGATCGTCTTGTCACCGAGGAGGTTCCGCACTGCCACACCCGATGCGCCGACCCGCAGCCGGGGCCGGGCGAACATCAGAACGACCGCGGCGATGACGACTCCCAGCAGCGCGATAGCCACCTGATCGGCGGTCCGGAAGATCACTCCGGTCGAACCGATCTTCAGCAAAGCGCCGACCGTGACATGCGCGCCGAGAATCAGCGCCGCGGCGCCGTAAGCGAAATACGGTGCCAAATGGGGGCGTATCTCGACATCCCAGTCGGTCATGAGCCAGAACGCAGGTCACGCAACGTCAGCGCGGTCGACAGCGCGGCAGCCGCCGCCTGGGCGCCCTTGTCTTCGGACGACGACGGCAGGCCGGCCCTGTCGAGCGCTTGCTGTTCGGTGTTGGTGGTCAGCACGCCGTTGGCCACCGGCGTCGACGCATCCAGCGACACCCGGGTCAAGCCCTGCGTCACCGCATCACACACGTAGTCGAAATGCGGTGTCGCCCCGCGGATCACCACACCCAACGCGACGACCGCGTCATGGTTGGCCGCCAGCGCCTGCGCTACAACGGGTATCTCGATGGCGCCCAGCACCCGCACGACCGTCGGGTTCTCGACCCCTGCGCCCGCAGCGACCTTGAGCGCGCCGTCGAGCAGCGCGTCGCAGATGGTTTCGTGCCAGGTGCTGGCCACGACGGCGAGCTTGAGCCCCGATCCGTCGATGTCGGGAAGATCGGGTACGCCCGTACCACTCACAGGGCTCCGCCGAGATCGGTCGGCCTGCGGTCACCGAGCAGGTAAACGCCTTCGTCGTAGTCGGCCATGGTGGTGGCCTCGTGATAGGCGTCCAGACCGCTCAGATCGTGACCCATCCGGTCACGCTTGGTCATCAGGTAGCGGATGTTCTCTTTGTTCGCCCGCACCGGCAGCGGCACGCGTTCGATGATGTGCAGCCCGTAACCGTCGAGCCCGACCCGCTTGGCCGGGTTGTTGGTCAGCAACCGCATCGAGCGCACGCCCAAATCGACTAGGATCTGCGCGCCGATGCCGTAATCACGCGCGTCGGCGGGCAGGCCGAGCTTGAGGTTCGCGTCCACGGTGTCGTCACCGGCGTCCTGCAGTTGGTAGGCCTGCAGCTTGTGCATGAGGCCGATGCCCCGGCCTTCGTGACCGCGCATGTACAACACCACGCCGCGGCCCTCGCGGGCGACCATCGCCATTGCCGCGTCGAGCTGGGGGCCGCAGTCGCAGCGCTGAGAGCCGAACACATCACCGGTGAGGCATTCGGAGTGCACGCGTACCAATACGTCGTGGCCGTCGCTGGTCGGGCCTGCGATATCACCCTTGACCAGTGCAACATGCTCCACGTCGTCGTAGATGCTGGTGTAGCCGACGGCGCGGAATTCGCCGTGCCGGGTCGGTATCCGGGCCTCGGCGATGCGCTCGATGTGCTTCTCGTGCTTGCGCCGCCACTCGATCAGGTCGGCGATCGAGATCAGCGCGAGGTCGTGTTCGTCGGCGAAGATACGCAGCTCGTCGGTCTGCGCCATCGAGCCTTCGTCTTTCTGGCTGACGATTTCGCAGATCGCACCGGCCGGCTGCAGCCCGGCGAGTCGCGCCAGGTCGACGGCGGCCTCGGTGTGGCCGGGACGGCGCAGCACGCCTCCGTCCTTCGCCCTCAGCGGTACGACGTGGCCCGGCTTCGTGAAATCGTCGGCGACGCTTGACGGATCCGCGAGCAGCCTCATCGTCGTCGCGCGGTCCGCGGCCGAAATACCCGTTCCCACACCATTTTTCGCGTCCACCGTGACGGTGTAGGCGGTGCCGTGCTTGTCCTGATTGACCGCATACATCGGCAGCAGGCCCAGCTTGTCGCAGATCGCACCGTCCAGCGGGACGCAGAGGTAACCCGAGGTGTAACGGACCATGAACGCGACCAGCTCCGGTGTCGCCTTCTCGGCGGCGAAGATGAGGTCGCCCTCGTTCTCGCGATCCTCATCGTCGATCACGACGACGGCCTTGCCCGCGGCGATGTCGGCCACCGCACGCTCAACAGTGTCAAGCCTCGTCACCACATCAGTATGAACCACCAGGGTCTAAATCTTATTGCCAGGCCGCTGAGCTGGGCGTTTACCATCGTCTTGAAGCGGCCCGGCCTTGAGGGGACCGGTGTATTTTCGGAATAGCAATTCGGCTGAGCCGACCGATGTCTACGCTACGTTTCCTGGTCACGCTCAAGGGGACTCATATGAATTCGTCACGTCTCAACGCCCCGCGGCTGCTGCTGGCCACATGCGCTGTGGCCGCCTCCGGTTACTTTCTTGCCGCCGTGCCCGCTTCCGCCGAGCCGACCGACACCTGGACGCCGGGGCCCGCCACCACCGCTTCCGACGTGATCCCAGCGGTCGGAGTGCTCGAAGGCATGTGGCGGCAGTACGTGCCCAGAACCGTGGCCCCGCCCGACCAGATGGGGGCGGTCGACCGGTTCTTCACCGAGTTCGTCCCGACCGCCACTGAGGTCAGCGACTTCTTCGGCTTCATCCAGCAATTACGTCCGCCCGCGGGACCACTCGCCTACTAGTCGCTGAATAGGACGGCGGCGCGAAAGTGGCGCTCGGTCAATCGCTTTGCGGAGAGAGCAGCCGCTCGACGTATTTGGCGATCACATCCACCTCGAGATTGACCAGCGCGCCGACCTCGGCACGTCCGAGCGTCGTGAGGTCGAGCGTCGTCGGAATCAGCGACACCTCGAACCAGTCGTGCCCGAGACCGGATACCGTCAGCGACACCCCGTCGACGGTGATCGACCCCTTCTCGACCACATAGCGCGACAGCGCGGTCGGAAGCGCGATGCGCACCACTTCCCAGCGCTCCGAGGGCGTGCGCGCTATGACGTGCCCGGTGTCGTCGACGTGGCCCTGGACGATGTGCCCACCAAGGCGGCTGTTCACCGCCGCCGCACGCTCGAGGTTGACCCCGCTGCCGATCCCGAGACGCCCAAGGCTCGACCGGTTCAGCGTCTCGCCGATGACATCGGTGGTGAACACACCGTCCGGCCGCACCTCGACGACGGTGAGGCAGACGCCGTTCACCGCGATCGAGTCACCGTGGCGCGCGTCCGATGTCACAAGGGGCCCACGGATGGCGAGGCGGGCGAAATCGCCGAGATCCTCTTTGCCGACGACCTCACCGACCTCTTCGACGATTCCGGTGAACACGTCGTCAGACTATCGAGGTTGCCCCGACCCCGGCACGGCCCCGTTCGCCCTGGCTGCGCCCCGCGAGCCGAGTCCGGACGGTCGGACCCTCTACGATGCAGTCATGCCTACGCGTCTCCTGACGATCTTCGCCGCCCTCGTCGCCGCCATTGCCCTGCTCGCGGGTTGTTCCTCTGGGTCGGAGGAAGCCACGAAGGATCTCCCCGAAGGCGCGACGCTGCTCAAGCAGTCGAGCGAAACGACCAAGAACCAGACGAGCGCGCATCTGAAGCTGACGGTCGACGGCACGATCGAGAAGCTGCCCATCGAGTTGCTCGAAGGTGACCTGAGCAACGCGCCGACCTTCACCGCCCAAGGCAAGGTCAACCTTCTGATGGGGGGCCAGCGTCTCGAGGGTGTGGAGTTCGTGGTCGCCGACGGTGACCTCTACGCCACGTTGACCCCGGGTGGCGCGTTGTCGAACTTCGGTCCCGCCGTCGATATCTACGACGCCTCGCTCATCCTCGACCCCGAAACCGGGTTGGGCAACCTGCTGGACAACTTCTCCGACCCGAAGGCCGAAAGCCGCGAAACGGTCAACGGCGTGGAGACGGTCCGCGTGACAGGCACCGTCAGCGCCGATGCAGTGAACAAGATCGCACCGCAGCTCGGCATGTCCGGTCCAGTGCCCGCTACGGCCTGGATCGCCGAGGGTGGCGACCACAAGTTGGCCCAGGTCAAATTGCAGACCGCTTCGGACAGCAGCGTCACCATGGCGATGTCGGAGTGGGGTAAGCCGGTGACGGTCACCAAGCCGCCGGCGGCCTGATGCCGGTTTCAGCGCGAGCGACGCATCACCGCCCAGCGGCGACGAAATCGGTCAATCGTCGGATCGCCATCAGCGCTGGTAGCCTCGCCGTCCTGCTCGGCGCGCTCGACACCTATGTCGTCGTTGCCATCATCAGCGACATCATCATCGACCTGAGAATCCCGGTAAACCAGATACAACGGGTGACTCCGATCATCACCTGTTACCTGTTGGGGTACATCGCCGCGATGCCGCTGCTCGGTCGGGCCTCGGATCGATTCGGCCGCAAATTCATACTCCAGCTCAGTTTGGCCGGCTTCGCGGTCGGTTCCGTCGTCACCGCGATGTCGGACGACCTCGTTCCGATGGTGATCGGCCGCACCATCCAAGGCGTGGCCAGCGGCGCGCTGCTGCCGGTCACGCTGGCGTTGGCGGCCGACCTGTGGGCCAGTCGCAGCCGGGCGTCGGTCCTGGGCGGCATCGGCGCCGCGCAGGAACTGGGCAGCGTGTTGGGCCCGCTCTACGGCATCGCCGTCGTCGCGGTGCTGAACACTTGGCGCGACGTCTTCTGGATCAACCTGCCGCTGGCAGCGGTAGCGATGGTGCTGATCCACTTCAGCCTTCCCGCGCGGCTCAAGCCCGAGAACCCCGAACGCGTTGACGTCGTCGGCGGAGTGTTGCTCGCCGTCGCGCTTGGCCTCACGGTGATCGGCCTGTACAACCCCGCGCCCGACGGCCGGAAGATTCTGCCGAGCTACGGACCGCCGGTGCTATTGGGCGCCGCCGTTGCTGTCGTCCTGTTCTTCGTCTGGGAGCGGTTCGCCCGCACGCGGCTCATCGAGCCGGCCGGTGTCCATTTCCGGCCGTTCCTGGCTGCACTGGGCGCGTCGCTGTGCGCAGGCGCTGCGCTGATGGTGACACTGGTCAACATCGAACTGTTCGGTCAGGGTGTGCTCGGCAAGAATCAGACCGATGCCGTTCTTCTACTATTGCGATTCCTGATCGCGCTGCCCATCGGTGCCGTGATCGGCGGCTGGCTTGCAACGCGAATCGGTGACCGAGTGGTCACATTCGTGGGCCTCATGATCGCCGCCGCCGGATATCTGCTGGTCTCGAACTGGCGGGCCGACGTGCTGACCACGCACCACGACCTCGGCTTCATCAGCCTGCCTGTCCTCGACACCGACCTGGCGATCGCCGGCTTCGGTCTCGGCCTGGTGATCGGGCCGCTTACCTCGGCGGCGCTCCGCGTGGTGCCCGCCGCCCAGCACGGGATCGCCTCGGCGGCGGTGGTGGTGGCCCGCATGGTCGGCATGTTGATCGGCTTGGCGGGGTTGACCGCATGGGGTCTGTACCGGTTCAACCAGTACCTTCAGACCCTGCCCTTTCCACCGGCCAACACGCTTGCCGAACGACTGGCCGCCGAAGCGACCCGCTACCGCGAGGCGTACGTGCTGCAGTACGGCGACATCTTCGTCGTCACGGTCGCGGTCTGCGTCATCGGCGCTTTCCTGGGCCTACTCATCGGTGGCAAGCAGGAGCATGCCGACGAACCGGCGGAGTTGGTCGAGGCAGGGCCCCCGGATCGCGCCGACGGCGCCTGACAACGCTCGGCGACGGCGCCTAACAGCGCTCGAGTCCGGGGCGGAGCAGGGCCGGCTGGGCAGGCTTGGCCACCTCTTCGGCGGGTTGTGCGGGCTGACCCCGGAAGGCGTCGCAGATCAAGGCCCCGAGGGTCCGGGGGTGCATCGGGCGATAGCTGAGCCAGTCCTGCAGTGCAGTCATGGTCGTCGTCCTTTGTTCGTGCTCACCAGCGCGCGAATCGTCGGTGAAGGCGCGATTACGGCGGGCCGCTCACGGCCCGGTCTGGTACGAGTGTACCGGCGTGAACGCGCTGATTGACTCCTCGACGCGCGGGGTATGCGTGCCATCACGTCTACCTCAACGGAGAAAGCTCATGGCAAGTTCACTGAATGGCAGAAAGATTGCGTTCCTGGTTGCTCCTGAAGGTGTCGAGCAGGTTGAGCTGACCGAGCCGTGGAAGGCCGTCGAGCAGGCCGGCGGCACCCCTGAACTGGTGTCGACCGAGGTCGGCAAGATCCAGGCGTTCAATCACTTGACCCCCGCCGACACCTTCGATGCCGAGAAGTCCGCCGACTCGGTGTCGGCGTCCGACTATGCGGCGCTGGTGCTGCCCGGTGGGGTCGCCAACCCCGACAATCTGCGCATGAGCGCCGACGCGGTCGCGTTCGCGAAGAGCTTCTTCGATGCGGGCAAACCGGTCGCGGTGATCTGCCACGGCCCGTGGACGCTCATCGAGGCGGACGTGGTGCGGGGACGCACCCTGACCTCGTGGCCCAGCGTGAAGACCGACCTGGTCAATGCCGGGGCCAACTGGGTGGATGACGAGGTCGTCGAATGCTCCCGTGGGCCAAACACTTTGGTGTCCAGCCGCAAGCCGGATGACCTGCCCGCTTTCTGCAACACGTTGGTCAGCGCTTTCGCGAAGTAGCCCGAACCCGGCGCGCCGACCGCGGTAGTCGGGGTAACGTCGCCGACATGCTCCTCGCCGCGCTGCGCGACATGCAGTGGCGACGGCGGCGTTTCGCCATCGCGGTGCTGTCGACGGCGATCATTTTCGGGATGACGCTGGTTCTCACGGGTTTGGCCAACGGTTTCCAGACCGAGGCCGAGAAGACCGTCGACAGTCTCGGTGTCGACCAGTTCATCGTGAAGGCGGGTGCATCGGGACCGTTCGTGGGGGCCACCCCGTTCGCGCCGGTGGAATTGCGCCGTGTCGCTGCCGCTCCCGGTGTCGAGGCCGCCGCTCCCCTGGCCTATGCGGGCGGCACCGCCACCGTCGAGGGAGCGACGCGCAACGTCGACATCTTCGGTGCGCCCGAACGCGGGCCGGGGATGCCGGCCGTCGTCGAAGGGCGTGCGCCAATCAACCCCGACGAGGTCGCGGTGTCGACCACCTTGGGCCGGAACGTCGGCGATGAGGTCGAGATCGCCTCGCAGACGCTGCGTGTCGTCGGCCTGGTGGAGAACTCGACCGCATTGGCGAACCTGCCCAATGTGTTTCTCACCACAGAGGGTGCACAGCAGTTGGTGTACGGCGGTGAGCGACTGGTCGCCTCCATCGGCGTCCGCGGTTCGCTTCAGCAGGTGCCGAACGGCTATCGGGCGGTCGACCGCGCCGGAGCGATCGAGGATCTGCTGCGCCCGTTGAAGGTTGCGGTCAACTCCATCACCATCGTGGCGATCCTGCTGTGGATCGTCGCTGCGTTGATCGTGGGGTCGGTTGTCTACCTGTCCGCGCTGGAACGGCTGCGAGACTTCGCCGTGTTCAAAGCGATTGGGGTGCCGACCCGCTCGGTGATGGCCGGGCTCGCGCTGCAGGCGGTGATTGTGGCGCTGCTGGCCGCACTGGTCGGCGCCGGGCTGTCGCTGTTGCTCGGACCACTGTTCCCCATGCAGGTGATCGTGCCCACAGAGGCCTTCGTCGCGCTGCCGGTGGTCGCGGTGGTGATCGGCCTTCTCGCCAGCGCGGCGGGGTTACGTCGCGCGGTGTCAGTCGATCCCGCTCTGGCATTCGGGGGGCCTTGATACCCGTGGGCGACCTGTCGATCCAGAACCTGGTCGTGGAATACACGAGCGGCGGGCACACCGTACGCCCGATCGACGGTCTGAACCTCGATGTCGCAGCCGGCTCACTGGTGATTCTGTTGGGCCCCAGCGGTTGCGGGAAGACAACGCTGTTGTCGTGCCTCGGCGGGATCCTGCAACCCACCTCGGGTGCGATCAAGTTCGGCGATGTGGAGGTGACATCGCTTGGCGCCGACGAGCTTTCGACATACCGGCGCGAGACGGTGGGATTCGTGTTCCAGGCCTTCAACCTGGTGCCCAGCCTCACCGCGGTCGAGAACGTGATGGTGCCGTTGCGCGCATCGGGCATGTCGCGCCGGGCTTCTCGGAAGCGGGCCGAACAGCTGTTGGCCCGGGTGGGGCTCGAGGACCGGCTCGACCACCGACCGGGTGACCTCAGCGGCGGTCAGCAGCAGCGGGTCGCGGTGGCCCGGGCGATCGCGCTCGATCCCCCGCTGATCCTGGCGGACGAGCCAACGGCGCATTTGGATTTCATCCAGGTCGAGGAGGTGCTGAAGCTGATCCGCGAGCTGGCCTCCGGCACCAAGATGGTGGTCGTCGCGACGCACGACAGCCGGATCCTGCCGCTGGCAGATCGGGTCGTCGAGATGGTGCCCGACTTTGCCTCCGCCGACCGCCCGCCGCAGACTGTGGAGCTGAAGGCCGGCCAGGTGCTGTTCGAACAGGGCACCATGGGTGACCTGATCTACATCGTGGACCGGGGTGAGATCGAGATGATGCGCGAACTGTCCGGCGGCGCTGAGGAATTGCTGAAGCTCGCGACCGAGGGCGACTACTTCGGCGAGATCGGGCCGCTGTTCCACCTACCCCGATCGGCGACGGCGAAGGCGCGCACCGAGGCGACCGTCGTGGGGTACACGGTGCGGGCTTTTCGAGAACGGTTGGGAATGGCGGGAGTTCGCGACCTCATCGAGCACCGCCCGCTGAGCGGCGAATTAAACGAGAGCCCGCTGAGCGGCGAACTGGCTACCCCGGAATGAGGCTCAGCAGGACGTCGGGGCCGATCGGCTCGACGCCGTCGAAACGCCACCGCTGCGCGTGCGCGATGCTCAGCACACCGACGTCGTCCACCGCGGTGATCGGTCCACCGAGCAGGATGGGCGCGACATAAGCCAGGATCCGGTCGATGACACCGGCGCGTAAGAACGCGCCCGCCAACGTGGGGCCACCCTCGAGCAGCACGTCGGTCCGATCGGCCAGCGCTTTGATCACTTCGTGGGGATCGTGGGTGCGAATGACCATTGTGCGTGAGTCGTCGTTGAGAACCCTTGCCTCCTGCGAGATCTCACGCTCCCCGACGACCACGCGCAGCGGCTGACGGTCCGCGAGGGTGCCATCGGGGAGTCGCGCGGTCAGCGCCGGATCGTCGACGAAGACGGTCCCGGTCCCGACCACGATCGCGTCGGCGACAGCACGTCTGCGGTGCACGTCCGCGCGGGCGGCTTCGCTGGTGATCCACTGGCTGGTGCCGTCCGCCGCCGCACTGCGACCGTCTACGCTGGTCGCGAATTTCCATGTCACATGCGGCGATCCGGTGCGTTGCTTGTGCAGCCACTCGCGCAGCGGTCCGCCCGTCACCGCCTCGGCGAGTACGCCCGCGGTCACGGCCAACCCCTCCGCGGAGAGCCGTGCGGCTCCGCCGGCGGCGATCGGGTTCGGGTCGGCGACCGCATATGCGACCGCCGAAATACCCGCGCGCACAAGCGCATCCACGCAGGGCGGTGTGCGGCCGTGGTGATTGCACGGCTCGAGCGCCACGACGGCGGTGCCTCCCGCGGCGCGGTCACCTGCCCTACGCAAGGCGACCACCTCGGCGTGTGGTCCACCGGGAGGTTCCGTGGCACCCACACCGGCCACCTCGCCGTCTTTGTCCAGAATGACCGCGCCAACCGGCGGATTGGGGTAAGTCGTGCCCTTGACCTTCTCGGCCTGGTGGATCGCCAGCCGCATCGCGGCTTCGAGATTCATGCCCGCAGATGCTTGGAGGCGGCGGCAGCCTGCCTGCGCAACGACTCCACGGCCGCGGCGGGGTCCTCTGCGCTGTAGACGGCCGAACCCGCGACGAAGCAGTCCACCCCCGCCTCGGCGGCCTGCTCGATGGTGTCGGCGTTGATACCGCCGTCGATCTCGACGACGATCGTCAACTCGCCTGCATCCACCAGTCGCCGGGCTGTGCCGACTTTCACCAGCACTTCCGGAATGAATTTCTGACCGCCGAATCCCGGCTCCACCGACATGATCAGCAGCGTGTCGAACTCCGGCAGGATCTCCAGATACGGCTCCAGCGGGGTGCCTGGCTTCACGGAGAGCCCGGCCTTGGCGCCGGCCGCGCGGATGTCTCGGGCAACACCGACCGGATTGTCGGTGGCCTCGGCGTGGAACGTGACGTTGTACGCGCCGGCTTCGGCGTACGGCGGCGCCCACCGATCGGGGTTCTCGATCATCAGGTGGCAGTCCATCGGGATGTCGGTCACCTTCAGCAGCGACTCGACGACCGGCTGACCGATGGTCAGGTTCGGGACGAAGTGGTTGTCCATCACATCGACGTGCAGCCAGTCCGCACCCCGCACGGCCTCGGCTTCGTCGGCGAGTCTGGCGAAGTCGGCGGCCAGGATTGACGGCGCGATGAGGGGTCCTGCCATGCGCCTACCCTACTTTGAGCGCAGCGGCGAACATCGCATCGGTGCCGTGGCGGTGCGGCCACAACTGCACGTGCGGCCCGTCACCGAGACGCTCCACCGGCGCGAACAGCGGCCGGGTGTCCAGCGCCGTCACGGGGTGGCGGCGCAGCGCGTCGGAGACGACGCCCACGGTCTCGGCCAGGTGCGGCGAACAGGTGGCGTAGAGCACCACCCCGCCCGGCCGCGTCAGCCGGATCGCCGAGGCCAGAAGTTCGCGTTGCAGTTTCGCCAGCGGCGGCACGTCGCCGGGCCTGCGCCGCCACCGTGCCTCCGGCCGGCGCCGCAGCGCACCCAGGCCGGTGCAGGGGGCGTCCACGAGCACCCGGTCGAAGCCGGGTTCTACGCCGGGGTCGCGACCGTCGACGCGCAGCACGTCCACGGGCAGGCCCCGGGTGTTCTGTTCGACGAGGTCGGCGCGCGCGGCTGCGGGCTCCACGGCGGTGACCCGGGCGCCGTCGGGCGCCAACGCGGCCAGCATGGCGGTCTTCCCGCCCGGACCCGAGCACAGGTCCAGCCAGCGCCCTCCGTCGGCACCCTCGATCGGGGCCAGGGTCAGTGCCTGTGCGACCAGTTGGCTGCCTTCGTCCTGCACCAGCGCGGCACCGTCACGCACCGCCTGCAACCGGCCCGGGTCACCACCGGCGAGATACACCGCGTACGGCGAATACCGGCCGACCCTGCCGTCGACCTGCCCGGCCAGCTCCTGCGCGGTCACCGCCCCGGGGCGGGCAGCGAGGTGCACGGCGGGCCGGGCGTCGTCGCTGGCAAGCAGCGCGTCGAGTTCACCGGCGTCGGCGCCGAGCGCGTCGGCGAAGGACTGCGCGACCCACCGCGGGTGCGCGTGCACAAAGGCCGAATGTCCGACGGGGTCGGACGCCGCGTCGGGAGCCAGTTCCGCGACCCACGACTGCTCGTCGCGCGAGGCGATCGTGCGTAGCACCCCGTTGACGAAACCCGCACGGGCCGAATCGAACTCGATGCCCGCCTGTTCCACGGTGGTGGATACCGCGGCGTGTTGTTCGACCCGGGTGCGCAACAGCTGATAGGCGCCGAGGCGCAGCAGGTCGAGCAGGACGGGATCGATCCTGTCGGTAGGGCGGTCCGCGGCGTGACTGATGATCGCGTCCAGCAGTCCCTTGGTACGGCAGGCGCCGTACGCGAGTTCGGTTGCGAAGGCCGCGTCGCGGCCGCTGATGCCGCGTTCCCGCAGGATTGCCGGTAGGGCGAGGTTGGCGTAGGCGTCTTTGTCCGAAACGGCCCGCAACACGTCGAACGCGGCGCGACGAGCCGGGTCCAGTGGCTTGCGTCGTTGCGGATGTCTGTTGCGCGGCTTGGTCATTCGGCTCTCATTCGGCTCGTGTCGAGTCGTCGAGCCGGGCGCCGCGTGCCCAGTCGACCGCGTTCATGAGCTTCTTGCCGGGTGGCTGGATCAGCCCGAGCAGCACGGGGTCGGACGCGGTGCCGACCCGCACCCCGTCGCGGCTGACGCGGAGCGCGCCGGGCGTCAGCTTCTGGGAAGCCCCGTCGACCGTGACCGGACCCAGTTTGACCCGAAGGTCCGCAATCATCGTCCACGCGCCGGGATTCGGCGTGACCGCGCGGATCCGTCGCTCGACGACGTGGGCGGGCAGGTCCCACCGCACCCGCGCCTCATCGACGGTGATCTTGGGAGCGATCGTCACGCCCTCCGCCGGCTGCGGTACCGGCGTCAGGATGCCGTCGGCAATTCCGTCGAGCGTGCGGTCGAGCAGCTCCGCACCTGAAATCGACAGTCGCTCAAGGAGATCACCGGCGGTGTCCGTCGGCCGGATGCATTCGGTGACGACGCCGTAGACGGGACCGCTGTCGAGGGCGGGTTCGATGAGGAACGTCGTCGCGCCGGTCACGGTGTCCCCCGCGGCGATCGCCGCCTGCACCGGCGCGGCTCCGCGCCAGGCGGGCAGCACCGAGAAGTGCAGGTTCACCCAGCCGCGTTCGGGCACGGCCAGCAGTCGCTCGCTGAGCAGGGCGCCGTAGGCGACCACCGCGCAGCATTCCGGTGCCAGCTCGCTCAGTTCGGCGATGAACTCGTCGGAGTTCGGCTTCGCCGGCCGCAACAGCGGGATGTCGTTCTCAAGCGCCAGCCGCGCGACCGGCGATGGTGTCGGCTTGCCGCGCCGACCCGACGGCGCATCCGGGCGCGTCAGTACCGCGACGACGTCGTGACGTGGCGATTCGATCAGACGGCGCAGCGACGGCAGGGCGGGCTCCGGGGTGCCGGCGAAGACGATGCGCACCGCGTCAGTCTAGTGACGGCACCGGTGACGACGTCGGGTGCTCAGCGCCGGGTCTGGTAGTACTCGCGTTCTGACACACCGGTCATCGGTGCGACGAACATCCACGGGATCGTGGTGATCAACCGGTTCAGCGTTGCGACCGAGTCGTTGTAGTACTGCCGCGCGAAGGCGAGTTTGTTCTCGCTATCGGTGAGGTTCTCCTGCAGATTCAGGAAGTTGTTCGACGAGTTCAGCTGCGGGTAGTTCTGGCCGAGCGCCAAAAGCGGGGCCAGCGCGGTGTCGAGTTGCTTCTCAGCGGCGCTCCGTTGAGCCACCGACTTGCCGGAGGTGGCGGAGGTCAGCGCGGCACGCGCGGTGGTGACATGGTCGAGGATGCCCTTCTCGTGCGCGGCGAAGGTCTGCACGGTGTGCACCAGACTCGGGATCAGCGAGGCGCGACGGGTCAGCTCGACGTCGATACCGCTCAGCGCCTCGGCAACGCGTACGTCGGCCGAGCGCAGCTTGTTGTAGCCGACGACGAAGACGGTGAACGCCACCACCGCCAGCAGCAGCGCGATCACCAGTAGCAGCGTCACCATGAGCCGCCCCCTCCCCCTC
>NZ_LQIS01000051.1 GCF_001499905.1 Mycobacterium sp. GA-1285 | reverse complement strand
CTGCCCGTTGCGGTGTTGAGCCCACGCGATATTGAGATCCTCCAACAAGATCCGCCACGACACCCCGTCGACGGCCAAATGGTGGATCACCAATGCCAGCTGACGCGTGGAGCTTGCCCACAAGGCGCGCAGCATCACTCCGGCAGCCGGGTCCAGCCGCGAGCGAGTCGCCACCAGCGACTCCGTAGACAGCACGTCCACCACGTGCAAGCATTCGCGCGCGTCCACCGCGCCGACCTCGGGCACCTGCGGCGACCAACCGCCCTCGCCATCGTCATCGAGGCGCAACCGCAGCATCGGATGGCGATCCAGTAAGGCCTGCAGCACCACCACCACATCGGCCTGGCTGGTCTGGGCCGGCGCCTGGATCACCATTGTCTGGTTGAACTGGTCAACCGCCCCGTCCAGATCCTGAAGCCACCGCATGATCGGGGTGAGCGCCACCGGCCCGACGCCGTCGTCGTCGACCTCGACCTGACCGTCCGCCGCGGTGGCCACCCGAGCCAGTCGAGCAACTGTCTTCTCGACGAAGATGTCGCGCGGGCGGCACAGCACACCAGCAGCCCGGGCCCGGGCAACGACTTGCATCGACAAGATGCTGTCCCCGCCGAGTTCGAAGAATGAGTCGTCGATGCCGACGCGCTCGACACCCAGTACTTGGGCGTACACGGCGGCCAG
>NZ_LQIS01000050.1 GCF_001499905.1 Mycobacterium sp. GA-1285 | reverse complement strand
TGCGACCACACTTGACCGGCCAAGGCCATGCCCGCGTCGAGAACCTCCAACAGCCGTATCACGTTGCGGTGGGCAACCGCCACGCCCTTGGGCACACCGGTGGTGCCCGAGGTGTAAATCAGATAAGCGATATCTGCGCCAGCCGGCGCGGGCAACGCCGTAGCAGGCGCAGAACCGGTCCGCCGATCAGCAACATCGACAACCGCCACATCCAACCCATCCAGGCGTGAACGCAACCCCGCCGAACACACCACCACCACCGGCGCGGCATCAGCAACCATGAACTGCAACCGCGTATCAGGATGAGCCGGATCCACCGCCAAATACGCCGCCCCGGTCTTGAGCACCGCCAACAACGCCACGATCGCCTCAGCCGAGCGCTCCACCAACAGCGCCACCCGCTCACCAGGGCCCGCACCATAACCAACCAGCAAGTGCGCCAACCGATTCGAGGCCTCATCCAACTCGCGATAAGTCAACGAACGACCCTCAAAACTGACCGCCACCGCCTCCGGAACACGCCCCACCTGCACCGCGAACAACTCCGGAATCGACACCGAAGCACCCACCGGCTGCTCCAACACCGCCCGATGACCCACCCGATCCAACCAAGCGTGCTCACCGGCATCGAGCAGATCCACCGACGACACCAACCGCAACGGATCAACCGTCATCGCCACCAACACCCGCTGCAACCGCTGCACCAACACCTCAACACCGGCCACATCAAA
>NZ_LQIS01000049.1 GCF_001499905.1 Mycobacterium sp. GA-1285 | reverse complement strand
GGGATCGCTTTCGCTCCGCAGCGCCAGACCGAGGTGTTGTCCAACAACGACACGCTCAGCCACAACGACACCCGGTTCATGAGCCCGGAGACCAACATGGTCAACCACGCCGGTGAGGATCAGCAGCAGGGCGTCGGCAACGTGGGGCTGGAGTTCGGTGACATCACCTTCGGTGACAAGACCACCAACACCGCCACCGACGGCGGGGTGGTCAACACCGGCACCGCGGGCAACATCGACGCCACCAACGTCGATGGTGATGGCAACGTCGTCGGCGATAACAACGACAACGTCAACACCGGTGACATCAGGGATTCCAACGTCAACATCGGTGAGGACAACGAGATCGATGACAGCGGTGATCAAAGCGCCGGTGGGGACATCATCTCCGACAACGACGGCCCGGTGATCAACGATGTCGACATGAGTGGAGGCAGCGGTGGCAACGCGGCCGGTGGCAGCGGCGGCGGTGGGCTGATCGGAGTCGGCAATCAGGGCGGCAGCGCCGCTGGCGGTGCGGGCGGTTCCGGTGGCGGGATCGTGATCAACGACAACGACACGACCACCACCAATGTCGATGGCAACCAGACCACGGTCGGCGATATCGACGGCAGTGTGTCCGGCGGGATCTCGGGTGGGTCCAGCATCGAGGACAACTCGGTGGACAACTCGGTCGACAACTCGGTGGACAACTCCGGGCAGGATAACTCGACCGACAACTCCGGTCAGGTCAACACCGACGTCGATGTGGACACCACCGTCGACGCCGGCCTGTTCTGAGCC
>NZ_LQIS01000048.1 GCF_001499905.1 Mycobacterium sp. GA-1285 | reverse complement strand
TAGGGCGTGTCTGACAAATGGGGTAGCCAGAGGGTGATGGCGCGTAGGACTGCTGCGCCGCGGTAGACGATGGCGAGTTTGTCGTAGCGGGTGGCTAATCCACGCCATTGCTTGATGACGTTGAAGTTGCGTTCAACGACGTTGCGGCCCTTGTAATCCTCGGCGTCGAAAGCCGGTGGTCGGCCACCGCGCGATCCTCGCCGCTTGCGGTGGGCGATCTGATCGGACGGTTCTGGAATCACCGCGCCGATCCCACGTCGGCGTAGTCGAGTGCGGGTCGCGCGGCTGGAATAGGCCCTATCCCCGCGGACGCGGTCGGGACGAGTACGCGGCCGGCCACCGCGGCGGCGGTCCACTTTCAAGTGCGCGAGCAAATGCTCGAACACCGGCCCGTCGTGGGCCTGGCCAGGGCCCACGAGCACCACCATGGGGCGTCCTCGGCCGTCGACGAGATGATGGATCTTGCTGGTTAGTCCGCCGCGTGAGCGGCCGATACCGTGGTCAGGCGGCTCGATGCCCGGATTCGTGTAATTCGACCCAGCCCCCTGTGTGGCGGGTGACGTTCGTGGCGTGCTGATGGGCGCGCGCGATCGTGGAATCCACGGCCACCGCCCAGTCGATGATCCCGGCCTCCTCGGCGGCGGCCAGCAACCGCGCCAAAACGGTGTCCCAGGTGCCGTCGGCGCTCATCCGTCGATGCCAGGTCCAGATCGACTGCCACGGCCCGAACGCCTCGGGAACATCGCGCCAGGCGATTCCGCACCGATACCGATAGATGATCCCTTCCACCATCGAGCGGGCATTCTGGAAAGGCCTGCCCCGCTTGCCTGTCCGCACCGGCAACAGATCCTCGATCAATGCCCACTGGGCATC
>NZ_LQIS01000047.1 GCF_001499905.1 Mycobacterium sp. GA-1285 | reverse complement strand
CGTCGAACACCGCCAGGTAGTGGTTGGCGTGGCCGGCCAGTCGGATCACGTCGGCGATCGGCATGAGCGTGCCGCCGCCGGTGGTGCCGACTCCGGCGCGGGATTCCAATTCGCGCAAGGTGGTGCGGATGATGAGCGAGACCGGCAGCCCGTTGAGCTGACCCAGCGCGCCGCTCATCAAGGCGATGCGCCCGACGGCGATCATCGCGTCGTGTTGGCGCTGGGCCAGACTGCGGTGGTCGTTGTCGATCTGAGCTTGGGTCGGAGTGCCCGATGTGCAGGGTTGGGGATCGTCGGGATTGCACATCCCCGGTGCCGCGTACTTGGCGAAAATCACTTCCCACACCGCCCACGCTTCGGGTGTCAGAGTCCCGCGGAGGTCAATCATCGCGTCGGAGCGCTGTTGTGCCGTGGTGAGCCCGCGCTTGCGGGCGCGCTCGGTGTCATCGGGCTCGGGTCCGTCCTGATCGAGCAAGAACAGCGTTAGATCGGCGCTGTCTTTGAGTTCCTTGGGGCCGACACCGACCGCGGTGCGCACCAGGTCGACCTCGAACTGCTCGCGGGTGGGCGCATCGACGAATCCCGGCAACCGGTCAACGGCCTTGCGGATGACGTCCACATGTTCGCCGTTGATCAGTCCATGAGCTTGCGCGACAGCCGTGGCGGGCAACGCCGGTGGCAGCGACGGCCCGGTCAACGCCTGACGCGGCGCCAGCAGGGCAGCCTCGCTCAGGCGTCGGTTGGCCTCGCTGGTCGAGAGCCGCCAGCGCACCCTCAACACCTCGTTCCACGATTTGGCACCCATCTGCTGCGGCGTGGCCTCGATCTGCAGGCGGGCCAGCAAGCGGTGGCGCATCGCGGGCAGCTGGCAGCCCAGAGCTTCGAGCTCATCAAGGGCCGCCACGAGATTCTGGCGGGTCAGCAAGTCGACATCACAGGCGGCCACCGTCTCGAAGGCGGCACGCAACGCGCTCACCGCGGCCTGCAGATCGTC
>NZ_LQIS01000046.1 GCF_001499905.1 Mycobacterium sp. GA-1285 | reverse complement strand
CTGACCCGCTCCAGCCCGAGGACTTGGGCGTAAATACCGGCCAAAACCTCCTCAACAGCGTTGCCAGGAGCCCGATACCGATCAACACTTTGATACTGCGGCGCAGGCAGAGCGCGCATGTCGAGCTTGCCGTTAGCCGTCAACGGCAACCCCTCCACCACCACCACCGCCGCCGGCACCATGTAAGCCGGCAGGCGTTCGGCAAGTTTCGCGCGCGCGGCGACCGGGTCAGCATCTCCGGTGATGTAACCCACCAACCGTTTGTCACCCGGACGGTCCTCGCGGGCCACCACCGCCGCCTGCGCGACCCCATCGACAGCACTCAACGCCGCCTGAACCTCACCGAGCTCGATGCGGTACCCGCGGATCTTGACCTGCCCATCAGCGCGCCCCAAATAGACCAACTGCCCATCAGCACCCCACCGCACCAAATCCCCGGTGCGATACATCCGCTGACCAACCCCACCAAACGGGCACGCCACAAACCGCGACGCAGTCAAACCAACCCGGCTCACATACCCACACCCGAGCCGACCGGCCACATACAACTCACCGACCACACCCGCGGGCACGGGCCGCAGCCATGCATCCAACACAAAAAACGCCGCCCCCGACACCGGCGACCCGATCGGCACCACCCCAGAGCCCGCCACCAACGGCGCACTCATCGCCGCAAACATCGACGTCTCGGTCGGACCACAAACGTTGATCATCACCCGACCCGGCGCCCACCGATCCACCAACTCACTCGGGCACGCCTCACCACCAACGATCACCAACTCCACCGCATCCAGACCCACCGGCGACAACATCGCCAAAGCAGACGGCGTCTGACTCAACACACTGACCCGCTCAGCAACCAACAAAGCATGGAAATCCTCAGGCGAACGCACCACCTCCTCGGGCACCACCACCAACCGCGCCCCATGCAGCAACGCCCCGAAAATTTCTTGAACAGAAACATCAAAGCCATAGGAATGCCACTGCGACCACACTTGACCGGCCAAGGCCATGCCCGCGTCGAGAACCTCCAACAGCCGTATCACGTTGCGGTGGGCAAC
>NZ_LQIS01000045.1 GCF_001499905.1 Mycobacterium sp. GA-1285 | reverse complement strand
CATCAGACAACAACTCAAATCGCGACATCCCTCAAGCCTCAGGCACAACACCCGAAACCTTTGTCAGACACGCCCTAGACCGTCGCGCGGTCGCGGCCCTCCCAGTAGGGCTTGCGCAGTTCCTTCTTCAGGATCTTGCCGGTCGGATTGCGCGGCAACTCGTCGGTGATGTCGACGGTCTTCGGGCACTTGTACGCCGCGAGCCGTTCCCGGCACCACGCGATAACCTCCTCGGAGGTGATCGAATCCTCGACCGACACAACCGCTTTGACCACCTCACCCCACTTCTCGTCGGGCACGCCGATCACGGCGACGTCGGTCACCGCGGGATGTTCGGCGATGACGCGCTCGACTTCGATGGAGTAGATGTTCTCGCCGCCGGAGATGATCATGTCCTTGAGGCGATCCTCTACGAAGATGTAACCCTCTTCGTCGATGCGGCCGATGTCTCCCGTGCGGAACCAGCCGTCGTCGGTGATCGCCTCTGCCGTCGCCTCAGGCTTGTTGTGATAGCCCTTCATCAGTTGTGGTGTGCGGAACCACAATTCGCCCTGCCCACCGGCCGGCACGTCGTTCAGTGTGTCCGGGTCGACCACCCGGACCTCGGCGCCGGGGATCACCCGGCCGGCGCTGACCAGCCGTTCCTCGGTGCCGGAGCGGTGGTCGTCGGGAAGCAGCTGGCTGATCACCCCGCATACCTCGGTCAGCCCGTATACCTGGATGAAATCGGTGTTGGGCCACGCCTCCAACGCCGCCCGCAGCAGCGGCAGCGGCATCGGCGACGCGCCGTACACGTACGTCTTCAGTGCCCCGAACAGCTTGACCGCGTCCTCGCCGGACTCCAGCACTTTGGCCAGCACCGCGGGCACCAGGAAGGTCCGGTTGGCGCCCTTGAGGATCGCGCCCGCCAGCGACGCGCCGTCGACCTCGCGCGTCATCACGCTCGGAACGCCGTCGTGGATGCCGAACTGCACGTAGGACGATCCGCCGACGTGGAAGAGCGGCATCGACACCATGTTCTTGTCGCCGTCGTCGAAGCCCCAGCCGTTGTGCGCGTTGATGGTGTGCGCGATCAGGTTGGCCTGGGTGATCTGCACACCCTTCGGGCGTCCCGTCGTACCCGACGAGTACATGATGATCGCCACGTCGTCGGGTTGGACGTCGTCGCCACGGTTGACCGGAGTGCTGTCGGCGAGCATCGCCTCGTATTCGTCGCCGTCGCCACCCTCGGGGGTGACCTCGATGAGGTGTTCGAGAGTGGTGAGCTTGTCGCGGATCCTGTCGATCGTCGGCTTGAGTTCCGCGCCCACGATCAACAGCTTGGCCCCCGAGTCGTTGAGCACGTAGTCGAGTTCGTCGGCGGCAAGCCGGAAGTTGACAATCGCGTTCGCCGCGCCCAACGACGCGGCCGCGATGGTCAATTCAACGCAGGCCGGGTGGTTCCTGTCGAGGAAAGCGACCACGTCACCGCGCTCGATGCCGCGCTGCTGCAGGGCACCCGCCAGGCGGCGAACCCGGTCGTTCCATTCGGCCCACGTCCAGCTGCGGTCGAGGTAGGTCATCGCCTCGGCGTCGGGCTTGGTTTCGGCCCAATGCGCGAGCCGTTCGTCGAGGAATCGCGGGTCAGGCAGGTCAGACATGCCGCCAAGCGTGCCATGACCGTCGACTGGTCAGCCGTCTTTCGCGTAAACCTGCCGTCCGGCAAGGTATGTCGCGTGGATCTCGAGGTCGGCGATCTCCTCGGGCGCCACCGTGCGCGGATCGGCCGACAGCACCACCATGTCGGCATACTTGCCCACCTGCAGCGAGCCGACCACGTCGTCGGCGAACAACTGGTAGGCCGCGTCGACTGTCTGCGCCCGGATCGCCTGCTCGACGGAGATGCGCTGCTCCGGGCCTATCACCCGTCCGCTCGGCGCGGTGCGGGTGGCCGCGACGCTGATGTTGCGCAGCGGCTCTTCGGGGGTGACGGGCGGATCGTTGTGCAGTGAAATCCGCATACCGGTGGCGACTGCGGATCCGCAAGGCATCCAACGGCTTCCGTGTTCGGTACCGAACAACCCGTCGACGATGATGTCGCCCCAGTAGTGGATCTGGTCGACGAACACGCTGCAGACGACACCGAGATCGTGCGCGCGTTGCAGCTGGTCGTCGCGGATGGCGCCGACGTGCTCGAGCCGCAACCGGTGGTCGTCACGGGGCCAACGCCGCAACGCTTCTTCGTAGACGTCGAGGATGGTGTCGACGCCGACGTCGCCGTGCACGTGGCACGCCATCGGCCAGCCCTCGGGGAAGTAGGCGTGCACGATCTGGGTGAGTTGTTCGCGGGTGTAGTTGGCGTGTCCGCATGATCCGGGGGCGACGCCGATGGTGCGCGTGGCATCGGTGTCCAGGTACGGAAACGACAGGTCGACGTTGCCGATCCACGGCGAGCCGTCCACCCAGATCTTGATCCCGACCTGACGGAGCAGGTCGTCGCCATTGGCCGGCGTTGCGTCGGTGGACATCTGGGCGTTGGAGATCTCGTAGAGCCGCAGGCGCACGGTCAGTTCAGCGCGCAGCGCTTCGATCAGCGAACGAAACACCGGATCGAAGGCCATCTCTGAGCAGGTGGTCAGCCCGGCGGCGTTGAGCCGCTGCAGTTCAGCGTGCAGCATCGCCGGATAGTCGGCGGGATCGATCACGCCGGCCAGAAGGCTGAACACCGCGGCGGTCTCCTCCGCGGTGCCGTCGAGCTCACCGTCGGCGTCGCGGCCGTACCGGGCGCCTTTGGGGTCGGGAGTGTCGCGGGTGAGTCCGAACCGTCGGGCGGTGGCACTGTTGAAGAAGGCCTTGTGCCCCGAGTTGTGCACGATCACCAAGGGGGTGTCGGGTGCGACGTCGTCGAGCCCGGCCAGCGTCGGCTCCGGTAATCCGGCCTGCAGCAACGGATCCCAGCCATTGAGGTATGCGCCCTCGACGCCGCGTTCGGCGACCTCGGCCTTGATGGCGGCGACGACGTCATCGGCGTTGGGCAAAGTGACCGGCCGGATGTCGACCATTCGCTCGGACAGCACGATGGCCTCCATCAGCGGATGACCGTGTGCCTCGACGAATCCGGGCATCACGCAGCCGTCGACGTCGCGAACATCGGTGTCGGGGCCGACCCAGCCGTCGATCTCGCTGCGGGTGCCGACCGCGACGATGCGGCCGTCGCTCACCGCAAGCGCCTCGGCGGTCGGCTGATCCTCGTCGACCGTCAGGACTGTTCCACGAATCACCAGGTCACCGCTCGCCACCCGGTCATCGTCTCAACCGGAAGGAAGATTCGATGAAAAAATGTCGCGCCGAGTGTCGATTTCGGTGGATGGTCGTTCGACGTGTCAACGAGGGCACGCTGACCGGGCCCCGTCCCAACCAGAAGGAGACACACAAAATGGCGCGTTACATGCTGATCATGCGGGTCACTCCCGAGGCCGAGGCGGCGTTCGCCGACATCGACTTCGACGAGGTCATCGAGTCGATGGGCCGGTACAACGAGGAGCTCATCAAGGCCGGGGTGATGCTGGCCGGCGAGGGGCTGACCGGGCCGGAAGACGGCTTCGTCGTCGACTTCGACTCCGACCCGCCAGTGATCACCGACGGCCCCTACACCGAGGCCAAGGAACTGTTCAACGGCTTCTGGATCCTCGACGTGTCGTCGAAGGAGGAGGCCAAGCAGTGGGCACAGAAATGTCCACTGGGCCCCGGCGTCAGGCTCGAAGTCCGTCTGGTCGGCGAGACCGACCAGTTCCCCCAGGACAATCCGTGGATCAAGAAGGAGATCCGGTGGAAGGCCGACCTGGCCGAAAAGGTCGCGGCGCAGGCCCGCGCCGAGGCCGACCGGCTCGCCTGAGGCAGCGATTCGTAAAGTGTCAGCGGCGGTGAGCGCCGTTGCGGCTCCGCAAATCGTCTAGGTGGCGCGGATCCGGATGGGTCCGCGCCACGCCGCGTTCGGGTCGAGCACCTGGCCCTTCTGGGTGATCTCGACCTCGCCGTTGCGGGCCAGGTCGCGGGCGGTCTCGCGGGCGTCGTCCATCAGCTCGCGCCAGTCGTCGCCGCCGACGGCGCGGGCCGCGTCCGACGGGCAGATCGTCTTGGCCGGGCCGCGCTCGCGGGTCAACTCGAGGATCGTCTCGCGCAGCCGCTGCCAGTCACTCACTCAGCCGAATCTACTTCCGTCACGCAGCCGGGGGCACGCTGTCCGGGGACATTCCCAGTGACCCGCTGACTGGAACTGGAACACGTTCTAGTCTGATGGCCATGAGTGATGCCCTCTTGCGCCATCCGATCCATTCCGGCCACCTCACCGTCGGGGCACTGAAGCGGAACAAGGACAAGCCGGTGCTGTTCCTCGGGGACACCACGCTCACCGGTGGGCAGCTCGCCGAGCGCATCAGCCAGTACATCCAGGCGTTCGAGGCTCTCGGCGCCGGCTCGGGAACGGCCACCGGCCTGCTGTCGCTGAACCGGCCCGAGGTGCTGATGATCATCGGCGCCGGGCAGACGCAGGGCTACCGCCGCACGGCACTACACCCTCTCGGCTCCCTGGACGACCACGCCTATGTGTTGAACGACGCCGGTGTCACGTCGCTGATCATCGACCCGAACCCGATGTTCGTCGAGCGGGCGCGGGGGCTGTTGGAGAAGGTGCCCGCGCTCGAGCAGATTTTGACGATCGGGCCAGTGCCGCCGGAGCTGGAGGGCATCAAGGGCAAGGCGGTCGACCTGACCGCCGAGGCGGCGAAGTACTCGCCGCAGCCGTTGGTCGCCGCGGACCTGCCGCCTGATCACATCGGCGGCATGGCCTACACCGGCGGCACGACCGGTAAGCCGAAAGGTGTGATCGGCACCGTGCAATCGATCACGACGATGACGACGATCCAGTTGGCCGAGTGGGAGTGGCCGGAACGCCCGAAGTTTCTGATGTGCACCCCGCTGTCGCATGCGGGCGCGGCGTTCTTCGTGCCGACGATCATCAAGGGTGGCCAGCTGTTCGTGCTGACCAAGTTCGACCCGGCCGAGGTTCTGCGGGTGATCGAGGAGCAGAGGATCACCGCGACGATGCTGGTGCCGTCGATGATCTACGCGCTCATGGATCATCCGGATTCGCACACCCGCGACCTGTCGTCGCTGGAAACGGTGTACTACGGCGCCTCGGCGATGAACCCGGTGCGGCTGCGCGAGGCGATCGACCGGTTCGGTCCGATCTTCGCGCAGTACTACGGCCAGTCCGAGGCGCCGATGGTGATCACTTATCTGGCCAGGGGCGATCACGACGAGAAGCGGTTGACGTCGTGTGGGCGGCCGACGGTGTTCGCGCGGGTGGCGCTGCTCGATTCGGAGGACAAGCCGGTCCCGCAGGGTGAGGTCGGCGAGATCTGCGTGTCCGGACCGCTGGTGTCCGGTGGCTACTGGAACAAGCCGGAGGCGACGGCCGAGACGTTCCGCGACGGTTGGATGCACACCGGCGATCTGGCCCGCGAGGACGAGGACGGCTTCTACTACATCGTCGACCGGACCAAGGACATGATCGTCACCGGCGGCTTCAACGTCTTCCCGCGCGAGGTGGAAGACGTTGTGGCCGAACATCCGTCGGTCGCCCAGGTCTGCGTGATCGGCACGCCCGACGAGAAGTGGGGCGAGGCCGTGACGGCGGTGGTCGTGCTGCGTCCCGAGGCCGACCGCTCCGACGAGGCCGTGGCCCGGATGACCGCCGAGATCCAGGCCGCGGTCAAGGAGCGCAAGGGTTCGGTCCAGTCGCCCAAGCAGGTGATCGTCGTCGACTCGGTGCCGGTGACCGCGCTGGGCAAACCGGACAAGAAGGCCGTGCGTGCGCAGTTCTGGGAGGGCAGCGACCGCGCCGTCGGCTAGTTTTCCTGCGCGAGCGACCGCGTTTGTACGTACGGTAGCGGCGCGTCGCGGGGCAGACACGGTCGCTCGCGGGGCGGGGTTAGAGCGTGACGACGAAATCCGCTCTCCCCCGGGCGGTTTCGATGCGCTCGGCGTTCGCGTCGTCGACCGCGCGCACCCACGCCTCGGCTTGCTCGGGTGACTTGCCGAACTCGACGTGCCGAGCGATGAGGCGGCGACGGCGTACGTCGGGCGGCGCGTCGACGAACCAGACCTCGTCGAGCAGGGTGCGGATCGTCGGCCACGGGAGGTCGTCGTCGAGTAGATAGTTGCCCTCCGTGACGATCAGACGGTGGCCGGGCAGGACGGGAATGCTGCCCGCGATGGGCTGTTCGAGATCGCGGTGAAACGCCGGCGCATAGACGGTCTCGTCGCGTTGGGCCTTGATGCGTTGCACCACAGCCAGATACCCGTAGGCGTCGAACGTGTCGATGGCGCCTTTGCGGTCGAGGCGGCCCAGCCGTCGCAGTTCGACGTCGGCGAGGTGGAAGCCGTCCATCGGAACGTACACCGCGTCTTCGGTCGCGGCCGTGATCGCCTCGGCCAGTGTCGACTTGCCCGCGCCCGGCGGACCCGTGACACCGAGGACGACGCGGGTCCGGCGGCGTCGCAGCGCGTCGAGGCGCCTAGTCCAGGAGGGCATCGATTTCCGCGGCGAAGCGAGCCAGCCGTTCCTCTTCGCTCGGAATGGCTCGCTGCTCGTCGGCGGCGCGCTGCCAGCCCAGCCGCCACATCCTCGCGATCGCCCGATCCCCCAGTCCCGCGTACGGATTGACGAGCGTGTGCGGGAACGCCTTGCGGCCTTCCCGATACGCTGTGACCAGCCTGTGGGTCATACCTTCCCACTCTCCGTCGCGAGCTCGGCGATAGCGCTGCGACACGCCGCAGGAAGACAGCGGATTGCGCTCCGCGACTCTCGGTGTGCGCCGGGCTCGGCACAATGAAGACGTGAGCGACGTGCAGGCGACCGTCGACGCGGTGTGGCGCATGGAGGCGGCGAAGATCGTCGCGACCCTGACGCGCTCCGTCGGTGACGTCGGGCTCGCCGAAGACCTTGCCGCCGACGCGCTCGTCGACGCGCTGGAGCAGTGGCCCACGACGGGTGTTCCGCGCAACCCCGGCGCTTGGTTGACCACCGTCGCCAAACGCAAGGCCATCGACTCGTGGCGCCGTCAGGAGAATCTCGACGGCAAATACGCCGCGATGGCACGGGAGCTCGAAAGCCATGTCGACGAGTCGTGGGACCCCGACCGCATCGACGACGACGTGCTCAGGCTGATCTTCGTCGCGGCGCATCCGGTGCTGTCGCGGGAAGGCCGGATCGCGTTGACGCTGCGGGTGGTCGGCGGGCTGACCACCGAGGAGATCGCCCGCGCCTTTTTGACGTCCACCCCGACGGTCGCTGCGCGCATCACCCGCGCCAAGAAGGCCCTCTCCGCCGCGAACGTGCCGTTCGAAGTGCCGGACCGCTCGGAGTTTCCGGAGCGGCTGTCGGCGGTGCTGAGCGTTATCTACCTGATCTACAACGAGGGCTATTCCGCGTCGTTCGGACAGCGCTGGATCCGCGACGAGCTGTGCACCGAGGCGCTGCGCCTCGGCCGGGTGCTCGCCGCCCTGATGCCCGATGAACCGGAAGTCCACGGCCTGGTGGCGCTGATGGAACTGCAGTCGTCACGCTTCGCGGCCCGCACCGACAGCGACGGCCGGCCGATCCTGCTAGAAGATCAGAACCGAGCCAGATGGGATCGGGCGCAGATCGGGCGTGGTGTGGCCGCGCTGGAGCGGGCTGCTAAAGCGTTGCAGCGCAAGGGGATTGGATGGGGACCGTACGCGCTGCAGGCGGCGATCGCCGAGTGCCACGCCACCGCGCCCACCGCCGTCGACACCGACTGGCACCGCATCGTCGCACTGTACGACGGATTGTCCCGCGCGGCACCGTCTCCGGTGGTCGAGCTCAACCGGGCGGTGGCGGTGGCCATGGCCAGCGGCCCCGAGGCGGGACTCGACATCATCGACTCGCTGACCGGCCTGAACGGCTCGTATCTATTGCCCAGCGTGCGTGGTGAACTGCTGTCCCGAATGGGACGTCGTGACGAGGCAGCGACGGAGTTCGAGCGCGCCGCCGCCATGACCGACAACGAGCGGGAACGAGAAGTACTGCTCGACAAGGCAACTCGAGCCCGCCAGCAGGTTCGGTGCGACGAGTGAGGTCGTCGTCGGCTATCGGGCACGCTGTCCCGGGACGAGCTGGGTCCACGACGTCGCGAGCGCAACGATAGCCTCACGGTATGGGCGATCGAATGGCACCCCCGTGGTGGCTCAAATTCGCCAACAAGTTGGTGATGGTGCTACTGCGTCTCGGGCTGCCGATCTCGCGTCATGAGTCCCCCGTCGTGTTGACCGTGCCGGGCCGCAGAACCGGCAAGCCACGGTCGACGCCGGTCACGCCGATGATCGTCGACGGCGCCCGTTACATCGTCAACGGCTATCCGGGCGCGGACTGGGTGCGCAACGCCCGCGCGGCGAAACAGGTCACGCTGCGGCAGGGCCGGCGTTCGGAGCGGGTGCGGCTGTTCGAGCTGACCCCCGACGAGGCGCGCCCGGTGTTGCGGCAGTTCCCGGCGCAGGTCCCAGTCGGCGTGGACATGATGACGCGCGCAGGGGTGTTGAAAACCGGGACACCCGACGAGCTCGAGGGGATGGCGGGCCGCCTGTCGGTGTTCCGCGTCAATCCGATCACGTAGCGTCTACGCCGTGTCCGACATTCGCTTGCCGTGGTGGCTGAAGTACGTCAACAAGGTGATGATCGGCCTGCAGAAGCTCGGCATTCTCGGTGAAAGAGGGCCCGTCGTGCTGTCGGTGCCGGGCCGCAGGACCGGCAAGATGCGGTCGACCCCGGTCACCCTGATGGAGGTCGACGGGCAGCGCTATGTGGTCGGCGGGGTGCCCGGCTCGGACTGGGCCGCCAATGTCAGGGCCGCCGGTGAGGTCACGCTGCACATCGGCCGCCGCAGCGAACGGGTGCGGATGGTCGAGATGCCTGTCGACGAGGCACGGCCGTTGCTGCGGGAATTCCCGTCGAAGGTGCCCACCGGGGTGGACTTCATCAAGGGCGCCGGGCTGGTCACCGGACCCAACCCCGACGAGTTCGAAGCACTCGCGGGCCGCTGCCCGGTTTTCCGCATCGATAAGGTAACCCCATGAGTGGCAACCCCTTTGACCCGTCACTGTGGCAATCCGTCGACGCTTTCGAACTGACCGACATCACCTATCACCGCCACGTCGTCGACGGCGTCGCACAGCCCACGGTGCGCGTCGCGTTCGACCGGCCGCAGGTGCGCAACGCGTTTCGGCCGCACACCGTCGACGAGCTGTACCGCGTCCTCGACCACGCGCGGATGTCATCGGACATCGGTGTCGTGCTGCTGACCGGTAACGGACCCTCGCCGAAGGACGGCGGCTGGGCGTTCTGCTCCGGCGGCGATCAGCGGATCCGCGGCCGCAGCGGCTACCAGTACGCCTCGGGTGAGACCGCCGAAACCGTCGACCCGGCGCGGGCGGGGCGCCTGCACATCCTCGAGGTACAGCGGCTGATCCGGTTCATGCCCAAACCGGTGATCTGTCTGGTCAACGGGTGGGCGGCCGGCGGCGGGCACAGCCTGCACGCCGTGTGCGACCTGACGCTGGCCAGCCGCGAGCACGCGCGGTTCAAGCAGACCGACGCCGACGTCGGCAGTTTCGACGGCGGATACGGCAGCGCCTATCTGGCCAAGCAGGTCGGCCAGAAGTTCGCCCGCGAGATCTTCTTCCTCGGCCGCCCGTACTCCGCCGAGCAGATGCACGCGATGGGTGCGGTCAACGCGGTCGTCGACCACGCAGAACTGGAGACCGTCGCGCTGCAGTGGGCATCGGAGATCAACGGCAAGTCGCCGCAGGCGATTCGGATGCTCAAGTACGCGTTCAACCTCACCGACGACGGGTTGGTCGGCCAGCAGTTATTCGCCGGTGAGGCAACGCGATTGGCGTACATGACCGACGAGGCGGTCGAGGGCCGCGACGCGTTCCTGGAGAAGCGGGACCCCGACTGGAGCGCCTTCCCGCGCTACTTCTGACAGGCGGTTGGCGTGCACTGGCAATCGCTGAGCGGCCGCGCCTGAGCGATCTGTGCACGGTTTGGAGCGGTGAGCGCGCGTCTTTGTGCACAAATCGCTCGCCTAGAATCACGGTTCGTGAGCAAGAGCCCGTTGCGGCGGTTGGCCGATCAACTCGTCCTGACCACCATGCGCCCGCCGGTCGTCCCCGAGCTGCTGCAGTACCAGCCCGGCCGCGACATCGTCGGCCTGCGGGGCAAGCGCATCCTGCTCACGGGCGCGTCGTCGGGCATCGGCGAGGCGGCCGCGGAGAAGTTCGCCCGCCGCGGGGCCACCGTCGTGGTGGCCGCACGCCGCCAGGAACTGCTCGACGCACTGGTCGGCCGGATCGCCGACGACGGTGGCGACGCCTGGGCGCACGCGTGCGACCTGTCGGATCTCGACGCGGTCGACGGCCTGGTCGAACGGGTCAGCGAGGAACTCGGGGGCGTCGACATCCTGATCAACAACGCGGGCCGGTCGATCCGCAGGCCCCTGGCCGACTCGTTGGACCGCTGGCACGACGTCGAACGCACCATGGCGCTCAACTACTACGGGCCACTGCGACTGATCCGCGGCCTGGCTCCGGGCATGCGCGAGCGGCGCGACGGCCACATCATCAACGTGTCGACGTGGGGTGTGCTGAGCGAGTCGTCGCCGTTGTTCTCGGTGTACAACGCTTCGAAGGCGGCGCTGACCGCGGTGAGCCGTGTCATCGAAACCGAGTGGAGCGCTGACGGAGTGCACTCCACCACGCTGTTCTACCCGCTGGTGCACACACCGATGATCGCGCCCACCCGCGCTTATGACGGCCTGCCGGGGCTGTCCGCCGACGAGGCCGCCGACTGGATGGTCACGGCCGCCAGGACCAGGCCCGTGCGGATCGCGCCGCGGATGGCCGTCAGCGCCCAGGTGCTCAACAGCTTCGCACCCGCGGTCGTCGACGCCGTGATGAAACGGCAACGCGTACAACCGAACAAGTAGATGCCGCACCCTGACATCGTGACCGTCGCCGACATCGCACGCGTCTTCGGCGCCGAACGTCCGGACGCGGTCGCGTTGATCGCCGACGAGCGCACCGCAACGTTCGGCGACCTCGACACCCGGTCCAGCCGGGTGGCCCAGGCACTGCGCCGCGCGGGTGTGGGGTTCGGCGATCGCGTGGCCTTCATCGAGAAGAACGGTGTCGAGTTCTTCGAAGTCGCTTGTGCGCTATCCAAACTCGGTGCGGTGATGGTGCCGGTCAACTGGCGGCTGGCACCCCCGGAGATGCTGCACATCATCGACGACGCCGACGCTCGGGTGGTGATCGTCGGCGCCGAATTCTTCGGTCACATCGAGGCGATCGAGGACCGGCTCTCGGCTCTCGTCGTCGCCGTCGGTGAGCACACCCGCTGGCCGGAGTTCGATCGCTGGATCGCCGTCCATCCCGCCGAGGATCCCTGCGTCAGGACACGACCCGGCGATGTCGCGTTCCTGATGTACACCTCCGGCACCACCGGGTCGCCCAAAGGCGTGATGCTGACCAACGACAACTACTTCTGCAAGGCCACCGGGATCGCCGACAAATGGCGCTTCGACGCCGACAGCGTGAGCCTGGCCGTGATGCCGATGTTCCACATGGCGGGCTCCGGCTGGGCGCTGGTGGGTTTGTGCGAAGGCGCGTGTACGGTCGTGCTTCGCGACGTCGACCCGCCGGCAATCCTCGAAGCCGTTGCGCGGCACAGTATCACCAACATGCTGCTGGTTCCGGTGGTGATCCAGCGCCTGCTGGAGACGCCGGGTGTCGAGACGACGGATTTCGGGGCCCTGCGCGGCATCGTCTACGGCGCATCACCGATCACCGACGATGTTCTTGCCAGGGCGCTCGAACGGTTCGACTGCGATCTGCTGCAGGTGTACGGGCAGACCGAAACCACCGGGTCCATCACCCAACTCGACCGTCACGACCCCGAACTACTGCGCTCCTGCGGCAAGCCGTTCGATTGGGTCGAGGTGCGCATCGTCGACGACGCGGGCCGCGACGTCCCCACAGGGGTGGTCGGCGAGCTGTGGACCCGCTCGCGCCAGAACATGCGTGGGTACTGGAACAACCCCGCCGCGACGGCCGCCACGATCACCGCGGACGGGTGGCTGAAGACCGGCGACGCCGGCTACGTCGACGCCGAGGGCTATGTGTACCTGCACGACCGGGTCAAGGACATGATCGTGTCCGGCGGCGAGAACGTGTACCCGACCGAGGTCGAGAACGTGCTGATGACCCATCCGGACGTCGCTGACGTGGCGGTGATCGGCGTGCCGGACCCGAGGTGGGGTGAGGCGGTGAAGGCCGTCGTGGTGCCGGCCGAGGGCTCGTGCCCCAGCGAGGCGGAGCTCATCGCTTACGCCCGCGAGCGGCTGGCCGGTTTCAAGTCGCCCAAGTCGGTGTCGTTCGCCGAAGACCTACCCCGTACCCCCAGCGGCAAGATCCTCAAGCGTGCGCTGCGCGAACCGTACTGGGAAGGTGTCGGGCGCCGGATCGGCTGAGCGTGATAGACACGATGTCATGGAGATTCTGGCCAGCCGGATGCTGATTCGGCCGGCGGACTACCAGCGTTCGCTGACGTTCTACCGCGACGAGCTCGGGTTGGCGATCGCTCGCGACTACGGTGCGGGCACGGTTTTCTACGCCGGCCAGTCGTTGATCGAACTGGCCGGTCATGGCGAGCCGCGTGCGGGCGGTGCGATGTGGCTGCAGGTGCGCGACGTGTACGCCACCGAGAAGGAACTGTCGGGTCGGGGTGTGCCGATCGCGCGGAAGGCCCGCGAGGAAGCGTGGGGGCTGCACGAGATGCACGTCACCGACCCCGACGGCGTCCAGCTGATCTTCGTTCAGGTTCCCGAGACCCATCCGCTGCGCCGCGACACGCGACAGTGACGCGATAGGACTCAGCGCGCGGGACTGGCCAGCGGCCAACCGACCGACGCCAACCGCGACGCAACCTGGTGCATCTCTTCGGGATTCGGCTGCTGCGCGGTGACCTGATGAATCGCCGCGCGGATGTCGTCCTCGGTGATGGTGTCGGAGTTCGCGCCCCTGAGTACCGCCTGCGCGGCGCTGACCACTTCGTCCTCGGCGAGCGAGCGCTTCAGCAGTGCGAGCAGCGGGAAGTAATCCGTGGGCGGGACACCCTCCGGATACCCGCGGCGCAGCCAGTTGAGCACGTTGTCCAGCACGCTGCGGTTCTCGGTCATGGTGCGACGCAACTCATTTCTGCGGCATGAAGGGAAAGAGGTCGATTCCCGTGTGGTGGATGATCGTGGCCCTGGTGATCCACAGCACCGCGGTGACGATCACCCACCCGACGAACACGAACAATGCGACACCGAGGGTTTTCCGGACCGGGTTGGGTGCGGTCACGGTGCCGTCGGCGGACTGGCCACCCGCGCCGCTGGAGAAGGCCATCAGCCCCACCGCGAACAATGCGGGCAGGCCGGCACCCAGCACCAGTCCCACCACCAGCACCTTGAGAATGTTCTCCAGATAGGTCATCGACGTTCCTCTGCTACACCGTCACCGGCGGTTTGGCGGGTTCGGGCATGGCCTCCTCGATGGCGGCCCGCAGTTCGGCGGGGACCACGGAGTTGGTGGAGTCGTCCCACTCGGCGTTGACGTTGGTGTGGTCGACCTTCTGCTGCTGGGCACGCCACCACATGTAGAACGACAGCCCGATCAACACCAGGAAGATGAAACCGTCGCCGGCGAGGTCGGAACCGGTGAATCCTTCGATGCCGTATGACAACCAGAAGGACAGCGCGCCAACGAGTCCCGCCGCGGGCAGCGTGATCAACCACGCGACGGCCATCCGCCCGGCGACCGCCCAGCGGACTTCGGCCCCCGGCTTGCCGACGCCGCTGCCCAGGATCGAACCGGTGGCGACGTGCGTGGTCGACAGCGCCATACCCGCGGCGCTCGAGCTGAGAATGATTGCCGCCGAGGAGGCTTCGGCCGCGAAACCCTGCGGAGACTGGATCTCGACCAGCCCCTTGCCCAGGGTGCGAATGACGCGCCAGCCGCCCAGGTAGGTGCCGAGGCCGATCGCGACCGCGCAGCTGAAGACCACCCAGAACGGCAGGCCGTTCTCCTTGACGTCACCCGTGAGGTGGCCGGTGGTGATGAGCGCGAGTGCGATGACGCCCATCGTCTTCTGCGCGTCGTTGGTGCCGTGCGACAGCGCGACCAGCGAGGCGGTCGCGACCTGACCCCAGCGGAAGCCTTCGCGGCGGCGACTCTCTGCCACGTTGCGGGTGATCCGGTACACCAGCCAGGTGCCGCAGCCGGCGACCAGTCCCGCGATGACCGGCGCGGCGACCGCGGGGACCAGCACCTTCTGGCTGATGCCGCTCCAGTTGACGCCCGCGGTGCCCATCGCGGCCAGGCCGGCACCGATCAACCCGCCGAACAGCGCGTGCGATGAACTCGACGGGATGCCGAACAGCCATGTCAGCAGGTTCCACAAGATGCCGCCGATCAGACCGGCGAAGATGATCGTCAGGCCGGTCGACGCGTCGATCGACGGCAGCAGGGCGCCGGTGGCGCCGTCCTGAACCTTGAGCACCGAGGTGGTCACCGTGACCGCGACCTCGACCGACAGGAACGCTCCAACCAGGTTGAGGACGCCGGCCAACAGGACCGCGGTCTTCGGTTTGAGCGCGCCGGTGGCGATCGAGGTCGCCATCGCATTGCCGGTGTCGTGGAAGCCGTTGGTGAAGTCGAATGCCAGTGCGGTCGTGATCAACAGCACGAGGACGATCAACTCAGCGCTCACAGGGCTAATTCTGGGTCCATGGCAGTCGTTTCACCTAATGTTCAACGCTGTTCGACCGGCGTGTCATTTGGCATTTCGCCTTCTCGGCCAATGTGTTCATCCATTGTTCACCCGCCGGCGGTCGAGCGTTTGCCGACGACGCCACACTCGTCTTGTTCCGTCGCGCACTAGCATCATCCAATCGGGAGTGGGTAGACCCGATGCGACACGCGGGAGGCACAGTGACGAAGTTTCTGGCCAAGATCGTCGCGTGGATCACAGCGGGTTATCCCGAAGGGGTGCCGGGGCCGGACCGGGTGCCGCTGTTCTCCCTTCTGCGGCGGCGCCTCACCGAAGACGAGGTGCGGACCGTCGCGATGGAGCTGAAGCGAACCGGCGAATTCGATGACGCCGACATCGGAGTCCTCATCACCCAGATCACCGATGCGCTGCCCACCTCCGACGATGTCGAGCGAGTGCGCCGGCGGCTGGCGGTCCGGGGCTGGCCCCTTGACGACCCGCGAGACGGGGAGGGTGACCCATAGCCGTCCTGCGCCCGGTCGCGGTCGGATCCGGTGCCGCGGCGCTGTCGCTGCTGCCCGTCGTCCACGACATGCTGGCCGGCCGTGCCGCCGTTCTGCCGGTCCCCGCCGAGAACGACCGCGAATCACATTTTCTGACAACGGCTTTGCGTGGCGGGGCGGAGATCGACGACGACGTGGCGGTGGTGGTGCCGACATCGGGCACCACCGGCACTCCCAAGGGTGCGATGCTGAGCCCCGCCGCCTTGACCGTCAGCGCCGAGGCGACACACCACCGGCTCGGCGGGCCGGGACGCTGGCTGCTGGCATTGGTGGCCCACCACATCGCGGGACTTCAGGTGCTGGTTCGCAGCGTCATCGCGGGCACCACGCCGGTTGCCTTGGCGCCGACCTTCGAGCCGTCCGAATTAGCCACTGCTGTCGCAGCTTTGGGGCAGGGGCGGCGGTACGCCTCGCTGGTGGCCGTGCAACTCGACAAAGCACTGCGGGACGAGCGGGCGGCCGGGGCTCTGGCCACGCTGGACGCCGTCTTGATCGGCGGCGGGCCGATACCGGTGGGCCTTTCCGAACGTGCGGCAGCGGCGGGAATCCCGGTCGTGCGAACCTACGGGATGAGCGAGACGGCGGGAGGCTGCGTGTACGACGGTGTGCCGTTGGGCGGTGTGCGGGTCCGCATCGTCGAGGACGATTCCGCCACTTCGGATCGGGGCCGAATTGTGTTGGGCGGCCCGATGCTTGCGAAGGGTTACCGCAATCCCGTGGACCCGGATCCCTTCGCCGATGCGGGCTGGTTCCGCACCGACGACGTCGGCGCCGTCGACGCCGAGGGACGGTTGACGGTGCTCGGCCGGGTCGACGACGCGATCGGCAGCGGCGGGCTGACCATCATGCCGCAGGTCGTGGAGGCTGCCCTGGCGACCCACGATGCGGTGGCCGAGTGCGCGGTGTTCGGGGTGCCCGATGAACGGTTGGGCCAGCGGGTGGCCGCGGCCGTCGTGATCGCGGTGGGTCGCGACGCCCCCACCCCCGCCGAACTACGCGCGCACGTCGCCGCGACCCTGGATGCCACCGCCGCACCACGCGAGTTCCACGTCGTCGCCGAACTGCCCCGGCGCGGCATCGGCAAGATCGATCGGCGGGCGCTGACGGCCCGGTTCACGATCTAGGTCGTGGGGGTTGTGACCAGCGGCTGTATTGAAGTACCGGGCAGACGGCGGGCGGTCTTGACCGCTGATCGGTGGTCATCTTGCGGTCGGCTCGACGAATAGGGTGGCGGAATGCCGACCAGTCGCAAGGAGATCGTCGCGGTCGCCGTCGGTGTGTTGCTGGTGCTCACCGCGTTCGTGGTTCCGCATTTGAACCTCGGGATCGTCACGCCTCTGATCAATGCGACACCTGCGCGCATACGCCAGTTCGCCGACACCGCGCCGATCTTCGGATGGTGGAACGCGCACATCGGATGGGGCACCGTTTTCGCGATCGTGATCGGCGCCGCGGCGGTCCTGTGGGGACCGACGATTGCGCGGCGACTGCCGTGGCGTGCGTTGCCCTGGGCGGCATGGGCGACGGCGTGCGCATGGGCGTTCTCGCTGGCCATGATCGACGGCTGGCAGCGCGGTTTCGCGGGCAGGCTGGCCGCCCGCCACGAGTACCTGCGTCAGGTCCCCACGGTCACCGACATACCCCACGCGCTGCGGACGTTCTCCGACAGAATCCTTGACTATCAACCTGATTCGTGGATCACCCATGTCTCGGGGCATCCGCCGGGTGCGCTGCTCACCTTCGTCTGGCTCGACCGCATCGGGCTCGGTGGTGGCGCGTGGGCGGGCCTGCTGTGCCTGCTGGTGGGGTCGAGCGCCGCGGCCGCCATTGTCGTTGCGCTGCGTGCACTGGCGTCGGAAGCGACCGCGCGGCTGGCGGCTCCGTTCGTCGCCGTCGCGCCGACGGCGATCTGGATCGCCGTGTCGGCCGACGGCTATTTCGCGGGAGTCGCGGCATGGGGTATCGCGCTGCTGGCGATGGCCGTCGGGGGCACGGCGCGGTGCCCTGTCGCCGCGGCGGCAGGGGCCGGTCTGCTGCTGGGTTGGGGCCTCTTCCTCAACTACGGCCTGGGCCTGATGGCCTTACCCGCGCTCGCGGTGCTGATGTGCGCGTCCGACTGGCGGGCCGCGGCCCGTGCGGCGGTACCGGCGATCGTGGTGGTCATCGCGATGGTGGCGGTTTTCGCGGTGCTGGGGTTCTGGTGGTTCGACGGCTATCACCTGGTGCAGGAACGCTATTGGCAGGGCATCGCCAACGATCGGCCGTTCCAGTACTGGAGTTGGGCGAACCTGGCCTCCGTCGTGTGCGCGATCGGCCTCGGCAGCGTGGCCGGTCTCGGCCGGGTGTTCGACATCGGGGCGATCCGGCGTCGGCCCGGTCTGCCCATGGTTCTTCTCGGCGCGCTGCTGGCGATCCTGTTCGCCGACCTGTCGATGCTGAGCAAGGCCGAGACCGAACGGATCTGGCTGCCGTTCACCGTCTGGCTGACCGCAGCCGGGGCGCTGTTACCGCAGAAGTCGCACCGCTGGTGGCTCGGCGTCAACGTGGTGGGGGCCCTGCTGCTCAATCACTTCATTCTGACGAACTGGTAAGGGTCGCGGGTCACACCACGCGGTCGCCCAGCATCAGGCGAGCACCGCCTCGGCCGCCAAGGCGAACCGGCTGCCCGGTGAGCATCTGCGGCGCACCGTGTCGATGTCGTCGACGGTGTCGAAGTCGGCGAGCTCGTCGAGCATCTCGACGTCTATTCCGTTGTCGCGCAACGCCGCCAGTGTCAACGCGCCGGTGTCGGACCGCGACATCGGCACATTCCGCAGACATTCGGCCATCGACGGGTGCGAGACACCCAACACCCACCACCCGCCGTCGGCGGCGGGTCCGAGGACCGCATCGGCTACCGTCAGCGCTCGGCCGCACTCGGCGAGCAGGCCGGCGGTGACCTGCGGGGTGTCCATGCCGATCTGCAGGACGGAATCACCGGCGAAAGCGTCGGCGTGCGCGTTGGCCAAACGCTCGGCGAAGTCGGCTCCGCGTTGATGTATCACCGTGAATCCGTCTAGGCGGCAGACGATTTCGTCACCACGGCAGCCCTTTGCCGCGTCGCCGGTCATCGCGACGACCCTGCGCCCGACGGGCGCGGCGGCGACCGCGTCGAGCGTGTCGAGCAGCGCGGCGGCGGCGAGGTCGGCCGCGGCGGCGTCGCCGATCGCCGCGGCGAGCCGAGTCTTCGCCAGACCCGGCACCGGCGCCTTGGCCACCACCAGGACCGTCACCGCGAGCACCGTCACGAGATCACCCGCCAGAAGTCGAAGGCGGCCACCGCGCTACCACGCACCGACCCGCTGACCTTGGACTTGCCTCCGGTCCGCGCACGGTAGTCGACATCGCGTTCGACGACGCGCCAACCGGCGGCCGCCGCCCGGACCAGCAGCTCCAGCGGATACCCTGAGCGGCGATCGCGGACGCCGAGCTCGAGGAGAGCGTCGCGGCGGGTCACCCGCATCGGAGCGATGTCGTGCACCGCCAGGCCGTGGCGGCGCCGCAGCCGCCAGCACACCGCCGCGGTGCCGAGCCGGGCGTGCCACGGCCACTTCAGCCCCGGCACCGGTCGGCGCCGCCCGACCGCCATGTCGGCGCCCCGATGAAGTTCGTCGACCAGGGCCGGTAGGTCACTCGGATCCAACGAGCCGTCGGCGTCCAGGACCGCCACGACGGGCGTCGTCGCCGCCACCACCCCGGCGTGCACCGCAGCGCCGTAACCGGGGCGCTTCTCGAGAACCACCTGCGCTCCGTGCTCCCGGGCGACCTCCGCGGTCGCATCCGTGCTGTTGTTGTCGACCACCAGCGGCCGATACCCGTCGGGAATGGCCGCGAGCACACCGGGCAGTGATTGCGCCTCGTTGAGACACGGCAGCACCACGGTCACCGGACAGGCGGGCATGGTTTCGAGGCTAACCAGCCCCCGGCCGCGCCCTCCAGAGGATCCATGACGAATCCCTGACATCGGCGCAGGTAGTCGCCGCCCCGGGGCTACCCTCGGAAACTGTGACGCGCGTATTGATCGCCGACGACGACAGTGTCGTGCGTGATGTCGTGCGTCGCTATCTCGAACGCGACGGGCTCGACGTGGCGATCGCGCACGACGGGGCCGAGGCGCTGCGGTTGCTCGGCTCCCAGCACATCGACGTCGCGGTGCTCGACGTGATGATGCCCGGCCCGGACGGCCTGACCCTGTGCCGCAATCTGCGCCAGCGCGGCGGGTACGCGATGCCGGTGATCCTGTTGACCGCACTCGGCGAGGAGGACGACCGGATCGCCGGCCTGGAGGCGGGCGCCGACGACTACCTGACCAAACCGTTCAGCCCACGAGAACTGGCGCTGCGGGTGCGCTCGGTGCTGCGTCGCGCCCCCGCGCCGGCGGGTCGGCTGGCGGTGGACATCACCGTCGGCGGCCTGACCGTGTCGACGGCCGCGCGCACCGTGACCGTCGACGGGTCACCGGTGTCGCTGACCAACCGCGAGTTCGACCTGCTGCTGTTCTTCCTCACCCACACCGACGTCGTGTTCAGCCGCGATGAACTGTTGAAACGGGTGTGGCACTGGGATTTCGGCGACCTGTCGACGGTGACCGTGCACGTCAAGCGGTTACGCTCGAAGCTCGGTGAGCACCACCGGGTGCAGACGGTGTGGGGTCGCGGTTATCTGTGGAGCAGCCAGGCGCGCTCACCGGGCTCACCGCAGGGGCAGAGCGCCTAGTGCCGACCGAGCTGTGGGAGATCATCGGGTTGGCGCTGGCGTGTTCGGTCCCGGTGGTGCTCGCGGGCGCGCTCGTCGTCCGCCTCGCCCGGTCGTGGTCGCTGGCGGTGAGCATGGTGGCGCTGGTGCTCATTCCGGTGTTGGCGACGTTCACCGGCGTGCTCGGCGCCAGCCGCTTCATGATCACCGAGACCTTCGAGAAGACCGCGATCGTCCTGGTGATCGTCTCGGTGGTGACGATTCCCGCCGCGGTGATGCTGGCGCGCTACCAGGCCCGTCGCACGGTGTGGGAGCAGGAGATCCGCGAGTCGGAGCGGGCCGCCGAGCAGTCGCGCCGCAGGCTGGTCGCGTTCGTCAGCCACGATCTGCGCACGCCGCTGGCCGGGATACGGGCGGTGTCCGAGGCGATCGCCGACGGCGTGGTGCCCGATGCCGAGGTCCGCGTCCACGCGAAAACCATTGAGCAGGAGTCGGTTCGGCTCTCCGAGATGGTCGACGACCTCTTCGAGATGTCGAAGATCAACGCGGGCGCTGTTCAACCGGTGTTCGACACGGTGGCCCTCGACGAGGTCGTCGACGACGTGCTGACCGCGCACCGGATCGCCGCCGAACGCGCCGGAGTGGCGTTGACGGCCGAACTACCGGAGGCGCCCGTTCGGGTGCTGGGCAGCGACCGCGCATTGGTTCGGGTGCTGTCCAATCTGGTGGCCAACGCGATCGCGCACACGCCGGCGGGCGGGCGGGTGACGCTGTCGCTGGGATCGGACGAGCACGGCGCGTGGGCGCGCGTCGACGACACCGGCGTCGGCATCGACGAGGCCGACCTGCCGCGGGTGTTCGACGTTGCCTACCGCGGGTCGAACGATCGCGTGCCGCGCGCCGATTCGTCGCTGCCCAGCGGGTCGGGGCTGGGGCTCGCGATCGCGGCCGGCCTGGTGCAGGCCCATCGCGGGACGCTGTCCGCGCACAATCTCGACACCGGCGCACGCTTCGAGGTGCGGCTGCCGCTGGCGGCGGACTGACGCTCGTACTCGCCGAACAACATTTCTGCCCGTCGACCAGCGCCTCTTACGACCGTGGCTTCTCGTCCGGGCACATGGTCTTGTTTTTGAGTGATCGCTCAATTATCGTGCTGTTACCCGACGAGGAGGTTTGCGATGGCAATGCGAAGCGCCCACAGGGCGGTGCGCAAATTCAAGGTGGAGCGGCAGTTGGGCCGCATGCTGATGAACCCGGTGGTCGCCGCGCTCGACCGCGTCGGTATCCGGTCGTCGCTGGTGGTCGATCTCGAGACGATCGGCCGCAAGAGCGGGGAACCGCGGCGCGTGCCACTGGCGGGGCGCGCCGATGACGCCGGTGTATGGGTGATCTCGCAACACGGCCGCCGTGCGGGGTGGGCCCACAACATCGCGGCGAATCCCAGGGTGCGCGTCCGCGTCAATGGCGAATGGCGAACGGGCACCGCGACATTCGAACCCGACGACGACGTGCGCGCACGCGCCCGCAGTTTCGGCGGCGCGGGCAAGCTCGGCCAGTCGGCGACCGCGTTGACCATGCGCGCGATGGAAAGCGACCCGATCTCGGTGCGAATCACGTTCGACACCTAACGATTGGGTGCTAGTCGGGAAGCGAGTTGCCCAGCTTTTCGGTCGCGGCGACGTAGTCCTCGATGAACTCGCGCACCACCTCGCGCGCCGGTCTGACCTTGTTCATCAACCCGACGCCCTGTCCGACGAAATACGTCGCCAGCGCCTGGGCGCCGGGATGTCCCTGGGCGGCCAGCACGTCGATCCGGCGTACGACGGGCTCGGCGAGCATCGACTGCAGCGGAAGTGGCAGCGGCTTTTGCCCGCCCTCGCTGGGTAACCACGCCTGCGTCCAGTCCGAAACCAGTTGGCGCGCAGGCTTTCCGGTCCTACCCGCCGAACGGACGGTGTCGCGCGAGGAGGCGGCCAGGAACTTCTGCTTGGTATAAGGCGCCGTCTCCGCCTCTTCGGTGGTCAGCCAGACCGAGCCCGTCCAGGCGCCCGCCGCGCCCATCGCCACCGTCGCCGCCATCTGCCTGCCCGTGACGATTCCGCCGGCGGCGAGCACCGGGATGTCGCTGCCGATTTGCGCCAGCGCCTCCAACACCTCGGGCACCAGCACCAGCGTCGTCACCTCACCGCAGTGCCCGCCGGCCTCGGTGCCCTGCGCGACGATCAGGTCGACCCCCGCTTGCGCCTGCTTGACCGCGTGCTCCTTGGCGCCGACCAGCGCGGCCACCGGCACACCGTTCTCCTTGCCCGCCTTGATCATGTAATCCGGCGGGACACCCAGCGCGTTGGCGATCAACCGGATCGGATGGTTCATCGCCATATCCAGCAAGTCTTTGCCGGTATTACCCGAGAGGGCGGCGTTGCCGAAGCGCGGCGCGTCCTCTGCCTCGATGTCGTGGGCGGCCAGTAGCTCGGCGACGAAGCCGCGGTATTCGTCGGGGATCCGGCCCGCGAGATCGCCCATCGTCAAGTCCTCGCCCTTGCCCTCATAGCGGGCGGGGACGATGAGGTCGACGCCGTACGGTTTGCCGCCGACGTGGTCGTCGATCCACGACAACTCCTGGTCTAGCTGCTCGGGCGTGTACGCCGTCGCGCCCAGCACGCCGAAGCCCCCCGCACTGGACACCGCCGCCACCACGTCGCGGCAGTGGCTGAACGCGAACAACGGAAAGTCGATGCCGAACTGCTCACAAATCGCTGGTTTCACCCGGCCAGTATGGCGAGGACGGTTCACGCCTGGGACAGGAGCCGCCGGATCGCGTCGAGCATCTGCTTGCCAACTTGCAACTCGGGGTCGTTGTGCCCGGCGCCGGACACCAGCTCGTAGCGCTTCGGCTCGTTGGCCGCGTCGAACAGCCGTCGGCTCATCGGCTCGGGGACGACCTCGTCGCGGTCTCCCGCGACCACCAGCAGCGGCACCCGCACCGAGCCGATGCGCTCGAGCGACGGGTAACGGTCCAGCAGCAGCCGCCGCACCGGCAGCCACGGGTAGTGCACCGCCCCGACGTCGGGCAGCGAGGTGAACGGTGAGCGCAGCACCAGCGCATGGGGTGGGCGTTCGACGGCCAGCCCGACAGCGACTGCGGCGCCGAGGGATTCGCCGAAATAGACGATGTCCGCGACGTCGGGTTGCGCGGCCAGCCACGCCAGCGCGGCCCGCGCGTCGGCGGCCAGACCGTCCTCCGACGGGCGGCCCGGATTGCCCCCGAAACCGCGGTAGTCCACCAGCAGTGCCGAGGAGCCCATCCGGTTGAGCGCCAGGGCGAGCGGCGCGCGCATCGACCGGTCTTCCCCGTTGCCCGGCAGCACCAGCACGGCAGGCCCGTCACCGTTGACCGGGAAATACCATGCGCTCAAACGGATTCCGTCGTCGGTTTCGATCACCACGTCTTGTCCGTTGCCCGCGACCGTGGCGGCGGGCGGCACGGGACCCGGCGACGGGAAGTAGACCAGCCGCCGCTGCTGAGACCACAGCAGACCCATCAGACCGGACGCCACGAGCGTGACGATAACGAGAACGCAGACGGTCCGGCGCATCAGGCCCGCAGCGGCGCGAACGCGAACTCGCGCAACCCGTCGAGCGGGTCCACCGCTGCGGTGAACCCGAGCACTTCGGCGGCGCGCGCGGGGTCGGCGACGATATGGCGGACGTCTCCGCTGCGGTACTGGCCGGTGACCACGGGCGGGGCGTCGCCGCGCGTCTCGCACAGCGCGGTGGCCACCTCGAGGATCGAGACCGGCCGTCCTGAGCACACGTTGAACGCGTCGAATCCGCCACGCTGAGATTCGACGGCTGCCAGGTTGGCCGCGGCCACGTCGTCGACGTGCACGAAGTCGCGCATCTGCGCGCCGTCCTCGAAAACCCGTGGCACGTCGCCGGATTCAAGCTCGGATCGGAAGACCGCGGCCACCCCCGAGTACGGGGTGTCGCGAGGCATATAGGGGCCGTAGACGTTGTGGTAGCGCAGCGCGGTGACCACGCCCCCGACGGCCTCCGCCCAGGCGAGCGCGTAATGCTCCTGCGCAGCCTTGCTGGCGGCATACAGGCTGCGGGGCCGCAGGGGTGCGTCCTCGGCGACAAGTCGCCACTCCACGATCTCGCCGCACAGGGGGCACCGGTGCTCGAACACGCCGGCGTCGAGGTCGGCGCGTGTGCGGGGGTGGGGGTCGACCGGTCCGTGCTCGGCGCAGTCGTAACGGCCCTGACCGTAGACGACCATCGACGACGCCAGGACCAGCCGCTGGCAGCCCGCCGCGAACATCTCGGCCAGCACCACCGCCGTCCCGTAATCGTTGTGCGAGCCGTACGAGGGAGCGTCAGCGGCGTTGACACCCGCACCGACGACCGCCGCCTGATGGCACACCACGTCCACGTCCTTCATCAGCGGCGCCAGTGCGGACGAGTCGCGGACGTCGACCACCTCGCAGTCGGAAGGCGGTTCGGCACCCGGCCCGTGGGCCGTGGGCAGCATCGCGTCGACGGGGATCACGTCGTGGCCAGCATCGCGTAGCACCTCGTGAATCCGGGCTCCGATGAAACCGGCCGCGCCGGTCAGCAGGACTCTCATGGGAGTTCGAACGGCAGTCGGACACCGTTGTGCGCCAGGCAGTGCGTACAGGGCCGCTCGACCGCCACCTGGTCTGTGTTCTTCAGGGCCTCGTGCACGAGCTTCTTGAACGGCACGAGGTTGCGTTCGAACTCGGCGAACACGTCGACGGCGCGCACGGCCGTTCCGCTGTCGATACCGGCGTCCAGGTCGGTCACCAAAGCGATTGCGGCATAACACATCTCGAGTTCGCGGGCCAACACCGCCTCGGGGTAGCCGGTCATGTTGACCAGGGTGAAGCCCTGGCTCGCGAACCAGCGACTCTCGGCGCGGGTGGAAAACCGCGGCCCCTGAACCACCACCATGGTGCCGCCGTCGACGACGCCGGGCAGGCCGGTGGCCGCCGCGCGCAGGCTCGGACAGTACGGGTCGGCGAACGCGACGTGGATGCCGCCGGAGTCGAAGTAGGTGTCGGCGCGTCCGCGGGTGCGATCGACGAGTTGGTCGGGCACCACCATGGCCCCGGGTCCGAGGTCGGGAGTCAGGCTGCCGACCGCGCACGGCGCGAAGATGCGTCGCACCCCGAACGCACGCAGCGCCCACATGTTGGCCCGGTACGGCACGGTGTGTGGGGAGAACTCGTGGTCGACCCCGTGGCGCGGCAGAAACGCCACCTCGTGGTCGCCGACGGCGCCGACGGTGATCGGGGCGCTCGGCGCGCCGTACGGCGTGTCGACGGCGACGCTGCGGGCGTCGGACCCGAAGAAGCTGTAGAAGCCGCTCCCGCCGATGACTCCGAGCACGCTAAGTGGGCGATTGGTCGTCGGTCTCGTCCAGCCGTCGCGACGCGCGCCGCACCGTGTCGCGGATCTCGAACGCGTCGGTCGCGAAGCCGCCGATCGCATTGGCGACGTCCTTGACCGCGGTGGTGACGATCGACACCACCTCGCCGACGGTCGATACGCCGGAGTCGAAGATCTCCTGCACGGCGTCCTTGCGAATCTCCGCCTTGCTGAGCCGGTCCTCCATGCGCTCAGTCTGCCACGGTCTGCAGCCGTGCGAGACTGGCGCTCGTGGCGACATTCGCGCAGTGGGTCGAAGGCGCTCGCCCGCGCACGCTGCCCAACGCGATCGCACCGGTGATCGCGGGCACCGGTGCGGCGGCATGGTTGCAGTCGGCGTGCTGGTGGAAGGCGCTGCTGGCGCTGATTGTCGCCGTCGCCATGATCGTCGGGGTCAACTACGCCAACGACTACTCCGACGGGATCCGTGGCACGGACGACGTGCGGGCGGGCCCGCTGCGGCTGGTCGGCTCCAAGGTCGCCTCCCCTCGTGCGGTACTGACCGCCGCGGTGTTGAGCCTTGTGGTGGCGGCCATCGCCGGCCTGCTGCTGGCGGTGCTGAGCGCACCGTGGCTGATCGCGGTCGGCGCGGTGTGCATCGCCGGGGCGTGGCTCTACACCGGCGGCCGCAAGCCGTACGGGTACCTCGGGTTGGGCGAGGTGGCGGTGTTCGTGTTCTTCGGGTTGGTCGCGGTGCTGGGCACGCAGTACACCCAGGCGCTGCGGATCGACTGGGTGGGGGTTGCGGTCGCGGTCGCGATGGGCTGCATGTCGTCGGCGGTGCTGGTGGCCAACAACCTGCGCGACATCCCGACCGACAGGGAGTCGGGCAAGATCACGCTGGCCGTGCGGCTGGGCGATACCCGCACCCGGCTGCTGTACCAGGCGTTACTCGTGGTGGCGTTCGCGCTGACGTTGGCGCTGATGCTCGCAACGCCGTGGGCCGCGGTCGGTCTGGTGGCGCTACCGCTCGCGGTTCGCGCTGCCGCGCCGGTACGTAAAGGCCTCGGCGGCAAGGACCTGATTCCCGTGTTGCGCGACACGGGGTTGACGATGCTGGTGTGGTCCGTGGCGGTCGCGCTGGCGCTTGCGATTTGTGCGTGAAAACGATTGCTGAGCGAACGAATTCACGCACCAAACGCCGCTAGGTGACGGCGGTCGGGGCGTCGGCGACCTTGACCAACGTCACCTCCGGCTTGGCCGGCACGGCATCGGCGAGAAACCACCGGAACGCGAGGTTGCCCCGCGGATAGTCCACGGTGGTAATGGAATTCGGGTGCGCGGTCATACCGCGGGAGATGACGGCGGTGACCGAACCGTCGGAGTTGGGCACCGCGCTGTAGCCGTTGATCGACGTCTTCTCATCGGTGACGCCGGCCATGAACTGATTCCACACCACGAGGTTCCAGAACCGGCACGCGGGCGGCCGGTGCGTGACCACCAGCGCCTCGTCCTCGGAGAGCACGAAGCTGCCGTAGGCGTAACACGCGTCGCGCGCCGACCAGCCGAAGTTCGCGTCGGGAACCTGGTACGGATCGGCGAATTGGTTTGCCACCCGCGAGATTTCGTGACCGAGCGTATGGGCGTCGTCGACCCGCGCACCGACCGCCAACGGTACGATCGCAAACATCGTGCGCAGCCACGCCGCGCTGGCCCGCAACGCAGCGGCGGTCTCGGCGTCACCGTGCCGGATCGGCTCGGGCTCGTCGAGCGCCTCGATCCGCCAAGACACCGGGCGCCCCGTCAGCGGGTCGGCCTGATAGTCGCGCGTCACCAGCACCACGCCGCCGTCGGTCGGGCCGTAATCGAAGGTGAAGTTGCCGTCGGCGTCTATGTCGAGGTCGTCGTCGCGCACCAGCGCCACGATCCGATCGGACCACGCACCCGGGGACGGCTCGTTGTACGCGGTCACCGAGAAGTACACGCTGTCGCCCTTGTTGCCGCTGATGCGATACCGACGCTTCGGGTCGACCGGGCACATGAAGTAGTAGGCGTCGGTGTTGTCGCCGCCCCAGCGCCGGTCGCGGCGAAACGGTGTGTTCAGCTCGACCCACACGGGTCGGCTCGGCTCGGCGAACAGATACGTGTCGAACGCGACGCCGAGCGTGGTGGCCAGCATGCGGTAGCCGTCGGCGATGTGACGGTCGTCGCTGACCGCGCGGTCTCCTTCGAGGAACGCGCGGTCCAGCCCGCCCAGGGTGTCGAGCAGTTCACCCCACGCTTTCGTTGATTCGCGGCTCGCCGCGGTCGTTGATTCGCGGCTCGCCGCGGTCGTTGATTCGCGGCTCGCCGCGGTCGTTGATTCGCGGCTTCCCGCGGTCGTTGATTCGTGCGTCATGCGCTGATTCCTCTCGTGATGAAAATCGCGGTTCGGTCCACCCATGCGTCGTCGAGACGATCTCCGCGGGTGATCAGACACAGAAACGTCATGCCGGCCATCGCTTCGACGACGTCGGCGGCCGACACCTCCGGGCGCACCTCGCCGCGGGCCGCCGCCGCCTCGAGCCGTTCGGTTAACCCCCGCGAGAGCACATGCGAGAACCGCTCCAGCAGCGCGGCGTGCAGCGCCGGATCGGCGGCCATCTCCGCGACCAAGCCGGGCAGGGCGGCGCGCGCGGCAGGGGTGGTCAGCACCCCGACCGTGCGGCTGACCATCTCACGGATGTCGCCGGTCAGCGATCCGGTGTCGGGGAGCTCGGTGGCCGTGCCGAGCGGAAACACCGCCTCGTGCACCAGGTGCGCCTTGCCCGGCCAACGGCGGTAGATGGCGGGCTTGCTGGTGCCCGCACGCCGGGCGATCGCGTCGACGGTGAGCTCTGCATAACCGGTCGCCCCGAGCAGGTCGACCGTCGCACGAAGCACTGCGTCGTCGATGCGCTTGTCACGAGGTCGGCCGATTTCCGTCGTCATTACGAAACTGAGAGTAACATAACTAGCTGTGACCGACCTCTCACCCGCACCGCCGGTCGTTCTCGACGACCTCGCCGAGCCAAGCTTCCCGGCCGCGATCCAGCCGATACGAGACATGATGGCGGCGATGGCGCCCGAGTGCCCGCTCGACGCCGAGGCGCTGCACGCCAAGGCCAGTGCGGAGACCGGCCTCGACGACTTCGGCGCCGACGACTACCGCGAACGCCTCGACGTGTATCTTGCTGCACTGCAGGGGATTCCGGGACTGAGCGACGCGGGGGTGGTGAACTTCCACGCCCAGTTGGTGCAGTTTCTGAAGAACCGTCTGCTGCTCACCGACCTGCTGACCCGGCATCCCGAGATCCACGACATCGAGCTGGCGCCACCGGTTGTCATCGCCGGCCTGCCGCGCACCGGCACCACCCATCTGCACAACCTGCTGGCCGCCGGACCGACCTTCCGCACCCTTCCCTACTGGGAGAGCAACGAACCGTTCCCGCTGCCCTCGGAAGCCGGTGTCGAACCAGACCCCCGACGCGCCCGGATGGATGCCGCGGTGGAGTTCATGAACGCGGTCATGCCGCATTTCGCGCTCATGCACGAGATGACGACCGACCACGTGCACGAGGAGATCCAGCTGCTGGCCAACGACTTCTCGTCGATGCTGTTCGAGACGTTGGCGCATGTGCCGCGGTGGCGCGACTACTACCTGTCCCACGACCAGACGCCCCACTACGAGCACCTGGCGCTTCAGTTGAAGGCGCTGCAGTTCCTCCGTGGTGGCAGGCGGTGGCTGCTCAAATCCCCGCAACACCTCGAGCAGCTACCGGTGCTCGACCGGGTGTTTCCCGGCGTGGTGGTGATCATGACCCACCGCGATCCCGTCCCCGTGGTGTTGTCGATGCTCGCGATGCTCACCTACTCCGCGCGCATGCACTGCTCGCCGGTACCGGTCGAGGACATCGCCGCGTGCTGGATCGACCGACTGGAACTCATGCTGGCGGCGTTGGTCCGCGATCGCGACGTCATCGGGCCCGAGCGCTCGATCGACGTCAGGTTCGACGACTTCATGGCCGACGAGATGGGCACTGCCGCGGCGATTTACGCGCTCGCGGACGAGGCGCTGACCGAGGACGCCCGCGCGGCCATGGCCGAGTATCTCGCGGGGCATCAGCGGGGCCGGCTCGGGCGGGTGGCGACGTCACCGGAGATGTTCGGTCTCGACCCGCACGAGTTGCAGGCCCGCTTCGCACCGTACAGCGAACGCTTCTTGACCTAGGCCTGCAGCGGTCTCTGCGGTCGTTCGCCGGATCGGCGGTGTGTGAATACCCTGGCTCGGGTATCCGCATCCGGCAGCCGGAGACGAAAGGCATTCATGACCGCAGCACGAACAGGACTAGACCAGCGCGACCTCGCGGAGGCGCGGCGCATCGTCGACGCGGTCTCCGACGCGTTCTCGGCCAAGGTCGTCGGTCAGGAGAACCTGCGCGAGTCGTTGCTGATCGGCCTGCTCGCGGGCGGTCACATCCTCATCGAGAGCGTGCCGGGGCTGGCCAAGACGACCGCCGCGCGCGTGATCGCCGAGGCCATCGACGGCGGCTTTCGGCGCATCCAGTGCACGCCGGACCTGCTGCCCAGCGACATCATCGGCACCCAGATCTACGAGTCGGCGACCAACTCGTTCGTCACCCAGCTCGGGCCGGTGCACACCAACATCGTGTTGCTCGACGAGATCAACCGGTCCAGCGCCAAGACGCAGAGCGCGATGCTCGAGGCGATGGAGGAGCGTCAGACCACGATCGCGGGCACCGAGTATCCGATTCCCGAGCCGTTCCTGGTGATCGCGACGCAGAACCCGGTCGACCAGGAGGGCACCTATCCGCTGTCGGAAGCGCAGACCGACCGGTTCATGCTCAAGGACGTCGTGCACTACCCCACCCCCGAACAGGAGGTGGAGGTGATGTTCCGGATGGACGCCGGGCTCTACGACAAGGACCATCGCAGCAGGCCGGTCGCGGGCCTCGACGACATCCGCCGGCTGCGCGCCGTCGTGCGTCACGTCCACATGGACCGCGCGCTGATGCACTACGCCAGCGAACTGGTCGGCGTCACGCGTGAGCCCGACCAGTATCTGCCGCGTCAGCTGGCCCGGTTGATCGAGTACGGCGCCAGCCCCCGCGCCACCATCGCCTTCTGCAATGCCGCACGGGCGCTGGCCCTGTTGTCGGGCCGCGGACATGTCATCCCCGGTGATATCGCCAAGCTCGCGCACCGGGTACTGCGGCACCGACTCATCCTCGGTTTCGAGGCCGCCAGCGCGAACGTCACCCCTGAGTTGATCATCGACGCTGTCCTGCAAGCGGTTCGAGTGCCGTAGGGCCGGTATGGGTAGACACCTCACCTCGGCGAGGGCGCACTTCGGCACCGACACCCGCGGCATGCTCGAAGGTGGCCGCTACGCGCTGTTGCACACCCGCAGCTTGGAATTCGACGATCTGCGGCCTTACGTCCCGGGCGACGACGTCCGCGACATCGACTGGAAGGCCTCGGCGCGGTCGGGCCATGTGCTGATCAAGCGGTTCGTCTCCGAGAAGCACCACAAGCTGCTGCTCGTCGCCGACGCAGGCCGCAACATGGCGGCCCTGGCGCCGAGTGGTGAGGTGAAACGCGATGTCGCCGTGAACATCCTGGGCGCGTTCGGGCTCATTACGCTCGGCCGGTCCGACCAGATCGGAATGGTGTTCGGCGACTCCCGCGGCTGCGTCAACATCCGGCAGCGCCGCGGCGAGACCCACATCGAAAGCCTGCTGCACAGGTTCTACGGTCACGCCTCCCGTGCGTCCGGCCGCAGCGACGTCGTCTGCCAACTCGACTACGTCGCAGCGCATTACCGCCACCCGATGCTGATCGTCGTGGTGTCCGACGAGCCGGAGGTCGACGGAAGGCTGACCGATGCCGTCTCCCGGTTGACCGCTCGGCACGAGGTGTTGTGGGCGACGGTCTCCGACATGCCCGCGGTCGGCGCCCAGGGTGACTCCCGCGCCGGATTCGACGTCGCGACCGGCCGGTACGTCCTCGACACCGCCACGCTGGGCCCGCGGGTCGTCACCGCGTACCGCAAGGCCGAGCAGGCGCGGGCCCGCCGACTCGACGAGTTCATGACCGCGCACGCGGTCCCCCACACGCGGATCGGTGCCAGCAGTGAGATTCGCGCCCGGCTGGTCGCGTTGACCGAGGTGTTCGCCCGTGCCGGATGACCTGCTGCGGTTTGTCGGCGGTCCGATGCCGTACTGGTCCGGGTGGTTGTGGCTCGGGTTGCTGCTCGTGATCGTGGTAATCGGTTGGTATGTCGGTGTTTTCGTGTGGACGCTGCCATCGCAGCGGCTTCGCCGCCTTCCCGTGGCGCGTTCCCTGCATGCCCGGCTGCTGCGCCGACGGTTCGCGCGCAGCGTGCAACGCGTCGCCGCCCGGCACCGCGACGGTGAGCTCACCGACGCGGAGGCGGGTGCCGCGATGAGCCGCACCCTGCGAAGTTTCCTGCACCAGGCGACGGGCACACGGGCGCAGTACATGCAGCTCGACGACATTGCATCCGGGGAGCTGGCGCCTGCCGCGCCGACGCTCGCCGCGCTCGACGACGCGCAGTTCAACGCGACCTCGGCGGTGCGGGTCGGTGAGGTGGGCGCGAGGGCCGAGGAGCTGATCCGATCGTGGCCCTGACATGGTGGCCGATGGCAGTGGTCGGATTCGCCTGCCTGGCAGGCGCTGTGGCGCTCGCGGTGTTCGTCCCGACGAAGCAGCTGCAGCGACAGTTGCGGCCCTTGGCGAACACCTCCCGCCTGACCGGTCTGCCGGAGTACGCGCGGGTGGCGCGGGCGCGAACGGTGTCGATGCTCGCGACGATCGTCCTGCTCGTGCTGTTGTTCGGTACGGCCGTACTGGCCAGCGCCCGCCCCAGCGGGTTGTGGTGGTCGCTGCAGACTTCCGAGGTGCCCGAGGACGTGATGTTGTGCGTCGCCCAACCGGTCGACGACTCCAGCACCGGTGCATTCCTGACCTATTTCGCGCAGCACACCGGGACGTTCGGCACACAGCGGATCGGGTTGACCTCAGCCAACCGCCGCGTCATCCCGCTGACCCGGGATTATCAGTTCGCGGTCGAAAAGCTCGGGGAGGCAGCCGGTCTCGCTGGTCTGCCCGACGATGCCGAGCTGTCGGCCGCCGAGCTGTCGGCCAAACAGAACCGCGTCGCCTCGTTCGCCGCGCCCGTGAGGTATGTGGACTACGCGACCAGCGTCGCCGACGTCCTCGCGCTGTGCGCCGCGGGCTTCCCGCCCGACGACCCACCCGGTGAGCGTCGCCGTTCGATCGTCTACCTGGGGCCCGGCGAACTACGCGCCCCAGGCGAGACCCGCCCCTCGCTCTACACCGACCAGCAAGTCGCCGAGTTGGCGCGGGAGCGCGGAATCCAGGTCAATGCGCTGGTGTCGTCACCGGGGTCCGTGCGGTCCGTCGTATCGGCCACGAGCGGGCGATACGCGCCCGTCGGTCCCGACCTGGAAACCCAACTGGAGGGAATCCGCGCGCATCCGCCGGACGCCGACCGGGCGGCCACCGTCGCAGGTTTCCGCGGCGACACTCCCACCGTCCCCCTGGCGATCGCGGTCGCGGTGTCGGCGCTGCTGTGCCTGTCGCTGGCGGTGCTTCGACGATGACCTTCTCCCCCGTCGTACCGCCGGTACTCCTGATCGCCGTCGCTGTCGCGGCGGTCGTGCTCCGGCTCATCACCATGCGCCAGCTGGCCCGGCACACCGGCCAGCGATGGAGCACCGTGTGGCGGTGGTCGGCGCTGACGCTGGCGGTGGTGCTGATGCTGATCGCTGCAGCCAGACCCGCCATCGGCGGTGACACCGAGGAAGCGGCCGTGACGAGCCCGAGCGGCGACGCGACAGCCAACGTGTTCCTGATCGTCGACCGCTCCACCGGCCCCGCGGTCGCCGATATCCGCGACGACGTCGTCGCGCTCATCGAGCGCTACCCCCGGGCTCGGTTCGCACTCATCACGTTCGCGGCCCGCTCGTCCGTGGAATGGCCGCTGTCCGAAGACAATTGGAGCCTCAAACCGGTGGTTGCGGCCCTGGCCGCCACCCGCGACACCGCCGCGGGGGAGGTGAATGCGGCGGCCGCCGCGAACGTCCTGCGTTACCAGTTGATCGCGGCGGGCCAACGCAGCCCGGGCGCACAGAACCTGGTGTTCTACTTCGGGTCCGGTGCGCCGGGGTCGCGGGCCCCGCAGGGCGAGTTCGATCCGGTGCCGGGCTCGGTGGACGGCGGCGCGGTGTTCGGTTACGGCGCGACCCGCGACCAACCGCGTCTGGAAGCCATCGCCGATCAACTCGGCGTGCCGTTCGTCGCGCGGAACACCACGCGATCGGTCACCGATGAGGCGCCCGACGTGAGCGGTGTCTCGTCGGCGCAGTCCGACGCCGCCGCACCCGATCGCACCGACCTGTACTGGGTCTTCACCATGGTGGCGGCGGTGCTGTTGCTGTTCGAGATCTACCTGACACTGCGCGAGTTCCGCACCAGCCGCGCGGCCCGGCGGGATGAGGTGGTCTGATGCGCCCCGGCAGATTGCGGCTGCGCCGCCGGTTGCTGCTGGTGTCGGCGCCCGTCGTGGTCGTGGCGCTGGCGATCGCGCTGAAGCTCGTCTCCGCTGTGGTGGCCGGTGACTCGGCGGTGTCGGACTTCGCGGACCGCGACGCCGAGGGGCTGCGCGGCGACGTCGCGGTGATGAGCTCGTTCAATATCGTCGAACCCGCGAAGGCGTCGTTTGCGGCGGGGACTCTCGCGGTGCTCGACGACCGCCTCGCCGACGCCGACGCGCACTTTTCCGAAGCGCTGAACCGCACCGCGCGTGATCGATCGTGTCCCGTGTTGATCAACCTGGAACTCGTGCGGGAGCGGCAGGGCGACGTGGACGCGTGGGAGAACCGGCCCGATACCGCACGCGACCGGTATCTCAGCGCGCTCGACCTCGTCGAGAACGCGCCCGTCGGCTGCTTTGAGGGCAACGCCGATCCCGATCCCGAGCGGCGCGCCGTACGTGACGACGCGGCACCGCGGTTGCAGGCCAAGCTGGCCGGTTTGACCGCTCCGCCTCCGCCGCCGCCGGCGCCGCCGTTGGCACCGCCCCCAGCGCCCGAGGCACCCGCGCCCGCGCCTGTGATGCCCGACCCCGAATCACTCCGGGATGCATTGCGGCTCGATCCGGCTGCCGGCGACCCGCTCGACAAGCTTCAGCAGGTGCTGCAGGACGCGGCAGGCTAACCCGTGCTGGTTCCGGTCCAGTACTCCGCGAAGCGACCGTTCTCGATGCGCAGGATGTCGTTGCCGGTGAACCGCTTCGGTCCGTCCTGGGCCGCGCCTGTCCCGATCCACCTGGCCGCCAGCATGTCGCCGCCGACGAATGGCTCGACCTCGATCACGAACTTCAGGTCGCTGAGCATCTGATGGGTCTCCCCGACGACCGCCTGTAGCTCGGCGGGCCCTCGAACCTGCCGCCCCGGCCAATGTCCCACGAAGTCCTCGGTGACCAGCTCGGCCGCAACGGGGTCTCCCGCCCACAATTCGTCTATCCACCGTGCGTATAGCTCTTCAGGCGAAACCATGTTCGTGTCTTACCCGGCTCGAGGCCGGCTACGCAATTCGACTGACGAACATGACAGCGAGGGAACGCGGCTATTTACCGACGCCTCACGCACCGCGGCCGTCACCACAGGACGGTGGGTCGTCGCCCTGCAGCCTGGCCTGCAGCTGCTCCCGGTCGCGGCGCCTGCGCTCGTCGAAGACCGCGATGCTTTCGGTGGCGCGGCGACGGAGCGGGGCGAAAATCCAGATGCCCAGCGGCAGTGCGATCACCATCGCGAAGAGCAACGCGACGACGAGCGGGAACTCGCGCAGCCCGAGCAGATGTCCGGCGCCCAGAATCGCCGCCGTCACCGCCGCAACGAGTAGAAGCCGGGCCAGCACATAGGCCAGCACGTCGACCACGAGCCGAGTTCCCCCGCGACCGTCAGACACGGAACGAGCCTACCGATGACGCGTATATTCGAAGCAAGGAGGTTTTGTTCTCGTGGCGTATCTGCTCCTGGTTCTCGTGTTGTGCACGCTGGCATATGTCGGCTGGCGGCTGACGCGCGTCTCGCCGAGCCGTCCGCGCACCCGGGTGATCGGGCCGGACGACGATCCAGAGTTCCTGCGTCGACTGGGCCAGGAGGACAATCCGAGACCGTGACCGCGGTTCTCGCGTTGCGCGCCCGGCGAATCCGGCCGCGAGCGACTCAGCCGACTCCGGCGTAGGAGTGCAGGCCCACGGTGACGAGGTTGATGAAGAAGAGGTTGAACACCATCGCGACGAAGCCGACGACGTTGATCCACGCGGCTTTCTTGTCGCGCCACCCTGCGGTGGAGCGAGCGTGCAGATATGCGGCGTAGACGACCCACGCGATGAACGACACGGTCTCTTTGGGGTCCCAGCCCCAGTAGCGGCCCCATGCCTCTTCGGCCCAGATCGCGCCGAAGATGACGCCGAACCCGAACACTGGGAAGGCGAAGATCGTGGTGCGGTAGGCGATTCGGTCCAAGGTCTGCGGATCGGGGAGCTTGTCCAGGGCGCGGCTGAGCATGCCGTTCGAATCTGATGCGCCGAACCGCGACATCTTCAGCAGGAACAAGATGCTGGCCACACCGGCGACCAGGAACACCCCCGACCCGAGGCTGACCACCGACACGTGGATCGGCAGCCAATAGGACTGCAGGGCGGGCATCACCGGCGCCGCGTTGGTGTACAGCCAGCGGCCCGAGACCGTCAGCAGGATCAGCACCGGGACGAGCACGAACACCCACAACGTGCGGTACTCGCGGCGGCGCAGCACCACCGCCGCCGCGAGGAGCCCGCAGAAGCAGGTCAGGTTAATGAATTCGTACATGTTGCCCCACGGCACCCGCGACGTCGCCAGCCCGCGCAGCACGATGCAGGCCAGCAACAGGCCGATGCCGAGGTAGGTCAGCGCGAGACCGGCGCCACCGATCCGCTCGTCGATCGGACGGCGGCGGGATTCGGTGACGACCCCCGGTGCCGCGCTGTCCGCGCGTACACCGCTCGCTCCCATCACGACGAGCTCCCGGGCGTCGGCCTTGCGGCCGCGGCTGTAGGCCAACTCGATCGCGAGCAACAGCAGCGCGCCCACCAGAACCAGCACCGATGAGGTGAACGCCCAGTCCGAGTACCGGGCCAAGCCGACGTCGATGTGATCGGGGTTCATCTGACCTTCTCTCCTGCGGCGTGCGCCGTCCTGGCGTCGGGAAGGAGGCGCTGCGCCAACCGCTCGAACTCGTCGCCCCACCCGGAGTTGTCGGTGCGCGCCAGCCCGCCCAGCTCGACGGTTACGGTACCCGGACCCGCGGGGCTGATCCGAATCCAGATCCTGCGTCGACGCACCACCAGCGACACCAACAAGCCGGCCATCATGGTCATCGCGAACACCAGCACCCACACCTGCGCGGGGTCGTGGGAGACCTGGACGTTGATGAACGGCACTGCGCCGTCGAACCTCACCACGGTTCCGTCGTCGAGCCGCGTCGACTCGCCCGCCCCGAGGTTGACCCGCGCCTTCTTGGTGAGCCGGTCCTGCTCGATCAAGCGCGGGTCGAGGGTGAACAGCGACTGCGGTCGTCCGGTGTCCAGGCCGGTGTCGCCACGGTAGATGTCGATGGCGACGGCGGGGTCGTTGAGCGCCGGGAAGCTCGAGGACAGCAGGGTGCCGTGCAGCTGTTCGGTCGGGGCGAACAGGCCTTGGATCGCGAGCTGGTTCTTGCGACGGTCATCGGGGTCCGGATACGTGCCCGCGGGCGGGTCGAACCGCATGACGCCCGACGACAGGAACGTGATCTGGTCTTCGGGCCGCCACTGTAATGTCTGCGTGCGCGTCTGCCCGTCGGGAAAGATCACGGTGAAGGTGGGGGCGTAACCGTGGCCCTGCAGGTACACCCGGTCACCGCCGACCCGCAGCGGATGGTTGACCTTCAGGTGGTAGGGCCGCCAGGTGCCCGACTCCAGATCGGCGCCCGCCTGGTATTCGATGTCGGCGGCGAACGACGTCGCCTGCCCCGTGTCCAGATAGTCGGCTTGGAAATCATTGACCCGCAGGCAGATCGGATACAGCGAAGTGCCGTCGACGGTGTTTCCGGCGCGGAACGAGTCGAACGCCGCAGGCGAGGCCGAACAGAAACCCGGGCCGCCGTCGGCGATGACGATGACGTTGCCCTCGTAGCCGAACAGCTTGCCCGCCGCCACCGCCACGAGCAGGCCGAGCAGCGAGAAGTGGAAGACGATGTTGCCGAACTCGCGCAGATAGCCCTTCTCCGCGGAGATCTCGACGGTTCCGCTGTCGTCGCGGGTGACTTTGCGCCAGCCGGGTAACCGCTCGTTCACCGTCGCCGCCAGATCATCCGCCTCGGCGGACACCTCGGCGGTGTGGTGTTTGGGCAGCCGGCCGAGGTTGCGCGGGGCGGGTACGGGGTCGGCCCGCATGCTGCGGAAGTGTTCGATCAGGCGCGGGGTGAGACAGCCCACCAGCGAGATGAACAGCAGCACATAGATCGCGGCGAACCAGAAGCTGGAGAACACATCGAAGGCCTGAAGCCGGTCGAGCCAGGGTCCGATGGTCGGGTGCTCGGCGATGTACTGGTCGACCTTGGATTCGTTGAGGCTGCGCTGCGGCAGCAAGGCGCCGGGGATCGCCGCGAGCGCCAGCAGGAACAGCAGGACCAGCGCGGTGCCCATCGACGTCAGGGTTCGCCAGGTGTTCCGAACCAGCGCAAACGCTTTCGTCATATCGGTAACGTCACGTCGCTGACGAACGCGTCGCGCACCCAGGACACGAAGTCTCCCCAGAGCCCCGTCACCAGCGCGACGCCGACCAGAATGAGCAGCACACCGCCGAAGATCTGGATCGCGCGGGTGTGCCTGCGCAACCATGCCAGACCCTGCACCGCCCGTGCCGATCCGAACGCCAACAGTACGAACGGAATTCCCAGGCCGAGGCAGTAGGCGATGACGAGCGCGACACCCCGGGCCACGTTGGCGCCGTCGGTGGCCGAGGCGACCGCGATCACGCCGGTCAGGGTGGGACCGAGGCACGGTGTCCAACCCAGGGCGAAGACCGCGCCGAGCAACGGGGCGCCACCCAGCGTCGAGATCTGCCGCGGAGTGAAGCGGGCCTCCCGCTGCAGGGCGGGGATGAATCCGACGAACGCCAGCCCCATCACGATCGTGACCACGCCGCCGATGCGCTGCAGCAGAACCTGATTGGTGATCAACGACGTCGTCATACCGAGGACGGCGACGGTGCCGAGCACGAACACCACCGTGAACCCGGCGACGAACAATGCGGCCGCGCCGGCGACTCGCAGGCGGGTAGCTTTCGCCGAGACCGACGTTATGGCGGATTCTTCGCGTGATTTTCCGCCAGAACGTCGGTCTCGCTGAACCTGGTCGGGGGTGCCCGCCGGGGCAGCTGCGTCCTCCACGCCGACGACCGCGGCCAGATACGACAGGTATCCGGGCACCAGCGGCACGACGCACGGCGAGGCGAAGGACACCAGCCCGGCGAGCGCGCTGACGAGGAGAGCCAGCACGACCGGACCGCCGGCGATCAACTGGTCCACCTGGTCGAGGCTCATGTGCCGGCCTTCTCAGGCTCCGCCTGATCCTGCTCGCGCGCAACGCGTTCCACCACCGGCTGGAGGTCTTCGGCCAGCAGCTCCCGCAAGAACACCGCCGCGACGCGGTGCTCGCGATCCAGGACCACCGTCGAGGGGATCACCGTCGTCGGATAGCGGCCCCCGAACGCGATCATGGTCCGCATCGGCGGGTCGTAGATCGAGGGGAAGGTGATGCCGCGGTCGATGATGAAGTCCCGCGCCGCATCTCGGTTGTTGTCCCGGACGTCGATGCCGAGGAATTGCACACCGAGGTCTTTGGTCGCGTCGTAGACCTGTTGCAGTTCGGTGATTTCGGTCCGGCACGGACCACACCACTGGCCCCATACGTTGAGCACCACCACCTTGCCCGCGAAGTCCTCGAGAGAGATGGTTTTGTCCGGGTCCATCAGATCGGGGCCGCGGAGGGGGCCGGGGCGACCGCGATCTTGCGGCGGGTCGTAGAAGATGTCGGTCTGGCCGCCGGGGGCGACGAATTCGAAGGTGCCGCCCTGTGCGACCGCGTCGTCGCCGGTGGAGCAGCCGGCAAGCGCGACAATCACCGCGCAGGCCGCGAAGAGCCGACGGCTTGCGATGAGCGCTCGCGCGAAGAGCCGACAGCTTGCGATGAGCGCTCGCGCGAAGAGCCGACGACCGCGCACCACCCAGCGACTCACTGCCCGGCCAACTCCGCGTAACCCCAGCCGACGTAGGTGTCCCCGTGGAAGTAGAACGACGTCACCGACGCCAGGTTGCACAGCCGCCGGGTCGGGAAGTGGTGCAGTGGTTGACCGGTCATCGACCGGCGCAGTGTCTCGACGGGCAGTTGATGGCTGACGCACACCGCCTCGTGGCCGGCCGCCTTGGCCCTGGCCCGATGCACCGCGGCGGTCATCCGTTGGGCGATCTCGCGGTACGGCTCCCCCCACGACGGTGTGCGCGGGTTGCGCAGGTGCCACCAGTTACGGGGGTGTCGCAGCGCGCCGTCCCCCGGCGAAACCCGTTGCCCCTGAAAGATGTTCAGCGATTCGATGAGCTCGTCGTCGGTGTCGACGGACAGCCCCAGACCCGCCGCGATCGGGGCCGCGGTCTCCTGCGCCCGCTCCAGCGGCGAGGAGACCACGTAGACGATGTCGCGCTTTGCGAGCCAGTCCGCCACGGCCTGGGCCTGCGCTCGACCTCGCTCCGACAGGTGGTAGTCGGGCAGGCGGCCGTAGAGGATCTTGTCGGGGTTGTGCACTTCGCCGTGGCGCATGACGTGCACCACCGTCTTCACGGCGTCGTCGGCCTCGAGCGGTTTCTCGGTCATGCCGGTTTGACCGCCTCGGCCGCGGCACGGGCCGCGCCGGGCAGCGCGGCGGCGATGCGGTCGAACGCCTCGTCATCCAAAGCCGTTGACACGAACCAGGTTTCGAAGGCGCTCGGCGGGGGGTAGACACCGGCATCCAGCAGCGCGTGAAAGAAGGCCGGGAATCGCCACGTCTCCGACGCCCGCGCCGAGGCGAAGTCTCTGACCGGCTGGTCGGTGAAGAACACGCTGAACATGTTGCCGGCCCGCGAAACGGTGTGCGCCACACCTGCTTCGGTCAAAGCCTGCTCGAGCAGCGCGGTGAGGCGGTCGGCGTTGGCGTCGAGTTCGGCGTACGCCGCGTCGTCGGCCGCGCGCAGTGTCGCCAGCCCGGCCGCCATCGCGACGGGGTTCCCCGACAACGTGCCGGCCTGATACACCGGTCCCAGCGGGGCCAGCCGCTCCATCACCTCGGCGCGGCCGCCGAACGCCGCCGCGGGTAACCCGCCGCTCATCACCTTGCCGAAGGTGAACAGGTCGGCGTCGACGGGATCGATGCCGTACCAACCCGATCGGCTGACCCGGAAGCCCGTCATCACCTCGTCAACGATCAGCAGGGCACCCTGGTCGGCCGTGACACGGCGCAGCGCGGCGTTGAAACCGTCCAGAGGCGGTACTGTGCCCATGTTGCCGGGGCTGGCTTCGGTGATCACGCAGGCGATTTCGTCGCCGAACCGGGCGAAGACCTCCTCGACCGCGGCGACGTTGTTGTAGGGCAGCACGATCGTGTCGGCGGCCGCGGCGCCGGTCACACCCGGCGACGACGGCAGCCCGAGCGTGGCGACGCCGGAACCGGCGTCGGCCAGCAGGGCGTCGCTGTGGCCGTGGTAGCACCCGGAGAACTTCACGATCTTGGCCCGGCCGGTGTAGCCGCGCGCCAGCCGGATCGCGCTCATCGTGGCCTCGGTGCCGGAGTTCACCAGGCGCAGCCGCTCGACCGGCGCGACCCGACCGATGATCTCGGCGGCCAGCTCCGACTCCGACGGGGTGGGCGCACCGAACGACAGACCGTCGGTCACCACCCGTTGCACGGCGGCGACCACGTCCGGATGCGCGTGGCCGAGGATCATCGGCCCCCACGAGCAGACCAGGTCGACGTAGCGGTTGCCGTCGGCGTCGGTCAGCCAGTAGCCGTTGGCCGAGGTGATGAACCGAGGGGTGCCGCCCACCGAGGTGAACGCCCGCACGGGCGAGTTCACCCCGCCCGGGATCACGGCCGACGCCTCGGCGAACAACCGCGCCGACGCCTCGGTGGTGATCTGGTCAGCACGCATGGCCACCAGTGTCCCAGCCCGGTCCGAACCGTCAACTACAGGGTGTAGTGGGTAACACGCTTGAGCCGCGTTGGGCATCGGAGTTGGATGAGGCCATGCAGCTGCCGCAATGGCTCGCGCGGTTCAACCGCCGCGTCACCAATCCGATTCAGCGGCTGTGGGCGGGGTGGGCTCCGTCGATGGGCATCCTCGAGCACACCGGACGCAAGTCGGGGAAGTCGTACCGGACTCCGCTGACGGTGTTCCCGACGCACGACGGGGTGGCCATTCTGCTGACGTACGGCCCGGACCGGGACTGGCTGAAGAACGTCACCGCGGCCGGCGGCGGAAAGATGACCAGGTATGGCCGGACGTTCGGCGTCCGTGACCCCCGGGTCGTGACGAAAGGCGAGGCGGCGCCGTCGGTCACCGGGTGGATGCGGCCCCTGTTCGGGCTGCTGCCGTTCGAGCAGGCCGTGCTGCTGACGCGGGGCTAAATCCGCGGCTGCATTCGGGCCCGGATGGGGCCCTTGGCGACGGTGGTGAACGGCACGTCGCACTCGAACGCGCTGTCCAACGATTCGATCCGGGCGGCCCGCACGATCGTGGCCAACGCCAGCGTCGTCTCCAGTCGTGCGAAGTGCTCGCCGATGCAGGGTCGGCCGCCGGCCAGGAACGGCAGAAACTGCCAACGGTCGCGGTTGGCGGTGTTCTCGGGGCTGAACCGCTCAGGGTCGAATACCATCGGGTTCGGCCAGAGCGCCGGATCGTGATGCAGCCCGTAGAGCCCGAGCGCGACCAAGGTGCCCGCCTCGACGCGATAGCCGTCGACTGCGATGTCACGGGTGGCCAGCCGGGCCACGCCGGCCGCGGGTGGGCACAACCGGATCGCCTCGTGCAATACCTGCACGGTGTATTGCAGCCGGGGCACGTCGTCGGGGGTCAACTCTCGGTCACCGATGGCGGCGGCTTCCCCGGCGACGCGGTCCTGGACCTCGGGATGACGCCCCAGCGCCCACAGCGAGAAGGTCAGCGCGGTCGAGGTGGTGTCATGCCCGGCGAGCATGAAAATGAGCAAGTCGTTGGAGATGTCGTCGTCCGAAAGCGGCACACCGGTCTCCGGATCTCTGGCCGCCATCAGCGCCCGAACCAGGGGTGCGTCGCGTGCCGGGTCGGTGCGGCATGCGCGCACCATCTCGTCGGTGATCCGTTTCATCTCGGCGACCGCGTGACGCGCTCGGCGGCGGGCGGGTGTCGGCAGCCAGCGCGGGGCCCGCACCGGCCGCAGCGCACGGTCGGCGGCGTACGAGGACGCGACGTGCATGCAGCGGGCGATCGTGTCGGCGCGCTCGTCGAGATCGACACCAAGAACCGAATGCCCCAGCGACTGCATTGCGACGCGACGGCACTCGCCGTCGAGGTCGATCTCGCCGCCCTCGGGCCAACGGTCGAGGAACGCCTGGGCGGCCGCGGACATGTAGCCGCCGAAATTGCGGACGTTCTGCTTGGTGAACACCGGCTGCAATGCCCGTTTGCGCGGCCGCCACAGCTCGTTGGGCAGTACGAACAGGCTGTCGCCCGCGATATCGCGAACTTCGTCGTGGTAGATGCATCGCTCCGAGGAGCCGTCGGAGCGGCCGAGCACGTCGCGCATGCCGGCGGGCGACATGACGGCGACGATCGGTTGATACAGCCACTTCGGCGCGATCTGTATGCGGGTGATGGGACCGCCGGCGTCGCGGATGACGTCCTGCCCGGTGTCGAGCCTGCGGATGAGTTTGGCCAACCGCCAGATCGGCAGCGGGTTCTTCGGCACCAGCGGCAACGCCGAGACGTCGAGCGCGGCGGTCATGTGCAGATCATCGCCCAGGTCGCGTCGGCTCAACACCCGTACGCGATATTCACGCCGACCAGGTGAGCGGCGCGCCTTCAGCTTTCGTCATCACGGTGCCGGGCATGACCCGGATGCGGTAGGGCGTCAGCCGCAGCGCGGCGAACTGGTCGGAGGTCGGACCGTCCTGCCACATCGGGATGATCCGCGGGTCGTAGCCCACCGGTGCGGGGGCCGTGGCGAACTTGTCCCAGACCGCCGCCCGGGTTTCGTCGTCGACGTACCACTCGACCAGACACTCCGCGCTGCAGGTGTCGTGGCTGGTGGTCCAGTAGCTCACCGAGACCTCGGGGTGCACCGCGAGATGATTCTTCTTCACCGGCGACGGCACCGTCGCGATCCAGCCGAGGAGGTCGGTGCCGTCCCACTCCCATATCGGATGCAGGATGCGGGTGCGCGGCCGGCCGTTGGCGTCGACGGTGGCCACCGAGGCCCACACGATCGAGTGCGCCATCTCGACGAACGCCGGCGCGATCTGTTCCAGAGGGGTCACGGTTGCCTAGCGTAGGCACGTGCCGGCTCCGGACGGTTCAGCTGCCGCTGCCCTCCGAGCTTTCGCTGCCCGCAGATTCCTTGCTGAACTTCGGGTTTCCGTCCTCGTCGAGCCAGTCGTTCACCGCGGTACCCGCGACCGCGCCGCCGGTGCCCGGCATCTTGGTGGTCGGCCTTTCCTCCTCGTAGGCCTTGTGCATCTCTTTGGCCTTTTCCCGGTGCTCGTCGGTCACTTCGGGTTTCTCGGTGGGCGGCGGCGTTTCCTGCTCGCTGGTGACCTGGTGATGTTCGTCGGTCTCCGGTTCGGCTTTCCGCTGCTCCTCGATGAAGCCTTTGTCGTCCTCGCCTTGTTCGCTCGTCATGGATTACGACTGCCCGGAGAGCCGAAATACGAAACGCAGTTCGGCTAACCGGTGGGCACGGTTCGCAACGCAGTGGGAAGGCTGGGAAGGAAGTGTTTGCCAGCGAAAGCACGGATGTCGTCCGCGGACTCCAGAGCCTGGGAGCTCGGCAGCAGCAACACCATCGCCGCATACCGCAGGATCGTGTCGGCCAACTCCTCGACGGTCTCCTCGCCGATCCGCTCGGCGAACCCGGCGGGGAAGATGATCCGCAACGCGGCGGCCATCCGGGCGATGGCGGCGTCGTAGTGCGTACGGGCGAGTTCGAGCAGCAGCGCAGGTTCGTCGGTCAATATCCGGTACAGCACGCGATGGCGACGGAACTTCAGGATCGACAGCGTGAATGCCTCGACGTAGTAGTTCGACTGCGGCCCGACCCGTTTGACCTCTTCGGCGATGTCGGCGAACAGCGCGATGTTCTCGCGCTCGATCACTGCGGCAACCAGCTCGTCGCGGTTGGCGAACCGCCGGTAGATCGTGGTGCGGCTGACGCCGGCGCGGCGGGCGACGTCGTCGAGCGCGACCCGCCGGAAGCCGTGCCGTTCGAATTCGATCACGGCGGCGTCGAGGATGGCTTCCATCGTCGGGTCAGGACCGGGCATAGCCCTTTTGGGCATAGCCGTTGTAGCGCCACCGCATCGGCAGACGATCCCACACCCAGTTGACCGGACGCGACCGCCAGAACGCCGCGAATCGTTGGTAGCGACGCTCCTGGCGCTCACTCCACGGCAGTTGCAGCAGCTCGCGGGCACGGGGCGGCAACCCGCCGGTGGTCAGGAACGCCGCCAGCGGATTGAACAGCGGCGCGGTCAGCCGCCAGGCCCACGCGGGAACGCCCTTGGGGCACGGGAACCCCTTCGTGACGTAGCCGACGCCGTACACCGCGGTTTTGTGTGCGACGACGATCTCGTCGAGCATGCGGTCCCAGTACCGCTCGAACTCGTCATAGGTGGCGGGCATCGGGCGCTCGCTCACGCCGTAGCGGCGGTACCACGTCTTCGACTCGAGATAGATCTGCTCCTTCTCCTCGCGGCTCAGCCGTTTGACGAAGGTGTCGGCGAAGTACAGCACCTGTTCGACGAACGTCGCGTGCGCCCAGAAGTAGGTCTCCGGATCCAGCGCGTGGTAACGCTTCCCGTCAGGCATCTCGCCCTTGATCTCGGTGTGGAAATCGCGGACCTGTGTCCCGGGATTGTCGTCGTCAGAGCCGTAGACGGTGTTGAAGATCGGCGGCAGCGAGCGCTTCACCCGCGCGGCGGTGTCGTCGAAGAACACCGAGTGGTCGAGCACCCCCTGGCCCAGTTCGGCGAGCATGTTCTGCAGCACCGCAGGCCGCGGCCCGATCAGGTACATGCGGTTGTCCCCGAAATAGCGCCACACCAGCGACTGTGGGCCCAGCGGCAGCGCGTCGTCGACGGGCCTGTCCGTCTCCACCAACTCGGTCATATGACACAGTGTTACAAAATCTGCACTTTGTACCAAGCGGCTGTGAGCGGACTCTCATTTCTCGTGAGCGACCCGCTTTGCACTTGAATTGACGGCGTGTCGGCGGGCAGACGCGGTCACTCGCGGGAAGTGGGGTGCCGCGCGGCGGCCCGGCGCCAATGCGCGATGGCCAGCACGAGAAGCGCACCGGCAACGGCGGCCAACACCAGCGCCAGCCCGACCATCGGCGCGGTGTACTCGATCGAGGTCGTCGGCGGCTCACCGTCGAGCACCGGCGCGACCACGACCGCCGTCTTCGCGGCCGACCAGCTCAGGACGCTGCCCACCGCCGCGGCGACGGCGAGCACCAGCTCGAGCGCTGCCCGGACGGTCATGCCGGCGGAATGCGCTCTTCGATCAGCTGGGTCAGCGTCTCCCGGAGCTTCTGATGCTTGCGGGCCCAGGCCTGCGCGGTGCGGTCCTCGGTCATCTTCAGCCCGACCCCGGTGCGGCCGCGCGGGACACCGGTGAGTTCGCCCAGCGCCCGAGCCGACTGCCATTTCGGCGGCTCGGCACCGGTCGCCTCGGGGTAGATGCGGACGATCTCGTCGGTACGGATGCGCTCGGTGCCCTGCCGGAGCGTCTCGGGCGTCAACTCGACCGAGGTGTGGATGCGGGCGGCCTTGACCTGGATCGCGAGGAAGCCGGTGACGAGGACCAGGAACATGCCGGGAACCAACCACTGAAACCCATAGCCTGCCGACGCCTGGATCAACGCCATCGCGACCGCCGAAGCGGGCCCGGCGGCCAACCACCACCAACTGGCCCCCTGCTCGTAGAACAGCACCTGCGGCGCGGTCTCCTTCTCGGTCACGTCGCTTCCTCTTGAGCGTCCCCGCTCGACCGCGTGATCAGGACGGCGCCCGCGATCAGCGGCAGGACCGCGAACAGGGTCACGAGGTGAACGACGCCACCCATCGCAAGCAGCGCGACGAAAACGACGATGGTCAGCGCCAACGCCACACCGGCCCGGCGGAACCGGACGTCACCCGTGCGGCTGCGGCCCGCGAGGAACGCCATTGCGGCGCCCGCGACGACGGTGAGGATCCCCGCGCCGCGGAACAGCGCCGGCAGGTTCACCGAGGCGGCGATCAGCCCGCCCAGCATCAACATCACCGCGGCGCCGACCCAGCACCAGAAGGCGGCGGTGACGACGCGGGTTCGTGGCGCGGGAGCGGTCATGGTCGGGTCAGCCTATCGGGTCACCGCGTGAAGTACTCGTTGGCGTCTTTACGGTGCAGCAGGTACACACCGCCGACGATCAGCACCGAGCCGAGGATCGCGGTGACGGCGTAGGCGAGCGCGGCGGCGGGCGGCCGATCCTCGCCGAACAGGCTGCTCGCCGCGTACACCACCGCGGCGACGCCTGCGCCAGTCAGCACGGTGCGGGCCCACCGGTAGCCCTGGCGCATCAAGACCTGGAAGGTCAGCGCCACGGCGCCGAGGATCACGATGAACACCACCGAAAGGGCCAACACGGGTGCGGGCAGGCCGTCGGCGCGTTGGCCGACCAGCAGGTCGACGACCTGGCCGACGACCATCAGGACGAGCGCGACCACCCATAACCAGAAGCCGGTGTCGACGTCGACGGGACGGGCACCGGATTCGGGCTGCTGCCCGCCGGCCTCGGGCCGGCCCTGCGACTCCGGATTCACGCCAGCCAACTGGCGACGTCGGCCGCCCAGTACGTCAAGACGATGTCCGCTCCGGCCCGCCGGATGCTTGTCAGCGTCTCGAGCGCCACCGTTTGCAAGTCGATCCAACCGTTGGCGGCCGCCGCACAGATCATCGAGTACTCACCGGAGACCTGGTAGGCGGCCACCGGAACGGGCGACAGGTCGGCGGCCGCGCGCACCACGTCGAGATATCCCATCGCGGGCTTGACCATCACGATGTCGGCGCCTTCGTCGATGTCGAGTTCCACCTCGTGCAACGCCTCCCGGGCGTTGCCCGGATTCTGTTGGTATGTGCGACGATCGCCGCGCAGGCTCGATCCGACCGCTTCCCGGAACGGGCCGTAGAAGCCCGAGGCGAACTTCGCGGCGTACGCCAGGATCACCGTATCGGTGTGCCCCGCGGCGTCCAGGCCGTCGCGGATCGCGGCGACCTGCCCGTCCATCATTCCACTCGGCCCGACGACATGTGCCCCCGAATCCGCCTGCGCCACAGCGAGTTCCACGTAGCGCTTGTTGGTCAGATCGTTGTCGACGCGACCCGCGGAGTCCAGCACGCCGCAGTGACCGTGGTCGGTGAACTCGTCGAGGCAGGTGTCGGCCATCAACACGGTGTCGTCGCCGAGGTCACTCGCCAGGTCGCGCAGGGCGACGTTGAGGATGCCGTCCTCGGCGACACCGACGCTGCCGGTGGGATCCTTGTCCTCGTCGCGCGGCACGCCGAACAACATCAGGCCACCGACACCGGCGGACACCGCGTCGGCGGCGGCGCGACGCAGCGAGGCGCGGGTGTGTTGGGCGACGCCGGGCATCGAGGCGATCTCGCGTGGCTCGTCGATGCCGTCGGCAACGAACATCGGCAACACGAGTTGCCCTGGCTGCAAGGCTGTTTCGGCAACGAGTCGCCGAAGCGCCGGAGTCGTGCGCAGCCTGCGGGGGCGATGCCTAGGAAAGGCCATTAGCGGCTCCTGGCGGTCAGCGGCGACGGCTCTTCTTACGCGGCGGGGGCAGTGCGCCCTCGGCGCGCAGCCGGGCGGCGTGCTCGGCGAGCGCCTCCACCAGCGGCCCGACAGCGGCGACCTCGGGCTGCACATCGACGCGCAGACCGAATTCGGCTGCGGTCTCGGCGGTTTTGGGCCCGATACACGCGACGATGGTGCGCGCGTGCGGCTTGCCCGCGATACCGACCAGGTTGCGCACCGTGGAACTCGAGGTGAAGCAGACCGCGTCGAAGCCACCGGTCTTGATCATCTCGCGGGTGTGCGCAGGCGGCGGTGCGGCCCGCACCGTGCGGTACGCCGTGACGTCCTCGATCTCCCAGCCGCGCTCACGCAGACCCTCGGCCAGCGTCTCGGTGGCGATGTCGGCGCGCGGCAGCAGCACGCGGTTCACCGGGTCGAAAACGTCGTCGTACGGCGGGAATTCGTCGAGCAGGCCGAGCGACGACTGCTCACCGCTGGGCACCAGTTCGGCATTGATGCCGAATGCCCGCACCCGGTCGGCGGTCGCCTCGCCGACGCAGGCGATCCTGACACCCGAGAACGCCCGGGCGTCGAGACCGAACTCGTTGAACTTCTCCCACACCGCGCGCACCGCGTTGGTGGAGGTGAACACGACCCACTGGAACCGGCCGTCGACCAGTCCCTTGACCGCGCGCTCCATCTGAGCGGGGCTGCGCGGCGGCTCGACGGCGATGGTGGGGACCTCGATCGGCAGCGCACCGTGGCCCACGAGCTTCTCGCTCATCTCGCCGGCCTGGTCCTTGGTGCGGGGCACCAGCACGGTCCAGCCGTACAGGGCGCGGCTCTCCCACCAGTTCAGCTTGGTGCGGTTGGCCACGGTCTTGCCGATGGTCACCACCAGCGGTCCGGCCTGCCCCCACACGCCAGTAGCGGATGGGCCGGCCGGCTCGGTGCCCGCCAGGGTGGCCTTGTCGAGCAGCCCGGCCAACGTGGTCTCGACCGAACGCTGCTGGCACGTCGTGCCGTTCGCGGTGACCACCAACGGTGTGGTGTCGGTCAGCCCGTACTCGATCAGCGTGCGCGCCGCATCGGGCAGATGAGACGCCGTCGCGTGCAGGATCAGCGGACCGGGGGCGGCGGCCAACGCGGCCCAGTCGACGTCGGGGTCGCGGACGTCGGCCACGGTGTGCGCCGACCCCAGCGGCAGGCCCGCGTAGGTGGGCACCGCGGTGGTATCCGGCAGACCCGGCACGATCTCGAAGACCAGGTGCGACTTCGCCACCGCGGACACCTCGGTGATCACCGCGTCCACCGACAGCGGATCGCCCGCCACCAGCCGGACCACGTCGACACCGGTGCGGGCCTCGGTGATCAGCGTCTTGGCCACCTCGGTCGGATCGCCGACGGCCGACCGGATATCGGGCCCACCTGGGATGGCCTGAGCTTCCGTTCCCGGGGCCTGATCGTTGTCGGCGGCTTCGGCGGGTTCGGGCCCCGACGGCGGCGGCAGCTCGCAACCCACCAGGGCCAGCACCGCTTCGGGCACGTCGGGATCGGTGAACACCAAGGCAGCGTTGGCGAGCACGGTGTGGGCCCGCGTCGTCAGCAGTCCCGGGTCACCCGGACCCGAACCGACGAACGTGATGCGGCCCGGCTTCGGCTTGCGCCCCCGCCCGCTGGTCTGGCCTGTCATCTCAGTCACTCATCTCTCTGCTCTTCGCTCGACGCTCATCGCAGCTCTACTGCTTCAGTGGGCGTCCGCCATGAGTTCGCGCGCCCCCAGGTCGAACAGCTCCTCGGCCACCGAGAGTCCCAGCTCCCGGGCCCGGTCGGGAGTGCCGACGCCGGACGCGCGGATCACGTCGGATCCGTCCAGTGCCGCCACGCAGCCACGCAGCGACACCTCTTCGAAGACGTTGCCGTCCTCATCGATGGACTCGACCACCTCGGCGATCGCGCCCACCGGTGCGGAACAACCCGCCTCCAGTCGGGCGAGCAGGGCCCGCTCTGCGGTGACTGCGGCGCGTGTGTCGGCCTCGTCCAACTCCGCCAGCAGCGCGGCAAGCCCGGTGTCGTCCGCGCGGCACTCGACCGCGAGCGCACCCTGAGCCGGCGCTGGCAACATCTGCACCGGCTCGAGAGTCTCGGTGACATCGGCCAGTCGCCCGATGCGGGCCAGTCCCGCCCGTGCGACCACGATGCCGTCGAGATCACCATTGCTAACCCTGTTCAACCTGGTATCCAGGTTGCCTCTTAGGGGGCGGATTTCCAAACCGAGACCCAGTGCTCTAAGCTGCGCGGCCCTCCGCGGGCTCGATGTGCCGATGAGGGAACCGGGCGGCAACTCCCCGAGAACCAGTCCGTCACGCGCCACCAGGGCGTCCCGGGGGTCTTCGCGTGGGGGGCTCGCGGCGACGACGAAGCGCGGATCGACCGCGGTCGGCAAGTCCTTGAAGGAGTGCACGGCGGCGTCCACCCGGCCGTCGTCGATGGCCTCCCGCAAAGCGGCGGTGAACACGCCGACGCCGATCTCGGCGATCGGACCCTGGTTGCGGTCGCCCTCGGTGGAGATGGGGACGAGCTCGGCGTGGTGGCCGTTCGCGATGAGCGCGTCTCGCACCGTGCCGGCCTGAGTGGTCGCCAACAGACTGGCGCGAGTGCCTATCCGAATTACAGTCAAGCGTTACTCGGCCTTGTCGAGATCCGGTGTGATCAAGGGTAATTCGGGCCCCGCGACGGCGTCGACGGCCTGCTGGTCGAGTTCGAACAGCTCGCGCAGCGCTTCGGCGTAGCTGTCGCCGCCGGGCGCGCTGGCCAACTGCTTGACGCGCACGGTCGGCGCGTGCAGGAGTTTGTCGACCACTCGCCGCACCGTCTTGGCGACCTCGTCGCGGTGGGCGGCGTCAAGGCCCGGCAGGCGGTTGTCGAGCCTCAGCAACTCGGCCTCGACCACGTCGGCGGCACGCTGACGCAGCGCGGTGACGGTCGGGGTGACCTCGGCCATGCGTTGGCCGGCCAGGTAGTTGGCGACCTCCGCGGCGACGATCGCGCGGGCGGCTTCGGCGTCGGAGGCCGCGGCGCGGGCGGCCGGTTCGCGCAGGATGCGTTCCATGTCGACGATGTGGACGCCGGGCAGGCCCGCCACGGCGGGGTCGACGTCACGGGGCATGCCGAGGTCGCAGATGACCAGCTGTTTGGGCTCTTGACCGTGCGCGAGGCCGCGGTGCACGTCGGCCAGCGAGACCACCGGGCGAACGGCTCCCGTGCAGGAAACGACCACGTCGGCGTCGGTGAGCAGTGGCGGCAGGTGGTCGAACGGGAAGGCGTGCGCGTCGACGCCCAGTTCCCGGATGTTCGCCGCGAGCCGTTTGGCCCTGGGCTGGCTGCGGTTCACGACGTGGATCCGGTCGACGCCCGCGCGGGTCAGGTGCTTGGCGGCCAGGGAGCCCATCGAACCCGCCCCGATGACCACCGCGGTGCGGCCGGCCAGGGAACCGAGCTTGCCTTCGGCGCTGCACAGCGCGACGGACACGACCGACGCGCCGGCGGCGTCGATGCCGGTTTCGGCGTGCACCCGCTTGCCGACGGCCAGCGCGCGCTGCGACAGCTCGTGCAGGGTGCGCCCGACGGTGTGGTTGGCCTCTGCGGCGGCGTAGGCGCGGCGGACCTGGCCCAGCACCTGTTGTTCGCCGACGACCGCGGAGTCCAGGCCGGAGGCCACCGCGAACAGGTGCTCGACGGCCGCTTCGGCGTACCGCACATACGCGTATTTGGTGAGCTCGTTCAGGCTCATCCCGGAGTGCTCGGACAGCACCTGGCCGATCACCGAGAGCCCGCCGTGGAACGCGTCGACGACAGCGTAGATCTCGACCCGATTGCACGTGGACAGCACCATTGCCTCGGTGACGAGCGAGGATTGCAGCACCTGATCGACGATCTTGGCCTGATCGGACTCGTCGGTGCTGAGCTGCTCGAGCACCGACACCGGCGCACTGCGGTGCGAAACCCCGAAAAGCAGCACGCTCACGGCTTCATCACCACGTCATCCAAGGTAGTCGTTGAACAGTTAGCTCACCAAATTCCACCGGGATTTGCGCCGAAACTGCGTTCCGGCAGCCGAATCACGAGTGGAGGCCTGCTGGAATGCAATTTCACGCAGAAACGGAAGGTCACTTCGCCAGGTCGGCCCGCAGGCGTGACTCGTCGATCTCCCAGTAGCTGTGCTCGCTGCCGTCGAGCAGAACGACCGGAAGGCGGTCGCCGAACTCCGCACGCAGCGCGGCGTTCCCCGCTGCCGCGGCGGCGTCGACGTCGGTGACCGCGAGCGCGAAGCCCAATTCGCCGGCCAGTTCGGCCAGCCGCTCCGCGGCCGCGCTGCAGATCGTGCAGCCGTCGCGCGTCAGCAACTCCACCCGGTGCCGATCCCCCGGTCGCTTCGCTCCTGCCCGCCGGTGCTCCACCTGGCCAGTATCACCGCCCCGGTGACTTAGGGTTGTTTCGTGTCTCGAATCGGCGACCGCGAAGCTGCTGAACAGCAACTTGCCGGTGAAGCGAGCGCGGAGGCGGCCTTCACCGATCTCGCGGCCGAAGCCGCCGCGGCGCCGCCCGCACCGCCACCGGACCTGACCGCGGCCGCGTTCTTCGACGTCGACAACACCCTCGTGCACGGCTCCTCGCTGCTGCACTTCGCCCGCGGCCTGGCCGCCCGCAAGTACTTCACCTACGGCGACATCGCGCGGTTCGTCTACGCGCAGGCGAAGTTCCAGCTGACGGGCCGCGAGAACAGCGACGACGTGGCCGCCGGTCGGCGCAAGGCGCTGGCCTTCATCGAGGGCCGCTCGACGGCCGAGCTCATGGCGGTCGGCGAGGAGATCTACGACGAGATCATCGCCGACAAGATCTGGCCGGGCACGCGTGCGCTCGCGCAGATGCACCTCGACGCCGGACAGCAGGTGTGGCTCGTCACCGCGACCCCGTACGAACTGGCCGCGACCATCGCCAAGCGGCTGGGCCTGACCGGAGCGCTGGGCACCGTCGCGGAGTCCGTCGACGGCGTGTTCACCGGCCGCCTGGTCGGTGACATTCTGCACGGCACCGGCAAGGCGCACGCGGTGCGCTCGCTGGCCATCCGCGAGGGACTCAACCTGCGCCGCTGCACGGCCTACTCGGACAGCTTCAACGACGTCCCGATGCTCTCGCTGGTGGGTACGGCGGTGGCGATCAACCCCGACGCCGATCTGCGCGACCTCGCCCGTGAGCGGGGGTGGGAGATCCGCGACTTCCGCACCGCCCGCAAGGCCGCGCGCATCGGTGTTCCCTCGGCGCTGGCGCTCGGTGCAGCCGGAGGGGCGCTGGCGGCGGTGGTCTCCCGCCGCCAGGAGGGTCGCTGACGGGCCGCGCCGGCCGAGTCGGCGGTCCAGAACCGCTGATAGGCTCGCGCCGCTGACTCCGACACGACGAGACGGCAACCCGCGCACGCGAGGAGCAGTTCACGGATGGCAATCGCAGAGAACATCATTGGAACGCATTACCGGTACCCCGATTACTTCGAGGTCGACCGGGAGAAGATCCGTGAGTTCGCCCGGGCGGTCAAGGACGATCACCCCGCGCATTTCACCGAGGAGGCGGCCGCCGAGTACGGCTACGACACGCTGATCGCCCCGCTGACCTTCCTGGCCGTCGCCGGTCGCCGAGTTCAGTTGGAGATCTTCAACCAGTTCGACGTGCCGATCAACATGGAGCGGGTCCTGCACCGCGACCAGAAGATCACCTTCCACCGCCCGATCCTGGCCGGCGACAAGCTGTTCTTCGATTCCTACCTCGATTCGGTCACCGAATCGCACGGCGCCATCGTCACCGAAGTTCGCGGTGAGGTGACCGACGCCGACGGCAACCCCATCTTGACGAGCGTCGTCACGGTCATGGGCGAGGCGCAGTCGGACACCGAAGCCGACGAGGTGAGTCAGCGAATCGCCGCCGCACGCGACGAGGCAATCGCGAAAATGATTGCCAAGCAAAGTAGTTCGGGGAGCTAGCCGCTTTTTCCGAGTCGCTGCTCAGCCGAAGAACGTGTTCCGGCGCTGGGTGAGCAGTTGGTACAGCGTCTGCTGGATGGTCTCGCGCACGTGGTCGGTGAGTTCGAAGGTGACCATCGGATCGTCGGCGGCCGAGTCGTCGTAATCGGCGGTTTCGATCGGTTCCCCGAACTGGATGTACCACTTGGACGGCAGCGGCACCATGCCCACCGGACCCGCCAGCGGAAAGAACGGTGTGATCGGGAAATACGGCAGCCCGAACAACCGGGCCAGCAGCTTGACGTCGGCGATCATCGGATAGATCTCCTCGGATCCGACGATCGAGCACGGCACGATGGGCGCCTTGGTGCGCAGCGCCGCCGAGACGAAGCCGCCGCGGCCGAATCGCTGCAGCTTGTAGCGGTCCTTGAAGTGCTTGCCCAGGCCCTTGTAGCCCTCCGGGAACACCGCGGTCAGCTCCCCGGCGGCCAGCAGCCGGTGCGCGTCGGCGGTGCAGGCCATCGTGTGGCCGGCCTTGCGGGCGGCCTGGCCGAGCACCGGCAGGTCGAACACCAAGTCGGCAGCCAGCAGACGCAGGTCCCGGTGCGCCGGGTGATGGTCGTGCACCGCCACCGAGGTCATCAAGCCGTCGAATGGCAGCACCCCGGCGTGATTGGCGACCACAAGCGCGGCGCCTGTCTGGGGCAGATGCTCGGTCCCGCTGACCTCGACCCGGAACCACGACTTGAACAGACCTCTCAGCAAAGGCAAAAAGATTGCGTTGTTGAGGTGAGCATCGAACCCGAATTCGTCGACGGTGTACTCGCCGGTCATTCGCTTGCGCACGAACTCGGCGACCGACGCGATCTGCTTGGCCAGTTCGGTGGGCGTCTCGTCGACCGACGGTGCGCCCGCGGCGCCGCCGCGGTGCTCGTCGATTTCGCGGACGACGGCGGCGATCTCCTCGGGGGAGGCGCCGCCTACCGAATCCGAGAGTTGCGAGGGATGTCGGCGCGAGCCCTGCGCCCGTGCGGCAATTCGCCGCTGGGCCGCTGCACGACCCGAATTGCCATGCAGCGGAATAACTTTCGCCTTGGACTCGCCCGCCACGGTCGTTTCCTTCTCCCCACCCGTTGAGTTGATGCGCCTAGCGCCCCCACCTTTGCGCCGCGGCAACGGCGCGACTCTCCACTGAGCGTACCCACCGCGGATCGACGATCGGAGTCAATCCGCGGCCTCGGACGTAATCGTCGAAAGCCTCGATGGTCGTCCACTTCGGGTTATAGCCGAGATCGTTGCGCATCCGCGATGTATCCATCACTCTGCCATAACTGAGGTAGTTCAGCTGCTCGCGGTCGAGTTCAGTGTAGCGAGTCGCGCGCCGCAGCGAATCCACTGCGGCCAGCGCCGACCGCGGCACGGGCAACGGGATCCGGCCGGCCCGCCGGATCGCCTGGCTCATCATCACGATCCCGGACGCGCCCACGTTGTAGGTGCCCGCCTTGCCCGCCATCGTCGCGCGCTCGAGCGCCCCGAGCGCATCCTGCTCGTGCAGCAGCTGAAGCCGGGCGTCGTGCCCGATCACCGTCGGCACCACGGGGGCGGCGAGGTAGCGCGACAGCGCCGTGTCCATGCCCGGCCCGATCATGTTGGCCAGCCGCAGGATGGTGACCGCGATATCCGGCCGACGACGCCCCAGTCCACGCGCATAGCCCTCGATGTCGATGCTGTCGCGGGCGAAGCCCTCCCCCGGCGGCCGCCGCGCGCTGGTGTCCTCGGTGAACATCACGGGGTCGCGCGAGGTCGACCCGTACACCTCCGACGTGGACTTGAGCACGACGCGTTTCACCGACGGCGCCTTCTGGCAGGCCGCGAACAGCTGGATCGCGCCCATCACGTTGAGTTCCTTGAGCGTCGCGCGGCCCCCGGACCGGGGTGCGTAGGACGCCGCCGCGGCGTGCACCACGGTGTCGACGTCGCCGTTGCGGATGACCTTGGCGATGAAGGGGTTGCGGATGTCGGCGCGGACAAATTCCGCGCGCCCCATCCGTCGCAGAAGGTCCTTGCTCGGGGTGATCGCGTCGACGGCGATCACATGGTTGATCAACGGGTTCTGCGCCAGCCTGGCGGTCAGGTAGCCACCGAGGAATCGGCACGCGCCGGTGACCAGCACGACCTTCGGATACTGCACGGCGTCGCGCGGGTCAGTTCCGTTGACGTCTCCATTGCCACGACCCTCGGAATCCATGTCCGGTCAGCCTAGCGACCGCGGGCGGCGATTACTTGCCGAGTTTTCTGCGCTGGACCCGGGTGCGACGAAGCAGCTTGCGGTGCTTCTTCTTCGACATGCGCTTGCGCCGCTTCTTGATGACTGAACCCATGAACTCCGCTACCTACGCCTTACCTGCCCGATGAGCATCGTGGACTGACCCGGCCACTTTACCGGGCTGCGCAGGTTACCGCGAAACGGCGCCCGACCGGTGATGTTGCGGCACCGCCCGCTTGCGGGGGGACGCTTGCGAACGCGGCGTGACTCAGCCCGCGTCGAAGTACGAGCTCTCCAACATGTCGTGAACGGCCTTCGCGTGCACGCGGAACGAGCGGCCGACCCGGACGGCAGGCAGCTCGCCGTTGTGCACCAGCCGGTACACCGTCATCTTGCTGACCCGCATCAGGCTCGCCACCTCGGCGACGGTGAGGAATTGCGCCCGTGGCTGTTGACCGTCAAATCCGGAGTCCCGAGCCGACTTCCCACTGGCCGAATCCCGCGAGGATGGCCCGTTCATAGACGTCATCGCAACCCAATCATTCAGGCACGGGCAGTTCCAGCGGCTTCCCCACCGCTGGCACCGACCCGTGCTTACACGAGGAGAATAGCGTGGCAGATGGTGTTACTGCGACGGGTGTGGGTAATTCAATGAATTACTCAGATGTAATTCCGAGCTGCTCAGAGCGCTTTTTCGCGGCCTCGACCGCCCTGGCTACCGCCGCCCGCAGGCCACCGCTCTCGAGTTCCCGCAGACCGGCCGCGGTAGTGCCCCCCGGCGAGGTGACCATAGCGCGCAGCTGAGCGGGCGTGGTGTCCATTCCGGCGCCCGACGGCCCGCCGGCGGCGCCCGCGGCGTCCGCGGCCCGGTCGAGGCGGTCCAGCAACATCGCGGCCGATCCCGCCATGGTCTGGGCGACCAGATCGGTGGCCGCGGATCGCGTCAACCCGGCGTCGACGCCCGCGTCGACGAGCGCCTCGACCATGAGGAAGAAATAGGCCGGCCCCGACCCGGAGATCGCGGTGACCGCGTCGAGTTGCGACTCGGGCACCGTCAACACGCCGCCCACCGCGTCGAAGATCGCCGAGACCTCCTTCATCTGTTCGGGGGTGGCGAAGCGTCCGGGTGACAGCGCGCTGACTCCCCCGCCGACGACCATCGGTGCGTTGGGCATGACCCGGATCACCGGCGCGCCGGCGGGCAGCTTGTTCTCGTAGTAGGCGGTGGTGACGCCGGCCGCGACGGTCACGAAAACCTGTTCGGCCGTGTCACTTTCGGCATTGGTTGCCGCATCGACGATCTCGTCGACGAGTCCCGCGACGTCGGCGGGCTTGACGGCCACGATCACGTAGGTCGCATGGTCCACCGCGTTGGCCACCGTCGTCACCAGCACCGAGTAGGTGTCGGCCAGGTACTGCGCCCGGTCCGAATCCTTCTCCGCCACCACCAGGTCCTTGACCTGCCGCCCGGCCCGCAGCAGCCCGGACAGCAGCGCCTCACCGATACTTCCACCGCCCACTATCGCGATTCTGGCCATGCCGGAAGCATTGCAGACGGGCGGGGCAGCGTGCGTGCGGCCACCCGCCCCGGGCTCGCCGACTATGCCTGCGGCACCAGCGCGAGCTGGCGGGACTGCACGACGATGTGGCCCTCGCAGTCGACGACGATGTGGTCCTCGTCGAACCAGTCCTGGCCGATCTGCACCGTCGTGCACAGCACGCGCAGCCACCCGTCGGCGGGCAGGGTGCGCAGATACGCCGTCAGCTGGACGGTGGGCGCCCAGCCGAACCGGTTGACGCCGAACGTCACCGGAGCCGACACATCTCCGCACAGGAGCGCGAAAAGCACATCCGGGGCAACCCCTTTGGGCCGCACCCAGTATTCGATCACCGGCGGACCACCGTCGGACCGCGGCGCCATCGTGGTCAGCGACGGCCGGATGTCGCAGCCGTGCGCGAGGTGGACGATGTCGGCCATCGGATGCCCCTCCCCGATTGGCTCGAGACCGGGCGGCGGCTCCGGTTGCATCAGCGGGATCACGGGATTGACCGAGAGCAGCGGCGCCACATGATGTTCCGGCTCGCCGAGGGTGACCGCGGCCTGCACAGCGGTACGGTCACCCTGGTTGAGTTCGACATCGATGAGGCTGACGCGACGCCCGCGTTTGCGCACGGTGGTGACCACCTGCATCGGGCCGGGGTCGGGCGCCCAGAGGAAGTTTCCCGACACCGCGATCGGTTGCACATCTCCTGCGTGCTCCATCCGCGCGGCGTTGGCGCACAGCGCGAGCATCGCACCACCGTGCACCTTCGGCCCGATCGTCCAATGTTCGTTCAGCTCACCGTGATACACGCCGTCACCGGCATCGGTGAGCGCCATGGCGTCGGTGAACAGGGTGGAGCCGGCCATCTGGTGAATCCTTCTGCAGTGAGTTCGGAACGAGATCGGGGGTCGGGTCAGCGCAGCAGGTGTCTGCGGGCGAACTGCAACGACTCGACCAGCAGCGCTTCGCGTTCGGCGGCGGTGCGCGCACCCGAGGTGGTCACCTCGAGGATCACATGGCCGTTGAAGTCGCTTGCGGCCAGCATCTCGCACACCTCCACCGTCGGCTGAGTGCCGCGTCCGGGCACCAGGTGCTCGTCGGTCGGGGCGCCGCTGCCGTCGCACAGATGCAGGTGCACCAACCCCTCGCCCATGCGCTGCGCCATCTCGAGTGCGTCGGAGCCGGCGGTCGCGGTGTGCGACAGGTCGAGCGTGTAGTGGGCGTGGTCGCCGTCGAGCGGATCGTAGGACGGCGCGAATGCCGAGATGCCCGGTCCGGGTCTGCCGCCGCGTTTACGCATGCGCTCGATCGAGGTCTGACCCGCGCCGAAGAAGCGGTCGGCACGGAACGGGAACATGTTCTCGACGGCGACCATCACCTCGCTGGACGCTTCGAGCTCGGCGACCTGCTCGGAGAAGCCTTCGGCGTAGCGGCGCTGCCACCGGAACGGTGGATGCACGACGACGGTCTGGGCGCCCAGCTGCTCGGCCGCCTGCACGCTGCGTTCGAGTTTCGGTATCGGGTTCGCGCCCCACACCCGCTGGGAGATCAACAGGCACGGCGCGTGCACCGAGAGCACCGGCATTTCGTAACGGTTCGACAGCTCCTCGATGGCCCCGATGTCTTGGCTGACCGTTTCGGCCCACACCATCAGCTCGACCCCGTCGTAGCCGAGCTTGGCCGCGTATTCGAAGGCCGCCTCGGTTCTCAGCGGGTAGACCGAGGCCGTCGACAGACCGACCTTGATGGCTGGACGCACGGGTGATTGGGCGCCTCAAGCCGCCTGCATCAGCGCCAGCGGCCCGAATGTCACCATCGCGCCGACCGCGACGGCGATCAGTGTGCTGCCGATGTCCTCGGTTTTGCGGACGACGCGCACGCCGACCACCAGGCCGAGAATCACCAGCACGCCGAGTACCAGCGCGATGATGCTGTTCCACTTCCACAGCTGATCGAAGGCGATGAACAGCCCGGCGCCGAATGCGACCGCGACCACGCACTGGCCGACGACCATGGCCCCGCGAAGTAACGACGACATCGCACCCGACGGTGCGACGTCCTCGTCCTCGTCGAGGTCGATGTCGACCGGGCTCGGGCCGTTGCCGGGCCGAGCGACGTCGTCGGCGACGTCGGGACCGCCGAACAAGGCATCGTCGGGTGAACGCAGGTACGAGGGCCGATCCTCGCGCTCGTCATCCTGCTTCGGCTCGGCCACGGCGACCGCGGCGTCGGCGGCCTTGTCCTCGTCGGCGTGGTCCCCGTCGGCGTGGTCCTCGTCGGCGTGCGGATCGGCCCAGTCGAGTGGATCCGGGCTCATCTCCTCGGCGCCGACCTTGGCATCGGTGCGCTCTGCCGACGCGCCGCGACCGAGCATGCCGAAGCGTCGGCGCGCGAACGTCGAGCGCCGCGGCGGGGCGAAGAAGTCGAGGTCCTCGTCGGCCTGGCGCTGCTCTATGTGGGTCTGATAGTCGGCGACCGCATCGGCGTAGTCGTCGTCCTTGTCCACCCCTGGCTCGGCCCCGGCGGCCTCAGCGTCGGCGGTCTCGGCCTCGGCGTCGGCGGTCTCGGCCTCGACGTCGGCCGTCTCGCCGGGGGTCTCGTCGTGGGCGGGCTCGGCCACCTCGGCCACCTCGGCCGTCTCCTCGACGTGGTCGACGGCGCCGTTGGTGGATGCGCCCTCGGCGGGGGCGGGTTCGGTGTCGGCGGGGGCCTCGACCACCGCGGCGGCGGAACTCCCCGTGGCGGGTGCGTCGTCGTGGTCACGGACGATCGGGATCTCACCGGTCAGTTCGGCGACCGTGACCGAGTCGGCGCCGCGGCGACGACGGCGCCGCCCGCCGACCGGCGGGGCACCGATCGTGCCGTTGCGCGCCAGCAACTCCGCGACCGAGATGGGTCGCGTGTTGCTGTGGTCGTCGTCTTCTGGTCCTGTCATCGTGTGTTGCCTTCGGGCCTCGTCACCTATCGTCCAGCATTGCGCACAAACGTCTGTACTGAGGCCGGATTGTCGGCACCGCCGACGAAACCGTTGCCATCGGCTTCGCTGTCGAGTCTCCGCAGAATCAGCCCCTCCCGCAACGCCCAGGGGCAGATGTCCACGCTCTCGACGCCGAGGGCTTTCATGCTCGCCTCAGCCACCAAGGCTCCCGCCACGATCTGTGGCGCCCGTTCGGCACTCACTCCTTCCAATTCCGCTCTGTCGGCCGCGGTCATCCTAGAGATGAAACCTATGAGCTGCCTTAACCCGGTGGCCGTCAGCGTCCGTTTGACCCGCGGACCGGCCCCGGAGGGCGCCGCGCCGGTCAGCCGGGCCAGCGAACGGAACGTCTTCGACGAGGCCACCGCAAGGTCGGGGGCGCCGGCCTTGAGCAGCTCCGCGGCGGGGTCGGCCAGTTCGGTGGTCAGCCAGTCGCGCAGCATCGCCACCCGCCGCCTGCCGGGCGGATCGTCGGGCAGCCACTCGCGGGTGAGCCGGCCCGCGCCGAGCGGAAGCGACAGCGCGACCTCCGGCTCCTCGTCGACGCCGTTGGACAGTTCGAGCGAGCCGCCGCCGATGTCGATGTTGATGATGCGGCCGGCGCTCCAGCCGTACCACCGCCGCACCGCCAGAAACGTCAGCCGCGACTCGTCGACGCCGGCGAGCACGCGCAGCGCCACCCCCGTCTCGGCGAGCACCCGGGCCAGCACTTCATCGGAGTTCTTCGCGTCGCGCACCGCGGAGGTGGCGAACGCCATCAACTCCGCACAGCCGGAACTCGTGGCGATCTTGGCGAATTCGTCGATGGTGCCGATCAGTTTGTCGGCGCCCCTGCGGGTGATCTTGCCGTCGCTGTCGATGGCCTCAGCGAGGCGCAGCGAGGCCTTGGTCGAACTCATCGGCGTCGGGTGGCCACCACGTCGGGCGTCCACCACCAGGAGGTGCACGGTATTGCTGCCCACGTCGAGCACGCCTAATCGCACTCACCCAACCTAATGGGTCTACCGTTGGGAAATGTGACTGCACCGCACCGTGGAGAGGTCGAACTCGATTTCGCCCGGGAGTGGGTCGAGTTCTATGACCCCGACAATCCCGAGCACTTGATCGCCGCCGATCTGACGTGGCTGCTCTCCCGGTGGACGTGCGTGTTCGGCACCCCGGCCTGCAAGGGCACGGTGGAGGGACGCCCCGACGACGGGTGCTGTTCGCATGGAGCGTTCATGTCCGACGACGACGACATCGCCCGCCTCGACGACGCGGTGAAAACGCTGACCGACGAGGACTGGCAGTTCCGCGAGAAGGGGCTGGGCAAGAAGGGCTACCTCGAGATGGACTCCTACGAGGACAAGCCCAACCTGCGCACCCGGAAGTACAAGGGCGCCTGCATCTTCCTCAACCGGCCCGGTTTCCCCGGCGGTATCGGGTGCGCACTGCACAGCAAGGCGCTCAAGCTCGGCGTCGAACCGCTGACCATGAAACCCGACGTGTGCTGGCAGCTGCCGATCCGCCGCACGCAGGAATGGGTGGAGCGACCCGACGGCTCCGAGATCCTCAAGACGTGGATCACCGAGTACGACCGTCGCGGCTGGGGTGAGGGCGGCGCCGACCTGCACTGGTACTGCACCGGCGATCCGAACGCGCACGTCGGCAGCAGGCAGGTGTGGGAGTCCTACGGCCCCGAGCTGACCGAACTGCTCGGCGAGAAGGCATACGCGGAGCTCGCGGCGATGTGCAAGCGGCGCAACGGGTTAGGGCTCATTGCCGTCCACCCCGCGACCCGCCTGGCCGGATGAAGCTTTTCCTGTTCCGGCTCATTCCGCCACGAGCGGATTTCGCTCAGACCATGACACCGGCCGAGCAGCAGGCGATGGCGGCGCATCAGGAGTACTGGGGACGACTGCTGGCCGAAGGTCGGGTCGTCGTCTACGGACCGGTCGCCGATCCGGAAGGCGTTTGGGGAATGGGGGTGCTGCGCGCAGATGACCGCGCCGAGGTGCTCGCGATCGCCGAGGGTGACCCGTCGATCACCGCCGGTGTCAACACCTTCGACGTCCTCGAGATCATGGGCGGCACCACGGGTTGACGTGGCGCCGTCAGCCCTCGAGCTTGTAGCCCAGCCCTCGGACGGTGACGAGATGCACGGGGTTGGCGGGATCGGCCTCGATCTTGGACCGCAACCGCTTCACATGGACGTCAAGGGTTTTGGTGTCGCCGACGTAATCAGCACCCCACACGCGATCGATGAGCTGACCGCGGGTCAGCACCCGGCCGCTGTTGCGCATCAGGTACTCGAGCAGGTCGAACTCCTTGAGCGGCATGGTGACCGGCTGTCCGTTCACCGAAACGACGTGGCGCTCGACGTCCATTCGGACGGGCCCAGCCTCCAGCACGCCGTCGCCGATCGCGGTGTCGTCGTTCTCGGCGCCGCGTCGCAACACCGCACGAATACGAGCGATCAGCTCGCGGGCCGAGTACGGCTTGGTGACGTAGTCGTCGGCGCCGAGCTCGAGCCCGACGACCTTGTCGATCTCACTGTCACGAGCGGTCACCATGATCACCGGAACACTTGAGCGCGAACGCAATTGCCTACACACGTCCGTCCCGCTCATACCGGGCAGCATCAGGTCGAGCAGTACGATGTCGGCACCGGACCGCTCGAATTCGGCCAGGGCCGAGGGCCCGTCGGTCACGACGGTGGCCTCGAAGCCCTCTTTGCGAAGAAGAAAGGCCAGGGGATCGGCCAAGGACTCCTCGTCCTCCACGATCAGCACACTGGTCATTGGTTTCGCTGGTCCTCTCGTTCGTCCGATTCGTGATCGGGATAGGCCGGGATCGACAGGGTGAACGTCGATCCGGTTCCCGGCTGACTCCACAGCCGGATGCTTCCGTTGTGGTTGGCCGCCACGTGCTTGACGATGGCCAACCCGAGCCCGGTGCCGCCGGTGGCCCGGGACCGCGCCTTGTCGACGCGAAAGAATCGCTCGAACACCCGCTCCTGGTCCTCGCGCGCGATGCCGATACCACGGTCGGTGACCGCGATCTCGATGTTGTCCCCGCGCCGCCTGCGGCTGATCGACACCGACGACCCGTGCGGTGAGTAGGCGATCGCGTTGGAGACGAGGTTCGCTATGGCGGTGACCAGCAGTGCCTGGTCACCGAGGGCTTGGAAACCGGTCGGCGCGTCGGTGGTGATCTTGATGTCCGCGTTGTCGGCGGGCACCTTGTGCCGCGACAGCGCCTCGGACACCACGGTGTCGACGTCGACGGCGGTGAGGTCGGGCAGGCGCTCGGCGCCCTGCAACCGGGACAGCTCGATCAGCTCGCCGATCATGTTGGCCAGCCGGTTGGACTCGGCGACCATCTTCTCGGCGAATCGGCGCACGGTGTCGGGGTCGTCGGCCGATGCGAGCAGCGCCTCGGCCAGCACGCCCATCGCGCCGACCGGCGTCTTGAGCTCGTGGCTGACGTTGGCGACGAAGTCCCTGCGGGTGGCCTCCATCCGGGCGTATTCGGAGTGGTCGTCGACGTAGACGACGGCGAACCGGCGGTCCTGGTCGGTCAGCAACTGAACGTGTCCGCGTACCGACAGGCCGGACCGGCCGGGGTTGGCCCGCTTGTGTGCCGTGAGGTCGACGTCGCCGGGCAAGCCGGTGGTCAGTGTGCGTTCGGCGGCCCGCCAGGCCCGCTCGTCGAGCAGCCGGTCGCGGACCAGTCCCAGCTCACGGGCCCGGTCGTTGGCGTACACCACGTCACGGAAGTGGTCGACCACCACGATTCCCGTGGGCGCCCGCGATGCGATGTGATCGAGCATCTGTGAGACGGTGATTCCGGGCTGGGCGGTGGCTCGACGTTGTCTGCGATCGGGGCCGCGGGCGCTCAAGCGCGCTCCGAGCGCGATACCGGCCCCCAGAGCGAGCAGTGCGACCACCGCTGCCAGCAGCAGTGCCGAAACGACACTCACGCCGAAATCGTACGCATCCGGTGAACGTCATCCCAGCAGCGTGCGGCCGAATCGGGACACGTCACATACGGAAACACCGAAATTCGGGCTCTGGACCCCCGTTGTTCACCGCCCGTTCGCCTGAACGGCTGTCGGACTACTTGGCACCCTGCGAGGCGACCGCTGCGGCGCCCGCGGCCGCGGCCTCGGGATCCAGATACGTGCCGCCGATGATCGTGGGTTTGAGCTCGGAGTCCAGGTCGTAGCGCAGCGGAATGCCGGTCGGGATGTTGAGGCCGACGACGTCCTCGTCGGACATGCCGTCGAGGTGCTTGACCAGCGCGCGAAGCGAGTTGCCGTGCGCGGCGAGCAGCACGGTCTTACCCGCGCGCAGGTCCGGTTCGATCGTCGAGGTGTAGTACGGCACGAACCGCTCGACGACGTCCTTGAGGCATTCGGTGCGCGGCGGGCCACCGGGCACGTCGGCGTAGCGCGGGTCGCCGTCCTGGCTGTAGGGGCTGCCCGGTTCGATCGGCGGCGGCGGGGTGTCGTAGCTGCGCCGCCACGCCATGAACTGCTCGTCGCCGTACTTCTCCTTGGTCTCGGCCTTGTTCAGGCCCTGCAGTGCGCCGTAGTGCCGCTCGTTGAGCCGCCAGTCGCGGTGCACGGGGATCCAGTGCCGGTCGGCCTTGTCCAGCGCCAGGTTGGCGGTCGAGATCGCTCGGCGCAGCAGCGAGGTGTAGACCACGTCGGGTTGGCGGTCGAGCTCTTTGATCAATTCGCCGGCGCGCACCGCCTCGGCACGTCCCTTCTCGGTGAGGTCGACGTCGACCCAGCCGGTGAACAGGTTCTTCTCGTTCCACTCGCTCTCGCCGTGGCGGAGCAGGATCAGCGTGCAGTCACCCCGGGAATCAGACATGGCGAAATCCTCTCACGGCAGACCGATCGCCCACGGCCCGTCCCGAGATCGACGAAATGGCGGTATCCGGTCGACAAAACCCGCCAAAACGTAAGTGCGGGCTTCAGGAGAGGCGGTCAGTCCTCGTCGGTGCTCCCCCACCCGTCGATCACGTGGGCGAACGCCTGCAGGTTCTTCAGCGACTCGCCGCGCGAGATCCGCCACTCCCACTCTTTCTGGATGGACGAGCGAAAACCCAACTCCAACAACGTGTTGAAGTCGTTGTCGACGGCTTCGAGCACCTGGCCGAGGATCCGGTCGACCTCCTCGGAGGTGACTGATTCCAGCGACATCCGCCCTACGAGGTAGATGTCGCCGACGTTGTCGAGCGTGTACGCAACGCCATAGAGCCGGCGGTTGCGCTTGAGCAGGAACCGGTACACGCCCTCGTGGTTCTCGTCGGGTTTGCGGCAGACGAAAGCCTCGATGCGCACCGAGTGTTCACCGATCGACAGGATGGTGTTGGTCTTGAGTCGTCGCTCACCGGGCAGTTCGACGATGATGCCCGGCAACCCGCCGTGCGCGCCTTCGTGATACGTGCACACCAGGTCGTTCTCCCGGCACGCCTCCCCGATGACCTTCGCGGGGTCGCTCATGCCCGGACCCCCCGCCGCCGCGAGAATCGGCGGCCGGTACGGCGCGTGCCGTCGCGCATCTGATGGCGCGCCCGGTAGTCGGCGATCGCCCGCCCGTAACCGGCCAACAGCGCGTCGACCGTGCGGGACCACGAGAACGTCGCGGCATGGGCCGCGGCGGCGGGTCTGAGGGTTTCGGCGCGCAGCAGCACATCCCCGATGGCCTGCGCCCAGTCGCCGTCGTCGTGCCCGTGGACCAGCGTCCCGGTGACACCGTCGCGCACCGCGACGGGCAACCCGCCGACCGCGGCGGCCACCACCGGCGTTCCGCACGCCTGGGCTTCGACCGCGACTAGGCCGAAGGACTCCGAATAACTGGGCACCGCCACCAGGTCGGCGGCCCGGTACACATTGACCAGTTGTTCGCGCGACTGGGGCGGCAGGAACGTCACCCGGTCCGAGATACCCAGATCGGCGGCCAGTCGAACCAGCCCGTCCGGGGTCGGCGGGCCACTCGCGCCGGGGCGCGGATACAGCCCCGCGCGCGGATACAGCCCGGCGCCGGACGGACCGCCGGCCACCAGCACCCGAACGCCCGGCAGCTTGGCCGCGGCACGCAGCACGACGTCGGGCGCCTTCAGCGGCTGGATGCGCCCGACGAACGCGACCACCTGCTCCTCGGTGCCGAGTCCCAGCGCGGCACGCGCGGCGTTTCGGTCGCCGGGTGTGAACATCTCGAGGTCCACGCCGGGATGCACCACGTCGATCCTTCTCGGATCGGCGTGGTGTAGCGAAATCAGTTGCTGCGCTTCGTGTTCGGTGTTGACGATCAATCGGTCGGCCTCGTCGACCACCTGCTGCTCCCCCACCACGCGCAGCGGCGGTTCCGGAGAGTCGCCCTCGGCCAGCGCGCCGTTCTTGACCGCGGCCAGTGTGTGCGCGGTGTGCACGAGCGGCACCGCCCAGCGGTCGCGGGCCAGCCAGCCGACCTGGCCGGACAACCAGTAGTGCGAATGGACGATGTCGTAGTAGCCCGGTTCGTGCGTCGCCTCCGCGCGCAACACCCCCGCGGTGAACGCGCACAGCTGGGTGGGCAGGTCGTACTTGTCGAGTCCCTCGAACGGGCCGGCGACCACGTTGCGCACCAGCACACCAGGAGCGACCCGAACGGTCGGCTGGTCGGCCGACGAGGTCGCGCGCGTGAAGATCTCCACTTCGACCCCGCGGCGAGCCATCTGCAGGGCGCTCTGGAGCACGTAGACGTTCATCCCGCCGGCGTCGCCGGTACCTGGCTGGGCCAGCGGTGACGTGTGCACCGACAACACGGCGACGCGCCTGGGGACCGGAAGTCCGGCGGCATCAGAACGGGACGGCTCCGTTGCTAGGCGCACACAGACATGTCTACACCGTCGGTCCCCGGCGCCCCGTCAGGCAGGGACCTCGGGCCTGGCTTCGGGCCTACGCGGGAGTGCGCGCCGCATGGCGCCGATCGGGTCGGCGTACAACCCGCCCAGCGACACCACGCCCGCACCGGCCTCCTGCACGCGATTGCCGAAAACGGTGAGCCGGATCCCGCGGGCGGGCATCACCGAACGCTGCGCGAACGCGGCCTCCACGGTGGCCATGCCCTCGGGATACTCGGTGAACGCCTGACCGCCCACAACCAGGTCGTCGGGGTTGAGCATGTCGCGCAGCAGGGCGACGGCCTCTCCCAAGACCCGCGAACGCTCGGCGAGCAGGTCCTGCGCCGGCCGGCTGCCCTGCCGCGCGGTCTTGAGCAGCGCCTGCATCGTCGAGCCCGGCCCTTCGAGAGGAACGATGCGCGCCCTGCGCGCGGCGATCAGCACCGCCTCGTCGCTGACGGTGGACTCCAATTGGCCGGTGCCGCCGAGCAATTCGGAGTGGGCGGGCAGCGCGGCGATGGTCCCCGGACCGGTGGCCGGGGAGTGCACGCGCCCGTCGATGGACAGCGCGTAGCCGACGGTCTCGCGGGCGTAGACGTACAGGCTCGTCCCCGCGCGGGCGAGGAGCGTTTCCGACCATGCGGGCGACGGCTGCCTGCGCACGCCCAGCAGCAGTTCGGCGCCCGCCATCGCGTCGACGTGGGAGGCGACCGACACCGGCAGGCCGAGCGCGTCGGTGAGCACGGGCCCGACCGGTGCGTCCGACCACCCGAGCCGCGGATGGTCCAGATGACCGGTCGAGCTGTCGACGACGCCGCCGGCCGCCACACCGACCCACAGCGGGCGTCGGCGATGCCAGCGGCTCAGGTACCGGCGGGCGCTGCCGGCCAGCGACTTGAGCGCCGCGGCCTGCGGACCCCGCGGGGTCGGCGTCTCCACCACGTCGAGGGTGCGGCCGAACAGGTCGGTGGCGACGACGCTGGTGGTCCTCGCGCCGATGTGGATGCCGAGCGTGAGGAACGGCTCGTGGTTCACCTCGACGGGCACCCGGGGCCTGCCGATCGCGCCGGAAACCGCGAGGTCGGCGCGTTCCCGCAGCACGCCGGCGTCGAGCAGCGCGGTGACCTGGCGGTTGACGGTCGCGATGCTCAGGCCGGTGACCCGAGCGATCACGTCACGGGCGATGGGTCCGCGCAGACGGGCGGCACTGAACACCGAGCCGGCCGCCGCGTCGGGGACCTTCAGCGACGGCACGACGATCCGCGTGCGGGCCTGGGGGTGCCGGCCGCCCGCGGGTGTCAGCGTGAGCTTGGCGTGCTGCGCGCTGTGGGGATTTTTTGCGGAAAGGGTGGTGGTGAGGGAGGTGCGCATCTGCTTGTCCTTCGGGGAATTCGGCCGGCGGGAGGTGTTCGGGCCGCACCCGGGGATTCAGCAGGACAGCAAAGTCGTCTACGAAACAATCAGGCGCGGCGAGGCGTGCGACAACAACACGCACATCGCGTACAGGCCTGACTGGACAACACCCGGCGAATTTAGCACGCCAACTAGGGTTGGGCAGATGACGACTTCCCAAGCCGACGGTCGTGTCGCGGTGGTCACCGGCGCCAGCGCGGGCATCGGGGCGGCGACCGCGAGAACCCTTGCCGCGCAAGGTTTTCACGTCGTCTGCGTCGCCCGGCGCGAGGAGCCCCTCAGGGTCCTCGCGGAGGAGATCGGCGGCACGGCGATTGTGGCGGACGTCACATCTCAGGAGGCGGTGGCGGCGTTGGCGGCGGCGGTGAACCGAGTGGATGTGCTGGTCAACAACGCCGGTGGGGCGCGCGGGCTCGATCCGGTGGCCGAGGCTGACGTCGAACACTGGCGCTGGATGTGGGAGGCCAACGTGCTCGGCACGCTGCTGGTGACGCGGGCGCTGCTGCCGAAGCTGATCGCGTCAGGCGACGGACTGATCGTGACCGTCACCTCGATCGCGGCCGTGGAGATCTACGACAACGGCGGCGGGTACACCTCCGCCAAGCACGCGCAGGGGGTGCTGCACCGCACGTTGCGCAGCGAGCTGCTCGGAAAACCGGTGCGACTGACCGAAGTTGCGCCCGGCATGGTGAAGACGGACTTCTCGCTGAACCGGTTCGAGGGCGACGAGGAACGCGCGGCCAAGGTCTACGAGGGAGTCACTCCGCTGCTGGCCGACGACGTCGCCGAGATCATCGGGTTCGTCGCGAGCCGGCCGTCGCACGTCGACCTCGACCTGATCGTGGTTCGGCCGCGCGATCAGGTCAGCGGGGCCAGCGGATCGCGGTTCAACCGCAAGTAGGTCGTCACCCAGTGTGGGCTCGTGTCACGCCGAACCGCGGCGAAGCGTGCGGGTAACCCACGTTCGGCCGAATGTGATGTCAGCGGCCGGGGCGGCCGTTCACCGCCTCCGGTGCGCCCGACGGCGTCGCCGGCGCGGTGCTCGGCATATCCGGCGCGTTCCCATCCGAGAGCGCTGACATCGCCTTCCACTCCTCCCACGGCACGGCCCAGTCCCAGATGTCGCCGTCGGCGTAGGACAGCTGGATACGCGTGCCGGTGACCTCGACGGGATCGCCGTAGATCGCGCTGTTGAAGTACTGCTGAGCGTCGGACTCCGAGAGGTTGATGCACCCGTTGGTGACGTTGGAGTTGCCCTGCGAACCCAGGCTGGCCGGGTTGGCGTGGATGAACTCGCCGTTGTTGGAGATCCGCACGGCGAACCGCTCGCGGACGTTGGCGTACCCGGCCGCAGGGTTGGTCATGTAGAAGTCCTCGTACTTCTCGGTTACGACGTGAATGCCGCTGCGGGTGACGTTGCGGTCCAGATCACCTTCGCCGTAGCTACATGGAAAGTCCATGATCACCGCGCCCGCTTCGTCGAGCACCTGGATGCGGTGCGACGACGCCTCGGCCTTGACCACCTGACGGCGGCCGATCTCGAAGTGCAGCGAAATGTCCTGCGCGCCATAGGCGCCATCGCCGAACGGCACGCCGTAGAGCTTCGCGTCGACGTTCACCTTCGTGCCCGACGGGTAGTACTCGCGGGTGCGGTAGTGCACACGCGACCCGCCGACCTCGTCCGGCAGCCATGCCCAGCTGCCTTCCACCTGGGGATCGGTGGTGACCTTGAGTGCCTTTTCGACCGCGGCCTTGTCGCTGATCGGCGCGTCGAACTGGATGATGATCGGGGCCGCCACGCCGACGACCTGGCCGTCGGCGAGCTGGAAGCTGCCGCTGACCTGGGTACTGGGGTTGATCGTGGAGAACGAACCCTCGACCGGCACCGCCTTGCCGTCGCGGCCGACGGCCGAGCCCTTCCACGTGTACTCGGCGCCGTAGCCGAGCGGTTCGGTGATCGTGAACGCGGTGCGGTCGCGGTTGAGCACGCCGGCGATGGCCTTGCCCTCGCGGTTGGTCAGCGAGACCCGCTGGAACCAGCCGTCGGCGACCTCGAGGCCGACAGGGGCGGTCGGCAAGACGTCGGTCGCACCGTTTGCCGGCTTGAAGTTCAGCGAGGGGGCGTCGGGCGCCTCACCGCCCTGCTGCGGCGACCCGTCGTTTCTGGTGCCGCACGCGGCCAGCACGCCCGGCGCGACGACGCCGACCGCCAATGCGGCCAGGGCGCGCCGCCGGTTGAACCCCGGCGGTAGGGGTTCTGCAGTACTCACGTGAACTGAGCGTACCTACAGCGAGCACCCGACCAGGACAGGCTCGGCTGTGAGTTCGATCCCGAATTTCGTTCGGACACCGTCGCGTACCGTCCTGGCCAGCGCGATCACATCGGCGGTGGTGGCCCCGCCGCGGTTGGTCAACGCCAGCGCATGCTTGGTCGACAGCCGGGCGGCGGCCCCTTCTCCCGGATGGCCCTTGCCGAAGCCGGCCTGCTCGACCAGCCACCCCGCCGCCAGTTTGACCCCGTCGGGTGCCGGATAGTTGGGCACCGGTACGTCGACCGAGGCCCGCACCCGATCGAACTCCGCGACCGCGACGACCGGGTTGGTGAAGAACGAGCCGACGCTCCAGGTGTCGTGATCCGGGTTGTCGGGGTTGGCGTCGAGCACCATGCCCTTGCTCGACCGCAGCGCGAGCACCGCCTCGCGAACCTCGAGCGGATCGGCGCGCGTCCCCTGTTCGGCGCCCAGCGCGGTGGCCAGTTCGCGGTAGCGCAGCGGCGCACTGCGTCCGCCGGGGTCCAACGCGAACTCCACCTCGAGCACGATCGCGTCGTGCGCGTGTTTGAGGACGCTGGTGCGGTAGCCGAACCGCAGCGCCTCGGGCTCGACCCAGCGATCCGCGCCGGTGCGACGGTCCAGCAGCCGCACCCGCCGAATGGTGTCGGCCACTTCGGCGCCGTACGCACCGACGTTCTGCACCGGTGTGGCGCCGGCTGATCCGGGGATCCCCGACAGGCACTCCAGGCCGCCGAGTCCGTGCGCCAGCGAGGTGACCACGACGTCGTCCCAGACCGCACCCGCCTCCGCGCGCACCACATCGCCGTCGACGGCGATCTCGGTGTTGGCCAGGTGGATCACCGAGAGGTCGGTCAGCTCGTCGGACAACACGACGTTGGAGCCACCCGCCAGGACCAACGAGTCGTCGCCAGGGCCGAGCGCGCGGACCACGTCGATGATCTTCTGCGTGGTGTCGCAGGTGATCAGCCGCCGTGCGACGGGTCCGATCCGCAGCGTGGTCAGGGGCGCGAGCGGCACCCGCTCCTCGACCGAGGCACCCCCTAGCTGCGAACCGACCACGGGCGGTAACGGTAGCCTGACCAGCTATGCCGCGCTCATTCGACATGGCCGCCGAGTACGGGGGCACCGTCGAGCAGGTACACCGGGCGTTCGGCGACGAGCGTTACTGGCTCGCGCGGCTCACCGACTCGGGCGCCGACATGTATTCGCTGGACTCGATGGTCGTCGACGACCGAGGCGGTATCGACATCGTCACGACGCAGACGTTGCGCGCCGACCGGCTGCCGAGTGTGGTGACCCAGTTCCACCGCGGTGACCTGAGCTTTGTGCGCGAGGAGACGTGGAGCCCGGTGCTCGCCGGGAAGGCCACCGCGACGGTCAAGGGGTCGATCCCCGGTGCGCCGGCGACGCTGACGGGCACAGCGGTGCTGGCCCCGGCCGACAGCGGTTCGCGGCTGCAGTTCACGGTCGAGGTGGAGGTGCGAGTTCCGTTGGTGGGCGGCAAGATCGAGAACTTCATCGGCGGACAGCTGGTCGATCTGCTGATCGCCGAGCAACGCTTCACGACGCTGTGGATCACCGAAAACGCTTGACGGCACGGCGCGGATCGAGGCGGACACGCAGGCGAGCCATACACTCGGGCCATGAGCGGGCCCATCGGTCAGCTGACGCGGGGCACCACCGGCCACAACCGGTTGCGCCGCAGTGACCGCTGGCTCGTGCATGCGCCACGGGTCCGTGCCGCGCTGGCCGCTGCCGAGGATCCGCTGGTGATCGATCTCGGATACGGTGCCTTGCCGGTGACGACGCTGGAGCTCGCGGCTCGACTGCGATTGGTACGCAACGATATTCGCGTCGTGGGGTTGGAGATCGATCCCGCCCGTGTGCAGTCGGCGCAGTCGGCGGAGTCCGGCGCGGTGCGGTTCGGTCTCGGCGGTTTCGAACTGGCCGGGATGCGGCCCGTCCTGGTGCGGGCATTCAACGTGTTGCGGCAGTACCCGGTCGACGCGGTCCACGAGGCGTGGTCGACGATGCAACGACAGCTCGCGCCCGGTGGTCTCATCGTCGACGGCACCTGTGACGAGGTCGGCCGTCGGGCCTGCTGGATCCTGCTGGACGCCGACGGTCCGGTGAGCCTGACGCTGGCGTGCGACCCGTTCGCGATCGAACGGCCGTCCGACCTGGCCGAGCGGTTGCCGAAAGCACTGATCCACCACAACGTCGACGGTCAGCCCGTGCATGCGCTGCTGACGGCTGCCGATCGCGCGTGGGCCAGCGTCGCGGGTCACGGGGTGTTCGGCCCGCGGGTACGGTGGCGCGCGATGCTGGAGCTGTTGCGCGACAACGGGTTTCCCGTCGTGCCCGCGCGGCGGCGGATGCGCGACGGGGTGCTGACCGTGCCCTGGTCGACCGTCGCGCCGGCCTGAGCGAGTCGCCCGGTACACGGCCGCCGTAGGCTGGGCCGTATGCGGATTGCCCTGGCGCAGATCCTCAGCGGCACCGACCCGTCGGCGAATCTCGCGGTGGTGGAGGACTACACCCGCCGCGCCGCGGACGCCGGTGCCCGGATGGTGCTGTTCCCGGAGGCGACGATGTGCCGCTTCGGGGTGCCGCTCGCCCCGGTGGCCGAACCGCTCGACGGGCCGTGGGCCTCGGGTGTGCGGGCGATCGCCGAGCGTGCGGGCATCGTCGTCGTCGCCGGCATGTTCGTACCTTCCGGTGACGGACGCGTCCACAACACGCTGATCGCGACCGGCCCCAGCTCGACCGGCTACGTCGACGCGCACTACGAGAAGATCCACCTCTACGACGCATTCGGGTTCGAGGAGTCCAAAACCGTGGCCCCCGGACACGAACCCGTGGTCATCGAGGTGGACGGCGTGCGCGTCGGCCTGACGCTGTGTTACGACGTGCGTTTCCCCGAGCTCTACGTCGAGCTGGCCGATCGGGGTGCGCAGCTGATCACGGTCCACGCGTCGTGGGGCAGCGGGCCGGGCAAGCTCGAGCAGTGGACGTTGCTGGCGCGCGCTCGCGCGATCGACACGACCGGCTTCGTCGCCGCGGTCGACCAGGGCTACCCCGACCCCGAGGTCGCAGCACTCGGTCCGACCGGTGTGGGAGGCAGCCTGGTCGCGTCCCCGACCGGGGACGTGCTGGCCAGTGCGGGCGACGATCCGCAGTTGCTGGTGACCGACATCGACCTGGAGGACGGGCGCAAGGTGCGCGAGACGGTCGCGGTGTTGCGCAACCGCGCGGGCTTCGCTCGTCGCGGTAAGGCAGAATCGCGCTCGTGACTGACCCGTGGGCCCGCCCGAATCAGCCGTCGCAGCCGCAGGGCCAGGTCCCCTCGCCTCAGCAGGGCCAGGTCCCCCCACCTCAGCAGGACCAGGCTCCCCCGCCCCCGCAGGGGCCGCCACCTGGGCCGCCTGGACCCCAGGGGGCGAATGACCCCGGCCCGGGCGAGCCGCCCTCGGAGTCGAAACTCAGGAGCCTCCTGCGCGACCCGCTGTCGATCGTGCTGGTGGTCGTCATCGTGGTGGCGCTGGTGCTGGCCGGCGTGCTGGCGGCTGAACTCTACGCACGTCACCGCGCGGACACCGTCGTCGCGAATGTCACCTCATGCGTCGTCGAGGACGAGGCAAGCGCATCGTTCGGCGTCATGCCGCCCTTCCTGATCCAGCACATGTCCGGCCACTACACGAACATCCACATCGAGACCGCCGGCAACCAGATCCGCGACGCCAAGGGCATGAAGGTCAAGTTGACGATTCAAGACGTCCGCCTAGAGGACACAGCCACCTCGGGCGGCAAGGTCGGCTCACTGGTCGCGGACATCAATTGGTCGTCGGAGGGCATCCGGCAGACCATATCCGACTCCGTTCCGCTCATCGGTGCGTTCGTCACCGGCGTCACGACCAACCCGTCCGACGACACGATCGAGTTGGAAGGTGCGCTCGGCTCGATCAGGGCCCGGCCTACCGTCGCCGACGGCGGGATCTCGCTGCAGGTGATCCAGCTGACGGGGCTCGGCTTCACGTTGCCGCGCGAAGCCGTGCAACCGGCGTTGGACGCGTTCACCAACGAGCTGACGAAGAACTACCCGATGAACATCAAAGCCGATTCGGTGGATGTCACCGACGACGGTGTGGTGAGCCGGTTCTCGACGCGCAACGCCGATATACCGAAGGATGAGGAAGATCCCTGTTTCGCCGAGCTGTGACCGTCAGTCGGTGACGCCGCCCCAGCGGAAACTGTTGACATACTTGCCCATATCCATCGCCAGTTGCAGGTTTGCACCCGATGGGTGGCCCGTGCCGAAGTCAGGGGTGAATTCGCGGTACGGGCCGATCGCCGAGGCCACCAGGGCGACATCGTTTCTGACCGCGACCATCACGATCAGCCGGAGCCGGGTGAAGCTGCCGCTGGCGTCCTGCGGATAGTCGTCGGCGACGACTCCGTAGCCCGGCTCGTAGCCGACCATCGCGTTGGGGATCTCGTATTCCGTTGTGGCGTCGGGATAGTACTCGTCGATCAGGTCTTCGGTGATCTGCTCGGGCGTGCGGCCCTCGGCGGGCAGCCCGAAGAATTCGAGCGTGCCGGTGTCCCCGCCGGTGAACTCCAGCTCGACACCGTCTGGATTGAGCGTGGCCTGGTAGGCGCTGCCCGGTCCCGGGTATTGAACGGAGAACGACCCGTCGGCGGCGTAAAAGCGCGGGTTCGATTCGATGGGTTCGCCGATCGGTGGCCGTCCACAATCGGGCGGGCAGACGACCTTCGGCACGTCGGGCGTGGTGAGTACCGCCGCCAACACTCCTGCGGCCATCGCGACGACGGCGCCGAAACCGATGTGGGCCAGCGCCCGTGCGCGCCCGTCGCGCCCGTCTCGCTCTTCTGACGCTTGGTCCGCGGCGCGCTGCCCGGCGCGCAGAGCAGCCAGGGCGACGATCGCGACGCCGGCGTGCATGGCGAGGTGCAGCAGGTGCGGCACCGGGGCGTAGTCGGTGACACCGATGATCGCGTAAAGCACCAGCGTCACAAGCACACTCGCCAGGATCATCCCACGTCGACCCACCCACAGCGTGATGCCGAACAGCCCGCCGAGCGCCAGCGCGGTCAACGGCAGGGCCAACCCTTGGATGCCGGCCTGGGTCAAAAGCGCCCCTGCCCACAGGTCTTCGGCCCTGACGCCGGTCGCGAACTGCGGGGCCAGCCTCACCAGGGTCGCCGCAGTCGTGAAGACGACGGCGCTCAACGCGCCGACCGCGTAGCCGTCGAGCGGAGCACGGATCGGACGCCGTAACCGCAGGAGCGCCGGCGGGACCAGCATGAGCAGCGCGCCGCCAACCGGTATCGCGGTGCCCAACAAGAACTTCTGATGGTCGAACTCGCCACCGCTCAGCGCGACGTCGTGCGATTGGGCGACGACCTCACCGGTCGCGAACGCCCATCCGATGCCGAGCACCGCGGCCAGTGCGGCGATCGACACCAGCTGCCGTACCGGCTGGATGCGCGCCTGACGGAGATAGACCGCGAACACCAGCGTCACGCCGACCGGGGCGACACCGATCAGCGGCGCCTGCCACCGTAATGCCGCGAAGCCGACCAGCAACGCCGCCAGCGTCGTCAGCGCGAGCCCGAAGGTCGTCCGCGAGGCAGCCGACAGATGCGGAAATAGTATGCCCGTCAACGGATCTCGCCACCGGAGCCGGCGACGCGATAACGCTCCTGTCAACGCGACGTCTTCTGCAGGTCGAGAAGGTTGCGGGCGAGATTGTCGACGTTCGGGGCGCCGAGGCCCGTCACCAGGTCGTAACCCGGCATCGCCAGGTCGACGGCGTTGCCACCCTTGCCCACGTCACGGAAGCCGGGCAGTCGCGAGCCGGCAGCCACCTGGTATAGCAGCGGGTTGAGGTTCCCCACCGGTCGTCCCCCGTTGGCCAGCAGATACTGGTTCATCAGCACAGTGAGGCCCGCCCAGATCGGAGCCGATTGCGATGTGCCGCCGCCGACCACCTCGCGTTGGCCGAAGATGAGCCGTACACCGGTAGAAGGATCGGCGACCGCGGCGACGTCGGGAAGAAGGCGGCGGCGGTCGGTGTCACGCTCGACGTTCAACCGGTCCTGCCACACCGGTCGGGCGAACAGCTTCGACACCCCACCGCTACTGCCTTGCGACAGCGGGGAATCCACCCATGCGTGCTCGGCCAGCCACTGCCCATGGGTGCCCGTCGACAGCGTCGTGCCCCCGACCGATGTCATCGCGGGAAGTGACGCGACCGCGTCGACGCCGATGTCGTCCGGTCCCGGTGGAGCCGACCAGTGTTCGCCCCCTTTGCATTCCAGCCCGCCCATATCCCCGCTGGCGTCGAACGCCGTCGTGCCGCGTCGCTGCGCAGCCGTCAGCGCCGCCTCGACAGGCGCGAGGTCGGCTGCGGTGACAAATGCGTCGCATCCCCACCCGATCGACAGGCTCCACACCGCCCCGGGGTAGTCCCTGTCGACCTGTTCGAACAGTTTCCCGAGCTTCTCGTACGTGCCGTCGCCTTCCACGGTCGGCCTGGTGTTGACCACGACGAGCCGCGCATCGGGCGCAATCGCATGCGCCACTTGCAGATCCATCGCCGCCTCACCGTGCACCTCGGACGGCTTGCCGCCGACGATTTCGGGCATGAACCGCGGTAGTCCGGACGTGTCGGCGAACAGGTCGAGGTCCTCCTGCTCGACGCTGTCGAACGCGAAGACGACGATCGTCGCCCCCTCACCGGTGAACCCGGCGTCCGCCAACGGTGTCGCGTTGTACGCCGACAACAGTCCGCCGGGCGTCAGACCGCCCTTGGGCACGTCGAGGGGAACGAAGTCGGGCCGCTTCATGCGGTACGGGGTGTAGCTCATGATCCGCCCGACCGCCGTGACATCCTCGTGCAGGCCCGACGGTATCAACGGTTGTTCGGGCGAGGCGTAGAACTCCTCGCCTTTCGGAGACCGGTAGTCGCGCACCGGAATTCCGAATGCCCGTGCGAGATCCGCGGCAGCGCCCTCGACGATCGCCCATCCGTCACCGGGCCGCCAGCGCACCCAGAGGTCGCGGGTCTCCGCCCAGCCCATCAAGGCGGACGGACGTCGCGGTTCGCGGAGCGTGACGGTGACTTGCGCGTCCGCCGACCGTGACGGCCCCAAGTCGGTCGAACTCGCCAGCAATGCCGCATACGGACCGGTGATGACCGCCGGAGTGCGTGATGCACACCCCCCGGACGCTGCGATGAGCAGCGCGGCGGTGAGGAGGGCCCAGGACCAGTGGGCCCGGGGCCTACTGGCCGTGCGGACCGCGATGCCGACCGGGCGTCGGCCCCGGAGCCGGCGGAGCATGGACCGTGGGCGAGAACGGGTTCGGCTCATCGGGATTGATGCGCGGCGCCTTCTCCGTCGGAGTGGCGGGAGGGGCCGGCGTTGTCGTAGTTGTGGTGGTGGTCGTCGTCGTGGTCGACGTCTCCGGTGCCTTCTCTTCTTCCTGGGCGCAGCCGGCGGTGAAGACGCCCGTAGCGAACACCGCAATGAGTCCTGCCCCGGCCAGAGTTCGACGAAGTAAACCAGTGTGGGTCATCATCATCAGTCCTATCCACGGTTTCCCGTGCGCAGATGGCTATGGTTCCAGTCGTCGGGGGCGCACGTCACTATACGGCAAATTTCGGCAAACAGCGTAAATTACTGTCGGCGGTCAATTTTCAGCGATGCCCTCGAGTACCACCCTGGTTCCCGACAGCCCCAATCGGGCGGCGCCGGCGTTCAGCATCGCGATCGCGTCACCGGCGGTCCGGATGCCGCCACTTGCCTTGACCTGTGGACCCACCGTCGCCATCAGTTCCACGGCCCGCACCGACGCCCCGCCTGCGGGATGAAATCCCGTGGAGGTCTTGACGAAATCGGCGCCCGCATCCGCCGCGGCTCGGCAGGCCGCCAGCAACGTCTGCTCGTCCGCGAGTTGCAGTAGCGCGGCGGACTCGACGATCACTTTCAAGACCGCGCGGGCGCCGATCTCCGTACGCACCGCATCGACGTCGGCGCGCACCGCCGCGAAGTCACCGTCCAACGCCGCCCCGACGTCGATCACCATGTCGATCTCACCGGCACCGTCGTCGACCGCAAGCCGGGCCTCGCGCGCTTTGATCGCCGAAAGATGCTTGCCCGAGGGAAACCCGACCACCGCACACACCAACTGCGCCGCCGACCCGGACCGTCTGGCGACCGAAACCATCGACGGCGACACGCAGACGGCGTGAACGCCGAGCGTCGCAGCCTCCTCGGCGATCGCGGCGACGTCGGACGGGGTCGCTTCGGGTTTGAGCAGTGTGTGATCGACCAGTTTTGCGACCTGGTCGCGTCGATAGATGCCGACCATCAGAACGGTTCTTCGGTACCGCCGGGGTTGCAGCCGGTTTCGACCATCTGCTCGTAGGAGACCTCTGGGCGCCACGGCTCGAGATTCCAACTGGTCTTGCCGGGCTGGTAGTACTCGGCGAATTCCCAGTGGCAGACGAATTGCGGCTTCATCCCGGGGATGTCCGCATCGGGCGAAAGCGCCAGCACCTCGGCCCAGGCCATCTCGCTCTGAGCCGGCGTGGCCAGCCCGGACGCCTGGCGCCCGGCCGGTGTCGGATACACCCGCAGACTGGACAGGTCGCCCCACTTGGCCCATTCGACGTGATCGACGAACGGTGGGGAAGGCACCGTCGGCCCCACTGGCGGCGCCGGATTCGCCGATGCCACCGGAGCCGTCAGCGCAGGAACGATGAGGCCGGCCGCCATGACGACGACCGCGATGGCTCGACGCACTAGCGGGACTTCCCCTGTACCTCGAGCAGCTTGGGACGGACGTCGACCAGGTACACACCGGCCGCAACGGCCGCGATGGCAGGACCGAGGACGGAACCCAGAACCAGTGCGAGCAGACCGGCGACTCCGAGGATGACCAACCAGACCGGCTTGGTCAGTTTGTCGGCAGCCGGATAGGCGTCCGGCCGTTGCATCGCCGCGTGGACGAACGCGTACACCGTCGTCGCGAGCACGGCGATCTGCAAGAAGAAGAGGATGTAACCCACCAAGCCTTGGAGCTGCACGCTTCAAGACTAAGCGGGTTACGTCCCCTCGGTCGACTTTGGGTCATCAGACCCGCGGCCGAGTCCTTACTTCTGGGTGACCTTCTTGGCCGGGGCCTTCTTGGCGGGGGCCTTCTTGGCCGGGGTCTTCTTGGCCGGGGCCTTGGCCGGAGCCTTCTTCGCAGTGTTCTTCACCGGCGCGGCACCCTTTTCTGCCTTCTTCGGCAGCTCGACGCCGACCAGCTTGGCGGCGCGCTCACCCACGGCGCGGGTCTGCGCGGCCACGTTGCCCAGTGCCTCCTGGGTCAGCTCGACGGCCTGGTCGGTGTACCCCTCGACGCGGCCGGCGGCCTCGCTGAAGCCGGGCTGGCTGCGCAGGCGCTCGAGTGCGGCCTCACCGCGCTCGACGAGCCTGTTGTAGGTGGTCTGCGCCGCCTCGGCGTAGGTCTCGGCGTACTTGCGCAGCTCCTCGGAGCTCAGACGATCGCGCAGCTCACCGAACTGCGACGGCAGATCCTCCTGCAGCCGGTCGATCCGCGCACGAGTCTCCTCGACGCGGCTCCGGGAGTCGCTGCGGGCGTCGTCGGCGCGCTCACGAAGGGCCGCGACGATCTCGTTGACCCGCTCGAGGGCGAGGTCGGCGGCACCGACGGCGGCGAGCAACGGCGCCTTGAGGTCGTCGGCGGTGGGCTGGTTCTTGGCGGGGGTGTTCTTGGCCATGGTGTTCCTTTCCAGAAGATGTCGTTGGGTTGCGTTCGTGTTCAGAAGTTGGAGTCTCTACTCAGTCGACGACTCCTGTTCTGTGTCGTTACCTGTCTCGTCAACGTCGGCCTCGTTCTGCTGACAGAACGACGTGTAGATGTCGAGCAAGACCTGCTTCTGTCGCTCGGTGATCGCCGGATCGTTGACGATGGCGTCGCGCACCTCGCTCGTCTCGCTGGGCTCGAGAATCCCGGCCCGTACGTAGAGCACCTCCGCCGACACCCGCAACGCCTTGGCGATCTGGTTCAGCACATCGGCAGAGGGTTTGCGCAATCCCCGCTCGATCTGGCTGAGGTAGGGGTTGCTGACGCCGGCCTTCTCGGCCAGCTGTCGTACGGATACCTGTGCGGCCTCGCGTTGCGTTCTGATGAACGTGCCGATGTCCTGGGCAGCGGTCTGCGCAGCGTTGGACACGACGACGGCAAGATTCTCATCCTGCGACATTCGAAGCCTCCGTGCACCGGTATCCACTAAGCGACGCCACTACCGTACGACGGAGTGCTAACTTTTGCAAGCACTCGTTAGCGCAGGTCAGAAGATAAGTTGGGCTACGGAATAGATGACGAGGCCCGCCAGCGCGCCGACCACCGTGCCGTTGATCCGAATGAACTGCAGGTCGCGTCCGACGTGGAGTTCGATACGGCGGCTGGCCTCGTCGGCGTCCCACCGCTCGATGGTTTCGGTGATGATCGCGGTGATCTCGACGCCGTACTGGGCGACCAGGTGCTGGGCCGCCCGGATGATCCAGTTGTCCACCTTGTCGCGCAGGTCCGCGTCGTCGCGCAGCGACTCCCCGATGAGCATCACCGAATCCGCGATCCGCGTGCGCAGGGTCGATGAGGGGTCGTCGACCGACTCGAACAGGATGCGCTTGGCCGCCGTCCACGCGGTCTCTGCCGCACGGGTGATTTCTTCGCGGGCCATGACCTGTTCCTTGACGTTCTCGGCGCGCTCGATGGTGGCCTGGTCGTGCTGGAGGTCGTCGGCGAACTCGAACAGGAACCGGGTTGCCGACCGCCGCAGTTCGTGGTCCGGATTGCGTCGCACCTTGTCGGTGAAGTCCATCAACTCGCGGTGGATACGGTCGCCGACGAGATGGTCCACCCAGCGTGGAGACCAGGAGGGCGAATCGCGTTCGATCACCCTGTCGATGACGGGCCCGGCGTTCAGAGACCACTGGAAGGCGCGGTCGGCCAGCAGTTGCAGCAGGGCCTCCTGGCGGTGTTCGGCCAGCAGCGTGGCCAGCACGCGACCGATGGGCGGACCCCACTGCGGTTCGGCGATGCGCTTGACGATCATCCGGTCGAGCACCTGCTGCACATCCTCGTCGCGCAACATCTCCACGAGAACCCGCAGCACTGTGGCGGTCTCGGCGGCAACGCGTTCGGCGTGCGAGCGTTCGGAGAGCCACTTGCCCAGGCGACCGGCCACCTCGGCGTTGCGCAGCTTCGTCGAGACGACTTCGGCAGACAGGAAGTTCTCGCGAACGAAGGTGCCAAGACCCTCGCCGAGCTGGTCTTTCTTGCGCTTGATGATCGCGGTGTGCGGGATCGGGATGCCGAGCGGGTGTTTGAACAACGCGGTGACCGCGAACCAGTCCGCGAGCGCGCCGACCATGCCGGCCTCGGCGGCGGCGCGCACATAGCCGACCCACTCCGGCGCACCACCGGTGGACTGGGCCCAGGTGCAAACCAGGAAGACGACCGAAGCACCAATCAGGAAGCTCAGCGCGACGACCTTCATGCGTCGCAGCGAGCGGCGGCGCTCCGCATCGCCGACGGAGTCGGCCCCGGCCAGGGACTCGGCGAAGCTCGTCCGCGGAGCGGGCGGAGCCGCCGGGACGCGTCGCCCGGCGCTCGGTCTGTGTGCCACTCCCCCATCATCCGCTACGACGGGTGACGGCCCGGGTCCGACAACCCGAGGTGTCGAGATCGGCCGTACTATCAAGGGGAACTACGGAACGGATCACGGGGATAGTGGCACAGCAGTCCGAAGCGATCGCGGTCAAGACAGACGGCCGCAAGCGGCGTTGGCACAAACACAAGGTGGAGCGCCGCAACGAGCTGGTGGACGGCACCCTGGAGGCGATCCGACGCCGCGGTAGCGGCGTCAGCATGGACGAGATCGCGGCCGAGATCGGTGTCTCGAAGACGGTGCTGTACCGCTATTTCGTCGACAAGAACGACCTCACCACCGCGGTGATGATGCGGTTCGCACAGACCACGCTGATCCCGAACATGGCCGCGGCGCTGTCGTCGAACCTCGACGGTTACGCGCTGACTCGCGAAGTCATCCGGGTCTACGTCGAGACGGTGGCCGCCGAACCCGAGCCCTATCAGTTCGTGATGGCGAACAACTCGGCGAGCAAGAGCCGCGCGATCGCGACGTCCGAGCAGATCATCGCCCGCATGCTCGCGGTGATGCTGCGACGCCGGATGCAGGAGGCCGGTATGGACACCGGCGGAGTCGAGCCGTGGGCTTACCACACCGTCGGTGGTGTTCAGCTGGCCACGCACTCGTGGATGTCGAATCGACGCATGACCTCCGACGAGCTGATCGACTACTTGACGATGCTGTCGTGGAATGCGTTGTGCGGCATCGTCGAAGTGGGCGGATCGCTGGAGGCGTTCCGTAGCCGACCACACCCGTCGCCGGTGCTGCCGCCGACGGGAGACAACCGGTGAGCCACTCGTCGGCCACCTCGGCGATCGCCGACGCGGTCCGGTTTCGGCCCGGCGACAAGGTGGCCGATCTGGACACCTCGGCGACACCGGGTTTCGACGGCTCGAAAGCCGGTGCGGCACCGGTGCAAGCGGCCCGCAGCGACCGCCTCGCCCAGCTACAGGAGATGCTGTACGCCAGTTCCAAGGGCCGCGACGACGCCCGCTCGGTTCTGCTGGTGCTCCAAGGCATGGACGCCGCGGGTAAGGGCGGCATCGTCAAACACGTTGTCGGAGCGGTCAATCCGATGGGCGTACGCTACACCGCATTCGGCAAGCCCACACCGGAGGAGTTGGCGCACGATTTCCTGTGGCGCATCCGGCGCGCGTTGCCTCCGCCGGGACACATCGGCGTCTTTGACCGGTCGCATTACGAGGATGTGCTCATCGTCCGGGTGCACAACCTGGTGCCGCCGGAGGTGTGGGGTGCGCGCTACGACGAGATCAACGCGTTCGAGCGCGAACTCGTCGACGGCGGAACGACTCTGGTGAAGGTGGCGATGTTCATCTCGCTGAATGAGCAGAAGAAGCAGCTACTCGAACGGCTCGACGACCCGACGAAATACTGGAAGTACAACCCGGGTGACATCGACGAACGCCTCGAGTGGCCTCGGTATCAGGAGGCCTACCAGGCGGTCCTGGACCGCACCTCGACGGACTACGCGCCGTGGCATGTCGTGCCCTGCGATCGCCGATGGTTCAGCCGCCTGGCGGTCACCGAGCTGCTGATTCAGGCGCTCGAGAGCCTCGACTTGTCCTACCCGCCTGCGATTTTCGACGTCAAAGCCGAGCGCAAGCGGCTGCTCTCGTCTTAGCGCCGAGACTGCGCTTTCTGACGAATCTCGGCCGATTCCTCTCATAAACCGCAGTCTCGTGGAACCGGTTTAGCACTTCTCGCATCTAACTGGATATGGACCGTCTCATCGTGGGCAGCGACGCACTCGCAGCCGGCATCGTGACACGTCACGACCTGCGCACCAACTACTTCAAGGTGCACCACAACGTATACGCGCCGACAGAAATGGAACTCGACGCGCGTGTTCGAGCACATGCCGCTTGGCTTTGGTCCCGCGGACAAGCGACACTATTCGGCCATTCGGCCGCGGCGATGTTCGGAACTCGCTGGCTACGCCCGACACACCGGCGGAACTGGCACGTATACGGCATCGATCTCCGCGCGGAATCGTCATCTACAGTGGGACGCTCGCCGATGACGAGGTCTGCCTGCGAGGTAGTTTCGACTGTACGACACCCGCTCGCACGGCTTATGACCTAGGCCGGCGCGTGCCGGGGGATCTGGGGATCATGCGAATCGACGCCCTGCTCAACGCGACCGGGTGCACCATCGCCGAAGTGCAGGGCATCGCGAACCGCTATCCCGGCGCACGGGGCATCCGTGAACTGCGCGCGACGTTGGATCTCGTCGATGGCGGCGCGGAATCGCCGAAAGAAACCGAGCTTCGCCTGCTGCTCGTCCGCGACGGGTTGCCTCGCCCGGCCACGCAGATTCGCGTCGGCAATCGCCGAATCGACATGGGCTGGCGCCAGTGGAAAGTGGGCGTCGAGTACGACGGAGTGCAGCATTGGACGAGTCCCGACATTCACGCCGGAGACATCGAACGGCTGGAGTTCTTGGCCGCGCAAGGCTGGCTGATCGTGCGGGTCAGCGCGCGTCACCTACGGTATCGACGAACAGAGATAGTGCGCCGGGTATGCGAGGCGCTCAGGAGCCGCGGCTGCCCCGTTTGACGGGCGTGCGCTCGGCGCTAATAGCTGTAGAAGCCCCGACCTGACTTCTTGCCGAGCTGGCCCGCCTCGACCATCCGCAGCAGCAGCGGCGGCGGCGCGTAGTGCGGATCCTTGAGCTCGTCGAACATCGAGTCCGCGATCAGTTTCATGGTGTCCAGCCCGATCAGGTCCGAAAGCCGCAGCGGTCCCATCGGATGCGAGAGCCCGGCCACGATCGCCTTGTCGACGTCCTCGACCGTGGCGACACCCGACTCCACCATCCGGATTGCCGACAACAGGTACGGCACCAGAAGCGCGTTGACCACGAAACCCGAACGGTCAGAACAACGCACGACCTGCTTGCCGAGCACCTCACTGGCGAACTTCTCGGTCCGCGCGAGCGCGCCCTCCGACGTCACCAGCGTGTTGACGAGTTCCACCAGCGGGAGCACGGGCACCGGGTTGAAGAAGTGCAACCCCAGCACCCGGCTCGGATTCTTCGTCGCCGCAGCGATTTTCATGATCGGGATGCTCGACGTGTTCGAGGCGAGCACCGCATCGGGGTCGCCGATGATCTCGTCGAGCTGTGCGAAGATCGTGCCCTTGACGGACTCGTCCTCGACGACGGCCTCGATCACGAGCTGACGGTCCGCGAGGTTGGCCAGGTCGGTGGTGTACGACAGCCGCGCCAGAGTGGCGTCGCGGTCGCTTTCGGAGAGCTTGCCTTTGCTTGCCGCCCGCTCCAACGATCCGGTGATCCGCTTGCGCCCGGCCTCGACGAGTTCCTCGGACGGCTCGTAGACGACGACGTTCGCGCCGGCCTTGGCGGCGACCTCCGCGATGCCCGAGCCCATCTGCCCGGCGCCGACGACGCCGACTCGTTCAATGCTCTTTGCGTCGCTCATTGCGTCCTCTCCACAACATCAGGCCCGCCCAATATAAGGACGGGGCCTGATGACAAGCCGTTGGGCCTCGTGAGCCTACTGGGCCTGGTCTAGTGGCTACGAGATCAGTGGAACTGACCCTCTTCGGTCGAACCCTTCAGCGCGGTGGTCGAGCTGTTCGGGTCGACGGTGGTGGCAATTCGGTCGAAGTAACCGGCACCGACCTCGCGCTGGTGCTTGGTCGCGGTGTAACCACGCTCCTCGGCGGCGAACTCGCGCTCCTGCAGCTCGACGTACGCGCTCATCTGGTTGCGGGCGTAGCCGTAAGCCAGATCGAACATCGAGTAGTTCAGGGCGTGGAAACCGGCCAGCGTGATGAACTGGAACTTGAAGCCCATCGCGCCGAGCTCCTTCTGGAACTTCGCGATCGTCGCGTCGTCGAGGTGCTTCTTCCAGTTGAACGACGGCGAGCAGTTGTAGGCCAGCATCTGGTCGGGGAACTCGGCCTGCACACCCTCGGCGAACTTCTTGGCCAGTTCGAGGTCCGGCGTGCCGGTCTCCATCCAGATCAGGTCGGCGTACGGCGCGTAGGCCTTCGCGCGCGCGATGCACGGCTCGATGCCGTTCTTCACGCGGTAGAAGCCCTCCTTGGTCCGCTCGCCGGTGATGAACGGCTGATCGCGTTCGTCGACGTCGGAGGTGATCAAGGTGGCGGCCTCGGCGTCGGTGCGGGCGATTACCACGGTCGGGACGTCGGCGACGTCGGCGGCAAGGCGAGCCGAGGTCAGGGTGCGGATGTGCTGCTGGGTCGGGATCAGCACCTTGCCACCGAGGTGACCACACTTCTTCTCCGAAGCCAGCTGATCTTCCCAATGCGAGCCGGCGACACCCGCGGCGATCATCGCCTTCTGCAGTTCGTAGACGTTCAGCGCGCCACCGAAGCCGGCTTCACCGTCGGCGACGATCGGTACCAGCCAGTTCGGCACCGAGGTGTCGCCCTCGACCTTGGCGATCTCGTCGGCGCGCAGGAGCGCGTTGTTGATGCGGCGGACCACCTGCGGAACCGAGTTGGCCGGGTACAGGCTCTGGTCGGGGTAGGTGTGGCCGGACAGGTTCGCGTCACCGGCGACCTGCCAACCGGACAGGTAGATCGCCTTCAGCCCGGCTCGGACCTGCTGGACCGCCATGTTGCCGGTCAGCGCGCCGAGTGCGTTGACGAACTCCATGTCGTGCAACTGGCTCCACAGAATCTCCGCGCCGCGCTTCGCGAGCGTGGACTCCTCGACGATGGTGCCCTGCAGCGCGACGACGTCCTCGGCGGTGTACTCACGAGTGACGTTCTTCCACCGCGGGTTGGTGTCCCAGTCGCGCTGGATCTCCTCGGCGCTTTTCGGCTTGCCAACGGTTGACATGGTGTTCCTCCGGATCTGTTCGCTTAGCTACGGCGGTGCCGAGATACCCGGCTTGTTAACGCCTCGACGTTTTCGCCGTTCCGCTACAACGAGGATGCCTTACGCCATTAGCGCAGGTCCAGCCGTTTCGATTGCCAAGTTTCGCCAACCCCCTCCGGGAATTTGCCAATTTTGCGAAGGTAAGCCATAGCTGTACCGGTTCAGAAGTTACCGGCTGGTAGCAGATATCCGCAGGTCAGTACGCCCGTACTGTTAACCCGGCGGTGATGAGAGATTGAAGATGACTGCGACGGCCTTGGCCTCGTCGCCGACCGCAAATGTGAGCGTTGTAACAGTGCGGTCCGTCAGTTCCGGCCCGAATTGGTCCGTCGAACCCGGCGGATAGGTGTGGCTGAGGATCTCCATCTTGTCGCCCAAGGCGATCGCGGCGTCGTGTTCGATCGTCGCGCGCACCGGATACCGCGCCAGCTCCGGATGGTGGTGCAGATAGTCCTCGATCACCGACCAGTAGACCGCGTTGTTCATGTGATCGAAGATGTCGATGTCGCTGACCCGGACCGGAAAGTCGCGGATCTCGTCGGCGTCCTCGCGGCTGCCTGCCGACAGGTAGGCCTTCCACCGCAACCGGTCGACGTCGGTCGTGCGCCGCAGCCCCTCGAGAAAGTCGTCGGAGATGCGCGCCGGCCCCTGGGTCTCTCGGTTGATGTTGATCCAGAACGCCTCCGACTCGACCAGGCCGCCTTTGCGGCCGTCGATGCGCACCCGCATCTCGCACCATCGGTTCGACGTGCCCGAACACCAACGGCGAAGCCGCAGGATGTCTTGGAACTCGATCGGGCGGACCATGTCGATCATCGTGCGCCGCACAATCCACAGCGGGTGGGTCTCCTGGAAGCCCATCTGGCGCAGCTGGTCTGAGCCGATGTCCTGGATGTGCCGGGTCGCGGCGTCGAACTTGAGCCGGCCCTCGCGGTCCACGTCGGCCACCCGGAGCGGCCACTCGATGTCGAAGACGTCGGGGTGTGGATCAGGGACCGGCATCATGGCTTTGGCCAGGCCCTGCGCCGGGCCGGCCCCCGATCCCTGCTTGGTGCTCACGACCGCTGATCCTGCCACAGCGCTAGATCTGCCAACAATGCGAAGCCATATTCGCAGCGTTGCTACGCTGATTGACGTGGCGAAAACGTTTGTCGGCTCGCGGGTGCGGCAGCTTCGCAGCGAACGCGGGTTCAGCCAGGCGGGGCTCGCGCAGATGCTCGACATCTCACCGAGCTATCTCAACCAGATCGAGCACGATGTGCGGCCGCTGACCGTGGCCGTCCTGCTGCGTATCACCGAGGTGTTCGGGGTCGACGCGACGTTCTTCGCCTCGGAGGACGACACTCGTCTGGTCGCGGAGCTCCGCGAGGTCACCCTCGACCGTGATCTCGACATCGACGTCGACCTGGCCGAGATCGCGGACATGGTGGCCGCGCACCCCAATCTCGCGCGCGCGATGGTCAACCTGCACCGCCGTTACCAGCTGACCACCACCCGGCTGGCGGCGGCCACGGAGGACAGGTTCGCCGCCGGCGGCGGCTTCAGTTCGGGGTCCGGGGCGATCACCATGCCTCACGAGGAGGTGCGCGACTACTTTTACCAACGGCAGAACTACCTGCACGAACTCGACACCGCTGCCGAAGACCTCACCATCCGCATGCGGATGCACCGCTCGGAGTTGGTGCGTCAGCTGTCGGACCGGTTGACGATGGTGCACGGCGTGCGCATCACCGAGCGCATGGACCTCGGCGAGTCGGTACTGCACCGCTACGACCCCGAGACCAAAACGCTGGTGCTCAACAACCATCTCTCGTCGGGCCAGACCGTTTTCAAGATGGCCGCCGAACTGGCGTATCTCGAGTTCGGCGCTCTCATCGACAAGCTCGTCGACGAAGGCAAGTTTACCAGCGAGGAGTCGACGCGCTTGGCGCGGATGGGCTTGGCCAACTACTTCGCCGCCGCAATGGTGTTGCCGTACAACCAGTTTCACGATGTCGCGGAGAATTTCCGCTACGACGTCGAGCGGCTTTCGGCGTTCTACTCCGTCAGCTACGAGACGGTCGCCCACCGGCTTTCGACCCTGCAGCGGCCGTCGATGCGCGGTGTGCCGCTGTCCTTCGTCCGTGTCGACCGGGCGGGCAACATGTCAAAGCGCCAGTCCGCCACGGGTTTTCACTTCTCCTCCAGCGGCGGCACCTGCCCGCTGTGGAACGTCTACGAGACGTTCGCCAACCCCGGCAAGATCCTGGTGCAGGTCGCGCAGATGCCTGACGGGCGCAATTATCTGTGGGTGGCCCGCACCGTCGAGCGGCGCGCGCAGCGCTACGGCCAGCCGGGTAAGACGTTCGCAATCGGCCTGGGCTGCGAGCTACGGCATGGGCACCGGCTGGTGTACTCGGAGGGGCTCGACCTGTCCGGGGAGGTGGCGACGCCGATCGGCGCCGGTTGCCGGGTCTGCGAGCGCGACAACTGCCCACAGCGCGCTTTCCCCGCCCTCGGCCGTCCGCTCGACATCGACGAGCACCGCAGCACCGTCTCGCCCTACCTGGTGCGTCAGGCCTAGACACGTAGACTCGCTGTGATGAGCGCACCCGAGTCGGCACGTATCGCACCCGGTGGATTCAAAGAACTCGGCCCCCTGAACTGGGCCATCGCCAAGCTCGGCGCCCGTGCCATCCGGGCGCCCCGGTTCAGCCTCTTCAATGTGCTTGGCCAACACCGGCTTCTGTTTTTGGCGTGGCTGCCCTACAGCGGTGTGCTGCTCGGCATGCTGAGCAAGCTGTCGGTGCAGGACGCCGAGACCGTCATCCTGCGCGTCGGGCATCTCCGGGACTGCGAATACGAACTGCAGCAGCACCGCCGCCTGGCCCGTACCCGGGGGCTCGGCCCAGAGGTCCAGAAGAAGATCTTCGAGGGTCCCGACGCCGAAGGGCTGACCGACCGCCAGCGCGCGTTGATCACCGCCACCGACGAGTTCGTCGTGACCCGGGGCGTCTCACCCGAGACGTGGGCCGTGCTGGCACGGCATCTGACCAAACCGCAGCTGATCGAGTTCTGCATGCTGGCAGCGCAATACGACGGGCTCGCCGCGACGATCACGACTTTGAAAGTGCCGCTGGACTTTCCGGACTAGAGGTACGTGATCCCCAGCACGATCAGCGACAGCAGCACCGGGGAGACCGGCAGCGCGCACAGGAACGCCGCCCACACTTCGCTCCCGCGTTGATACGCGCGCCAACCCAGCCAGCCAGCCGCGCCGCCCACGACAAACGACACCGCGGCCACCACGAGCACCCAGGTGCTGACGTCGGACGTCGAGGTGGCGAACGAGATACCGGCGAGCCAGAGAATATGGCCGATCACCAAGCCGCCGATGCCGGCGACCCAGAGCGCCCTCGCCGTGCTGGAAGTCTGAGCCACGTTGCTGTGTTGGCCCCGGCTCAGAAGTTGATCATGTGGCCGAGCAGTCCGTGGAAGCACTCCTGCAGGGCTTCGGACATGGTCGGGTGCGTGTGCACGTTGCGGGCCAGTTCGGTGGCGGTGAGGTCCCACTTCTGGGCCAGCGTCAGTTCGGGAAGCAGTTCGGAGACGTCGTGGCCGATCAGGTGGCCGCCGATCAACTCTCCGTACTTGCCGTCGGCGATGAGCTTGACGAAACCGCTGGGGTCGCCGGCACCGTGGGCCTTGGCGTTGGCCGTGAACGGGAACTTGGCGACCTTGACGTCGTAACCCTCTTCGCGGGCCTGCTCCTCGGTGAGCCCGAAGCTGGCGACCTGCGGCTGACAGAACGTCGCGCGCGGCAGCATCCGGTAGTCCCCGAGCGGCAGAGTCTCTGCGCCGGCGATGGTTTCGGCGGCGATGACGCCCTGCGCCTCGGCCACGTGCGCCAGCTGCAACTTGCCCGTGACGTCGCCGATCGCGTAGATGTGCGGCACGCTGGTGCGCATGTAGTCGTCGATGCCGATCGCCTTGCGATCGGTGATCCCGACGCCGGTGTTGTCCAGCCCGTAGCCCTCGATGTTAGGCGCGAAACCAATTGCCTGCAGCACCTTTTCGGCTTTGATGTCCTCGGATTTGCCGTCCTTGCTGACGGACACGGTCACGTCGTCGCCGCTGTCTTTGATCGACTCGACCTTGGTTCCGGTCAGCACCTTGACGCCCAGCTTCTTGAACTGCTTCTCGATCTCCTTGGAGACGTCGGCGTCCTCGTTGGGCAGCGCGCGGGGCAGGAACTCCACGATTGTGACGTCGACGCCGTAGTTCTTCATCACGTAGCCGAACTCCATGCCGATGGCACCGGCGCCGGCGATGACGATCGACGACGGCAGTTCGCGCGTCATGATGAGTTCTTCGTAGGTGACCACGTTCTCCGACAGCGACGTGTCCGGTACCAGGCGGGTGCTACTGCCGGTGGCGATGATGATGTTGTCGAACTCGACGGTCTCGGTGTCGCCCTCGTTGAGGTCGACCTCGAGCGTGTGATCGTCCTTGAATTTGCCGTAGCCGTGGATCTCGGTGATCTTGTTCTTCTTCATCAGATAATGCACGCCGGCGACGCGACCGTCGGCGACCTTGCGGCTGCGGTCGAAGGCGGCGCCGTAGTCGAACGTCGCCTCTCCGCTGATGCCGAACTGCTTGGCCTCCTTGGTGAAGATGTGTGCGAGTTCCGCGTTACGCAGCAACGCCTTGGACGGGATGCACCCGACGTTGAGGCAGACGCCGCCCCAGTACTTGGGTTCGACGATGGCGGTGTTCAGTCCGAGCTGCGCGGCACGGATGGCCGCGACATATCCGCCGGGGCCTGCTCCGAGAACGACGACGTCATAGTGGGTCACGCCCCCACCCTAGTAAGGAAGCACCCCCGCGAAACACCGACTTACCCATTCGCAGTAGTAGAGGCCGTGCAGGACCGCCGCGCCGGCCACCGCCGCCAACGGCGCCGAGACCAGCGCGACCGCAAGCGCCGACACCACCGGCCGATCCGGCACCATGGCGAGCAGCAGCCCCGCAAGCGTCGTGATCACGACGAACAGCAGCACCACAAAGAGGGGCCCCGTCTTGTCGATCGAGTGGTACCACCAGTGGTACAGACCCCAGCCGGCCACGGCCGAGACCAGCCAGACGCCGGCGACGACGAGTGCGAACAGCCAGCGCTTGAGGAACTGGTAGCTGCCGGGCACCACCACCGGTTGCGCCGGGACGGGCACCGGCTGCGACGGCGGCTCTGTGACGGACGCGTCCAGCGCTTGGATCTCGCCCGTGAGGAATGTCGGCGTGTAGGGCTGCGTCGGATCACCGGGCAGCGTGTCGGTTGTCTCAGGCACCGTGCACCGCCTGGATCGCCACCAGCACACCGAACCACCCGGGCGCGATCGCGAGCAGGAAGGCTCCGACCGTCGTCACCCAGCGCCGGGCGGAGACCAGGATCGTCAGCAGGCCGAGCGCTCCGGGGACGCCGACGACGAGCGCGACGACGACGTCGGGCCGGATGGGGGCGTCGATCACCAGGGTCGCAGCGATGCCCAGGATCAGCCCCACGGCAGTCCCGACCAGCAACGCGCTGGTCAGCACCCATGCACGCGGAAGGGGTATCACGCCTGAAAGGCTACGCGGACAGCACCTTCGGCCCGCTCACCCGCCCGGCGCGTCAGGTATCGGACACGCATCGATTGGGTTACCGACGATATGCGAACCCGTCGCCGGGGGCCGTGCGCCGCTGGCGTAGTCGGCGCCGGTCACCGGCGGTTGCGTGGCCAGCGAGCGGTTCTCTGCGTCGGTGAATGCCCGCCCGCGGCTGAGGAACCGCACCCCTTCGGGGGCTTCGACGCTGAAGCCCCCGCCGCGGCCCGGGACGACGTCGATCACGAGTTGGGTGTGCTTCCACGCGTCGAACTGCGGACCGGAGATCCACACCGGCACCCCGCCACCGACGTCGAGGACCGCGAGCAGCACGTCGCGGTCGCCGACGAGGAATTCCCCGTCGGGGTAGCACATCGGCGACGACCCGTCGCAGCAGCCGCCGGACTGGTGGAACATCAGCGCGCCGTGCTTGTCCTGAAGGCGACTCAGCAGGTCGGCGGCGGCCGCGGTGATCACCGCCCGCTTCGGCGGCCGATTCTGAGCTTCTGCACGACTTTCCGGCGAACCTTCGTGCACAAGTTCAGTCTCGGCGGGATCAGTCATCATCGTCGCTTCCTCGCGCGAGCGCTCGTCATCATCGTCGCTTCCTCGCGCAAGCGCTCGTCATCATCGTCGCTTCCTCGCGCGAGCGCTCGTCATCATCGTCGCTTCCTCGCGCAAGCGCTCGTCAGAAGAACCCCTGGGCCTTGTTGCTGTAGGACACCAGCAGATTCTTGGTCTGCTGGTAGTGGTCGAGCATCATCTTGTGGTTCTCGCGGCCGATGCCGGACTGCTTGTAGCCGCCGAACGCCGCGTGCGCCGGATAGGCGTGGTAGCAGTTCGTCCACACCCGGCCCGCCTTGATGTCGCGACCGGCGCGGTAGGCGGTGTTGCCGTCGCGACTCCACACGCCGGCACCCAACCCGTAGAGCGTGTCGTTGGCGATGGCGATCGCGTCGTCGTAATCGGTGAACGAGGCGACCGCGACGACCGGCCCGAAGATCTCCTCCTGGAAGATCCGCATCTTGTTGTTGCCCTCGAAGATCGTCGGCTGGACGTAGTACCCGCCGGACAGGTCGCCGCCCAGTTCGGCGCGCTCACCGCCGGTGACGACGCGGGCGCCTTCGTCCTTACCGATCGCGATGTAGGACAACACCTTTTCGAGCTGATCGTTCGAGGCTTGGGATCCGATCATCGTCTCGGTGTCCAGCGGATCGCCCTGCCGCACGGCCTTGGTGCGGATCGCAGCCAACTCCAGGAACTCGTCGTAGATGTCGGCCTGGATCAGGCTGCGCGACGGGCATGTGCACACCTCACCCTGGTTGAGGGCGAACATCGTGAAGCCTTCGAGCGCCTTGTCCTGATAGTCGTCGGCCTGTGCCATCACGTCGGAGAAGAAGATGTTCGGGCTCTTGCCGCCGAGTTCGAGCGTGACGGGGATCAGGTTCTGCGACGCGTACTGCATGATCAGCCGACCGGTGGTGGTTTCACCGGTGAACGCGATCTTGGCGATGCGGTTCGACGACGCCAGCGGCTTACCCGCCTCGAAGCCGAATCCGTTGACCACGTTGACCACACCGGCGGGCAGCAGATCGCCGATCAGGCTCATCAGATACAGGATCGAGGCCGGCGTCTGCTCGGCCGGTTTGAGTACCACGGCGTTGCCGGCGGCCAATGCGGGGGCGAGCTTCCACGTCGCCATCAGGATCGGGAAGTTCCACGGGATGATCTGCCCGACGACGCCGAGCGGCTCGTGGAAGTGGTAGGCCACGGTGTCGTCGTCGATCTGGGACAGCGAACCCTCCTGCGCCCGGATCGCTCCGGCGAAATAGCGGAAGTGGTCGACGGCCAGGGGCAGGTCGGCGTTGAGGGTCTCGCGGATCGGCTTGCCGTTGTCCCACGACTCCGCGAGCGCCAGGGACTCGAGGTTGGCCTCGATGCGGTCGGCGATCTTGTTGAGGATGGCGGCGCGCTCCGCCGGCGGGGTCTTGCCCCACGCGGGAGCGGCCCCGTGCGCGGCGTCGAGGGCCGTTTCGATATCGGCCTCGTTGGATCGCGGCACTTCGCAGAACGCCTGGCCCGTCACCGGCGTCGGGTTCTCGAAGTACTCCCCGGAGGCAGGCGGCTTCCAGTCTCCGCCGATGAAATTGCCGTAGCGCGACTCGAACGACATCAGCGCGTCGGCAGCGCCCGGGCGGGCATAGACAGTCATCGTTGACCTCCCTCGAACGGTGTAACCGAGCTCACACTACGCCCGGCCGCCACAATGGTTCCCGTGAGTTCCGATGAGCGCTTGCGCGAAGAGAAGACCAGCACCGATGAGCGCTTGCGCGAAGAGAAGACCGGAGCAGACCCCTTCCTGTGGCTCGAGGACGTCAGCGGCGACGACGCGCTCAATTGGGTGCGCAAGCACAACGAGCCGACGATCGCGCGCTTCTGCGGGGAACGGTTCGAGCAGATGCGACGCGAGGCGCTGGAGGTGCTCGACACCGACGCCCGCATCCCCTACGTGCGTCGCCGAGGTGATCACCTGTACAACTTCTGGCGCGACGCGGAACACCCGCGCGGTCTGTGGCGGCGCACGACGCTGGACAGCTACCGCACCGAACTGCCGGACTGGGACGTCCTGATCGACGTCGACGCTATCGCCGACGAAGACGACGAGAACTGGGTGTGGGCCGGCGCCGAGGTGCTCGAGCCCGACTACTCCCTGGCTCTCGTCGAACTGTCCCGCGGCGGCGCGGACGCCACCGTGGTGCGCGAATTCGACTTGACTACAAGGCAGTTCGTCGCTGACGGGTATGCTCTGCCGGAAGCCAAGTCGAGCGTCACCTGGCAGGACCGCGATACCGTGCTGGTCGGCACGGACTTCGGACCCGGCTCGTTGACCGACAGTGGTTACCCCCGCATCGTGAAGCGCTGGCGGCGCGGGGAGCCGCTCGCCGATGCGCTGACCCTGTTCGAAGGAGAGGCCGGTGACGTCAGCGTGGGCTGCGGCTATGACCCGACACCTGGTTTCGAGCGGTTGCTGATCACGCGGTCGTTCGACTTCTTCAACCGCGAGCGCTACGAGTTGCGCGGCGACTCCTTGGTTCGCATCGACGTGCCCACCGACGCCGGGATCTCGGTGCACCGAGAGTGGCTGTTGATCCGGCCGCGCACCGTCTGGACGGTGGGGTCGACGACGTATCGTGCCGGCTCTCTGCTGGCTGCCGATTACGCCGACTTTCTCGATGGCACAACGGATTTATCCATCGTGTTCGAGCCCGACGAGCGCTCGAGCCTCGATGACTACGCGTGGACGCGCGACCGCCTGATCCTGGTCACCCTCGTCGACGTGGTCAGCCACGTCGAGATCGTGACACCGGGCACCTGGGAGCGAGCGGAGATCCCCGGAATCCCGCCGAACGCCAACACCGTGCTGGTCGACGCCGACGAATACGGAGACCAGATATTCCTCGACTCCAGCGGTTTCGACACCCCGTCCCGGCTGCTGTGGGGCGTGGCCGGCGACGCCGTCACCGAGGTCAAACGCGCGCCCTCGTTTTTCGACGCTGCCGATCTGGAGGTCGAGCAGTTCTTCGTCGCCTCCGATGACGGCACCATGATCCCGTACTTCGTTGTCGCGCATCGTCACAACCAGGCGCCCGGCCCCACCCTCCTGAGCGGATACGGCGGCTTCGAAGTGGCCAACACACCGAGCTACAGCGGAGTCCTGGGCCGGCTGTGGCTGAGCCGCGGTGGCACCTATGTACTGGCGAACATTCGCGGCGGCGGCGAGTACGGACCCACGTGGCACACCCAGGCGATGCGGGAGAACCGTCATCTCGTCTACGAGGACTTCGCCTCTGTCGCACGTGATCTCGTCGCACGGGGCGTCACCACCGTCGAGCAGCTCGGAGCGCAGGGCGGCAGCAACGGCGGCCTGTTGATGGGTGTGATGCTGACGCGATACCCCGAGCTGTTCGGCGCGCTGGTGTGCAGCGTGCCGCTGCTCGACATGCGTCGGTACCATCTGCTGCTGGCCGGTGCCTCGTGGATGGCCGAGTACGGAGATCCCGATGATCCCGGCGACTGGGCGTTCATCTCCAAATATTCCCCTTATCAGAATATTTCGACCAATCTGCGGTATCCGCCGGTGCTGATCACCACGTCGACTCGCGATGACCGCGTGCATCCGGGCCACGCCCGCAAGATGACGGCGGCACTGGAGAGTGCCGGCCATCCGGTGCACTACTACGAGAACATCGAGGGCGGCCACGCCGGTGCGGCCGACAACGCGCAGACCGCTTTCCGCTCGGCGTTGATCTACGAGTTCCTGTGGTCGGTGCTCAGCTGAACAACTGATCGCCGAGGAACCGGTCGGGTCCGGCGACCCCCGGCAGGATGAAGAAGAAGCCGCCGCCGACCGGAAGGATGTACTCCTCGAGCGGTTCCCCTTTGAGACGACGCTGCACGGTCAGGAAGCCCTTCTCCAGGCTGCGCTGGTAGGCGATGAAGGCCAGACCCTGATCGAGTCGGCCCGCGCCGTCGAAGCCGCGCGAGTAGTTGAAGCCCCGCCGCAGGATCAGGTTCTCTTCCGTCTCCGGCGTTCGGGGGTTCGCCAGCCGGATGTGGGCCGTCAGCGGAATTCGCTTGCCGTCCGGATCTTTCGGATAGTCGGGATCGGTGAACTCACCGGTCAAGCCGAGGGGTGCGCCGCTGACCTTGCTGCGCCCGATCAGCGCCTCCTGCTCGACGAGTTGGGTGCGGTCCCAGAACTCGACGAACATCCGGATGATGCGGATCGCCTGGTACGAGCCGCCGACCGCCCACTCCGGCTCACCGTCCTGCGGGCCGACCCAGACGTGACGATCCATCACAGCGCCGTCGTCGACGTCGAGGTTGGCCGTCCCGTCCTTGAAGCCCAACAGGTTTCGCGGCGTCGCCGCCTCCGACGCCCGACCGGCGCCGATGCCCCTGGCGTAGCCGTCGACCATCCACCGCAACACCAGATCGCGGCGTGTGCGGCGCATCAGCTGGCGCAGCGCGAAGACGACCGTGTCGTTGTGTCCGGCTTCGATGACGATCGACAGATCACCGTGCGACAGCTTGGGATCCAACCGGTCATTGGCCAGAAACGGCATCGTGACCAGTTCTCTGGGCCTGCGCTCGGCCAGCCCGAACCGGTCGTCGAACAGCGACGCACCGACACCCACCACGACCGACAGATTGTCCGCGGGGGGCTGTTCACCGAGGATGCCGGAGTCGACGGGCGGGTACTCCGGGTCGCGCACTTCCGGCGGCCTGCCCGCCATCAGCCCGCGGATCTCATCGGTGAGCTCCCGGAGGGTGCGCTCGAGACCGTCGCGATCCTTCGACAGCACGTTGAACGAAGCGATCAGGCCCTGTTCGGGAATGGGCAGTGCGGTGATTCCGCTCTGATGCGGACCCTCGAACGGAACGAACGTCCCGGCCGACGGTTCCGGCGCATCCTTCGAGCACCCGGCGAGGGCCGCACCGGCACCTACCGCGGCACCCGTGCCCAGCGCGCCGGTGAGGAAGCCCCGACGCGACAGACCCGAGCGGCCTTGTCTCACTTGAGTTTCAGCACACCCGACACCTGCGACAGGTTCTCCGACAGCCCGGCGAGTTCGGCCTTGAGCTTGTCGATGACGTCCGGTGTCACGGTGACCTCGGGGCAGCGCGGCGACGGGTAGGGGTCGTTCTCGGTGCAGAACAACACCCAGCCGTCGCCGCGGCGCAACGGCCGCATCGTGTCGAACACAGAGTTGACTCCTGCTTCGATCTTGCCCAGCAAGGCCGGATCGGCTTGTACCAGAGCGGGACTCAGCGTGTTAACAGCGTCGCGTGAGCCCTGGAGGTTGGCGTCGAAGTCCCAGAGATCGGTCTTGGAGTAGCGGTCCTCCTCGCCGGTGATCTTTCCTTCGGACACTTCTTCGACGAGCTCTGCCGCGCCGTTGGACACGTCGATCGGCTTCACCTCGACCGCCGGGAATCGAGCCTTCAGGTCGGCGACGTCCTTGTCGAGTTGGTCGGCGAACGGCGCCCCGCCCTCGGTGGTGTTCTTCTCGAACAGCAGGTACTCGAGGCGGTGCCAACCGGTGAACTTCGGGTCGTCGGCGCCGGCGAAGTCGTCGACGCGGGCGTCGATCTTGCCGTCGATCTCCGAGACGAGGCCGGCGATCGGCTCGATGCGTTCCCACGGCTGACGGGACGGCGCATAGGCGTCCTGCGCGGCCGTCAGGTCTCCGGCACGCACGGCATCGGTGAAGACCTTGACCACGCGCTGGAGTTCGTCGATGTTGCTCTGCGCGTAGGCCTTGTAGTCCGCGGCCACTTTGTCGAGGACCGCGGGATCGACTGCGGGAGCGGCGTTCGTCGTTTCGGCCGCAGTTTCGGTGGCAGACGTCGTGTCATTGCCGGAGGACGAGCTGTCGTTCGAGCATCCGGACAAGATCAGGCCGACCACGGCGATCGGGGTTGCCCAGGCAAGATACCGGTTCATTAGCACCTCGAAGTTAGGAGAGGCTGAACATAGCACCTCGGCCTGATCAGAGGGGAGGCACGCCTAAGTTCGGGGCGGACTGGCTCACCCGCCGTGCCCCCGGCGCTTCCTCTGCCAAACTTCAGCCATGTCGACAACAGCGCAGTTCGAGACCCTGCTCTACACGGCCGAGCCACCCGTCGCCACCATCACGCTCAACCGCCCCGACCACCTCAACACCATCGTCCCGCCGATGCCCGACGAGATCGAGACGGCGATCGGACTGGCCGAGCGCGACCCCGCCATCAAGGTGATCGTGCTGCGCGGCGCCGGTCGCGCGTTCTCCGCCGGCTACGACTTCGGCGGCGGCTTCACACACTGGGGCGAGGCGATGAACACCGACGGCCGCTGGGATCCGGGCAAGGACTTCGCCATGGTCAGCGCCCGCCAAACGGGCCCCACGCAGAAGTTCATGGCGATCTGGCGGGCGTCCAAACCGGTGATCGCCCAGGTGCACGGCTGGTGTGTGGGCGGCGCGAGCGACTACGCGCTGTGCGCCGACATCGTGATCGCCAGCGACGACGCGGTCATCGGCACTCCGTACGCCCGCATGTGGGGCGCCTACCTGACCGGCATGTGGCTGTACCGGCTGAGCCTGGCGAAGGTCAAGTGGCACTCGTTGACCGGTGAGCCGCTGACCGGAAAGCAGGCCGCCGCAGTCGAACTCATCAACGAGTCGGTACCGTTCGAGAACCTCGAGGCCCGCGTCAGGGAGGTCGCATCGAAGCTCGCCACGATTCCACTGTCGCAACTTCAGGCGCAGAAGCTGATCGTCAACCAGGCCTACGAGAACATGGGGTTGGCCTCCACCCAGACACTCGGCGGCATCCTCGACGGGCTGATGCGTAATACCCCCGATGCGCTGTCCTTCATCGAAACCGCTGCGGCACAGGGTGTGCGGACCGCTGTCGAGCAGCGCGACGGCCCGTGGGGTGACTACAGCCAGGCGCCGCCGGAGAAGCGGCCCGACCCGTCACACGTCATCGAGCCCTGAACGCAGGTCCAACAGCGCGTCGAGGTCACCGATCGCACGCAGCGTGTCGTTGAGGTGGGTGCAGGTGCTGGTGCCGACGAACTCGCCGCGGACCCGGTCGCGGACCTCGGCCAGTCGCATACCACGCACCCGTTGCGCGCTGCCGATGGCGCCGGGGCACTCCTGCCACGGCAGGACGCGCACGTCGGCTCCGATGGACGTGATCGTCCGCGTCGCCACGTCGAGGGCTCCGGCGAGCGTGTATTCGTGCACGACCGTCTCGACCCCCTCGCCGTCGACGTGGGAGTCGCGGAAGTGCGCGTCAAAGCGCGACACGCCCTGATCGACCGCCAGCAGGTCGAGCCGCCGCAGCCGCCGCATACCGTGTGCGCGAAGCGGTTCGACGGCATGCATACCGTCGATGTCGATCGGCGGGGCCGACGGTCCGTGCACCGACGGAATGGTCCCGAGGCGTCGGGCGTATCCCACGAGCGAAGCGTCCGGTGCGAAACCGGCGCAGATACCGGCCATGCGATCGGCGGTGCCGGGCGGCATCTTCTCCTCGATGCCCGCGACGATGCTCGCGTGCTGCAGCGCGTAGCCGGAGACCAGCGCCGCGCCCACCCAGTCGTCGAGCAGCAGGTGCAGCAAGCTGGATCGCCGGACCTCCTCGGGCAGCAGTTCACCGACCGTGGACCGGAAACCTGGGCCTACCCGCTTACCGATGAGGCGAGGCAGCCGGCCGTCACCCGGAACGGCCGCGATTTCCTCGATGGCGCGGTCGACCAGGTGGGCGCGCACGGCGATCTCGCCGAGCACATCCACCCCACCGCGCCGAACAGCGACGTCACGCGCCCTCAGGTCGGCATCGGAACCAGTAGCGCCATCGGGATGGGTGTCGATGGTGCTGGTCCGCCGCAGTGCGCCGACCACCAACGGCGGCCACGTCTCGACGGGCCGCTGCGGGCCCGCGATGTCGGTGACGAACGGCATGGCTCGACGGTAGCAATGTCGAGGTGGGCTAAACGTCGCGTCGCCGTAACCCGCCGAGCATCGCCACGAGCACGCCGAACACCACGAGCACTCCGCCGGCGGCCAACGTGAGGTTCAGCCAGTGGTGCAGGCTGTCCTCGGCGTGGGCCACCATCACGTCGGCGACGACTCGGATGTCCCCCGACAGTCGGTTCAACGCGTCGTTGACGGAGCGGCGCGCCACCTCCACGCCGGCCCAACCGGCCGCACCCACCAGGAGCGCGGAAACACCAAGCGCGGCAAGCGCTTTGCCGCGGCTGCGGGCCGCCGCGAGCGTCAACAGTGCGAACACCCCGGTGAAGATGGTCGTGCCGATACTGATCCACGGCCCCCATGTCGCCACCCGCTCGAGCTGACCGGGCCGCCAGGTGTCCGAGATCGACACGGCGATCGGCAGCGACTCCGGGGGCGCGACACCCACGTTGCCCAGCGTCCGGCGAAACGACTCGTCGGCGAGCATCGGGCCGAGGTCGAGGAGCCACTCGTCGGTGCCCTCGACCTGTTGAGCCTCGTCGGTGAACATCCAGCGGTGTCCGACGGTGTTGGCCAAGGCGAACTGCTCGGGAAACGTCGGGTTCGCGGTGTAGGCCGAGGCCACCCCGGTGATCACGGTGTTGTCGACGTCGTAGCCGTTGTCGCGCAAGTACGACGAGACTTCGGCGGCCAGCACCCCCGCCATCGCCTTCTGCAGTTGCGGGTCCTTGGCGGCCGACTCCGCCAGCGCCGCGTATCCGCCTTCGTCGACCACGTTGCGCTGCGCCCACATGGTCGCGACGGCGATGGCCAGCAACGCCGTCGTGACGAGCCACAAGAACACCGTCACCACCGCGCGCACGCCGATCCTCCTACCCGAAACTGCTGTTTCTGACACGAAACGCGAGTAACCGCCTCAGAAACCGTAGTCTCGGCGCGGTGGCGAAGAGGTCGCCGCTACTTGGCAGCCCGCTTCGGGGTGATCAGCGCCAGCTTCGTCATCAACGTGTTCATCCGCTTGAGCGCCTTGGGCGAGTTGTTGTAGTAGTTGCCGCCCGCGCCGACGTTGGTGCGCGGCGCGACCACGACCTCCTGGCGGCAGTACTTGCGCAGACCGTCCGCCCCGCCGAACCGTGCGCCCAGTCCCGACGTCTTCCATCCGCCCATCGGCGCCGTCGTGCACATCAGGTTCGAGATCACGTCGTTGATGTTGACCGCACCGCAATCCAGTTCGACCGCAACGTCATTGGCCCGATCGGTGTCCTTGGAGAACACCGCGGCACTCAAACCGTACGGGCTGTCGTTGGCCAGCCGGATCGCCTCGTCCACGCTGGCGACCTTCATGATCGGCAACGTCGGGCCGAACGTCTCCTCCGTCATGCACAGCATCGAATGGTCGACGTCGACGAGGACCGTGGGCGGGTAGAAGCTGCCCCCACCTTCGGGGCGCTTACCGCCGGTCAACGCCCGCGCGCCCTTGGCGAGCGCGTCATCGACGTGCCGGGCGGTCACGGCGACCTGCGTCTCGTCGATCAGCGAGCCGAAGTCGAAGCCGTCGCCCGCGCCCATCTTCAGGTTCTCGACGTCGCGCACCACCGCGGCGACGAACGCGTCGTAGACGGGTTCGAGCACGTAGACCCGCTCCACCGACACGCACGTCTGCCCGGCGTTGAAGAACGCACCCCACACCGCGGCGTGCGCGGCCAGGTCGATGTCGGCGTCCTCCAGCACGATCATCGGGTCCTTGCCGCCGAGTTCGAGGCTGACCGGGGTGAGCCGCCGAGCGGCCCGCTCCATCACCTTCGCGCCCGTCGCGCTGGATCCGGTGAACTGGATGAAGTCCGCGTTGTCGATCACGGCCTCGGACACCTCGCGGGCGCCTTGAGCCAGCGCCAGCACCTCCGGCGCACCCGAATCCAGCCAGCCGCGCAGCAGCAGTTCGGCGGTCAGCGGCGTGCGCTCCGACGGTTTGAGCAACACCGCGCAGCCCGCCGCCAGCGCGCCGATGGCGTCCATCAGCGCGTTGGCCACCGGATAGTTCCACGGCGCGATGATCCCCACGACTGGGCGGGGCCGGTAGTGCACCTCGATCTTCTTGATCGACAGGAACGGCAGCGGCGCGGGCCGCTTCTCCGGTGCGAGCGCCTTCTCCATCGTCTTGATGTAGTACGACGCGATCATGATCAGCAGCGGCACTTCCTGCGCCGCGTCGACGGCCGATTTGCCGGTCTCCTTGATCAGCAGCGACTCGATCTCCTCGCGGTGCTCGCCGAGCCAGACGGCGTAGCGGGCCAGCACTTTGGCCCGGCCCTTGGCGCCACGGGCCTCCCACTGGCGCTGCGCCTCGCGCAGGCCGGCCGCGATGCGCGGCACGTCGGCGGGATCGGTCCAGCGCACGGTGCCCGCGACGGCTCCGGTCGCGGGATTGCGGATGGTGCCGGTGTCGGGAAGTTCAACGTCGGACGTCGCAGTCATGACCCCATGCTAACCGTCGGGTGTGATCTGGATCGCATGGGGGTTGACACGTGTCAAGTCGCCCTGGGCCCATGTTGCGCGTCGAGTTAGCCGGCCGAGGCGCCGGTCACGTGATCCCGCGGATGTAGGCCGCCTGGCCGAGGTGCTGGGCGCCGTCGTCGATGATGCTCACCAGCCGCACACTTGCCGTCACCGGTGGATCCCAGTTCTCGTCGACGACGCGGCTCAGTTCGTCGGCGGTGACCGACGCGATGTACTCCAGCGTCGCCTTGTGCACGGCGTGGGCATAGCCGGCGAGCAGGTCCGCGGGGGCACGGACGCGGCCCACCTCATCGGGGTTGTGCCCGTAACCCATGTCCTCGCGAGGCAGGTCGAGCCCGAACCGGTCGACCCAGCCGTCACGCAACCAGACCTGTTCGGTGCCCGCGATGTCGGCGAGTTGTACGTCTTGCTGACGGGCGCTGTGCCACACCAGCCACGCGATGCTGTTGGCCGTCGGGGTGGGACGGAAGAACGCGGTCTCGTCGGTCAGCCCGTCGGTGAGGTTCTCCACGTGCTCGCTGAGCCGTGTGAACGCGTCGCGCAGAATCTCCCGGGCCACTGCCACGTCTGAATCAGCCATGGCCACGACGGTATACGTCAGCCCTGTGGTCGCGCCCCGTGAAAGACGGCCTCGATGTTGTTGCCGTCCGGATCGCGCACGAAGGCGCCGTAGTAACCGGCGTGGTACTCCGGCCACAGCCGCGGGGCGTGCAGCGACTCTGCGCCGGCCTCGATCGCGGCGTCGTAGAACGCGCGTACGGCATCGGTGTCGTCAGCCTGAAACGCGAAGTGCACTTCGCGGTTGGGGCCCGCCGCGTCGCCGGCGTTCATGTCCGCGATCCAGAAGGCGGGCTTGCCGTCCCTGCCGTAGCCGATGGCGACGTGGTAGTCGAGTTGGCGGGTGTAGCCGAGCACGCCCAGGACCGTGTCGTAGAATGCCTTGGATCTCTGGAAGTCCGCGCAGTTGATTCCGAAGTGGTCGATCACGCGATCATCGTAGATTCGACGTATGACATATGAACTCGTCATCAGGGGCGGCACCATTGTCGACGGCCTCGGCGGTGAACCCTACGTCGGTGACGTCGCGGTTTCGGGCGGCGTCATCACCGCGGTCGGGAAAGTCGACGAGCCGGGGACGCGGGAAATCGATGCGACGGGCCTCCTGGTCACCCCCGGGTTCGTCGACCTGCACACGCACTACGACGGTCAGGCGATCTGGTCGGACCGCCTGACCCCGTCGTCGGCGCACGGCGTGACCACCGTGGTGATGGGCAACTGCGGGGTGGGCTTCGCGCCGTGCCGGCCGGAGGATCACGACGTGCTGGTCGACGTGATGGCCGGGGTCGAGGACATCCCCGGTGTGGTGATGGTCGACGGTCTGCCGTGGCACTGGGAGACGTTCCCGGAGTTTCTCGACGCGCTCGAGGAGCGACGCCGGGACATCGACGTGGCGGCGCTGCTGCCACACTCGCCGCTGCGGGTGTACGTGATGGGGCAGCGCGGCGTCGACCGCGAGCCCGCGACCGCCGAGGACCTGGCGATGATGCGCAAACTCGCCGCCGAAGCCGTTCAGGCCGGTGCGCTGGGCTTCGCGTCGTCGCGGTTCACGCTGCACAAGACCGAGAGCGGGCGGCCGATTCCCAGTTACGATGCCGACCGCGCCGAGATCGAGGCGATCGCGCGCGGAATCGACGACGCCGGCGGCGGGCTGATCCAGTTCGTACCCGACCTGGTGGCCGGCGACTACGAGCCCGTGCTGCGAACCGTTTTCGAGGTCGCCGCCGACGTCGGTTTGCCCGTGACGTTCACGTTGGCGATCGGCAACGCCGGTGACCCGTTCTTCCTCGACGCGCTGACAATGGTCGAGAAGGCCAACATCGACGGCGGCGAGATCACCGCGCAGATCTTCCCCCGGCCGATCGGGTTGGTGCTGGGACTCGAACTGTCGGGCAACCCGTTCGTGATGTATCCCAGCTATCAGGAGCTGGCCCGGCTGCCGTTGGCCGAGCGCGTCGCCGAGATGCGCAAACCCGAAGTGCGGCAACGGATTCTGTCGGACCAGCCGGCGGGCGGGGGCCATCCGCTGATGTTCGCGGCGCAGGCGTTCGAGTGGATGTTCCCGCTCGGCGATCCGCCGAACTACGAACCGCCCCGGTCCGAGAGCATCGCCAGCCGCGCCCGGGATCGCGGTGTCAGCCCGCTGGAGGAAGCCTACGACCGGCTGCTCGACGACGACGGTCACGCCATCCTTCTGGTGACCCTGGCCAACTTCCGCGACGGCAGCCTCGACACGGTCGCGGAATTGATCCGTCGCGACGATGTGGTGCTCGGACTCGGCGACGGTGGCGCGCACTACGGCATGATCTGCGACGCAAGCTTTCCCACGTACATGCTGGCGCACTGGTCACGGGACCGCGCGGCCGGCCGGCTGTCGGTGGCCGAGGCGGTGCGCGAACTGACTTCGGTGCCCGCCCGGGTTGCCGGCCTGGCCGACCGCGGCCGGATCGCCGTCGGGTACAAGGCCGACCTCAACGTCATCGACCACGACGCGGTGCGCCTGCACAGGCCGGTGATCGCCTATGACCTTCCCGCCGGGGGCCGGCGCCTGGACCAGGGCGCCGAGGGATACGTCGCGACCGTGGTGTCCGGCGAGATCATCGCCGAGAACGGCACTCCCACCGCCGCGCGCCCGGGCAAGTTGATCCGCGGCCGTCGACCCGCGCCCACGGCGTGACGGCGGCGGTGGCGGGCTGATTCGGGGCCGCCGCGGACGTATCCTCGCCGTATGAGCGTGAAGGTGGACCTCGACCGGTTGACCGACGTGCTGGCCGACTTCGGCTTCGCCTATCTGATCTCCGTCGGCGACGACTATCGCGCGCACACCGTCGCCGTCGACCCGGTGTTGCGCGACGGCAGGCTCGACGTCGGCACCGTCGGTCGGCACACGCGCGAGAACACGGCGCTCCACGGCGACGTCACGATCGTCTGGCCGCCGAGTGAGCCCGGTGGATACTCGTTGATCGTCGACGGGCGAGCGCACCAGGCTTCAGAGTCGTTGTCCATCGAACCGTCACGCGCGGTGCTGCATCGCAAGGCGACGCCGGAGTCGCCGTCGACCAGCCCGGACTGCCTGCACGACTGCGAGCCGCTCGAGAAGTAGCCCACCGAATGTGAATCCGGCGACGCCGGACCCGCTGAACGCGTCGCTGGTTGCACAATCACGACGGGTGGACACGAAAAAGCCCGGCCCCCTTGCGAGGAGCCGGGCTCTTCCGTGATGACCGGGACTAGAAGTCCATGCCGCCCATGCCGCCGGTCGGGTCGGCCGGGCCGGCGGCCGCCTTCTCCGGCTTGTCGGCGACGACAGCCTCGGTGGTCAGGAACAGCGCCGCGATGGACGCCGCGTTCTGCAGCGCCGAACGCGTCACCTTGACCGGGTCGGCGACGCCTGCCTTGAGCAGGTCCTCGTACTCACCGGTGGCGGCGTTCAGCCCGGTGCCGGCCTTCTCGTTGCGGACCTTCTCGGCAACGACACCGGGCTCGAGGCCGGAGTTGAAGGCGATCTGCTTCAGCGGAGCCTCCAGCGCCACGCGGACGATGTTGGCACCGGTGGCCTCGTCACCCTCCAGCTTCAGATCGTCCAGCGCTGGGGAGGCCTGCAGCAGGGCCACGCCGCCACCGGCGACGATGCCCTCCTCGACGGCCGCCTTGGCGTTGCGGACGGCGTCCTCGATGCGGTGCTTGCGCTCCTTGAGCTCGACCTCGGTGGCAGCGCCGGCCTTGATCACCGCAACGCCGCCGGCCAGCTTGGCCAGGCGCTCCTGCAGCTTCTCGCGGTCGTAGTCGCTGTCGCTGTTCTCGATCTCGGCGCGGATCTGGGCCACGCGACCGGCGATGGCGTCGGAGTCACCGGCGCCCTCGACGATGGTGGTCTCGTCCTTGGTGACGACGACCTTGCGGGCCTTGCCCAGCAGCGAGACGTCGGCGGTCTCGAGCGACAGGCCGACCTCTTCGCTGATGACCTGACCACCGGTGAGGATGGCCATGTCCTGCAGCATCGCCTTGCGGCGGTCACCGAAGCCCGGGGCCTTGACGGCGACGGACTTGAAGGTGCCGCGGATCTTGTTGACGACCAGGGTGGACAGCGCCTCGCCCTCGACGTCCTCGGCGATGATCAGCAGCGGCTTGCCGGACTGGATGACCTTCTCCAGCAGCGGCAGCAGATCCTTGACCGTCGACACCTTGGACGACACGAGCAGGATGTACGGGTCCTCGAGGACCGCTTCCTGACGCTCGGCGTCGGTGACGAAGTAACCCGAGATGTAACCCTTGTCGAAGCGCATACCCTCGGTGAGCTCGAGCTGCAGGCCGAAGGTGTTGCTCTCCTCGACGGTGATGACACCCTCGTTACCGACCTTGTCCATGGCCTCGGCGATCAGTTCACCGATCTGGGTGTCGCCGGCCGAGATCGCGGCGGTGGCGGCGATCTGGTCCTTGGTCTCGACCTCCTTGGCCGACTTCAGCAGCGTCTCGGTGATCTTCTCGACGGCCTTCTCGATGCCGCGCTTGAGGCCGAGCGGGTTGGCACCGGCCGCAACGTTGCGCAGACCCTCGCGCACGAGCGCCTGGGCCAGCACCGTTGCCGTCGTCGTTCCGTCACCGGCGACGTCGTCGGTCTTCTTGGCGACTTCCTTGACCAGCTCAGCGCCGATCTTCTCGTACGGGTCCTCCAGCTCGATCTCCTTGGCGATGGACACACCATCGTTGGTGATCGTGGGGGCGCCCCACTTCTTCTCCAGGACGACGTTGCGACCCTTGGGGCCCAACGTCACCTTTACCGCGTCGGCGAGGCTGTTGAGTCCCCGCTCGAGGCCGCGGCGGGCCTCTTCGTCGTACGCAATTGTCTTGGCCATTGCGAAGTGTTCCTCCGAAAGTGGGTAGTGCACATCAGGAGCGACCGCCTGCGGGTCGCTCCATCAAAGCTGCGGTCGGGTGCAGTGCCCGCGACGGACGGCTGGGTGTGCTCCCGCAGGTGCGGCCCCTGCCTCACCGGCCCGACCTAGCACTCGCCGGTCGCGAGTGCCAACTGCATTTCTAGCACTCGGGCATGGCGAGTGCAAGATCGGATGGAACCAGTTCAGGCCACTCGCAGGTCGTCGAGCAGCTGCAGGAACGCCGCCTCGGTGTCGGGGATGGCGGCGGCCCTGACGTCGATGCCTTCGCCAGCGAGCCCACCGCCACCTTCATGAATTTCAGGCCATTGGGCGACCTCACCGACGAGGGGCGCCCCCGAGTGGTTCATCAAGAACGACAACCACATCTTGGAACAGTCGAGTGGCCCGGTAGGAAGTCTCTGAAAGTTGCAATCCCTGCGGTTAGAGGCGCTTCCGTCTTATTGTGAGGTTGCTGACTGAATGCTGGGGGAGGCCGCGTGGACAGGACTCCGTTCGGGCGCTATCAATTGCTGGAATTGCTAGGCCGGGGAGGGATGGGCGAGGTCTGGCGCGCCCATGACGACGAGGCCGACCGTGTCGTTGCACTCAAGCTGTTGCCGGCGCAGTGGGCTGAAGATGAAGTCTTCCAGCAACGGTTCCGCCGCGAAGCACATGCGGCGGCGCGCCTCAACGAACCACACGTCGTGCCAATTCACAGTTACGGGGAGATCGACGGCCGACTTTACGTCGAGATGCGGCTTATCGAAGGTGAAGATCTCGAATCCCTGCTCAAAATCAACGGTCCCCTCATCCCGGCTCGAGCGGTCGCGATTATCGAACAGGTGGCCATGGCGCTGGACGCGGCACACCAGATCGGGTTGATACACCGCGATGTCAAGCCCTCCAACATCTTGATCGCTCGGTACGACTTCGCGTACTTGATCGACTTCGGGATCGCCCGGGCAGCAACGGAAACCGGGTTGACCAGTGCCGGCCATATCGTCGGAACACTCAATTACATGGCACCAGAACGGTTCCGCGGCGATGATCCAGACGTGCGGGCCGATGTTTATTCGCTGGCCTGCGTGCTACAGCAGTGTCTGACGGCTACGCCGCCGTTCTCCGGCCAACACGTCGAGAGCCAGATGATGGCGCATCTGACGGCGAAACCTCCACAGCCTTCGCTGATGAACGGTTCTGTCCCAGTCGAGTTCGATCCCGTTATCGCGAAGGGTATGGCGAAGGATCCCGACGCGCGCTACCAGACAGTGCTGGAGTTGGCCGACGCTGCCCGCGAAGCGCTTGGCGCCGCTTCCATAGCCCGTCAGGAGCACGCCAACATTGGGACAGAGCCATCCCCGTTGCAGGATCCCGCAGAATTGGTTTCGACAATGCTGGCACCAGTCCCGTCAATCAACGAGTCGCTGAAGCAGTCCGTCCACACGGAAGTCGTTGGCGAGGCTGCGGGGCCCGAGGCCATCACTCCTCGTACGGGTGCCTCGATAGACGCGCTGCTAGACCGGGCGGTCTCGGCGATCAACCGGGGCGATCACGCAACCGCAGCTGCATTGGCCGACAGAGTAATAGCTGCCGACAATCGCAGCGGCGACGCGGATGACCTCTTGGTTGCGCCAACGGATAGCGGCGAAGTACGGCGACTCACAATCTTGTCGGCGGATCTTTATGACCCGACGAGCCTGGCTCTTCAAGTGGAGCCGGAAACGTACCGCCTCTTGGTCGGACGCTTCCGAGAACAGGTCCGCCATATCGCGGATCGCTTCGAGGGACACGCTTACCCCACCCGCGGTGACGGCTTACTCGTGGTGTTCGGTTATCCCAGCGCGCATGAGGACGATGTATACCGGGCTGTGCACGCGGGTCTTGAGATCACGCGCGAGGTGGCTCGACTGAGTGATCAAGCCGACCGCCGGTTCGGTGCTCGCATCGATGTCCGAGTCGGTGTGCATCGTGGACTGGTGTATCTCGACGGCACTCAGGACGACTTCTACGGGCTAGCGGCAACGTTGGCCACGCAGGTCTCGGCTCTGGCACCAGTGAACGCCGTGGCCGTTTCCCACTCGGTCGAGCAGTTGATCAGAAGCGCATTTGACATGGAGGGGCTACCGGCGGTTCCGGTGGCAGGCACCAACGAAATTCTCAACCCGTTCAAGGTGCTCGGTGAACGGGCTGCGAAGCCAGCAGCTCCGCTTGGTCCTCTTGTCGGTCGGGACCGCGAGCTCGCGCGGCTCGAAAAGAGTTGGGCGCGTGCGCGTGCTGGCACTTTGACGGTACCTGCGGTGGTATTTCGCGGCGACCCGGGAATCGGTAAGAGCAGGCTTGCCGCAGCAGCCACCGAGATGGTGCGGCACGACGGCGGAACCGTCATCGAATTGGCGGGATCGCCTGTACATACCGACGCGGGCCTGTACCCCGTGCGGACCCTCTTGGAACGCCGTTGTGGGATCACTAGGCAGACGGAACCGGAACGGCGGTTGGCCTTGCTCGAGTCCGAACTCGATGCCCAGAACCTGAACGCCAGTGAAGCACTTCCTCTGTTAGCACCCGTGATTGGTCTCGACGCAACACAAGGCTACGAGCCGGTACACGTCGAAGGCCGCAAGCTTCAGGAGCTCATTGCAGAAGAACTCAAGCGTTATCTGCTCGCGTGTTTCGCAGGTTCACCAGGTCTACTTCTCGTCGAAGACGTCCATTGGTTCGACCCGTCCACGCTCGATCTTCTCGATGCGATACTGAACGACACGGCTGGACGACTGCTAGCGGTGATCACCGGCCGGGATGGTAATTGGCTGTCCAGCCGGTGGCCGGCCAAGGTGTTCGATCTGCATCCACTCACCGATGAGCAAACAGATGAACTCGTGCGTGCACTGAACCCGGCCGTTGCTCCGGCAGATTGCGCCGCTGTGCGCGCTCGTTGCGATGGTGTTCCGTACTACATCGAGCAGATCGTCAGCGGTCTGGAGGACGAATCGAGCGACGGTGACAAGTCTTCAGTACCCGACCAGCTGTATGAGCCGTTGTTCGCGCGGCTCCTCGCCACGGCCAACGCGGTACCGGTTGTTGAAGCGGCCGCCATCATCGGACGTCATGTCGAACGTGGGCTTTTGGTGGCCGTGTCATCGTTGACCGAGGACGAGGTCGATGACGTCATCGACGAACTCGAGGATGCCAAAGTGCTGGAGCCGGAAGGACATGACGCCTGGAGGTTCCGCCACGAGTTGTTGCGTGAAGTGGCCGCAGAACTGGCACCGCCGAGCGTACGGCGTACCCTTCACGCCAAAGTCGCTGACGCTCTGATCGAGGGTGCGGCCGGCGAGCCCGACTGGCACCTCGTGGCGGCCCATTACGAGCAGGCCGAGCGCTACACAGACGCCGCCACCGCGTACCAGCAAGCCTCCGCCGACGCGCGACGCCGGGGCGCGCTTGAAGAGGCTCGCATGTATTTAACTCATGCGCTGACGCAACTAGGGAATTGTGCGCCCAGCCGTGAGCGGGATCTTCTCGAGTTGCGGCCTAGACTGGAGCGTTACTTTCTTGCCTCAACTGCCGAGGGATACCAGAGCCCTCCAGTTGTCGAGGATGTGGAGCGTTGCCTAGAACTGATAGGACCAGATCTACACGAGTTCGATCTATTCGGCACTCTCTTCGCCGCTACGACCTATTACATCAACAAGGCTGATTTGCGGCGCGCAGATCAAATCGTTGAGGCGCTCAAGAATAGGGCGCATGGCGAGCGCAACTGGTGGAGCTCGGGTATCAATTTGGCCGCTGGAATGATCGCTTTTCTGCGAGGTCAGCATGCAGAGGCCAGCGAGCATTTCAAAGACGCAACGGTAGGCTTCGTGGAGGATGAGGACCACAAGATGCAGGACATGTGGTTCGTTCCGCATGATGCCGTTGCCATGGCCCATGAACACCTTGCGATTCAACACGTTTTGCAGGGCAGGGTAGCTGCTGCGGAATCCAGCATCCGAAGCGCGATAGAGCGTGCCGACGAGTTGAGCTTCCCGGGTGGCCCGTATAACCATGTGTACGCGGTGGACATGGAAATATGGATGCGCATAGAAGCCGGCCAGTTCGACCGTGCGGGCGCGCTAGTTGCGGACATGATCGAGAAGGCGGAGAGGTACGGGTTCGACTTCTGGCAGATGTTCGGATTCACCGAACAGACGATGGTTGACGCCGAGATCTTATTGCACTCCGCCAGTGCCGACGCAGACGCTCTGACCCGTCAAGTCGAGTCGATGGCTCAGTTCACTGATCTTTGGCGCTCGTTGGGGCTTTTCGCATACCAGACACACTACGACTCGATCATTGGCAGGCTGTTGAACAAAGCCGGCCGTTACGAGGAGGCACAAGAGCGGATCAACGCCGCGCTGGAGATCGCCGACGAAACGGACATGCATTTCTATGACGCTGAACTGCTCCGAGCGCGAGCATGTACCTACACCGACTCCGACACCAGAGCGGCTGATTTGGGCGTGGCGATCGAGCTCGCGCGCCATCAAGACGCTCCACTCTTCGAACTGAGGGCCGCCTTGGATCTATTCGAGTTGCGCGGCGAGGAGGCCCGCACAGCGCTCACTGAAGCCCTCGACTCGATGCCCGCCGAATGTACACTGACGGAAGCCGTATACGCCCGAAACCTGCTGGGATAGTTTGTCTCACGACCTCAGGGAAGGGCAATCTGCAGCTCGTACCCGCCGACCTAACTCAACCGCAGTCTTGCTGTTCCCCTTCAGATACGACGGCTTGGCCGGCGTGTAAGACGTCGCTGCATGTGTCGCACCACGTCGATCACCTCCCCTTCGAAGTTGAACCTGAATGCACGCTGCTAACCCAGCAGCGGACGAGCGAGCCACAAAGCGTCCGGGCTCGGTCGTAGTGTGTCGAATCTTGTGGCGATTCGCGTTGTTTCGATGTGGGATTCGATGCGAGTGGCACTTCCGAAGAGTGCGAGCCCGTTGACGTCCCCAGACGAGGACCGGTGAATGCGCCGCCAGGTCCGCTTAGGGAAAGACCTCCACATGTTGTTTGTCATTGATGAACTTCCTTCCTGGTGATGTCCTGGTTCGACAATCCGACCGAGGGCTTGGAAGTTTCTAAAATGCGGAAGCGAGCGGCTCCGTGCACACCTGAATCAAGCAACAACTCACCGGCCTAGGAAGTGGCGACATCACCGAGCTGACCGCGCTCACTGAAATTCCCCACTGACGCTCATCGAAATTCCCCACCCGTGTGGCTCCGCCGAGAAGGGCGGGCCTCCCTCGATGCTGCTGGTGTCTGACGCCAACAGCTCCACTCGAAGGAGGCCCGCTTTCTCATGCTCACATGGGAGGACGATTTGGAAGTACATGCGCTGCGCAAGCGTGGTTGGACGATTGCGGCGATCGCCCGCCACACCGGCTTCGACCGCAAAACGGTCCGCAAATACCTCAACGGCGAGGGTGAGCCCGGGGTCCGGGCCCGCCCTGGCCCGGACCCGTTTGAACCCTTCATCGACTATGTCAGCGCCCGGCTGACCGAAGACCCGCACCTGTGGGCCCGCACCCTGTTCGACGAAATCGAGGAGCTGGGATTCGGACTGTCGTATCAGAGCCTGACCCGCAACATCCGCACTCGGAATCTGCGCCCGGTGTGCGAGACGTGTCGCACAGCCACCGAGCGGCCCAACGCCGTGATCCCGCACGCCCCGGGTGATGAAACCCAATGGGATTGGCTGGAATTGCCCGATCCGCCCAAACTCTGGGGTTGGGGCAAGACCGCGCATCTGTTGGTCGGCTCGCTGGCCCATTCAGCTAAGTGGCGAGCAGCGTTGTCGGCCTCGGAGGATCAACCGCATCTGGTCGCCGGCATCGACCGGGTGACCCGCGGGCTGGGCGGGTGCACGCGGGTGTGGCGGTTCGACCGGATGGCCACGGTCTGTGATCCCGGCAGCGGGCGGGTAACCGCCTCGTTCGCCGGGGTGGCCAAGCACTACGGGTGGCGGTGGCGATCTGCCCGCCGCGGCGCGGCAACCGCAAGGGTGTGGTGGAAAAGGTCAACCACACCGCCGCCCAACGCTGGTGGCGCACCTTGGCTGACGACATGACCGTCGAGGCGGCCCAGGCCAGCCTGGACCGCTTCGCTCGCGTGCGCGGCGATACCCGCATCCGCGCCACTGCCGACGGCCGATCCTCGGTCGCCGTTGTCGCCCAGGCCGAACCATTGCGCCCGGTGCCCGCGCTGCCCTATCCGGTCATCGTGGCCGAGACCCGGACGGCGTCTCGGCAGGCGTTAGTGGCCTACCGCGGCAACCGCTACTCGGTACCCCCAGAACTCGCAGCTGCCCAAGTGGTGGTGTCACATCCCGTCGGTGGCCAGTTCGTTGATATCGCCACCTCGAGCGGGATCGTGATCGCGCGGCACCGCCTGGCCGCCGACGGGCTCGGGGTGATGGTCCGCGACAGCGGTCACGTCATCGCCCTAGACACCGCCGCGATGGCCACCGCCACGACCGGGCGACCGCATCGCCGCAAGGAACGCATCCCACCCGGACCGGCAGCCAAAGCCGCCGCTGCACAACTACTCCGACTCAAACAAGCCGACAGTTGCGAACAGCAATCCTGCACTCCGTCAGTTGATTCCACCGTCATCGACCTATCCGCCTACGAGCGGGCCGCCCAGAACAGGACCATCCAATGACCCCGACCCCACGCACCCCGAAGACCACCACCACGACCACTGCTGAGGAGTCTCCGTCGGCGGCCGCCTCCCGGTATCAGCAGCTGCGTGCACATCTGGCCGAACTCAAACTGGCCGCCGCCGCTGAAGCCCTACCGGCGGTTCTAGACCAGGCCAACTCCGAGGGTCTCTCGCTGACCGTGGCCCTGGAGCGGCTGCTGGCCGTGGAAGTCCAAGCCAGCACCGCCCGCCGGTTGGCCGGACGGTTGCGCTTCGCCTGCCTGCCCACCCCGGCCACCCTGGCCGACTTCGACGTCGATGCCGCCGCAGGAATCGACCGCAAGCTCATCGACGAGTTGGGCACCTGCCGCTACCTCGAATCAGCCACCAATATTCTGCTCATCGGCCCACCGGGCACTGGCAAGACTCACCTCAGCGTCGGGCTGGCACGAGCCGCCGCCCATGCCGGCTACCGCACCTACTTCACCACCGCCGCTGATCTGGCCGCCCGCTGCCACCGCGCGGCCATCGAGGGACGCTGGGCCACCACTATGCGGTTCTACGCCGGACCCACTCTGCTGGTAATCGACGAACTTGGATACCTGCCGCTACCGGCCGAGGCTGCATCGGCGCTGTTTCAGGTTGTCTCCCAACGCTATCTGAAGACCAGCATCGTGATAACCACCAACCGCGGCGTGGGCGCCTGGGGCGACATTCTCGGTGACACCACCGTCGCCGCCGCAATGCTCGACCGCCTGCTGCACCGCTCGGTGGTCATCAACCTCGACGGCGAATCCTACCGGCTACGCGACCACCAAGCCGCCGCCGAAAGCCTGCGCCGAACCACCACAGGCAACCGTCAACAACTACACTGACCGCTGCTCACAGGTGAGGAATTTCGCAGAGCACAGCTGGGGAATTTCGATGAGCGCGATCATTGTCAGCCAAAGCTTGCTATACAGCACTAGGTGCTACGACAACTGCACTGACCCAGTGGCCTGGCGCACACTGGTCTGCGATTCACTCTGTACGGCCGCGACTCCCGAGCCGAGGGTGAGGTTACCTACCCCGTCACCGGCACGATTAGCCGACGATGGACGCGCCGCGCCAAAATCTGGCATGTCCATTCGTCGGCCACCGCCCGTCAGTCGGCTTTATCTGCCAGCCGAGTCGATCGGCGGTCGATGCGTCGATCCGCCGCACTTACCGCCTTCCGAGGATGTAGATGGTGCAATCACATGTGCGTGAGGAATGCGACGCTTTGCACCTAATCATCGGCCCCGCATAGCGCGGGTCAGCCGACGATCCAAGCGACGAACCATGTCTTGCACTCCTTTCCGTAAATGAGTGGTTGGCGAGTTATCGAGATGTCGGTGTCAGGGCGGGAATCAAAATCTGCACCGGGCGGCCCGAGTAATCCGGCGCTCCATGCGACGAACCATCCGTCTCACCCCCTTTCCGCGAGAAGTAGTTTGTGAGCTAGGCGGAACTCCTCCGCGCAGCGTTCAGAACCTGCACCGCGCAGCGCGGGTCAGCCGACGATCCAAGCGACGAACCATGCTGCTCACCTCCTTTCATTCGGTGCCTTAGAGAACGAGTCGACCTTCGGTCGCAGAGCTTGGAACTTCCTAAATACCCTGGCAACGAGTGGGCCGACCGACTGCGGTGATGCTTCGACAATGTGTCCGGTCGTCGGCCTGCGTTCAGCGACTGGTGATTACCAGGCCTTACGAGCGCTCGGCGGCGGGTTTAGACCCCTTCGCGCAAGAATCACATGAGAGACATGAGAGATAGGTGTAGTGGCCGCCTATCCCCCTCGAGCTCGTCGCCTATGCGCGGAGGCGTCGCGAGACCGGGGTCCGGACGACGCTTCCACCAAGATCACCAACACCAACAGTATTTTTCGCCCATGAAGCGTGCCCGGGCCGAGTTAACTCGGTCCGGGCACGCACAAGTTCGCTCAATTACGCTTGAACGGCATACGGGTCAGCCGGCGTGTCATATGACGGATCATCGTTCACCTCCCTTCCCTCAGGACTGTCTGGTGTTTTTCCGATGCCTTCGGAGGATTCGACTGTCCGGTCACGGCCTTGGAACTTTCTAGGAGACCTGAATCGTCCGGTGCGTTCCACTTCGGCGGAAGACGCTCTTCCGACCGGCGCCGCGTGCGACACCCCTCGAATCACCGTGCACGAAGCGACCCGGAGCTACCGTGTGGCCATGGCGAGGTGCTGGACGCCCAGGGTGATAGCGAGCGGAGCTCTCCTTGTGGCATTGGCTGCCGATTCCGCGGCATGCGGATTCGATCCGGCCTCTTTCGCAGCCGACTACGCCGATGGGCTACGAGGCAAGGTATCCACTGATGCGATCGTTGCGCACTTGGAACAGTTTCAGAACATCGCCGACGAACACGGCGGCACCCGGCAAACGGGGACGCCCGGTTATGACGCCAGCGTCGTTTATGTTGCGGAAGCCCTGCAGGACAGCGGATTCGACGTCGAGTTCGCGGAGTTTGACCTAGGAGTCTTCCGTGTCATCAAAGAATCTCTAAGCGTCGACGGGGTGGGCGTGCCGGCGCAAGCCGTCGAATATAGCGGCGCCACCTCTCCTGCCGGCGTAACCGGTCCGCTGGTGGTAGTTCCGTCGGGTAGATCGCAGGGTTGCGAGCCGGCCGATCTTGACGGGTTGTCCACCACCGGCGCAGTAGTGATGGTCGACCGTGGCGGCTGCGACCTCTCGGCCAAAGTCACCGTGGCTTCCGCCCGCGGCGCGGCGGCTATCGTTATTGCCAACAACGTCGATGAGAAGGCGTTCAGCGGCGCTCTTGTCGAAGCCGACCGGGTACGACTTCCCGTTCTCCATGTCACCAGGACTGTCGGGAGTTGGCTTCGAGGCCGAACGGGTGTTACCCGGGCCGTGGTCGAGTCGCGGGTCGAGCGTGTCCGGTCACGCAGCGTCGTCGCTCAGACGAAGACAGGTTCGGCGCACGACATCGTCCTGGTGGGCGCGCACCTCGACAGCGTCCGACTCGGCCCGGGTATCAATGACAACGGCTCGGGCGTTGCGGCCGTGCTGGAAACCGCTCTGCAGATGGGAAGCTCACCATCTATACGAAACGCCGTGCGGTTCGCTTTCTGGGGCGGCGAGGAGCAGTGGCTGCTCGGATCAACGAGCTACACGAAGTCGCTCGACATCAGATCGCTGAAAGACATTGCCCTGTATCTGAACTTCGACACTGTCGCTTCACCGAACACCGGCTACTTGGTCCTGGACGGCGATGCGTTTCACGCAGCTGAAGCTGGCGCAGTTCCGCCCGAGGGCTCGGGAGGAATCAAGCGAGCCCTAGTCGACTATCTGGCGGGGGTTGGACAAACGTCTCAAAACCTTCCCTTCGACGGTCGGGGCGACTACAACTCCCTGGTCCGCGCGGGGATACCGGCCGGTGCACTGTGCACCGGCACCGAACTACCCATGTCAGCACATCAGGCCAGCATCTGGGGCGGCCGCGCCGGGCTGCCCTTCGACCCGAACTACCACACGCCCGACGACACTCTGGACAACGTGAGCCGGTCGGCGCTCGAGGTGACAGCGCCGGCGGTCGCCTACGCCGTCGGACTCTACGCACAAGACTTGGGGGGTCGCTACGGCGTACCCGCCTACGGCGACCGCACCCGTCAGTTGATTGGTGACTGAGACCGCCCAAGATCAGGCACGCATCCGCCGGGCGTTTGAAGAAGGCTCCTCTGCCAATGCACCTCGTACCAAACGCCGACCCGCCGTGGTGCCAAGAAACTTCCAAGAGATAAGGCCGACCGTCGATCCATCAGATCACATCAGAAAGGCCGCCACATGATCAGCATCAGGAAGTTGCTTGCCGCAGCAGCCATCGCCGCGGGAGCAGCCATCGGGGGAGCGGCACTCGCCGACGACACCGCTGCGGCCGCGCCCTTCTTCTGGAAGCAGGGTCCCTGCGTTTCTACCACGAACTTTGATAGAGCTCAGGGAGTTTGGGGACCGTTCGGTCCGCCCGACCCCACTTTCCAGAAGCCGCCTCGGCGATGCTCATCCCATACTCCACCGCCCAAGCCGTGTGCACCATCAACGCAGCGATCGGTTTGATCACGTTCGATCCAGGGCAATCTCGACGCGCCGCACACGTCTCCTGAGGACTCGTGAGCATGCAGGGCCGAAGGCTTCAGTTACGACGGCCCACGGGCTTGCGGCGGGCGCAGCAAACAGCCGGTAAGCGGTGAACTCGGAGCCGCATCGAATTTCTGCCGTTGGATGCGGAACCTCTGGGCCAGAGGTGTTTGCTGAAGGCCTCCAAGCCGTCGCATCTCAGGAGAATCTGCTGACGCGCGCCGCGCGCTGGCACGGTGAAACATCGGCGACCCCACCAAGGACTCAAGCTCATCGTGGGTTGTGGCACGACACGACTCCCCCCGGAGATGCAGACCCGTAATCGCTTGCGCTAGGCTGCTGTCCGATCAGTTGAGGAGTCTTGGGTGCGGGTAAATACAGCGCCCGACACCCAGGCTTTGCGGAGCTGGCAGCGTCGGGCATTGGTGCGGTATCTTGCCGACAAGCCGCGTGATTTCCTCGCAGTGGCCACACCGGGTTCGGGTAAGACGACGTTTGCCCTGCGTGTTGCCCGCGAGCTGCTGGCCGAGGGGGTTGTTGGACAGGTCACCATCGTAGTCCCGACTGAACATCTCAAAACGCAGTGGGCGCAAGCTGCCGCCCGTATCGGCATCGCACTCGACCCGAAGTTTTCCAACTCTGCAGCCCACACATCGTCGGAGTACCACGGCGTGGTCGTCACCTATGCCCAGGTTGCCAGCCATCCGACCCGGCACCGGGTGCGCACCGAGTACCACCGCACGCTCGTGGTGTTCGACGAGATCCATCACGCCGGCGACGCCAAGAGCTGGGGCGACGCCATTCGCGAGGCGTTCGACGGCGCCACCCGTCGCTTAGCGCTCACCGGCACACCATTCCGCAGCGACGACACCCCCATTCCCTTTGTCGCCTATGCGCCCGATGGCGACGGGCTGATGCGTTCTCGGGCCGACCACACCTATGGTTATTCCGAGGCGCTGGCCGACGGAGTCGTGCGCCCGGTGGTCTTCCTCGCGTACTCCGGCGAGGCACGCTGGCGCACGAGCGCGGGTGAGGAGTACGCGGCCCGGCTCGGCGAGCCGCTCAACGCCGAACAGACAGCGAGGGCTTGGCGCACGGTATTGGACCCGAAGGGCGAGTGGATTCCCGCTGTGCTCCAGGCCGCAGACACCCGACTCACGCAGTTACGCAACAGCGGCGTGCCCGATGCGGGCGCCATGATCATCGCCTCCGATCAGAAGGCCGCCCGAGCGTACGGTGCCGTGCTTGCCCGCCTTACCGGAAAGGCGCCGACCATCGTGCTCTCTGACGACCCTGGCTCGTCCGCCCGCATCGAGGAGTTCTCAGCGGGTACGAATCGATGGCTCGTCGCGGTTCGTATGGTGTCCGAAGGGGTCGACGTGCCCCGACTGGCGGTCGGCGTCTATGCGACGAGCGCGTCGACCCCGCTGTTCTTCGCTCAGGCGATTGGCCGCTACGTTCGCACGCGACGCCCCGGTGAGATTGCCAGCATTTTCCTGCCGTCGGTACCGACACTCTTGAATCTGGCGAGTCAGATGGAGGCTCAACGCGACCACGTGTTGGGTAGGCCGCATCGCGAGCCGCAGGGTCTCGACGACGAGGCGCTCCAAGATGCGGCCCGCAAGAAGTCCGAGCCAGACGTCGACAACGGGTACGAATCGCTGGGCGCGGACGCCGAGTTGGACCAGGTGATCTTCGACGGCTCCTCGTTCGGCACGACCGCTCCGGCGGGCAGCGACGAGGAGGCCGACTACCTTGGCATTCCCGGACTCCTCGATGCTGCTGCGATGCGGGACCTGTTGCGGCGCCGACAAGAAGAGCAAATCGAAAAGGGCACCGCGTCAGGTGAAGTGCCGCGGCCGTCGAAGCATGGCGAGTTGCGTGAGTTGCGTAGCCAGCTGAACGCGCTCGTGTCGGTGGTACATCACCGCACCGGCAAGCCACACGGCTGGATCCACAGCGAGCTGCGCCGAATTTGTGGCGGGCCGCCGATTGCGGCGGCGACGACGGAGCAGCTTAAGGCCCGCATCCGGGCGGCGCGAGAACTGCGCGCCTAGCTTCGACAACCGCGCTGCGAGGATTCATCGATGACAGAGCCAGTTTCGGCAGAGGTTTGCGGTCCTACTTCCCACTCGAGGACTTGCTTATCAGCTCCTGAAGAAGGCCGATACCTGAGAACGCTGCAGCCAGTGCGACCGGGATGACGATGTAGAGACCCAACAGCATCTCGACGAGGTTGCCGCTGAAGAGCGACATCGTCAGATCTCCTGCGGCCAGCCACCATACCCATGTGCTCCCAATCAGCAACACAATCCCGCCGAGGATGCTGAATGCGCCGTATGCGGCCAGCCACGAGGGATTGTCATTGTGCTTGATGCGCCGGAGTTTTCGGCTCAGAGCTTCCCGGGCGCGTGGTGAGAGGTCTGGTTCATCGAGATAGTCAGCGAGTGCGACATGGCCGTCCACTTCGAGAATCGGCAGGCCGTTCTCGAGTATTCCGATCAGCTGCATGATCGCGATTCGCCAGCAGACACTGGAGATCAGCACCGAACTAGCGAATCCGTGCGAGAGAACCAGCAAGACCGACAGCGTCACAACGTCGACCGCTAGGCCTGCCAACGCATTAATGATGCGCGCCCGCCGCGGCAGGGTTGTGCCGTCTGAGCAATCGACGTAGAAGCACAATGCACCCCAATAGAATCCGCAGCCGGCGACCCTCGGTGAGCGCCCATAGTGAACCAGGACGACCGCATGTCCTAGCTCATGCAGACCGACCAGCGCGAATCCCAAGATGAGACCGACTGTCGCATCCACCCACGGGTGGTCGCTGACTTGGGGGCCATCGGGCCGCCCGATAACGAACGAGACGATGCCGGCAAGGACGATCGCGCCGATGGCTACTCGCCCCGGCCATGACCGCACGACGGGCCAGACGAGGCGATGAACCGCACGAGCCACGGCGTCGATACCGGTGAACTCGATCCCAGAACGACTGAAGGTCACTCGCTTCGCCGCGCCGCTTTCGGCGACGACGACAGGGTTGAACCCCTCCGACAGGATTTCTTCGGAGAGAAGGACGTCAACGAGTTGTGCGTCGGCATCGGTGCCTCCCAACATCTCGATGAGTTCATCGGCGTCGGACGCGTCGGCGATAAGCAAGGGCAATTCGGCGGCGCGCTCATGTTCGACCAGAAGTGAGGAACCTCCCGGAACGCACACAACCAACCCGCGCTTGCTGATCCGCCACGTCACGCCGTTCGAGAACTGCACGGCTTCGCGCCCATGCTCTCGTCTGAAGTCCGTGTTCGGACTCTGAGAGTGTGGCGCGTCGACGCAGCTGCTCCGGACGTCTACTTGCGTTCCAACCATGGCGACCGATCTCCGTTCGTTTGTGCGCACCGCCCCGGGCGGGGCAGATTTGCCGGTTGAAGGCACGGTGCAGTCCGTCTCTTGGAGGTTTCTTGATGCTCGGGTCGCTGGCGTCGGAGGCCCCAACGACGGGGCTCCAAGAAACTTCCTAGAACGCGATTCGACACTCCGTTCATGAACGGTTTGAGGCATTCGCCTACTGAACGCGCACGCTGGTCCTACTTCGCGAGGAGGGCTCAAACCCCGATCGCGGTTCAGTCGACAAGATCTGTCACGACGTTTTCTCTTCCCGTGCACTGCACGGAACTGATCTAGTCGGCGGTCATGTCGCCGCCCGCCATGGGGCGAGATCCCCTACAGTCCGGCGCAAGCACCACACAACTGCAGCGGTCCAGGTCAGGTCGTTGCCCTGCTGAACACTCAGATCGACAAGTCGCCAGGTTCTGACTGCACATCTTGAGATGCACCCGGCGGCCTAAATCCACCGCTCCCTGCCACGACTTGATTGTTGTGCTCGGCGCCCCGGGGTGCGGAGAGGGACGTTCTGCACACTCACCGAAGCCAAGCCCCCAGCGCCATCTACGACGCTCATCACACCAACGGCGACACCGACCACCAAGCACTACGCGCACTCGGCGACCGACTCGTCGGCATCCTCCATGGCTGCCTCCGCCACACACCTCTTCGACGAAAAACAAAGCCCTGCCGCACAAATACCGCAGCCGCTTGACCCGCTACACACCTGGGATATCTAGACGCACACTGGATCTGAGCTGGCGAAGGACCCCCGAGAGAACGGGTGGAGACTAGCTCCACCCGTTCGTTCCGTGATCACGGCCAGCGCCTGCCCCGAGTTAGCCGACGCGATATATGCCGAGCCAAATCCGTGTCATGTCCCTTGTGGTTATGACAACCGCGAATTTTCCTTCGCGCCGGGTTCTTCTGCGCCTGTCGAATCAGACGGTGCTGCATGTGACGAATCATCTGAGTTCACTTTCTCTTTGTTTGTTGGTGGAAGAGGTGATCACATCCACCGCCTGCGCCAGCGGGTCAGCCGACGCTCCATACGACGAACCATGTCCTCTCACCTCCCTTCAACGCACGGGCTGCGTTACATTTCACATTCGGAATCTGCGCCAGCGGGTCAGCCGACGCTCCATACGACGAACCATGTCCACTCACCTCCCTTCACACACGAGCTGCGTTAAACATTTCAGCCTCGGCGGCCGCGCCAGCGCGTCAGCCGACGCTCCAGACGACGAACCAGGTCCACTCACCTCCCTTCGGATCCAAGGCTGCGTTACTTGAATCTCCGCCAGCGGGTCAGCCGGCGCTCCATACGACGAACCATGCTGCTCACCTCCTTTCCCGAGTCGGTTAGGCAGTCATCAGGCTTATCTGCCGGTCATAGCCCGCTATTCCGACGCTCCATGTGACAAACCATGCTGTTCACTCCTTGAGGAGTTGCTGAGAAGATCAACCCGATAGTTGCGAGCAAGTCTTGGAACTTTCTTGAGGCCAGCGACCACTTATCTGCCGCGTCGCCGTGAGGGCACGACCGATTCACCGAATAGATGAGCACTCGAGAAGACGCGAACTTTGACTTTGGCACTCATAAAGTGCGAAAGAGATGCCAGCTCGCTCGAGACACGTTCTTACGAAGCAGATGTCGCGGCGCTCAGCGCACCCCCAAGCCACCTAACCGCGGCTCGACCACTAAGGCCACTACGCCGGACCGCATCGAGCGGCCACAGCGGATCAGACTTAAGCCTAGCCGGCCTCTTCGTCCTCGACGGGCTGAAGTTCGAACACGAACTCGCTGCCGCCAATTCGGATGTGATCACCATCCACGAGAGCGGCGCTTCCGCGAATCCGCTCCTGCTGCAACTCAACTCCGTTGGCCGATCCAGCATCGTTGATGATGTAGCCGGTCCCGGTGTCGATGATCACCGCGTGGTAGCGGCTCACCTTGGCATCGGCCAAAACCACGTCATTCTCGGCAAGACGCCCGATTCGGGTCACTGCGCCCTTCACAGGGAAGCACTCGCCTGAAGCGGCGCGCAATCTCGCAACCAACGGGCTGGCGCCCGCAGCCGGACGGTGGATGGTGCTGACCAACGTTTCGGCGGCTGTTCTCCTGGCTGACTTCTTGATGTCGAGCGGCTCCTGCCGAAGGATCCGTTCGTGCAGAGCACTCACAGTGGGGTTCGGGTCGATGCCAAGCTCCTCACCCAGAATGCCCTTCAAACGTTGATAGGCGTCGAGGGCGTCTGACTGGCGGTCCGCGAGGTAATACGCCGTCATCAACTGCGCCCACAGCGGTTCGCGGTAGGGGTGGCCGGCGACGAGTCCTTCCAATTCCTTGATCACTGCCTCGGCGCGTCCGCACGCCATCTCGGCCTCCGCCAGCGCGGTGTGGGTGGTGATCTTGTCTTCCGTCAATGCGGTGGCGAATTGCTCGACGAACTCAAACTCGCGCAGGTCTGCTAGGCAGGCGCCCCGCCACTCGTCGAGTGCCGCCGTGAAATGGCGGACCGCGTCTTCGAACCTGCCGGCGGCTGCAGCTTCAACACCTGCGGCCTTCTCCCGGACGAACCGCCCCAGATCCACATCAGTGTCGTCGACGTTCAGTCGGTATCCCGGTGGCTTCTTCGCAATTACGGCACGACCGTCGACACCGGCGGTGCCGAGAAGTCGACGCAGATTAGACATATACGCGTGAAGGCTTGCGCGGGCTTCGGCTGGCGGATCCTCGCCCCAGACGGCGTCGATCAACGAATCAGCGGCCACCGCCCGATTACGATTCAGCAGAAGCGCTGCCAGCACCGCCCGCTGCTTCGGCGTGCCGATCGACACTGCCCTGCCGTCGACCGACATCTCCAACGGCCCCAACAGTCCGTAGACAACCCTCTTCTCTACCACCGGTCGTAAGCCCCCTGCCGACGTGTCCGCTCATTGTGCCGCCTGGAGGCGTGGCTTCGGTGGATTCGGCGAAGTCAATCGGCGGGTGTTAACTCGGCCGGCGCCGACTCGGCGCGCGGCCTGCAGAGTTATCCGCGCGACTCGGCGATCGAGGCGAGGTTCTTCAGCGAGTTGTCGAGGTGCTGCGGCTCGAACGGCGGGAACTCGATGTCACGCATGTGCGGCGCCACGTTCGACCAGTCGTAGGTCAACGTGACCGCCGTCTGCTGCGGCCCCGACGCTTCAAGGTCGTATCGCCAGATCCACCCGCCCCACTCCAGCTCGGTGCCGTTCATCAGATACCCGCGCTGCTCCGGACCCTGACCGGGCAGCCACCCGATGGCGTGCGGCCGGTCGAGGATCTCGACCCGGTTGGCCATCTCGTAGTACTTCTCGGGATGGTTGTCGTGGTACATGCCCATCCGGAAGATCTGGCCGATCTCGGTCAGGGCCTCACCGTCGAGCGGTTCGCGCACCCATCCGGTGCCGTCGATCGCCTGGTGCGTCGACGGGTCGGCGAGCACCTCGAACACGGTCTCGATCGGTGCGTTGACGGTCGTGGTCGCTTGCACGCGTTGTTCAGTCATGTCGATACAGACCGCGGGGGGCACGAAAAGTCATCGTCAGAACACGCCGCACCCGGCCACCCCGCACACCCAGGAGCTGATCAACAGAAGTGGCCAGAGCAAGACCGCCGCGGCCAGGGCGGCGAGGTTGGCGAAGATCGTGAAGTCACCGGACAGCGCCGCCTCGAGCTGCACGATCAGCTCGATGTGAAACATCGCGTAGCCGACCCCGATCACGACGTAGACCAGCGCGAACCACAACGCCAGCTCCAAATAGGTGTTGACACCCCGATGCAGCAGCATCTGCTGCAACCGCTCCCACATCGATGTCTCCTACAGTCCGAGAAGCTCGGGCAGGTCGGCCACCGAGTCGATCACGTGATTCGGCTGCATCGCGAATTCATCTGCGGCCCAACGATCCAACGTATCCTGGCGGAACTTTCCCGTGCGCACCAACACGCCGGTCATACCGACCACCTGCGCCGCCAGCACGTCGTTGTTGAGATCGTCGCCGACCATGTACATCTCGTCGGGTTCGACCCCGAGCCGGCTCGCCGCGGCGAGGAAGCCCTCGGGCGCGGGCTTGCCGACCGCCGCGGCCCTGCGCCCGGAGGTCTCCTCCATGCCGATCAGGTACATGCCGGTGTCCACCCGCAGCCCGTCGGTCGTCGTCCATGCGGTGCTGCGGTGCATCGCGACCACCGGTACGCCCTGGGCCATCCAGTCGTAGACCCACGACAACGTCAGGTGACTGTATTCCGGACCCGCGCCGCCAAGCAGGATGACATCGGGGGCCTCCGGTGCGTGCGGGCCGCTGAACTCCTGGGAATAGACGATGTCGATGCCGGGCATGTCCTCGGCGATCTGCCCGTTGTTGACCAGGAAGCAGCGCGCGTCCGGGTAGCGGTCGCGCACGTACTGCGCCGTCAGCACCGCGGCAGTGATGACCTCGTCGGGCCGGACCTGCATCCCCGCTTCCGAGAGCAGTTCGGCGATCTGCACACGGGTCCTGGTCGTCGTGTTGGTCAGGTATGCACAGGCGATCTGGTTGTCGGTCAGCGTCCGGACGGTCTGCGCCGCGCCGGCGATCGGCTGCCACGAGGTCACCAACACGCCATCGATGTCGAAGAGCACCCCACCGATCGCCATGGCCCGACAGTAAACCGCGCACCGGTCAGCGCAACTCGGACCCGGTGAGCACCCAGGCAGTGTCGGCAACCCACGGCGACGCCTGCGCCGCGATCGACCACGCCAGGTTCGCGGGCACGTCGATCACCTGATAGTGCTTGACCCCTGCGGCGGTCGCGGCGACCAGTGTCGCCACCCCGGCGCGCCGCTGCATCCACGTCTGCCGCACGGTCCAGCCGATGATGCCCGACGCGTCGATGCAGTCGCGGCGGCGCTGCAGGCTGCCCGTGCGCGCGACCAACCAGCCGTCCCCCACGCGGTGTCCCAACGACCGCGCGCGGTCGAACGCCAGCAGCGCGCAACACCCGGTGAGCAGGGCCCAGGGCGCCCAGACCCACATCGGCGTCGGCGCCACCAGCAGCGCCACCCCGGCCGCGGCCGGCAGCACCATCGCCCGGGTCCAGCGCCTGCGCGCGGCGACGGGGCCGTGTGCGCGAAGCGGCCCGGTCACCGCGTCGGGGCGTTCGATCAGACTGGTCAACACCTCGTCAGCCGTGCGCTTCGGGCAGGGCGGCAACAACAACGACGACTCACCCTCTCCCCCGACACCGGTCATCACCGCGTCGAGGCGGGCACCGCCGAACAGCCTGACCAGCAACGGTTCCCGGAGCGTGCCCCCGCGCAGGCGGCGCATGTCGAAGGTGTGCTCGCGGACTCGGATCAGACCGTACTTCAGGTGCAGCACCTCGACGTCGCGTCTCAGTTCGAGGTTGCCGTAGGTCAACAACGACTGCAGCACCGAGAGCACGACGGAGGCCAGCAGCAGCACTGCCGCGCCGACCGCGATGCTGGCCGCGGTGCCGAAGTTCTCGGCCGTGTCGAGCCACGACTGGGCAAGGTCCGATTCGCGCACGCCGCTGTCGATCCCCGCCTGAGACACCAGGCCGACCGCGGCGGCGATCATCGCCAGCCCGGTGAAGCTCAGCGGGCTGTAGCGCAACCATGACGGTGTCCACCGCGCGAGGACGCGACCAGGCGCCGACGGCTTGTCCTCCTCGACCGCAAGGGATTCGGCCAGCAACGCGCGCAGCCGGCCGACCTGCTCGGTGGGCACGGCGTCGAGCGCGAACGCGGCGTCGCCCCTGGCCTCCTGACCGGTGCTGACTCGAAGAACCGTCAGCCCAAGCAACCGGTGCAGCAGGCGCGCGTCGGTGGACACCGACCGAATCCTGTTGCGCGGCACCGAGAGCAGCTTGCGCTGCAGCACACCGGTGCGCAGCTGCACATCGCTCGGGCCGACGCGGTAGGTGGTGGTGAACCAGCGCGCCAGGCCGACGGCGACCGTGATGCCCAGTACCACGACAGCCAACAGCGGGTTGCCGGTCGCCGTGCCGAGCACCAGCGTGCCTGCGATCACCGGGATCTGGCGGATCACCTCGTGCACAGGATGCACCAACAGCATGCGGGGGCTGAGGCGCTGCCACTCCTCGGCAGGGGGCTGCCCCCAACCGGTGACTGTCACGTCGCGTCCTCGCTTCCCAGCGCGGCAATGTCGGTGAGGCGGGCGACGACCGCGTCGGCCACGTCGGTGTCCAGTGCGACGATGCGGACCGCGCCCGCCGACGACGCCGTCGTCACCGTCACATTCGCGAGCCCGAACAGCCGGTCCAGCGGGCCGCGTTCGGTGTCGACGGTCTGAACGCGCGAGATCGGCGCGATGCGGCGCTCCTGGGTCAACCAACCAGTGCGGGTGTACACCGCCTGCGGGTCGATGTCCCACCGGTGCACCCGGTACCGCCACCACGGGACGACAACGACGAACAGGAGGATGCCGAGCAGCGTGCCGAGTGCCGCGAGCGCATGCACCCACCAGGGTCGCGGGTCCACGACGAACCACACCAGCTGCCCGAGCGCCAGAAACGACCACGGGATCGCCGCGCCGATCGCCCATACCAGTGGCGCCTTGCGGCTCGGCTTGTTCGCGGGGTCGGGTAGATCGGTCATCAGGCGTCCAGCCTAGGTAACCGCGAGTTCATCGGCCGCTGAGTATGTTGATCGTCATGGGCAGCAAATGGACCGTGGCCGACATTCCCGACCAGACCGGGCGGACCGCGATCGTGACAGGCGCGAACAGCGGGCTCGGTTATGACACCGCGGCCGCTCTGGCGGGCAGGGGCGCTGCGGTGGTGCTCGCGGTGCGCAACGTCGACAAGGGCAATGAGGCGCTCGACCGCATCAAGAAGTCAAGTCCCGACGCCGTGGTCAGCGTGCAGGAACTCGACCTGTCCTCGCTGGACAGCGTTCGCAGGGCCGCCGACGAGTTGCGCGCGGCGCACCCGCGAATCGACTTGCTGATCAACAACGCCGGCGTGATGTACGTGCCCACCCGTGAGACCACCAAAGACGGTTTCGAGATGCAGTTCGGCACCAACCATCTCGGCCACTTCGCGTTGACGGGTCTGCTATTGAACAACCTGCTGAGCGTCGAGGGCTCGCGCGTCGTGACGGTCAGCAGCGTCGGCCACCGGATCATGGCTCGAATCCGCTTCGAGGATCCACATTTCGAAACCGGATACAACCGCGTCCAAGCCTACGGACAGTCCAAGCTGGCCAACCTGCTGTTCACCTACGAACTGCACCGGCGCCTTGCAGACAACGGCGCTCCGACGATCGCGACGGCTGCTCATCCCGGTTTCTCGGACACCGAATTGATGCGCTATTTGCCGGTTTTCGTTCCGGACATCGTGTGGAGGCTCTTCACCCAGCCCGCCGACAAGGGTGCGCTGCCGACACTTCGCGCGGCCACCGACCCCGATGTGCAGGGCGGGCAGTACTACGGCCCCGACGGGATCGGCGAAGTGAGGGGTCATCCCAAACTCGTTGCCTCGAGCGGACAATCGCACGACGAAGACATTCAGCGCCGGTTGTGGAGCATGTCCGAGGAACTGACCGGCGTCACATTCCCGGTCTGATGCGGACCGTCGAGGAACATCAGCGCGTCGTCGCCGGGTTGATCGCCGCTCGCCCGCCGGTCGGGGTGTCCATCGCCGACGCACTGGGCCTGGTGTTGGCCGAGGACGTCGTCGCGCCGTTGTCGCTGCCCGGTTTCGACAACTCCGCGATGGACGGATACGCCGTCATGGTCGACGACGTGGCGTCGGCCACGCCCGAGGACCCCGTCCGACTGCCCGTCGCCGAAGACATCCCCGCCGGACGTACCGACGTTCTTACACTGAAACCCGGTACGGCGCACCGGATCATGACGGGGGCGATGCTCCCCGCGGGGGCGACGGCGGTGGTGCCGGTGGAGGTGACGAACGCGGCGATCGACACCGTGGAGATCCGCGCGGCCGCCAAGGACGGCCAGCACATCCGACGCGCCGGCGAGGACGTCACGGCCGGGACGCCCGTGCTGCGCGCGGGACAGGTCGTCACACCGGCCGCGCTCGGGTTGGCCGCCGCACTGGGTCTCGCCGAGCTGACGGTGATCCCGCGTCAGCGGGTGCTGGTGATGTCGACCGGCACCGAACTCGTCGCACCCGGCACACCGCTGGCACCCGGTCAGATCTACGAGTCGAACGCGGTGATGCTCGCCGCGGCGCTACGCGACGCCGGCGCCGACGTGGTGGCCTCCCCCATGACCGGCGACGACGTCGAATCGTTTCGCGCCGCGCTGGCGAAGCACACCGGGGATGCCGATCTGATCATCACGACCGGTGGGGTGAGCGCGGGCGCGTATGAAGTCGTCAAGGACGCACTCGGAGCCGGAGGACCGGCGGCATCGCGCCTGGGCGGGTCGGTAGATTTCGTCAAGGTCGCCATGCAACCGGGCATGCCGCAGGGCTGTGGCGTCATCGCCGGAACGGGGTCGCCCGCGAACCGAGACATCCCGATCGTGACGCTGCCCGGCAACCCGGTCAGCGCGCTGGTCTCGTTCGAGGTGTTCCTGCGCGCGCCGCTGCGCGCCGCGATGGGCCTGCCCAGTCCCGCCCGGCCGCAACGCACCGCCGTGCTGACCGAGGACCTCACCTCGCCGCGCGGAAAACGCCAGTTCCGCCGCGGCGTGCTGGACGCCGCCGCCGGGACGGTGACCAGTTACGGACCGCCCGCCTCGCACCACCTGCGGTGGTTGGCCTCGGCGAACTGTCTGCTCGAGATCGCCGAGAATGTCGACGCGCTGTCGGCCGGCTCGCCGGTCCAGGTATGGGACCTGAGTTGAGCTGGTTTCCTTCCGCGCCGTCTTTCCGCGCCGAAACTGAGGCTCTGCACGAAAACGCGGCATTTCGTCGCACACATCTTCAGTTTCGGCAGCAGTTTGGGCAGCAGTGAGGTCAGGCGGCGCATGCCGCGGCGTCAGGCCGGCCCGTAGAATCGCGGGACGATGGCCAGACGCCCCGACCTGAAATCCGGCCCCGCGCGGCTTTTGGCGCTGGCCCGTACCACGATCCCCCCGATGCATCCGGCGGGGCTGCCGTTCGTCGGTGCGAGCCTGGCACTGGCCGCCCTCGGACGCAGGAACCGGTGGCTGCGCGGCGCCGCGTTGACGTCGGCCGCCGCCAACGCCGCGTTCTTCCGCCACCCGCCGCGCGTACCGCCCACCCGGCCGAACCTGGTCGTCGCCCCCGCCGACGGATTGATCTGCCTGATCGAGGAGGCCCCGCCCCCGGCCGAACTCGGTTTGGGCTCAACGCCGTTGCCCCGCATCAGCATCTTCTTGTCGGTGTTCGACGCGCACGTGCAGCGCGCGCCGATCAGCGGTGAGGTCGTCGCGGTCGAGCACCGTCCCGGCTTGTTCGGCTCCGCCGAGCTGGAAGCGGCCAGCGAGGACAACGAGCGCAACAGTGTGCTGATCCGCACCGCCGACGGCGTCGAGGTGATCGCCGTGCAGATCGCGGGTCTGGTGGCGCGGCGCATCGTGTGCGAGGCGAAGGTGGGCGACAAACTGGCGATCGGGGAGACCTACGGGTTGATCCGCTACGGCTCGCGGTTGGACACCTACCTGCCCGCCGGCTCGCGCATCCTGGTGACGATGGGGCAGCGCGCGTTGGCGGGCGAGACGGTCCTGGCCGAGCTGGAGTCCGACGCCGCCGGCCGGACGGCTCCGGCATGATCCGGCCGCGCATCAAACGCTCCGTCGTCAGCCTGCGCATCCTGCCCAGCGCGATGACGGTCGCCGCGATCTGCCTGGGGCTGAGTGCGGTCAAGATGGCTCTGGACGGGCGCGCCACCGAGGCGATGGCGTTCCTGGCGGCCGCCGCGATACTCGACGCGCTCGACGGCCGCATCGCACGCGCCCTCAAGGCGACCTCACGCATGGGCGAGGAGATCGACTCGCTCGCCGATGCCGTGAACTTCGGTGTCGCACCGGCTTTCATCGTCTACGGAACCCTGCTGTCGCGGTCGGAGCTCGGCTGGATCGTGGTGCTGGTCTACGCGGTGTGCATCGTGCTGCGTCTGGCTCGGTTCAACGCGATGCTCGATGTCGACAAACCGGACTACGAGAAGAAGTACTTCGTCGGCATGCCCGCCCCGGCCGGCGCGATCGGCGCGATCGGTCCGCTGGCCGCCAAGATGCAGTTCGGCGACGGTTGGTGGACGTCGGAACCCGCCGTCGTGATCTGGATGCTCGGCGTCTCGGCGCTGGTGGTCAGCACCATCCCGATGCGCAAGATCCACACGTTCTCGGTGCCGCCGAACATGGTCGCGCCGCTGCTGGCGCTGGTGGCGATCGGCGTCGCGGCGGCGATTCTCTACGGCTACCTGGTGATCCTGATCATCATCGGCGCCTACGTCGTACACATCCCGTTCGCCATTCGCACCCGCCGCTTCCTGGCCGCGCACCCCGAGGTCTGGGACGACAAACCCCGCCAGCAGCGCGCTGCCCGGCGGGCCATCCGCCGGGCCCAGCCACACCGGCGGTCGGTGATGCGACTCGGACTGCGCAGACCCGGCTCCCGACATGACTGAACTGCAGTCCGACCGCCCGGCTCCCCGGGTGCAACTCACACTGACCGCGCGGCTGAACACCTCGGCGCTCGACTCGCGCAGGGGCGTGATTCGCCTGCACCCGGAAGCCATTGCCGCCCTGGGAATTCGCGAGTGGGATGCGGTGACGCTGACCGGTTCGCGCACCACCGCCGCCGTGGCGGCCGAGGCGCCCGCGGGCATTCCGGCGGGCACCGCGCTGCTCGACGACGTCACGCTGTCGAACGCCGGGCTGCGGGAGGACACCACCGTGCTCGTCGCGCCCGTGACGGTCTACGGCGCAAGATCGGTGACGCTGTCCGGATCCAGGCTGGCCAGCCAGTCGATTACGCCGGCCACCCTGCGACAAGCGTTGCTGGGCAAGGTGATGACGGTCGGCGACACGGTGTCACTGCTGCCTCGCGAACTGGGGCCCGACATCCCGTCCTCGCGCGCGACCGCGGCGCTTGCCTCGTCGGTCGGCATCACCTGGACCTCCGAACTGTTGACGGTCACCGGTACCGACCCCGTCGGACCCGTGAGTGTGCAACCCAATTCGGCGGTCTGCTGGGCCGACGGCTCGCCAGGTGCGTCCGTCACCTCGGCTTCGGACACGGTGACGGGTCAGGCGATCGTGACCCCACCGCGAAAATCGCAACCGGCGCCCAGCGTCGACGACCTCAAGGGTTCACAGGCCGAGGCTCAGCGGCTCACCGAATGGCTCAAGCTCGCGCTCGACCAGCCCGAGCTACTCGAAACCCTCGGTGCCACAGCCAATCTGGGTGTGCTCGTGTCAGGCCCGGCCGGTGTCGGCAAGGCCGCACTGGTGCGCGCCGTCTGCGCCGACCGGCGACTCGTCGAACTCGACGGACCAGAGGTCGGCTCGCTGCGCGCCGAGGACCGGCTGGCGCGCGTCGCGTCGGCGGTGTCGACAGTCCGCGACGGCGGCGGCGTGCTGTTGATCACCGACATCGACGCCCTGCTGCCAGGCACACAAGACAGGCCCGCCGAACCGGTGGCCACGCTGATACTCACCGAACTCCGCAACGCGGTCGCCACCCGCGGCGTGGCGTTCGTCGCGACGTCACAACAACCCGACAACGTCGACGCCCGGTTACGCGCGCCCGACCTGTGCGACCGGGAACTCGGGCTGAGCCTGCCCGACGGCGCGATCCGCAAGCAGTTGCTCGATGTGTTGTTGCGCGATGTGCCTGCCGGGGATCTCGACCTCGACGAGATCGCCGGGCGCACACCGGGATTCGTGGTTGCCGACCTTGCCGCACTGGTCCGCGAGGCGGCCCTGCGGGCGGCGGCGCGCGCCAGCGCCGACGGTGAGCCGCCCGCCCTGACCCAGGACGATCTGCTGGGCGCGACGACCGTCATCCGCCCGTTGTCGCGGTCGGCGACCGAAGAGGTGTCGGTCGGTTCGGTGACGCTCGACGACGTCGGCGACATGGCCGACACCAAGCAGGCGCTCACCGAGGCGGTGCTGTGGCCGCTGCAGCACCCCGACACCTTCCAACGGCTCGGGGTGGCGCCGCCCCGCGGTGTGCTGCTCTACGGCCCACCCGGCTGCGGCAAGACGTTCGTGGTGCGGGCGCTGGCCAGTTCCGGGCGGTTATCGGTGCACGCGGTCAAGGGCGCCGAACTGATGGACAAATGGGTCGGCTCGTCGGAGAAGGCGGTGCGGGAACTGTTCCGGCGCGCTCGCGACTCGGCGCCGTCGCTGGTGTTCCTCGACGAGATCGACGCACTGGCGCCGCGCCGCGGCCAGAGCTTCGACTCGGGCGTCACCGACCGCGTGGTCGCCGCGCTGCTGACCGAACTCGACGGCATCGAACCACTGCGCGACGTGGTTGTGGTCGGTGCGACGAACCGGCCCGATCTGATCGACCCGGCTCTGCTGCGTCCCGGCCGGTTGGAGAAGCTGGTGTTCGTCGAACCGCCCGACGCCGAGGCCCGTCGCGAGATCCTGCGTACCGCCGGTAAGTCCGTCCCGCTGGCCTCCGAGGGCGAGCAAGCCGTCGATCTCGACGCCCTGGCCGGCGAACTCGACGGCTACAGCGCCGCCGACTGCGTCGCGTTGTTGCGCGAGGCCGCGCTGACCGCGATGCGACGCTCGATCGACGCCGCCGACGTCACCGCCTCCGACGTCGCGGCCGCACGCAAGGCGGTGCGCCCGTCACTGGACCCGGTGCAGGTCGACGCGTTGCGCGCCTTCTCGGCCGCACGCTGATCAAGGCCGGGCCTCCAGCACCAGATTGAACGGCGTCTCGGTGGCCCGACGGAAACGAGAGAAGCCGCCACCGTCGACGACGACTTCTCGTAGCCGCGCTTCGCCAGCTTGGGCGCCGAGCGCGGGCCCGTTGCGGGCAAGCGACACGGGGACGCAGATCTGCGTCGAGGCGCCGTACATCACCCGGCCGACTGGGTTCAGATTGTCCGCCATCCGGTCGTTCGCGAACGGCTCCACAATCATCGCGGTGCCGTCGTCGCTGATAGCCTCTCGTGCGTGGCGTGACACGCTGATCGGATCGGCCATATCGTGCAGGCAGTCGAAGAACGCGATCAGATCGAAGTCGCTGCCTCGGTAGCTGACGGCGTCTGCGACCTCGAAGCGCGCATTCGTCGCCCCCGCAGCCCTCGCCTTATCGGTCGCGACGGCGATCGATTCTTCGTGGTAGTCGTAACCCACGAATTCCGAATCGGGATAGGTCATCGCCATCAGAATGGTGCTCGCACCGTGCCCGCATCCGATGTCGGCGGCCTTGGCCCCCTTCTGCAGTTTCTCCACGACACCGTCGAGGGCGGGTAACCAGGAGCCGATCAGGTTGGCGTTGTAGCCGGCCCGAAAGAAGCGTTCGGTGCCCACGAAAAGACAAGGATGATGCTCGCCCCATTCCATACCGTCGCCTGACCGGAAGTTCTTCAGCGTGCGCTCGAGCGCGTGGAATGTCGCTTCGACGATGTTGTAGGCGCCCGGCATGTCGACGGGCCCGTTGGGATCGGTCAGGCACAACGCCTGCTCCGGGGTCAACGACCATCGATCGGACTCCGGATCGAACTGCACATATCCACCCGCGCCCTGATTACCGAGCCACTCGCGGACATAACGCTCCTTGGTCCCGGTGCGCTGCGCCAGTTCATCCGCCGTGAGGGCGTCGGTAGCCAGTTCGCGATACAACCCGAGGCGGTCCCCGATGAGCATGAGCGTCGCACTCATTGCGGCGCCAAGGTCCGCCACCGCCTTGCCGAGAAACTCGTTCAGTCGTTCTTCGTCGACGGCCATGGTCGTTCTCCCCAATGCAAGACCCGAGAATTCAGCATGGCAGCTAAGCAAAACAACCGGATTGAAATCGCACTAACTGGCCTATCTGAGCGGGGCGCTTAGGCTGGCGAATCAAATGGCGGGAAGAGCGTGAAATCGCCGAAGCATCTTGACAGTGGCTAGTTCCCGCGGCATAGTCGAAATAACTTGTCATTGTCAAGATTGGGGAGGTCGCCATGCCCGCCATCACACCCGTCGTACGCGCCGGAGACCCCGACCGCGAGAAGACCGCGGACGTGCTCGGGCTGGCCCTGGCGCAGGGCTACCTCGAAATGCCCGAGTACGAGGCCCGACTGCAGGCCGCGTTCGCCGCGAACACTCGCCCGGAACTGCGCGGCCTAACCGCCGACCTGCCCTTCGAGCGCCTTCGGCGCAACGACCCGCGCCGCCGGGAGGTCCGCAGGCGGATGGCGCGCCGCAGCGTCCAGCTGCACCTGGCCGGCTACCTTGCCATGGTCGCGATCGTGCTGACGGTGTGGTTGGCGGTCGGCCTGACCGCCGGCGCGTGGTACTTCTGGCCGATCTGGCCGATCCTCGGCGCGGGCATCGGGTTAGTCGGCCACGCCCTTCCGGTGCGGTATGCGCTACCGCCCACGCCCTGCCGACGCGGTCACGGCTCGATCAGCCCGGCGCGAACCGCGTAGCGGTCAACGCAACCCCGGTCCGGCAGGCGGCCCAGGTTCCTGCCGGGCGGCGTTGATGGTCGCGCCGCCCGGCGCTGGTTCACGGCCGGGCCGGCCACCGCGGCATCGGTGGTGTCGACGACGCGGCATAGTAGCGCCGATCGGCCCACGTAGAATGACAATCACCGAAGCCTTACTCGGCTGACACCCCGACCATCAGTTCTCCGGTTGGCGGCCGCGTGCTGACCAACCCAACCGATCGGAGTGCCCTGCTCGCCGTCTTGCTCGCCCACGCGGTCGCCACCGCGCTGGCGCCCCTGCTTGTCCACAGGTGGGGTCGTAAGGCCTTCTATCCTTTGGCGCTGGTGCCTTTGCTGTCCCTGGTGTGGGTGGCGCAGAACTGGCCGTCCGCCGGGCAGTCGAGCACCGTCGACGTGCCGTGGGTGCCCGAGCTGTCGATGAACATCACGCTGCGCTTCGACACGCTCGCCGCGATCATGAGCGTCTTGGTGCTCGGTATCGGAGCACTGGTGCTGTTCTATTGCGCGGACTACTTCCACCACCATGACGGCCGCATCGAGAACCGGTTGCCCAGCTTCGCCGCTGAACTGGTCGCTTTCTCCGGCGCGATGTTCGGCCTGGTGATAGGTGACAACATGCTGGTGCTCTACGTCTTCTGGGAGATCACCTCGGTACTGTCGTTCCTTCTGGTCGGCCACTACGCCGAGCGCCTCACCAGCAGACGGGCAGCGACCCAGGCGCTGTTGGTCACGACGTTCGGCGGCCTGGCCATGCTGGTCGGCATCATCGTGCTCGGCAACATCGCGGGCACCTATCTGTTGTCCGAACTCCTCGACTCCCCGCCGGGCGGGGTGGCGGCATCGGTCGGTTTGGTGCTCATCTTGGTCGGCGCCCTGTCGAAGTCGGCGATCGTGCCGCTGCACTTCTGGCTACCGGGCGCGATGGCCGCACCGACCCCGGTGAGCGCATACCTGCACGCCGCGGCGATGGTCAAGGCAGGTGTCTACCTGATCGCGCGGATGAGCCCCGGTTTCGCCGACTCGCCGCTGTGGCGGCCCATCGTGGTCTCGCTAGGCCTGTTGACCATGCTGATGGCGGGCTGGCGTGCGGTGCGCGAGTACGACCTCAAGTTGATCCTGGCCTTCGGAACGGTCAGCCAGCTGGGACTGATTACGGTCATGGTGGGCGCAGGCGGCAGCGACATGATGCTCGGCGGGCTGGCGATGTTGGTCGCGCACGCCATGTACAAAGCGGCGCTGTTCATGGTCGTCGGCATCATCGACCACGCCACCGGCACGCGCGACACCCGCAGGCTGGCCTGGCTCGGCGACCGCGCCCGACCGCTGGCGGTCATCGCAATCGGTGCCTCGGCCAGCATGGCAGCGATACCCCCGTTCTTCGGGTTCGTCGCCAAGGAGGCCGACTTCGCCACCGTGCTGCACAGCCCCACCCTCGGCGTCTTCGCCCCGCTGGTGCTGGCCGGCATCGTGGTCGGTTCGGTGTTCACGACCATCTACAGCCTGCGTTTCCTGTTCGGTGCGTTCGGCCGCAAGGGTCAGCCACAGCCGAGCAGACGTGTCGCCGAGATGCATCGCCCCGACCGCACGTTCATGATCGCGCCGGGCATCCTCGCCGCCGCGGGCCTGGCGTTCGGGATCTGGCCCGTCGGGATCGGCGACGTGTTGGAGGATTACGCCGACACGGTGCCCGGCGGCAACAACGAATACCACCTCGCCCTGTGGCACGGCGTGAACCTGCCCCTGCTGTTGTCGGTGCTCGTAATCGCCACGGGTGTGGCGGCCTTCGTGGGTCGCGAGCGGTTGCGTCGATTGCGTACGGTCCGCGAACCGCTGGGCAACGCCGACCACGTGTACGACGCCGTGGTGCGCCGACTCGACCTGTGGGCGGTGGAAGTCACCGCTGTCACCCAACGTGGTTCCATCCCGGCCACCCAGACGGCGATCCTGTCGACGCTGGTATTGGTGCCGACGATCGCGCTCGCGGTGGGCGCTCGCGACCGCCCCGAGTTCCGGCTGTGGGGTTCACCGCTTCAGGTGGTGATCGGCCTGATCATCCTGGCCGCCGCGCTCGGCGCTCTGGTGATGCGCAACCGCTTGGCGGCGGTGCTGCTCGTCGGCGTGACGGGATACGGGTGTGGTGCGATCTTCGCGCTGCACGGCGCACCGGATCTGGCCCTGACCCAGTTCCTGGTCGAGACCTTGACCCTCGTGGTGTTCGTGTTGGTGCTGCGCACGCTGCCCGCCGAAGCCGACCGGGCGCATATCCGCAGGTACCGGTGGCCGCGGGCGGTGCTGGCACTGGCGGTCGGGGCGACCGTGACCACCTTGGCGGCATACGCGATGGCCGCGCGCACGGGAACTCCGATCGCATCGTTGATCCCCGATGCGGCGTACTACCGCGGCCACGGCGCCAACGCCGTCAACGTGCTGCTCGTCGACATCCGCGCCTGGGACACCATGGGCGAGGTCATGGTGCTCGTGGTCGCGGCGACCGGTGTCGCGTCAATGGTGTTCCGGCACAGGAGGTTCGGGGCGCCGCCGCGGGTCTCCGATGCGGGCCAGCCCGATATCGGCCGACTTCCCGCCATCGTGAACACCAGCCCGGCGGCCGGTGACATCACCTGGCTGCGCGGCAGCGAACTGCGTGATCCGCGGCACCGGTCGTTGATCCTGGAGGTCGCCACCCGGGTCATCTTCCCGTTGATCATGGTGTTGTCGGCGTACTTCTTCTTCGCGGGGCACAACACCCCCGGCGGCGGGTTCGCGGGCGGGTTGACCGCCGGGCTCGCGCTGGTGCTGCGGTACCTCGCCGGCGGTCGCTACGAACTCGGCGAGACGCTACCGCTGGACGCGGGCAAGATCCTGGGCGCGGGGCTGACCCTGTCAGCCGGAACCGCGTTCGCCTCGCTTCTGGTCGGGGCGCCCGCGCTGTCGTCGGCGCTGATCGAGATCGACGTTCCCATTCTGGGCACCGTCAAGTTCGTCACCGCGTTGTTCTTCGACCTCGGGGTGTACCTCATCGTCGTGGGTCTGGTCCTCGACGTGTTGCGCAGCCTCGGGGCCCGCATCGACGTGGAGATGACCGAGGAGCTCAAGACGGCGGTGAGTTCACGATGACCACCGCCCTCGTACCCCTCATCCTGCTCGGCGGGCTCACCAGCGCCGGCGTCTACCTGCTGCTCGAGCGGAACCTGACGCGAATGCTGTTGGGGCTGTTACTCGTCGGCAACGCGATCAACCTGCTCATCCTCATCGCCGGTGGCCCGTCCGGCAAGCCCCCGATCTGGGGGCGAACAAGCAACGAACACACCACCACCGCAGATCCGTTGGCGCAGGCCATGATCCTGACGGCGATCGTCATCACGATGGGTGTCGCGGCGTTCGTGCTGGCGATGGCATACCGGACCTACCGGTTGACCACCGCCGAGGAAGTGGGCGACGACCCCGAGGACGCCAGGGTCTCCGAACTGGCCGCGAAGGACACCGCCGCCGTCGAGGAGGACCGTCCGCAACCCGAAGCCGCACGCGACACCGACGCACCCGACGAGTTGGACGCCCTGCCCGGTTACGAGGGGTCGAAGTGATTCGGGGGCAAGTAGCGAAGGTGGATTGCGTATGACGTTAGCGGCCACCCTGATTCCCCTGCCCGTCCTGCTCCCGACGCTGGGCGCGGCGACGACGCTGATCGCTGGCCGACGGCCTCGACTGCAGCGGCTCGTCACCCTGGCTGTGTTGTCTGTCGTCGTCGCGGTGTGCGGCGCGCTGCTCTACCTCGCCGACCGGGACGGCACACTCGTGCTCAACGTCGGCGGCTGGGGACAGTCCGTGCCCGGGATGGGTCCGCTGGGCATCGCTCTGGTGGTCGACCGGTTGTCGGCGCTGATGCTCGTCGTCTCGTCGATCGTGTTGCTGGCCGTGGTGCTCTATGCGATCGGGCAGGGTGTCCGCGACGGGGACGAACGCCAACCCGTGTCGATCTTCATGCCCACCTATCTGGTGTTGTCGGCAGGTGTCTGCATGGCGTTCCTCGCCGGAGACCTGTTCAACCTCTTCGTCGGTTTCGAGGTGCTGCTGGCCGCGAGCTTCGTGCTGCTGACGGTCGGAGCCAGCAAAGACCGTGTGCGCGCGGGCATCTCATACGTGATGGTGTCGATGGTCGGCTCGCTGATCTTCCTGTTCGGTCTTGCCCTCGTCTACGGAGCCACCGGAACGCTGAACCTGGCGGAGCTCTCCGTGCGTCTCGACGACGTATCGGGCGGAATCCGATCGGCGATGTTCGCCGTGCTGCTGGTGGCGTTCGGCATCAAGGCCGCGGTGTTCCCGCTTTCGGCCTGGCTGCCCGACTCCTATCCGACCGCGCCCGCTCCGGTCACCGCCGTGTTCGCCGGCCTGCTCACCAAGGTGGGCGTCTATTCGATCATCCGGGCGCACTCCTTGCTGTTCCCCGGCGGTGGGCTCGATCCGGTGCTGCTGGTGGCTGCGCTGTTGACCATGCTGGTCGGCATCCTCGGTGCGATCGCGCAGAGCGACATCAAACGTCTGTTGTCGTTCACGCTGGTGAGCCACATCGGCTATATGGTGTTCGGCATCGCATTGTCCAACCAGCTCGGCATGGCCGGCGCGATTTACTATGTGGCACACCACATTCTGGTGCAGACCACCCTGTTCCTGGTTGTCGGGCTGATCGAACGCCAGGCCGGAGCGTCGACGATGGACCGCCTCGGAGGTCTGGCGGCCGCCAGTCCGCTGTTGGCGGTCGTGTTCGTGGTCCCCGCACTCAACCTCGGTGGCATACCACCGCTCTCCGGGTTCATTGGGAAGGTGGCGCTACTCGAAGCCGGGGCGCAGGACGGCTCCGTGCTGGCCTGGATCTTAGTGGGTGGCGGCGTCGTGACCAGCTTGTTGACGTTGTATGTGGTCGTCCGGGTGTGGACCAAGGCGTTCTGGCGCTCGCGCGAGGACGCGCCGGAGGGCCACCTGTCCGCGGCGGTGCCGTCGGCGTTGCTCGACGAACCCGAGGACATCCAGTTCGTCGACCGCGACCACGTCGGGCGCATGCCGGCGGGGATGGTGGGGCCGACGGGCGCGCTGATCGCCGCCGGACTCGCGCTGACGGTGCTGGCCGGGCCGATATTCGCCTACAGCGAAAGGGCTTCCACCGAAGTGCTCGACCGAAGCGAGTACATCACCGCCGTGGTGGGGCCGCGATGAGCGCAGGCGGAGAGCGGGCGCCGATGAGAAGCGTCGTGTTGCGGGTATGGGTCCTCTGCTGGCTGGTCTTCGTCTGGATCCTGTTGTGGGGCAACCTGTCAGCTGCCAACGTGCTGTCGGGGCTGGTGATCGCGTCGTTGATCACGGTGCTCCTGCCGCTGCCCGCCGTACCGGTCGAAGGCAAGGTGCACGTGCTGTCGCTGCTCCGGCTTCTGCTCACCGTCGCCTACCGGTTGGTGCTGTCGTCGGTACAGGTTGCGCTGTTGGCCGTGAAACCCCGTCCGCCGCTGTCCGCCGTGCTGCGGGCACAGCTCTCAGTGAAGTCGGATTTGGTTCTGGCGTTGGCGGTCAACATCTTCAACCTCATTCCCGGTTCGATCGTGCTCGAGATCGACCAGACCCGCCGGCTGCTCTACATGCATGTCATCGACGTCGGCTCCGACCGCGCGCTGAGCGCGTTCTACCACCAGGTGGGCGTGGTCGAACGGCTGCTGGTCGCGACGTTCGAGCGTCCCGAGGACTGGCGCCCTGCCCATGAGGAGCACCGAACATGAGTCCCCAGCGAGAAGCGAAGGCGGAGTGCGCATGAACACCGTCTGGGTCATCGCCGCGGTGATGATTACCGCCGCCGCGGCGATCACGATGTTCCGTCTGCTGTCCGGGCCGAGCACGCTGGACCGCCTGGTCGCCGTCGACACGCTCATCGCCATGGCGATGTGCGGGATCGGCATCTGGAGCGCCTACAGTCTGGACAGCACCGTGACCTACGGCATGGCCGCGTTGGCGTTGATCAGCTTCGTCGGCACCGTGAGCGTCGCCCGATTCCGCGTTCCCGACGTCGACAAGCCGCGATCCATGCGGGGGCGGCGATGACGGGTCCCGACATCGTCGCGAGCATGCTCGTGCTGGGCGGCTCTGCGCTCGCGCTGACCGCCGCGATCGGCGTGGTCCGCTTCCCCGACACGTTGACCCGGATGCACGCGGCGTCCAAACCGCAGGTTCTCGGGCTTCTGCTGGTGATCGTCGGCGCCGGGATACGGCTGCGCGGCAACGCCGACGTCGGCATGCTCGTACTCACCGGCTTGTTCACAGTGATCACCGCACCGGTGGTGGCGAACCGGGTTGGTCAGCTTGCGTATAGGGAACAGAACGTCCGAGACGATCTGTTGACCGCGGACGAGATTGACGAGTTCGCCGACCAGCCGGAAAGCGGTGCCGATGGCCAGAACTGACGACGACAGCTGGGACGTCACCGAGAGTGTGGGCGCGACGGCGCTGGGTGTGGCCTGGTCTCGTGCGCAGGAGCAGAACACCGAGTGCCCACTTTTCACCGACCCGTACGCTCAGATGTTCGTCGACGCCGCGGTGGAACGGGGTTGGCATCTGCCGCCCGCCCACATGATCGAACGGATCCGAGCCATCGGGGGGTACGCGGCGTCGCGCACCAAATGGTTCGACGAGTTCTTCATCGCCGCGGGCGCCAACGGCATCGACCAGGCGGTGATCCTCGCGGCCGGGCTCGATGCGCGGGCCTGGCGGTTGCCGTGGATCGGCGGCACCGTCGTCTACGAGATCGACCAACCGCGGGTCCTCACATTCAAAGTCGACACGTTGCGCAGACACGAAGCCCAGCCGACCGCCAGGTACATCCCCGTGCCGATCGACCTGCGCGACGATTGGCCACGGGCCCTACGGGATGCCGGGTTCGACGCGAGCGAGCCGACCGCGTGGGCCGCCGAGGGCCTGCTGCCGTATCTGCCTGCGAGCGGGCAGGACCTGCTGTTCGAACGAATCCACCAGCTCAGCGCGCGAGGCAGCCGCGTCGGTGTCGAGTCGTTCGGGGCGGGGTTCTTCGATCCGGACTACCTGGCGAGTCGCCGTGAGAAGCTGCGCGAGTACCGCGGGCAGTCCGGTGCCGAGGATGACGACGACGCATTCGACGTACAGGATCTGTGGTACATCGAGGAGCGCACCGAGGTGAGCGACTGGTTCACCGACCGCGAATGGGACGTGACCACGATCAGCGCCGCGGATCTGATGGACCGCTATGGCCGGTGTGCCGCTGGCGAAGCCGACGACACCACGCCGCGGACGGTGTTCGTTGAAGCACACCGGACCTGCTGAACAAGTCCGCCGAACAGCTAACCCCCGAGCTGGAACTCCACCATCGCCGTCACGGTCTCCACGGCGTCGCTCAACGCCGACAGCCGTTCGGCCACCGTCGGCGCAGCCAGCACCGCGTAGCGGTCGGCCTGTCCCATGGGCAGACGAGAGGTCAACGCATACAACCACTTACCGGTATCACCGGACGCGTCCGCACCCGCCACGAATTCGCGACCGTTGACCTCGGCGCCGCGTGCAGCGGCAATCCGCTCGAACAGTGCGATCATGCGATCCTCCACGTCGCGGATCGCCTCGGCCTCGACGGGTTTGCCCGGCTGATCGGGCCACGGTTCGACCGCGGCGCGCGGATACGGGTCGTCGGGCTGCCACTCGATGACCCGGATGCGTTCGCCTACCGTGCATTTGAGGCGGTAGCGGCCATCGCCGAAATCTGCGACCTCGGCGATGCGTGCCAATGCTCCGACATCGCTGCGGGTGTCACCGCCGCCCACCTCCCGGCCCGCCGTGATCAGCACGACGCCGAACGCCGGATCTTCGGTAGCCAGACAATCCGAAACCAGTGCACCGTAACGCGGTTCGAAGATCCGTAGCGGGAGCTCCTCGCCCGGTAGCATCGCCACCTGCAATGGGAACATCGGGATGGCGGCCATCGTCTACAACTCCAGCTCGGCGACCAGAGCGTCGACGACGGCGCGGAGGTCACCGTCGTGCTCCTCGGCGACGCGGCGTTGTCGTTGATACGACCCGCCGGTGCCGTAGATGTCCGCGACGCGCCGTAACTCGTCGGCGCAGTGCAGTGACGCGGCCACCGGTTCGAGACGGTTGAGCAGTTCGTCGAGATCCTCGGTCACCAACCGCTCATTGCTGTTCGCGTCTTGGATGATGATGGCGTCGAGACCGTAACGCGCTGCGCGCCACTTGTTCTCCTGCACGTGCCACGGCGGCATGGTCGGCAGCGACTCACCGGCATCGAGCCGCCGGTCGAGATCGACGACCAGGCAATGTGTCAGCGCTACCAGGGCGCTCAGCTCGCGCAGATTCGACACCCCGTCGAAGATGCGCACCTCCACGGTCCCGATATGCGGGGAAGGTCGGATATCCCAACGGATTTCATTCATGTGGTCGATGATGCCGGTCTTCTTCTGGTCGTAGACGAAGCGTTCCCACTCCCCCCACGTCTGGAAGTGGAACGGCAGCCCGGCGGTCGGCAGCTGCTGGAACATCATCGCCCGGTTGGACGCATAGCCGGTGTCCTCACCGTCCCAGAACGGGGACGACGCCGACAGGGCCAACAGGTGCGGGTAGTGGTTGAGCAGCGAGGTGTTGATCGCCATCACCTTGTGCGCGGACCGGATTCCCACGTGCACGTGCACGCCCCAGATCAGCATCTGCCTGCCCCACCACTGGGTGCGCTTGATCAACTCGGCATAGCGGGGGGCATCCGTCAGACTGCCCGGTGACCACTTCGCGAACGGGTGGGTGCCGGCACAGAACAACTCCATGCCGCGGGCCCGGACGATCTCGCGGGCCGTCACCAGCGTCGAGCGCAAGTCCGTCATCGCCTCGGGCACCGAATCGCAGATACCCGTGACGATCTCGACCGTGTTGCGCAGCAGTTCCTTGTGCACGCGCGGGTTGTTCTCGCCGAGTTCCTCGATGACCGCGGTGGCCTCGTTGCTCAGGGCCCGCGTCGTCGCGTCGACGAGCGCGAATTCCCACTCGACTCCGACCGTCGGTCGCGGCGAGCCGACGAAATCGATGTGGCTGTTAGCCGGTACGGATAACACCGCATGCCACCCGCGATCCGGCGTCACCGGTCGCCAGAGTGGCCGCATCCGGCGGCGGGTCACCGTTGACCTGTTGGTAGCGCTCCGGCGGGATGTTGGCGAAGTTGTCCGCCTTCTCGTGGACGATGATCGAGGTACCCGCGCCCGAGGTGAGTTGCTCGGCGGTGAACGAGTCGGTCGTCGTGACGACCTTCGCCGAACCGTCCCCGCGGACCTGCAGCGACGTCAGGTCGCCGCTCGCCGGGTGGCCGCTGTGGCCTGGCACCTGGAAGTGCCCACCCGCCGAGTTGAAGTTCCCCGGCGCGCCGCCGGTGGGTGCGACCGAATTGGCCTCGCACTTGCCGACCTGATGGATGTGCATGCCGTGGAAGCCGGGGGTCAGCTTCCCGGACGTGGTGGTCTCCACGGTGATCGTCGCGTAGCCGCCACTGAACTGGATGTCCGCGGTGGCCACCGGGGTGCCGTCGGCCAGTTTCAATTCGGCGGTGAGCTTCTCACCGGCGGCCTGACCTTCTCCCTCACCTTGGCCCTGCCCGCCACCGTGACCGCCACCGCCCTCACCGGGCGGGGCTGAGGGAGACGGAGATCCGGTCCAGACGGGCGGCGGGGTGCCGGGGGTGTTGCTGGGCTCCTCGGGCGCCGTGCAGGCGCTCAAGGCGAGAGCGGGAACAGCGAACAAGGCGGCGGCGGCGACGGTCTTGAACATGTGCACGAGCCTAGCCGGTGACGACCACGATGACGCCTGGCGGCTGTTCGGCGAGTTCGGGCAGGCGCGGCTGGACGGGCGCGTCGAGCAGACGTCCCACCTCTTGCGCTGCCTCCTGCTCGCCGGGCGCATCGCTGAAGTACACAGTGGTCGCCGGCACGTCTGGCAGTTCGAGGTTGCCGGTCTCGGTGACGTTCCAGCCGGCCTCGCGCAGCCGTCGGGCGGTACCCTCGGCCGCGCCGGCGACGGTGGAGACGTTGAAGACCCGGACCTCGGCATCGGCGGGTCTCGCCGATTCCGACGTCGTCGGCGTGGTGGTCGTTGTGGTCAGCGGCGTCGCGTCGTCGTCGTCGCTGTCGGAACCCATCGCCTGGAACGCCACCAACAGGAAGACGACGCCCAGGAAGAGCAGCACCATCACCATGGCGCGCAGAGGCAGCCCCGACGAATCTCGCTGGTTCATTGCGCCCACCTTATCGAGCGAGCCACGCGGCTTCGAAAAACGTCGAGGCTCAGGTGACGTCGAAGCCGAGGCGGCGTGCGGCCCGCGCCTTCTGCCTGCTGGCCCGCAGCCGTCGCAACCGTTTGACCAGCATCGGATCGGCGGCAAGCGCCTCCGGCCGGTCGACGAGCGCGTTCAGCACCTGGTAGTAGCGGGTGGCCGACATCGAGAACAACTCCTTGATGGCGTCTTCCTTGGAGCCGGCGTACTTCCACCACTGCCGCTCGAACGCGAGAATGTCGTGCTCGCGCCGGGTGAGCCCGTCGGAGAGTTCAGAGTTGTCCCCGGATTGTGCAGTCCGCGCGATCGCGCCGTCCATCTGGCTCCTGGACCCTTCCGACAACTTGAATGACATCGCTGTGGTTCGGCGCTCATTCAACCACGTGACGGGCCGATGAGCGGTTCGACATGCCCGCGAGTCGGGCGGCAAGCATTCCCGAATTAAGATTTTCCGCATGGCAGTCGTTCCGATCCGCATCGTAGGAGATCCCGTCCTGCACAAAGCCACCGAGCCGGTGCAGGTAGGCGAGGACGGTTCACTGCCCGCCGATCTCGCGGACTTGATCGCCGACCTGTTCGACACGATGGACGCCGCGAACGGGGTTGGCTTGGCCGCGAACCAGATCGGGGTGTCCAAGCGGGTGTTCGTCTACCACTGTGCGGACGCGCGCGGTCGTGTCACCCGCCGCCGCGGTGTGGTCGTCAATCCGGTGTTGGAGACCTCCGAGGTGCCCGAGACCATGCCCGATCCGGACGACGACGACGAGGGTTGTCTTTCGGTGCCCGGGGAGTCGTTCCCGACTGGGCGGGCCGACTGGGCACGGGTGACGGGCCTGGACGCCGACGGCAACCCGATTTCCATCGAGGGCACCGATCTGTTCGCCCGGATGCTGCAGCACGAGACGGGCCACCTCGACGGCTTCCTTTATCTGGACCGGTTGATCGGAAGGCATGCGCGCAGCGCCAAGCGTGCGGTGAAGTCGCACGGCTGGGGGGTGCCCGGGTTGTCGTGGATGCCCGGTAAGGATCCCGATCCGTTCGGTCACTGATGCAGGTACCTCCGACGGGGACGCGGGTGATCATCCGCTACCGCCTACCCGCCGGCTCCGAACCCCCGTTCACCGACGTGATCGGTCACCTGCTCACCGACCATCCGAAGCTGCGGGTGCGCACCAAGCGCGGCGAGATAGTCGACGTCGACGCCGGTGACGTCGTCGTCCTCAAGGCGCTTCCACCGAAACCGTTGCGCACTGCCGATATTCGCAAAGTCGAACACGCCGCCGCGCTCGGGTGGCCGGGAATCGAGCAGACGTGGGTCGACGGCTGGCTGCTGCGCGCCGCGCACGGGCACACGCATCGCGCGAATTCCGCTGTGCCGCTGGGATTCGACGCCGATGCCTCGGCGCTTCCCACGATCATCGACTTCTACGCCGAACGAAACCTCACGCCGTGGCTGTCGGTGCCCGACCGGCTGTTCCGCCTCGCCGACCTGCCGGGACACCTCGAAACCGCAGTGCTGACAAGCGAACTGCGCGAGGTGACCGTTAATGAGTCGGTGGCGCTGACTCCCGCGCCCGACGGCGAATGGCTGCGTCTATACCAGCGCGATGTGCCTGTCGACGTGCTGACTGCGGTCGTCGACGGCGAGGTTGCATTCGCGACCATCGCCGGCGCGGCGGTCGGCAGGGCCGCGGTGACGACGGCGCCGGATGGCGGGCGATGGGTCGGGTTGTCGGCGGTGCGGGTCGACGAGCGGGCCCGCGGCCGGGGCCTGGCGCGCGCACTGTGTTCGACGCTGTTGCACTGGGGGACCCAGCGGGGAGCAACCCGCGGCTACGCACAGGTGCTTGTCGACAACGAGGTGGCCCGCGGTCTCTATAGGTCGATGGATTTCTCGACGCAGCACCACAGCCGCTATGTCGACGCTCGTAGCCTGTAGGCCATGCGGATCGCCACCTGGAACGTCAACTCGATTCGGGCGCGGGTCGAACGGGTCACCGATTGGCTCGAGCGGGCCGACGTCGACGTGCTGGCGATGCAGGAGACCAAATGCAACGACGAGCAGTTCCCGGTCATGCCGTTTCTCGCCGCCGGATACGAAGTGGTCCACTGCGGCTTCAACCAGTGGAACGGCGTGGCGATCGCGTCCCGAGTCGGCATCGACGACGTGCAGGTGGGGTTCGACGACCAGCCGACCTGGAGTGACAAGCCCGAAGTGGAGGCGGCGGCGGAAGCACGTGCGCTCGGCGCCACCTGCAACGGTGTCCGGGTGTGGAGCCTGTACGTGCCCAACGGCCGGTTCGTCGGCTCACCGCATTACGCGTACAAGCTGAAATGGCTTGATGCGCTTCGCGATACAGCACACAAATGGTTGTCCGACGATCCGGCCGCACACATCGCGCTCGTCGGCGACTGGAACATCGCGCCGACCGACGAGGACGTCTGGAGCGTCGAGTTCTACCAGGGCAGCACTCACGTCACCGCACCCGAACGCGAGGCGTTCAACGCGGTGGTGGAAGCGGGTTTCGCCGATGTGGTGCGGCCGTTCACTCCCGGTCCGGGTGTCTACACCTACTGGGACTACACCCAGCTGCGGTTCCCGAAGAACCGCGGTATGCGGATCGACTTCATCCTCGGTTCACCCGCGCTGGCCGAACGCGTCACGCACGCCGAGATCGTCCGGGACGAACGCAAGAGCGGGAAAGACCGCATCGGCGCGCCCAGCGATCACGCCCCGGTGCTCATCGAACTGGCGTGACCGAGACTTGTCAGCGGAGCTCTGGAATAGTCGCACACCGATGTCGACGCTGTGCGCGCCGCGTCGACATCGACTGACGCCGACCGTGCCCGCCGCGTTCAGGCCGCAGCCGACGCGCGCGAGGACGACCGGGTCCGCGCTCACGCTGCCCGCTCCCGCTCCCGACAGCGACCGGCGCACAGGAGGCCCCGGTCGCTGTCGCGAAGAAGGCTCGCAGCGCAAGAAGAACTCACGGACGCTCGCCGTGGGCTTCTCTCAGTACCTGCGCATACGCCACCGGGTCAGGCGGCGTTCCATCCGACGAACCATTGCTAATCACCACCTCTCGATGTCGTTGTCCATGTCGGTCAACCCCTGCGCCGGAACCAGCGGAGCAGTCGGCGATCCATCCGACGAACCATTGCTTGTCACCCCCTCCTCTGTTGCCTCACTTGGCGCATGTGCCCTCACATCCGCCTGCGATGTCGGGTCAGGCGGCGTTCCATCCGACGAACCATTGCTAATCACCACCTCCCGCTCTTGATTGCTCAGTGCACAGCGGTCAGCCGTGCCTACGGCGATGTCGGGTCAGGCGGCGTGCCGTCGGACGAACCATTCCTTGTCACCTCCTCCTGTGTTGCCTCACTTGGCGTAAGTGCCCTTACAGACGCCTGCGATGCCGGGTCAAGCGGCGCTGCATGTGACGAACCATTGCTAATCACCACCTCTCGATGTCGTTGTCCATGTCGGTCAATTCCTGCGCCGGAACCAGCGGAGCAGTCGGCGATCCATCCGACGAACCATTGCTTGTCACCTCCTCTTGGTCGCTTCGTGTTTCTTTTCGGTCATCCTTTGAACCGGAATGCGCGGGTCATGCGGCGTTCCATCCGACGAACCATTGCGGTCACCTCCTCTCGGCTTTCACCGCGACTCACGCGGCGGTGAGGTGACCGTCGATCAGATTCCTTGGAACCCTCTTGGAGCCAACACCCGCACGACCGCACCAAAAACCCCCACCCCCGCCCGCCGGAGGACGCTCCACGGCCACCACAGGCCGACCAGACACCCCACCGGGGGAAGGCGTAGGGGCCATCAGGACCGCTGTCCGACACGAACTGGAAGGGTTGTGTACGGGTTGTACGCTTCGGGCCTGGGCGGCTGGGGCGGCTGGCGGACCTGTTTTCCGGCGTGGGAAATTCGGTGCGCAGCGATTTCGTGGCACCCGAACTGACCTGCGGGAACGGCATTCCGCTCTGTACACAGCAGATATAGGGCCGGAAAATCTCCTGTGTAGGGAGATAGGAAGTTGAAATATGAAGTGAGACAGCATGATTCATTCCCTTGCGCACTCACCTTGATGAAATGATGGTGGTCATGACCGAACCGAACAGCGCCAAGACCCACCTTGACTGGCAGAAGATCGTCCTGCCGCATGCGGTGAACATCGTCAGTCGTTCCGCGAGCGCGGGATCCTCATGACGCTGCGCCAGTTCTTCTAACAACTGGTGTCGCTGCCGCACGGGCACCCGGCGAAGATCGCCAAATAACGAGAACATGTACAACACGCTCGGTCGAACCAGTGCCGCCGCACGCCGCGATGGCCGGTTCCCGAGGCTGATCGATCCGCGCCGCAAGATCGTGGTGCCGCAACGTGGGAGTCGCCTCGTGAGGGCATCGAGGCGCTACGCGAGCAGTACCGGCTCGACCGCACCGCAACCACCCCCACCAGATCTGGTTGGCGTCGGAAGGAGGTTTGGTCGATCAACGCCGAGCAGCGACGCAGGGTTCGGGAGCGGCGACGTGAGATCGAGGGACGCCGGTGGCGCAACCGTTCCCGTTTCCTGAAGATCGTGTTCAAGGGAACGGAACCGAGCAGGAGTCCGTGGTGCCGCTGGATCGACGATCCCTTCGAGCCTGAAGAACTGCCACCCGACTGGGAGCCACCACCTCCACCACCGCCGGGTCCAGACGATCCGCCGTCCTGACGAACTCACTTCACCCCCTCCCGGTTCCGCCCTGTCTGCGCTAGCGTGGCAGGCGTCCACACACGGGAGCGCACACCAGTGCGCTGAGAGGACGGGTGGGCCCGTCGACCGTACGAACCTGACCGGGTAATGCCGGCGTAGGGAGATAGCTCAGATGACGCATGTCGCGAACAGTCCTGTCACTCCGTCGGTGACCACCGGCCCGATCCAGGGCAGCACCAAGGTCTACCGCGAACTCGACGAAGTGCCCGGGGCGAAGGTGCCGTTTCGCCGGGTGCACCTGACCAACGGCGAGCACCTCGACCTGTATGACACCTCCGGCCCGTACACCGACCCGACGGTGACCCTCGATCTGCAGGCGGGCTTACCGGCGCGGACCGGCGTCGTGCGCGACCGCGGGACGCAGCTGCAGCGGGCCCGCGCCGGCGAGATCACCGCCGAGATGGCGTTCATCGCCGCACGCGAGGGCGTCCCCGCCGAACTGGTTCGCGACGAGGTCGCCGCGGGCAGGGCCGTCATACCCGCGAACCACAATCACCCCGAGTCCGAGCCGATGATCATCGGCAAGGCGTTCGCGGTGAAAGTCAATGCCAACATCGGCAATTCGGCGGTGACCAGTTCGATCGCCGAAGAGGTTGACAAGATGGTGTGGGCCACTCGGTGGGGCGCCGACACGATCATGGACCTGTCCACCGGTCGTGACATCCACACAACCCGGGAGTGGATCCTGCGCAACTCTCCGGTGCCGGTCGGAACGGTTCCGATCTACCAGGCGTTGGAGAAGGTCAACGGCGAGCCCGCAGCGCTGACCTGGGAACTGTACCGCGACACCGTGATCGAACAGTGCGAGCAGGGCGTCGACTACATGACGGTACATGCGGGGGTGCTGCTGCGTTACGTCCCGCTGACGGCCAAGCGTGTCACCGGCATCGTCAGTCGCGGCGGTTCCATCATGGCCGCCTGGTGCCTGGCACACCATCGGGAATCGTTCCTCTACACGCACTTCGATGAGCTGTGCGCCATCCTGCAACGCTATGACGTGACGTTCTCGCTCGGTGACGGTCTGCGCCCCGGCTCGATCGCCGACGCCAACGACGCCGCACAGTTCGCCGAGCTGCGCACGCTCGGCGAGCTCACGAAGATCGCCAAATCACATGGCGTGCAGGTGATGATCGAAGGTCCGGGCCACGTGCCGATGCACAAGATCGTGGAGAACGTCCGGCTCGAGGAGGAGTGGTGCGAAGAGGCGCCGTTCTACACCCTCGGCCCGCTGGCGACCGACATCGCACCGGCCTACGACCACATCACCAGCGCCATCGGCGCGGCGATCATTGCCCAGGCCGGCACCGCGATGCTGTGCTACGTCACCCCGAAAGAACACCTGGGCCTGCCCGACCGCAAAGACGTCAAGGACGGCGTCATCGCCTACAAGATCGCTGCGCACGCGGCGGATCTCGCCAAGGGCCATCCCCACGCCCAGGAGCGCGACGACGCGTTGTCCCGCGCGCGCTTCGAGTTCCGTTGGAACGATCAGTTCGCGCTGTCACTCGATCCCGATACCGCACGCGAATTCCATGACGAGACGCTGCCTGCCGAACCGGCGAAGACCGCCCACTTCTGCTCGATGTGCGGACCGAAGTTCTGCTCCATGCGCATCACGCAAGACGTGCGCGAATATGCCGCCAAGCACGGACTCGACAGCGAGGAGGCGATCGAAGCCGCGATGGAGATGGGTATGGCCGAGAAGTCACGCGAATTCGCCGAACACGGCAACCGCGTGTACCTGCCCCTGGCATGAGCTACCTGCCACTGCCCCCGCCCGGCGCCACACCCGTGCGGGTGATGACGATCGCCGGATCCGATTCCGGCGGAGGTGCCGGAATCCAGGCCGACATGCGCACGTTCGCTCTGCTCGGGGTGCACGGCCTGGTTGCGGTCACCGCGGTGACGGTACAGAACTCCGTCGGGGTCAAAGGGTTTCACGAGATCCCGCTCGACGTCATCGCGGGACAGATCGAAGCGGTGGCCTCCGACATCGGGATACAGGCGGCCAAGACGGGAATGTTGGCGTCGTCAGACATCATCGACACCGTCACCGAGACCTGGCGCGCACAAGGCTTGGCCGGTACGGTGCCCTTGGTCGTCGACCCGGTGTGCGCCTCCATGCACGGCGATCCGCTGTTGCATCCCAGTGCGCTGAATTCGCTTCGAACGCAGCTATTTCCGCTGGCGACGCTGGTGACGCCGAACCTCGACGAGGTGCGTCTGCTCACGGGTATAGAGGTCGTCGACCACTCATCCCAGCGCGAGGCGGCCCGCGCGCTGCACGCCCTCGGACCGCGGTGGGCCTTGGTGAAGGGCGGGCACCTGCGGGCATCGGCGCAGAGTCCCGACTTGCTTTTCGACGGCACCGAATTCCACGAATACGACGCCACCCGAATAGACACCGGCCACGACCACGGCGCCGGGGACACGTTGGCCGCAGCCATCGCCGGCGCGCTGGCACACGGTTACCCGGTACCCGACGCGGTCGCGTTCGGCAAGCGCTGGGTGACCGAATGTCTGCGTGCGGCTTACCCATTGGGACACGGCCACGGTCCGGTGTCGGCGCTGTTCCGGCTGTCCGAGTGAACCTCGAGCCGATTGCCGGTGTCGCGCACGAGCCGGACGCAGACCCCGCCGGTGTCGTCGTCCTCACCCATGGCGCCGGCGGCAGCAGGGAAGCGCCGCTGCTCGTGAGGCTCTGTGACGAGTGGGCCGGACGCGGATGGCTTGCGGTGCGATACAACCTGCCGTACCGGCGCCGCCGACCGAAGGGCCCGCCGTCCGGATCCGCGAAGGCCGACCAGGCCGGAGTGATCGAGGCGATCCAGCTCGCCCGCAGGCTCGCCGATGGTCCGGTCATCGCGGGCGGGCACTCCTACGGCGGCCGGATGACATCGATGGCGGTGGCCGATGGGGCTGCCGACATCGATGTGCTGACGCTGTTCTCGTACCCGCTGCATCCGCCCGGCAAGCCGGAACGCGCCCGCACCGAACACCTTCCGCGTATCGCGGTTCCGACGGTGTTCACGCACGGCACCGCCGACCCGTTCGGCTCGATCGACGAACTGCGGTCCGCCGCCGAGCTGATCGGCGCACGCGCCGAGGTCGTCGAGATCACCGGAGCCCGGCATGATCTGGCCTCCAAGACACTCGATGTGCCCGCGCTGGCGGTCGACGCGGCATTACGGTTGACGGGTGCCTCCTAGCCACAGGGTGGTCACCGCGGTGGCCGGCGTGGCGATGGCGACAAGCGAGTGCTCGGGGTTCGATCCGCGGCTCGAAGGCGATGACCGCGATACGGTTGCCGCGTGACAACGCCGCCGGGTCCGCCGTACGGACCACCGCCGCCCTACGGCGGTCAGCCATCCGGTCCGTACCCACCGTCCGGGCCCGCTTACCCTCCGCCGCCACCACCGAGTTATCCGCCACCGCCGCCTCCCCCGTATGCGCAGCAGGAGTCCTACTACGCGCCGCCCCAACAGCGCCCCACGAACTGGTGGGCCATCGTCTCGCTGATCTTCGGCCTGCTCGGCGGAGTTCTGATCAGCGTCGTCTGCGGCGTCGTCGGCTTGAGAAAGGCCAGGGAAGGTCAGGGCGGCCGGGGGTTGGCGATCGCGGGCCTGGTGCTGTCGGCGTTGTGGGTGGCGGGGCTCGCCGTCGCCCTGCTGGTGTACTTCCTCATCGGTAACGGCACGGTGACCGCGACCGACGTCAAGGAGGGCGACTGCCTGGCCGAGATTCCGGACAACACCCGGGTGCTGACCGTGAAGACGGTCGGATGCGACGAGGTCCACGCCGGTGAGGTCTTCGCGGTGCTCCAGATGCCCGACGGCGACTTCCCAGGTCAAGCGGCGATCGATGCATACGCCGAGAAGTGCAGTCCCGAACTGGCCGCCTACGCGCCGGACGCTATGACGGACAGTTCCGTTCAGCTGTATGTGCTCTATCCCACGGCCGAAACCTGGGAGCAGGGCGACCGGGCCGTGACCTGTATCGCGACGCTCGACCCGCCACGGAGCGGCTCGCTCAAGGGCTGAGGCCTCCCCGATAGTGCCCGGTACCTGAGGTACCGTTTTTCTCATGACTTCGGAACTACTCGACGTCGTCATCGTGGGCGCCGGTTTCGGGGGGATAGGAGCCGCCATCCAGCTCAAGCGGATGGGTTATGAGAACTTCGTCATCCTCGATCGCGAGGACGACCTGGGAGGCACCTGGCACGTCAACCGCTACCCGGGGCTGGCGGTCGATGTGCCGACGACCACTTACTCGTACTACTTCGAGCCCAATCCGAACTGGTCGCGGCTGTACTCCACCGGCGACGAGATCAAGCAGTACGCCGCTGACGTCGCCGCGAAGTACGACGTGCGTCGGCACATGCGGTTCAACACGCTCGTCGAAGGTGCCCGCTGGGATGAGGAGGTCGCGGTGTGGCGGGTCGCGTTGGCCGGTGGCGAGACGCTGTCCGCGCGTTACCTGATCACAGCCACCGGGTTCCTGTCGCAGCCGCACACACCCGATATCCCCGGGATCACCGGTTTCGCCGGCAGGATCATGCACACCACCGCGTGGGACGACGCATACGACTTCGACGGCCGTCGGGTGGCGATCATCGGCACCGGTGCGACCGCCGTGCAGCTGATTCCGGAACTCGCGAAGAAGGCGGCCGACCTGACGGTCTACCAGCGCACACCGGTGTGGGTGGTGCCCAGACTCGACTTCCCGATCCCCGACGGTGTCAAGCGACTGTTCTCCCGGGTCCCGCTGACGCAGCGGGCGCTTCGGGCCGTCACCGACGCGATATACGAGTTCTTTCTCTTCGTCGGCCTGCGTCACCGACAGCTTCTGTTCCGGCGCCTGAACATCGCGGCGTCCGACGTGGCCAAGATGCACCGGTTCTTCTCCGTGCGCGATCGCGAGCTCCGCAAGCAGTTGACCCCCGACTACGATTTCGGCTGCAAGCGCCCGACGTTCTCCAACAGCTACTACCGTGTGTTCACCAAACCGAATGTGCATCTGCAGAATTCGGGGATCGAGCGCATCGAAGCCGACGGTGTCGTTGCCGCCGACGGAACGAAGACACAGATCGACACGCTCGTTCTGGCGACGGGCTTCGATTTGTGGGAGGCGAACTTCCCTGCGATCGAAGTAATCGGGCGTAAGGGGCGCAACCTGGGGAAGTGGTGGCGCGACACAAGGTTTCAGGCTTATCAGGGCGTCACGGTGCCCTACTTCCCCAACTATCTGAGTCTGGCGAGCCCCTTTGCGTTCCTCGGGCTGAACTTCTTCAACTCGATGGAATATCAGATGCGCCATATGGATCGGCTATTCGGTGAGATGAAGCGCCGGGGTGCAACGACATTCGAGGTCACCGAGGAAGCCAACACTCGCTACCTGGAGCGGATGACCGAGCTCATGGCCAACTCGGTGTTCATGGCAGGCAACTGCGCGGGTTCGCGGTCATACTATTTCGACCCCAACGGCGAGGCCACGTTGCTCCAGCCGGTATCGACCCGTAAAGCCATCAAAGAGGCGTCACAGTATCCTCTGAGCGACTATCGAATTTCGTGATCAGAGAGGAACAACGGCTGTGTCACTTCAGGAATCGAGCAGCGGTTCGCGCGCGGCCACGCTGGCCGGCCTGGGCCTCGCCGGCGCCGGGCTCGCGCACTTCGCCAAACCCGAACTGTTCGAGTCGGTGACCATACAGGCCTTCCCGCACAACACGCGCGAGTTCATCTACCTCAACGGCGCCATCGAGACCGTACTGGGCCTTGGTCTGGCCGCCCGCAAGACCCGCAAATTCGCGGTCCTCGGAACCGTCGGCTACCTCGCCTACTTGGCGGGCAACGTCGCGCGTAACCGGTAGCGGCCCAACAGAGTCACATCCAGCAGCCGCTTCAGAATCGCCAGGTTCTGCGGCGAGTTCTCGTACCGCATCAACCGGCCCAGGTCGATCACCAACGCCATGGCCGCGTGCACGGCGAACCGGGCCTGGGCCGGTGTCCACTCCGAGCGCACGGCGACCACCAACTCCACCACCGATTCCACGGTGGTGCGCTGCATGTTTCGCAAGATCTTCTGATCGGTCGGCGACATGTTGAGCCGCTCGGAGTAGTAGACGTGGTCGAGTTCGGGATGCGCGAACGATCTGGCTACGTAGGCATCGATGACCGCGCTCAGTGCGTCCTCGGGATCTGCGATCGAGCCGGTGATCGCCGTCAACTCCTCTGAGAGCCGGTCGGCGGCCCGCCGGAACGCCGCCGCAAGGATGTCGCTTTTGCCTGCGAAGTACCGGTAGATCCCCGAGGCCGGCATGCCGACGGCCGCGGCGATGTCCTCCATCCCCGTGTCGCGGTATCCCTTGATGTTGAACAAGCGCATGGACTCGTTGAGCAACGCTTCGTATCTCGACGGCTCGACGACGGTGGAAACCGGTGCGACCGGTTGCTCAGCGACGACGTCATCGTCATCGGGCAGTTCTGTGGCGGCCAGCGACTTTGCGAGGTCGGAGAGCAGTACCCGCACCTGGACGGTGGGAAGCTTCGCGCGATGGTCGACGATGCTGCCGATCACCGACAGGACCGCGATGGACAAGGTCCACCGTTGCCGCGAGGTCAGATCCGGGCGCATCGCGTGGATGGGGCGTTGGATGCGGCGGTTGACGGTGCGCATCTGCGCGATCAGCGACGCTTGGTCGTCGCCCCGGAGGTATCGGGCCTCCCAGCGATACAGCCCACCCGACTCCCGGTTCGCCATCGCGGTCTCGGTGAGCGCGGCCACCAGCCGGCCCAGTTCCCGTTGTGGGTCCTCCAGATCGGTCTCGTCGATGAACGCGGTGGCATCCACGAGTTGCTGTCCGAGGTTCAGCACGGCGTCGCGGAACAGGTCGTACTTGCTTGCATAGTGCCGGTACAGGGCGGCGGCCGTGATCCCGACCCGCGATGCGATCGACTCCATGCTCACGCCGTAGAAGCCCAGGGTGCTGAACGCCTCGGCGGATGCCCGGGCGATCTGGGCCTTGCGGTCCTTCGGCCGGCGCCGGACCGCGTCACCGCTCGCCGGCCGAGTGCGCGACATGGCAGACACGATATCGGAGTGAGCTCGTCCATACCCGTCCGGCACGAGTGCCGGTGTTGATCCAAACTTGCCAAACCATGGAGAATGACGATTAACATAATGGGGTGTTCGGCGCGCTCCGCAAGCTACTGGGCTTTCAGGTCACGATCGGGGAGTTGATTACGGCGGCCCTCGTCCTGGGCACGCCGTACCTGTTGATCGGCGTGTTCTGGTCGACCACCCACACCGAACACCTGCAGCGGATGACCGGTGCCGACCTGGTGGTTTCGTATCTGGGGTCGATCGTCTCGTGGCCGGTGCTGTTGTTTTCCGACGTCTGCATGACATGAACGGGGGAACACCTTGTCCGATCACCACCACCGCCTCGCCTGGACCGGGATCATCGCCGGCGTCGTGTTGGGCGCTGCGCTGCTGGCGATGAACTTTCCGGTGTTTCTCGACAGCTACGACCAGTACGGCTGGCAGGTCAATTGCGGGACGGGATATCTCACGGACCTGACACAGGCGGCCGCGGCCAGCGGCGACACCAACTACGTCGAGCAGTGCGAGTCGGCGCTGCTGATGCGACGGCTGTGGACGGTCCCGCTGGCCGTGCTCGGCGGTGCCGGGGTGCTCGTGACGCTCGTCGCCTCAGCGACGACCTCCGCCCGCGAGTCGTTGCACCCGCATCACCACCGGGCCTGATCTAGCATTCCGGCGTGAGCACGCCGGCCGGCCCCGGACTCCCACGCCGGCTGGGAACCTTCGACGCGGTCGTGATCGGGCTGGGTTCGATGATGGGCGCGGGCATCTTCGTCGCCGTCGGGCCCGCCGCCGCTGCGGCCGGTTCGGGACTGCTGATCGGCCTCGTCGTGGCCGCCGTCGTGGCCTACTGCAACGCCACCTCGTCCGCCCGGCTCGCCGCGCGGTACCCGAAGTCCGGCGGTACCTACGTCTACGGGCGTGAGCGCCTCGGCGAGTTCTGGGGTTACACCGCGGGGTGGAGTTTCATCGTCGGCAAGACCGCTTCGTGCGCTGCGATCGCGCTCACCGTCGGCTACTACGTGTGGCCCGAGGCGGCCCGTGGGGTCGCGGTCGGAGCGGTCGCGGCGCTGACAGCGCTGAACTACGCAGGCATCCACAAGTCGGCGCTGCTGACGCGCGTCATCGTCGGTGTGGTGCTGGCGGTGCTGGGCACCGTGGTGGTGACGGTCCTCGGTTTCGGGGAGGTCGAGTCGAGCCGGTTGTCGATCGGCCCCGACGTCTCCGTCGGCGGCGTGCTGCAGGCCGCCGGATTGTTGTTCTTCGCGTTCGCGGGCTACGCGCGGATCGCGACACTGGGCGAAGAGGTCCGCGATCCGGCCCGCAGCATCCCCCGCGCGATACCGTTGGCGCTGGCCATCACGCTGGTGGTGTACGCGCTCGTCGCCACCGCCGTTCTGGCCGAACTGGGTAGTGCGGCAACGGCTTCGGCCACAGCGCCACTCGCCGACGCGGTGACCTCCGCCGGCTTCCCGGCTCTCGAGCCAGTCGTGCGGGTCGGTGCGGCGGTGGCCGCGCTCGGGTCGCTGTTGGCGCTCAGCCTCGGGGTGTCGCGCACGACGCTGGCGATGGCGCGCGACCGCCACCTGCCCCACACGTTGTCGCACGTCCACCCGAGATTCGGCAGCCCACACCGCGCCGAGGTGGCCGTCGGCGTCCTGGTGGCCACGCTGGCCGCCACCGTGGATGTCCGCACCGCGATCGGGTTCTCGTCGTTCACCGTGCTCGTCTACTACGCGATCGCCAACGCGTCGGCCTGGACCCTCGGCCGCCGAACGGTCCCGGCGATCGGGCTGGCGGGATGCGTGGTGCTGGCGTTCCTGCTTCCGGGACCGTCGATCCTGGCCGGCGTTTGCGTGGTGCTGGTGGGTGCGTTGGCTTACCGTTTCAGACCGTGATCGAACCGACCTGACAGCGCGTCGATCCCGACAGGTTAGCGAGCGGTCCGCTGCCGCTGATCCCGGGGCGGAACGCCGTTGACGCCGTCGATCGACTGCGCGTAGCCCGCGACGACGTAGGCGACCGCCGGCCCAAGAACCGACAGCGCATCTCGGTTGACGTTCTCGACGGTGTCCCGCTTGGTCCGGTAGTTCGGGTCGAAGGGGACCCCCGCCCGGCCACCCCAGAGCCGGGCCTGTATCTCGCTCTTGCGCTGCGACGAGCCGGCCGTCAGACCGCCGATCGGCACTCCGGCGGCGAGAAATGGGTAATAGTCGGTGAATTCGCTCAGTGGCATGTCGGCGGGCCGCACCCCCGCGGTGTTGAGGTAACCGGCCAGCGTCCGTTCGATACCGGCCGAACCCGTGGGTACCGACTGTGCGGGGATCGCCGGGTTGGGCTGGGCCGACTGGTCGCCGTCGTAGGTGAAGTAGCCGGCATTGGGCGAACCGAGCATGTCGAAGCCCAGATACAGTGCGATGTCGCGGAGTTCGTCGGGCGACAGTCCCTGCACGTATCTCGTCGGTCCGGCCAGCCCGTTCTCTTCGGAAGCCCAGAACACGAAGCGCACAGCGTTCCTGATTTGGGGCTGCGGGCCCAGTGCGGCCGCCGTCTCCAGCAGCGCCGCAATGCCCGTCCCGTCGTCGTTCACACCGGGGCTGGCAGCCGAGCTGTCCAGGTGCGCGCCCGCCAGCACGACGTTGCGGGCATCGCCGGTCTTGGTCTGCGCCACGAGGTTTCGGGTCTTCTTCATGACCGGCTCGCGGTCGAGCACGAGCCGCACCGGTGCCGAGCTCCGCCGTAGAGCGGTGTCGGCGTCGCGGCCGATCACCCCGACGGGCACGGTCAGATCCTGGTAGTAGCCGGGGGTGAACAGGCCGGCCGGGCTCCCGCCGCCATCCGGCGAGCTGACGACGAGGAGGCCGACGGCGCCCTCCGACACGGCCGCATTCTGTTTGGCGACCACCGAGCATCCCGTGTCGTCGACGACGGCGATCGCGCCGCGCACCGAGGTGCCGTCGTAGTCGGCAGCCCGGCAGCCGGCAGGCTTGGTCGGCCGAAGGGTCACGGCGTTCAACCCGCCCTGCGGCGTGGTGATCAACAGGGAGGCCTGGTCGACGGGATATTCGCGCCCGCCCACCCGCATCGACGGGTTGCCGCCCTGACTACGGTCGAGCAGTTCGAACTCCGGCGTTTGAACGTCGAATCCCTTGTCGCGCAGGAACTGTGCAACATAATCGACGGTGGCGTCGTAGCCTGGCTTGCCGTTGGCGCGGTTACCGCCGTTGGTGTCGGCGATCTCCTGCAGCCTCTGCAGGTGGGTGAACATCGCGTCGGTGGTGACTTCGTCGGCCACCTCCTGGGGCGACGGCGGTGTCGGCTCCGGCGACGAGCACGAGGTCATGGCCGCTACGACACCGATGACAGCTCCGACGCTGGCCGCCCACGTCTTCATGACGCGAGCGGGTGACGGACGCGGAGATCACGGGTGGGAATTCCATTCGGCCCACCCTGGTCCTGGGCGTAGATGCCGACGGCGTAAGCGACACCGGACCCGTGAATGCCGAGTGCGGTGCGATCGATGTGCTCCAGGTTGTCCGATTCCTTGTGGTAGTTGGGATCGAACGGCTGATCCGGCTCGCCACCCCACACCTCGGCTTGCTCCGGCGTCATCTTGGCCTCGCCGCCCGAAAAGGTGCCACCTGCCGGAATGCCCGCCAGGGTGAAACCGTCGTAGTCGGAGCGACCGTCGAAGCTGGTGTCCTCGGCCGGTTTTCCGGCCGCGTCGAGGAAGTCCACCAACGTGCGTTCCACGCCCGCCGCCCCCTCGGGCACCCGAACGACGGCGCCTTCCTCGTCGGGCGGCAGAGACTGGTTCCCGTCGTAGGTGAAGTAGCCGGGATTGGGTGAGGCGACCATGTCGAAGTTCAGATAGAGCGAGATGTCCTTGAGAGCATCGAGATCCAGCGTCTCCAGATAGTTGTTCGATCCGAACAACCCGACCTCCTCCGCACCCCAGAAACCGAACCGTACCGCGTTGCGGACGTCGGGGGAACCACCCAACTGAACTGCGGACTCCAGCACGGCCGCCACACCGGACCCGTTGTCGTTGATGCCCGGGCCCGCCGGGACGCTGTCCAGATGTGCACCGGCCATCACGACGTTGTGGGTGTCACCGGTCGTGGTCTGAGCGATGACGTTGCGGGTTCGCTCCCTGCGCACACCGGCATTGAGCTTGAGCGTCGCCTCGCCGGGCGCGGCCCGTAGCCGTTCCCCTTCGACCTTGGTGACGCTGACGACCGGAATTCGCACCTGCGTGTCTTCGCCGAGCGTGCCGCCCATCTCGTCGTTGTCCTCGTTGTTGGCGACGATCAACGCCACAGCGCCGCGATCGGCCGCCGCCTTTTCCTTGTCCGAGAACTGGCAGGTGCCGCGGTCAACGAGCACGACGGCACCTTCGACGGGCAAGCCGTCGTAGTCGGAGACCGAGCATCCCGGGCTGTCCTCGACGCGGGCGAGCACCAGTCGGCCAGCCACACCGCCCGGGGGCGTACCGATCGTGAAATTCAGCGGTTTGGCCTTGACTGCGGCGCCACCGACGCTCAGGGCGGGTTCGTCGGCGAACGGCAGCCGCACCTCGAACTCCGGCGTCTGCACGTCGAAACCACTGTCCCGCAGGGTATTAGCAACGTAGTCGACGCTGGCGTCGTAACCCGATGTGCCCAGCGCTCGGTTACCGTCGTTGTCGTCGGCGATCTCCTGCAGCCGGACAAGATGCTGATACATGGCATCGGCGGAGGTCCGCTGCGCGAGCGACCTGGCGAAGTCCACGGCGGCCGGGGAAACTTCGGCCTGCGTGGTAGGCGGCTGAACCGTCGGCTTCGGTTCGTGGTCCCGGCCGCACCCCCCGAGCAGCAGTGCGGCGGCCGCGATCAGCGCGAGTGTCTTCGAAACCCGGGTGTGGCTCATCGCCCACTACGTTAGCGTCGCTCGGATCCCTCGCCCGTCACCTGCGCGACGACGAGGTCGGCCACGGCCCGCATGCCCGCCGCATTGGGGTGCAGGGGCGCGGGCCTGCCCGGTAACGGCGCCCCGAACCGTGTCGTCCACGGTTCGGCCGACCACGCGTGATGCGCGCGGCTGTGCTCGGCGGCCCGAACGAGTCCGCAGCCGGTGACCGAGGCCGCCTCCGCGGTCAGCCGTTCCAGCGTGGTGGCGACGTGGCGGCCGGTCGCGACGTCGGCGTCGGACAGCGGTGGCGCCGAGTCACCCGGTGGCGGTAGCAACGTGAGGTAGTCCACGAACAGCACCATCGCGCGTGGTGAGCGGGCGCGCAGGGTCCGGCCGACCTCCTCGAGCGCCGCGGCGACCTCTGTCAGCGCGTCCTCGCGCGCTTGCGGGTCCAGCTGAGCGCGCAGCACACCGCCCAGCAGCGGCAACCTGCGGAGAGCCCGTGGCAGGCCCGCGGCGAAGAGCATCGGCACGTACCCGACATCGTTGCCACCGATGGTCACCGTCACCAGTTCTTCGGATCCGGTCAGCGCCGAGATCTGGGGCGGCGCACAGTGTTGCGCCTCACGCAGGACGTTCGCGGTGGTCGCGCCGGAGTACGTCACGTCGACGAGGTCGAGACCTAGCTTCGCGGCGACCAGGTGCGGATAGTTACGCGCCGAGCGGCCGGCGGCCCAGGGTGCGCCGTCGGCGCGGGGTCCGATCCCGGGACCCGCCGCCATCGAACTGCCCAGTGCGACATACCGACTCATCGAGCCGGGCTGGACGCCTGAGCCCAGAACCGCTTCGGGATGCGGCCCGCCTGGCGTGCCAGATGACCGGCGGTGACCGCTGCCGCCATCGCCGCCGCCATGGTCGGCGGATCGGCGGCGCGTGTCACGGCAGTGGCCAACAGCACGGCGTCACATCCCAACTCCATCGCCATCGCGGCGTCGCTCGCGGTGCCGATGCCCGCGTCGAGCACCACGGGCACCGAAGCCGACTCGACGATCATCTCGATGTTGTGCGGGTTTGCGATTCCCAGCCCCGTTCCGATCGGCGAACCCAGCGGCATCACCGCCGCGCATCCGACGTCCTCGAGCCGGCGCGCGAGCACCGGATCGTCGTTGGTGTAGGGCAGCACGGTGAAACCGTCGTCGACCAATTGCTCAGCCGCCCTGACCAATTCGACGGCGTCGGGCAGCAGCGTTCGTTCGTCGGCGATGACTTCCAGTTTCACCCAGTCGGTGCGCAGCGCCTCGCGGGCGAGTTGGGCCGTCAGCACCGCCTCGGCCGCGCCGCGACAACCGGCGGTGTTCGGCAACGGCGTGATGCCCAGCCGGTCGAGCAGCGCGAGCACGCCGGTCCCGCCGTCGGCGTCGACGCGCCGCATCGCCACAGTCGTGAGCTCGGTGCCCGATGCGACAAGCGCCTCTTCGAGCACCGCGAGGTTGGCCGCGCCTCCGGTGCCCAGGATGAGCCGCGAACCGAACTCACGACCGGCGATGGTCAGCTTCGAATCAGCCACCCTGCACCGCCGTCACCACCTCCACGCGAGCGCCTTCCGACAAGGCGGTGTCCCAGTCCGATTTGGGCAGCACCGACCAGTCCACCGCGACGGCGATCCCCTTCTCCGGAAAACCGAGACGCTCCAGCAGCGCTGCGACCGTCGTCGTCGCGTCGACTTCCACCGCTTCGTCGTTGACAACTACTTTCATGGTTTTTGCTCCTCGCGTGCGCGTCATGGTTTTGCTCCTCGCGTGGGCGTCATGGTGTCGCTCCAATCGTGACGTCGAGTTCGGCCGCGATCCGCTCGGCCGTCCAGGGCGCGAGAAGAAAGCCGTTGCGCCCGTGGCCCGCCGCGACCAGTGTGCGCTCATCGAGGCGTTCGACGAGCGGTAATCCATCCGGCGTCATCGGCCTCAAACCCGCCGCGGATTCAGCGAGTTCGTATTCGCCCAGCGCAGGCATCACCGCGCAGGCATCGTCGAGCAGTTCGCGCACTCCCGTCACCGCGGGGGCGGTGTCGCGACCGTGTTCGTACTGCGTCGCGCCGACGACGACCCCGTCGGCCCGCGGAACCAGGTACACCTGCCTGCCGTGCACCCGGGCCCGAATGACCCGCTGCGGCACCGGCATGCAGCCGCGGCGCCACCGCAACCGCAACACCTCACCCTTGACCGGCCGAATGGGTAGGTCGGGCCACAATGTCGGCGCGTCGATGCCGTTCGCGATCACGACGGCATCCGCATGCACCGAGGCGAGGTCGGACACGGGCGGCCCCCACTGCACACCGAGCCGTTCGCACAGCACGGCCAAGGCTCGCACCAGCAGCCGATTGTCAACGGCCAGTTCGGTTTCGGCACGGAATCCGTGCCGGATGCCCTGGGCGAGCAGCGGTTCGATGTCGCGGGCGGACGTCGTCGCCGTCACCGGATGCCCTTGGGCCGCAAGCCACTCGCCCACCGTTTTGAGGTCGGCCGCGTCGGCGCGGTCGACGGCGACCACCAACGATCCGCGTGCGGTGACCACATCGTCGGGTAACCCGTCGAGGAAGCCGTCGTGCCACATGTGCAGCGACTCCAGGCCGAGCTGAAGCAGCTTCTCCTCGCCGGGCCAGCCTTCGCTGTGGGGTGCGAGCATGCCGCCCGCGACCCACGACGCACCGCGATCATCGGTGCGGTGCACCCGGACATCCCAGCCGGCGGTCAGCGCACGCCGCGCCACGGCCAATCCGATGACACCGCCGCCGATCACGGCCAGGCTCGCTGTGGTCAACATCCCTCCCTTCGCCGGCATGACCCGGATCAGGTGCGACGGTAAGGGCAGGTACGAATGCCCACTCTCAGTCCCCGCCCGGGACTCCCGCGTTCGTCAACCCACAGTACCCGCCGGCCACGGCCCGACCGACGAGTCGCTAGCGTCGCGGTGTGCACCGACTTCGGGAACGCCTGGCCGGCGCATCGCTGTACCTGTGCACCGACGCCCGGCGCGAGCGCGGCGACCTCGCGGAATTCGCCGACGCCGCCCTCGCCGGCGGGGTCGACCTCATCCAACTGCGTGACAAGGGTTCGCCGGGCGAACAGCGGTTCGGCCCGTTGGAGGCGCGTGGAGAACTCGAGGCCCTCGAGGTGCTCGCCGACGCGGCCCGGCGCCACGGCGCGCTGCTGGCCGTCAACGACCGCGCCGACATCGCGCTGGCCGCCGGCGCCGACGTGCTCCATCTGGGCCAGGATGACCTTCCGCTGGCGATGGCGCGCCGCATCGTCGGCGACGGGCCGCTGATCGGGCGATCCACCCACGACGCGGACCAGGTCGCGGCGGCGGTGAACGAGGCCGTCGACTACTTCTGCGTCGGCCCGTGCTGGCCCACCCCGACCAAACCGGGCCGCCCGGCGCCCGGCCTGGACCTGGTCCGGCACACCGCCCAACTGGGTACGGACAAGCCGTGGTTCGCGATCGGCGGAATCGACGCCGACCGGTTACCGCAGGTGCTGACCGCCGGCGCGCGCCGCATCGTCGTGGTGCGGGCGGTCACGGCGGCCGAGGACCCGCGTGCGGCGGCCGCGGCATTGAAGGCGGCATTGAGGGCGGCACTCAGAGCTGCGGATTGACCAGGAGCGGGATCGAGGCGAACTCGTCGCGCAACCGCTGCCAGCTGGCGGCGAAGCCGGGGTGCAGCGGCAGCTTCGCGACGTCATCGACGGCGACCCAGCGCAATTCGGCGCTCTCGCGATTCGCAACGGTCTGCAGCATCGCCGGCGCATCGGCGATGACCGTGCTGTAGGTCCAGCTGACGCCGTCGCCGGCGACGACCTTGGTTTCCACCACCTTGCGCACCGTCAACTGCCCCGCCGGAAGTCCCGCTTCCTCATGAGCCTCCCGGATGGCCGCCTGCTCCGCGGTCTCGTGGCTGTCGCGGGCACCGCCGGGCAGACCCCAGGTGTCGCCCTGGTGGCTCCAGGCCGCCCGGTGCTGGAGCAGCACCACCGGGGTGCCGTTGTGGCCAGGGGCTCGCAGCAGCAGACCGGCCGCGCCGTACCGACCCCAATAGGCCTGGCCCTGGGACACCACCCATCCGTCACCGTCGCCACGCACGCCTCAACAATAGGACCGCCCGGCCTCCCGGAAACTCTTAGACTTCTTTCATAGAGTGGGAGCGGTCGGAACGACGAGCCGGAAAGCGATGCTGATGAGGTCCGCGCGCACGTGACTGTGGAGTTGGCGCACCCGTCGACGGAGCCGCTCGCGTCGCGGTCGCCGTCGACGTCGGCACAACAACGCTGGTGGTTCCTGTGGACCACCCCCGGCCGGATCCTGACCATCGGGATCGTGTTGTCCGCGCTGGTCATCGCCAGCGCGTTCGCCACCTCGACGACGATCAACGACCGGCAGCAGGCGCTCATGACGGTGCTCAACCACACCGAACCGCTGTCTTTCGCCGCCGGGCAGCTCTACACGAAGCTGTCCGTCGCCGACGCCGCCGCGGCCACGGCCTTCATCGCCGGCGCGGAACCGCGCGACGTCCGGCAACGGTACGAGCAGGCGATCACGGACGCGTCGGTGGCGGTGACCCGGGCGTCGAGCGGGCTCACCGACGAGGACCTGGTGCAACTGCTCGGTCGCATCAACGCGGAGTTGTCGGTGTACACGGGCTTGGTCGAGACCGCACGCACCAACAACCGTTCGGGCAACCCGGTGGGTTCGTCGTACCTGTCTGAGGCGTCGGCGTTGATGCAGACACAGATCCTGCCCGGGGCCGAACGTCTCTACGAGGAGACCTCGGCGCGAGTGGACGTCGAGACCAGCGCGTCCACCCGCATTCCCGGTCCGGTCATCCTGGTGGTGCTGGCGACCCTGCTGTTCGGGGTGTTCGCCAACCGTTGGCTGGCCAGACGCACCCGCAGGCGGATCAACATCGGCTTCGTCGCGGGCGGCCTGGCCGTTCTGACGATGTTGATCTGGGTCGGCACGGCACTGGTCATCTCGACCTCCGACAGCCGCAGCGCCAAGGACACCGCCGCCGAGTCGTTGAAGACCGTGACGAACCTGGCGATCACCGCGCAGCAGGCCCGCGCCGACGAGACGCTGTCGTTGATCCGGCGCGGCGACGAGACGGTACGCAAACAGTCGTACTACCAGCGCATCGACATGATGCAGCAGCAGCTTTCGGATTATCTGGCCCGCGATGACGCCATCGACAAGACCGACCTCGCCGAGGCCGAGCAGTTGTTGAAGCGCTGGCGCGCCGCCGACGACCGGATCAACGCCTACATCAGCGTCGGCAACTACCAGGCCGCCACGCAGGTGGCGCTGGGCACGGGGGCGGACGACTCCACGCCCGCGTTCAACAAGCTCGACGCGGCGTTGAGCCAGGGCATCGAAGAAAGCCGCGGACAACTCCGCGACGACATCATCGACGCACACCGGGTGCTGTCCGGTGCGACCGTCGGCGCCGCGGTGCTCAGCGTCGTCGCCGCGGTCGCGGTGGCGCTGGGGTTGTGGCCGAGGCTGAGTGAGTACCGGTGATCAGGTTCTTGGGCATCCTCTTCGCCGCCACGCTGCTGCTGAGCGGGTGCGGGCAGGCGGCGTCGGTGGTTTCCGCACCCGGCGTGACGCTTGCGCCGCCCACCCCGGCGGGTATGGAGGAGTTGCCACCGCAACCGGTGCGGCCGCCCGGGGAGGACACCGAGGACTGCGATCGCATGGCGAGCCTTCGCCCGTTCGGCAGTCGGGCCGAGGCGGAGGGGGCCGTCGCGAACATCCGCGCGCGCGGACGGCTGATCGTCGGCCTGGACATCGGAAGCAACCTGTTTTCATTCCGCGACCCGATCACCGGGCAGATCACCGGGTTCGACGTCGACATCGCCGGTGAGATCGCCCGCGACATCTTCGGAACCCCCTCGCAGGTCGAGTACCGCATCCTGTCGTCAGCGGATCGCATTGCCGCACTGCAGAACAATCAGGTCGACGTCGTCGTCAAGACCATGACCATCACCTGCGAACGCAAGAAGCTGATCGGGTTCTCGACGTCCTACCTGACGGCCAATCAACGCATCCTTGCGCCGCGCGACTCGACGATCCGGCAGGCGTCGCACCTCTCGGGTCGCCGCGTGTGCGTCGCGAAGGGCACGACGTCTCTGGAGCGGATCCGCCAGATCACGCCGCCGCCGATCATCGTCGGGGTGGTCGCATGGGCCGACTGCCTGGTGGCGTTGCAGCAGCGGCAGGTCGACGCGGTCAGCACCGACGACTCGATCCTCGCCGGGTTGGTGTCACAGGATCCTTATCTGCACATCGTCGGCCCGAGCCTCAACCAGGAGCCCTACGGCATCGGGGTCAACAAGCAGAACACCGGCCTGGTCCGGTTCGTCAATGGCACGCTCGAACGAATCCGCCGCGACGGCACCTGGAACACGTTGTACCGCAAGTGGTTGACGGTGCTCGGGCCGGCGCCTGCTCCTCCGGTCGCGAGGTACACCGACTGATGGCCGAGACCCAGTTGGAGGACTTCGACGACGAGGATCCGGGCACCCAACCCGCGAGCTTCGACGACATGGGCATGGATTCGGCGTCGACCATCCGCCCGATGGCGACCGAGGCGGTGTTCCGGCCCCACCTCGACGACGACGACAGCGCGTCGGTGGGCACCGGGGAGACCGAGCCACAGGAGCACACCACCTCGACGACGCGGGCGCTGTCGCGCACGCGCCGGCTGGGCGGCGGGCTGGTCGAGATCCCGCGGGTGCGGGCCAAGGACCCCCTCGAAGCGTTGATGACCAACCCGGTGGTCGCGGAGAAGAAGCGGTTCTGCTGGAACTGCGGACGCCCGGTCGGCCGCTCCAGCGATGGCAAGCCCGCCCGGTCGGAAGGGTGGTGTCCGCACTGCGGTAGTCCGTACTCCTTTCTGCCGCAACTGAACCCGGGGGACATGGTCGCCGACCAGTACGAGATCAAGGGCTGCATCGCGCACGGTGGCCTCGGGTGGGTCTACCTGGCCTTCGACCACAACGTCAACGAACGACCCGTCGTGCTCAAGGGTCTGGTGCATTCCGGCGACGCCGAGGCGCAGAAGATCGCGATGGCCGAGCGGCAGTTCCTCGCCGAGGTCACCCATCCCGGCATCGTGAAGATCTACAACTTCGTCGAGCACGCCGACCAGCACGGCAACCCCGTGGGCTACATCGTGATGGAGTACGTCGGCGGCACCTCGCTCAAACAGGCCAGGGGCGAGAAGCTGCCGGTGGCCCAGGCCATCGGGTACATGCTCGAGATACTGCCCGCGCTGGGCTATCTGCACTCGATCGGCTTGGCCTACAACGACCTCAAGCCCGAGAACATCATGATCACCGAGGAACAGCTCAAGCTCATCGACCTCGGCGCGGTGTCGACCATCAACTCGTTCGGCTATCTCTACGGCACTCCCGGATATCAGGCACCCGAGATCGTGCGGACCGGGCCGACGGTTGCCACCGACATCTACACCGTCGGCCGCACGCTCGCGGCGCTGACCCTCAAACTGCGCACGCGCAAGGGCCGCTATGTCGACGGGTTGCCCGAGGACGATCCGGTGCTGGCCGAGTACGACTCGTTCGGCCGGGTGTTGCGCCGGGCGATCGATCCGGACCCGCGGCGGCGCTTCGGCAGCGCCGACGAGATGTCCGGGCAGCTGCTCGGCGTGCTGCGCGAAGTGGTCGCAAAGGACACCGGGTCACCCAAACCCGGTCTGTCCACGGTCTTTTCGCCAACGCGGTCCACGTTCGGCATCGATCTTCTGGTCGCCCACACCGACGTCTATCTCGACGGGCAGGTGCACTCCGAACGACTGACGGCTCAGGAGATCGTCAGGGCGCTGCCCGTACCCCTGGTGGACCCCACCGACGTCGGCGCGCCGGTGCTGTCGGCCAGCGTGGTGAGCCAGCCCGTGCAGGCCCTCGACCAGCTGCGCGCGGCCAGGCACGGGGCGCTGGACTCCGAAGGGATCGATCTGTCGGACTCCGTCGAACTGCCGCTGATGGAAGTGCGCGCACTGCTCGATCTCGGCGATGTCGCCAAGGCCACCCGCAAGCTCGACGATCTCGCCGGGCGGGTGGGCTGGCCGTGGCGGCTCGTCTGGTTCAAGGCCGTCTCCGAACTCCTGACCGCCGATTATGACTCGGCGACAAAGCATTTCACCGAGGTGCTCGACACGATGCCCGGCGAGCTGGCCCCCAAGCTGGCTTTGGCGGCCACCGCCGAGCTGGCCGGCACCCCGGACGCGGGCAAGTTCTACAAGACCGTGTGGTCGACGGACAACGGGGTGATCTCGGCGGGGTTCGGACTGGCGCGCGCGCAATCGGCCGCCGGTGAGCGCGACGATGCGGTGAAGACCCTCGACAAGGTGCCCGCGATGTCCCGCCACTTCACGACGGCCCGATTGACCAGTGCGGTCACCCTGCTGTCCGGTCGATCGTCGAGCGAGATCACCGAACAGCAGATCCGGGACGCCGCGCGGCGCGTCGAGGCGTTGCCCGACACCGAGCCGCGGGTTCTGCAGATCCGTGCGCTGGTGCTGGGCACCGCGATGGACTGGCTGGCCGACAACACCGCGAGCACCAACCACATCCTCGGGTTCCCGTTCACCGAACACGGGTTGCAGCTGGGCGTGGAGGCCTCGCTGCGCGCCCTGGCACGGGTGGCGCCGACCCAGGCGCACCGCTACGCGCTGGTGGACCTCGCCAACAGCGTCCGCCCGACGAGCACGTTCTGAGGGCGCTGGCGACTGGGTTCGGATTTCGACCGGTCGCCGGCGGGGCAAATCGGTGCGCACCGGCGCCACACCGGCCAGAGTGAGGACTACGGATTCAGTGGTCGATATAGCAAACCACGCCGCACGAAGCGCCGACTTTACGGGATTTGCCCATGTCGTAACACTCAATGGTCACGCCGCGGATTCCGTAGTAATCTGCATCACAGGTTGAGGTCACAGCCGAACTGCAGAGGTCATCGGGGGCAAATCCTCGAATGCGGCTGAGGAACGTCAGGCGCCGCCGAGGGCATCCGCGGTTTCAATTGCATCTCGACAACAGGAGTGCGCCGTGTCCGCTGTAGGAACCTGCCGGGTGTTCCGACCCGACCCCCGGTCCGTCGATCAGTGCGAACACCACCATCGGGCGAGCTTCACGGCGTCCCACCGGCATGGTTCGACGGTCCTGGTGACGGTCGACGGCGAGATCGACGCCACCAACAGCCGCGCGCTGGCCACCTACGTCGAAGGTCAGGTCGCCGGCACCCGGCGGCTGGTGATCGACCTGCGGCTCGCCGACTTCTTCGGCACCGCCGGGTTCGCCGCGCTGCACTACATCAACGTGATCTGCTCCCGGAACGGAATCGACTGGCAGGTGCGCTGCGGCAGGCAGGTCCGCCGACTGCTGGCCATCTGCGATTCCGCGCGGGAACTGCCGCTGGAGAAGCCGCGCTCAGTGCTCGACGAGGTTCGTGCAGGCGCGGGCGATCGCAAGCTCCTCATCAGTGGGAACAACTAGCACCGTCGTCGCGGACCGGTCGGTCGATATCCGCCGGGTGTTCTTCTCGGGGCCGGCGTTGAGCTTCTCGTCGAGCTCTATCCCCAACGGCGCCATGCCTTTCAGCGCGTCGCGCCGCACCGCCGCGTCGTTCTCCCCGACTCCGGCGGTGAAGGTGATGACGTCCACTGTGCCCAGCAGCGCCAGATAGGCGCCGATGTACTTGCGCAGCCGGTGAATGTAGACGTCGTAAGCCAGTTGCGCAGACGCGTCCCCGGCTTCGATGCGCTGATGCAGCACCCGGAAGTCGACCTCGCCGCCGAGTCCACGCACCCCGGAGCGACGGTTGAGCATCTCTTCGATGTCCTCGACGCTCATGTGCGCCGTACGCCAGAGGTAGAACAGCACTCCGGGATCGATGTCACCCGAGCGGGTTCCCATCACCAGCCCCTCCATCGGCGTCAGCCCCATCGAGGTGTCCGCCGGGCGGCCGCCCACGATCGCAGAGGCCGACGCGCCGTTGCCCAGGTGCAGCACGATCTGGCGCAGCGAGTCCAGCGGAACTCCCAGGTATGCGGCGGCCTGCTCGCTGACGTACTGGTGCGAGGTGCCGTGGAAGCCGTAGCGACGGATGTGCCACTGCTCGGCGATGTCACGGTCGATCGCGTAGGCGGCGGCGGCGGCGGGCAGGTCGTGGAAGAACGCGGTGTCGAAGACCGCGACATGAGGCAGGTCGGGCAGCGCCTTGCGCGCCTCCTCGATTCCGAGCAGGGCCGGCGGATTGTGCAGCGGCGCAAGGGGAGACAGCTCTTCGACCCTCGCGACCAGGGTATCGTCGATCAGCGTCGGTTCATACAGGTCGGGACCGCCGTGGACCACGCGATGCCCCACGGCGATGAGGTCCAGAGCATCGAGGCCCTGGCCCGCGTCGGCCATCTGCTCGAACGCCGTCTGCAGGGCCTCCGCGTGGTCGCGCACCTGCCCCTCGCCGATGCGCTCGACGATGCCGTCGATCACCATCGTCTCCGAATCAGGTTCGATGACAGCATATTTGAGCGAGGACGACCCAGAGTTGAGAACCAGCACGCTGCGGGCCATCAGAGCGTCTGCGCCTGGATAGCGGTGATCGCGACGGTGTTGACGATGTCCTCCACCAACGCCCCGCGCGAGAGGTCGTTGACGGGCTTCTTCAGCCCTTGCAGCACGGGGCCTATCGCAATCGCGCCCGCGCTGCGCTGCACCGCCTTGTACGTGTTGTTCCCGGTGTTGAGGTCGGGGAAGATCAGCACCGTCGCATGACCGGCCACCTTGGAGTCGGGCATCTTGGACTTGGCCACGGAGGCGTCGACGGCGGCGTCGTATTGGATAGGGCCGTCGACCAGCAGGTCCGGTTCCCGCTGGATGACCAAATCGGTTGCTTCTCGGACCTTCTCGACGTCTGCGCCCGTTCCACTGGTGCCTGTCGAGTAGGACAGCATCGCGACTCGCGGTTCGATGCCGAAGCGTGCCGCGGTACGGGCCGACGAGATCGCGATGTCGGCCAGTTCGTCTGCGGTCGGATCCGGCACGATCGCGCAGTCACCGTACGCCAGCACCCGGTCGGCAAGGCACATCAGGAAGATGCTGGAAACCGTCGAAACATCGGGCAGCGTCCTGATGATCTCGAAGGCGGGCCGCACGGTGTGCGCGGTGGTGTGGCGCGCGCCGGACACCATGCCGTCGACCAGGTCGTTGTGCACCAGCATGGTGCCGAAATATGAGACGTCGTGGATGATCTCGCGGGCCTGCTCCACCGTGACGCCCTTGTGCTTGCGCATTTCGGCGTACTGCTCGGCGAACTTGTCACACAGGTCGCTGGTCTGCGGGTCCAGCACCGTGGCGCCCGAGATATCGATCCCCAATTCAGCTGCGCGCGAACGTATCTGGGATTCCTCGCCGAGGATCGTCAGCTCGGCGACGCCGCGGTGCAACAACCGGCCGGCCGCGGTCAGAATGCGGTCGTCGTCGCCCTCCGGCAGCACGATGTGCTTACGGTCGGACCGGGCCCACTCCACCAGCTTGTAGGTGAACATCTGGGGGGTGACCACTTCCGGGATCGGAATGGCCAACTGATCCAGCAGGTCTGCGACGTCGACGTGGGCCTCCATCAACGCGATAGCCGTGTCGATCTTGCGTACAGACGTCGCGGTCACCCTGCCGCGTGCGGAAGCCACCCGGCTGGCCGTCTCGAACGTCCGGAATGCGGTGGCGATCATCGGCAACCGCAATCCCAGCCCCGACACCAGCGCCGCGATCGAGGGATGTAGTTCCAGCCCGCCGTTGAGAATGATGCACGACAACGACGGGAAACCTTCGGCGGCATGGGCGCTAGCGAGCGCGAGCACGACGTCGGATCGGTCGCCGGCCGCGATGACGGCCACACCCTCGCTGAGCCGCTCGAGTACGCGTTCGGCGGTCATCCCCGCGACCATCAGATCCATCGCCTCCCGCGACAGCAGCGCCGGGTCACCGCTGATCAATTCGCCCTCGACGGCCTGCTGCAGTTCGGCGACCGACGGGGCGACCAGCAGCGGCTCCTCCGGCAGCGCGTAGCACGTGGGGTCGAAGCCCTTCAACGCGTCGAGCACCGCGGTCAGTTGCGCGGGATCACAGCGGTTGGCGACGACCGCCGCGGTGTAGGCATGCTGGGCGGCGATCTCGTCGAGGCAGATGTCGACGATGTGCGCGACATCGTCGGGGCTTCGATCCTTGGCCTTGACCGCCAGCACGACCGGGGCGCCGAGGTTGGCCGCGATACGTGCGTTGGTCGACAGCTCGCTGGGCGCGGCGATGTCGGTGTAGTCGCTGCCCACGATCAGGACCGCATCGCACTGATCGGCCACCCGGTGGTACCGGTCGACGATCTCGCCCAGCGCGCCGTCGGGGTTGTCGTGCAGTTGCTCATAGCCGACGCCGACGCAGTCGTCGTAGGACAGGCCCGCCGTGGTGTGGTCCAACAGGAGGTCGAGAATGTAGTCGCGGTCCTCGCCGAGCCGGGTGATCGGCCGAAAGACACCGACCTTGGCCACGGTGGCGGTCAACCGGTGCAGGATGCCCAGCGCGATCGTGGATTTACCGGTGTCCCCTTCCGGGGATGCGACGTAGATGGCGGAGGAACGCTCGCGCGAAGTATGTGAGTTGGTCCTGACCGCCTCCGACACACGTACAGCCTAATCGGCCCGGATCCGGTCAGCTCGCGGTCGGGTCGACGGGAACATCGACGGTAACGACCAGTCCTCGGTGATCGGACTCCGGGACCGCCGCGTTATACGCCTCTGCGGCCCTGCAGTTGTGTTAGGAGCATGTGGTCGACGCCGACCACCGGTGAGAGCGCTGACCCTGCCGCGGCCTCCATACGCCTTCGTTGCCTCAACGTGCGTCATGGGGCCCGGCGCTCGCGGCGCACCACGCGTTCCACGCGCTGCCGATGATGTCGTCTAGGTCATGTCGCGACCTCCACCCCAGCTCGTCGCGGATCTTTGTCGGGTCAGCCACAACTCGGGCGGGATCGCCTTCTCGTGGACCGCACACGTCCCACTTGAATTTGATGCCGGTAATTCGCTGGACGGCTTGCATCACTGCCAGCACGCTCGTGCCCGATCCAGTGCCGATGTTGTATGTGGCCGCGAGTTCTAAGGCTGCCATGCGTTGGATAGCCGCAGCATGCGCTTCAGCCACGTCCTCCACATGGATGTAGTCGCGAACGCAAGTGCCGTCTTCGGTGGGGTAGTTGTCGCCGAAGATCTGCGGATTCTGACCCGAGCTGATCGCCCGAAAGACTTTTGGCACAAGGTTGTTGACGCCCCGGTCTCCGAGGACCGGATCCGTTGCGCCGGCGACGTTGAAGTAGCGGAGGCTGACCCAGCTGAGTTCATGAGCGCGCGCGGTGTCTCGGAGCATCTGTTCGCACATCAGCTTCGTCCAGCCATACGGCGAAGCGGGTGCCGTCTCCGATTGTTCGGTCACCATGCCATCCGAGGGCACACCGTATACGGCCGCGCTGGAGGAGAACAGGATCCTCGACACTCCCGTATCTGTCATCGCCGAGAGCAGCGAGTGCATACCTACGACGTTCTCAAGGTAGTAGGTCAGCGGATGTTGAACGGATTCCTCTACAGCCTTTTTTGCGGCTACGTGAACGATGGCCTCGGTGCGGTGTTCACGAAGAGCGCTGACGACAAAATCGGCATCGAGCACCGACCCCTGATAGAACGGCGTGCCTTGATTCAATCGATCCCTGATTCCGGTCGAGAGATCGTCGAGCACTGCCACGTCCTGTCGATCACGTTGTAACGCATGGACCACATGTGCTCCGATGTAGCCGGCTCCGCCGGTGACCAACACTCTCACGCTGCCCCCGATTGTGTCCCGGCTGTTGAGATGGCCAGTCTATCGGTTGAAGCCAGCGGGAGCCGATCGCCTTGCGGCAGATCACCTGTGGCTTCGGCGCCGAAATTCGGCTCTCGTGCTCTTTACCCACGTACTATTTCCGGCAATGTGGGCCACATATGTGAAAAGAGTTCTCGCTACAGCTGCGTTGGCCGGGCTTCCGGTCATGAGCGCACCAACATCCTGGGCCCAACCCGCAGACGGCGGTGCAGTGGTGATCGCCCCGACCTTTCCACTCACCGAGCTCGGGCCTGACCCTCGTCTGGATTTCCGTGGGCTCGAGGACTCGAGACGGGTGACCATTCCGGTTCCGGCCGGGCTGGCACCCGTCGCCCTCAATGCGATTGTCGAACTGCCGATTGATCCGCGGCCCGGAGTGATCGCCGTGAGGCAAGACGATCGCACCATCTCGCGGGTGGGCCTACCGCCAGTGGATCAAGCGCCGATCGTCATTCCGTTGGCCGGAGCGACCGTGATCGACAACGCGGTCACCGTGACGCTGTCGACCTATCTATTGGCGACCGACGGGTACTGCAACGACCCGAGGAATCCGCTGCGCCTGCTCAACGCATCCATCACGTACGAAGGGGCGGAGCAACCGCCCGTCACGGTCGCACAATTCCTGCCGGCAGTGCTGCGGAGACTGACCATATTCTTGCCGGAGAAGCCGTCAAAGGCTGAGGCTGATGCAACGGTTCAACTGGCCACTGCGGCCGCGGCCCGCTACGACGGACAGCCCACCGAGATAGCCATAGTTGCACTGCCCGAGGGGCAGACAGTTCCGAGAGCCCCATCGCAACCGCTGGAACGCCAGATCGTGATCGCAGAAGGAGGAACCGGCGGACTTTCTCTTTCCGGTGCCGGAGTGCCGTGGCTCCTGATCTCGGGCCCGCCCGACGATTTGAAGAACCAGACGCGGCTACTGTTCAGCGAGATTTCCCAGCTGGCACTAGCGCCCAAAGCCGTTGTGGGACCATTGACATCGCAATCTCTACAGCTGGGTGACATCGTCACGTTGGGTGACTTGGAGCAGCCTGAGCTCAGCGCGACCGGCCTCTCGCCATCGGTGTCGGTCGGACTCGACCAGACCAAGTGGGCGAGATCGATCCGCTCGGTGCGGTTGCATCTACTCGGGTCGCATACCCCCGTGCCGGGTAGCGACATCACCGTCACCGTCGGCAACGAAACCATCGACTTCTGGCGGACCGAGGACAACGGCATCATCGACCACTGGGTTGACGTACCTGACAACCTTCTGCAGCGATATACCCGATTCGACATACGCTTGTCGGGCACCTACGGGCCGTGTGGAGACTTCTCAACAGCCGGTCCCGGCGACAAGGTGCTGTCTTTGGTCATCGACGATGACAGCACGGTGGAAAGCCGTCCAGCCACGCCGCCGGTGCCTGGTGGCCTGCGATCATTGCCGCAAGCACTGATGTCGCCCACCGTCCAGATCGGTATCGGAAACGACATTTTGGGCGATACCGTCCGCGCCGTCACCATCATGGTGGGCTTGCAACGAATGAGTGTCCCGCCGATAGACACCACTGTGATGGGTGGTCAGGAGGTGATCGACTCGTCGAATCCCGGGTTGGTGATCGCCGCCGACGGGTGGAATTACCCGGATGTCGTGTTGCCGGTGTCGGCGGCTCCCGAAGGACCGGTGGTCGTCAGCGCAGTTGACGATGACGGCAAGCCCGCGACTCTCAGCCTGACCCCACCACTGCGGTTCGCGTCGCTCCAGACGGTATTCGATCGCGGCCGGTCACTGTTGGTCGCGACCTCGGACGTCGGTCCCGCGCAACTCGACGAGCTTCTCAACTGGCTCAACAGCGACCGCACGCGTTGGTCGACGATCGACGGCGTTGCACTGGTCTCAACACCTGGACAGGGACCCGTGACCGTCAACGTGGTGGGCAGCCCGGATGCGACGTCGGAGGGTGCGGCGGACACTGAATGGCTTGCCTCACGATGGCTGCTGTGGGCCGGCGGCGGAGCGCTTGCTCTGTTGGCAATCAGTCTCGTTCTCATAGTGGTGCTGCGTAGGCGCAGACCCCTGTAGGCCGCGCTTTTCGGCGCGCGCACAGATCTCCACGGCGAACCGGTGATCGTGGTAGTCGAGTTCCCTGCGAGTGAATTCGTGGGCGCACAGACCGCGAATCTCGCCTGCGGCGGTCAACGAGTTGCCGTATGCGCGCATCGTGACGTCGCCGTGATCGAACGTCCGCTCCATGACAGCCTGGACCCCTAGCCGAGTGAACCGCCAGTATTCGCCCCAACTCGGATCGCACATGCTTGCGTGCGGTACGGCGACCATAAGGACTCCACCGGGTTTGAGGATTCGATGCATGTCGTCACATGCGGCGTTGAAGTCTTTGACCAGGTGCAGGACGTGTGTCGAGATGATGCAATCAAAGGTGTTGTCAGGGATGCCATTTGGCTTCGTCAGATCAGCCCGGATGGTCGTGCCCGGAATACCGTCCTCCAGGTTGAGTACGTCGATCTTGCTGAGGCGCGTTGTGTCCCCAAAGCGGCTGGCGTACATGTCTGAGCCGAACTCGAGTGTCCGACCGCGGATATCTGCCGCGAACTCGGGGAAGAACCTGTTCTCGAGGTAATAGCGCGCGATCTCCAGGCCCCGATCGTTCCCCCACTCATAACTCAGCGGTCGAGTCCCGAAACCCATACGTATTCGCGCCAGGGGCGAACCGATCGGCCGCCACGCCTTTTTCATCCGACTGCGCGCGGAGGGCGGTAACTTCCGTGCCGCTCCTCGGACGAATCCGCGCATGCGTTCAGGCAACTCGCCTTCCTTCGGGTTCACACTGCCATTTTGTAGTCACAAGCGCGGCAAGGTCGCCATTCGGCGTCAAACAGCAATGTCGACGACGGGTTGGTGCGACCATCTATGCTCACGGCAGGTAGGCGATCGGCCAGAACTATCGGTAGAGAGCGACAGTGGTCAACAACGTGCGCAGCGGTCAGCGGCGGCGCGGGCATGCGGCGCAACTCAAGCTGGCCAAGTCTGCACGCCGGGCAGTGGTCGAGACAGTAGCGTGGGTCAAATGCGTTGCCGGTGTTCCCGCATACTCCCGGCACCGAAGGCATCGGGGCAAAATCATGGTCCTGATGTATCACGGTATTGAAGCCCAAGAGCTGTCACCACCGTGTTGGCACGTGATCAGTGCGGTCAGGTTGCGGCGGCAGCTGCGATATGTGGCTCGCCGCTTTCAGGTGCTCCCGATCGAAACCGCACTCGAGCGACTACGGCAAGGCGCACTGCCGGCGCGTGCAGCCGTTCTGACTTTCGACGACGGCACGCGAAATCTTCTCGTTCACGCTGCGCCAATTCTGCGCGAACTTCAGTTGCCTGCCGCGGTCTTCCTCACAACGGGCGTGATCGGCACCCGTGAAACACTCTGGCCTGACCGTCTTTGGCTCGCGTTTGCGCGGAGCGGCAGACACCAAATCGATTTGACCGATCTCGGGTTGGGGATGCGCTCGCTCGTCGACACCGCCGAACGTGGCGCGACGTACGCGGATGCGGTCAAGCGGCTCAAGGATCTAGACGACGATATGCGGATAAGGGAGTTCGAGAAAATCGTCGCTGAGCTTGGACCAGCGGACACCGACCCAGGCCCGTTCCAAATGTTGTCCTGGGACGAGGCACGAGATCTCACTCGTGACAGCCTGGTGACACTCCATCCACACTCGGTCACGCACCCGATACTCTCGCGGTGCGATGACGACAAGGTCGAAAGCGAGATCATCCAGTCCTGTGCTGCGCTGCAGCGCTTCACCGGCGAGCCACCCAAGGTGTTCGCCTATCCCAACGGCCGGGCGCAAGACTTCGACGAACGTGCGCGCACGGTTCTGCAGAAGGCAGGCGTGACGTGGTCGTTGTCCACGATGACGGGTTTGGCAGACCGTGAGTCAGACCCGCTTGCCTTGCCGCGCATCGGGATTGGTAGCGACCTATCCTTCTCTCGCTTCCGACTGCTGGTGTCGGGGGCTGAGCTGCCTTGACCAGTCCGCGGACTACGCCATGCACTAACAGGAAGCGGCAACGCATGCAAGCATCTCAGAGGATAGCCGGGAGGAGCCTTGGAGCTTAGAAAGGTGGTGCGGACTGCTCAAACCTATGCAGCACCCTTCTCGGAAGTGAAGCCTTGGGCACAACAAAAGCTCAACCGCATTCTCCGAAAACCATCGGATCCCGACTACAGGGCATTCGACCGATTTCCTTTCGGATCTGACGCACAGTTCCTCGACATCGGGGCAAATCGGGGACAGACTATTGCTTCGGTCCGGCTCTATCATCCGCTTCTGCCGGTACAAGCCTTCGAGCCCAATCCAATTCTCGCTCGTAAATTGATCAGGCGTCACGCGGATGACCCGGCGATCACCATCCATCCCTTCGGGTTGGGGACAGAAGACGGGCATTTTGATCTCTACCTGCCTCGCTACCGCGGCTGGACCTTCGATGGTCTGGCGTCGTTCGACCCTTCATCAGCAGCAAAAGTCTTGAACGCAGACACCGTCTACGGGTTCAATCGACGACATCTCAGAATCGAGAAAGTCCGCTGTGAAGTGCGCAGGTGGGATGAGGTGGAAACCCGCCCATCGTTGGTAAAAATAGACGTCGAGGGATTCGAATCGAACGTGCTTTCAGGGGGGCTGGAGACTATTCGCGAATACCGACCTACGTTCCTAATCGAAAATGGCCTGGAGCTCGACCATGAGCGCATCCTCATCGCAGAAGGTTATCGAAGGGCCACCTTCAGCGGAGGCCGTCCCGTCCTTGATCAGGTCGGCCGCTCGAATACTTACTACATACCCGAGGAGAAGATCGACAGCCTGAAGGCTGCGTACAGGTGACGTCCTTGGCTTTCGCTGCCCTGTCTTCATGTGCTAGATGTAGGCGCGTCGCGCGCTGTGGGTCGGTCCTGGTTCAGTGATCGTCGCCCAAGTGCCATCCATGTGCCGACGGTTGCCATGATTCCCAATACCAATGCGATAAGCACTGCGCCCGGCGGCCATCGGAGGCCGGTGCTGTCCTGCCGGCCGCCGATCGGCACAAAGTAGTAGCTCGAATCGACCTTGAAGAGTGCCAATCTCGCCTGAGCGAGGTCCAGCGCTTCCAGCAGACCCCGTCGAGCTCTCCAAGCTTGGTCTTGCGTGACGCTGAGGGTCACGACGCCACGAACGGCATCACCCGAACTCTTCACCTCGTGCGGGTCCCCGTCAATCATCATGGCGGCCAGCGTGGTGACGAATACACTTCGGCCCCGCATTCCGAGCGCGTAGGCGTAATTTTCAGCCATCGCTTCTGACGGGACCGGAAGCAACGTCTGGCTCGATGTGTATGTCCGTGTGCTGGTTGCCGCAAGAACACCGCTTGCCACCGCGATGCCCGCTATGCAGGAAATCAGAACGGCGGGCGATCTCCGCGCCTTACGCGCCTCCCTCGGCGCGACTGCAGGTCGCGCAGCGAAGGCCACCGCTCCCGCGAGTGCAAGCACTATCGCCAATGTCCGGAAGTACGCCAGATGCAAGAAGGCACTCGCGATCAGCCAGCCGGTCATCCCGGCCAGTAGCGCCACAGCGAGCGGACGGTCGGCCGCCGCACTCGGTGGTACGCGGACCGCCCTTGCCGCGACCATCCACATGAAGCCGCCGACAAGCGCGATGAAGCCGAAGACCCCTACCAAACCACTATCGGCTGCGAGTTGAAGGTACAGATTGTGCGCCGCGTCTGCGGAGCGACTCGGATGCAGGATCGCAGTCGGAGTGCTGCCCCCGTAATTCGGTATTTCCGACAAGAACGTCCCTGGACCGAAACCGAAGATGGGGCGATCACGAAACATCGCCCAGGCCATTTCTTGCGCAGCTGTTCGACCGACCACAGAGGAGTCGACGGCTTGGTGATATGGACTGGAGGACGTGAAAAACCCCAGTAGTTCCCAGATCCGATCGCCTATGCCGGGAATGAACAGCACCAGTGCCGCCACGGGCAGACTCCTCAGCGCGCGAGTCTTCGTTCTACCCCCGCTCACCCATGCCCAGACGAAGAACACGACCATGGCGGAGATGATCGCCCCCCGCGATTGTGTCAAGTAGACACCGCCCAACAGGGCCGCCAAGGCGACAGACCAACCCAACACAGCACGTCGATGACCTGACCGCAATGCGCGCGACACCAATGCGAAGGCCAATGGTAGGCCGATAATCAGTTGCCGCCCCCAGAAATTCGCGTCCGTCGTAGGCCCCCCGTATCTGGGAATGTTGCTCAGCCCTGCAGGAGGCTGCGTCACCTTCGCGAAGCCACCAAAGGTTTGGGTACCGCCGAAACCGAATTGATTCACGTAACACAACACCGACAGCACAGCCAACGGCACCACTATGGCTGCAGCAACCGCCCACGGTCTGCCAGTCAGTTGGATGAGAACGAGCACCACGACCAGAAACACGCAAACCAAAGTGTTACTGCGCATTTGATCCATCGACGCTTCAAGGCTTTCGCTGCCCAGCACGGCCAACAGTTGGGTGCCGAGAAAGCACGCGGCCAGCAGTACGCACCATAGGGTCCCACGATTTACCCTACTTCGCATCGCCGGGTCACGGAGAGCAAGCGCGATCGCCAGTATTCCCAAGCCGATTGATCCCCGAACCAGAAGTGATGCGGGTCGCCCGCCGATGATCTGCGCCACGTTGGCGACTTCGATCACGACGATCCCCACCAGCACCACCAGGGGCCGCTGCAGGACGTACCAAACGCCCACTGCGGCTGCGGGCAAGGCCACGGCGATCGCGGTCGCTTGGAATCCGAGCGCGCCGATGCACGCTGCGAGCGCCAAGCCGATCACCATCACCAACGGGCTGAAGTATCTGTGACTCAATGCCCGTTCACCCTGGGTGGCAGCGAGCCGGGTCTCACTCATGGCAGCAGATTTTCTCCCCTCGGTCGACCGGCGGCTCGGCTGTCGTCTCGCGGACTGATGGCTCCATCGTCACTCGCCCGAGCTTCTGGTACCGGCGATTCGTGCCTACCCGTGGCCGACCGCCTTTGAGCTGATCGACTCACGGCGACCCCCGCGCCGGCACCGACGAGAAGTCCCCCGATGGCCATGGCCGTGATCAGCTGTACCGGTGCGGCACCCATCTCGCGCGCACTGCCAATTGGATCTGTTATCAGTCGGAGAGTGAATGGGCCGACGATCGAGGCCGCTTGGCTGGTCGCATTCTTCAGGACCCAATCAAGCGCGCGCTCGGCGGCTTCCGGACTGTCAGCTTCGACTGCGACGGTTATCAGCGTGGTCTCTGGCACAGCGCTCGCAGACAGCGACAGCTCCCCCCTCGGCACACCCGTTTGAGTGGCAGCGGCATCGAGCCACCGTTTGTCCCCGAGAATGATCGCGGCCGAGCGCGTTGCCTGTCCCTGGTTCAAGATGTCCCAGTAGTTGGGTGTCTCAAGAAGAGGTATCTCACTTTGCGGAATCATCGCAAGGGTTGCCCGCGCCTCAACTCGGTCCTGACGATCGATGAGAACAAGTGCCGCTGCCGCCCCCAAAGCGAGGCCGAGCACGGCAAGCGTCACTACGACCAACCATGTTCGTTTCAACAGGCCTCTGGTCACGTCTCTCTCCTGTCAGGATCACTATCCAACGGATGGTCGCTGTTCGGCGCTTGATCAGCGCTCCCCTTCTCCGCCCGGTGAGCAGAACGGACGGAGCGCACGGTTTGAAGTCCACTAGCGAACAGACTCGGTGCGGTAACGCGAAGGCTCAGGAGGTACACCACAACACCTGCCGCGAACGTCAGCGCGACGACCGCCGGCGGCGGAAGCGGTGCGATGAGGCTTGCAACGCCGAACATCACCGCTCCCATACAGACGCCGGCCGGCAGCGGACGAAACACCGCACCCCACAGCTGCCTGAGCTTGAGATCGGTCACCATCTGAACGATCACCAACTTCGCGACGCCATGGACGGCCTCCGCGGCGAGGAGGACGACCGCCACCATCACTATGCTGCGCCCAGCTGCCCACCAGATCGGGCCGATGAGGATTGCGAGCTTTCCAATACTCAGAATCGTCAGCAGCGATGGCCGGTGGATCGCCTTGAACACATCTCCGGCATGAAACGAAGCCGCAAGGACCAGCGCGTAGATCGCCAAGACCGAAAGCGCCGGTGCCGCACCGGAGTAGTCAGGACCGTACAGCGTGGCGATCAGGCTCGGCGCCGTCACGGCAAGTCCCACGCTTATCGGAACGACGAGAGCCACCACCGCGGTCATCACGCTGACGAAATGCGTTTCCATGGCCGCTCGATCGTGTTGAAGCCGCGACAACGAGCTGAACAGAACCTCGCTGATGACGATGCACAAGTACACAACAATAAGTTCGGGCAAGCGATACGCCAGCGTGTAGAGGCCCAACTGGGTATCTCCCAAACGTATCCCGATGACAAGGTAGTCAACGGAGACAGTGGCGAACCAGACGAGTCCGGCCAGTGTTATGGGAGCGCCGAAGCGAATAAGAGCACCCGCTTCGTCTTTGGAGAATCCAAATTTCGGTCTCGCCCTACCCACCCACCAGTAGCCAACCGTGATGACGACGCTGGCGGCCAGTTGACCGTAGACCAAACTCCACACCCCGAAACCCGTTGCTGCCATTCCGATCGTGAGTGCGGTCTTGACGACGGCTCCCCCGAACTCGGGCATGATCCGGCTTCGGAAATCGAGGTAACGGCGAAGACGCGCAGCGGGAACGGCACTGAGAGAAAAGATGACAAGCCCGATTGCAAGCACCCGGATGAGCGGGACAACGTCAGGATTCTTCACAACCGCTGCGGCGAGTGGGGCGGTTAGCGCCACGATCGTCCCGGAAGTCGCTCCCAGAACAACGGACAACGTCAGACCCGTCGGCGCGATCCGATTCCAGTCGCGCGGGCTCTGCACCAGCGCCGCGTTGACGCCGAGGTCCTTGACATATTCGAAGAGGTTGACAACCAGCAATGCCAACGCAAAGAGACCGAAGTCGGCGGGCGTCAACAGCCGTGCCACAACAACGGTCGTGATCAACGCCGAGCTTCTGCTCAGGCCGAACACCAGATAGTTCCAAGCGACCTGCCGCCCTGTAGGCGGGAACCCCGAACTCCCGGGTTCGGGAGTTACCTCCGGCAACCCGGTCTCGGTGCGGCGGGGACTCTCCTCAGCTACCTTGAGACTCCTTTCTCGGCAAGCACTGAGTTTGGGGAATCCGCTGACAGCGGTTCCGTCGTAGCGGCATCGTAAGCTGCGTTGAGTAGTGATGGTGGTTTCGCGCCACTTTGCCGAGCGCAGTCGCTACTCTCACCGACCGGGGAGTCCACGGCGAAATCGGTCGGCGACTCGATGCCACGACGATCGCACCGCTAGCGCGTCGGCGCCGACGTCTCCCATCCGCCGGGCAGCGGCGGCGTCTGTCAGCATGCGCACGATCGCTGCCGCGAGGGCATCAGGATCGTCAGGCTCGACGATGAGACCTGACACCTCGTGCTGAACGACCGAGGGAATGTCTCCCACCCGGGTCGCGACCACCGGCCGGCGAAGGGTGTGGGCAAGGTGGGCGACTCCGGACTGGCTGCCACGCTTGTAGGGCAGCACGACACAACGCGCCTTCGCGAAGTACGACGGTACGTCTTCAATGGGCACGTACCCGACGTTCAGATGCACGCCGTCAAGGCGGGCGACACGCTCGCGCAGCGCCTGCCCATCAACGTTGGCAGCCTGCGGACCGGCGATGACGAGCTCGGCCGCAGGGAGCTGGGATCTGATCTTCGGCCATGCCTCGCACAATGTGTCAAGACCTTTGTGTTTGGTAATCGTCCCGAAGGACAGGGCAATTGGGCCGGTCGCGTCCGCAGGAGGAACATCTGCTGTCGCGTAGATGCCTTGGTCGCCGTGCGGAATGATGTGCACTGGTGCGCTGACAGGCCATGAGTGGATCAAGGCTTCCTTGCACGACTCGCCCAGCGCATACGCCACATCGAGTTGTGCGTATGCCCGGCCAAGGACGCGATTCATTGTCGCCGATGACTTGTACATTTCGGTGCTGCCCGGCTGCTCGACCAGCGGGAGCGCCTCGTGCGCAACGAGCGCGAGAACTGCGCGTGGGCAACATCTTCTCGTCAGTTGGACACCCAGGCCATCGATCGAGAACCGCCAGGCAGACCAGACGATCACGTCGGGTTTTCTATGCGTCAAGTAGGCCAGCAACACGCCCCAGGCGACGATGTGCTGGCCGGCCCTCAACACCCGACGGCAGCGACGCCACCACTCGGGGACGGTGTCGCCGGCCTTCGGATGCCAGGTAGGCAGAATGCTTCGCACTCGGCAGCCGGGCTCGTGGGACGTCAGCTCCGGGGAGGGGCCGGTTATGATCTCCACCTCGTCTCCGGCCTGCGCAAGCGCCTCACCAAGCTGAAGCGCGAACTGGTACAGGCCACCCGATGGCGGAAACTCAACCAGCGCGATGCGGCGACGCGGAACGTCATCTCCCGCAGCAGTATTCATAGGCGCATCAACCGCTCATAGACTTTGCGCAAGTTATCCACCCACATATCGGCGCTGAAGCGATTTTCATACATCTCCCGGCCGGCGCGGCGAATATCTTCTGCACGGGTCGGCTCGGAGCGGATCAGTTCGGTCATGTCGACAATTGCGGCGCTCAATGCGGACGGGTCGGCTGGCTGGACCAAGACGCCACAGCCCGGACCGACGATATCGGGTATGCCTCCGACATCGGTCGCCACGATGGGACGCCCTGCAGCGAGAGCCGAGATCAATGCGGTCGGCAATGCGTCCTGTATCGAGGGGTGGACAACGAAGTCGCATGCGGACAACAGGTCGGCAACATCGGTGCGGAAGCCCAGTATTCGCACTCTGCCGCGAAGCAAACTGTCGCCCTCGACCGTCGACCGGACCTCGTCGAGCAGCGGGCCGTCGCCGGCGAGAGCGAAGGTCACAGGCACTTCGGGTGGAACGAGGCGGATCGCTTCCAAGAGTTGGGCATGTCCCTTCACTGGCTTCATGAGGCTGAGCACAAGCGCCAGGGTGGTTTCGGGCGAGACCCCGATCTCCGAACGGACTGTCGCCCGGTCCCGGCGGACCTCGAGCTCGATGACTCCGTTGGGCACCATCGCTACGTTCGGGTGAGGACCCGCGTACCGGCGGTACCAATCATTCTGCTCGGTGGACAGCGCGATAACCGTGCCGGAGAGGAGTCGACGCGCTCGCGCTGCGATGTTCACCCGCAGACGATGCATGCGCGATGTCGGGATGTCGATCACATGCAACGTCGACACCGACGGGATACGCGCGAACAGAGCGGCCAGGCCACCGACCACGTCGGCATGTTTGAGGTGGGTGTGAACGACGTCAACGTTTTCGTCACTCACGATTTGGGCGACCCGGATCACCGCGGTCGGGTCATAACGAGCCGCATGAAGCTCGTATACCTTCACGCCGAGGGCCTGCAGCTGCGGAGCGACACGATTGTCGAGCTGTCCGTCCGAGTGGCCGTCGGAGAGGCCGATCACGATCATGCGTAGGCCTGCCGACGGCGCCACCCGAGCGAGTTCGATCAAGACCTGTTCGGCACCGCCGGCACCGAGAGAATGGATGACGTGCGCCACGGTGATGGCAGGCGCTGAGGCTGCACCTTCGCCTCGGGTCGTCATCGCAAGAGTTCCGCGTAGAGGGTCTCCAAGTTCTCCACCCACCGCGGGAAGGAGTATTTGGACTCGACGACCGCGCGGCCGGCGGCGCCATAGGCAGCCGCAGTGACCGGGTCCGCAATGGTAGTCAACAACGCTTCTGCGAGAGCCGACACATCGCGGAGGGGTACCAGGCGGCCCGTCACGCCATCCTCGACGATCTCGCGGGTACCACCCGCGTCGGCCGCAACCACGGGAAGTCCGCACGCAGCTGCTTCGATGAGTGCTGTCGGCAGAGCCTCATCAACCGACGCCGTTACGACACCGTCGACAGAACTCAGGATCTCTGCCACATCCTCGCGACGACCAAGCAACCGCACAGATGCTTGCAGCTGGTGGACGGCCACCTCGCGTTCGATGTCATCACGAGATGGTCCGTCCCCGACGATCAGCAGGCTGGCTTCGGGAAATGCGGCGACAACACGGGACCACGCGCGGACGAGATCTACATGGTTCTTGTCCGGGCGGAGAGCCGCGACCGACGCCCACACCGGGCTCGCGGCTCGATCTGTACGCGGTCGGATCCGGAAACGGTCGAGATCGACACCATTCGGAATCACCCGCCACGTCGCGCGAGCGGGTCCGTGCCGGCGTGCGAACTCGTCGTATACGTGTTGAGAGACGAAAACGACCCGACCCAACCGGGCCGGGATCCGCACCGAGAGTCGCTCTTTGAGCCATTCACGGCGCCGCTGGTGGGGTTGCGGACTCAGGTGGAGCGTGGCAACCGCCGGCTTGCGGGCCAGCCGTGCTGCCAACGGAACCACGATAGCGGCGTAGCCCAATTGCGCGTGTACGACATCGACAGGCGCACGTCGCAGCGTACGAACCAGGCTCACGAATCCGCGTAGATCGGCAAGCCTGTTCACCGAAAGGTATACGGGTTCAAGGCCAGCGTCGGTGAGTCGACCAAGCATTGCATTGCGGCCCTGACTAGCGGGCGCCAGACTTGCCACCGACAGTTGCAGCGAATCGGGCGCGTGCGAACCGAGCTCTGCGATGAGGTTCTCGGCGCCGCCGAAGCTGAAGGAGTCGAGGATCATCAAGACCCGCGTAACCCGGCGACGACTCCCCACCCAACTGTCCTCCGCGCCGACTCGAACCCGCCGTAACCAGATTTCCGACCGCCGGGCCAGCTTAACGTCATTCGGGGAGGTCGCTGTGAAAGTCCGTTCACACGCCCCGTCACGAGCGATCTCAACGCGAATCCAGTACGCCGCACCTCGTGCTATCAATGCAGGGGAGCAACTTGACTTTGACTAACGTTCGCACGCCACGTCAGCAGCCACGGCGACCTGCGGCAGCGCACACGAAGCATCCTGTGCGGATCGCCGCATGTGTGGTCGCGGCGGTCTTGCTTCTGCTCGCTGCCGCGACGGTAATGCAAGATATGAGAACTGCTGGTTCGCCGGAAACATCCACCGCGGGCCCTGAGCCGTCGGCGTCCGACAGCCCCTTCCGCACACCGATACCGGACAACGCCACTACGACGAAAAACAGCCAGGCAATCATCCGACGGCTCACGGCAGACGGTCTGCACTCGAACCTCGTCGAATTCGGTATCCCGATTTATGAAGCCGACGCGACGAGTCAGCGCCATCGCGTGCGATGCACCGTTACCGACTGGGGGCCATGCCCGTTCGACGGGCATGACGTCCCCATTCCCGACGAAGCCCGTCCGCACACGGGCAGCGACGGAGCAATGGTCGTCATCGACCGATCCAGCGGCTTGGTGTTCGAGTTCTGGCAAGCGAGCCGCAAGGACGGCCAGTGGACGACTAGTTTCGGTGCAGTTACCCACTTGGAGGGGTCGGGCTGGGTGAACAGCGATCGGAGCGAAGGGCACGCGACGGGATCTGGTGCTTCGAGGCTGGCCGGGGTCATCCGGCTCTCTGAGATCGAGAACCGCGACATCCCGCACGCACTAGCGCTCCAGAGCAAGTTCGCGTGCACGAACGTGTTCGTAGCACCGGCGATCAAGACCGACGGGAAGTACCCGGAGCCGGATTGCATCCCAGAGGGCGCGCTCATCCGATTAGATCCGACACTGGATCTGAATGAACTCGCCCTCACTCCTGCCGTGCGCACAGTGGCGCGGGCACTGCAGACTTACGGCGCCTATGTCATCGACACCAGTTCCGCTCCGTTGGGTGTCTCCTTCGAATTGGACCCCATGGCGACCCGTGACTTCATCGGAACCGTCTACGAACAGGCGGGTTTGAGGTGGGACGCCGACGACGCCCTTCGCGGCATACCGCTGGATCGTCTACAGGTCATTGACCAATCGGTCGGCTAGTGTCGCGCGGCGGAAATGCGCTGCGGGCGGTAGACCCTTCCAACGCGTGATGGAACGCCGCCTCCAGATCGAGAAAATGTTTCTCCCAGGTCCACTCGGACAGAACGTATCGGCGCGCCGCGGATCCCAACCTCGCCGCTTCATCAGGCTCGCTGAGCAAGTGAATCACGGCGCTCGCGAACGCATGCGCATCGTCGGCGATAACCAGTGCCGTGTCTGGTGCGCGTATCCCTTCGTTGGCCACAGAGGTTGCCACGACTGCCTTGCCGCACGCCATGTACTCGATGAGCTTGTTCTGCATCCCTCCTGCGGCAAGCATCGGATTCACACACACCTGCGCAGAGCGGATGAGCACGCCGACGTCTGGAACTGTGCCTGTGACTGAGATTCCATCTCGCCCGTCCAACTCGACGATCTTCGCAGCAGGGTCACGGCCTTGGACGATGAATTTTGCCTCCGGAATCTGGGCCCGCACAGCGGGCCAGACATTGTCTACGAACCAGAGCACGGCGTAGATGTTGGGCGGATACAGCATCGAGCCGGAAAAGATGATTCGGCCTGGCACAACCTCATTCGGATCAGCAGCCACGAATTTTTTCGTATCGGTTCCGTGTGCCCCATAAATCCAATTGTCGATCTCGGGCTCGCCATGTTTGCGGCATTGCTCCTTGACAGCCGCAACGTCAGCCGGCCCGATGAGCACAACCTTGTCGAAGTCCTTCCAGACTCGAGCCTCGTAACGCCCCATCAGCACAGTTTCGATTCGGTAGACGAGTCGCTTCATCCTGCTGCGTTCGTACTGCGCCATACGTTTGGTGTTGAGCGTCTGCGACAGTTGGAGCGCCAGGAACGATACGGCTGCCGTCCTGGTGCTCAAACGGCGTGGTACGGCCGGCGCAGTGCGGGGGTAGTAGCAATAGACGACGTCATAGTCATCCGAGTTGATCGCCCGCGACAGATCTCGCTTCAACTTCGAGTTTCGAAAAATGCTCACCTGCAGTGGTAGCAATACGAACAGCCCGCAAGCAAGCCCCGTCACCTTTGCATGCCATGGTTGCGGATAGATCTGAACGGTGCGACAAACTTCCTGAAGCCAGTGTGTTTGCTTGGCGTCCAATTCTCCGTCGACGGCGAGCGTATATAAATCGACCGCATGACCACGGGCGGCCAGAAAGCCTAAGAGGTGTGCCACTGTCATCTGGTCGCCACGCATCATTGGAAAAGGAAAGCGACTGTAAACCAAAGCGATTCGCAAAGGATGCCGGCTACGCACACATTCCATGGTCTTGGGCAGCGAACCCTCAGCCATGACGCAGGACCTCCTCAAAGAAATCCATCTTTGGTCGACCGCTATGCCAACCGGTTGATGTCGATGATGCGGGTGGCTGTCAGTGAGTACCTTCCGGCGGAACTTCGCGAATCGATGACGAGATCCCATTCCGAGCTCTCGACCACTGCTTGGTCTACGAGCAAGTCCCTGATGAAGGGGGAGTTCGAAAGCACGCCCAGGTTTTGTCCGATCAGGTTCTGCGGGGCCACATGTGGGTCGAAAATCGACAGCTGATGACCGGCTGTGATCAGCATCCGAGCCAGATCGACGTTCGGACTCTCGCGCAGATCATCACTTTCGTCCTTGAATGCGATGCCTAACAGTAGTACTCGGGACCCATACGCCAAACCTGAAGTGACGTGCTCGAACAGGAATGTCTTATGCGCCTCATTCGAGGTGATCAGTGAGTCGATGAGATGCGTGAAGGCAGCCGTCGTTCGCGAGATGTGCTGAAGTGCCCGAACGTCTTTCGGCAGGCACGATCCCCCGAAAGCACCTCCCGGCCTCAAGTAATAGGGCGATATGTTGAGCGTGGTATCGGAGATAAAGATCTTGTGAACTTCGGCGGCACTGATCCCAAGTTGGGTACACACACGTCCGATCTCATTGGCAAAGACCGTCTTGACCGCGTGGAACGTGTTGTCCACGAACTTGGTGATCTCACTCTCGCGGTACTTGACATTGAACACCGGCGCGTCGATGCCCTCATTGATTTTGTCCAGCGCGGCGCAGGGGGCCCCGGTCTTCGTGCCAACGACGATTTTGGGCGGCGAGTAGTAGTCGGCGACCGCAGAGGACTCACGAAGGAACTCTGGGTTGTACACGAGCTCGATACGCGACGCACCTTCGCCGAGCACACCATCGATGATCGGCTGGATCAGCTCCTCCATCGTCCCGGGCCGAATCGTGGACCGATACGCCACCGTGAGTTTGCTGTTCGGATGCGTCTTCACCAATTCGGCGAGCTGGCGCGTTACCTCGGCGATGAAAGTCATATTGTGCGATCCGTCGACGGCGCTCGGCGTGCCGACACAGACGATGGCGAGCTCGCAGTCGGCAACTTCGGGAACAAGCGTCGTGCTGGCGCTGATCAGGCCTCGCTCGCGCGCGTCGGCGATCAGTTCTTCGACACCTGGCTCGATGACCGGGGATCGGCCGGCAAGAACCGCAGCCACTTTCGTCGCGTTAGGATCGATGCCGATTACATCGTGGCCCTTGTGGGCCAGACACGCCGCAGCGGTCACGCCGACATACCCCAGACCGAGGATGGCGATCTTCACCGGCCACTTCCGGTCGCGTTGCTGCAGCTGTCAATCGGGTGCACCACGCGCATAGCTTAAGAGCTCGTCGAGCGGCGATGTGCGTGAATTAGTTGCGTCACCAGTCTTGGCGGCCGATGAGCGTCGCTAACTTCTCGAATCATGCTGCAGTTGTTGACGGTTCGGCGCGCCCGATCAGCCCAGGCGACGCAACCTCGGCTCGAGGTCGCGCTGGAACAGCTCCAGGAATCGGCGCTGATCGTGGCCCGGGGCGTGGAACACCAGATGGTTGAGCCCCCAGTCGACGTAGTCCTTGACCTTCTCGACGGCCTCGTCGGGATCCGACGCGACGATCCAGCGCTTGGCGACCTGCTCGATGGGCAGCTCGTCGGCGGCCTTCTCCATCTCGATCGGATCGTCGATGGAGTGCTTCTGTTCGGCGGTCAGCGACAGCGGCGCCCAGAACCGGGTGTTCTCCAGGGCCAGCTCCGGATCGGTGTCGTAGGAGATCTTGATCTCGATCATCCGGTCGATGTCGTCGGCGTTGCGGCCCGCGGCCTCGGCACCCTCGCGAACGGCGGGGATGAGCTTGTCCCTGTAGAGCTCTTCGCCCTTGCCGCTGGTGCAGATGAACCCGTCACCCGCGCGGCCGGCGTACTTGGCCACCACCGGCCCGCCGGCGGCGATATACACCGGGATGCCGCCCTCGGGCACGTCGTAGATGGAGGCGCCCTTCGTGTGGTAGTACTCGCCGTCGAAGTCGACCCGGTCGCCCAGCCACAACTCGCGCATCAGCCGCACCGACTCCCGCAGCCGCGCGAAGCGCTCCTTGAACTCGGGCCAGTCGCCCTCGTAGCCGGTGGCGATCTCGTTGAGCGCCTCGCCGGTGCCCACGCCGAGGAAGATCCGGTTCGGGTACAGGCACCCCATGGTGGCGAACGCCTGCGCGATCACCGCGGGGTTGTAGCGGAACGTCGGGGTCAGCACCGATGTACCGAGCAGGAGGTTCTTGGTGCGCTCGCCGACCGCCGTCATCCACGCCAGGGAGAACGGCGCGTGGCCACCCTCGTGACGCCACGGCTGGAAGTGGTCACTGACGGTCGCGCTGTCCATGCCGTGCTCTTCGGCCGCCACGGCGAGCTCGACCAGTTCCCGCGGAGCGAACTGCTCCGCCGACGCCTTATAGCCCAGTTTCAGTCCAGGTTTGAGTTCAGCCACGATTCGTTTCTACTCCCTTGCTTAAACTCGCGACATGGCAGCAAGCTTGAGCGCCATCACCGACACCGTCCATTTCGCGTACACCGACCTCGTCAACTGGACCCTGGTGACCGACGGCGCGGGCGTGATGTTGATCGACGCGGGGTTCCCCGGCAGCCGCGACGACGTGCTGGCGTCGCTGCGCGAGCTCGGATTCGGGGTGGAGGATCTGCGCGCAATCCTGTTGACCCACGCCCACATCGACCATTTCGGCTCGGCGATCTGGTTCGCCGAGACGCACGGCACACCGGTCTACTGCCATGCCGCCGAAGTCGGGCATGCCAAGCGGGAGTATCTCGAACAAGCCTCTCCGGCCGACATCGCCAAGCACATCTGGCGTCCTCGTTATCTCACATGGTCGGTGGCGATCACCCGCAAGGGCGCCATGGTGCGCGATGGCATACCCACCGCCCAACCCCTGACCGAGGACGTGGCGGCGGGTCTGCCCGGCGAGCCGATGGCCGTTCCGACGCCGGGTCACACCGGTGGGCACTGTTCGATTCTGGTCGACGGCGTTCTGGTGAGCGGCGATGCGCTGGTCACCGGGCACCCTCTTTCGACACGCGCAGGACCGCAGCTTCTGCCCGGGCTCTTCAACCACGACCAGGACGGTTGCGTGCGCAGTCTGTCGGCGCTCGGCCTTCTGGACACTGAGGTGCTGCTCCCCGGACACGGCCCGTTATGGCGCGGATCGATTCGCGATGCGGCCGAACGCGCCGCCGCCGAAGGCTGATCCCTACACCAGCTTCTGGTACCCGAGCAGAAAGACCGCGGTCAGGCACAGCCCGCAGGCGATCACGATGGTCGGCATCAGGATCATCGCGTCGAGCTCGTCGTCGTCGAGCACGTCGCTTTCGAACCTGCCGAACAGCACGCGCGCCACCCCCGTCCGGCGGAACGTGTGCACCATGATCCGCACCGGCTTCGTCTCGCGGCGTCGCCCGATGAACACCCGCGAGGCCGTCCCGAACAGGAACGTCAGCAGACCGGCCGCAACCAGCAGCCAGCCGACCATCGACTGCGACAACGCCACGATCACCCCCGGCGCCGTGGACTCCGCTCCGAGCCGGCACCGGAGCCCAGCCTATAGGCCGGTCGACGTTCCAGCACTGGGCGAAGCTCATCACAACGCCTTCGCGAAGGCCACCGGGAACACATCACCGTCGGCGGGCAGCGGCTCGGCGAGCCTCTCATAGCCCGCGGAGACATAGAGCGCCTCGGCTTCGGGTTGGCGATCACCGGTGGTCAGGTAGATCCGTCGATAGCCGCGCCCGACGATTCGGGCCTCGAGTTCGGCGAGCAGCGCCTTCGCCAGCCCCTGTCGTCGGTGCCGGCTGTCGGTCCAGATCCGCTTCAGTTCGGCGGTGGTGTCGTCGAACCGGCAGAAGGCACCGCCGGTGACGGGCCGGTCGCCGAGCAGCCCGAGAACCAAGTCACCGTCTGGGGGAACGAACTCTTCGGGATGTCCGCGCAGCCACTCGCGCACTGCGTCTTCGGGCGGGCCGTAGCGCTGCGAGTACTCGACCGCCAACTCGGCCAGCAACGGCTCCGCCAGGGGATCCTCCTGGCGTACGGCAACAAACTCGAGCTGGGTCGACACGGGCATCACCTGACTGTCCATCGCGGACCGGGCGCATCCATTCCTGTACCGCACATGGCCCGGCCCATCCGAGTATCGGCCACTTCCACACCAAACTTGACACGTGTAAAGTTTGGCCGCATGGACAACATCAGGGGCAAGACCATCGCGATCACCGGTGCCGCCCGGGGCATCGGGTACGCGACCGCGAAGGCGCTGTTGGCGCGCGGTGCCCGTGTGGTGATCGGCGACCGGGACGTGGCGCTGCAGGAATCGGCCGTCGCCCAATTGGGCAACCTGGGCCCGGCGTCAGGTTATCCGCTCGACGTCACCGACCGGGAGTCGTTCGCGAGCTTCCTCGACAAGGCCCGCACCGACGGCGGCGGACGCATCGACGTATTGATCAACAACGCCGGCGTGATGCCCATCGGACCGTTCGTCGACGAAACCGAGCAGTCGATCCGGTCGACCCTCGAGGTCAACCTCTACGGCGTGATCACCGGCTGTCAGCTGGTGCTCCCGGACATGATCGCGCGGCGCAGCGGGCACATCATCAACATCGCCTCGCTGTCGGGGCTGATCCCGGTGCCGGGTCAGGTCGTGTACGTGGGTGCGAAGTTCGGCGTGGTCGGGTTGTCGGCCGCGCTGGCCGACGAGGTCGCGCCGCATGACGTCGACGTGTCGGTGATCATGCCGCCGTTCACCAACACCGAGCTGATCTCGGGCACCAAGAGCGGCGGGGCCATCAAGCCGGTGGAGCCCGAGGAGATCGCCGCGGCGATCGTCAAGACTCTCGACAAGCCGAAAACCCATGTCTCCGTGCCGACTCCGCTGCGCTTCACCGCCCAGGCGGCACAGATGCTCGGCCCACGCGGGCGTCGTTGGCTCAACAACAAGCTGGGTCTGGACCGGGTTTTCCTCGACTTCGACACGACCGCCCGCAAGAAGTACGAGGACCGGGCGCGCGCCGCGCAGGGCGTCGTCGAGGACTGACTCGACGCTAGACGGGGAACGTCGGGGCGGGGTCGCCCAACCGGTAGGCCTCGACGACGTCGAGGCACTCGAACAGTTCGTCGAAGTTGAACTGATAGTCGTCGGCCGTGCCGACGAACACCACGTGCGCGACGTCCGCATCGTCGTCAGGGGTGAGCACCACCGTCGTGACGGACACGAGATCCTCGTCGGGCACCTCGGCCTGAGACGGCGGGTAGAACCACAGCGCGGACTCCTCGTCGGAGAGCTCGTCGTCGAACACCCAGCCCCGCTCCGTGATTCGCGCGTCGAAGGCCTCCAACAACGCCGCCATGGCGGTCTCGTCGGTCAGCGCGTCCATCACGTTGTCGGGGATCCAGCGCTCGTTGCGGGCGGCCTGCCGCTTGCGGCGGCGGGCCTTCTTCGCATCGCTGCGCCTGGACACCTAACGCAACGCCTGATCGAGATCGTTGAGCAGATCGTCGGTTCCCTCCAGGCCCACCGAGATCCGCACAACGCCGTCACCCAGTCCGATCGCGGCGCGGCCCTCCGGACCCATGGCGCGGTGGGTGGTGGTCGCCGGGTGGGTGATCAACGACTTCGCATCGCCGAGGTTGTTCGAGATGTCGACGATGCGCAGCTTGTCGAGCACCTCGAACGCCCGCTCCTTCGTGCCGCCAGCCAATTCGAACGTGACAACCGTTCCGCCGCCGGTCATCTGGCGCTTGGCAAGGTCGTACTGCGGGTGCGTATCGAGGAACGGATAGCGCACCCAGCTCACGGCGGGGTGGTTCTGAAGGAACTCCGCGATCCGCTGCGCCGACGTGTTCTGGTAGTCCACCCGCACCGCCAGCGTCTCCAGTCCCTTGAGCAGTGTCCACGCGTTGAACGGGCTCAGCGCGGGACCGGTGTGGCGCATCAACTTCTGCACCGGCTCGTCGATGTACTGCTTGTCGCCGAGGATCGCCCCGCCGAGCACACGCCCCTGCCCGTCGAGGTGTTTGGTCCCCGAGTAGACGACGACGTCGGCCCCCAGCGGGAAACCCTGCTGCAGGATCGGTGTCGCGAAAACGTTGTCCAGCACCACTTTTGCGCCCGCGGCATGCGCGAGCTCAGAAACCGCGGCGATGTCCACCAGCGACTGCATCGGGTTCGACGGAGTCTCGAAGAACACCGCCTGCGTGGGAACCGAGAGAGCCTCCTCCCACTGCGAGAGGTCCTCACCGTCGACGAACACCGTCTCCACACCCCACCGCGGCAGGATCTCGTCGCAGACCACAAAACACGAGCCGAACAGGCTGCGCGCGGCGACCAGCCGATCACCGGCGGCCAGCAGCGCCCCCAGCGACGTGAAGACAGCCGCCATGCCCGTCGCGGTCGCGAAACAGGCGGGCGCGCCCTCGATCAGGCGCAGCCGCTCCTCGAACATCGAGATGGTCGGATTGCCGTAGCGTGAATACACATAGCGGTCGATGTCACCGGTGAACGCCTTCTCGGCATCGGCGGCGGACGCATAGACGTAGCCCGAGGTGAGGAACAGCCCCTCGGCCGTCTCCTCGAACTCCGACCGCAGCAGTCCACCGCGCACGCCGATGGTCGCCTGGCTCACCCCGTCCGGCAGATCCGCGGGTGTGCGGACCGACGGAACCGCGTGCTCGGGACCGGGGCTCATGACTGCTTCCAGGGAAGTCCGACGGCCTTCCATCCGCTGCCGCCGCGGTGTCCGTTCTCGTCGAGGTTGCCCTCGAATCCGTCGAGCACGTTGTACGACGGCTCGATCCCGGCCTCGGTGGCGGCCTCGGCCGCGCCGATCGACCGGTTGCCGGAGCGACACAGAAAGACCACCGGTCCCGCGGAACCGGCGTCGCCGATCTCGCGCCGGAGATCGGAGACGAACGCGTCGTTGTGCGTGCCGTCGACGCGGTTCCACTCGATGAACACGGCCTCGCGCTGCAGCGACGACAGGTCGGGCACGCCGACGAAGCGCCACTCGGCGTCGGTGCGGCAGTCCACCAGCACCGCGTTGGGGGTGCCGGTGAGCAGCTTCCAAGCCTCTTCGGGCGTGATGTCTCCGGCGTAACTCACGGTCGTTGAGTGTCCCACAGCTACCTCGGACCGGGAGAACAGACCTTCCAGGCGTCGCCGTCGCGGACGAAGGTCATCTCAACGACCCGCTTCTCGTCGGGCGCCTTGTCGAAGTGATAGGTCACCTTGGCGGTGGCGCGATCGCCGTCGACCGCGACCTCGGTGACGTCATCGACGAACCGCTCACCGCGCGCGGCCACGGAATCCCGTTGTACGGCAAGCACATCCGCTTCGGTGCCCGCTTGCTCCGGGCAGGTGTAGCCGCGGTAGTCGGAGTAGTTCTGCCGCTGCAGCGCGTCGTTCTGCCCGACAGCGGCCCGGGCCACCTGCTGGTCGGCGGACTCCCGATCACCGCCGAACAGGTTCAACAACCCGATTACGATCACGACGATCACAAAGATTGTGAGCGCGATCAGAAACGGCGCCGCGGTCGGCCGGTCCTCGGGTGTGGCTTCGGAATCCGCCACCGCTACCAGAGCCTGCGCACTGCGGCGGTGACGCGTCGGGCGCGATCACGGGCGACGATCGGATCGGGCGCGGTCGCGAACGCCACCGCGAGGCGCCGCCTGTCCTCGGTCTCGTCGGGGCGGTCGAAAAGGGCGACGTCGCTCTCGGCCACGGCGAGCGCCTCGGTCAGCACCGCCCGCGGATCCTGCCCGCTCGCCGGCGTCGCCTCGGCACCGGCGTAGATGATCGCCGCGGCCCCCGGCGAGATCATGATCGTGTCGACGGGCAGCCCCAGGATCGCGCGGGCGTGCAACTCGAATTGCGAAAGCCGCTGCGAGCGCAGCGTGACCAGGCCAGTGTCATGCGGCCGCGGGCGCACGGTGTCGAAGTACACCTCGTCGCCACGCACCAACAGCTCGACGCCGAACACACCACGCCCGCCCAGCGAGTTCACGATGCGAGCGGCGATGGACTTCGCGGCATCCAGCGCGGCCGGCGTCAACCGCTGCGGCTGCCACGACTCGAGCAGATCGCCGTCGGCCTGATGGTGTCCGATGGGTTCACAGAAGTGGACCGCTGGACCCGTCGGTCCGATCGTGCGGATCGTGAGCAGCGTGACCTCGAAATCGATTTCGACCACCGACTCGACCATCACGCGGTTGTGCGGGATCCGCCCCGCGGCGACCGCGCGCTGCCACGCGGGCTCGACATCCTCGGCGCGCACCAGCACCGACTCGCCCTCTCCCGCCGCCGCCGCGATCGGCTTGACCACCAAGGGAAATCCGCCGTGTTGGACGACCGCGCTGAGTTCCTCGGTCGATCCGGCGAACCAGAACGGTGCGGTTGGCAGGCCCAACTCGTCGGACGCCAACCGGCGCAGGCCCTCCCGATCCAGCGACAGGCGGGCGCTGCGGGGGGTCGGAAACACCTCGGCGACGCCGCGCTCGGCGACGGCGATCAGCGCATCGGCGGCGATGACGCCGCCCTCGGCCACCACAAAGCGCGGCTTCTCCTTCTCGATGACCGCGGTCAGTTCCTCCGCGTCGTTCTTCCTCGCGACGATCGGGCGGTCGGCGACACCGTGCGCCGGGGCGTCGGCGTAGCGGTCGACGGCGACGACCTCGGCGCCCAGCCGCTGGAACGCCAGCGCCAGCTCCCGGCTCAGCTCACCCGAGCCGAGCAGCATCACCGACGAGGCGCCGGGCGTACCGGCGACCGGTTCGGGATCGGTCACCGGATCGGCGGGATCGACTGTCTGCGGGGTATCAGTCATCGGGGCTCCAGCCTGCCAGACGTCATCGCGTACCCGGTAACACCGTCGCGGAAGCGACAGTCAGTTTGAGATTGCCGACTGCTCCAGCTGGCCGCGGAATTCCCGCATGGCGTCGATCAGCGCGGTGAACGTGCGATGCGCGGCGGCCAGCTCGTCGTCCGACAACCCCGCCAGCGCGTCGCGGGTTCGTTCACCGAGCGGGGTGAAAAACCCGCGGGCGACGTTCATTCCGTGATCCGCCACCCGCAGGATCACCTTGCGGCGGTCACGGGGGTCTGATTCGCGGCGGAAGTGCCCGGAGGCGATCATCCGCTCGACGAGGTAGGTGATCGCGGCGGCCGACATGCCCATCCGTCTGCGGAGGTCTCCCGCCGTCAACGGCGCACCCTCGGTCTCGGCGACCATCACATGGAGTAACGCGCGAAAGTCGTTGGCCGCCACGTCGTGTCGGCTCGCGAACAGCCGGCCGATCTCGTCGGATTCGGCGTTCATCGCACGCACGTCGGCGGCGATCGTCGCCTCCAGCGCGTCACGGTCCTCGGGCACGCCGAAAGCATAGGCCGAACCGGTCGGGGCGGTTTGATTATTAGTTAAGTTTCTGAAATATTCGGGACATGTCCCGCCGCCTCTCCTGGATACTCGCGGTGCTCGTGGTGCTCGTTTCGGGCGCCCTGATGGGTCTCGTCGGCAGCGACGACTCGAGCGCGCGGTCGCCGGTGCCCGTGCCCGACTCCGCCGAGTCAGCGCGCGTCGACGCCCTGCGCGCCGAGTTCCCCGGCGGCGACCGAGTGCCCGCGATCGTCGTCATCACCCGCACCGACGGCGCGGCGCTGAGCCCGACCGACGTCGATACCGTCGACCAGAAGTGGCCCGCCGTCCAGGTCTCCGAGGACGGCGCGGCCGCCCTGGCCGTGGTGCCGCTGAACGCCGAGCTCACCGGGTTCGAACTCTCCGACGAGGTCGAGAAGGTGCGCGCGAAGGCCGCCGAGGGACTGCCCGCGGACCTGCGCACCGAGGTCACCGGCGGCCCGGCGTTCGGCGCCGACATCGCGAACTCGTTCTCCGGTGCCAATTTCACCCTGCTCGCGGTCACCGCGACCGTGGTCGCTCTGCTGCTGATCATCACCTACCGCTCACCCGTGCTGTGGCTGGTCCCGCTCGCGGTGATCGGGTTCGCCGACCGGGTGGCCGCCGTGCTCGGCGCCGCCGTGGCCCAGGCGGTCGGCATGAGCCCGGACGGTTCGACGTCGGGCATCACCAGCGTGCTGGTGTTCGGCGCGGGTACGAATTACGCGCTGCTGCTCATCTCCCGGTACCGGGAAGAATTGGGCCGCACCGAAAATCATCTCGATGCCCTGGACACCGCGGTGCGACGGGCAGCCTCGGCGATCATCGCCAGCAATGCCACGGTTGTGCTGGCGCTGCTCACGCTGGTGTTCGCGTCGTCTCCGAGCGTGCGCAGCCTCGGTGTGCAGGCCGCAGCGGGCCTCGTCGTGGCCGCGGTGTTCGTGCTGCTGGTGTTGCCACCGCTGCTCGGCGTGTTCGGCAAGCGCCTGTTCTGGCCGTTCATCCCCAAGCCCGGCGATCGGGCGCACACCGACAGCGGCATCTGGCACCGCATCGCCGAGGCTGTGGCCCGCAGGCCCGGTTCCGTCGCGACGATCGCGATCGGCGGCCTCGCGGTGCTGTGCATCGGATCGGTCGCCACGCCGATCGGACTGTCACAGACCGAACAGTTCCGGGTGCAGGCCGAATCGGTGAGCGGATACTCGCGGCTGGCGGACCACTTCCCGAGCGGTCTGACCGACCCCACCCGCGTCATCGCGTCCACCGACCGCGCCGCCGACGTGCAGCGCGCGATCACCGAGACGCCCGGCGTGGTCTCGGCCAACCCCGCCGGGCAGACCCCCGGCGGCCTGACGCAGTGGTCGGTCGTGCTCGACGCCGAACCCGCCTCGGAGCGGGCCTTCGAAACCGTTGACTCTCTGCGGAATTCGGTGCGAGCCGCCGACCCGGATGCGTTGGTCGGCGGTTCGGATGCCACCGCCCGCGACGCCAGCGCCGCCGCGTCCCGCGATCGGGCGGTCGTGATACCGGCCATCCTCGTCGTCGTGCTCGCGGTGCTCTATGTGTTGCTGCGCGCCGCCCTGGCACCGCTGATCCTGGTGGCGGTCACGGTGTTGAGCGCGTTGGCCGCGCTGGGTCTCGGCGGCTGGGCCAGCGTGCACGTCTTCGGCTTCCCCGCGCTCGACAACACCACACCGCTGTTCGCGTTCCTGTTCCTCGTCGCGCTCGGCGTGGACTACACGATCTTCCTGGTCACCCGTGCGCGCGAAGAGACGCCCGAACACGGCACGCGCGGCGGGATCGTGCGCGCCGTCTCCGCGACCGGCGCGGTGATCACCAGCGCCGGTATCGTGCTGGCCGCGGTGTTCTGCGTGCTCGGCGTGCTGCCGTTGATCGTGCTCACCCAAGTCGGCATCATTGTCGGCCTCGGCATCCTGCTCGACACGTTCATCGTGCGCACGGTCATCATCCCGGCGCTGTTCACGCTCATCGGACCGCGGATCTGGTGGCCCGCGCTGAACGACCGGTTCGCCGAGAGCGACGCTTTGGTCGATCAGCGCGAGTGAAAACGACCACTACGTCGGTCTCGGCGACGCCGCGATCCGCGGGTAGCGTCGGGTCATGACGCAAGCACCGGAGCTGCCGCCTCTGCACATGCGTCGCGACGCATTCGATCCGACACCTGCGCTGGCCGAGATCCGCGAGACCACCGGCGTTCGCACCGTGCTGAACTCCTTCGGTATGACGGTGTACCTGGTCACCAGGCACGACGACGTCAAGCAGGTGCTGTCCGACCACGAGCGGTTCTCCAACGGCCGCCCGCCGGGATTCGTCGTCCCGGGCGCGCCGACGCTCTCGGAGCAGGAGCTGACCAGTGCCCGCGCAGGCAACCTGCTGGGCCTGGACCCGCCGGAGCACCAGCGGCTGCGCCGCATGCTCACCCCGGAGTTCACGATCCGCCGGATCAAACGGCTCGAGCCGCGCATCGTCGAGATCGTCCAGACGCACCTGGACATGATGGAAACCGCCGGTGCGCCCGTCGATCTCGTCGAACACTTCGCGTTGCCGATCCCGTCGCTGGTCATCTGCGAACTGCTCGGCGTGCCCTACGAGGATCGTGACGACTTCCAACACCGCAGCGCGCGCCAGCTCGACTTGTCGCTGCCGGTCACCGAGCGACTCGAGTTGCAGCGGGCCGGGCGCGCGTACATGCGGTCGCTGGTCGAACGCGCACGGCGGCAGCCCGGCGACGACATCCTCGGCATGTTGGTTCGTGAACATGGCACCGAGCTCACCGACGACGAACTGGTCGGCATCGCCGGGCTCCTGCTTCTCGCCGGCCACGAGACCACCTCGAACATGCTCGGGCTGGGCACGCTGGCCCTGCTGCGACATCCTCAGCAACTGGCCACCGTGCGCGACGATCCCGACGCCGTCGGCCCCGCGGTCGAAGAGCTGCTGCGCTGGTTGTCCATCGTGCACACCGCGATACCGCGCATCACCACAACAGACGTGGAGATCAACGGTGTCGCGATCCCGGCCGGACAGCTGGTGTTCGTATCGTTGCCGTCGGGCAACCGCGATCCCGACTTCATCGACGCCCCAGACGTTCTCGACGTCGGTCGCGGCGCGGCCGGGCATCTCGCATTCGGTCACGGCGTGCACCACTGCCTCGGAGCGCCGCTGGCCCGCATGGAGATGCGGGTGGCGTTTCCAGCTCTGCTGCAACGCTTTCCGGCACTACGGCTGGCCGAGGACTTCGCCGATGTGCAGTTCCGGACGTTCCACTTCATCTACGGTCTCAAATCGCTGCTGGTGGATTGGAGGTGACGGAAATGAAGGTGCACGCGGACCGCGACGTCTGCATCCAGGCGGGCAACTGCGTGATGTCCGCCAGCGCCGTTTTCGACCAGGACGACGACGGCATCGTCGTGGTCCTGGCCGATACGGACGGCGGGGCCGTCCAGACAGCCGAGGTCCCCGACGATGAGCTCGACCACGCCCGTGAAGCCGTGAAGCTCTGTCCGGCACAGGCTTTGCGGCTCTCGGAATCCTGACCCGCCGGGGGTCGAATGGCCATCTCTCCAAGGGGCCGTTGGTCAGGGTGGCGTCGGAAGATCCGGTGCCGCGGCCGCGCTGAGCCCCGTCCGCGTCAACAGCAGCACGCTGACCACCAGAACCCAGGCGGGAAAGGTCAGCACCAGCCACATGCTCAGATCACCGGCCAGCAGCACTCCCCCCGCCACGGCATACGTGGCGATGGCCAACCACCGCGGCATGAGTCGTGTCCTCAGCCAGATCGTGGCGAGCGAGATCATGAACACCGCAGCCATTCGCAGCGCATAAGTCTTCGAGACGACCATCAAGACCATCTGCCCGAAGACCGCCACCCCCGCATCGGTCACTCCGCCGCTGCGCTCCAAGCCGGCACCGACGCCGATGGCGACGAACATCATCGCCAGGAACAGAAGGCCGCTGCCGAGGAAAGCCGTCGAGAAGAACTTGTCCTCGTAGCCGCCCATCCCGTCCCGCACGACACCCATAAACCAGAGAAACGCGATTCCCGCGAACGGCATGAGGATCGCTGCGATGCGCAGATTGGCGCTTCCTTCGCGCACCCACTGCGATCCTGGCTGCTCACCCTCGGGTAACGCCAGACGGATCAGCACGAGCGCCGCCCCGAACAACAGCGCGAAGAGCACGCCCGCTAGGGCCGCCGAGCGTGGGGTGGTCAGGTGCCGGGGCGGGTCGGTGTGGTTGATGGTCACGTCGTGATCGTGTCATCAGGCCTCCGAGACTGCGGGAAGATCACAATTACCCGGATCCGCTGCCGCTGTAGCACAGTCTGCGCGCACCGACCTCACGGCTGTCCGGCGAGCAGCTGGATCATCAACCCGTTGGCCTCGGCGAGCAGGTTGTCGTCCGGATCGCGCAGCTCGGCGTTGACGAACGCCTTGCGTCCCTGGGCTTCACGCAGCCAGCCACGGGCCGACAGCTCGGTGTCGATCGGGGTCACCTTGCGATAGTCGACATGCAGGAAACCGGTGCGGCTGATCGGGCGGCCGACGGCGTGGATCACCATGCCGAACACCGAGTCGAACAGCAGCGGCAGCACTCCACCGTGCACGGCGGAGTTGCCGCCGACGTGGTACCGGCTGAACTCCACCTTCAGGGTGACCCCGTCCGGGTCGAGCTGCACCTTCCGGTACGGCGGCATCAGCAGGCTGCCTGCACCGGGCAGCGACGGCACCCGGTTCGCCGGGCCGACACCCTCGGCCGCGCGGAACGGGTCGAGCAGTTCCACCAAGGCCTCGGCCTGGTCGGCGGCTCGCTCCCAGGTGTCTCCGTCCGGGTCGGCCGACACCGCGAGGTCCTGCGCACGGCGCATCGCCGCCAGGAACCGGCCGAATCCCGGCCCCGGCTCGGCCCGTTGATAGTTCGGGAAGCCGCCGTGTTTGTCGTAGTCGGGATCTTCGAGGTGCGGATCCGTCATAGCCGTCGGTTCTTCGCGCAAGCGTCCCCCGCAAGCGGGCGGTGCCCCCACATCACGACTGCGCCAGGATGTCGCGGCGCACGATCGTCTGGTCTCGGCCGGGGCCGACGCCGATACACGAAACATGCGCTCCGGCAAGCTCTTCGACCCGCAACACATAGTCGCGCGCCTTGGCAGGCAGGTCCTCGAACTCGCGGGCCCCGGAGATGTCCTCCCACCAGCCGGGCAGCTCCTCGTAGATGGGCTCGGCATGCGCGATCTCGGACTGTGTCATCGGCATGTCGTCCAGGCGCTGGCCGTGTACCCGGTACCCGACACACACCGGCACGGTCTCGAGGCTGGACAGCACGTCGAGTTTGGTGAGGAAGTAGTCGGTGATGCCGTTGACCCGGGTGGCGTATCGGGCGATGACGGCATCGAACCAGCCGCACCTGCGTCGCCTGCCGGTCGTCACGCCGAACTCGCCGCCCGTCTTGGACAGGTACTCACCCTTCTCGTCGAACAGCTCGGTCGGAAACGGGCCCGAGCCGACGCGCGTCGTGTAGGCCTTGAGGATGCCGAGCACCGTCGTGATCCGCGTCGGGCCGATTCCCGATCCCACCGCGGCACCACCCGCTGTCGGATTCGACGACGTCACAAAGGGATACGTGCCGTGGTCCACATCGAGCAGGGTGCCCTGGGAGCCCTCCAACAGCACCGTCTCGCCCTTCTCCAAGGCCGTGTTGAGCAGGTACCGCGTGTCGGCGATGCGGTGTTTGAAGCCCTCGGCCTGGCTGAGCAGGCTGTCGACCACCTCCGCGGCGTCGAGCGCCTTGCGATTGTAGATCTTGACGAGCACCTGGTTCTTGAAATCCAGTGCGGCCTCGATCTTTTCGGCCAGCAACACGGGATCCAGCACGTCGGCCATTCGGATGCCGATCCTGGCGATCTTGTCCTGATAGCAGGGGCCGATCCCGCGGCCGGTGGTGCCGATCTTCTTGCTGCCCGCATACCGCTCGACGACCTTGTCGATCGCGACGTGATAAGGCATCAGCAGGTGTGCGTCCGCGGAGATCAGCAGCCGCTCGGTGTCCACGCCGCGATCGACGAGCCCCTGCAGCTCCGTGAGGAGCACGCCCGGGTCGACCACCACGCCGTTGCCGATGACGTTGGTCACGCCCGGGGTGAGAATCCCCGACGGGATCAGGTGGAGGGCGAAGTTCTCACCCGTCGGCAGTACGACGGTGTGGCCGGCGTTGTTGCCGCCCTGATAACGCACCACCCACTGGACGCGTCCACCGAGCAGGTCGGTGGCTTTACCTTTGCCCTCGTCGCCCCATTGCGCGCCGATGAGCACGATTGCCGGCATGACTAGGACCTCGCAATTCCTGGCTACTCTTGCACCGAAACCTTGTTGCAGCCGGTGAGTCACCCTATCCCAGCCACTTGCGAGGAGCCGAACTTGAACACCGCTGACGTCGTGGTGTTGCGGTTCGGCCGACGGCGGATACCGTCCGCGCTGCGCGGACTCCCGGTTGCCGACTCATCGGATGCCCCCTGCCGTCGCCTGATTGTCGTCGGCTCCGAGGCCGACGTGGCGGCGGTGCTGACCCGGCTGCTGCGCACCGATCGGCTCGATGTCGAGGTGGCCCACGTGCGGCAGCCGTGGCAGGCGCGCTGGGCTCTGCGCGGGCGGGCCACCCGGGTGCCGCTGATTCGCGACGACCGGGGAACCGCGCTCGTCGGCGCCGCGTTCTGGCTCGGCGAGGGCGCGCTCGAGAAGGGTTCGGCGCCCGCCGATTTGATCGGCGAGGCAGTGGTCGACGACGAGGTGCTCTTCGACGGAGCGGCGGCCGCAGTGCGCATCGAACCGACGCCGACGATGCCCGGTTTGCGCGCCACCGTGCTGTCCCGTCGCATGCGCCCGCAACGGTGGGTGACGGGTCGGGCCGCCCAGCTCGGGACCTCCGGCGCCATCGTGGTCCGGGACGGGGTGATGGCCGCCCGCCCGGTGCAGCGCTCGACGTTCTACCGGCACACCGAAGGCTGGCTGCGGGTGCGCTGACCTCGGGTAGCGTCGACCCGTGAGCGTTCGTCCGCTGCACCAGTCGGTGCGGCCCAGCCCCGTCTTCCTCGCGATCGTGGCGGCCACAGTGGCCGGCGGGGTGGCCGCATGGGCTTGTGCGACGGAGATCTCGCGACCGCTGGCCTATGTCGGGGTGTTCACGTTCGTGATCGCGGGCTGGTTGGTGTCGCTGTGCGTGCACGAGTTCGCCCACGCCTACACCGCATGGCGGTTCGGCGACCGCGACGTCGCGGTGCGCGGCTACCTGACGCTCAACCCGCTCAAATACTCCAACCCGCTGTTGTCGATCGGGTTGCCGATCGCGATCATCGCGATCGGCGGGATCGGCCTGCCCGGTGGTGCGGTGTATGTCCAGACCGGCTGGATGACGCCACGTCAGCGCACGCTGGTCAGCCTTGCGGGGCCGTTCACCAACCTGGTGTTCGCGGCGCTGCTGTTGGTGCTGACGAGCACGCTCTACGATCCCGCGCACGGCGTCTTCTGGTCCGGCGTGGCGTTCCTGGGCTTTCTTCAGGTGACGGCGTTGCTGCTGAACATGCTTCCGGTACCCGGGCTGGACGGGTACGGCGCACTCGAGCCGCACCTGAGCCCGCAGACCCAGCGAGCGGTGGCTCCGGCCAAGCAGTGGGGATTGCTGGTCTTGCTGCTGCTGCTCTTCACCCCCGGACTCAACCGGTGGTTCTGGCAGCTGGTCCTGTGGTTCTTCGACTTCTCGGGCGTGCCGCGCCCGCTGGTGTGGCTGGGCGGCGATCTGACGCGGTTCTGGTCGGCCTGGCTCTGACACCGCCCGCGATGAGCGCGCGCCGGACCGCAACCTTGCTATATATGCGGATTTACGCATATATTTGCTTGCCATGGGCGCCGGCCACGATCACAGCGGACGCGACACCCGGGTCAGCCGGATGGTCATCGCGGCGGCGATCCTCACCGCCTTCTTCGTGATCGAGCTCGTCACGGCGCTGATGATCAACTCGATAGCGCTGCTGGCCGACGCCGGCCACATGCTGACCGATCTGGTCGCGATGTTCATGGGTCTGACCGCGGTGTTGCTGGCCCGCAAGGGCAGCACCTCCCCGGCCCGTACGTACGGCTGGCACCGCGCCGAGGTGTTCACCGCGGTGGCCAACGCGGTACTGCTGCTCGGCGTCGCGGCATTCATCCTGTTCGAGGCGATCGAACGGATCGGGGATGCGCCCGAGGTGCCCGGTGTGCCGATGATCGTCGTGGCACTGGCGGGCCTTCTCGCCAACGCCGTCGTCGTGCTGCTGCTGCGCTCGCACTCCAAGACGAGCCTGGCAGTCAAGGGCGCTTACATGGAGGTCGTCGCCGACACCGTCGGCAGCATCGGCGTGCTGATCGCGGGCATCGTCACCGTCACGACGCACTGGCCGTACGCCGACGTCGTGGTCGCGGTGTTCGTCGCGCTGTGGGTGTTGCCGCGGGCGTTCTCACTGGCCCGGGCGGCCCTGCGGATCCTGTCGGAGTCCTCGCCCGCCCACATCGACGTCGAGGAGTTGCGATCCGCGCTGTGTGCGGTCGAGGGCGTGACCGATGTGCACGATCTGCACGTCTGGACTCTGGTGCCGGGCAAGGACATGGTCACCGCCCACCTGACCAGCGACCGGGATTCGGCGCTGGTGCTCGACGATGCGCGTGCCGTGCTGACCGAACGCGGGTTGGACCATGCGACGGTTCAGGTGGAGCCGGGCGACGGCACCGCAAACTGCAATTGCGAGGCTGAGTAGTCAGGCAAGCCCGAGTTCGGCCCGCGCCGACGGATCGCAGTCGTCGAGCAGGTCCAGGCAGCGCTGGTTCTCGTCGGTCTCCCCGATCGCGTCGGCCGCCCGCGCCAGGGCCGCGACACAGCGCAGGAATCCACGGTTGGGCTCGTGGCGGTAGGGCACGGGACCGAAGCCCTTCCAGCCGTTGCGGCGCAACTGATCCAGGCCGCGGTGATATCCGGTGCGCGCATAGGCGTACGCGGTGATCGCCCGGTCGTCGGAGAGGGCCTCCTCGGCCAGCGTCGCCCAGGCGACCGAGGCTGACGGATGCGCGGCCGCTACGATCGCGGGCTTCTCCCCGGCGGCGAGTTCGGCTTCGGCGCCGCTGTCGCCGGGCAGCAGTACCGGGTCCGGCCCGAGCAGATCACCCATCCTTGTCATGGCCCCCATTGTGCCGTGCGCGTCGGCCGGCAACGCACCGGTACGAGCGAGGACCCGACGGCGGTGACTAAGCTTCCCGCCGTAGCGTCGTAAGGGAGGACCCAGCAGGCATGTCGAATCCATCAGGGCCTGATCAGCCGGACAAAGTTCCGGACGGGTCGGACGCCTCGGACGTTCACGCCTCCGAGAATCCCGAAGCACCCGAGAGCGAAAGCGCCGACTCCGGCGAGGTGCGCGACGCCGACCCGGTCACCGAGGTGATCGAACCGCATGGCGACCAGGAGCCCGCGACGGAGGTGATGACGACCACCCAGCCGCAGGGACAACCGGCGCCGGGCACCGAGCCGGGTGAGCGCCGATTCACCGCGCCCTCCGGATTCGACGCGGGCACGACGCAGAAGATCGACACCCCGGCCGAACCGGCCACCGAGGTGTTCTCCTCTCCCGGTACCGCCGGACAGCAGAAACCCGTTGCCCCGCAGGTCATTCCGCCCCGTGACGACGCTCCCGGCCCGCCGCGGCAGCGCCGCAGTTGGGGTTGGGTGGTGGCCGTGGTGCTGGTCATCGCCGCGCTGGTGGCTATCGCGGTGCTCGGCACCGTCTTGTTGACCCGGGACTCGAGGCCGAAGGTATCGCAGGAGGAGATGGTCCGCAACACCATCGAGGAGTTCGACACCGCGATCCAGAACGGCGATCTGGCCAAACTGCGCAGCATCACCTGCGGCGCCAAGCGGGACAGCTACGTCAGGTTCGACGACAAGAAATGGGAGGAGACGCACGAACGGGTCGCCGCCGCCAAGCGGTATCCCGTGGTCGCGAGCATCGACCAGGTGGTGATCAACGGAGACCACGCGGAGGCGAACGTGACGGCGTTCATGGCTTACGCTCCCCAGACCCGGTCGCAGCGCAGCTTCGATCTGGAATTCCACGACGAACAGTGGAAGATCTGCCAGGCCCCCCAGTGATGTCGGTGCGCTACTGACCGCGCACCGACGGTTGGTGCACCGAAGTCACCGAGTCGCGGTGACCGAACGACCCGCGCTGTGCAGATCGCGGCACGCCTCGACGACGCGTTCGCTCATCGACGCCTCCGCCTTCTTGAGGTAGCTGCGCGGATCGTAGGCCTTCTTGTCCCCGACCTCTCCGTCGATCTTCAGCACGCCGTCGTAGTTGGTGAACATGTGCGCGGCCACCGGCCGGGTGAAGGCGTACTGGGTGTCGGTGTCGACGTTCATCTTCACCACGCCGTAGCGCAACGCGTCCTCGATCTCGGACTTCAACGACCCTGAGCCGCCATGGAAGACGAAGTCGAAAGGCTTTGCATCCGAACTCAATCCGAGTTTGGCAGCGGCGACCTTCTGCCCCTCGGCGAGTATTTCGGGCCGCAGTTTGACGTTTCCCGGCTTGTACACGCCGTGCACGTTGCCGAATGTCGCGGCCAGCAGGTACCTGCCATGTTCGCCTGCGCCGAGCACCTCGACGGTCTTCTCGAAATCCTCTGCGGTGGTGTAGAGCTTGTCGTTGATCTCATTGGCGACACCGTCCTCCTCGCCGCCGACCACACCGATCTCGATCTCCAGCACGATCTTGGCCGCGGCGGCATCCTTGAGCAGTTCGCGCGCGAGCTCGAGGTTCTCGTCGAGCGGTACCGCCGAGCCGTCCCACATGTGCGACTGGAACAACGGCTGCCCGCCGCCGGAGACCCGTTGTTGCGAAATGGCGAGCAGTGGCCGCACGTAGGTGTCGAGCTTGTCCTTCGGGCAGTGGTCGGTGTGCAGCGCCACCGTGACCGGATACCTCGCGGCGATGACGTGGGCGAACTCGGCGAGTGCGACTGCGCCGGTGACCATGTCCTTGACCCCCAGTCCCGACGCGAATTCGGCGCCCCCCGTGGAGAATTGGATGATTCCGTCACTGCCGGCGTCGGCGAAGCCCTTGATCGCGGCGTTGACGGATTCCGACGAGGTGCAGTTGATGGCCGGAAAGGCGTAACCGTGCTCCTTGGCCCGGTCGAGCATCTCCGCGTACACGTCGGGCGTTGCGATGGGCATGAGCCGTCCTCTCGCCGTTTCGGCGATTATCCCACCGCGGCGGCTGGTTCACATGGTCAACACCATGCGGTAGCGGGCCCGGCCCTCCTCCATCGCGGCATAGGCCTCGGCGGCCTCGGCCAGCGGCCGCTCCTCGATCCTGGCGCGCACCCCGCTCTGCACCGCGAAGTGCATCGTCTCCTCGACGTCGCGCGAGGTGCCCGACGGATGACCGCTCACGCGCAGCCCATTGGTGATCAGCTGGACCGGGGCGATTGGCAGCGGGTCAGCGGTGACGCCGATGATGACGAGCTCGCCCTGGGGTGCCAACCCGCCGACGGTGTCGGCCATCGCCTGTGAGTTCGCCGCCGTCGCCAGCACCACCGCCGCACCGCCGAGGGCCTCGAGTGCGGCGGCGACGTCGGCGGCTTTGGAGTCGATGTAGTGATGAGCGCCGAGTTCGCGGGCATCGGCCTCCTTGTCCGCGCCGCGGGCGATCGCCACGGTTTCGAAACCCATCGCCCTGGCGAACTGCACACCGAGGTGACCGAGCCCGCCGACGCCGAGCACGGCGACGAGGTCACCGGACTTGGCTTTCGTCTGCCGCAGGCCGTTGAAGGTGGTGACGCCCGCGCAGCCCATCGGGGCGGCCTCGGCGAACGTCAATGCCTCCGGGATGCGCGCCAGGGCGGTGACGGGCGCGGTCACCGATTCGGCGTAGCCGCCGGGATAGTGCCAGCTCGGCACCTGCATGCGTTTGCACTGCATGAATTGGCCTTTGCGGCACGGCACACAACGGTTGCAGTTGCCGCCGAACCATCCCACGGCCACCCGGTCACCGACCGCGAAGTCCTCGACGCCCTCGCCCACCTCGGCGATCGTCCCCGCGATCTCGTGGCCTAACGTGATCGGCCAGTTGAGGCCGGGAAAGCCGCCGGCCACGAAGCCGTGGTCGGTACCGCATACGCCGCAGGCGGCGACGGCGATGCGCACGTGGAACGGCGGCGGGGAGGTGGTCTCGACGTCGGCCAGGGTGAGGGGACCGCCGACGGATTCGACGAGAACCGCCTTGTGAGTGGGCATAGCCAGACATTAATGACGCATCCGCGCTGTACGCATCCCCCGCGCGCGGACGCGGGCCGCGCTCGCGCCGCCGGTATCTTGGTGAGCCATGACCACCTCGGCCCTCGCGGCGACCGACCACCTGGCGCTCATGCCGGACTTCCTCGACCCGATGACGCTGCTCGGCTACTTCGGCACGTGGGCGCTTGTCGGGCTGCTGGTCGTCATCTTCGTCGAGTCCGGGGTGTTGTTCCCGATCCTGCCGGGCGACTCGCTGCTGTTCGTGGCGGGCATGCTGGCGGCGGGCACGGCCGCGCTGGCCGAGGGCGGCGGCGAGGTCATCAACTTCCAGCTCTGGCAGTTGCTGCTGTTCATCCCCATCGCCGCGGTGCTCGGCGGTCAGGTCGGATACTGGATCGGGCGCAACATCGGCACCGCGATGTTCAGGCCCGATGCGCGGGTTTTGAAGCAGAAGTACCTCGAAGAGGCACACGTGTTCTTCGAGCAGCGGGGGCCGTTCGCGATCGTCATCGCACGCTTCGTGCCGATCGTCCGCACGCTCGCCCCGTTGACGGCGGGCGCGGCCCGGATGAGTTATCCGGTGTTCACGGCGTTCAACGTGATCGGCGCGGTCGTGTGGGGTGTCGGCCTGACCCTGCTCGGATACTGGCTCGGCCGGTTCGAGATCGTCCAGAAGCTGCTCGAGCCGATCGTGATCGCGATCGTCGTGATCTCGGTGCTGCCGATGTTCATCGAGTGGTACAAGCGGCGCCGCGCGGCGAAACGAGCCGGAATCGCGGCGCCGCCGCTGGACTCCGGTGAGCAGCCGGGCTAGCGGCCGGCTCCGCTGTTCTCGAGTGCGCGGATGAGGCTGGCGGCATCCCACGGACCCTTGTGCCGCCTGCCGTTGACGAAGAAGGTCGGCGTCGAGTTCAGGTCCATCAATTCCGCGTCCTGCGCGTCGTCTTGCACGTGGTGAAAGACCTTCGACGAGTGCACCCGGACATCCTGGTCGAACCGCTCGATGTCGCAACCCGCCGCCACGGCGTAGCGGTACATGTCCGACCACTCCAAGTCGTCCTGGTGGCCGAACAGTTCGTGGGCCATCTCCCAGAACCTGCCCTGGAGCGCGGCGGCCTCGCTCGCCCGCGCGGCGTCGAAGGCGCGGGGATGGACGCGCCCCAGCGGTAGGTGGCGCCACACATAGCGCAGTTCGCCGCCGAAGTGCTCGCGCACCTCGTCGATGGCCCCGGTTGCCCGGCTGCAGAAGGGGCACTCGAAGTCGCCGTACTCCACCAGCGTCAGCGGCGCGTCGGGGTCGCCCGCGATGTGGTCGCGATCCGGGTCGATGGGCCGCAACAATTTGAGGCCGACCGGATCCGGCGGGCTGAGCCGGTCGGTGATCCGGAAGATCAACCAGCCGAGGACGAATGCGACCACCGATGCCAGAAGCACGCCGATGATGGCCCGCTCCCGACGGGTCGGATCGTCGATCGCGATGTCGACGATGAAAAGAGAGATGGTGAAGCCGATTCCGGACAGCGCCGCACCGCCGGCGATCCGGCGCAGGCCGAGACCGGGCGCCAGCGCGCCGACTCCTGAGCGCTGCATGGCCCATGTCGCGATGGTGATACCGACGAACTTGCCGACCACCAGTCCGGCGACGATGCCCCACGTCAGCGGCGAGCGCAATGCCGCCGAGACGCTCTGAGCGTCGAGTTGGACACCGGCGTTGACCAACGCGAACAGCGGCAGCACCAGGAACGACACGTACGGGCCCACACTGGTCTGAAGCCGCTCGTTGATCGAGATCGAGTCGCGCAAGCCGCGAGTCACCTCGCGGGCGTAGCGGGAGTTCGGCGACTGCCGGAAGGCCCGGATACGCGCGACGACCTCCTCGACCTGGCTGCGCTCGGGCGAGAACACCGGGATCAGCAGCGCCACCGCGACACCTGCCAGTGTCGGATGCACACCGGCCATGTACAGGCTCACCCACAGTGAGAACCCGAGCCCGGCGTAGGCGGGTCCCCGCCCGACGGGCATGAAGCGCACCAATGCGATGGCCGCCATCAATCCGATCGAAACCACAAGCGGCACAACGTCGATGCGCTCGGAGTAGAACAGCGCGATCACGCACAGAGCGCCCACGTCGTCGACGACGGCCAGGGTGAGGAGGAAGATCCGCAGCCGGGCCGGGAACTTGGGCTTGATGATCGCCAGGGCGCCGATCAGGAACGCGGTGTCGGTGGAGATCACCACGCCCCATGCCTGCGCGTCCTCGCCGGAAGGGTTGAACAACAAGAAGATCGCGGCGGGCACCGCCAGGCCGGCGATCGCCGCCACCACGGGCACCGCCGCTCGAGCCCGGTCGGTGAGCTCGCCGATGGCGAACTCGTGCTTGACCTCGAGGCCCACGATGAAGAAGAAGAACGCCATCAGACCGTCGTTGACCAGATGCTTGACGGTCAGTTCGAAGCGGTGCTCGGCAAAGGTGATCGCGACGTGGGTGTCGAGCAACGTCCAATAGTTGTGCGCCCACGGTGAATTCGCCCACAGCAGCGCGGCGACGGTGGAGAGCAGCAGCAGGCCCGCCGCGACATTCTCCCCGGTCCTGGCCGTCTTGGCATTCGCGCTGAACCGTGCGGGCAGCACGCGCACGATGCGTGGTCCGGCTTCGGTGCTCACGCCCCCGCCACCGCGTGAGCGGCTTCCATCAGCATCCAGCCCGCCAGCTGCACCGACAGATCACGCTCGGGCACTTCGGAAGCGTTGACCGCACCCTCGACGAATTGCGCCTGACCCCCGGCGGCGGTGGGGATTTCGGCTGTGCGGTCCCAGAAAGCGCTGAACAGCGGCAGCCCGTCGACCACCTGGCGGTTCTGCCACGCCGCCTCCGCGGAGGCGAGCACCAGTGAGCGGGCGGTGTCTCGGGCCGCGGCGTCGTGTTCGCTTTTCTGCGGCAGCGTGGTCGCGACGAGCGCGAGATAGCGGGCAAGGATGCCGTTGAACAGCCCGCCGTCACCCCCGCCGGCGCCTTTGATGACGCCGTCGGTGGCCATGTGTTCGGCGACCGCGGTGACCAACCGGTGCACCCGCGCCGCGTGGTCGGGGTCGTCGGTGCGCGCCGCCAGTTCCGTTTCCAGACCCAGCACCACGCCTTGGCAGTATGTGTACTGCGCACGCACGAGCGAGCCGCCCTTGATCCCGTCGAATACGAGGTGGGTTTCCGGGTCGATCAGGGTCTCGTCGATCCAGTCCGACATCTGCTGGGCCCTGCGCAACCGGTCGTAGCGAGCCAGGAAGATCGCCGCCGGACCGTTGGCGGGGGCGTTGAAGAACTGGTCCTGCTTGCGCCAGGGGATGCCGCCGCCGTCTTCGGGCACCCACGCGTTGACGAACTGCCCGGAGAGTTTCTTCAGCGCCTTGGGCCGCTCGACCGATGCGAGAGCGCCCGCGCGTTCCAGCGCCAGTGCCAGCCACGCCATGTCGTCGTAGTAGTCGTTGACCCAGGAGAAGTTGTTGCGCAACCGGTGTGCGCGGATCTGGCGGGCGATCGCCTTCTGCCGCTCTGGTCGCGGATCGCGCACCTGGGCGTCGACGAGGTTGTCGAGCAGATGCGCCTGCCACCAGTAGTGCCACGTTCCGAACATGCGGTGCTGCCTTGTCGCGGGCCAGGCGACGACGCCCAGCTGGGTCCCCGGCAGGCCCCATAGCCGTCTGATGTGTCGCTTGGTGATCGCGGCCTCAGCGCTGGCTGCGCGGTTGGCCCAGAGCTGATCCATGGTGTCGATCCTGCCTTACCAGGCCGCCGAAAGGTCCCCGTGTTGGGTGATCCAGCTGTGCATCGCGATACCCGCCGCGACGCCGGCGTTGATGCTTCGCGTCGAGCCGAACTGCGCGATGGACATCGTCATGGCGGCACCGGCCCTCGCCTCGGGGGTGATGCCCGGCCCCTCCTGACCGAAGATGAGTAGGCAGTCGCGCGGCAGCGGAGTGGTTTCGATGCGCACGGCGCCCGCGACGTTGTCCACGGCCACGACCGTCAGCCGCGCGTCGGCGGCGAAGGCCAGCAGCGCGGCGGTGGTGTCGTGGTGGCGCAGCCGTTGGTAGCGGTCGGTCACCATCGCGCCGCGGCGGTTCCACCGGCGCCTGCCGACGATGTGGACGGTGTCGACGGCGAACGCGTTCGCGGTGCGCACGACCGCGCCGATGTTGGCGTCGTTGCCGAAGTTCTCGATCGCGATGTGCAGCGGATGCCGTCGCTTGTCTATGTCGGCGACGATCGCTTCCCGCGTCCAATAACGGTATGCGTCAACGACGTTGCGGGTGTCTCCGTCGCGAAGCAGGGCGGGGTCGTAGCGCGGGTCGTCGGGCGCCGGTCCCTGCCAGGGGCCGACGCCGGGACCCTCGCCCCATTCGGTCGGGCCGGCGACTTCCGGTGGGTCAGTCATCCTTCGTCCAGAGCGCGGCGTGGGTACCGACGAGCGAAACGGTGGCGTACAGCAGGGCGTTGTTGATCTCGCCCTGGGTGCACAGCGATGCACGCACCTGGACGGCGTCGCGGGACGCGTCGGGAAGCACCAACACCGAGGCGCCGTAGACGTCACAGGCGTGGCTCAGCCCGGGTGGGGGCAGTGTGGGCGCGACCAGCACCATCGCTGGTCCGCCGCGCTGCTGCGAGACCTCGCGGTATTGCTCTGCCACACCGCCGATTTCCAGACCGAGCAGCATGTATCCGTTGCCCGTGAAGGCACGGGGATCGCCCAGCGCCGTCGGGTCGAGCATGGCGCCGTCGCCACGGAAGGCATCCAGGCTCGTCGTGCGCAGAGACAGTCCGGTGTCGTTGTCCCTGACCGCGGGCAGACCGACGGGGAAGGCCGCGGGGTGGGCGACGGTGGTGCCCGGTGTCCTCTCCCGCGGCGAGTAGGCGTACACGCCGCGCACCTGCACATGATCGCGCGCGGGCCCTATGCACACTGTGCCGGTGAGGCGGTCGGGTACGGGGGCCGAGAGTGGTTGCAACTCAAGGTCGGTCGCATCGCGACAGCTTCCGATCCCGTTGGCTTCGATCGGGTGCGCGAGTGCCCCGTACAGGCCGAACCGGATGTCTTCGGGTTTGGCGTGCGCCGCGCCGGCGTCCGATGGTGACGCGTCGACGTCGAACAACACGTAGTCGCCGTCGAAGCGCAGGTTCGACACCGACATGTTCCAACCCAGTGTCGCAAGCGATTCACCGATCGTCGCAGTCTGCGCGGCGTACGGATGAGCCGACGGACCCTTTTGGGAACATGCCGATGCCGCGACGACGACGACCGTGGTCAGCACCGCGATCAGCGCACGCACGTACGCGGTGCCCTATGTCCGGCCACGGCCCCTGCCCACGACTTTTGTCATGGCGCGCACCAGGTTTCGCGGCACCATCCGCCCTGCGGGGGTGAGCACCTTGTACTGCACACCGGGAATGATCACGACTTTCTTCTTCTTGGCGCCTTCGCCGACATGGGCCATCGTCTCGCGGACCACGTCGTCGACGTCGAGCCAGAACCACGACGGCGTGCCGTCCATGTCGATGCCCGCCCGCTGGTGGAACTCCGTGCGCACAAAGCCCGGACACAGGGCGTGCACTCCAACGCCTGTGCCGCCCAAGCCGTTCGCGAGGCCCTCCGAGAACGCGACGACCCAGGCCTTGGAGGCCGAATACGTCGAACCGCGACCGGGTAGCAGACCCGCGACACTGGCGACGTTGATCACCGTGCCGCGGCCGGCGTCCAGCATCGGGGGCAGCGCCGCGTGCGTCAACTGCATGACGGCGGTGACGTTGACGTCGAGCTGGGATTGCAACAGTGAGAAGTCCGAGCTCCAGAACTCCCCGGAGGTTCCGAAACCGGCGTTGTTGACCAGTACCTGCACCCCCGCGGCCAGCCGGTCGGCCACCTTCGCGCGGTCGGCGGCCTCGGCCAGGTCGGCGGTGAGTACCTCGACGTTCGAACCGGCGTGGTCGTGCAGTTCGGCGGCCAGGCTCTCGAGTCTGCCGGTGTCGCGGGCGACGAGCACGAGATCGTGACCGTCGCGGGCGAACCTGCGGGCGAAACCCGCGCCGATGCCGGACGTCGGTCCGGTGATCAGGGCGACAGGGCGGGACATGCGCTAGAGATTACTTACCGCTGATAGTGCGGCGACTGCCGTCCGTTGCGCGACGGCGGTTGGCGCCTGGCATCCGGCCGAGGCGGCGGCTGCTGGGGGTAACGCGCCGCTTCGGGGCGCGGTGGCGCGTCGACGCCGGGTGCCGGTTCGCCGCGGCCCGCGGCGGGGGTGAGCGGGCGGCTCGGTGACCCGCTTCGTCGGGCCAGAGCGGCCTGGCTGCTCTGGCTCGTCATGGCCTGCGGGGTCGGCGGCAGGACGCGCAGAAGATCGTTGAACTGACGCACGGCCCGTAAGCCTTCATCCCACTGTGCCCGTGTGCTGGTCACCGGCATGGAAACCAGCGTCCAGTGCTCCTCGTTCCACATGATCTCGGCACAGTCCGGAGCGGTGTGGGCGAACGTCACCATGCGCCGATCGCACGCGCGGCGCGCGGCATCGAGGTTGGTGGAGTACACCATGCGGGGGCCGATCGCGCCGAGCAGCCAGATGTCGTTCTCCCGCGGCTCTTTGATGCCCTTGAGCCGCAGGTCGACGACGACGTTGGTGCCGACCTTGCGGTGCAGCGCGATGACCGTCGCGACGTCGTCGAGGTCGAAGATGAACACCGCCTCGCCGCGGATCTGGCCGAGCACCACGTTCTTCGCCGTGACGTCGCCGACCGTGGACATCACGCCGCGCTTCCAGCGCTTGACGATGTCGGCCGATTCGTGTTCGTAGTCGAAGCCGTGCGACTTCGCCCAGGACTTACGCCGGCGCCCCAACCCCCGCCGACGGTCGATGTCGACGTACAGCAGCACGGCCGCGCCGACGAAGCAGAGCGCGGACAGCGTGAACCAAAGCGGAACCATTGCGCCCTAGCCTACTTGCAGGTAGCACCGAATCCCGAACTCATCTCGATCACAGCCCCATCACATAGCGTCCAATCGGCCCCGCGCCGGCCCGTGAGAAGGCGGTCAGACCGCATTTCGGCGCAAGAACGCGATCTGCCCGCAGTTTCGATGACGGGCTCAATTGCCTGGGAAGCTCCTCGCGGCCAACTCGAGGATCTCGGCGCGGTCCGCGGTCAGGATGAAGCCCGCCTCGACCGCCTGGTCCAGCGCCGCGGTGAAACGTTCGAGGTAGTCGTCCTTGCCGCCCGGATAGAGCCTGCTCAACACGCCGTCGTCGAACACCTCGCCCGAGCCGAAGATGAATGACATCGGGCCCTCGTCGGGAGCGAGCCCAGAGAGGCGAGCGGTCGGCACGTCCACCCAGGGCGTGCGGACGCCGCCCTTGGCAAGGCCGTTGGCGTCGAGTTCGGGCGTCACGGGGTCGGATCCGGTCAAGGCGATCGGCGGGGCCGAGGGCGCAGGCCTGCCGGTGCGCACCCAGTCGTTCAGGTGGGAAACGGCGGCCTGCAACACATAGTGGTGCTGTGGCCCGAAGTTGATGTTGTACGAGAGCTTCTCGCCGATGAGCTCGTTGGTCGGCGCGAACGCCGCGGCGAGGTCGGCCAGCGGTGCGCATCCGCTGTCCATGAAACTGCCGATGATGGTGTAGTTGTCCGCGTGGGCAGCACCGGGTATCTCCCACGTCCGCAGCCGGTCACTATCGGGTTGCCGCACAGCGTGATACCCCACCCGGAATCCGCCGACCAGGTCGGTCTCGGTGATGAACGCCAGGACCGGGACGCGGGGGTCGGGACGGAACGGGACGGCTTGCAGGGTTGATTCGTGCCCCTCGAACAGGTTCGCACCGTCCAGCGGCGCGCTGGTGCCGAACCGGGAGTGCACGAGGAATCCGTCGTACACGGCGGCTTCCGGATCGATCTCATTGATGTAGGTCGACAGGAAGGCGGCCGATTGCGACTCACCCACCCCTAGCAGGATCTGTGGGCGAAGCCCGTCGACAGTGCCTTCGCGGACCAGGCGCCCCACCTGTGTATAGATGTCGTACGAGAACTCGTCTCCCGGATGATGCAATCGCGAATAGCGTTCGTGATCTTGGGTTTTCAGCGACATGTCGATGCCGACCAGACTCGTCCCGCCCTCAACGCCGACCCGCTGGGCGGACACACCCACGTAGGCATAACCCGAGCGGGCGATCTCGCGATGCGCCATCGACCAGACCGCGGGTGCATCGATCCCGCCGCTGACGTTGAGCCATTCGACGATGACAGCGCCGTTGAACAGCGCGCGATCGATCGGCTGCAGAACCACGATGCGGGTGGTGTAGTCGGCCGTGTCGTCGGTCGCATACGACTTCGCGGTGCCTGAGACGAAGAACTCCTCGGCGCCGTAACCCAGCGTGGCCAGGTCGTAGGCGCCGAGGAGCAGGTTCGGATTACCGGGAACGGGTGTGATCATGTCCCCATCTTGCGGGTTCGGCGTGCGCACCCATGCTGAGAATGAGCGAGCACGCCGAATCGCTCAGCCCAGGACCAGTGAGTCGCCGTCGGGGCTCACGTTGACCGGCACGATGTCGCCGTCGTGCACGTCGCCGGCCAGCAGCATCTTGGCCAGCTGGTCGCCGATGGCCTGCTGGATCAATCGGCGAAGCGGTCGGGCGCCGTACTGCGGGTCGAACCCGCGCTGGGCCAACCACTTCTTGGCGGGCAGGGACACCTCGAGGGTGAGCCTGCGCTGCGCCAACCGCTTGGCCAGCTGCTCGAGCTGGATGTCGACGATGTGCACCAGCTCCTCGGGATTGAGCCCGTCGAACACGATCACGTCATCGAGCCGGTTGATGAACTCCGGTTTGAAGGCCCCGCGCACGGCGGCCATCACCTGTTCCTCGGTACCGCCGGCACCCAGGTTTGACGTCAGGATCAGGATCGTGTTGCGGAAGTCGACCGTGCGGCCCTGGCCGTCGGTCAGCCTGCCCTCGTCGAGCACCGCCAGCAGCACGTCGAACACATCCGGGTGGGCCTTTTCGATCTCGTCGAACAGGATCACCGTGTACGGGCGCCGCCGCACCGCCTCGGTCAGCTGACCACCCTGGTCGTAGCCGACGTAGCCGGGAGGCGCACCCACCAGGCGGGCCACCGAGTGCTTCTCGCCGTACTCGCTCATGTCGATGCGGACCATCGCGCGTTCGTCGTCGAACAGGAACTCCGCCAGCGCCTTGGCCAGCTCGGTCTTGCCGACGCCGGTCGGGCCCAGGAACATGAACGAACCGGTCGGACGGTTCGGGTCGGCCACGCCGGCGCGCGCCCGGCGCACCGCGTCGCTGACCGCCTGGACGGCCTTGCGCTGACCGACGACCCGCTTGCCCAGCTCGTCTTCCATGCGCAGCAGCTTGGCCGTCTCGCCCTCGAGCATCCGGCCCGCGGGGATACCGGTCCACGCCGACACCACGTCGGCGATGTCGTCGGGTCCGACCTCCTCCTTGAGCATGAGGTCTTCACGGGCCTCGGCATGCGGGAGCGCCGCGTCGAGCTTCTTCTCCACCTCGGGAATGCGGCCGTACCGCAGTTCGGCGGCCCGCTCCAGGTTGCCGTCGCGTTCGGCGCGGTCGGCCTCACCACGCAGCGCCTCGAGCTGCTCCTTGAGCTCGCGGACGATGTCGATGGCGTTCTTCTCGTTCTGCCACCTCGCGGTAAGCGCTGTCAGCTCTTCCTTTTTCTCGGCCAGTTCGGCGCGCAGCTTCTCCAGCCGTTCCTTGGAGGCATCGTCTTCTTCTTTGGCAAGCGCCATCTCCTCGATCTCGAGGCGACGCACCAGCCGCTCGACCTCGTCGACCTCGACGGGCCGGGAGTCGATCTCCATGCGCAGCCGGGACGCGGCCTCGTCGACCAGGTCGATCGCCTTGTCCGGCAGGAACCGCGAGGTGATGTAGCGGTCGGACAGCGTCGCCGCCGACACCAGCGCGGAGTCGGTGATCCGCACACCGTGGTGCACCTCGTAGCGGTCCTTGAGGCCGCGCAGGATGCCGACGGTGTCTTCCACCGACGGCTCACCGACGAAGACCTGCTGGAAGCGCCGCTCCAGCGCGGCGTCCTTCTCGATGTACTTGCGGTATTCGTCGAGCGTGGTCGCACCGACTAAGCGCAGCTCGCCGCGGGCCAGCATCGGCTTGATCATGTTGCCGGCGTCCATCGAACCGTCGCCGGTGGCGCCCGCGCCCACGATGGTGTGCAGCTCGTCGATGAACGTGATGATCTGTCCCGCCGAGTTCTTGATGTCGTCGAGCACGGCCTTCAGCCGTTCCTCGAATTCGCCGCGGTATTTCGAGCCGGCAACCATCGAGCCCAGGTCCAGGCTGACGACGGTCTTGTCGCGCAGGCTTTCCGGCACGTCGCCCGCCACGATGCGCTGGGCCAGGCCCTCGACGATCGCGGTCTTGCCGACGCCGGGCTCACCGATGAGCACCGGGTTGTTCTTGGTACGACGGCTCAGCACCTGCACGACGCGGCGGATCTCGGTGTCACGCCCGATGACCGGGTCGAGCTTGCCTTCCCGGGCCCGTTCGGTCAGATCGGTGGAGTACTTCTCCAGCGCCTGATAGGTGCCCTCGGGTTCGGGGCTGGTGACCCGGGCGCTGCCGCGCACCTTGACGAACGCCTCGCGAAGCGCCTGCGGGGAGGCCCCGTGGCCGGTGAGCAGTTTCGCCGTATCCGAGTCGCCTGCGGCGGCCGAGCCGCCCAAGCCTCCAGCGAGGCCGACCATCAGGTGTTCGGTCGAGACGTACTCGTCGTCCATCTCGGTGGCCAGGTTCTGGGCGGCGGTGATCGCGGCCAAGGCCTGAGGAGCGAGCTGCGGCTGCGAGGCCGCACCGCTGGCGCTGGGTAGCCGGTCGAGGAGTCGCTGCGTTTCCGCGCGGATGGTCGCGGGCTCGACGCCGACGGCCTCGAGAAGGGGTGCGGCGATGCCGTCGTTCTGGGTCAGCAAAGCCATCAACAGATGGGCGGGGGTGATCTGCGGGTTGCCTGCGGCGGTGGCCGCCTGCAACGACGCGGTCAGCGCCGCCTGAGTCTTGGTCGTCGGGTTGAACGAGTCCACGACACCTTCCCTTTCCTAGGTACGTGAGGCTTGGCAAAAATGCTTGTCGGATAGTGCAACGTCGTCAATCTTGAGTCTGTTCCGCTCAAGTCTAATCAGTTTTCGCCCCACCCGGCCTTCGCATCTTCTGGCTTTAAAAACAACACGCCGCACAACTGCCACAGCTTTCACATCTGCATCAGCGACGCTTGTCCCCATGCGTCGACTCACCGCTGCAATCGCGGGCTTCGCACTGAGCGCGGCCGTCTCGTCAGCGTTGGCCGCCCCCGCGGCCGCGGCCAGCGACGAGGAGCAGGTCCGCGCGGTCCTCGACGGCATGAACGGCTCGTACAACCGCGTGGACTTCGCGTCGTTCGCCACGCACGTCTGCGCGTCGATGCGCGGGGCCGCTGGGTTCGAGGCCGAGTGGTATGCCGGCCGGCAGGCCGACGGTCCCACCCGGATCTCGATCCACTCGGTGACCATCGCGGGCAAGCCCCCGTCGTCGGCCGTCGCCACGGTCCGGTTCGCGGCCACGAACCAGCCCAGCACCAAGACCTTCGACATCGACTTCGTGCGCGAGGGCGGCGAATGGAAGGCCTGCCAGTACCACCCCACGCGATCGGTCTGATCGCGATAGTCGTCGGACACACCATCTGGCGCACAAGAACCGCACCGGCAGCGGGCATTCCGATAAGGTTCGGCTTCGTGGACAAGGGATCGGTGCTGACCGAATTGATCCCGTTGGCGTTGGTGGTGGCGCTCTCGCCGCTGTCGATCATCCCCGCTGTGCTCGTGCTGCACACACCGCGGCCGCGCCCGACCGGACTGGCCTTCCTGGCGGGATGGCTCATCGGGTTGGCAGTGCTGACGAGCGTCTTCCTCCAGGTGTCCAGCTTGATGGGTGGGCGCGAGGGCCAACCGCCGGGATGGGCGTCCTGGTTGCGGATCGTGGTCGGTGCGGCACTCATCGTTTTCGGCATTCACCGGTGGCTCAACCGGAAGAAGTCAGCCCACAAACCTCGCTGGATGCAGAGCCTGAGCACCTTGAGCCCGTTGCGGGCAGGAGGCGCGGCGATGGCCTTGACCGTCGTCAACCCGAAAGTCTTGTTCATCTGTGCCGCAGCGGGTTTGGCGATCGGCAGCGCCGCCGGTGGCTCACGCGATGACTGGCTGGCCGTCGCGTGGTTCGTGATCGTGGCCGGATCGACTGTGGCGCTGCCGATCTTGGCTTACGCCGTCTCCGGTGACCGCCTGGACCGACCGCTGACCCGGCTCAAGGATTGGATGGACCGCCAGCACGCCGTCCTGATGGCGGGCATTCTCGTCGTGATCGGTCTCATGGTGCTGTACAAGGGCATTCACGGGTTATGACTCGTCGAACGCCGGCAGCCCGAGATCGGCCGCGTCGGCGGTGAGGTATCGCGTGACCGTCGGAGCCAGAAGCCGCACCAGGTCGTCGTCGGGCAGCGTGGCCAACGGTGGAATCTTCATGACGAAGCGCAGTATCGCCGTGCCCACGAGTTGGCTGGCGGCCAGCAGCGCGCGCAGCCGGGCCTGCCCCCCTCCCCCGAGTTCCTCGGACACCGCGCTCAGCACATAGTCCTGCATGAACCCGCGGAACGCTTCATGAGCGTCGGAGTTCGAGGTGGCCGACTGCAACATCGCGACCATCGTCGGGCCCGATTCGGGTGATTGCCAGATCCGCAGGTAAGCGCGCACCATGCGGGTGCCGATGTCGGGATCGTCGTCGGGACCACCGGCGAGCGCGGAGACCAGGGCCCCGGGGTCGACGACCACGTTGAGCGACGCCCGGAACAACTCGGCCTTGGATCCGAACAGATAAAGCACCATCGAGGGGTCGACGTGGGCGTCGCGGGCGATCGCGCGCAGCGTCGTCTTCTCATAACCCCCGGCGCCGAACCGCTTGCGGGCCGCGGCGAGCACCGCATCACGCGACACCGGCTCACCCTGGCGGCGGCCTCGGCGGCGGGCTGTTTTTGCTGGTGACGCCATTCCTCGAGGCTATCATTTCAATAGTTGTTGAAATTTGTCGTCTGCGGTTATACGCTGCCGGTGCGCATTAATTCAACGACGAATGAAAAGACACGGCCATGACTACCGAAACCCCCGCGCGCTCCACCCACGCATCACCGGTCCACGAAGCACCTGCCGCGATACGGGCGACAGGCGTTGTCGTGGTGCTCACCGTCGTCATCGCGATCGTCGCGTTGGCCTTCGCGCTGCCCGCGGCCCGCACCGCTCCGCACGACGTGCCGATCGGCGCCGCGGGCCCTCAGGCGGCGAGCGGACAACTGGCCGCCACGATGGAACAGCACGCGCCGGGCGCGTTCTCGGTCACCTATTACCCCAGCGCGGACGCGCTGCGTGAAGCGATCAGCGCGCGTGACGTCTACGGCGGCATCGCACTCGGGCCCGACGGACCCACGCTGATGATCGCCACCGGCGGCAGCCCGATGATCGCCCAGATGTTGACGCAGATCGGCAGCGGCATTGCGCAGAAGACCGGCACTCAGTTGCAGGTCGAGGATCTGGCGCCGCCGACCGCCGACGATCCACGCGGCGCCGGCCTGGCCGCGTCGGCGCTGCCCATCACCCTTGCCGGACTTCTGCCCGCGATCGCGTTGATGCTCGCGCTCAAGCGCGAGGTGTGGACTCGGTTCGCCGCCGCCGTGGTCTTCGCCGGTGTCGCCGGCCTGTCCATCGCCGCGCTGCTGCGCTGGGTGCTGAGATCGTTCGACGCGAACTTCTGGGGCGTCGCCGGTGCGCTGACGCTGGGCACGCTGGCCATGGGGTTGACGCTGCTGGGCCTGGGATCGCTGTTCGGCCGCGTCGGCTTGGCGCTGGGCGCGGTGTTCGCCCTTCTCGTCGGCAACCCGCTCTCCGGTCTGAACAGCGCTCCCGAACTGCTGCCGAGCGGATGGGGGCATTTCGGGCAGTTCCTTCCGCAGGGCGCCAACGCCACCCTGCTGCGGTCGGCGGCGTTCTTCGACGGGTCCGGCGGCGCTGTGCCGGTCATCGTGCTGGCCTGCTGGACCGCCGTCGGCGCGGCGCTGATCGTGCTGGCGGCACTTCGCCGGCGAGAGACGTAGCCGACCTGACATACACTCGGGCCGCGTGGGACTCGACGACCGTGACGCGCTGCGCATGCTGCGCGACGCGGTCGATCCCGCGCTCGGCTCCGACCTGATCCGGAGTTTCTACAGCCACTGGTTCGCGATCGACATCTCGGTGCGCGACCTGTTCCCGCCGGACATGGACGAGCAACGCCGGCGGTTCGCGCACGCCGTCACCTGGGTTCTCGATGAACTCGTCGCCCAACGAGCGCAGGAGCCCGTGGCATTCCTCGCCCAACTGGGCCGCGACCACCGCAAATACGGTGTGACGCAACGACATTACGAGAGCATGCAAACCGCGTTGTATGCCGGTTTCCGCAATCACTTCGCCGCGAGCTGGGACGACCGGCTGGCCGAGGCCACGCACGACGCGGTCGCGTTGATGGTCGGGGTGATGCGTGGCGCCGCCGACGCGGAGACGGGCCCGCCATACTGCGACGGCACGGTCGTCGAGCACATGCGCGTCACCCGCGACGTCTCCGTCGTGCGGTTGCAATTGGATCAGCCGTTGTTCTACCACCCGGGCCAGTACGTGACGGTTCAAATCCCGCAGTGGCCGCGCCGGTGGCGGTACCTGAGCCCGTCGATCCCGACCGAACCCGGCGGTGGCATCGAGTTCCACATCCGCTCGGTACCCGGTGGGATGGTCAGCACCGCCATCGTCGCCGAGACGACACCCGGCGACCGATGGCGACTGTCCCATCCGCACGGTGGGCTGCACGTGGACCGCGACGGCGGCGACGTACTGATGGTGGCGGGCAGCACCGGGCTGGCGCCACTGCGGGCGCTGATCATGGATCTGAGCCGTTGGGCCGTCAACCCGCGGGTGCACCTGTTCTTCGGCGGACGGTATCCGTGCGACCTCTACGACCTCCGCACTCTGTGGGAGATCGCCTCACAGAACCCCTGGCTCTCGGTCACGCCGGTCTCGGAGTTCAACGTCGACCCGCCGTGGGCCGCGGACTATCCGGATGTGCGACCACCCCGCGGCCTGCACGTGCGACAGACCGGCACGCTGGCCGACGTCGTCACCCGATACGGCAACTGGGGCGACCGGCAGATTTTGATCTGTGGCAGTCCGGCCATGGTGACGGCGACCAAGGCCGCCCTGATCGCCAAAGGGGCACCGGCCGAACGCATTCAGCACGATCCGCTGGCCTCCTGACGCGTCGCGCGGCGCCCGCTCCGACTGACCCGCGCCCATATCGCTGAATTGTGCATCCGGCGACGGTTTCGGCGCTCTGAGCGTCGCCAGATTCACAAACCGGTAAGGCGCCGACTCCGTCTGCAGCGTGGGACGATCGTCTCGTGGTTGACTTCGATGCCGTCACGCTGAGGGATTCGTCGTCGGACCTGACCGCGACGTTCGTCCCCGCCGCGGGCATGGTGGGCACGTCGCTGGCGGAGTCGGGTGATGAGTTCCTCGGTCAGCGCCGCGGTTTGACGGCCTATGTGAACAATGGCAAGACGATGGGGATCCCCATCCTGTATCCGTGGGCGAACCGGTTGAGCGCCAACAGCTATGAGGTCGACGGGTCCGTGGTCACCCTGACTCCGGGGACAGGTGGGGTTCGAACCGATGACCACGGCGCGCCGATTCACGGCGTGCTCGCCGCCTACCCCGGCTGGGAAGTCAGCGACCGTACGGACAACAGCATGACCGCAGTGCTCGACTACGGCGCCGACGCACAACTGCTCGCGGCGTTTCCCTTTCCGCACATGCTCACTCAACACGTCACGCTCGACGCCCGCAGGCTCACCATCGAGACCACCGTGACGCCCACCTCGTCGGTGGCCGTACCGCTGTGCTTCGGCTATCACCCGTACGTCAAGATCCCCGGCGTGCCGCGCGAGGAGTGGACGTTGAGCACCCCGGCGATGCGCCACCTGCCGGTGGACGACAAGGGCATACCCACCGGCGCGCACAAGCCCTGGCCCGGCGGTGAGCAGACCCTGATGGTCACCGCCTACGACGACGGTTTCGACCAGGTGCCCGAAGGCGCGGTGTTCACCCTCACCGGAGGCGGGCGCCGGATCGACGTGACCTTCGAAAGCGGTTATCCCGCAGCGCAACTCTTCGCACCCCCGAACGACGACCTGATCGGCATCGAACCGATGGCCGCTCCGACGGATGCGCTATGCAGAGGCGGATACCGAAAAGCGGCCCCCGACAAGCCGGAGACCGCTCGGTTCTCGATCACGATTGGTTGACGAAGCTCTACTCCGCCTGCCGTCGCCGCCGACCGGCGCCGGGCTGCCAGACCACGACCGCGGTGCTCTTCGGCATCACGGCGAGGTCGCGGCGTGGAGACCCGCGCAGCGACTCCACTTCGTCGGTCAGCTCCCGCACCCGCGCCTGCAGCGCTTCGACCTGGTTGGTCAGTTCGATGATGCGCTTGATGCCGGCCAGGTTGACACCCTCGTCCTGGCTCAGCCGCTGCACCTCCCGGAGCAACTCGACGTCGTGCTGCGAGTAACGCCTGCCGCCGCCGGAGGTGCGCTGCGGTCGCACCAGTCCGAGCCGGTCATAGGTGCGCAGCGTCTGGGCATGCATGCCGGCCAGCTCCGCGGCCACGGAGATCAGGAACGTGCGGGCCTCGTCATTGGACCGTTTCGCTGCCATCACGCACCTGCCCATCCGGCCCGCGGATCGAAGCCACTGGCCCGTTCCGCCTTCGCATAGGCCTCCAACGCCTCGGCGGCCTCGCCCTCCAGATTCGGCGGCACCGCCACCTTCACCGTCACCAGCAGATCGCCGTGTCCGCCAGAGCGTTTCGGAACACCACGACCGCGCACGCGCAGGATGCGTCCGTCGGAGGTGCCCTTGGGGACCCGCACACCGACCTTACCCTCGAGCGTCGGCACCGAAAGCGTTGTGCCCAACGCCAATTCGTGGAAGCTGACGGGTACGGTGACGGTCAGATCGTCGCCGTCGCGGCCGAACACCTTGTCGGGCCGCACATGAACGGTGACATAAAGGTCGCCCGACGGTGCGCCGCGCAGACCCGCTTCGCCCTGGCCGGCCAACCGAATCCGTTGACCGTCCTCCACGCCCGGCGGGATCCGAACGTTGATCGTGCGGGTGCGGGTGGTGACCCCGGTACCCTTGCACTCCTGACAGGGGTGCTCGATGATCGACCCGCTGCCACGGCACTCGGTGCACGGCTCGGAGAATCCGAACGCGCCCTGGTTGCGGTTGATCACCCCGGACCCGTTGCAGTTCGGGCAGACCTTCGGACTCGTGCCGGGACGGGCGCCGCTGCCATGACAGTTCGTGCACGGCGCGGGACTGGTGAGCCGCAACGGCATCGCCACACCCTTGGTGGCTTCCAGGAACGACAGCTCCGCCTCGGTTTCGAGGTCGTTGCCGCGGCGCGGCCTGCTGGGCCGGGGCTGCTGGGCGCCTCGGCCGAAGAGACCACCGAACAGGTCGCCGATGTTGGCCCCGCCGGTCTGGCCCGCCGCATCGAACAGGTCGTTCAGGTTGAACTCGGCGCCGTCACCGCCACCGAATCCGCCGAAGCCCCCGCCGCCGCCGAACCTGCCGCGACCGAAACCGCCGTTGGCGAACAGCCGCCGGGTCTCGTCGTACTCCTTGCGCTTGGCCGGATCGGTGAGCACCTCCTTGGCCTCCGAAACGGCCTTGTACCGCTCTTCGGCGGTCGAGTTCCCGGGGTTGCGGTCGGGATGGTTCTCCGCGAGCAGCTTTCGGGCCGCCCGCTTGATGTCCTGATCGCTGGCGTCAGAGGAGACGCCGAGTTCCTTGTAGAAGTCCTTTTCGACCCACTCACGCGGGGCCATGCCGCGTCACCTCCTTTCGCTCTTGTAGGTTTATCGCAGTCTCACTTCAGATTTTGCTGGTTGCCGACGAATCGCGTCGGATTCATCGTTTCCTCCGAGTCGAGGGTGACGCAGAATTCGCCCCCTCGGGCGAATCCGCGCCACCTCCTCGTCATTCGGCTTCGACTTCCGGCGCACCGTCACCCGCGGCGTCGTCATCGCCGTGGGCAGCGTCCTCGGGAACCGTGTCCACCACACCGACCATGGCATGGCGCACGACCTGATCGCCTACCTTGTAACCGCGTCGCATCACGGTGCCTATGACGGGGTGAGTGCCCTCACCCTCGTGCTGCACGGCCTCGTGAAGTTCGGGGTCGAAGTCGTCGCCCTCGGCGCCGAATCCCGAAAGCCCCAGCCCCTCAAGGGTGTTCACCAACTTGTCGGCCACTGCCTTGAGCGGACCGCTCTCGAGGTCACCGTGACTTCGGGCCCGGTCGAGGTCGTCGAGGATCGGCAGCAGCTGCGAGATGACCGATGCTTTCGCCCGGTCCGCCGCCACCTGCTGATCGCGCAACGCCCGCTTGCGGTAGTTCGTGAAATCGGCTTGCACCCTCTGCAGATCGGCGAGCAGTTCGGAGGCCTTGTCGGCCTCCTCCCCTGCCGCCGTCGCAGCGGCCGCGTCCGGCTCCGCATCCGGCGCCGGACCCGAACCTGCCTCTCTCACTTCACCGGTGACCGGATCGATGCGCCGTTTGTCGGTGACGGTCACCGGCTCGTGCGGATCGTTTCCTGTCACTTGTTCTCCTTGTCAGAATCATCGTCGACGACCTCGGCATCCACGACGTTGTCGTCCGCCGCACCGGCGTCGGCACCGCCGCTCGCCCCCTGCTCGGCCTGGGTAGCCTCGTAGATGGCTTGGCCGAGGGCCTGCGACTCGACGCCGAGCTTCTCCATGGCGGACTTGATGTCGGCGATGTCGGTGCCCTCGAGCGCCTTCTTGGCATCGGCGATCGCGGAGTCCACCTTGGCCAGCGTGTCCTCGGGGACCTTGGAGCCGCCTTCAGCGTTTCGTTGTTCGGAGACGAACTTCTCGGTCTGGTAGACCAGCGACTCCGCCTGGTTGCGGACGTCGGCCTCCTCGCGACGCTTACGGTCCTCCTCGGCGTGCGCCTCGGCGTCCTTGACCATCCGGTCGATCTCTTCCTTGGACAGGCCGGAGCCTTCCTGGATGCGGATCGTGTTCTCCTTGCCGGTGCCCTTGTCCTTCGCGGTCACGTGCACGATGCCGTTGGCGTCGATGTCGAAGGTGACCTCGATTTGGGGCACACCGCGCGGAGCCGGCGGGATACCGGTCAGCTCGAAGCTGCCGAGCAGCTTGTTGTGCGCGGCGATCTCGCGCTCACCCTGATAGACCTGGATCTGCACCGACGGCTGGTTGTCGTCGGCGGTGGTGAAGGTCTCCGACCGCTTGGTCGGGATGGTGGTGTTGCGCTCGATCAGCTTGGTCATCACGCCACCCTTGGTCTCGATACCGAGGGACAGCGGCGTGACGTCAAGCAGCAGAACGTCTTTCACCTCACCCTTGAGCACGCCGGCCTGCAGGGCGGCGCCGACCGCGACGACCTCGTCGGGGTTGACACCCTTGTTGGGCTCCTTGCCGCCGGTCATCTCCTTGACCAGATCCGACACCGCGGGCATGCGGGTCGAGCCGCCGACCAGCACAACGTGGTCGATGTCGGACACCGAAATACCGGCGTCCTTGACCACCTGCTGGAACGGCTGGCGGGTGCGGTCGAGCAGATCCTGGGTGATGCGCTGGAATTCGGCACGCGTCAGCTGCTCGTCGAGGAACAAGGGGTTCTTGTCCGCGTCGACGGTGATGTAGGGCAGGTTGATCGAGGTGCTCTGGCTCGAGCTCAGCTCGATCTTGGCCTTCTCGGCGGCCTCACGCAGCCGCTGCATCGCCATTTTGTCCTTGGTCAGGTCGATGCCGGAGGTGCCCTTGAACTTGTCGACCAGCCACTCCACGATCCGGTCGTCCCAGTCGTCGCCGCCCAGGTGGTTGTCACCGCTGGTGGCGCGCACCTCGACGACGCCCTCACCGATCTCGAGCAACGAGACGTCGAACGTGCCGCCGCCGAGGTCGAAGACCAGGATCGTCTGTTCCTTCTCGCCCTTGTCCAAGCCGTACGCCAGCGCTGCGGCGGTCGGTTCGTTGACGATTCGCAGCACGTTGAGTCCGGCGATCTGGCCGGCCTCCTTGGTCGCCTGACGCTGGGCGTCGTTGAAGTAGGCAGGCACGGTGATGACCGCGTCGGTGATGTCCTCACCGAGGTAGCTCTCCGCGTCGCGCTTCAGCTTCTGCAGCGTCCGGGCGCTTATCTCCTGCGCCGTGTACTTCTTACCGTCGATCTCCACGGACCAGTCGGTGCCCATGTGCCGCTTGACCGAACGGATGGTCCGGTCGACGTTGGTCACCGCCTGGTTCTTGGCGGGCTGGCCGACCAGCACCTCCCCGTTGCGCGCGAACGCGACGACGGACGGCGTGGTGCGGGAGCCCTCGGAGTTCGCGACCACAACGGGATCGCCACCCTCCAGTACCGCGACGACGGAGTTGGTGGTCCCGAGGTCGATTCCGACCGCACGAGCCATGTTGTTTCCTCCTGGATAGTCCTGCTAGTGGTCTCGAGTGCACTGCACTCATTCGGGCCGAGTGCACTGCACTCTTTCGGGCTGAGTGCACCGCACTCAAGCCTGCGCCGACGAACCCTACCCTGTCAACTCGGACTTGAGTCTGATGCACTCAAGTAACGAAGGTTTCAACGGGGTACCCGCGGAGTTTGTTCCCAACCGGGTCAACTGAGACGATCGGCAGCCTTGGTGCAGAAATCGGCGCACCATAGCCGCATGGAGACCGTCGTCGACGAGATCGGGCCGGACGTCTACCGGCTGTCCACCTTCGTGCCGGGCATCACCGAGCACGGCTTCACCTTCAATCAGTTCCTGATGACCGGTGACGAGCCGTTCCTGTTCCACTGCGGCCACCGCCAGTTCTTTCCGTTCGTGTCGGAGGCCATCAACCGAGTGGTGCCGCTGGAGAAGCTCCGCTGGATCTCGTTTGGGCACTTGGAAGCCGACGAGTGCGGCGCGGTCAACCTGCTGCTCGACGCCGCGCCCAACGCCGAGGTCATCCACAGCGCACTGGCGTGCATGCTGTCGCTGACCGACCTGTGCGACCGCCCCCCGGTCGCCGCGCCCGAAGACGGCGTGCACGACATCGGCGGGCATCGGCTGCGCTTCATCGCCACCCCGCACGTGCCACACAACTGGGAAGCGGGGCTGTGGTTCGACGAGACCACCTCGACGCTGCTCGCCGGCGACCTGTTCACCCATGTTGGGGCAGGACCGGCGATCACCGAAGCCGACGTCGTCGAACCCGCACTGGCCGCCGAGGGGTTCTTCCACGCCACAGGCCTGACCACCAACCTGCAACCGACGCTGCACCAGCTGGCCGACCTGAAGCCGACGACGCTGGCCCTGATGCACGGCGCGTCCCACTCCGGCGACGGGGCGGGACAACTGCGCGCGCTCGCCGACGGCTACACCGCGATGGCGGCCGCGGTTTGCGGCCGTCCCTAAGGTGAAGGGATGACCGCCGCACAACGGGAACGCGCCGCCCTCGTCGAGACCATGCGCGAAGTGGGGCCCGACGCCCCCACGCTGTGCGGGGACTGGACGACGCGCGACCTTGCCGCGCACCTGGTGGTGCGCGAACGCAGGCTCGACGCCACGCCGGGCATCATGATCCCCGCACTCGCCGGTTACACAGACAGGGTGCAGCGGCAAACGGCCCAGGGCTCCGACTGGGAGGAACTGCTCGACAAGGTCGCCTCGGGCCCGCCGCTGTTCTCCCCGTTCAAGCTGCTCGACCCCGTGGCCAACATGGGCGAGATGTTCATCCACCACGAGGACGTCCGTCGCGCCCAATCCGGTTGGCAGCCAAGGCCTCTCGATGATGCGACGGCGTCGGCACTGAATCGTTCCCTTCCGGTGATGGCCCGGCTGACGCTGGCCAAGGCGCCTGCCCGAATCACCCTGCGTACCCCGCAGGGCAAAGTGCTCGCCACCGTCGGGAAAGGGCCCGCGCTGACCATCGTCGGCCAACCACAGGAGTTGCTGCTGTTCATCTCCGGTCGCGACGAGATCCGGGTGGAATTCGACGGCGACGCACACGTCGTCGACGCGGTGCGCACGAACCGGCGGGGGCTGTAGCCGCGTTTCGGCCCTCCGCGTCGGTGGAGCATGTTAGTGTCGAACACATGTTCGATAATGTGCCGCTGGCGGAGGTGGACCCGCATGCGGACGAGGCTGCGCTGATCGAGCAGATCGCCTGGTTGGAGCGGGTGAAGTCGGCCGCCGCGGCGGGGCAGGCCCGGGCTTCGGCGCTGCTGGACGCTTCACGGCGCGCCGGTGAGGCCGCCGCCGGTGTGCCCGCGGCCAAACGGGGTCGCGGGGTTTCCAGCGAGATCGCCTTGGCGCGGCGCGTTTCGCCGTCGCAAGGTGGTCGCCACCTCGGGTTCGCCAAGGCGTTGGTCGATGAGATGCCGCATACCCTGGCCGCATTGGAGAGCGGTGTCCTGTCGGAACGGCGGGCCACACTGATCGTGCGCGAATCGGCCTGTCTGAGCGTGGCGGACCGCCGCGCGTTGGATGACGAAATGTGCTCGGATGTGCGGGCTCTGGAGGGGAAGGGCGACGCGCGGATAGCCGCCGACGCCAAAGCCATCGCCTACCGGCTCGATCCTCACGCGTTCGTCGAGCGCGCGGCCAGAGCCGAGGCCGATCGCACCGTGACCATCCGCCCTGCCCCCGACACCATGGCCTACGTGACCGCGCTGCTGCCGATGCGTCAGGGCGTATCCGTCTACGCGGCGCTCAAGCGTGCGTCCGACACCACTTTCGACGGGCGGGGCCGAGGTCAGGTGATGGCCGACACCCTGGTGGAACGGGTCACCGGTCGGCCGGCCGAGGTGCCCGAGCCGATCGCGGTGAACCTGGTGATGTCGGATGAGGCGTTGCTGGGCGGCGACACCAGCCCCGCGCTGGTCGACGGTTATGGTCCGATACCGGCCGAGGTGGCGCGCGCGCTGGTCGTTGGCGCCGCCCTAGACCAGCGGTCACGGGCCACGCTGCGGCGGCTGTACAAGCGTCCGGACTCGGGGGCGCTGGTGGCGATGGAGTCGCGCTCGAGGCGCTTCCCCCGGGCGATGGCCCGCTTCATCGGATTGCGCGATCAACGATGTCGCACCCCCTACTGTGATGCGCCGATCCGCCACCGCGATCACGCGCTACCGGATCGTCGCGGTGGCCCCACGCATCTGGTCAACGGGCTGGGCATGTGCGAGCGGTGCAACTACGTCAAGGAGGCACCGGGCTGGCAGGTGCAAACGTGCGAGGTCGACGGCACCCACCACGCGGAGTTCACCACGCCCACCGGCGCGCACTACCACTCGACCGCCCCACCGCTACCCGGCCACCCGGCGGTCCATCTCAGCGAGATCGAAGCATGCATCAGCGTCACGCTGGCCAACCTGCACGCCGCCTAAGCTGGCAGCCGTGAGCTCATCGGTGGATTTCCGGGTCTTCGTCGAACCGCAGCAGGGCGCGTCCTACGCCGACCAACTCGCGGTCGCGCGAGCCGCGGAAGATCTCGGCTTCTCCGCGTTCTTCCGATCCGACCACTACCTCGCGATGAGCGGCGACGGCCTGCCGGGCCCGACCGACTCCTGGGTCACGCTCGCGGGTATCGCGCGCGAGACATCCACCATCCGCCTGGGAACGATGGTCACCTCCGCGACCTTCCGCCATCCGGGGCCGTTGGCGATATCGGTCGCCCAGGTCGACGAGATGAGCGGGGGCCGAGTCGAATTCGGCATCGGCGCGGGCTGGTTCGAGGCCGAGCATCAGGCGTACGCGATCCCGTTCCCATCGCTTGGCGAACGCTTCGACCGGCTCACCGAACAGCTCGAGATCATCACCGGTCTGTGGACGACGCCGCAGGGCGAGACGTTCGACTACTCCGGCCGGCACTACACGGTCGCCGACTCGCCCGGCCTGCCCAAACCCACGCAGACGCCGTACCCGCCGCTGATCATCGGCGGGCAGGGCGCCAAGCGGACACCGGCGCTGGCGGCGAAGTACGCCACCGAGTTCAACGTCCCGTTCGTTCCGCTCGACACGGTCAAGACCCAGTTCGAGCGCGTCGCGGCGACCGTGTCTGATGCCGGGCGATCCGCCGACTCGATGACGTACTCCGCGGCGTTCGTGTTGTGCGCCGGCCGCGACGACCACGAAATCGCCCGCAGGGCGGCCGCGATCGGCCGCGAGGTCGACGAGCTGCGCAGCAACTCTCCCACGGTCGGCACGCCCGCCGAGATCGCCGACAGACTGACCCCGTTCGTCAACGCCGGTGTGCAACGCGTGTACCTGCAGGTTCTCGATATGTCAGACCTCGATCACCTGGAGTTCTTCACCCGCGAAGTGCTGCCGCAGCTTCGCTGAGCAGGCACACGCGGGCGAACGGCCCTACGATCAGTGGCCGTGCCCGGCGGCAACAGCAGCGACTACGACCGCGGTGCGGACCCGTCACCGCAGCCCTGGTACAACCGCACGCCGGAATTGGTCGGTGCGAGCCTGCTCGGCCTGGCCGTGATCGGAATCCTGGTGCTGGCGGTTTCCTTCGTCGGTGGCCGGTCCAACGAACCGACGAAGGCGCCGCTGAACGTCGTGGAGCCGGCGTTCACGGCGACCGAGACCCCAACAGCCACCACCTCGACCACGGGAACGATCACGAGCACCAGCCCTCCGCAGACCACAGAGATCAACGACCCGACAACCTCGGCGACGACGGCCCCGAGCACCGAGACCCCGAGCACCCAGACAACAAGCACTGAGCGAACAAGCACCGAGAGATCGCCCACCAGTGAGGCCGACGAGACAGACGAGGCGATCACGACCCGCACGACGCGCCGACCCCGGACGAATGTGACGCGCACGCTCTATCCCCTGCCCTGAACGCCTAGTATCGATGGCCGTGGCGCGATACGGACCTCCTGACGACCCGAACCATCCCGACAACGAGCCCACGGCGTACCTCAATTACGGCGACGGCACCGGGCTGCCGCCCGAAGAGCCCGTTCCGTGGTACCGCAAGCCCGCTGCGCTGGTCGCCTTCGGCGCGATCGGCGCCCTGTTGATCGCCCTCATCGTGTGGGGGCTCGCGAGCCTGATCAGTGGCGACGACTCCACCACCGAAACCACGTCGCTGACGCCGCTGACCACCACGACGCGGTCTCCAGTTACCGCCACCACGACGCAGGCTCCGCAGACCGTGACCGAGACCGTCACCGCACCACCGACGGCCACCACCACGGAGCCGACCACGACCACCACGACGACCACCACGACCACCCAACCGCCGACCACGATCATCAGCACCGAGACCAGCACCGAAACGGTGACCGAGACGGTGACGGCGCCGCCTACCCCTTAGGCCCGGTCGTCAGGCCCGCCCGAGAGCCGCGTACTCGGCCACCAACGCCTCGGCGCTGCGTACCGCCGCCCGGCACGCCCGGGTGGTGAACGGGTCGTTCAACGGATGCTCGGCACGCCTGCGCCAGCGCTGTGCGGCCGCGAACGCCGCGCGCGGTCCGTCGTAGGGATTGTCCGGTTGCAGGCCCAACCTGCTGGCCGCATCGGTACCCGAACCACCGATGATCCGTCGCAGCGAGACCATCTCGTCGTCGTTGAAAGTTGTTGGCCGCGAACGTAATTGGCTCAACAATCGCAGCTCTTCGAACGCGTGCGTGTCGGCAAGCAGCGGGTCGATGTCGGCCAGTATGTAAGGGGTCGCGTAGATCGGGTTGGCCTGTACGAACCGCCGAAGCGACAGCAAGGCGGTGTGCGCCTTGAGCAGCTCCGACCGCTGCGCGAACTGCTGATCGATGACCTCCCGCAACGCCACCAACCCGCTGCGTTCCAACAACTCGTCGGCCAGCGCCACCGAATCTCGCACACCGGCGCGCAACACCGCGATCGAGATCCGGATCCCGAACATGCCGAACCGGTCCAGCAGTGCCGCCCGGGCGGCGGCGTCCACCGGCAACTCACTGTCCTCGCGAACGAAGCGGTCCACCGACAGCATCGCCTTGGTCAGCTCGGCGGCGTCCACCCCGGCGAGCTTCTCCAACGCGACGAACTCGCTCTGCCGCAGGGTCCGTGCCGTCAGCGCCAGCAGGCCCGACACCGGCACCACCGCCTGACACGTCCCGGTCCTCTCCATCTCGGCGGTGAACCGCGTCGCGACGTCCCTGGCCGACAGCATCGCATCGATCCGCCCGGCCCCGATCTCGTCGGCGCGAGAGGCCACCCCGATCACGCCCAGCGCTCCCGCGGAACCGCCGACCAACTCACCGATCTGCTTGAGCAGCGCGATATCGGAGGCGTTCAGCGTCCGCAGGAGGAAGACCACCGCGTCGACCCTGGGCACCCCGTCCTCGGGGACCAGCAGACGCAGGGTGCGCTCCGAGACGTCGCGGGACAACGACGACGTCCCCGGGGTGTCGATGATCGTGGTGTCGATCAGCTCGGCGGCCGGCCACTCCACGTCCAGGTCGACGATGTCCCCGGGGTCGAGCGTGGCGAAGTCGAACGTCAGCCCGCCCTCGTTGGGATCGCGCCCGATCGGCACGTTGGATCGCCTGCCGCCGCGATGATTCGCGGTCACCTTCGGTGTGGGACCGTGCCGGAACCACGTCACGATCCGAGTGGCCTCGGTGGCGTCCGTCGGCGCGATGTCCTCGCCCACAAGCGCATTCACCAGAGTCGACTTGCCCGCTTTGAGCGTTCCGGCCAACGCGATCCGGATCGGTTGGTTGAGCCGACCGCCGATGCGCTCCAGCTCACTGTGCACATCGGGGCGATGACGATAAGCAGGATCGGCCCGGTACGCCTGGATGGTTCCGCCCAGGATCGCGCGCACCTGATCGCTCGTGCTCATTTCGCGCTGCCCACCAATGCTCCTGGCTGCTCTCCGGCGTTCGGCGATGGCCGAGAGTCCAGCTTATGCACCGCCGCCGCTATGTGGTCCTGACGGGTTCGGGCGCGGATTTTGCCGGCATCAGTTTGGTCGCGTGCTCGGTGACCTGATCGAGGATGTTCAGTTGACGCTCGAGTTCTTTGACCCGGCCGCTGCGTTCGGCCTCCTGCACTTGGGCCGCGGCGATGGTCGCCTGCAAAGACTCGTTGAGGGATCTGGACGTCTGGTTGGCGATTCCGCGGTAGTGATCACGCAACTGCCGCTGAATCGCCTTGAGCCGGTCGCGCGATTCCTTGCCCACCGCGAACTGTGTGTCGTCCAGGAAGCGGCGGGTGTTCGTCTTGGCCTCGTTGCGCACCCGCAGCATCCGGTTCTCCATGTTCTCGCGATACGCCGTCCGCCCCATCAACAACCCCGCCCCCAGCGAGATGGGGTTGAACATGCCCAAACCCGCGAACGACGTCATCATGCCGAACATCAGGACCCCGCCGTATGACCCCTGCATGCCCATCGTCAGCTTGCGCCCCGCACGGACCGGCTTGGCCTCCAGCTTGTTCAGAGATTTCATCTCCCCGAGGCTGGCGCCCATCCGGCTGGGGTCGAGCTGGGGCATGCTGACCGCGTCAAGACCCGCCTCGACGAACGTGCGTGCGACCTCGGCGGCCAGTGCCTCGGCCCGTTGATAAGCCCAGACGAAGTTGTCCCCCACAGCCGTGGCGACCGCATTCTCGAGCTCGGCGCCGATTTCGGCCCAGTGATGGGTCGGGTCGCAGGTGTCGATGACCTTCTCGATGTGTTGGCCGATGACGCGGAACCGCCCACGCAGGTCGTGGTCGACATCGGCGGTGAGATCGGCGATTCCGTCGTTGAGCACCTGTTGCCACAGCGCGGTCTGCTGCAACGCGTCCTGGGCTTCCTGCTTACGCCGCTCGAGGTCCGCCTTCAATCGGTCCCGCGTGTCGGGGTCGTTGAGCGCTGCCAGCTCGGTCTTGACCTTGAGCGTCAAATGTTCGGCGGCCGAATAGATCTCGTTGACGACGTGGTCGCGGATCCGGTCGTTCTGCAACGCCAGCACCTGCTCGCTGAGGAACTTCACGATGGCCGGAAAGTTCGACTCCTCGTTGAGTTCCTTGTCATTGAGCGCGATCGCGTGGCTGCGCAGCAGCGAGGAGGCAGGGATCATCGGGACGTTGACACCGGCCCGCTGCAGGTGCGCCTTGTTGGCCTCGACGATCTGGCGCCAGTGCGGATAGAGGTCGGTCTTGGTCGCGATGATCGTTGCGACAGGGCAGATCTCGAACGCTTGTCGCATGAACGTCATCTCGGGCTCGGTGAACTCCTGGCTGGTGTCGCTGCACATCAGCAGCGCGTCGGCATCGGGCAGCAGGCCCAACGTCGCGGAGAGATGAGGTTGGCCGTGCCCGCCGACGCCCGGGGTGTCGACGAACGCGAGCCCGTTCTTGAGCAGCGGGCTGGCCGCGGTCACCTCCACGCGGATCACCTCACGCCCGTGGGCCTGCGGCGCCCGACGAAGATCGTTCTTGATGTCGGCCATCGGAATGTCGACGGCCTCGGGTTCCTCGCCCTCGCCGCGCGCCACGATGAGCTTGGCGGCGGCGTTCTCGCCGTAGGTCACCACGGTCGGTAGCACCGTGCTCTCGTCATCACCGACCCGCGAGACCGGAACGTTCAGAAGCGAGTTCAACAGCTGGCTCTTGCCTTGCTTGAGCTGACCGGCGATCACCACCCGGATCTGCGGGTCGGTGATGCGGTCCTTCGCCTTGGCCAGCCGCTCGACCAGATCGGCGCGATCGTTGGCCGCGGCGATCCTGCTGCTGTGGTCGATCAGTTCGACGATGACCTTGATTTGTCTGGCCGGCTCGCCGGCCGAAGTTTGTCTGGCCGGTCGCGGGTCGTTGCCTTGCGTCATGAAGTCCTCGTGTCCGGGTGGGCCGGTGAGTCAACGGTAGACGTGCCGACTGGCGGGGATCGTGGTTGATCCCCGCCAGCGGCGTTGGTGGTCCGGCTCAGAACAGGCCGGCGTCGACGGTGGTGTCCACATCGACGTCGGTGTTGACCTGACCGGAGTTGTCGGTCGAGT
>NZ_LQIS01000044.1 GCF_001499905.1 Mycobacterium sp. GA-1285 | reverse complement strand
CTAGTGTCCTGAGTCATTAATTTGTGAGCAGTAGTTGCCGATGCTGGCTAGGATTTGGTCGGCGGTTTTGGTCCAGACGTAGGGGCGGGGATTGTCGTTCCAGGTATCTATCCAGGCTCGAATGTCGGCGTTGAGCTGACGTACCGAGGTGTGGGTGCCGCGGCGCAGCTTTTTGGTGGTCAGTTCGGCGAACCAGCGTTCGACGAGGTTCAGCCATGACGAGCTGGTCGGGGTGAAGTGCAAGACGAAGCGGGGATGGTTGGTCAGCCATCGCTTCACGGCCGGCGTCTTGTGAGTGGAGGCGTTGTCGAGGATGAGATGAACGTCAAGGTCTTGGGGCACTTCGGTGTTGATCTTTTTGAGAAACGCCAGGAACTCTTGGGCGCGGTGTCGGGCGTGCAGTGCGCCAATCACTTTGCCGGTGGTGACATCGAGGGCCGCATACAGACTGGAGGTGCCGTGGCGGACGTAGTCATGACTGGCGCGTGCGGGGGTTCCAGGCAGCATCGGAAGTACCGGTGCGGTGCGGTTGAGCGCCTGGATCTGGGTTTTCTCGTCCACGCACAGCACCAGCGCACACTCGGGAGGATTCAGGTAGAGCCCGACAACGTCGCGGACTTTGGCCACAAACAGCGGGTCCTTCGACAACTTCCACGAATCCTGTTTGTGCGGAGCTAATCCGAACGCACGCCACACGCGCGAGACCATCGATTGCGATAGCCCCAGATGCTTTGCCATCGACCGAGTTGACCAATGAGTGGCATCTGACGGTGCGGTCTCCAGCGTCGCGGTGATCAATTCCTCGATCCGCTCATCGCCGATGACTCGGGGCCGGCCTGGGCGCGGCTCATCGAGCAAACCATCACAGCGGAACTGAACGAATCGATTGCGCCACTTACGAATAGTGCCGCGATTCAATCTCAGCCGGTCAGCCAACTCGACATTGGTGCCACCGTCGGCCGCAGCCAAAACGATGCGGGCTCGAAGGGCCAGACCCGCGGCGCTGGTGCGCCGACGCGTCCAGCTCTCCAGCTCAGCACGCTCAGCGTCGGTCAACACAATGTCAGCAGCTCGCGGTGACGGCATCACCTACTCTAACAAGAGCGGACGAATTAATGACTCAGGACACTAG
>NZ_LQIS01000043.1 GCF_001499905.1 Mycobacterium sp. GA-1285 | reverse complement strand
CGGCATTGTCAACCGGTGAGTGCAACGTTTAGGCGGCGGCTTGGTCGAGGAGTGCGGCTAACCGCTGGGCCGGTGTGTCGAGATCGAGGGTCGGTCTGGGCCGGCGGTTGAGGAGATCTTGTATGCGTTTGAGATCGGCCTTGGTGTAACCGCTTAGGTCGCTGCCTTTTTCGAACCAGAATCGCAGCAGTCGGTTGGTGTTCTCATTGGTTCCGCGCTGCCAGGGTGAGTGGGGGTTACAGAAGTAAACCGGGGTGTTGAGCTGGAGCTGGATGTCACGCCAATTGGACATCTCGCTGCCGCGGTCCCAGGTGATCGACCGACGCAGATCCTCGGGTAACTCACTCATCGCCTTGATCATCGTTGTGGCTACCGTTTCGGCGGTGTGATCGCCGGGCAGGTGCAAGAGCAAGGTGAACCGGGTGGACCGCTCGACCAGGGTCCCGATCGCACTCGTGCCCCCGGGCCCCAGTATCAGATCGCCTTCCCAGTGGCCGGGCACTGCGCGGTCGGTGGCCTCGGCCGGACGATCGCTGATTTTGAATTCCTCACCACTGCTGTAGACCCCGCGACGATTGTCGGTGCGGTCGCGTGGCTTGCGCTTGGCCCGCCGGGTAGACAGCCGTTGGTGCAAATCAGCGCGCAAACTACCTCTAGCCTGCACATACAGGCAGCGATAGATCGTCTCGTGGCTCACCCGCATCAGCTTGTCATCGGGGTAGTCGCGGGCCAATACATCGGCGATCAGCCCGGGACTCCAACCGATATCCATCCAGCCCTCAATCTGGGCGCACAACGGATTGTCTTTGAGCTTGAGCGCCTTAGGCCGCCGCGCGCGTTCGGCCGCGCGGGCATGGGCCATCAAGGCGTGGTAATCCCCGTCGGGGTTCTTATTGCGAGCGATTTCGCGACTGACCGTCCAGCGGCCCCGACCGATTCGGCGCGCGATCTCGGCCTGGGTGAGGTGGGCATCAAGACCGCGCATGATCTTGACACGTTCGTCCAAACTGAGGTCGGCGCCGAATCCACCCGGACGCAACAAATTCCCCGGATTAGCCAGCCCACCACTTCCGCGACCCTTACGTAGTGTCATCGCACCAGCATCGCGCCACCACAGCCACCCGGTGTTGTATGACACACCCGCACACAGGGCGGCATCTCCAACAGTCGATCCCAGACACACACGATCAAAGAAATCTCGACGAACCGAAACTCCGAACGGACTCGGCATAGCGCAACTCCAATCACAACAGATGTTGCACTGACCGTATGAATCTGCCG
>NZ_LQIS01000042.1 GCF_001499905.1 Mycobacterium sp. GA-1285 | reverse complement strand
TCAGTGTCAGGGTGATGGGGCCGCTTGTTGCGGTGGTTGGATCCTGATCACCTGGTGTCTGGCTCTTAGGGTGCTTGCCGCCTTCGGGTTGGCGTCCATGGGTTTTGCCGGCACCAGGTGTGAAGGACCGGCCGGCGTGACTTGATAGGAGCGTGGCTTCGCCCCCACTGAGATGTGTCCGCCGACCGGCCCAACCGTCACCTCACAGTGAAGGAGGCAACCACCATGGTTGTTGTTGGAGCCGATGTTCACAAGCGCACTCATACCTTTGTTGTTGTCGATGAGGTCGGCCGCAAGCTCGGCGAGATGGTTGTGAAAGCCACCACCGACGGGCATCTACAGGCCGTGCGGTGGGCGCGCACTCAGTTCGGAATTGAGCTGGTGTGGGCGATCGAAGATTGCCGGCACTTGTCGGCGCGACTGGAGCGCGATCTGCTCACCGCGGGTCAAAGGGTGGTGCGGGTGCCTCCGAAGTTGATGGCCCAGACCCGGGCGTCGGCGCGCACGCGGGGCAAGTCCGATCCCATCGATGCATTGGCCGTGGCGCGGGCTTTTTTGCGCGAACCCGATCTGCCCGTCGCCTCGCACGACGAGGTGTCGCGGGAGTTGAAGTTGTTGGTAGACCGCCGTGAAGACCTTGTCGGGCAACGGACCTCGATAATCAATCGGCTGTTATGGCGGGTTCACGAGCTCGACCCCGACCGGGCGCCCAAGCCGCGCTCGCTGGATCTGGCCAAACATCGCCGGTTACTCGGTGACTGGTTGCAGACCCAGCCAGGGTTGGTCGCAGAGTTGGCCCGCGATGAGCTGGCCGACATCACCGGGCTCAGCGAGCAGATCAACGCGTTGAGCAAACGTATCGGCGAACGGGTCCGTGTGATCGCCCCGGCGTTGTTGTCGCTGCCCGGCTGCGCCGAGCTCACCGCGGCCAAGATTATCGGCGAGACCGCCGGGGTGGCCCGTTTCAAAAGTGAGGCGGCCTTCGCCCGCCACAGTGGTGTAGCCCCAGTTCCGGTGTGGTCAGGCAACACCGCTGGCCGCGTTCGGATGACCCGTTCAGGTAATCGTCAGCTCAACGCCGCGCTGCATCGCATCGCCGTGACGCAGATCCGCCTCGACGGACCCGGTCAGACCTATTACCGACACCGCCTTGCCGAAGGTGACTGCTCCTCCGAAGCCCTGCGCTGCCTCAAACGCCGCCTGGCCCGAACCGTCTTCGGCCATCTCCACACCGACCAAACCAACCGACAAGAGCCTTGCCAACCGGCAGCGGCTTGACATAGGAGAAA
>NZ_LQIS01000041.1 GCF_001499905.1 Mycobacterium sp. GA-1285 | reverse complement strand
TCCACCTATCCGGACAGGTTGAAGTTGCCGTTGGAACCATAGACGGCCAGTGACACCAGCAGGGTGACCGAGACCACGAGGATCAAAGAGGTGCGTACCGCGTTGCCGACCGCCACACCCACGCCGGAGGGACCGCCGGAGGCGAAGTAGCCGAAGTAGGTGTGGATCAACAAGATTGTGATCGCCATCAGCACGGCCTGCAGGAATGACCACAGCAGGTCGATCGGATTCAAGAATGTGTCGAAGTAGTGGTCATAGAGCCCGCCGGACTGGCCGAACAACACCACCGTGGTGAACTGGCTGGCGACGAACGACAAGATCACCGCGATCGAGTACAGCGGGGTGATCGCCACCATTCCGGCCGCAATGCGCGTCGATACCAGATACTCGATCGGCCGGATCGCCATCGACTCCAGCGCGTCGATCTCCTCGTTGATCCGCATGGCGCCCAACTGCGCGGTCACCCCGGCACCGAATGTGGCGGCCAACCCGATGCCGGCCACCACCGGAGCGGCGATGCGCACGTTGATGAACGCCGCCAAGAACCCGGTCAGCGCCTCGATCCCGATGTCACCCAGCGAGGAATAACCCTGGATCGCCAGCGTGCCGCCGGCGGCCAACGTCAGAAAGCCCACGATCGCCACCGTGCCGCCGATCATCGCCAAGGTGCCTGCACCCATCGATATTTCGGCGATCAACCGAATGATCTCCTTGCGGAAGTGCACCGTCGCGTGCGGGATCCCGCCCAGCGCCCGCAGATAGAACAGCATGTGATCGCCGATACGACTGAGGAAGTCCACCGGCTTGCGCACCCCCCGCGACAGACGCGGATAGGTGCTGCGCAGAACTTGCACTGTGCCCATTGAGATCCCCGCTCAGCCCGTCGTCATCCGGATACCGATCGCGGTGACCACCACGTTGATCACGAACAACGCCATAAAGGCGTACACCACCGTCTCGTTGACCGCATTACCCACCGCCTTGGCACCACCGCCGGTGATACTCAACCCGCGAAAACACGCCACCAAACCCGCGATCAACCCGAACAACGCCGCCTTGACACACGAGATGATCACCTCGGGCACCCCGGTCAACAACGTGATCCCCGCAGCGAACGCACCCGGATTCACATCCTGGATGAACACCGAAAACGTGTAACCACCCAGAATCCCGATGATCACCACCAAACTGTTGAGCAACAACGCCACCAGCCCGGACGCCAACATGCGCGGGGTCACCAACCGCTGCACCGGGTTGATGCCGAGCACCTCCATCGCATCGATCTCCTCGCGGATGGTGCGCGACCCCAGATCGGCGCACATCGCCGTCGCGCCGGCACCGGCGACGATGAGCACCGTAACCAAAGGACCCACCTGGGTGACCGCGCCGAACGCCGCACCGGCCCCCGACAGATCAGCCGCACCCAACTCGCGCAACAAGATGTTCAACGTGAACGACACCAACACCGTGAACGGAATCGCCACCAACAACGTCGGCGCCAACGACACCCGAGCGATGAACCAACACTGCTCCAAAAACTCCCGCCACTGAAACGGCCGCCGAAACACAAACCGCACCGCATCAGCAGACATCGCAAACAACGCCCCGACCGCCTGCATCGG
>NZ_LQIS01000040.1 GCF_001499905.1 Mycobacterium sp. GA-1285 | reverse complement strand
CACTGATGTGTTTGATGCGGTCAGTGTTGGGGTGTTGGTGGAGCGGTTGCAGCGGGTGTTGGGGGTGATGACTGCTGAGCCGGGGCGGCGGTTGTCGTCGGTGGATGTGCTCGGAGACGACGAGCGTGTTCGGTTGGGTCGGTGGGGTAATCGGGCGGTGTTGGCCGGCGGGTTGGTGGGTTCGTCGGTGTCGATTCCGGTGGTGTTCGCCGAGCAGGTGGGGCGTTGTCCGGATTCGGTGGCGGTGGTTTTTGATGGGCGGTCGTTGACGTATCGCCAGCTTGATGAGGCGTCGGATGGGTTGGCGCGTCTGTTGGTCGGGCGGGGTGTGGGCCGTGGTGGGCGGGTGGCGTTGTTGTTGCCGCGTTCGGTGGAGGCGGTCGTGGCGATGTTGGCGGTGCTCAAGGCCGGGGCGGCGTATGTGCCGATCGATCCGGGGCATCCGGATGCGCGGGTGGGGTTTGTGTTGGGTGATGCGGCGCCCAGTGCGGTGGTGACCACGGCGGGGTTGCGGTCGCGTGTTGATGGTGCGGGGTTGGTGGTCGTTGATGTTGATGATCCTGGGGGGCAGGCCCAGGCCGGCGCGGCGTTGCCGGCGCCCAGTGGTGATGATGTTGCCTATGTGATTTACACCTCGGGGACGACGGGGACTCCGAAGGGGGTGGCGGTTGCGCATCGCAATGTGACTCGGTTGTTGGAGACCTTGGATGCCGAGTTGGAGTTGGCCGGGCAGGTGTGGTCGCAGTGTCATTCGTTGGCGTTTGATTTTTCGGTGTGGGAGATCTGGGGTGCGCTGCTGGGTGGGGGCCGGTTGGTGGTGGTGCCCGATGCGGTGGTGCGTTCTGCTGAGGAGTTGCACGCGTTGTTGGTCGCTGAGCAGGTCGGTGTGCTCAGTCAGACTCCGTCGGCGTTTTATGCGTTGCAGGCCGCTGATGGGTTGGCGCCGGAGTTGGGTGGCCAGCTGAAGTTGCAGACGGTGGTGTTCGGCGGGGAAGCTCTTGAGCCGCAACGTCTTCGGTCGTGGTTGCAGGATCACCCGGGGTTGCCGCGGTTGGTCAATATGTATGGGATCACCGAGACGACGGTGCATGCGTCGGTGCGTGAGATCGTCGCTGCTGATGTTGAGGCCACGGGCAGTCCGATCGGGGTGCCGTTGGCGCATTTGGGTTTTGTGGTCCTCGATGGGTGGTTGCGGCCGGTGCCGGCGGGGGTGGTCGGTGAGTTGTATGTGGCCGGTGCGGGTCTGGCGTATGGGTATGTGGGTCGGGCGGGGTTGAGTGCGTCGCGGTTTGTGGCGTGCCCGTTCGGTGGTGTGGGAGCCCACGGGCAGAGGATGTATCGCACCGGGGATTTGGTGCGGTGGGGTGCTGATGGGCAGCTGGCCTATGTGGGTCGTGCCGATGAGCAGGTCAAGATCCGTGGCTATCGCATTGAGCTCGGTGAGGTGCAGGCCGCGCTGGCCGCGTGCGACGGGGTGGATCAGGCGGTGGTGATCGCCCGTGAGGATCGTCCTGGTGATAAGCGTCTGGTGGGGTATGTCACCGGTTCGGTGGATGCGGTTTCAGCGCGCGCGCAGCTGGGTGAGCGGTTGCCGGCTTACATGGTGCCCGCGGCGGTGGTGGTCGTTGAGGCGTTGCCGTTGACGGTCAACGGCAAACTCGACACCCGCGCTCTGCCGGCACCGGAATACCAGGACACACAGCGGTATTCGGCTCCCAGTACACCGACTGAGAAGATCCTGGCCGCCGTGTACGCCCAAGTACTGGGTGTCGAGCGCGTCGGCATCGACGACTCATTCTTCGAACTCGGCGGGGA
>NZ_LQIS01000039.1 GCF_001499905.1 Mycobacterium sp. GA-1285 | reverse complement strand
AGCGTGTCGAACAACTGGTCGTGACCGGTGGCGTGGTGAATTTCGTTGAGCGCCAGGTGCTGATGCTCGAGGGTGTGGTTGTGAGCGCTCTGAAGCTGCTCGAGCAGGTCTGCGGTGGTGGTTGTTGCGGTGATCCGCGCGCGGACCGGCACCGTGTTTATCAACAGGCCGACCATCGAATCGGCGCCCGATACCTCAGCCGGGCGGCCCGAGACAGCGGTCCCGAATATCACGTCACGCTGACCGGTCAGCGACATCAGAAGTTGCGCCCACGCTGCCTGCAGCACGGTGCTGACGGTGGTGTGACATGAACGCGCCAACTCGCCAAGGGCTTCGGTCACCTCTTCGGGCACGGAGGTTGAATGCGTTTCACGCGCGCCCAGGCCGGCCCGCTCCGGCGGACCCACCAAGGTGGGCGTGTCCAAGCCCGCCAACGCGTCGCTCCATACAGCGCGAGCGGCCTCCACATCTCGCTCGGCGAGCCAGGAGACGAAGCTGCGGTAGGACGGAGCCGCAGGCAGTTGCAGTTCGTAGTAGTGGGCGAAGATCTCCTGCAGAATGATCGGCATCGACCAGCCGTCCAGAACGATGTGGTGGTTGGTGAGCACGAACCGGTGCCGATCAGTTCCGGTGCGGATCAGTGCCACTTGGAAGACCGGCTGTGCGAGGTCGCATACCGCGGCGCGTTCGGCAGCGCACAGTTGCTGCACCTGTTCATCGACATCGGCGCGGCCATCGAGGTCGACATACTGCCACGGCACGACAGGATCGGCGGGGATGACCTGCACCGGCTCGTCGAACTGGTCGCAGAAACGCGCCACGAGATTGGGATAGCGGTTCACCGCCCTCTGTACCGCGTCGCGCAACCGGTCGGATTCCAGCGGTCCGCTCAACGCGATATCCAGCTGTACCGCGTAGACATCCTCGGCACTGTCCACCGAGGTGCTGGCGTGGAACAGCAGTCCCTGCTGGAGCGGAGTCAGCGGCAAGATATCGGCGATCCGATGCTGCTGCTCTAGAGCATCGATCTGCTGTTGACTCAGCCGCGCCGGTGCGATATCAGATGGCGTCAATCCGCCACCGCCGGTTCTGACGTGTGTGCAGATGCCGACCAGCGCGTCAAACCACAACCGGCTCAATCGATCCACCTGCGCACGCTGCAACGCCGAGGGCGCCCACGTCCAGGTGGCATGCAACTGCGGACCGACCTCGGTCTCGGCGGTGACGGCGTTGACCTCCACGGTATGAGGAAGCGACAGGGGTATCGCCGCAGCCGCGGCGGTGATCGCCAAGCCGTCCGGGCTGATCTGCCACAAGTCCTCGGAGACCTCGCCCGCAGCAGCCCCCAAGCGCCCCAGATAGTTGAACCCGATGGGTACACCAGCTTCAGACAGGTTCACCTCAGGATTGAGGTAGCGCAGCAGCCCGTAGGTCAGGCCGTCGGGCAGCGCGCGAAGCTGCTCTTTAGCCGCCTTGATCACCCGACCCAACGGCGCCTGCCCAGCAACCACCTCGGTCCAGGGCACCCCACCGACCGCCAGCGACACCGGATATATGGAGGTGAACCACCCGACCGTGCGCGACAGATCCACCCCCGCCGCCAGTTCCTCGTCGCGCCCGTGGCCTTCGACATCAATCACGACCGGCGCATCACCGCTGGCCAAGAACTCCGCGAGGGCCAACGCGAACCCGATCAACAAGATGTCTTGTACCCCAGCATGAAACGCCGCCGGCACTTCACCCAGCAGCAGCCGTGTCGACTCGGCGTCCAACGACACCGACAACGACCCAGCGCTGGCGAAGGTATCCACCTGCGGTCGCACCGGCGGCAACAGCGCCGGCACCGACGTCACCTGTTGCCACACCTCGGCTTGAGCCACCACCTGCGGAGCGCGGGCATACTCAGCCAGCAGCGACGACCACCGCGCAAACGACGTTCCCGGCGCCGCCAACTGCACCGGCTGCCCGTTGCGGTGTTGAGCCCACGCGATATTGAGATCCTCCAACAAGATCCGCCACGACACCCCGTCGACGGCCA
>NZ_LQIS01000038.1 GCF_001499905.1 Mycobacterium sp. GA-1285 | reverse complement strand
TATCGGGCTCCTGGCAACGCTGTTGAGGAGGTTTTGGCCGGTATTTACGCCCAAGTCCTCGGGCTGGAGCGGGTCAGCGTCGATGATTCGTTCTTCGAGTTGGGTGGGGACAGCATTTTGTCGATGCAGGTGGTGGCTCGGGCGCGGGCTGCTGGGGTGGTGTGTCGTCCGCGTGATGTTTTTGTCGAGCAGACGGTGGCGCGGTTGGCTGCGGTGGCTGGGGTGGCCGATGGGCAGGCGGTTGCGGTTGATGAGGGTGTCGGGGCGGTGGTCGCGACGCCGATCATGCGGTGGTTGGAAGGTGTCGAGGGTTCGGTTGATGAGTTCAACCAGACGATGGTGTTGCAGGCTCCTGCTGGTGTGACTGAGGCCGATGTGGTGGTGGTGTTGCAGGGGTTGTTGGATCGCCACGCCATGTTGCGGTGTCGGGTCGACGATGACGGCGCGGGTGGTTGGTCGTTGTGGGTGCCTGAGGTTGGTTCGGTGGATGCGCGCGGGTGTGTGCAGTCGGTGCAGGTGTTGTCTGAGGCTGCGGTGGTGGGGGCGCGGTCGCGGCTGAACCCGGCGGCTGGGGTGATGGTTCGTGCGGTGTGGGCCGGTTCGACCGGCCAGCTCGCGCTGATCATTCACCACCTGGCGGTCGATGGGGTGTCGTGGCGAATCCTGTTGGAAGACTTGAATATTGCGTGGGCCCAGCATCGTGGTGGGCAGGCGATCGCCCTGCCGGCGGCCGGGACGTCGTTTGCGCGGTGGTCTGAGTTGTTGGCGGGGTATGCGCATCGGCCTGATGTTGTTGAGCATGCTCAGGTGTGGCGGCAGGTGGTGGCGACGCCGGCGGTGTTGCCCGCTGTGCAGCCGGGGGTGGATACGTTTGCCACGGCTGGGTATTTGTCGGTGCAGTTGGATGCCGAGACGACTCGGATGCTTTTGGGTGAGGTGCCTGCGGCGTTTCATGCCGGGGTGAACGACGTTTTGTTGATCGCGTTTGGGTTGGCGGTTGCGCAGTTCTCCGGGAGCGCTGCGCCGATCGGTATTGATGTGGAGGGTCATGGGCGTGAGGAGGAGTTGGTTGCTGGTGTGGACTTGACGCGCACGGTGGGGTGGTTCACGACGAAGTACCCGGTGGCGTTGAGTGTGGGGGGGTTGGATTGGGCGCAGGTGGCCGCCGGTGAGGCGGCGTTGGAGGCGGTGGTCAAGGACGCCAAGGAGCAGTTGCGTGGGCTGCCTGATGGCCTGACTTATGGTGTGTTGCGCTATTTGAACGCTGATGTCGAGCTGAGCGGACCGGATCCGGTGATCGGGTTTAACTATCTGGGGCGCTTGGGTGCGGCGGCGGCCGAGGTCTCGGATGAGTATTGGCGGGTCAGCGAGCAGGGCTTGTCGGCTGCCGGTGCGGTCGCGGCGATACCGATGGCGTTGGGGCACACGGTGGAGCTCAACGCTGTTACTGCTGATTCGCCGGCCGGTCCGCGGTTGCACGCTAATTGGACCTGGGCGTCGTCGGCGCTGGATCAGGTGGCGGTGCAGCGGCTGAGTCGGTTGTGGTTTGAGGCGTTGGCCGGGATTTGCGCGCGGGTGCGTGCTGGTGGGGGCGGTTTGACGCCGTCGGATATCGTGCCGGCCCGGTTGAGTCGTCAGCAGCTTGATCAGTTGCAGCAGCAGTATGGGGTTGCTGATGTGTTGCCGTTGACGCCGTTGCAGCAGGGTCTGCTGTTTCATGCCGGCACTGCTGAGGGCGGCGATGATGTGTATGCGGTGCAGTTCGATATCGGTATTGCTGGGCCGCTGGATGTGTATCGGTTGCGTGATGCGGTGCATGCGGTGATCGACCGTCATCCGCATCTGGTGGCGCGGTTCTGCGCCCAGTTCGATGAGCCGGTGCAGGTCATTCCGGCTGAGCCGGTGGCGCCGTGGCGGTATGTCGATCTTGGTGGGGGGCAGGCCGACCTCGATGAGCAGGTCCAGGTGGTGTGCGCGGAGGAACGGGCCGCGGTGTGTGATCTGGTCGAGCAGTCGGCTTTTCGGGCGGTGTTGATCCGTACTGGAGCTGATCGGCATCGGTTGGTGCTGACCAACCATCACATCGTGCTCGATGGCTGGTCG
>NZ_LQIS01000037.1 GCF_001499905.1 Mycobacterium sp. GA-1285 | reverse complement strand
CGCAACGGATCAACCGTCATCGCCACCAACACCCGCTGCAACCGCTGCACCAACACCTCAACACCGGCCACATCAAAAACATCGGTGCGGAACTCCACCTCACCGCGAATCCCGCCCGGCTCACCGTCGTCGCCCCAGTACTCACCGAAAGAAAACGCCAAATCCATCCGAGCGGTGCGGGTGTCCACCTCCAACGGCGAGAGCTGCACATCGCCTAACCCCAGCCCGGCTAAATCGCTGTCTTGCCCGACGAAGTTCTGCCAGGCCACCAACACCTGCACCAATGGGTGGTGGGACAAGCTTCGGGTCGGGTTGATCCGTTCCACCAACACCTCGAACGGCACGTCTTGATGTTCATAAGCAGCCAGGCTGCGCGCGCGCACCTGGGTCAACAGCTCGGCAACGGTGGGATCTCCGCCGAGATCGACCCGTAACACCAAGGTATTGACGAAAAACCCGACCAGCGCATCAAGAGCCGGGTCACCGCGCCCGGCGATCGCGAACCCCACCGCCACATCACTGCTGGCACTGACCTTGGCCAACAGCACCGCCAAGGCGGTCTGCACGACCATGAAACTGGTCGCATCATGCTCCCGGGCCACCGCAGCGACCCGCTGCTGCAACTCCGCCGGCCACTCCAGGCGCACCCGCGCACCCCGATAATCGGCCGCCGCGGGATATGGGCGATCGGTGGGCAACTCCAAGCGCTCAGGCAGCCCGGCCAACGCCTGCTCCCAATAACCCACCTGCGCAGCGATCCGGCTCTCAGGGTCCTCGATGTCTCCGAGCTGCTCACGCTGCCACAACGTGTAATCGACATACTGGACCGGCAGATCCACCCACCCCGGTGCCTGCCCGGCACACCGAGCACTGTAAGCCAACGCAAGATCAGTCACCAACGGCCTGATCGACCAGCCATCGGCGGCAATGTGATGTACCACCGCGACCAACACATGCTCATCGTCACCGACACAGAAAAGTTGTGCCCGGAACGGAATCTGCGCCGCGAGATCGAACGGCTGCCTTACCGCAGCGTCGATCGCCCCCTCCAGCCGGCCCTGCGGCCAACCGACGGAATCGACCACCCCCCAATCGAAGTCGACCCGCTCAATCGGCAACACCAACTGCTGCGGAACCCCATCACGAGCCACAAACAACGTGCGCAGACTCTCATGGCGGCCCACCACATCAGCCAACGCCTGACCCAACGCCTCAGCGTCCAACCGCCCACTGAGCCGCAACGCCACCGCCATGTTGTAGATCGCCGAGGGTCCCTGCAACTGATCGATGAACCACAACCGCTGCTGCGCAAACGACAACGGCACTACCGCAGGACGCGGCACCGCCACCAACGGCTCCAACCCGCCACCCTCACCGACATGCAAGGCCAACTCAGCAACCGAAGGCGCTTCGAATAACGCCCGCACCGAAAGACCGGCCTGAAAAGACTTGTTGGCCGCCGCGATTGCCCGCATCGCCAACAACGAATCGCCGCCCAGATCGAAGAACGAGTCATCGACCCCGACCCGATCCAGGCCCAGCACCTGAGCAAAAACGCCGGCGAGAAATTCCTCAGTAGGCGTGCTTGGCCGACGGTATCGACCGCCATCGGTGTACTCCGGCGCCGGCAAGGCACGCTTATCGAGCTTGCCGTTTACAGTCAGCGGCAGCGCCTCCATCGCCACGACCGCTGCCGGCACCATATAAGCCGGAAGACGCTCAGCCAGCACCGCGCGCACCCCGGTCGGATCGGCAGGGCCGACGATATAACCCACCAACCGCTTATCACCAGGACGGTCCTCGCGGGCGATCACCACCGCCTGCTGCACCTCGTCACAGGCCGCCAGGGCGGCCTGCACCTCACCGATCTCGATGCGATACCCGCGAATCTTGACCTGCTCATCAGCACGCCCGAGATACAGCAATTGCCCGTCAGGACCCCACCGCACCAAATCACCGGTGCGATACATCCGCTGCCCACCACCACCGAACGGACACGCCACAAAACGCGACCCCGTCAACGACGGCCGACCCCAATATCCACAAGCAAGTTGAGGCCCGGCAACATACAACTCGCCGATCACATCCTCCGATACAGGCCGCAGCCAGGGATCCAAGACGAACAATGCAGCGCGCGGGACCGGTGAGCCTATTGGCACCTCTGAGCCCTTTGAGCCCGGCGTCAGCGGCGCACTCAGCGCCACCCACATGGTCGTTTCGGTGGGCCCGTAGACGTTGATCATCACCCGGCCCGGCGCCCAGCGGTCCTTCAGCTCAACCGGACAGGCCTCGCCACCCACCACCACGGTCACCGAATCCAGGCCCTCCGGCGACAACATCCCCAATGCAGACGGAGTCTGGCACAAGACATTGACCTGCTCAGCGATCAGCAATTCATGGAAGTTCTCCGGTGAGCCGGCGACCGCATCGGGCGCCACTACCAATCGGCCGCCGTGCAAGAGGGCATTGAAGACTTCCCAGCCCGAGATGTCGAAACTGTAAGAGTGCCACTGTGACCACACCTGACCGGGCGCCGCCAGGTTCGCGCCCAACGGGCCCAGCAGCTGGACGACGTTATCGTGGGTGACCGCCACCCCTTTAGGGACACCGGTGGTGCCTGATGTGTAGATCAGGTAGGCAATGTCGTCGGCGGACGGCCCGGGCAAGGCCTCCGTCGGGTAGGTGTTGACTCGAGGGTCATCGACATTGATCACCTGCACGTCGTGCGCGTCGAGTCGGGCAGCGAGCTTGGTGGTGGTCACCGCGGCTACAGGCGCGGCGTCTGCGATCATGAACCCGATCCGAGATTCGGGCAATGCGGGGTCAATCGGCAAGTAGGCCGCTCCGGTTTTCAGCACCGCCAGCATCGTCACGATCGCCTCGGCCGACCGGGGAAACAATAGCGCCACGAATTCACCCCGGCCGGCTCCGTGCTCGACCAACAGGTTCGCCAACCGATTGGCCGCGCCATCCAGCTCGCGGTATGTCATAGAGCGGCCTTCGAAGGTCACCGCCACCACGTCCGGAGTCCGCGCCACCTGCGCGGCGAACAACTCCGGAACCGACACCACCGACGTCGCCGGCTGCCCCAACACCGCTTGATTGGTCCACACATCGAGGGAGGCCTGCTCATCCTCATCGAGCAGGTCCATCGACAACAATCGCCTTGAAACGTCTGTCATATCTGCTGCCCCATATCAATACGGTTCGTTTTCGCCGCCCGTTCGCACTCTTTGTTCGAGCCACGCGTGCTGGCTAGCGAGGTGTCATCGTGGCTGCGGCTGGCGGCGCCTATGTGGCGGTCAACGGCCATAGCTACCGAATGTTCGCTTCTTGTCCCAAAGCAGCGGTCAGCGTGAGATGCCGCAGTTGTCGGATCAGCACCGGGGAGCTGGATCGACTCGGCTAGACCCGGCGCAGCCGACGAACCGACACGCTGTCGTACCTCGATCATCACACCCCTATGGATTATTCGACGCCGGCGGCACGACGGTGACCGCTAGGCACCTTGTCCTCGGCTTGAAACCCTTGCCGGCTGATCGAAAGCAAGCATGTTAGGCCTCGAAGAGCCGAGCTACTGGCGACGACGGTCGCGCGAGCACGGGCACCCATTAGTGGCCCGTATCAGCGGTCATAGCCACCAACACCTTCTGCATCCGCCTCAAGAGTTTTTCGATCTTCGTCGCATTGAACACCTGGGTGTCGTATTCGACGCGGAGGCGCAATTCGCGGCCCGGCAGGGCTTGTACCGTCAGCGGGTAGTGGTTGTATTCGCGGCTGGTGAAGTCGGTGACGGCCAACTCGTGCTCACCGGCAAACGCGGCGGTATCGACCGGATAGTTCTCATAGATGAACAAGGTGTCGAACAGTTGATCCTGACCGGTGAGGCGATGAATCTCGCTTAGCGCCAGGTGCTGATGCTCGAGGGTGCGGTTATGGGCGCTTTGCAGCTGATCCAACAACTCGGCGATCGTCGTCGCCGCCGTGATGCTGGCGCGCACCGGCACCGTATTGATCAACAGACCGACCATCGATTCCGCACCGGGCACCTCATCCGGGCGCCCTGAGACGGTGGCGCCGAAGACCACGTCGTACTGGCCGGTCAACCAGGAAAGGACTTGCGCCCAAGCACCCTGCAGGACGACGTTGATGGTGGTCTGGCAGGCGCGCGCGAGCTCGCTAATTGCACTAGTTGTCTCCTCTGGTACGAAAGATGTTGTCACGTCACGGGTCCCGAGACCTAACCTTTGCGCCGGTGCGACGAGAGTCGGTGTGTCCAATCCGGCCAGCACGTGAGCCCAAGCCGCGCGCGCAGCATCCAGGTCACGATCAGCCAGCCAGCTCACAAACCGGCGATACGGCACCGGCGCAGCCAGCGGTTGCCCGTAATAACCGGCGAAAATCTCTGTCAACAAAATCGGCAACGACCAGCCATCGAGCACGATGTGATGGTTGGTCAGCACCAACCGATGCCGATCAGCTCCAGTACGGATCAACACCG
>NZ_LQIS01000036.1 GCF_001499905.1 Mycobacterium sp. GA-1285 | reverse complement strand
ATGTGTGTTCGGCGGTGTCCTACTTTTCCGCCCGGGTTGGGCAGTATCATTGGCGCTGGCAGGCTTAGCTTCCGGGTTCGGGATGGGTCCGGGCGTTTCCCTGTCGCTATTGACCGCCGTAACTTTATTTTTTTGTTGGTGCCCCGTTGGTGTGGGGGTGGTGTGTTTTGGTGGTGGGGTGTGTTTGCGTGTGTTGGTACGCGTGGTGTGGTTGCGAGTGTGTGTAAGTTTTCGGCCGGTTAGTGCCAGTTCCCTGCGCCCATTGCTGGGTGTGTAGGTCTGGTCTATCGATCCCGTGGTCTGCGGGGGGCCTTATCCCACTGGTATGGGTGAGAAGCCTGGTCTTGGAGGGGGTTTCCCGCTTAGATGCTTTCAGCGGTTATCCTGTCCGAACGTGGCTATCCAGCGGTGCCCCTGGTGGGACAACTGGTGTACCAGAGGTTCGTCCGTCCCGGTCCTCTCGTACTAGGGACAGGTTTCCTCAAGCTTCTGACGCGCGCGGCGGATAGAGACCGAACTGTCTCACGACGTTCTAAACCCAGCTCGCGTGCCGCTTTAATGGGCGAACAGCCCAACCCTTGGGACCTGCTCCAGCCCCAGGATGCGACGAGCCGACATCGAGGTGCCAAACCATCCCGTCGATATGGACTCTTGGGGAAGATCAGCCTGTTATCCCCGGGGTACCTTTTATCCGTTGAGCGACACCCCTTCCACTCGGGGGTGCCGGATCACTAGTCCCGACTTTCGTCCCTGCTTGACATGTTCGTCTCGCAGTCAAGCTCCCTTGTGCACTTACACTCAACACCTGATTGCCGTCCAGGTTGAGGGAACCTTTGGGCGCCTCCGTTACTTTTTAGGAGGCAACCGCCCCAGTTAAACTACCCGCCAGGCACTGTCCCTGAACCGGATAGACGGTTCGAGGTTAGAGGCCCAATACGATCAGAGTGGTATTTCAACAACGACTCCGCCCACACTGGCGTGTGAGTTTCACAGTCTCCCACCTATCCTACACAAACCGTATCGAGCACCAATACCAAGTTGTAGTGAAGGTCCCGGGGTCTTTTCGTCCTGCCGCGCGTAACGAGCATCTTTACTCGTAATGCAATTTCGCCGAGTCTATGGTTGAGACAGCTGAGAAGTCGTTACGCCATTCGTGCAGGTCGGAACTTACCCGACAAGGAATTTCGCTACCTTAGGATGGTTATAGTTACCACCGCCGTTTACTGGGGCTTAAATTCTCCGCTTCACCCTTGCGGGTTGACGGGTCCTCTTAACCTTCCAGCACCGGGCAGGCGTCAGTCCGTATACCTCGTCTTGCGACTTCGCACGGACCTGTGTTTTTAGTAAACAGTCGCTTCTCACTGGTTTGTGCCACCCCCTACCGCTGCCGGCCGCGAGGGCCTTGACGGTGTGGGGGTCCCCCTTCTCCCGAAGTTACGGGGGCATTTTGCCGAGTTCCTTAACCATAGTTCACTCGTACGCCTCGGTATTCTCTACCTGACCACCTGTGTTGGTTTGGGGTACGGGCCGTGTATGGACTCGCTAGAGGCTTTTCTCGACAGCATAGGATCACCGAATTCGCCTCACTCGGCTATGCATCACCTCTCAGGATATGAAAAACCCGGATTTGCCTAGGTTTCTCCCTACCGGTTTGCCCCAGTATTACCACTGACTGGTACGGCTACCTTCCTGCGTCACCCCATCGCTTGACTACTACCCACACGGGTCCCACGCAGCCGGTCGATGTCGACTCCTAAAAGGAGACGATCACCGACCTTTTGGGTGGTTAGCGGTATGGATTCGTCAGGGACGCTCATACACGGGTACGGGAATATCAACCCGTTGTCCATCGACTACGCCTGTCGGCCTCGCCTTAGGTCCCGACTCACCCTGGGCGGACTGGCCTGGCCCAGGAACCCTTGGTCTTCCGGCGGGCAAGGTTCTCACTTGCCTTATCGCTACTCATGCCTGCATTCTCACTCCCACACCCTCCACAGCTGAATCACTTCGCTGCTTCACCGGATGCAGGACGCTCCCCTACCCAACCAAGCAACGCTTGGCTGCCGCGGCTTCGGCGGTGTGCTTGAGCCCCGCTACATTATCGGCGCACAATCACTTGACCAGTGAGCTATTACGCACTCTTTCAAGGGTGGCTGCTTCTAAGCCAACCTCCTGGTTGTCTTTGCGACTGCACATCCTTTTCCACTTAGCACACGCTTAGGGGCCTTAGCCGGCGATCTGGGCTGTTTCCCTTTCGACGCACGGAGCTTATCCCCCGCCGTCTCACTGCCGCACTACACCACACCGGCATTCGGAGTTTGGCTGACGTCAGTAACCTAGTAGGGCCCATCGGCCATCCAGTAGCTCTACCTCCGGTGTGAACCATGCGACGCTGCACCTAAATGCATTTCGGGGAGAACCAGCTATCACGGAGTTTGATTGGCCTTTCACCCCTACCCACAGCTCATCCCCTCAGTCTTCAACCTAAGTGGGTTCGGGCCTCCACGCGGTCTTACCCGCGCTTCACCCTGGCCATGGGTAGATCACTCCGCTTCGGGTCCAGAACACACCACTACACCACACACTGCTGTGTGGATACGCCCTATTCAGACTCGCTTTCGCTGCGGCTACCCCACCCGGGTTAACCTCGCGACATGTCCCTGACTCGCAGGCTCATTCTTCAAAAGGCACGCCATCACCCCACCACAAAGTGGAGGGCTCTGACGGATTGTAGGCACACGGTTTCAGGTACTCTTTCACTCCCCTCCCGGGGTACTTTTCACCATTCCCTCACGGTACTGATCCGCTATCGGTCACTGAGAAGTATTCAGGCTTACCGGGTGGTCCCGGCAGATTCACAGCAGATTCCACGGGCCCGCTGCTACTCGGGGACACTGCGACAACAGAGCACATGTTTTCGGTTACGGGACTCTCACCCCCTACGGCAGACCATCCCAGGCCACTTCACCTAACACGAGCTTTTATCACTGCTGCCACCATCGGCGGATGATGGAACACAGACCCCACAACACCGCACACACAACCCCCGCCGGGTATCACATGCACACGGTTTAGCCATCCTCCGCGTTCGCTCGCCACTACTAACGGAATCACTCTTTGTTTTCTCTTCCTACGGGTACTGAGATGTTTCACTTCCCCGCGTTCCCCCCCAACGCCTATACATTCAGCGTTGGGTGACACGACATCACTCGTGCCGGGTTTCCCCATTCGGACATCCTCGGATCCACGCTCGGTTGACAACTCCCCGAGGCATATCGCAGCCTCCCACGTCCTTCATCGGCTCCCAGTGCCAAGGCATCCACCATGCGCCCTTAAACACTTACACACAAAACAGATCTATTCTCGGAAGAACAAAAAATTGCATTATCAAAACACGCAACCCACACCGGAGTCCCGCGTTTTAGATGCTCGCAACCACTATCCACAAATCAAACACCACACCCCACCACCAAAGCGGGGCGACAACCAACCGACCCCACCAACGCGAGGCCACCCCCCAACCAACAGGGAGTCACGGGCTTGTTGTCTCAAAGCCCAATAGTGTGTCTGGCAATCCCTCAAAACGATGTTCCCGCACCGCTTCTGACGTTTGTTGTGCACCCAGCCGGGCGCCACTACAGCGCTCCAGCTCCTCACGGCATCAGGTGTGACCCAGTGTCACAACCTTGTTCGTGGTGCTCCTTAGAAAGGAGGTGATCCAGCCGCACCTTCCGGTACGGCTACCTTGTTACGACTTCGTCCCAATCGCCGATCCCACCTTCGACCGCTCCCTCCGGTAAACCGGTTAGGCCACGGGCTTCGGGTGTTACCGACTTTCATGACGTGACGGGCGGTGTGTACAAGGCCCGGGAACGTATTCACCGCAGCGTTGCTGATCTGCGATTACTAGCGACTCCGACTTCACGGGGTCGAGTTGCAGACCCCGATCCGAACTGAGACCGGCTTTGAAAGGATTCGCTCCACCTCACGGCATCGCAGCCCTTTGTACCGGCCATTGTAGCATGTGTGAAGCCCTGGACATAAGGGGCATGATGACTTGACGTCATCCCCACCTTCCTCCGAGTTGACCCCGGCAGTCTCTCACGAGTCCCCGCCATCACGCGCTGGCAACATGAGACAAGGGTTGCGCTCGTTGCGGGACTTAACCCAACATCTCACGACACGAGCTGACGACAGCCATGCACCACCTGCACACAGGCCACAAGGGAACCCGTATCTCTACGAGCGTCCTGTGCATGTCAAACCCAGGTAAGGTTCTTCGCGTTGCATCGAATTAATCCACATGCTCCGCCGCTTGTGCGGGCCCCCGTCAATTTCTTTGAGTTTTAGCCTTGCGGCCGTACTCCCCAGGCGGGGTACTTAATGCGTTAGCTACGGCACGGATCCCAAGGAAGGAAACCCACACCTAGTACCCACCGTTTACGGCGTGGACTACCAGGGTATCTAATCCTGTTCGCTCCCCACGCTTTCGCTCCTCAGCGTCAGTTACTGCCCAGAGACCCGCCTTCGCCACCGGTGTTCCTCCTGATATCTGCGCATTCCACCGCTACACCAGGAATTCCAGTCTCCCCTGCAGTACTCCAGTCTGCCCGTATCGCCCGCACGCCCACAGTTAAGCTGTGAGTTTTCACGGACAACGCGACAAACCACCTACGAGCTCTTTACGCCCAGTAATTCCGGACAACGCTCGGACCCTACGTATTACCGCGGCTGCTGGCACGTAGTTGGCCGGTCCTTCTTCTGTGCCTACCGTCACTGACGCTTCGTCGGCACTGAAAGAGGTTTACAACCCGAAGGCCGTCATCCCCCACGCGGCGTCGCTGCATCAGGCTTGCGCCCATTGTGCAATATTCCCCACTGCTGCCTCCCGTAGGAGTCTGGGCCGTATCTCAGTCCCAGTGTGGCCGGTCACCCTCTCAGGCCGGCTACCCGTCGTCGCCTTGGTAAGCCATAACCTCACCAACAAGCTGATAGGCCGCGGGCCCATCCCACACCGCAAAAGCTTTCCCCTCCCAGCCATGCAACCAGAAGGAAATATTCGGTATTAGACCCAGTTTCCCAGGCTTATCCCAAAGTGCAGGGCAGATCACCCACGTGTTACTCACCCGTTCGCCACTCGAGCACCCCCAAAGGGGCCTTTCCGTTCGACTTGCATGTGTTAAGCACGCCGCCAGCGTTCGTCCTGAGCCAGAATCAAACTCTCCAAACAAAACTGTTCGAAACAATCTGACCAAACAGACACCAAAAACTGGCATCAAAAAACACCACACCCACAAACGGGAAAACAGGGCATGGCAAAAAACAACAACAAACAAAAACCACCAAACACACTATTGAGTTCTCAAACAACACACCCGC
>NZ_LQIS01000035.1 GCF_001499905.1 Mycobacterium sp. GA-1285 | reverse complement strand
ACCACCCTAAGAGCCAGACACCAGGTGATCAGGATCCAACCACCGCAACAAGCGGCCCCATCACCCTGACACTGAGAGTCACCCTACCCCTGAGTTGTTCAAACTATACCTAAGTGGTATAGCTGGGTATAGACCAATTCACTCAGCGTGGAGGCAGGAGGCAGCAATGTCGGGATTCTCAGGTCGGGACGCCGTCATCGTCGGCGCGGTTCGCACACCGACCGGAAAGGGCAAACCGAACGGAGCGCTGCACGACGTGCTGCCCGTGGACCTGCTCGCACACAGTCTCACGGAACTGGTGGCCAGGACCGGCATCGACCCGGTACAGATCGACGACGTCATCGCCGGGGCGGTCACCCAGGTCGGCGACCAGGCGGTCAACATCGCCCGAAACGCCCTTCTCGGCGCGGGGTTCCCCGAATCCGTGCCCGGGACGACCGTCGACCGCCAGTGCGGCAGCAGCCAGCAGGCCATTCACTTCGCCGCCGCGGGCGTCATCTCGGGCGCCTACGACATCGTCGTCGCCGCGGGTGTGGAATCAATGTCGCGGGCGCCGATGGGCTCCAGCGTGCTGCCCGGTAGCGACCCGTTCGGCGCGATGGCGCAGCGCTATCCCGAAGGTCTTGTGCCGCAAGGCATCAGCGCGGAGTTGATCGCCGCGAAATGGGGCCTGTCGCGGCAGCAGCTCGACGAGTTCTCGGCGGGCAGCCATGAGAAGGCCGCGGCCGCGACCAAGGAGGGCCGGTTCGACAACGAGCTGATCCCGATCAACGGTCTGACCACCGACGAGATCATCCGGCCGGGCACGACCGTCGACACGCTGGCCGCGCTGAACCCGGCGTTCTACAACCCGGCATACGAGCGACGCTTCCCGCAGATCGGCTGGAAGATCACACCGGGCAACTCGTCGCCACTGTCGGATGGCAGCGCGGCTGTGCTGATCACCACCGGCGAGGTGGCGGCCCGACTCGGTCTGCGCCCGCTCGCCCGCATCCACTCGATGACCGTCGTCGGCTCCGACCCGCTCTACATGCTGACCGGCGTCATCCCCGCGACGGAGAAGGTGCTGCAGCGCGCGGGCCTCACGCTCGCCGACATCGACCTGTTCGAGGTCAACGAGGCGTTCGCACCCGTCGTGCTCTCCTGGGCGCACGACACCGGCGCCGATCTCGCCAGGACGAACGTCAACGGCGGCGCGATCGCGATCGGTCACCCGCTGGGCGCCAGCGGCGCGCGCATCATGACGACTCTCGTGAACGCGCTCGAGCAGCGCGGCGGACGCTACGGTCTGCAGACGATGTGCGAGGGCGGCGGCATGGCCAACGCCACCGTCATCGAGCGGCTCTGACCCGAGGATTTCGGTACGCACCGGTCGCGCGGCAATTGGTAACGCACCGAACTCAGGCTTGGTATTGCGCATCCGCATAATCGAAGACCATGCGGGCGATAGTGACGGGCGGTAACAGCGGCGTCGGGAAGGCCACGGCGAAGGCCCTGACCGCCGACGGGCACAGCGTGCTGATCGCATGCCGCGACGTCGAGAAGGGCCGTCGGGCCGCGGCCGAGATGACCGGTGACGTCGACGTGGCCGCCCTCGACCTCGGCGACCTGGCCAGCGTGCGCTCGTTCGCCGCCTCCGTCGAATCCGTCGACGTGCTGGTGAACAACGCTGGCGTGATGGGTATGCCGTTGACGCGCACGACCGATGGTTTCGAATCCCACATCGGCATCAACCACCTCGGCCACTTCGCGTTGACGTCGCTGTTGGGCGACCGGATCACCGACCGCGTCATCTCGGTGGCCAGCGCGACGTACCTGTTCTGCAGCCTGCATCTCGACGACCTGAACTGGCATCGCCGCAAGTACTCGAAGTGGAGCGCCTACGGCGAATCCAAGCTGGCCAACCTGCTGTTCGTCGCCGAGTTGGCCAACCGGGGTGTGCGCGCATACGCCACCGACCCCGGCGCCACCGACACCGACATCACCCGGTCGCTGGGAATGGGTGAACATCGGCGGATCCGGCGCCTCATGCACACACCCGCGCAGGGCGCCCGGGCCACCCTTCAGGCGGTGACGACCGACCTGCCCAGCGGCACCTATCTGGCGCCGCGGTTCAACCAGCTCGGCAGGCCCAAGGTGACGCGGTTGCGGCCGAAGGCGGTTGATCCGGTGACGGCGCACCGATTGTGGGACGCGTCGGCCGAACTCACCGGCTGCGACTGGCCGCGCTGATCAGTCGTTCTGTCGCCACCACGCGACGACGTAGAGAACCATCGCCGCCGCCAGCGCGATCAGCACCCACAGAACCACCGCCAAGTCGATCCACGCTCCGGCCGGTGGCGCGCCGGGCAACAGGTTGCGCAGCGGCACCACCGCGAACAACATCGCCGCGAACCAGGTCGTCAACGGCGGCAAGAACTTTCGGCGGCCGAGCACCGTCTCGATCGCCACGAACAGTGCGGCCGCCGGCAGCGCGATCAGCACCAGCAAAACCCCGAGGTCGAACGCGAGCGCTCCCCTGGTGCGCTGGGTGGTGAAACGCACGGTCGGCACAGAGTCGGCGGTGCCTCGCTCGGTATGGACGTCCCAACCGTTGATCTGCCCCGCGACGACGATGCCCGCCGCGATCGGGCGTTGTTCCGGACCACCTCTTAGGAAGGCCTGCACGCCGATGATGTCGGTGGTGAAGGTGTCGAACGGCCAGTCGTCGGGGTCCCCGACGGCAGTCAGCTGAGTCGTCGTGTCATTGCCGGACACGGCGGGATGCACGTAGATCAGCTCGCCGGAACTGGTCCATGAACTCAGCCGAATCGTGACGTCGTCGGTCTCACCGGCCGCCAACTCCCGGCCGGGGTGGAGAAGGACGTCGGCGACGAGCCGGTTCTGCATCGCGTTCATCTCCCGCAGCCGGATGATGACGACGGTTTCGCCGGTGACGGATGTCTCGGAGAACTGGAAATGGCGGTGCTCGGGCTCCAGCAGGGCGTAGCCGACCAGTGAGCCGACGTAGACGGCGACGACCGCCACCACCGTCGTCACGACGGTGACTCGCCGTCGCCTCGGCGTACCTGATGGCGCCGACGGAGCCGCACCTGTCACGCGCGGATCGTAGCCTCGGTCGCGACGAACCCGACGCGGATTGGGTCAGTCGGCTTTCGGCTTGGCGTCGATCCCGGATTCCTTGCGCTGCTGCGGCGTGATCGGCGCGGGTGCACCGGTCAGCGGGTCGACACCGCCACCGGATTTCGGGAACGCGATCACTTCGCGGATCGAGTCCGACCCGGCCAGCAACGCGGTGGTGCGGTCCCACCCGAACGCCAGTCCCCCGTGCGGCGGTGCGCCAAAAGTGAACGCCTCCAACAGGAATCCGAACTTCTCCTCGGCCTCGGCCTTGTCGATACCCATCACCGCGAACACCCGCTCCTGGATGTCGCGGCGGTGGATACGGATCGAGCCGCCGCCGATCTCGTTGCCGTTGCACACCACGTCGTAGGCGTCGGCCAACACAGTGCCGGGATCGGTCTCGATGCGGTCCTCGAACTCCGGCTTGGGCGCGGTGAACGCGTGGTGCACCGCCGTCCACGCACCCGAGCCGACGGCCACGTCGCCGTGCGCGGTCGCGTCGTCGGCGGGTTCGAACAGCGGCGGGTCCACCACCCAGGTGAACGCCCACGCGTTCGGGTCGATCAAGTCGAGCCGCTTGGCGATCTCGATACGGACCGCACCGAGCAGCGCCCGCGAAGTCTTCGCCGGGCCCGCCGAGAAGAACACGCAATCCCCTGGCGAGGCGCCGACGTGGGCGGCGAGGCCGTCACGTTCAGTCTCCGACAGGTTTTTTGCGACGGGTCCGCCCAGCGTGCCGTCGTCGCCGACGAGCACATAGGCCAGCCCCTTGTGCCCGCGCTGCTTGGCGAAGTCCTGCCAGGCGTCCAGCGTGCGCCGAGGCTGGGAGGCGCCGCCGGGCATGACGACGGCGCCCACATATGGTGCCTGGAACACCCGGAACGGGGTTTCGGAGAAGAACTGGGCGCACTCGACGAGTTCGAGTCCGAACCTCAGATCGGGCTTGTCCGAACCGAACCGGCGCATCGCGTCGGCGTAGGTGATCCGCGGCAGCGGCAGGGGCACGTCGTAGCCGATCAGCCGCCACAGCGCCGCGACGATCTCCTCGGAGACGGCGATCACGTCCTCGGAGTCGACGAAGCTCATCTCGAGGTCCAGCTGGGTGAACTCGGGCTGGCGGTCGGCGCGGAAATCCTCGTCGCGGTAGCAGCGCGCGATCTGGTAGTAGCGCTCCATGCCCGCGACCATCAGCAGCTGTTTGAACAGCTGGGGGCTCTGCGGCAACGCGTAGAACGATCCCGGCTGCAGCCGGGCGGGCACCAGGAAGTCGCGGGCGCCCTCCGGGGTCGAGCGGGTCATCGTCGGGGTCTCGATCTCGACGAAGTCGTGGCGCGCGAGCACCTCACGGGCGGCGGCGTTGGCCTCGGAGCGCAGCCGGATCGCGTGCCCGGGCCCTTCGCGCCGCAGGTCGAGGTAGCGGTACTTCAGGCGCGCCTCCTCGCCGGCCTGCTCGTCGAGCTGGAACGGCAACGGTGCACTCTCGCCCAGCACCGTCAACGAGGTCGCGTTGACCTCGATCTCGCCGGTCGCGATCTCGGGGTTCGCGTTGCCTTCGGGGCGGATCTCCACGACGCCGTCCACGGCGATGCAGAACTCGGCGCGCAGCCGGTGCGCCGCCTCCAGAACGCCGCCTTCGCGGAACACGACCTGCGACACCCCGGACGCGTCGCGCAGATCGATGAAGATCACGCCGCCGTGGTCGCGCCGACGCGCCACCCACCCGGCCAACGTCACCTTCTGACCGGCGTCGGCGGGCCGCAACGATCCGGCGGCATGACTGCGCAGCACTGAAACTCCTGAGGAAATCGCCTGACAAGACAACTGCACAAGTGTAGAGGGGACGGGTGCGCCGGTAATTTGGCGTTCATGCCCAGTCGCGTCGCCGTCGTCGGCCCAGGGGCGATCGGCTCGACAGTCGCCGCTCTATTGCACGTGGCCGGTCACTCGGTGACGCTGTGCGGACGGACTCCGCGCGCATCGATCGAAGTCCGGCCCGACGACGGCGAGCCGATCGTGGTGCCCGGTCCGGTGCTGACCGACCCCGCCGACATCGGAGACCCGGTCGAGGTGGTGCTGCTGGCGGTGAAGGACACCCAGAACGAGCGGTCGGCCGGATGGCTGGCGACGTTGTGCGACGGGCGCACCGTGGTGTGTGCGCTGCAGAACGGGGTCGAACAGGTCGAGCGCGTCGGCCGCTTCTGCCCCGCATCGACGGTTGTGCCTGCGGCGGTGTGGATTTCGGCGGAGCCGACGCCGCAGGGCTATGTCCGGCTGCGCACCGGGGCGCGGCTGGTGCTACCTGATACCGCCGGGGCGCACGCATTGAGCGATCTGTTCGCCGGCAGCGCCGTCGCCGTCGAGATCGATCCGGATTTTCTCAGCGCAGCGTGGCACAAGCTCCTGGTGAATGCGGTTGTGGGGTTCATGGTGCTCAGCGGGCGCCGCTCGGGCATGTTCCGCCGCGACGACGTGAACGGCCTGGCGCGGCGCTATCTCGCCGAGTGCCTCGCCGTCGCGCGTGCCGAGGGCGCACAGTTGTCCGATGAGGTGATCGACGACATCGTCGGCCTGCTGGCCAAGTCCCCGGAGGACGTCACCACCTCGATGCTGACCGACCGCGAGGCCGGCCGGGAGTTGGAGTGGGACATCCGCAACGGAGTGATCGCCCGCAAGGGCGTCGAGCACGGGCTGAGCACGCCGATCAGCGACGTGCTGGTGCCGCTGCTGGCAGCGGCGAGCGACGGACCCGGATAGCCGGCCGTCTGACTGACACTGTCCTCTACTGTGCATGCGCATGCACCCATGTGAACGTGTCGACCTGAACTTCGTCGAGACCGCTCCGTTCCGCTTCGTCAGCACCGTCGACCTCGCCATCACGCCCGAACAGCTCTTCGAGGTGCTCGCCGATGCGGAGTCCTGGCCGCATTGGGCCACCGTGATCACCGAGGTGACGTGGACGAGCCCAGAACCGCGTGGCGTCGGCACCACCCGCACGGTCAAGATGCGCGGCGGCATCGTCGGCGACGAGGAGTTCCTCGCGTGGGAACCCTTCAGCCACATGGCGTTTCGATTCAACGAGGCGTCGACGCGAAGCATCGCGGCGTTCGCCGAGGACTACCGGGTGGTGCGGACGCCGCAGGGCTGTCACCTGACGTGGGTGATGTCGATGAAGCCCAACGGCGTCGCCGCCCGGGTCGGGATGACGCTCGGCAGGCCGGTGATGGGCCGGATGTTCCAGAAGTTCCTGTACAACATGCGCGACTAGGGCGTGTCTGACAAAGGTTTCGGGTGTTGTGCCTGAGGCTTGAGGGATGTCGCGATTTGAGTTGTTGTCGGATGCCCAGTGGGCATTGATCGAGGATCTGTTGCCGGTGCGGACAGGCAAGCGGGGCAGGCCTTTCCAGAATGCCCG